>NZ_CP063849.1:0-1200000 GCF_015277775.1 Paludibaculum fermentans
ACCGCCCACCGCAGCCAACCCCGGAGGAGGGCGGACGCCCTCGTCCGCGCCGGACCCCCTGGTCTGGCCCCCTCAGTCGTAGAACGGATCGCAGTCAAGCCTCTGCCCGGTCAAGCACCAAGCACCGCCCACCGCAGCCAACCCCGGAGGAGGGCGGACGCCCTCGTCCGCGCCGGACCCCCTGGTCTGGCACCCCCTCACACCTTGTACTTGTCGTAGTCGAACCGCTCCGCCGTCAGGTGCAGCATCTCCTCGCCGGCCTTCACCAGGTACGGGCTCTTCAGCGGAGTCCTCGGGAAGTCGCTCAACTTCCGGGGCACCGCCCGCCCGTCCACCCACTCATACACCGGCACGTCCCACGGATTGAACGTATCCGACAGCCCGCGTTCCTTCGCGATCCGGTACAGGTGAACATTCCCCGGCTCATGCCCGCCTAGCCACAGCCCGATCAGGTCCAGCCGGAACTTGTCCTTGCCGAACATCACCAGGTTCGTCAGGTAGTCGTTGCCGATATCGAAGCCGTCCCCATCGCGGCCATAGATGCCCTCAATCATCGACAGGCCCGTCTTCAGCACGCTCTGGTTGTCGCAGGTCTTGTGCGCCCAGATCTCCTGCGCGATCGGCGAGACCTTCTGCTCCTCCGGCACGTTGTACCGTTCATACCCGATCCGCCGGTGGTTCTCAAAGAAGGTCTCCACCCGCCGCTCCACGTTCTGTGCGATGTTCTCCTTCATGTGGTCCGGACAGCCGGTCACCATCGACCAGCCCGGACAGAACCGCACATACGGCAGCACCACCAGGCCCTGCTCGTTCTTCACCGACTGGGTCAGGCACATGCTGTGGCCCTTCCACTTGGCGATGTTCAGCAGCCAGGTATCGCTCTCGTTCGTCGGAGCGAAGTGCGGGATCCTCTTATAGACCACCGCGTCCGGCACCGTGCTCCACACCACGTCCGGGTTCTTCCGCTTCGTGTCGAACCGCTGCTCCGGCTCATTCGATCGCACCCCATGCCGCTGGTGAATGTCCATGAACCCGCGGTAGTGCCAGCCGTAGTAGAGGTTCGCCTCGGCAAAGTGGAACCGCTTCAGGCCCAGCTCCTTCAGCCCCAGGATCAGGCCTTCGTAGAAGTCCGGATCCGTGCCCGTGCCCCAGTTGTCCACATCGGGCCGCCGGCTCCGTACACTCGTGATGTTCGGCTTCAGCAGGATCTTGTGGCTGATCGGAATCCCGCCCTCGGGCTTCGGCACGAAGATCTCACGAGCCAGTTGCAGGCCCTCCTGCAGCTTGCGCGCCGAGTCCATCTTCTGCGGCACCTTCGTCCGTCGGATGAACACTGCCTTCGGGTTGGCCTCAATGAAGGAATGCAGGCCGAAATATGGCGCCTGTCGCAGCAGAGTCCCAGCGGCTGCGGAGGCTAGAAACTCCCGTCGGGAAGTAGTCATCGCCCAAGCTCCTCTAGGTAGATAATGGCGCTTCGGCCCGCCTGTTTCAAGTTAATCTCCATCCGGCCCGTCCTCGGCATCAGCGTCAGGGGCTGCTTCTCCGGCCGCGCCGGGTCGATCATCGACGCGCTGCGGTACCGCCCCCGGAAGCTGATCAGGAAGTCGTGGTTGGGTGGATTGCCATATGAGGTCAGCACCGCCGCCAGTTGCTTCGGCCCGGTCCGGTGCAGCACCACCTGGATCGTGTCCGCCGCCCACAGCCGCACATCCAGGTTCTTCGGCCCGTCCGTGGGTGCGCTCTTCTCCGCATAGGCGTCCTTCAGATCCAGCGCGAAGGTGCCCGGGTCCAGCACCGGGTCATGATAGCCATACACCAGCCCGCGCCCCAGCGCGTACTTGTCGCGCTCCTCCTCTGACTCGATCTTCCGGCCGCCCGTCCACCACCGCGTCTTGTCCCCCTCCGCCGGAGCCGCCAGCACCGTGCCGCCCGCGGCCGCAAACCGCTTCAGGTTCGCAATCACGGGGGCCGGCAAAGGAACATTCGCCGCCACCACCACATCGACCTGCGCAGGGGACAGCGCCGGCACCTGGGACGCCGCCACCACCTGTGGACAGAGATTGCGCCGGTACGCCAGGTTCAGAACCTCGCCGGACTGCTCCAGGTCGCCCGCGATCACCAGCGTTCGGGCGTACCCCGGCTTCTGCACCACCTCCCGGTGGGCCGCCTGGAACGCCGCCAGTTTCGCCAGTTCTTTCCAGCCGGAGGTCATCCGCGCTTCGCCCGCCAGCAGGCCCTTCCGGAAACTCTCCGGGACGGACAGCACCACATAGCCCCCCGCCGCGTACGCGTCCGCCAGCACAACCTCCATTGCCCGAGGCGGCAGACTCCTAGTCTCTGGTACGCCCGCATCCTTGTCCGGCCGGTAGCCGAGCACCGCCGGCCGGTTGGGGTACATCGCCCGCAGATACGCCACCAGCGAGGCGTTCGCGTTCAGCCACACGGCCTCGGTAGCTCCGGACGCACCCGGATCCCGCGGCGCAATCCCGGGCCACACCCCGCTCCGCAACACCGCCAAAGCCGGCGCCACAGCCCAGCCGAGCTGCTCGGGCTTCAGGTAGACCACCGCGACGAAGCCCGCCTGCGCCTTCACGAACGCCTGGAATGCCGCCGCTTCGCCCACCGCCTGGACCGCCGCGCCCGCGTAGCCCGCCGCCTTGGCCGTCTCCAGCGCAGCCGCCAGCGCCTCAATCGATCCGCCCGCCGACGCCTCGAACAGCAGCGTCATGCCCGCCGCCTTCGCGGCAGTCGCCGCCTCCGGCGTTGTCGAGATGAGCGTCTTGACGCCCAACTCCTTCAGCAGTCCGACAGTCTTCCCGTTGGCTTCCGGCCAATAGGCAATGAGACCCTGTTGCGGGTCCACCAATCCCGGAGCGGCGCAGACCAGGTTCGCCGCGCACAACAGCGTGGCCATCAGTCTGCTCCACCTCATTGTGCGAATACCTTCAGGGTCTTCCCGTACGAGTAGTCCTTCCAGTCCGGCGCCGCGATCCCGTTCAAGTCCCAGACGACGACGCCCTTCCGCACCGTCAGCTCCGCCACAAAGCGCTGCGTGCCGGGATACCTCGCTCCGGCGCCGTCCAGGAAACCGAAGTGGCCCTTCTCCACCTGCAGCACGGCGATATCCGCCTCGGCGCCCACGTCTAGGTTGCCGAGCTCCGTCCGTTGGATCTCCTTCGCCGGATTCCAGGTGGACAACCGGATCACGTCATCCACCGGCAGGCCCAGGGCCAGCATCTTCGACATCACGTTCATCATGTCCTTCATGCCGGCATTGATACTCCCCATGTGCAGGTCCGTCGACACTGTATCCGGGAAGAACTTCTCCTGGATCGCCGGCAGCGCCACCGGCCAGTAGAAGCTCGCTCCGCCGTGGCCGAGATCAAACAGGACACCCCGCTTCCGCCCCTCCTGCATCACGGGATTCCACTTGCCGCCGGGCAGCACTTCCAGCCGCCGCCCCGAGTAGCAATGCGTATAGATATCGCCCGGCCGCAGCTTGTCCAGCAGCAGGGTGCTGATGTTCCGGTCCGCATCGGTAGTGCCGAAATCGACCATCACCGGACGCTTCGTCGCGTTGCCCGCCTTCACGGCATTCTGGATGTCGAGCCAACCGCCATGCGGGAAGTGCGCGACCTTGAAGCCCACGATGACATCCTTGTTCTCCTCGGTCACCCGGATCGCTTCATTCGGATCCATGTCCTCCGGATTGTTCTCACCCTTTGGCGCCATGCCCACCGCGCCGATGTTCAGGAACGCCAGCACGCGTGTCTTCGCCCGGTCGATCACGCGCTGCCGGAAGTCCGGGAAGTTCCGCCACCCCGACGTGCCCGCATCCACCATGGTCGTCACGCCGTTGCGGAACGAGATCGGATCCGGATACACGCTCAGGTCGCCGGTCAACGACTTCAGCCCCGTGCCCGCATAGACATGCACGTGCATGTCGATCAGGCCCGGTGTCACGTAGAGCCCGGCCGCGGAAGCCACGCGTTTGGCCGTTGCCGGGTCAATGTTCGGCGCGACCGCAGCGATTCGCCCGTTCGCCACGGCGACATCCATCAGCCGGCTGATGTTGTTCTTCGGATCGACGACGTGCCCGCCCTTGATCAGCAGATCGTAGACCGGTTGCGCGCTAACTGATAGGGAAATGAAGACAAAGACCGCCAGTTTCATGAGTTCTCCACCTGAGCGGACAGTGTATCGACAACGGTCCGCGTTGGGAAGCGCCGCCTATCCCTGGTATCTTCAAGGCAGAGGGATGTAGTCGACTCCTCGGAAACAGGAGCACCATGCCGGCAACAGAGCAGTCCCGGTTAGAGACGATGTATGAGGCCTTCAATCGCCGCGACATCGAGGCCGTTCTCGCTGCGATGCACCCCGATGTCGATTGGCCCAACGGCTGGGAAGGCGGGCGCCTGCAGGGGCGCGACGCCGTACGCGATTACTGGATTCGCCAGTGGGCCGTGCTCGACCCCATCGTGGAACCCGTTGGCTTCCATGCCGGCGAGCAAGGATCCCTGATTGTCGATGTCCACTCAGTGGTCCACGACAAGGAAGGCAAGCTGCTGGCCGACTCGACAATCCAGCACGTTTACCGGTTCGGGGACGGCCTCGTCCGGTCGATGGAGATTGTCAAAGACTAGCCGCGCAGCAGGCCCGGCTTCGTCTGGTGGACCTTCAGGATCAGTTCACCGAACATCGTGTTGGCCCACGCGAACCACTTCCGGGTGTACTTCGCCGGATCGTCCTTGTGGAAGGACTCGTGCATCAGGCCCGTGCCGGCATGGGTCGATTTCAACGTCGCCAGGCACGCCGCGATCTCCTTGCTGTCCTCGGTCGTGATGGCCTGAATGATGATGCCCAACGGCCAGATCATATCCAGCCCGCTGTGCGGTCCGCCCAGCCCGGCGCCGGCCTTGCCACGGTAGTAGAACATGTTGTCGGAGCTCAGGATGAACTTCCGGGTGTTCAGGTACACGGGGTCATGCGGAGCCACGCTGTTGATATACGGCAGCGACATCAGGCTCGGCACGTTTGCGTCATCCATCAGGAGCCGGCTGCCGTAACCGTCCACCTCATACGCGTAGATGCGGCCATGGACGGAGTGCTCCACCACGGCATACTTGGCCAACGCCTCGCGGATCTCCTGGGCGAAGGCCTTGCACTCACTCGCGAAGGCGGAGTCCGACAGCACGGTCGCATGGATCTCGGCCAGTTGCGTCAGCGACTGGGCCGCGAAGAAGTTGGAGGGTACGAGGAAGGGAAAGACGCAGGCGTCGTCAGAAGGACGGAAGCCGGAATAGATCAGGCCGACCGGCCGGGCAGGATTGCCGTAGCCGCCATTCGGCATCGTGTCCGAGGCGACCGGCGACGAGCGCTGGAACTTGTACGGTCCGCGGTTGGTCTTGCGCTGCTGTTCGCGGAAGGTCTTCACGGTCAGGGCGGCGGCTTTGCGCCACTCGGCGTCGAAGCACGACGCGTCGCCGGTGGACTTCCAATAGGCGTGCGCCAGCCGGACCGGGAAGCACAGCGAGTCGATCTCCCACTTGCGCTCGTGCAGTTCGGGCTTCATCGTGGTCAGATCCTTGGCCCACTCGCTGCCCGTCGGTCCGAAGTTGAAGGCGTTGGCGTAGGGATCGATCTGGACGCACTGCGCCTGGCGGCGGATGACGCCCCGCAGCAGCGACTTCAGTTTCGGGTCGCGTGAGGCGAGAGGCAGATACGGCCAGACCTGCGCCGTGGAGTCGCGCAGCCACATGGCGTTGATGTCGCCGGTAATGACGAACGTATCGGGCTGGCCGCCGTTCTCGCTGTAGCGGACCGTGGTGTCCAGCGTGTTGGGGAAACAGTTGGAGAACAGCCAGGCAAGCTCAGGATCGGCGATGGCTTTGCTGACCGTCGAAATCGTCTCTTCCACGGCGGCGCTGGTGAACTTTCGATCGGCCGCAGCGGGCCGGCGGCTGGCAAAACTGCCCTGCTGGGCAAACGCGGCAGGCAGGGCCGCGGCGGTAGTCAGAAAAGTGCGACGGGTAGGCATGAGGAGGCTGGAAAAATGAGGTATCCGCGACCATTGTTCTGCCTGGCCCACGTGCGCGTCAAGTCGGGAAAGGGAGAGGGATGTCGGAAATGCCAGCCATGGTAGAATCCTTCGCAAGGCCGTTTGGGCGGCCCACGGTCCGCGTAAAGGGTCGAACCCACCCCACAAGTGCTTTGCCAGGTCAGAGACCCTGACTTCCAGCCCGAGAGACGCGGACACCGGGCACGAAATGGAAGGAAGGTGTCTATGCCGAATGCCCAACTCCCCGAGCGCCCCTCGCTGGAATACCTCAAAAAGCTGGCCAAGGAACATCTGACGGAGCTGCGCCGGTCCGATCCGCACGCGAAGCTGGCCAGTGCGCTGCTTGCCGTGGCCCGCGACCACGGGTTCCCCAGTTGGCGGAGCCTGAAGGCCGAGGTCGAATCTCGGCTAACGAAGGCCACTGAGGAGTTCTTCGAAGCCTGCGACCAGGGCGACACGGAAGTGATCACCCGCCTGCTCGCCAATGAACCCGGACTGGTGACCGCCCGCAACCCGCGCCGCTACAACGCGACTGGGTTGCATGCCACCGCCGTCCGTGGACACCTGGACGCGGTGCAGTTGCTGCTCGCCAGGGGTGCCGACCCGAATGCGCGAGAGACGGGCGACGACACCTATCCGCTGCACTGGGCTGCCGCCCGCGGCTGCCTGGACGTCGTCCGCGCCTTGCTGGATGCAGGAGGCGACGTCCACGGCTTCGGCGACGACCATGCGATGGATGTCATCGGCTGGGCCACGTGCCTGTGCGAGCCCGGCGACAACCCGCGGGACGTGCTGCCGCTCTTGCTGGAACGCGGTGCGAAGCACCACATCTTCTCCGCCATCACCGTTGGCGACCCACAGCTCATCCAGAAGTTGGTGGAAGAGAATCCAGAGGCCCTCGACCGTCGCATGTCGCCCTTCGAGAACGGCCAGACCCCGCTTCACTTCGCCATCAACCGCAAGCGCCGGGACCTGCTGGAACTGCTCATAGAACTCGGAGCGGACCTGGAGGCCACCGACAAGAGCGGGCAGACCGCGATGAACATGGCGATGCTGCGCGGCGATCGGGAGGCGATGAGCCGCCTGCACGCGGCCGGCGCCAAACAGCCGGAGGCGGTGCCGCCAGCGGACTTCCGCGCGGAGATGGCGAAGCTGGTAGGCTCCGTGAAGCGCGTCGTTCCGTTGATCAGCGTTCCGGACGTCGCGGCGGCGCTCGACTGGTATGTTTCCATCGGCTTCCAGGAACTGGGCCGCTACGAGTACAACGAGGTGGTGAACTTCGGCATGGTCGGGCTGGGCGAGGCCGAGATCATGCTCAACCTGCATGGCAAGTCCGGGCCGCACGACGTGAGTCTGTGGCTGCACACGGATCGGATCGACGAGATCTACCAGACGCTGAAAGCCAGGCAGTTGCAGGCCGCCCAATCGGCTCTGGCCGGCGACACGAGCCCGTTCAGCATTGAGTTCGAAGAGGACCTCAACGACACCTTCTATCACGCAAGGCAGTTCGGCATCCGTGACCTGAACGGGTACGTGCTGTACTTCATCCGGCCCAGCGGCTCAACCTAGGGCACATGCGAACCGCCGCTTGAGGGCCGATCTCGAATCGCTCACTTCAACTGGGCATCAGGCTTGAGCCGTCCGCTAATTGGCGAGTATATACATTATCCATTCCGTCATATATGGATGGATTTGGATTTGCAGCCGTCGCCGTGGCGTACTATCTTAGATCTATTGCTCGCGCCTGGTCGACGCGAGGTGCAATGATCCATTTCTGGTGGTGCTCAATGAACGCAAGGCATGAGATTCCGGCTGGCTTGCGGCAGGGCTGCCGCGTGGCTGGGCTAATATTCGGCACGATTCTGTCGGTGTCTGGACAGAATGGGGCTCTCCAATGCGTCGCCAATTCCACGGCGGTACCGCGTCTGAACACTTCGGAGATCACGGCTCTTGCGGGGGACCTGGAAATTGCCTGCACGGGCGGCACGCCGACTCCGGTGGGCCAAGCCGTGCCCCTGATCGATATCCGCGTGTATTTCAATACGAATTACACGGGCCGGTCCACGGGCACTCACACGGAATCCCTGCTGTTGATCGATCTGCCGCAGCCGGCGCAGCAGTTGCCGTGCTCGACGGATGCCGCGGCCTGCGGCTGGGTGGGCGGTTCGCGCGGCGCCAATGTGTTCCAGGCTCAGGTGCTGTCGGCGAACGGCATCACCTTCGCGGGCATCCCGCTGGATCCTCCCGGCCCGGGCGGAGTGCGCCGGTTTACGATCACGAACATCCGGGTGGATGCCTCCCTGCTGCGCAACGCCTCCGAATCCGCGCCGGTGCCGATCGAGGCGGTGGCGGCTTCCACGGGGCCTTCCATTGCGAATTCTCCGACGATTATCGGGTATGCGCAGGCGACTCTGAAAGCCGAGCTCGTGGACGCCAGCGGCGACACGATCTTAAGTGGTCCGACAGGCGTCGAGTTTCCCAATTGCCTTGGAGTCCAGCAGCAGCGTTTCGCATTTCTGCGTTTCTCTGAGCAGCTTGGCGCCGCTCCGTTGTTCAGGCCGCGCACTACGGCCGCGGAGACAGGATTCGAATCCTCGCCGGCTCCGATCCCACAGAATTCTCCGGGGTTCTACTACAGCACGGAGACGGGCTTCTACAATCCAAGTTTCCCGCCCGCGTACGATATGAATAAGGCCGGCCTGGCGGAATTTGGAACGAGGATTCGTGGATCCTTCAGCAATCTTCCAGCGGGTGTTACCCTTTACGTCTCTACCACTCCCGTCAACTTCAGAAACGGTCAGCTCAGGACATACTCGGACGATTTGCCACTGGCCAGGCTGGTGTCCTCCTCCACAGGGGCTTTCACCCCGGTGCCGGCGACGGACACGCTGAACGGCATCCCGGTTGCTGCCCTGACGATCACCAACGGAACCGCGGAAGCGGTGTGGGAGGTGCTGTCCGCGAACTCTACCCTCACTGAATTCCTGCAATTCCCCGTATTTGTCTCTTTTCCCGCGAATTCAGTCGGCCTGGGCACCGCCCAGGTGACGATGGGTTTCGCGCCGGTCTCCAGTAACTCCTCAGCGAGCGATTCCGCGGCGGTACCCCGGTTCGCGGAGCTGGACACGACGCTCCCGCTATTTACGACTCTGGCGATGTGCCCGGGGTCGGGGTACATCGTAACGACCGCGCCGGCGCAGCTGCAGGTGAATGTGGACGGGCAGGTCTACCAGACGCCACACTCCTTCGCATGGCTGCCGGGCAGTTCGCACACTGTAAGCGCTTTGCCCTCGCAGGCGACTGGGTCTGGTGTGCGGCAGGTATTTTCCAGTTGGAGCGATGGCGGCGCGGCGACGCACACCATCACGGTTCCGTCCGGGCCGGCTACATTTACCGCGAGCTTCAAGACTCAATACCGTGTGGATGTTGCCGCGGCGCCGGCTTCGGGAATGGGGACCGTCACCGCGGTGCCGCTGGCCGGCGGCACATCCAGCGATGGCTATTTTGACGCAGGCTCGCAGGTAGTGATCTCAGCGATCCCGTCCGCGGTTGCCAGCTTCAGCGCCTTCGGCGGAGATCTGGCCGGACCGCTGAGTGTTCAGACCGTCACAATCACAAAACCGCTGAACATCACCGCCACGTTTGTCAGCGCCGCGGAAGGCACCAGGACCATTGGCATCACGCCTCACGATGGACAGGCCTATCACAGCGTATTTGAAGCGGTCTTTCAAGGCGCACGAGGCGCTCAGTCGTTGCGCTGGGTGCAGGTGCTGTTCGCGGTGGCGCCCGATGGAGGTGGAGAGTCCTTCTGCTTTGTTCACTATGACGTGCAGGGCGGGGCTTTTTGGCTTTACTCCGATGTGGCCGGGTACTTTCAGGGGCCAGTCCAGCCGGGTGTCGCCTCGGCTGCGCTGCAGGGTTCCGCTTGCGCGCTGGCCACGGGGGTGTCAAGGGTGTCGACCAACGGAGCAAGGCTTCAGCTGAGCTTGAACCTCCTGTTCAAAGCGACAGGCGCCCGGAAGATGTATCTGCGGGCGCTGGACATGGAGGAACGGGATACGGGCTGGACGGAGCATGGGACTTGGACACAGGTTGCCATAGCCAACCCGGTGCCCTTTGCGAATCCGTTCTCCGGCGGCCCTTCCAATCAGAGGTTCAATCTGACGTTTAGCCAGAAGGGTACAAATTACGCAGGCATGCCATCCGGTTGGAACCAGTTCCTGATCGCGGTCGACCCCAGCGGCGGCAACCGGCCTTTCTGCCTGGTGCATTATGACCGGGCGGCTGAATCGTTCTGGCTGTACTCATCCGATACCGGCTTCTTCCTAGGGCCTGCGCGGCTGGGCGTGCCCGGTTTGGCGCTAGACAGTTCAGCGTGCTCGCTCGATATTTCCACTGCCTTCGTCTCAGACTCCCCGGACACGTTGGCCTTGAATTTCCCTTTGACACTCAAACCCGGTATGAGCGGCGCTAACAAGCTCTTTCTGCGTTCCATGGATCAACTTCAGAGGGATTCGGGCTGGCAGGAGGTTGGCAGCTACCAGGTGCCCTAGGGGCGAGCGGGCGGCAGCGCCACGATGAACGAATGACACTCCGGTTGGCGGCCCTGGCCGTCGACTTCCTGATTGTGCCGCTGCCCGGCAGGGCAGAGGACTCCGCGCAAGTCTTTGTCTATGCCCCGCGGGAGACCGAGGCGCGCCGATGGACTGCTGCCTCCTGTGGCGGCAGCGTGGTGGCCGAACTGAAGCAGGGTACCTTTTCGCTCTCCAGTTGAAGCCAGGTCGCTATTCGCTGAGTGTCGCCACCGCCGCCCTTGTCATGCCTGTCGTCTTCGAAAGCGCTGCTTTCAGGTCTTTTGCGGAAGCCTCACCGCCGATGCTGCCGAGGGCGGCCGCGGCGGCCCGGGCGATGCCGCGTCGGGGCCGTGCATCATTTTGACGAGCGCGGGGCCCACTCTGGCATCGAAGCGTTTGCCCATGCAGCTGATGACGCCGACCAGGCGGACGCCCTTCAGTTTGGAGTGGGCGGCGCGGAGGGCATCGTCGGCGGACGGATCGGCCATCTGCGGTTGAGGGCCGCAGCGTCCATGGTGGCGATGGCGCCCTCCCGAAACTCGGGCGGCGGCTCAGGCGGCTTGGGCTTGGCAGCGGGGACTGCGGGCGCCGGGTTTGAAGAGGGCATTAACGACACGTTCTACCACGCGCGCCAGTTTGGGATCCGCGACCTGAATGCCTACGTACTGTACTTCATCCGGCCCAGCGGGTCAGCCTAATGCAGATGCGTCAGAATTGATCCATGCGCCTCGCGATCCTTGCTGCCTGCCTGACGTTGGAACTGGCGGGTCAGAGCCCGCAAAGCCTCCGGTTGCGGGCCGATCTCGAATTCCTGTGCTCCGACGCATTGGCCGGCCGGGTGTCGCTGAGTCACGAGGCGGAGATTACGGCTCGCTACATCGCCGCCGACTTTCAACGAAGCGGGCTCGCGCCCGGGGCTGGAGGCTCGTATCTGCAGGAGTTTCCGCTGGTCGCCTACCGGACCGATTCGGGCAAGCGGGCGTTGCGGATGATACGCGCCGGGGTCCGGAAGGAATGGACGCCGGGTGCGGATTTCACGGGCGCGTTCAGCCGAGACGTGCGCATCGGTCCGAGTCCGGTGGTCTTCGCGGGCTTCGGCATCACGGCCCCTGAGTATGGCTACGACGACTATGCCGGGATTGAGGCGAAGGGCAAGATCGTCCTGATCTTCGATCACGAGCCGAAGGAAGACGATCCCCGGGCGGTGTTCAACGGAACGGGGCATACGCTGCATGCGGGCCGCACGACGAAGGTCGCCAATGCCCGGCGGCATGGAGCTCTGGCGGTGCTGGTTGCGAGTGAGCCCGTGCGCAGCCATCGCGGGTTACTCGAGCCAACGCCTGGCGGAACCACGCAGGGAC
Organism: Paludibaculum fermentans; assembly: GCF_015277775.1. NCBI lineage: Bacteria > Pseudomonadati > Acidobacteriota > Terriglobia > Bryobacterales > Bryobacteraceae > Paludibaculum > Paludibaculum fermentans. Next base: position 11,994 of record NZ_CP063849.1, read on the forward strand.
AGCCGCTGCGGGCGAATGCTCCGCCGCAGTCGCTGGACGACGACTCGCAGATCCCGGTGTTCTCCATCTCGGATGAGGCGCTCGCGGAGTTGCTCGCCCAGCCCGCTGACCGGCAACGGGCGATCGAGGCGGGGTTGCGGCCGCAATCCGCAGACCTGCCGGATACGAGGATCGAGCTGGCCAGCGGCAATGCGGAGATGCACCGCGGCGTCTCGTTGAACGTGGCCGGACTACTGGAGGGCTCGGATCCGGTATTGAAGTCGGAGACAGTGTTGATCACGGCGCACTACGACCACCTGGGTACGCAGAACGGCAAGGTCTACGCGGGCGCCAACGACAACGCGTCCGGCACCGTGGCGGTGATGGAGCTGGCGCGGATGTTTGCGGCCAGCGGGCAGCGTCCCAAGAGGAGCCTGCTGTTTGTCGTCTTCGGATCGGAAGAGCAGTTGATGCTGGGCTCGTTCTACTACACGGCGCATCCCCTGCGGCCGCTCGCCGGAACGCGGGCGGTGTTGAACCTGGACATGATCGGCCGCGACGAGGCGCACATCCCGCAGAGCGAAGGAGTGCTGAAGATCCCTGCGGATACGAGCAACGAGTTGAACCTGGTAGGCGCCATGTACAGCGCCGATCTCCTGAAGGTGATCCAAGAGGAGAATCGCGGCGCCGGGCTGGTGCTGGACACGAAGTTCGATCGGGACCATTCGCTAAATGCGTTGTTCCGCTGCGATCATCTGCCGTTCCTGGCGGAGGGCATCCCGGCGGTCTGGCTGTTCGGCGGCTTCCATCCCGGCTATCACGAGCCGTCGGACACGGTGGAGAAGCTGAATTTCCCGAAGTTCGAGAAGGTGATCCGGCTGACGTACGCGGCGGCGGCGAAGGTCGCCGATGGAGCGAAGCCGCCGAAGTTCGGAGTCGAGCCGGCGCCAAGGTGAAGCCGTGCCGACCTTAGAATAGTGGGATGGCCCTGGAATTCACCACCTCCTATCTCAAGGAATCTCTGGAGTTGTTCCGCTATTACAAGAAGCTGGCAGAGCGCGCCATGGACCAGGTCGCGGACGACCAGTTATTCACCGTGCTCGACTCGGAGGCGAACTCCATTTCCATCGTGGTGAAACACATGGCCGGCAACATGCGATCCCGCTGGTCGGATTTCCTGACCTCCGACGGCGAGAAGCCAAGCCGGAACCGGGACACAGAGTTTGAGAATCCTCCGGAAACGCGGGCAGCGTTGATGCAGGCGTGGGAGGAGGGCTGGGCCCAACTCTTCCAGGCGCTGGAGCCACTCTCGGACGAAGACCTGTCGCGCACCATCACCATTCGAGGCGAACCCCATTCCGTGATGCAGGCGATCAACCGGCAGATCGCGCACTACTCCTATCATGTCGGGCAGATTGTCCTGCTGGCGAAGCACCTGGGCTGCGACCGCTGGAATACCCTGACCGTGCCCAGAAACCGGTCGGCTGAGTTTATCCGGCGGGTGGTGGCTGGGGAAGCGAGCCAGCGGTAGTCCGCCGCCTGCTGAACTGGACGACTCCCGGGGCAGGGTGCCAGGATGGACGCATGGTTTTCCGGCCGAAAGCTTTGGTGTGCCTGCTCCTCGCTGCGTCGCTCCCTGGCTTGGCGGAGGACCCGGCGCGAGTCTACGTGTATGCCCGTCGGGAGACGGAGGCGCGGTCGTGGATTGCTGTGTCCTGCGGCGGGTCGGTGGCCGCTGAGGTCAAGCAGGGTCACTTCTTTGCTCTGACCCTGGCGCCTGGCCGCTATTTGCTGAGCGTCGAGAATGGCGTGCCTTTGGCGCTTGATGCGGCCACCGGTAAGGACTCTTATGTTCGGCTGGACTGGCAGTATCAGGTGGGCCGGCCGCCCATTGCGGCGTTGTCCAAAGCCGGGCCGGAGGACGCTCGCCGGGAGATGCAGTACCTCGCCTATGTGCCCTCGAAGCGCCTGCACTCCAGCTTGGCGGCGAGGAGCGACCCACGTGCTCCGGTTCAGCCGCGGTGGAAGAACAGGGCAGGGCAGTGAGGAGTGGGCTCCAAAAACATTCAGCCGCCCCACACCATGGATGGGCGGGGGCGGCTGAGGTTCGATCGAGGGTTTGCTGGCTTAGCGCGGCTTCACGGAAAGGGTCTCTTCCCGGATGATGCCGCTCATGGCCGCCAGGCGCACCGGCTTGGGTAGATCGGTGGCGCTGAGCGCGGCATAGAAGGCGAGGGCCTGGTCGCGCTTGCCCTCGGCTAACAGCCGTTCCGAGCAGACCAGGCAGGCGTCGGCGACAGCCGCCCGCGTCGTGCCGGTCGTCTTGGAGAGAGCTGCCTGTAGCTCCTTGGCGGAAGTTTCGCCGCCGATGCAGCCCAGGGCCGACGCCGCCGCGCGGGCGAGGTCGACGTCGGGGCCGTGCATGAACTTGACGAGGGCCGGGATTGCCTTGGCATCCCGGCGCTTGCCGATGGAGTTGATGACGCCGATCAGGCGCACCCCCTTCTGCTTGGTGAGGGCAGCGCGGAGCGCGTCGTCGGCGGACGGGTCGGCCATCGGTTCCAGGCCGTAGCGGGCGTAGACGCTCAGGTGCTCGTCGCCGAGCAGCGAGGCAAGCACGGGAATCGCTTCCTTGGCTCCGAGTTCGCCGAGCCGCACGCAGGACTTGGCCTTCTGAAACTCAGTGGACTTCGCGTCACTGACGATGCGGAGGAGGCCCGCGGCGTCCATGGTGGCAATGGCGCCTTCCTGGAACTCGGGCGGCGGCTCAGGCGGCTTCGGCTTGGCGGCGGGTACTGCCGGCGCGGGTTGTGTAGGTTGCTGCATGGTGTGTCTCCTTCGTTCAGACTCGCCACGGCTCGCGCAGGGCGCGGGACCGCATCCGGTTCGCAATCTCGTCGTTCGTGAATTCGTGCTTCGTGGTGTCCCAGGTAAGCGTCTTGCCGCGCTGATAGGCGATGAAGGCCGCATGGCAAGTGACGTGGGAATTGGCGGCGGCGGAGGCGCTGGCGCTGGTGGCCTGGCGCGTTTTGATGCAGCGGACCAGTTCCTTTACGTGGTTTTCCAGCGCGAGGGCGGCCGACTCCGTGGGCCGCAGCAGCGGGCGGATGTTGTCGGAGCACTCGATCCTGGTGGCGTCGCCGGTCTCGACCCAGCCCTTGTCGCCTTCAATGCGGAAGCTGCAGGAGCCGGTCTTGAGAGCGCCGTCCCAGGCGTTGTCGCGCATGACGAGCTTCACGCCGTTGGCGTAGCGGCAGTTCACTTGGTAGGGGCCGACGTTGGTGCCGACGGGCTCGTACTCCACCGGTTGGGTGTCGTCGTAGTCGGCGGCCCAATGGCAGAGGTCGACCGTGTGGGAGCCCCATTCGAGGATTCCGCCGCCATGGAAGTCGTAGAAGTTGCGCCAGCCGCCGGTGACGTAGGAGGAGTGGTAAGGACGCCAGGGCGCGGGGCCGAGCCAGCGATCCCAGTCGAGCACCTGTTTGGGCGGCAGTTCCTCGGCGGCGAGCCAGTCGCGACTGGGCAGCGGCGGCCAGTTCACGGACGGGCCGACATTCGCATAGAGGGCTTGGAGTTTGCCGAGGGCTCCGGACTTCAGGAGCTCTTTGCAGAGCTGGAAATTGGCGCCGTTGCGGCGCTGGCAGCCGGCCTGGTAGAGGCGGTTGTAGCGGCGGAAGGCGGCTCCGAGGGCCCAGCTCTCTTCGATCGACATGGAGCAGGGCTTTTCGCAGTAAACGTCTTTGCCGTGCTGGGCCGCGATGATGGAGAGCGGGGTATGCCAGCGATCGCCGGTGGCGATGAGGACGGCGTCGATGTCCTGGCGGGCCAGCAGTTCGTACTGGTCTGAGTACATCTGGCAGCCATGGTCGCCGTACTTCTGGTCGACCGTCGACTTGATGGTTTCGCGCCGGGAGTTGCGCACGTCGCAGATGGCGACGAAGCGTGCCTGCTCGACGTTGAGCAGCTTGCTGAGGACGTGGGCACCGCGGGAGCCGATGCCGATGCCGCCGAAGGTGATCTTGTCGCTCGGCGCAATGGCCCCGGCCCGTTGGCCGAGCACCAAGCTGGGGACGATCATCGGCGCGACCGCGCTCTGGAGTATCTGGCGTCTGGTTGTCATGGCCTTGGTAACCAGAATTCTATACCTGATTGACTGGTGTTGTCTCGGGTGGGGGGGAGACGAATGCGCGGGCCAGAGACTTGGTATTCGGAACCAGTTGGTTGGCGGCGGGGTCGAATAGTGCGTGCTGCTGGATCGAAGTGACTTGAAATCGGCCCGACGCTCTCAATGGATTGCCGGATCGATTGTGGCGATCGTGCTGACTCTGTTCACGGCGGATTCCATCCAGAGGATGCTGTCCCTGCCGCCGATGCCGCCCGAGATCCGCTGCAAGCTTGAGCACAACTGCCTCATCGTGGACGATTGGGGCCCGCCGGTTCCTCTTGTCGCACCGAGGATGTCGGAGATCAAACCTCTACCGCCTCAAGTTCATCGCACTCGATAGTTATGGCCAGAGGCGTTTGTTGGCGAAGGCCCGGCCGGATGCGGATTTGAGGTAGCTTTCGAAGGCGGCGGCTTGAGGGCGGGTTTGGAAGGCGACGTAGGTTTGGAGGGACCAGGGGCGGTATTGGGAAGTATGCGGGGAGCCGCCTTCGTTGTGCTTTTGGAGGCGGGATTTCAAGTCAGACGTTAGGCCGATGTAACGCTGGTTGGGATGGGTTTGGCTTTGGAGGAGGTAGACGTAGTGCATGGAGACGCTCACGTGAGTTAGTTTTCCAGGACTGCGGCTGGATTGGGTTGGAGGAGGAGTCCTCGCTCGCGCTTTGAGTTAGAGTCCGCCTTCGCTCTTGGAGCTACGGCGGACAGCCTTCGTCAATTCTTCGGCTTGCCAGCCGAAGGATTGGCGAAGGCTGGTGGAGGCGGCGGGAGTTGAACCCGCGTCCGAAATGGCCCGCCATGACAAGAACTACGTGCGTTTCCGATTCAGTTTCTCGACCGTACTCTCAGAACCGGCAAGAAGAGACACGGCCCAGCCTGATTGATCTCGACTTACAGCCTCAGGTGGCGGCTTACAGCCTATCCTGCAAAATGACGCTCGGCCCGCAACGCGCAGGCTCATTGCGGCGAGCGGCTACCTAAATTTTAGGCAGCGTATGCAAATTGCTGATTGGCAATTTTGGTTTTCCGATCGTTTTACGGGAGCTCGGAACCCGGCACGCCTCATCACAACGAAATCATCCCGTCGAAGCCGTTACGCCCCCTCCTTCTCGTACGACTCCAGGATAGCACCCGGGTCAATGGGCATCCGAACCGCGGGGCGGCCGCAGCGGCCCTGCCCAGGTTCCCGTTGTCACCAAATTGAAGCGCTCCTCCGCTCGCGGGCGGGCGCCAAGCATGCGAGACTAGTTAGTCGAACATGGCTTTCGCTGCGCCCACTCCGGGTACGGAGTCGAGCGAACAAGAAAAACAGGATTTGGTCCCTCTGTGGAACGTCGTCCTTCTGGATGACGATGACCACACGTACGACTACGTGATCGAGATGCTTTGCCGGCTGTTCTTTAAGACAGTGGAAGAAGCTTACGGGAACGCCGTCGAAGTGGATTCCACCGGCCGGACCATCGTCATGACCTGCGACAAGCCGGCTGCCGAGTTTGCGCGGGATCAGATCCACGGATACGGCGCCGACTGGCGCATGCCCAACTGCAAGGGCTCGATGTCGGCCATCCTCGAACCGGTCGCCTGACGCTGCCGCGTTTCCCGGACTCCCTAGAACTGATACTTCAGGCCGAATTGGATCAACCTCGGCGCCACGGCCGACTGGGTGATTACGCCAAAACTTGCCGTGCCCAGGGTCGTACCCGGGTTTGAGAACTGCGGGTGGTTCATGGCGTTGTAGAACTCCATGCGGAAACCGAGTTCAGCCGTTTCCCGCAATCCGCCGACGCGGGTCCGTTTCCCCAACGAAAAGTCCGTGTTGACCTGGCCCGGGCCATTCATGATGCTCTGTCCGGCGGTGCCGTAGCCGGTGGAACCGTCGGAGCCGACGGCGGCGGCGGAGCAGAGCGCGCCGGTATTGATCCAGCGATCCAGCCGTTGGCCGATGCCGCCGGGGGTGACGAGCTGGCTGTAGGTGGCTCCGGGACAGAGGGTAACGGTGGAGGTGCCGGCGCGGCCGTAGACGGAGCCGCCGTTGGGATCGGTCAGGGTCATCGGCAGGCCGCTCTGGAGAACCACGATGCCGGAAAGCGACCAGCCGCTGAGCAGGCTGCCGCGGAAGCCATGGGTGCCCAGGAAGGCGGGCAGGTTGTAGTCGAAGTTGGTGATGACGCGATGGGTGCGGTCGAACGAAGCGCGGGCCTTCGCCAGCTCCAGGTTGTTCTGGTCGTTGAAGACGCTGGTATTGTTCATCGCCTTCGAGAGCGTGTAGGCGGATTGGAACGTCAGCCCCCGGGCGGTGCGGCCGCGCAGCGTGGCTTGCATGCTGTGGTACCACGACTTGGCTCCAAATTCGCTCAAGACGAGTGCGGTGGGCGTCTCGCCCAGGATGGGGACGCGTTGTTTCGCGTTCTTGGATGTGTTGGTGGTGATGCAGTGGGAGGAGTCGCCGTCGTAACCGCAGTTCACGGGGTTGGACGGGCCGGCCAGCACGGACTGGTTCATGCCGTGGGAGAACAGCAGGTCTCCGGCTCGCGAGCCGACGTAGGCGAGATCGAACGACATGGCCTGGGTGAGGCGCGTTTTCACGCTGAAGTTCCACTGTTGCAAGCGGGGCAATTTGTACTCGGGACCCGCGAGGCGGTCTGACAGTTGCGATGTCAGGGTGCGTGGGACGTAGCCCAGGGTGGTCTGCGGGAAGGGCTGCTGGAAGGTGGACTGGCTGTTGCTCGCGTCGCTGTTGGTGAAGCTTTGGGCGAACGGCACGGCGGTGAACAGGGGCGCGGTGGCGGCATTGGCGCTGAAGGTGGGGGTCTGGTAGAACCAGCCGTAGCCGCCGCCCAGGACCAGGCGGCTGGAGGCGCCGAAGGGATGCCAGGCGAAGCCGGTGCGGGGCGCGAGGCGGTCGCGCGGGGTGCCGTTCTCGTAGAAGCTGCTGTTGGGCCGCACGATGACGCCCTGCGGTGGCGGTCCGAAGGGGCTGCCAGTATAGGGATTGACGAGGTTCGGGTCGTAGTTCGCCGATACGGTGTTGCCGGCCAGGGTGCCGTCGGCCGGTGGAATGGCGGTCTGGCGCAGCAACGCCAATGACGCATTGCCGATGGTTCCCGTGGTGTCGTAGGAGGGGCCGATGAACTCCCAGCGCAGGCCGAAGTTGACGGTGAGCCGCGGGCTGAGCTTGATGTCGTCCTGGAAGTAGGCGGAGCCGTAGTGGCGGCGGTAGTGATACTCGACATCGCCGAACTGGCCGACGCCCTCGCTGGCCTGCACGGTCTGGATGTTGCTGCGGCCGGCTGGGCTCAGGTTGTCGGCTGCGTTCATGCCGAGCAGGAAGTCGGCGAAGGTCTGAAACGTCAGCTTGCCGCGGGCTCCGCCGGTGTCGGCGCGGCCGTTGTACTGGTTCACGTAAGCGCCCCCGACTCGAATCCGCTGACGGCCATGGACCCACGAGAGATTGTCCATCACCGAGTTGGTCACCGTCTTGAAGTGGTTGTCGTTGGGGTTGGTGCCGAACAGGCGGAACGTGCCCAGGCCGCCGAGGACGGTGATTTCGGGCGGATGGGGGAAGAGCGGGTCGACGGCGGTCATCCCGAAATCGGAGGCCTTCGGCAGATTTGGGGCGACGGCATCGGTGTTATTCCGGGTGAAGGCGAAGGTGGCTTCGTTCACCAGATTGGCGGTGAGGTTGGAGGTGAGGCGCCCGCTGGTGGCGATATCGGTGGCGGTGAGGGCCTGGTTCGCGCCCCAGCCAGGGACAACCGGCGCTCCGGGATAGCCGCCGGGCGAACCGAAGGTCCGCAATTGGTCGACAGTTGCCGTGAAGAGGCGGCCGGAGAAGGTGTGCTTCGGCGAAAGGACGTAGTCCGAGTTGGCCAGGAAATGCTTCTCGCGATAGAACGAGGGCTGGCTGTAGGCCGAGAAGCCCAGGCCGGCATTGGAGCCCGAGGTCATGATGGTCTGCGGGATGGGGATCAAGTAGCTGCCGTCGGCTGCCTTGGCCTGGAGCAGGCGCAGGGCGACGGGGCTGATCGCCGCGGTGGTGCCGGTGTTCTGGTTGTTGCAGTCGAGTTGCCGGCCGCCGGCGAAGGAGAGATAGGCGGCCGGGTTCGAATGATTGCCAGGGCAGAACTGGGCGGCCAGGGCGGAGGCGGAGCGGTCGTTCCCCAACGGGGGCAGGATCAGGTTGGCGATGGAGGTGGGGTCGATACCGTTCACCTGGCGCGTGCCCTGGTAGGAGCCGAAGAAGAACCACTTGTTGCGGCGGACGGGTCCGCCCAGAGTTGCGCCGAACTGATTCTGCTTCAGATTCGGTTTGTCCTGCCCGGTGGAGCCGCGGAAGTAGGAGTTCGCGTTGAAGATGTCGTTGCGCAGGAACTCCCACATATTGCCGTGGATCTCGTTTTCGCCGCGCCGGGTGACCAGGTTCGTGCTGGGGACCATGGCTCCATAGCCGGCGTCATATTGGGATGTTTGGATTTTGAACTCCGAAATAGTGTCCGGGTTCGGCACCGTGCTGGGGGAATAGGCGCCGTCGATGGTGTACGCGCCGGCGGTGGTGTTGCCGTTGATGTTGACGCTGGAGGAGCCGCGTCCCAGGGTGCCGGCGTTGTTCACTCCAGCGGCGGAGCCGGACGACATGGAGAGCACCTGGGTGAAGTTGCGGGTATTCAGGGGGACGGCGGTGATGGTCTTGCGGTCGATCAGGGTGCCGGTGGAGGGGGCGGCGGCGGTGACTTTGCAGTGGCAGTCGATGGACTCGGCCGGATTGCCGGGTTCAAGGGTTGCTTCCAGGACAGGGATTTCGGAGACGCTGATGGCCATTTGAGGCATGCGGGCGGTCTTGAAACCGGTGGTGGTGAAGGTGATCTCGTAGGTGGCGGGCTCGAGCAGAGAGAAACGGAAGCCGCCTTTTTCGTCGGTGGTCGCGGTGAGGGACTGGTCGGTGGCTGGATTGTGGATCGTGATGGAGGCGTTCGGCACCGGGGCGCCGGCGGCATCGAGGACCGTGCCTTCCAGGGCTCCGGTAGAGCCGGACTGCGCACGCAGAAGGGTGCTGGTGAGGAGAAGAAGAGCGAAGCGCCAACGGGGATCAGACACGGTTGAGACAGGACCTTTCTGCCAATGACGGGGCGGCTTCAGGGCTCTTGGGCGGTCTCGTGTCCCTGAAGCCGGATTCTATCACGGCAAGGGAGGACCGGCCTTGGAACGGTGGCCTCGTTTTCGTCCAGGCATCTGGACAATCCACAATGCTGGTTTGATGCTGCCGCTATTGCGCTTGATAATCAACGTGATTCACAAGTGAGGGAACCAGTATCGTGTCGACCAGCAACATCGATCAAGTGATTGAAACCGACTGCCTCATCGCGAAACAGCAGCACCTGGAGCAGGCGATGGAGTTCATTCCGGGCGGGGTGAACAGTTCGCTGCGAGCCGTGGAGCCGCGGTTGGTGCCAGTGCGCGCGGAAGGCGCGTACTTCTACGACATGGACGGAACCAGATACCTGGATTATCACGGAGCCTTCGGCCCGCCGATCCTGGGGCACAGCCATCCGGCGGTGACGAAGCGGGTGAAGGCCGCCATCGAGGAGACGGATCAGGTGGGCGTCGGCATCGGGCCGCTGGAGATCGAACTGGCGCGCAAGATCGTGCAGCACATTCCTTCGGGGGACAAGGCCCTGTTGTGCAATTCGGGGAGTGAGGCGACGTATCACGCGATCCGCCTGTCGCGCGCGGTGACCGGCCGGAGCAAGGTCATCAAGTTTCAGGGGTGCTATCACGGCTTCCACGATGCCCTGGCCATGAACGTCATCACGCCGAAGGAGAAGCTGGGCCAGCGGGATCCGCTGTCGGCCGGGTCGCACTCGGCGGTGCTGGCGGATACGTTTGTCTGCGAGTTCAACAACCTGGACGAAGTGACGCAGGTGTTCGAGAAGAATCCGGAACAGATCGCGGCGGTGATCCTGGAGCCGATTCCGCACAACATCGGCTGCGTGATGCCGCGGCAGGAGTTCCTGGAGGGCCTGCGGGCGCTGACGCAGAAGCACGGCACCATCCTGATCTTCGACGAAGTGATCACCGGCTTCCGGCACAGTTTGGGCGGCTACCAAAAGATCTGCGGCGTGACTCCGGACCTGACGACGCTGGGCAAGGCGATCGCGAACGGGTATCCGATTGCGGCGCTGGCCGGACGGCGCGACCTGATGGACAGATTCAACACGCGGACCGGGGGCGATGTGTTCTGGGCCGGGACGTTCAACGGACATCCGGTGGGCGCGGCGGCGGCGTTGGCTACTATTGAAGTCTTGGAGAAGCCGGAGTCGCACCAGTATTTGTTCCAGTTGGGCGACCGCATGCGGGCGGGGCTGCGCGAGATCACGTCGCGGCGCGGCCTGACGGCGGAAGTCGCGGGATTCGGGTCGGTCTTCCTGACCTACTTCATGGAAGGACCGATCCGCAGCTTCACTGACCTGTACCGCAACGACGCGGCTTTCTTTATCGAGTACCGGCGCCGCCTGGTGTCACGGGGCATCTTCAAGCTGCCCATGAACCTGAAGCGCAATCATCTGAGCCTGAGCCACACGCAGGCCGATGTCGATCGTACGCTGGAAGCTTGTGATGCCGTGATTGGGGAGTTGAAAAAGTAATGAGCGAACCCACCGTTTCCCGCCGTGGATTTCTGGGTGTTGCCGGAGCCGCCAGCGTGGCGGCCACCGCATCGCCCGCGCTGCACGCCGCGCCCGGACCGCGCCCCAGCGGGCAACTGCGCATCGGCGTGGTGGGCGGCGGGTTCGGCAACACGTTCTTCTGGCACCTGGATCCCGATTGCAAGGTGGTGGCGGTGTGCGACCTGCTGCCGGAGAAGCAGAAGTTGCTGGCCGAGCGCTACCGCTGCACGAACACCTACAAGAACTTCCGCGAGTTCCTGAAGCATCCCGACCTGGATGCGGTGGCGGTATTCACGCCGGCTCCGCTGCACGCGTTCATGGCGGTGGAGGCGATGAAGGCGGGCAAGCACGTGATCAGCGCCGTACCGGCCGGCCTGAGTGTCGAGGAATTGGAAGAGATCCTCGATACGGTGAAGAAGACCGGGCTGCGCTACATGATGGCGGAGACCAGCTACTACCGGCAGCCGGTGATCACGTGCCGGGAACTGGCCGGGGAAGGGAAGTTCGGGACGATCTTCCACTCCGAGGCCGAGTATCACCACGAAGGCCTGATGAAGGTGATGTTCGACGACCGGGGGCTGCCCACGTGGCGGCACGGCCTGCCGCCGATGCTGTATCCGACGCACTGCACGGGGCTGATTATCCCGGTGATCCGGGAGCGGATGTTGGAGGTGACGGCCGTCGGCTGGGGCGACGGGCACGAGGTGCTGCGGACGAACCAGTATAAGAATCCGTTCTGGAACGAGACCGCATTCTTCAAGACCTCCAAGGGACACTCCGCGCGGGTAGCGGTGTACTGGCACGTGGCGGCGGCAGGCAGCGAGCGCGGACAGTTCTATGGAGACCGCATGTCCTACCTGATGGAACGGCCGGAGGGTACGCAGAACACGTTCGTGCGGATCTCGTCGCAAGGCAAGACCGTGCTCGACTCCAACGGGTATCCGGAAGGCGAGACGGAGATGCTGGCGGACAAGAAGGCCAACTATCTGGAACGGCTGCCCGAGCCCCTGCGGGTGAAGAGCGGTCACGGGGATTCGCACACCTTCCTGACGCACGAGTTTGTGCGCGCCGTGCTGGAAGACCGGCACCCCACGGTGAACGTGTGGGAGGCGATTGCGTATACACTGCCGGGCATCATTGCGCACCAGTCGGCATTGCGCGGCGGCGAGTCGCTGAAGATCCGCGACTACGGCCAGGCGCCGGCCTGATCCAGCATTCTGGATTTGGATTTGTCCAGTATCCTGGACATTGAGGCGTAAACTCTTGTTTCCAGGGGGCCCAGCCCGGACAATAGGGTTTCCTTGAGCTGAGCCCTGGAGACAGATATCCATATGTTTGGCGGCCGTCTGGATCAACTGCTGTTCGCCCTGTATCTGGTGGCGAACATTTGCCTTGGCCTGTGGGTGTCGCGGCGGCGCAAGGCGAGCGTCAAGGACTACTTCCTGGCGGGCGAGCAGTTGCCGTGGTACGCGATCGGCGGCTCGATTATCGCCGCCAACATCAGCACGGAGCATTTCATCGGGATGGTGGGCGCCGCCTACGCGGTGGGCTTCGTGGTGGCGCAGTGGGAGTGGGGGAACTGGTTCACGTTCTCGGCCCTGGTCTGGATCTTCCTGCCCTATTACCTGCGCGGCGGCATCTACACGATGCCGGAGTTCCTGGAGCGCCGGTACAACAAAGAATGCCGGTACATGTTTGCCGTCTGTTCGCTGGTGTTGTGGATTGTCGCGCAGATGGCGGTGGTGCTGCTGGCCGGCGCGAAGGCACTGCAGGGGATGTTCGGCCTCGACCCGTTCGTCACGATCATCGGACTGACGATCCTGGCCGGCAGCTATACGATTTATGGCGGGCTCATTGCCGTGGCCTGGACGGACTTCCTGCAGTTCGTTGTGCTGATGGTGGGCGGGCTGATCGTGTCGTACCTGGGGCTGGAGCGCGCCGGCGGCATCGTCAACCTGATGCACCAGTTCCCGGCGAAGTTCAAGATCATCTACCCCATCACGGATCCGAACTATCCGTGGTTCGGGGTGTTCACGCTGTTTCTCTCCATCGGCATCTGGTACAACTGCACGAACCAGTTCATCGTGCAGCGCTGCCTGGGTGCGAAGTCGGAGTGGGATGCGCGCATGGGCGTGATCTTCGCGGGCTTCATGAAACTGCTGCTGCCGTTCCTGGTGGTGATTCCCGGCATCGTGGCGTTCCAGATGTTTCCGGGCTTGACTGACCCGGACCAGGCGTATCCGCGGCTGGTGAAAGAGCTGGTCCCGTTGGGCCTGGGCGGCGTGGTGATGGCGGGCATCGCCAGCGCGCTGCTGTCGCACCTGAGCTCGGTATTGAACTCGTGCAGCACCGTGTTCACGATGGATCTGTACCGGCCGTTCTTCGGGAAAGGCAAGAGTGACGCGCACCTGGTGAGCGTCGGGCGCTGGAGCGGGTTCCTCATTCTCACGTTCGCGATGGGGCTGGCGATCTGGTTTACGCGCGGGCAGCATAGTGTGTTCCTGGTGATCCAGAACGTGGGCGCGTGGGTGGCGGCTCCGATTGCCGTGGTGTTCCTGTTGGGGGTGCTGTGGAGGCGGGCCACGGCGCAGGCCGCGACGTTTGTGCTGATCTTCGGCTTCCCATATACGGCACTGGTGGAGTATGTGCTGTTCAAGCACGTCTGGTTCCTGCAGCCTTTCGACAACTGGCTGAACCGCACGTTCCTGGTGTGGGCGACGTGCATGGTGGTGATGGTGGTGGTGTCCTACCTGACGCCCGCGCCGCCGGCGGCGAGTGTCGACGGCATCATCTGGTCAAGGAAGTATCTGGACCTGCCGGAGTCCGAACGGGCCTATGCCAAGGGGGCGCGGAGCCTGCTGCTGTGGTGGGGGCTGATGGTGGGGCTGGCCGGTGCGCTCTACGCGTACGTGATCTGGTTCCAGTTCTGGGGGCCAGGCCGGGCTTAGGGGTGGAGAGGAGTCGAGATGCCGACAACAACGACTGTTCCTTCCGTCGAGAGAGCGCTGCAGATTCTGGAGGTGCTGGATGCCTCGCGGCGCGGCATGAACATCGCGGAACTGGGCCGGAAGCTGGACATCCCCAGGAGCACGGCGCACGTCCTGGTGCTGACGCTGGAGCGCTGCGGCTACGTGACGAAATCGGCCAGCAGCCGGAATTATATGCTGTCGATGAAGGTGTTCAATCTGGGCCGCGAGATGGTGCAGAACCAGAAGCTTTCGGAGATTGCCCTGGAGCCGATGAAGTGGCTGTCGGCGCAGGCGCGGCTGACCAGCCATCTGGCGGTGCTGGAGAACGACCAGGCGGTATATGTCCAGAAGGTGGAGGGCCCCGGGTTCATCCGCTTCGACACGACAGTGGGCAAGCGCACGAACCTGCATTGCACGTCGGTGGGCAAAGTCCTGCTGGCGTACTGCCAGGAGGTGCACCGCAAGGAGTTCCTGTCGAAGATGACGTATGCGCGGTATACGCGGAAGACGATCACGACGGCGGCGGCGCTGCGGGTGGAACTGGCGAAGACCGCGGAGCGCGGCTACGCCATCGACGATGAGGAAGAGGAGTTGGAGGTGCGCTGCCTGGCGGTTCCGGTGTTCAATCCGCGGGGGGAGTTGGTGGCGGCGCTGAGTGTGACCGGCACGCTGGGTACGATCGTCGATCAGAGTATTCCTCCGATTGTGAGCCTGCTGCAGCGGGCCTCGGCGAGGATCTGCAACTATGCGGAAGCGCGGGAGGAGCACGAGCGGATGGAGCCGGAGACAAAGGCATGACGGGACAACTGCTGGCAGGCGCGGGGCGCAGCGAGATTACGCCGTCGCCCGGAACTCCCCAGGGCGGTTGGGGTGCTCAGACGCACACGCGCGGCGACCGCGCGGATATGCCGTTTTACGCGACGGCGCTGGCGCTGGCGCAGGGTGCCGAACGAGTCGTGATTGTTGAGGCGGATGCCATCGGCTTCGATGCCGTGTGGACCGGCCGGATCGTGCAGGCCATTGCGAAGAGCACCGGTCTGGCGGAAGAGCGGATCCGTTTCTCGTGCTCGCACACGCATTCGGGTCCGAATACGTTCCGGCTGGCCAATATCGCGGAAGGGCTCGACATGGCGTTGAGCTACCTGGAGAGCCTGCCGGATCGCATCGCCGGGGCGGCCTGGCAGGCGCTGCAGGATCTGCGGCCCGTGCGAATCGGCGCCGGGGCAGGGCAGTGCGGCATCAACTGCAAGCGGCGGGTGACGGTGGATGGCGGACTGACGGTGGTGGGAGAGGATCCCGACTCCGAGTGCGACCAGTCGTTGCATGTTGTGCGGCTGGAGTCGCTGGATGGCGACCCGGTGGCGCACCTGCTGCACTTTGCCTGCCACGGCACGACCATCGCCTGGCAGAGCCGCGATTTTACGCCCGATTTTCCGGGTCCCGCGCGCCAGGAGATGGAGCGGGCGTTTGGCGGGCTGTGCCTGTTCCTGCAGGGAGCGGCGGGCGACCTGGGTCCGCGTCGCGGGTTCACCGGCGATCTGGAAGTCTATCGGCGGATGGGCCGTACGTTGGGCCTGACGGCGGCGGGTGTCGCATCCTCCATCGAGATGCAGCCAGTTCTCCGGCTGCTTACCGGGATCGTCCGTAGCGGCGCGAACATTGCGCAGTACGAGTACGAGCCCGTGGAACAGGCCGCGCCCCGGCTGCAGGTGGAGACGCGCGTCATGGCCCTTCCCCTGAAGCCGTTCCCGGATCCAGAGTCAGAGGATCTGGAGTTGGCGCGGCTACGAGCCGAGGCGGCGCGGCTGCGCGAGGCCGGAAGGATGGAAGAGTTCAGTGTGGCCAACGGCCTGGCGACGCAGATGGGCTGGCGTGCCAACAATGCGCGGCTATTTCACGGCAAGACGGAGACGCCGTGGCAACTGCAGGTGATCCGGGTGGGTCCGGTGGCGCTGGTCAGCGTACCAGGCGAGCCCTTCTCGTCGATCGCGCAGCGCGTGGCGGACGCCTCACCGTTTCCGTTTACGTTGATGTCGGGTTATTCCAATGGCGGGTTCGGCTACATCCCGGACCGGAGCGCCTATGACGAGGGCGGCTACGAGATCGAAGCCACTCCGTTTTCCGCCGATGCCTGCGACGTGGTGGTCGCCGAGGCCCTGCGGCTATTGAATGAATTGCACGAGAAGGAGCACGCGTGAAAATCACAAAGATCTCCACGATGGTGGTGAATGCCCGGATGCGCAACTGGGTGTTTGTGAAGGTCGAGACGGATCAGCCCGGGCTGTATGGCTGGGGTGAGTCCACGCTCGAATGGAAGACGAAGGGCGTGGTGGGCGCGATTGAGGACCTGTCGGTGTTGCTGATCGGGCAGAATCCGCTGCGGGTGGAGCACCTGTGGCAGGTGATGCACCGGCAGTATTTCTGGCGCGGCGGCATCACGAACTTCTCCGCCATCAGCGGCATCGACCAGGCGTTGTGGGACATCAAGGGCAAGGAGTGCGGCAAGCCGGTCTGCGAACTGCTGGGCGGACCGGTGCGGGATACGCTGCGGTTCTACGATCACCTGGGCGGCGGCACCTTGGAAGGCATGTACAAGACCGTTGAACCGGAAGAGTTTGGCGCGCGGATCCAGGACAGTCTCTCTCGCGGCTTCACGGCCGTGAAGGCGATGCCGATCCCGGTGTCGGAGTACATCGAGAGCGCGTCGACGCTGAAGCGCGCGGCCAAGTGCGTGGAGGCGATGCGCCTGTCGGCCGGTGACGACATCGACATCATGCTCGACCTGCATGCGCGCACGACTCCGGCGGCGGCCATCCAGTTCGGCCGCATGCTGGTGGACTACAACCTCTACTGGTACGAGGAACCGTGCTGGCCGGAGCATACGGAGGCCCTGGTGGAAGTGGCTCGGGCGCTGCCTTACCCCATCGCGACGGGCGAGCGGCTGGTGGGCCGCTGGGAGTTCCGCGAGTTGTTCGAGAAGCGCGCCTGCTCCATCATCCAGCCCGACGTGTCGCACTGTGGGGGCATCAGCGAAGCGCGGCGCATCGCGGCGATGGCCGAGACTTATCAGATGTCCGTGGCGTGCCACAACCCGCAGGGGCCCGTGAGTACGGCGGCGTCGACGCATGTCGGCTTCGCCACCCCGAACTACCTGATCCAGGAGATGGTGCGCGCCGACGTGCCGTGGCGCAACGATGTCGTCAGCGAGTTCATTCCGCTGGAGGCCGGCATCTGCACGGCGCCCACCCGCCCGGGTCTGGGCATCGACATCAATGAAACCGAGGCGGCGAAGTACCCCTTCCAGCCGGAGGTCCTGATGGCCTACAATCACCGCGACGGATCTGTTGCGGACTGGTAGGAACATGGAAGGCAAACTGGCGGGTCGCGCGGCGCTCGTAACCGGGGCGTCGCGTGGGATTGGGCGGGCCATCGCGGTGGAACTGGCGCGCTTGGGCGCGAATGTCGCGATCAACTACGCGAGGCATCGCGAAGAGGCGATGGATGTGGCGGCCGAGATCGAACGCATGGGGTGCGACGCCATGGTGATCCAGGCCGATGTTGGGCAACGGGCCGAGGACGAGGTGATGGTCCGCTCGGTGCTCGAAGAGTTCGGCCGGCTGGACATCCTCGTCAACAACGCGGCCTATAGCGTGCGGAAGCCGCTGCTGGAGATGGATCCGGCGGACATGGAACGAACTTGGGCGGTCTCCCTCTGGGGCGCGTTCCATTGCAGCCAGTTCGCGGCGCGCCTCATGGCAGAGCGCGGCGGCGGGTCGATCCTGATGGTCAGCTCCGTGCACGCGTCGCGGCCTTATCCGAACTGTAGCGCCTACAACGGAGCCAAGGCGGCCATGAACCAGATGGCGCTGACGTGGGCCGTGGAGTTGGCGCCGCACAAGATTCGCGTGAACGTGCTGGAGCCCGGCTGGACGGATACGCCGGGTGAGCGGGTCTACTATTCCGAAGACCAGATCGTAGAGAAGGGCAAAGACCTACTGCTGGGCCGCCTGGCCACGTCAGAAGAAGTGGCGAAGACCGCGGCGTTCCTGGTTTCCGATGATGCCTCGTATGTCACGGGGGCGGTGCTGCGCGTGGACGGCGGGTACGCCATCACGCACTAGTCGACGCGGATGCGGATGTCGAACTGCTGCTCGGCGGGGCGGAGCCACGGGTGCGTTCCGCCCTTGAGGGTGAAGGGGATGGTGACGACGCCCACCGCGCGTTCCAGCCGGTACTCCGGACCATTGCGGTATGGGTTGTAGGGATAGACGGGCCATTGGAAGCGCGCTCCGGCAGGCAGGGCAAGTGTCCAGCCGTTGTGCTTCAGCAGGCCGCCGAGTTCTTCGGCTGTCCAGAGGACTGGATCCTTACCGGCCGTCGTATGCTTCTCCGCGGAATCGAGGGACTGGCCGGGCTGGATGGTTACCTGTAGCGCCAGTTGCGCCTCTTCTGGAGCTGGGCCCATGCCGGTGATGCTCCAGTGGAGCGAGAGTTCCTTGCCGGTGGGCGGCGTGGTGGTGAGATCCGCGAAGAAGCGCTGGAAGCCCAGGGACAGGCGGTCTCCGCTTGCTTCCATCGACAGCTTCCCGTCGATTGGCAGGTTGTAGACCTTGCCGCCGATCTTCTCGTTGAAGGTGGCGAGTTCGGGCTGGTTCTTCGAGTTCGCGGCCGTGAGGATGAGGCCCGTCTTCTCATGCCACACGCTGACGTGCGCCTGGCGCTCCAGGAACCATTGGCTTAGCGGCAACGGCGTGTCGCGCAGGGCGGAGAGGTTCACGACCCAGGGGCCGGTCTTGCGGATGCCGGCCGGGATCTGCAACTGGCGCGAGTAAGCCTGTTGAAGCTGTGGGGGCGGAGCCGTGGGCCCTGCGTGATAGTAGACGGCGTTCTGGGCGATGCGGCCCAGCGCGTCCATGTCGAGGTCGTGTTCCGGCAAGTGGCGGGCCAGGAACTCGGCGTAGCCTCGGCCATCGGGGAAGTAAGAGAACGCGAACTGGCCCCAGTCCATCACATGCCAGTAGCGGTTGCGGTCGTTCAACGTCTCCACGGGCTGGCCATCGGGATAAGTGAAGTACTTGTGGAAGCCGGTGGAGCGGCGCAGGGCTTGCAAGGCCGCGGAATCCCTGGTGTTTTCGTAGTAGAGCGCCACGGCGCTCATGGTCAGGTGGTCGTAGCCGATGGTGGGCGTCAGGCGGCTGCGCTCGCCCCAGAAGCCATCCTCGTGCTGCTGTTGCACATAGCGTTGGAGGATCTGCTTTCCGAGTGTTGTCCACTCCGGCTTGTGGAATAGCGGTCCGGCGATCATGAGGTTCACAGCCCACAGCGAGTAGTGATTCGTGGAAGTACCGATGAAGGCCGAGGTGTACCAGGGCACATCGCGCCACGCCCGGCTTTCGTGCACGATGGTGGCGATGTTGGTCTCCAGGGCCCATTGCCAGCGGGCGCGGCGCGCTTCGCCCAGATCGTCGCGCAGCAGGCGGTAGGCCTCCAGCCACATATAAACGTCCCACCAGCTATCGGGCCGCGACTCGAAGCCACCCTTTTCGTTCTCTTTCACCAGCAGGTCGCCAATCTGTAAGGCCAATGACAGCATGCGCTTATCGCCGCAGCGCGGATTGGCCGGGTGCTGTTGCTTGTAGAGGACGGCGGGCGTGAGTACTGCGTAGGGGAAGTGGTTCCAGCCGGCTGGCTGTTCCAGTTGCTTCAGCTCGGCGCCGGGCGAGGCCTGCAGATGCCGCTGGATGCGTTGTGCCCCCTCATCGAGCCACGTGTAGTAGCGGCCGGGCAGATACTGCGCACTGGCTGTACCCGCGCATCCGAGAGACAATAAAATCAGGCAGATTAGAGGTTGGCGCATTCGTAAGGATCCAAAGGTACCGCGGCGTCAGAGTACCGGAACCTGAGAGATTCAGTCAATCCATCCACCGTTGCAGGCCAGGGGTTTTCGTCCAGGATGCTGGATGAACGTTTTATTTCAATTGAGAGGATCTTCGCGGGCACCCATACTGCGAATCAGAAGATTTCTCGGGAGGTCGCTCACCATGCTGCGAACAATCCTCATATTGGTCTTGACTGCCGCCGGTCTCTCCGCGCAGAGTATCACCGGCACCATAGTAGGCACTGTCACAGACTCTTCCGGCGCCGTCGTTCTTGGCGCCAAGGTCAACGTAACCAGCGAAGGCTCAGGGGCCGCCTTCATTACCAGTACCAATAATAACGGCGACTACACTGTGCCGAATCTTCTCGCGGGCGAGTACCGCGTGCAGGTGTCGCAGGCGGGCTTCCGGCCCGTGGATGTGAAGAACGTCACGGTCCTGTTGAACCAGACCGTTCGCGCCGATGTCCGGTTGGAGCCGGGCTCGCTCGATCAGCGCGTCTCCGTCACGGCGGAGGCTCCGCTGGTGCAATCGGAGACCTCGTCAATCTCCAGCATCATAGACACGCACGCTGTGCAGTCGCTCCCCGTGAACGGCCGAACCACCGCCACGTTCATCCTCATTGCGCCCGGCAACGCCAGCGATTGGGCGTCGAACCCGAACATCGGCGGCGCGCAGCACTGGGGCGGCAGCAAGTTTACCGTGGATGGCGTTTCCACCGACGATCTCGGTAACGGCGGCGGCACCTACTCTTACGCTACTTCCCTCGCCACACAGCCCTCGTTGGAAACCATCGACGAGATGAAGATCGAAAGCAACAGCGCGAAGGCCGAGTACTCCGGCTCAGTCGCGGTCTCCACCATCACCAAGCGCGGCAGCAATACGCTGCACGGCTCGCTGTTCGAGTTCAACCGCAACGCGCAACTGGCCGCCAATCAGTTCTTCTCGAACGCGGCCGGCAAGGCGCGGCCTCCCTATAACCGCAACGAGTTCGGTGGTTCCGTGGGCGGGCCGGTCATCAAGAACCGTACCTTCTTCTTTGGAGCCGTGGAAGCACTCACACTGCGGCAGTCGAATGTCGGGACGTTCTCGGTGCCCGTGCAGACGCTGCGCGAAGGTACGTTCACCACCACGGTGAAGGATCCTCTCAACGGCGGCGCGGCGTTCCCGAACAACCAGATCCCGGTGAACCGCATCGACTCGCGCTCGAAGACGATGCTGGGCTTCATCCCGCTGCCGACCAAGGCGGGCGCCACCTTCAACTACGTGGAGAACCTGCCGGTGCAGATCGGCGTGCAGCGCTACTCGGCGCGCGTCGACCACAACTTCAACCAGTCGAACATGCTGGGCATCTCGCTGGCTTATGCCAAGGGCGACCCTTATTCGACGAACCTCTATTCGCCGAGCATGTACGGCAACTACTCCAACGCCGGCTTCCTCACGAAATCCGCCAGCCTGACCTATACGCGGATTCTGTCGGCCAACATGACCAACGAGCTGCGCGGCTCCTACTTCACGATGGTGAATATCCGCATCGGCCAGAACCAGGACTTCAATCCCGCCTCGATCTTCCCCGGCCTGTTCACCCCCATCCCGATGGGCGGCTTGCCCACGTTCAACATCTCCGGGTATACGAAGGTGGGCGATGTGGGCGGTGCGCAGCCGAACCCGCAGATCACCAATCAGTTTGGCGATACGTTCTCTTGGATTCATGGTTCGCACGTGACCAAGGCCGGTATCGACTCCTCCTTCGGCCGCGTCTCCACCAATCCGTCAGTCTCCGCCTCGGTGCTGGGGAGCTTCAGCTTCCTGGCGCGCTATACCGGCAACGTGATCGGAGACCTGTTGCTGGGCTACCCCACCTCGGCTACCCGCGCCACCGCCACGCCGCCAAATGTGATGAACCAGAACCGCTACGGCTTCTACATCCAGGACGATTGGAAGGTCTCGCGCAACCTCACCGTGAATGCCGGTCTGCGCTATGAACTGCAGACGCAGTTCACGGAACGCGGCGGCGCCCTGTCGAACTTCGACTTTGGCTCCGGCCAGATGGTGGTGCGGACCACCGGCGGCGGCCAGTATGCGCCGGCGGCCATCGCCGCGCTGCTGGCGGCTTACCCGACAGTGAAGTCTGAGAACGTGGGCTGGGGCTCCGATCTGCTGCTGCCCGACCACAAGAACTTCGCGCCGCGCGTCGGCGTGGCTTACCGGCCCTTCGGCAACAACAAGACCGTGGTGCGCGGCGGCTACGGCATCTTCTACAACCTGATCCCTGTCTACCAGGGCATCTATCAGTTGGGCATCAGCAACACGCCCTACCGGCTGGCGCAGTCGTTCACCGGCGGCGCGACCTCGCCCACCATCAGCCTGGCCGATCCCTTCAGCGTCACGCCCACTGTCTCCGCCAATCCCGTGGCCTACGCCGTGAACCGCCAGATCCGCAACCCTTACTCGCAGCAGTGGAATCTCTCGGTGGAGCGAGTGCTGCCCGGCGAAGTCGGCCTGCGGGTCGCCTACCTCGGCAACAAAGGGAACCGGGTTCTCTTCGTGAACTCCGACATGAACCTACCGGCGACCATGTCCCTCGGGAATCTGCAGACCCAGCGGCCTTACCAACCCTGGGCCAACATCTACACGATGAGCCCCACGGGCAACATGTTCACGCACCAGATGCAGGTGGAAGGCACGCGCCGCTTCAACAACGGCCTGTTCCTGCAGAGCAGCTTTAACTGGACCAAGACCCTGGATAACGTGCCCTACTCCGGCACGGTGCAGAATCCCTACAACACCTCGCTGGACCGCGGCAATTCGGAAGGCATCCGGCGCTTCACGTTCTACGCAACCGGCACGTACGACCTGCCGTTCGGTACCGGCAAGAAGTTCGCCAACTGGGACAACCCCATGAAGTACGTGGTCAGCGGCTGGCGCCTGGCGTCGGTGGTGCAACTGCGCTCCGGCGCTCCGTTCAGTGTCACCTTCACGCCCACCCTGGGCGGCTGGTATGCGAACCGCGCCAACGTGGCCAGCAGCGATTTCTACGGCTCAGACCAGTCGATCGCGCACTGGTTCAATCCCGCCGCTTTCACGGCGCCGGCGAACTTCACCTTCGGCAACAGCGCCCGCAACATGCTGTTCGGGCCGGGGTCGAAGTCGATCGACGCCAGCCTGACGAAGATCACCGCCATCACTGAGCGCTTCAAGACGGAGTTCCGGGCCGAGTTCTTCAATGTGCCCAACACTCCGAGTTTTGGCCTACCGGCTACGGACATAACCGTGCCCTCGACGGTAGGCATCATCAGCAGCACAACCGTGGATGCCAGAACCGTCCAGTTTGGGCTGAAGCTGTTGTTCTAATGCATGGGGCGGACGCGCTCCGGGTTATGACCCAACCCGGAGCGCGGGCCCATGCGGCATTTCCCCATTTCCCTCGGAGATTCTCCCCCTATGTCTTCCCGCCGTGAATTCCTGCACGCCGCCGCCGCCGGTACGGGCGCTGCCCTCACCACTCCTTCGAAGGCGCTGGGCGCGAACGAGCGCATCCGCGTCGGTATCATCGGCCCCGGGGCGCGCGGCATGGAACTGATCCGCGACCTCAAGGCGTGCCCGAACACGGAACTCGTGGCTGCGGCTGACATCTACACCGGCCGCCTGGCCGCCGTGCAGAAGGCTGCTCCCGGCGTGAAGACCGTGATGGACTACCGCCGGCTGCTGGAGATGAAGGACGTCGACGCGGTGCTCATCGCCACGCCGCAGCACCTCCACTGCCAGCACTTTGTGGCCAGCCTGCAGGCGGGCAAGCACGTCTACCAGGAAAAGACGATGGCCTTCACGGTGGAGCACGCCAAGAAGATGCGCGCCGCGTACCGCGCCTCCAAGGGGCTGACCGTCCAGATCGGCCATCAGTCGTGCTCGTTCGGCGACGTCGCCGATGCCTCACAATTCACCACGCCGGCGGCGATGGGCAAGATTACCGCCGTGCATGCCCACATGTACCGCAACACGCCGCACGACAAGCCGCAGTGGTCGCGCGCCGTCAGCCCCGACATGAATCCCGAGAGCGTCCTGTGGCAGTCGTTCCTGGGCGATGCACCCAAGCGTGCTTTCGACGCCAACCGGTATGTGAACTGGCGCTTTTTCTGGGATTACTCCGGCGGGAACGTGTATGAGAATATGTGCCACCAGCTCTGTTTCTGGTACAAGATCCTGAACTTGCAGATCCCGAAGAAGGCGACGATGACCGGTGGCATCTACCTGTGGAAGGACGGCCGCGAGGTGCCCGACACGATGAACGTCGCGCTGGAGCAACCGGAAGACCTGCTGTGGTCGTGGGACTCGGGCTTTGGCAACGACTACCTGGGCTTCAGTGAAGACGTACTTGGGACCGATGGCACGGTTTCGCGGTCAGAGCGCGTCACCTACACACCGCAGGCGGTGAACCGCAAGGACGCGGCGGTGCTGCGCGGCTCCACCCCCACCGCTCCCGCCTGCCACATGAAGAACTTCGTGGAATCGATCCGTGCCAGCAGGGAGCCGAACTGCCCGTTCGACCTCGGTTTCCGGGTCGCCATCGCCTGCCGCATGACCGTGGAGAGCTACCGGCAGGGCCGGAGTGTCCGTTGGGACGCTCAGAAAGAAGAAATCGTCTAGAGAGGGGCGTCGCACGAGTTGTCAGTTTCTCGGATGAGGGGGCGAACAAGTCTCGTGAAGCTCCTGCTGTCATGCCCGCTCGGCATGCGCGGCAAGAGTTGGCGTCATACGGATAAGTATAAGTAGGAGCGGAACTTACTGGCCGATTCGTATGACATCGCCATTGAGTGGCCTGGTTCCTTCGTGATACGCTCTTAATGCTTTCGAACGGGCGTTTGAAAGCAAAGGAGGAAGGTCAATTGAAGTCAAAACCGGAAGTGTGCGCCGCGATACGGCGCACTTTGGCGGTTTCCGCCCTACTGCTGGTAGCGTTAGCCTGGAGTGCACCACAAGGGAAGGCCGCGGTAATCCTGAAGATTGACGTGGTTGAGGTCTCGGTCACCTCATATTCACCCGTGGTTGTCCTGGAAGGCGGCAGCCTCTCCATCGTGAATTCCACGGTCGGGAATGTGACAGGTCCGAAGATCGAAGGCAGCCAGGGGTTCGAGACCTGCTTCCCCTGTTACGGCCCCACTGATTTCGTCTCGAACATCCACATCGTGGCCACCAACGACGCGGGCAACTCGGGCACGTTCACCGGAAACCTGCCGGTAAAGTGGGATTTTGACCTCTCGCAAGGGCTTGGCGCCGGTCAGGTGTCGGCCCTGGGGTCGTCGTCCCTGGAGTGGAGCCTGCAGTACCTGGTCACCTCACTCGCGGATTCGACAGAGTTCACTTTCCAAACCAGCGGCTCCGGCTTCGGCAACTTCTCCGGTACTGGAGAGATCACCGGTCTCGCCGGCGTCACGCCCGCCGTCTGGGCGATCACGCTGGACATCTTGTGGCAGACGAACTCCAATGGCGCGCAGCTTGTGCTGGACATCCCCGACAAGTCTCTCGCCATGCCGGGCGCTTTGGCGTCCGTCCCAGAGCCGGGCACCTACCTGCTGATGGGTGCGGGCCTCGCCGCCGTCGCCGGCTTGCGGCGCTTCCGCCGCTAGTCTGCGAAACTGTTTGAATTGCCGGACAAAGGCCACCGCGCTGCCCGCAGCATGGCGGCCTTTTCTGTTCAGCTCCCAGCGACGAACATGAGAAACTAATCCAGAATGGATCGCTTCGCCCGGTTGGAGACGCTGTTCCACAAAGCCCGCGCGCTCTCTCGCGCAGAGCAGGGGCCGTTCCTCCAGCGCGAGGCGCCCGACGACCCCGAGTTGCAGGAAGAGGTTCTTCAACTACTTGGCGCCCACAGTGCAGCCGATCCGCGCATGGAGCCCCAACCCGATGCAGTGGCTCGCGCGGTTTCGGAGCTGGCGGGGCTGACCCAGTTCGGGGCGTACCGGGTGATCCGCCTGCTGGGCCGCGGCGGCATGGGGGCGGTCTATCTGGCTGAGCGGGCCGACGGCGAATACACGCAGAACGTGGCGCTCAAGGTGCTGGCTCCGCACCTGGCCGACGACGCCTTTGCCACACGATTCCGCACCGAACGCCAACTGCTGGCGCAGATGAACCACCCGAACATCGTGCGCTTGCTCGACGGCGGAGTGAGTGGCACGGGCGAACCGTACCTCGTGACGGAGTACATCGACGGCGAGCCGCTGGACAGCTACTGCGACCGGCTGAAGCTGAACGTTCGCGACCGCCTGCGGCTGCTGTTGGAGGTTTGCGACGCCGTCGCTCACGCGCACCACAATCTGGTGATTCACCGCGATCTGAAGCCGGCCAACATCCTGGTGGACAAGACCGGCGCCGTCAAGCTGCTGGACTTTGGAACGGCCACGCTGATCGGCTCGCGCGAGAGCACCGCGGTGACGACGCTGCCCCTGCTGACGCCTCGCTATGCGAGCCCGGAGCAACTGCGCAATGATCCTTTGAACATCGCCACCGATGTCTACTCGCTGGGCCTGATCCTGCATGAACTGCTTGGCGGGCATCGGGCCTTCACGCTTTCCAACGACCTGGCGCAGGAGTTCAGCCGGGCTACGCAGGACCTGCCGGTGCTGGCGCTGGGCTCCGTATCAACGGTGGAGGCGGCGGCGGTCCGAGGGGCGAGCCTCAGCGAACTGCGAGCATCCCTGGGTGGCGACCTGAGTGCCATTGCGTCCAAAGCAGTGGCCTATCATTTGCGCGATCGCTACCAGAGTGTGGAGGAGCTGAAGGACGACCTCAGCGCGTTTCTGGAATCGAGGCCGGTCCACGCGCGGCCGCTCACTATTACCTACCGAGCGCGCAAGTTCCTCTACCGCCGGCGCTATATGGTAGCCGCCGTGACCGCCGTGCTGCTGGCCTCCGCCGTCGGCTTCGTGGCGACTGTGCAGCAGCGGCGTCTGGCGGAGCAGCGCTTTGAGGAAGTCCGGCGCCTGGCCCGGTATCAACTGTTCGAGCTCTACGATCGGGCTGAACTGATTCCCGGCACCCTGCGGATGCGTGCCGGCATGGTGCAGCAGTCTCTCGACTATCTCGACCGCCTGTCGTCGCAACGCGACCTGGACGAGGGCTTGGCCATAGAAATCGCGCAAGGCTACCGCCGCCTGGGCGATACGCAAGGCAACTTTGCCAAGGCGACGCTGGGGAATCCCGCCTTGGCTGCGAAGATGTACGAGAAAGGCCTGGCCGTGCTCAAGCCAGTATCCGGCGGCAGCGAGCAGGCACGCCGGGCGCAGCGCGAGCTCGAAGCCAGCGCGGCGATTGCCTCGCTCACCACCAATCCCGCGGCCGGCTCGCTGCCCAAGTTCGAGCAAACGATCCAACAGCTCGAGAAGGAGGTGCAGTCGAACCCGTCGGACGACGAGAGCCGCCTGCTGCTGGGCCGTGCGCTGATTGCGGTCTTCAGTTCTCCCGAAGCCCGGGACAGCACGCGCGACGCGACCGCGGAGGTTGCCCAGAAGGGCGAAACGATCCTGCTGGAGGGGATCGACCATCAGGGCGCGCGGCAGACCTCCTTCCAACTCGCCTTGCTCGACCTCTACCGGTTGCGTGCCATCGCGCTGGCCGACAAAGCGCCGAAGGAATCGAGGGCGTGGGTGGACCGCGGCTTCCGCCTTCTGCGCGGCCTGCCTCCGGAAGTGCAGAACAGTTCCATTGCCCGCAAAGCCCGTGCTTCGTACCTGATGACCCTTTCCGCCGTAACGAATGCGGAAGGCGACTCGAAGCAGGCCCTGGCCATGATGGACGAGCCGCTGTCCATCGGCCGTGAACTGGCTCGAGACCCCGACGATCTGCAGGCCTGCGCAAATCTGGCGGTGCTGCTGGAAAATCGCGCGATGATGCGCTGGAACGTGGAAGACTACGCAGGATACCTGGCCGACTATTCAGAGTCGACGCCCCTGAACGAACGCCTGGTGAAATCGAGTGCGGGTGAACGCTTCCGCCTCTCTTACCTCTCGTCGCTGAGGAACCTGGCCTACGCCCACGACAAGCTCAAGACGCCGCAAACCGCCGCCGCTGTGCGCAAGGCTTACGACGAGCTGAAGAAGGCCGCGAGCGACGAGAGCCTGGGCTTCCGCCCCAAGGCGGACCTGGCGGACCTGCTGCTGAATCTCGGCATCGATGGAACGCAGCGGCCGGAAGAGGCCCTGACCTATGCCGAGGCGGCCGCGAAGCTGGAGCCCGGCGCCATGAACTCGTGGGAAAGCCTGGCGGAAGCCAACCGCCAACTCGGCCGCTATGACGCGGCCCTGGCTGCGATCGATCGCGCGATCGCACTGCTGGACGCCCCCAAGGATGGCGAGGCGCCCACCCTGACCTACAAGCAAACGCTGGCGAAGCGTCAGCAGATCCTCGCGCAGCAGGCCGGCGGCAGTCAGAAGAAATAGGGCGAGCTACCGCACCTTGAATGTAGCGGGCTCCACCTCCGAGAGGGCCTCCGGATTGTAGTAGTCGTATAACGTCGAAGCGGCCGCCTTCGCGGTCATCGCCAGGCGGCCGGAAAGTTGAAACGTGAGCGAAGCCCCTCCAGCGCGAGGCCAGAGGTAGAGGACCACGCGATCGGGCAGGATCTCGTAGCGCTGCAACGCGGTGGTGTCGTCGTCGAGCAGTTCTTCCAGGCTCGACCGGTCGACCTCCGCACCCGGAGGCAGGCCGATCTCGGCCAGCATCATGCCGTTGCCCCGGAAGCCGACGCGCTCCGCTTTGACCGTGCAGCGGATGGGCTGGCCCACCCGCGACTCCAGCCTGTCGTACCCCACCGAAAGGCGCAGTTCTGGCAAGGATCGGGGTTTGGTCGTGGGCCAGGGAGTCCAGTGCGTGGTCGTCATCCGCACCAACGCACCGCCGGAGCCGCCGGCCGGCGCCAGTTCCACCTGATTGGTGCCGTTGCCGAGGAAGGGTGACATGTCGATCAGGATCGGATCAGTGGACTTCGATTCCGCAGGCAGAGTGATCGTATGTACCAGCCGGCCATTCACCCGGATGCCGATGGAGCCGCCCGGCTTCGAGACGGGCCCCAGCACGGCCGAGGCTTCGGCGACCGCCCGCATGGCCCGGACCGTGGATTGAGTCGAGTGCCAACTGCCCTGCGAATCGCGATGACGCAGCAGGAACAGCAGCCCGCGCCGGATGGCCGAGTCGATGCCGGTGGTTTGTGGATGCAGGGTGCGCCAGGCGGAAAGAGCGCTGATTACCAAGCCGGTGGTCTCGGCTCGTCCGGCGATGCCCCAGCCATAGAACGGCGAGTTGGACTTGAGGTCCCAATAAAGGGCGGTGTTCTCCGGAAGGGCCAGGGCGGAGAGCCGCTCCACGGCTTTGCCGAGCAGGGACTCGTTGCCGGAATCCAGGGCAGCGAGGATGAACTGCGCCAGCATGTACGGCTCATCGGTCGAGTCTGTGAGGCGCGCCAGGTGATGGTAAGCGCCGGCCAGCGTCGTGGGCTTGAGTTGGATGCCTGCCCGCTTGGCCGCGGCCAGCGACCGTGCAACCTGGGCCGTAATCAGCGTCTGACGGCGCTCGCTCGCCGCCACGCCGCTGAGACCCTTGTTCCAGCGTCCGTCCGGCGATTGTGTGGATTCGAGCCAATGCACAAGATCCTCGATGTCTTCCTCATCCGGCTCCACATCCGGCTTGGCTGCCAACAGGAAATCCAGCACGTAGGCGGTGACGGACGCGTCGCCGTCTCCGCTGCCCCAGTAGCTGATGCCGCCGCCCGCGGCCCGGAACGAGACCAGTTGGTCGACAGCCAGCCGGATATTCTTCAGTGCCTGTGTTTCGAACTCCGGTGTGGCGCGGCCGGCCGCGCGTGCATAGTGCAAAGCGATGAGATTCGCGAAGCCGGCTGATGTCGTCTGCTCCGCGCAGCCGTGCGGGGTGATGAGGAGGGCCGCCGCGCTCTCGCTGAGTACGGTCAGGATGTTGGGATACAACCTGAGCTCGCTGGTGGTGGCGCCCGCGATGGCTGTGGCCGGGATCGTAACGGGAAACGCCGTCTTGCCCGCCGCGAGATCGCCCAGTACCTGAGTAACAGACTGCCCGTCCGGATGGACATCGGTTGTCCTCTCGATGGCGTCGCTGAGCGCGCCGCCCTGCGCCGTAATCCGCTGGGCCGCCTTGCGCCGGCTGGTCTTCGCCACAATCTCGAAGGACTGATTGTCCGTGGTGTTGGCAGGGATGGTCAGTTGCAGCCTGGTTCGGCCGCGGGCGGCGGACCAGTCGTTGGGCAGCAGGGCGACATCGACGGACAGCGCGCGATCCAGATAGTTCCGTACGGCCACCGGCATGCGTACCTCGTCCCCCTGCGTCAGCACCAGGGGCGGGTCGAAGTCGAGGAAGAAGGGTTGGAAGACGCGCAGGTCAGCCTCTGTCTCCACCTGCCGGCCGTCGAGCGTGGAGGCAATCGCGGCGACCTTCCAGGTCGTGATGCTGTCGGCCAGCGGGAAGCGTGTCGTGGCGAGACCTTGCGGATTCGTGGTCAACTCAGGTGCCCAGTAAAGCGTCTCTGGAAAGTACGTGCGGATGCGCGGAGTGGACGCCGGCCCTTGAGAAACGGCGGCTCGTGAGACTCTTGCAGATTCCGACTGCAGCATGACACTCTGCCCCTGCACAGCGAGGCTCTCACTGACAGCGCCCACCTGTAGGGTGATATCCAACTGCGTGACCTTTCCGCTGCTCACTGGAATCGCCTCGATGACATTGGTCATGAAGCCGTGAGTGGCGGCCTGAATGACATACGTTCCATCCGGCAGGGCGGGGAAGGAGTATGCTCCGTTTGGATCGCTGATTGTGATGTACTCCAGCCCCTGGGGTGTGGTGAGCACCACTTCAACCAGCGGTATCACCGCGCCCGAGGAATCCAGCACGGAACCCGTGATTTCGCCGCTGCCGCGCAGGCGAACCGGCGAACCGGCCGGAGGCTCCTTCGCGGGCACGGCGCTTTCCTCCTGCAGCAGGATCGGGAAACTCAGGATCTCGAAATCGTCCCTGGTTTCCGGCTTGCCGTCCGGACCCGAGCTGCGGAGGACAAAGACGATGAACTTGCGCGTCACGGGCGTGAAGTTGGTGCGGATTTGAGGGGTGCCGCCATAGATCTGCACTGTGCGCGTGGAGACGCGGTCGCCATATTCCGTGGACGTCCTGCTCTCCAGGCGGTAGGGATGCCCCCACGCGTCCGAGTAACGGCTCAGCTCGATGCCTCCATCGGCGAGCACTTTGTTAAACTCCTGCAGCGTCCTGGGCGGAGTCGGGGCGCTTTGGATCACCCGGCGGAGCTCCGCCTCCTCCTTCAGGAAGTAAGAGCCATAGAGAGAATCTGCGCCGAAATCATCCTCGGTATGAAACACGCGATCGGGTCCGGCGCTATAGAGATGAACGTTTCGATTTCGCTGAATGGTTTCCACCTGAATGAGATAAGCCGTCCCCCAGGGATCGTGGAGTGTGTCGACGAGAAGGCCGTTGCTGCTGAGCAGACGCCGGACCCCGGCTTCATCGGCTGGGAAGTCCTGCCGCCGGTGGAAGATCCCTGCCAGGATCCTGTGCAGCGGCAGGAAATAGGAGCGCCGGAACTCGCCGGCCACGAAATCGTCGTCGGTGCCGGACAACTGATCAGGACCCGTGGACCTGAGAAGGATGGTGCGATAGTTCCTGTGAAACCCGAATTCCGTCAGATAGGGGCGGTTCCAGGGATCGCGCTTGGCGTACCAGTCAGGACCCAGGGTCTGGGCCAGACTCGTTTCATCCGTGGGGAACTCGAATGTCTCGGTGTACCTGCTGGTGAACGTCTTCTCCATCCATTGCACGAGTGAACGAATCGACCCGAATTCAGGTCGCTCTGAAATGTCTTCGCTGGCGGTGAGAAGCGGATGCGACGAAATCTGAGCCAGCAGCGCTTCGGCCACCAGATTGAGCTCGGGATCCCGATACTGGGCCGGTTTCGCCGTCAGCAGGTCGCTCAGTTGGACCCCTCCGATTGCCCCAGAATCGCCGGATGGGCAGTACACGCAGTCGAACCACTTTCGCTGTCCGAACTCGCTGTCGGTCCGGGCGCGCTCCAGTACGGCCTGATCGACCACCGCCAAGCCCAGGGCGGCTTCCACGGGGCGGCCATCCGCTGTCTGAACACGCATCTTCAGGGCGGCTTGCTCACCGGGTTTGTAGACGGGCTGGCCGGGTTTCACCGTGAGATGCAGGTCTGACCCCTCGGGAAAGATCACCGATGTCTGACCGGCCCCAGCGCCGTAACCCGGCTCGTCTTTGGAGCGGCTGCTGCCGGTCCACGCGGCGAACGTCACGATCCCCTGGAACTCCCGCTGATACGGGAAGGTGACCTTCCCTTGATTGACGGTGATGGTCGCCACCCGGCTCGCCACCACCCGGTTGTCCACCAGGGCCTGCACCTGGACCGAGGGTGTAGCCGGCCCGCCGTCAGCTGTCTCAATCAGGATCTCCACCGGGTCGCCTGGCTGAAAAAGACTTCGCGCGATCGTAAGGCGGGCGGAGATGCCCCAATTCGGTCGAAAGTCGTTGGTCCACTTGCCTTCGATTCCGCCTGCATCTCGCGCCTTCAACTCGATTTCCCCGGCCCCGGCATCCCGGAAGGGGAGAAGCAGGCGAGCCACTCCATACCGATTCGTACGAGTCGTGTAGGCCGCCCCGGCGAGCGATGCCTCGACCGTTGTGACCGCGGGCCGCCCGTCGGCATACGATGTCGTCACGTAGACCCGGCGAGGCAGCGGTCCGGCATCCAATCCTTGCAGGACGTAGATGTGGATGGGCTCCCGCGTGAGGCGGATGTCGAAGCGCCACTGCTCGGTTCGATGCGACGCCGGATCGGTGTAGTAAGCGGCAAAGGCAACGTCCCGGTAGCGCGTCTGCTCCTCTTGCCGGAGCTCATCGAATGTCTCCTGCACATCGAGTCTGGCTTGGAAGGTGCCGTCCTCTGCCGCATCGCCTTCGGCGGCAACCGGGCTGTCGTCCTGAAGCTCGCGATCGGCCCTGCGCCGGTCGCCATGGCTCGCGCGCACGACTCTCACGTGTCCCTTGGGCACCGGTTTGCCAAACAGGAACGACCCATTGATGGCCACCACCGGCGTCTGACCCGGAAGGTAGGCTGTCCGGTCCGGCTTCACCGTCACCTGGAACTTTGGCAGCTCGTAGCGGCTCACGCGGATCGTATGTTGCGCCACCACGCGCTCGTCATTGCCGAACTTCAGTTCTATCGAGTACGCGCCCAGCGGTGCCGTCTCGGGCAGTGTCCAGTCCTCCTGGATGATGCCGAATCGGGAGGCCGTCAGCTGGGCTGTGTGCGCCCGCTGGCCGTCGCCGTCCTCTACACGCAGTGAGGCTTTTGCGCCAGCGGCCGCACGACCCTGAGGATCCAGCAGGATGGCGCGCATGTGCAGCGTTTGACCCGGTTGGTAGATGGGTTTATCGGTCTGGATGGTGGCGGTGGGTTCAACTGGGATGTCGAATTTGAGGCTGGCCTCCTGCAGGAAATCCCCGTTTTTCGCGGTAATGCTCACCTTGGCGGTGTGGTCTCCGTCTTCCGGAAGAGTGGGTGGCAGGCTGAACGCGAACTCCATAAAACCGCGGCCTTGCTTCTCCACCCGGACGGGGCCCTGCGTCCGCTGTCCAACCTCCAGGCGGGCGGTCCAGTCGAGGTCCTCGAGAGGCTCGCGGGTACTGGGATGGACGGCCTGTGCGTGGAAAAGCACGGTGCTGCCTGGATGCAACGTTCCGGCCTGGGTCGCCTTCAGCTCGAAGACATGACTGGCTATCCGGGCGATGCCAACAATGCCGGATTGCGGAGGAAACGCGCGCGCATCCTGGGTCCGCGGGGATAGCGAGTAGCGCAACCGAAGCCAGATCGACGAGGCCGGCAGCGGCAACGGTACCTCGAGCCGGTTCTGCCCTGCCTGAATCCGCACCTCTGTCTGCGAAGCGTGCAGGATGGTGTCTTCCCTGTTGAGCCACGATAGCGTGAGCGTCGCACCCACCTCGTGATCCATCTGGCTCCGCACGGGGATCCTCACCACCGTGGAATGCCCCTTCAGGAACGACTGGATCTCCGGCTCGCTAATTGTGACGGACGACTGCGCGCCCGCCGGCAACAGGGACAGGAATAGCGCAGCGGCAGCAAACACGATGAAGCGCATATTGTTTCAAATATGGAAATACTTCCGTATTTCCCGCACTAACCTCAAGTAACGCCAGAATACGCCGGGAAAAGCGGATTAGCAAGCGGGAAAGCGCCCTAGCCGCCTGTGGCTCAATGGCTTGGCGGCAAAGCCCCAGTTTGGGTGGATGGCTATCTTGTGATATTCCCTGAGAGATTTCGGTTCGTGTTAGCGCCTTGTGGGCGTAGTGTAAAGAACCACTGGGTTCCGGTCTTCCAGGCCGGATTATCAACCATCATCGCGCTGCAGGCGGCACCGGGTCAGGACGCCGTTGGTGTGCGCGGTCAACCGTAGTAGAGGTGACTACCTATGTCGACGAGTTTGCAAATGACAATGACGCGCCGCGCGTGCGTGTTGTCGCTGGGATGCCTGGCTCTCCTGCTGCCGCTCCCAGCGCAGCAGCAGCGGATGATTCGAAGCATCGTCCGCTATCGCCTGAAGCCGGATCGCATCAACGATTTCAACGCGGTCATGCGCGAGCGTGCCGCGCTGCTGAAGAAGGCCGGCTCAGAGCGCTACTTCACGGTGTGGGTGGCGCAATCGGGACCGCGTGAAGTGGGGATTGTGCGCTTCCACCAGAAATGGTCCGAGCTCACGACCAGCCCGGATCCGAAGATGGCGGAGCATGCGGCCGCCATGGCGAATCTCACCAGCCGCATGAATGCGTGCATCGAGAGCATGGAGCGCATTATCGACGAAATTCAACCTGACATCTCGTTGCCGAGGCCGGGAACGCCGCCTCCGTTCGTCCAGTCTGGCAAACTGCGCGCCGAACCCGGAAAGTTGAACGACGTTCTGGCGATGCTGAAGGAGGAGACGTTGCCTGCGGTGAAGAAGGGTGGAGCAACCACGTGGGGTGTGGCTCGCACGAGATTTGGCGCGCCGACGAATGAGATCCACACCTATACCGGCATGAGCGGCTGGAGTGAACTCGATCAGCCTAGCGCCATCCGGAAGGCCCTGGGCGAAGAGGGCTTTCAGAAATATCTGGCCAAAATGGGTTCGATGCTGACCAGCGTGGAATACACCATCTACTCGCTGAATGCTGAGATGAGCCACATGCCGCCGGCTCAGTAAGCAGGTTGGCTCCGGGCTCGGCGTGGCGGCTCTCGCTCCACCGAGCCCGGAATTCTCACGAGTCCGTTTTTTGTTTGGAATCGCTGGTGGGCCTGTAGCGCAGCAGGACCTCCGCCAGTTGGTCCAACTGGATCGGTTTCGCGACATAGTCGTCCATGCCTGCGGCCAGGCACCGCTCCCGGTCACCTTTCAGCGCGCTGGCCGTCATGGCGATGATCGGCACATGGCCCTCGTTACCCTGCAGCCGGCGGAGTTCCACCGCGGTCTCATACCCATCCATCACCGGCATCTGGCAATCCATCAGCACCAGATCGTATGCACTTCGCGTCCAGGCATCCAGCACCGCCCTGCCGTCCTGCGCCAGCTCATAGGTGCACCCCAGCTTTTCGAGGAAGCGCCGCGCCACCATCTGGTTCACAGGATTGTCCTCGGCGACCAGCACCTTCAGCCCCAGCGCCTCCCGCCCGACTGGTTGGAGGGCCATATCTTCCGGTTCTGGCGCGTGGCCGAGGACTGAGATCAGGCATTCGAACAGTTTCCGTTTGCGCGTCGGCTTCGGCAGGTACGCAGCGAAGCCGATCTCTAGCGCTTCAGTCCGATAGGACTTGTCGACATAGGAAGTGAGCAGCACCAGCGGCATTTTCCTGTACGCCGGATTCAAAAGAATCTCCCGCGCCAGTTGCATGCCGTTCATGACAGGCATGCCGAAGTCCAGAATGGCGGCCTGGATGGGTCGATGGTTCGATGCCGCCTCGGCTAGCCGGCTGAGGGCGGCCGCCGGGGTTTCGGCCAGCACCACCTCCGCCCCGAACTCCTGCAGCCAATGCTCGACGATATGGAGATTGGTTTCGTTGTCGTCCACCACCAGCAGTCGCACCCCGGCGAGCTGGTTTGCGGCGGGCGGAGAATCGCCTGAGATAGTCTGGCCCGCGGGCAGCGGCAGGTCAAAGCGGAAGATTGAGCCCTTGCCCGGCTTGCTGGAGAATCCAATCGAACCGCCCATCAGCTCCGTCAGCCGCTTTGAGATGGCCAGGCCCAGGCCGGTTCCGCCGAAACGCCGGGTGGTCGAGCCATCCGCCTGTGTGAACGACTCAAATAGCTTCGATTGCACCGCCGGATCGATCCCGATGCCCGTATCGCGGATTTCAAAGCGAACCGGAGCGGGTTCCGCTGCTCCGGCCGCCGGCACAACCCGGACAGCGACTTCGCCGTGATCGGTGAACTTGATGGCATTGCCCAGCAGATTGGTCAGGATCTGCCGGATCCTTGCGCAGTCGCCGTAGACAAAGTGGGGCAGCTTGGGGCTGACGAAGTAGCTGACCTCGATACTCTTCGCGTGCGCCGGGCTGGAGAGGAGTTCCACTACCTCTTCCACCAACTCCTGCAGATTGAACTCCACTTCGTCCAGATCAAGCTTGCCCGCTTCGATTTTGGAGAAGTCGAGGATGTCGTTGACCACGCCCAGGAGTGCTTCGCCGGAGTGGCGCACCATATCCGCATACCAGCGCTGCTCGGAGCTCAGCGGCGTCTCCAGCAGCAGACTTGCCATGCCGATCACTCCGTTCATCGGAGTGCGGATCTCGTGACTCATGTTGGCCAGGAACTGCGCTTTCAACCGTGTGCTCTCCAGCGCCTGGTCGCGCGCGACAACGAGTTCCGAGTTCGCTTTCGACAACGCTTCGCGGCTGGCGTAGAGTTCCGACGTCCGCTGCCGCACGCGCTGCTCAATCGCTTCCTGCGTCTCTTCCAGTTCCGCCTGGCGCGTCGCGATCTCCGCTGTGTCGCGCTCACTGTGCAGGCAGGCCATGATCAGCACGACGTCCTCGAAGACGACCCAGGCGGTATGCTCCAGGCTGCGCCACAAACTGGCCGACACGACGCCGTATACGGAGTAGGGCAGCCACAGGCCGCGCGCGAAGTGATCGGCGACCACGACCGCCGAAGCCGTGACCAGCACGCGCCAGTCGCGGTAGAAGGCGAGAAACGCCAGTGAGCCGAAGATGTGAAAGTGGGTCTCGATCCGTCCGCCGGTGAAGTGGATGAGCAGCGAGCCCATCAGCATCTGCGCGGCGCCGATGACATGCCGGGTCAAGACCGCTCCGGGCTTTCGTATTGCGAGGAATACGGGCAGGCTGGCGACCAGGGCGCCCAGGAATAGAGCAACCCAGATGTGGAGGTGGGTCGACTTCACCCGGCCGTCCCAGGCGATGGGCGAGACCAGCATGGCCAGGAGAATCCCGAAGTGCCACTCGAATACCAGGAGAACCGCCAGCATCCGGTCGGTCCGGACATGCAGGCGATGCTGGTGCTTCCGGAAGAGTTCGGCGGCCCGCTCGTTCATGAGCCCCCCAGCAGCGAACAGCCGAAGACCGGCGCCTGGACGGTGCCCAGCCGACCCGTCCGGACAAAGGACAAGATGGCACTGTGGCCTATGTTCAGGCCTTCATGCCCGCGGCTTGGGGTAATGCCGCCGCTGAAGCGCAGTTGGCCGTCGGGACTATACAGGAAGACCTGGCCGGAGGTGCGGGCGCCCCAGATCGCGGCCTCGTCCGGTGCGGAATCCAGATGAACCTGAACGCCAGGGATCGCACGAGCCATGGCAATTGAGGCGGATTGTGAGTCAAGGACCCCGGTGACCGCCAGGAAAATGATGTGCGCCGCCAGGCGGCCCGCCGCTTCGCCTTGGATCCGTTCCAGTTCGCGTAGACTGGCCCGTGTGCAGGGGCAACCAGGGTGCGCCAGCATGACCAGCGTGGGCCTCGTCATGTCGCGAGCAAAACTCGAGGCCGCCGGCCAGGCCCGGTGCAGTTCCGCTGACTTGCCGGGCTGAAGCTGGTGCGCGGCGAGCACTGCCAGCCCCGCGACGGTGAGGACCCCCCAGACGCCTACACCAAGGGCAGTGGCTGCCCGGCCGGCCAGGAACCCACGTCCGGCAGTTTTTTGTCCTTGAAACAATACTTATTGATCGACAATCTGGTCCTGGGAGTTTAGGTACTGTTTCAAACGACCGCAGCCCGAGTTCGCCCGGCGCCGGCGCCCCGGCCTCCGTTCTTGGCGTAGCTCCCTACCTTTCAGGGAGTTACAGGGATCAGCCGCCTGCGGTCGAAACTCCAAAGGTCCACACTCAGCCCTCGCTGACGCGATTCGTGGCAAAGTCCCAGGTCAGTTTGCGGCCCTTACGGTAGGCCATATTCGCCAGATGCGCGGCCCCGGCGGCGGCGTGGCCCTCGGTTGCGTTTTCGCGGCTTGGCTTCGATTCGCGGATGCTCTGGATGAAATAGGACCCGTGTCCGGGGCCGGCCTCCACGGGAATCACCTTCGGTTCCGGCCTGGCCGGCCGTGGTTTGTCGGCATCCCTTGATTTCAGGTACTCGTCCCTGGTGGCCTTCGAGAGAGCGGACGAGCCGTACATCTGGATATCGTAGTCTTCCGGCTCCGGTGTGATCGTGATGCCTGACGCCTCCAGCGTCAGCGTCCCCTTCTCGCCGAAGATCTGCATCGCTGGCGACCGCGACGAATTGTTGAGATTCACGCTGACCTGGGCGATGAAGCCCTCTTTGTACTCGAACAGCGACTCCATCACATCGGGTACGGTGCGCCCGTCCTTCCAGCGGTAGAGCCCGCCCTGCGAGACAGCGGAGACCGGCGCCTGCACGTTCATTACCTCGTGCATTGTCGTGAGCAGGTGGACAAACAAATCGGTGGCGACTCCGCCCGAATACTCCCACCAGCAGCGCCACCGGAAGAACACTTCGGGGCTGAATGCCCGCTTCGGCGCGGAGCCGAGGAAGCGGTCCCAATCGATGGTCTTGAGCGAGGCGTCCGGCGGTACCGGGTAGACCCAGGCGCCTTCCTTGGAGTTGCGGTACTGCATCATCCGCACCTGCCGTACGGCGCCCAACTCGCCTGCTGCCACCAGTTCCCGCGTTTTGGCGACCAGCGTGGTTGTCTTTCCGCCGCTGCCGACCATCAGCACCTTGCCGGCCTTCTTCTCGGCGGCAATGATCTCCGGACCCTCCTGCAGCGACCAGGTCATCGGCTTCTCGATGTAGACGTGCTTGCCGGCGGACAGCGTCTCCAGGGTCATCTGCTTATGCCAGTGGTCCGGTACGGCGATGACGATTGCATCGAGATCCTTACGCCCGATCACGTCCTCATAGCGCTTGGTGGTCAGAATCTTGCCCTGCGTGAACTCTTTGGCATGATCCAGATGCCCGTCGTAGAGATCGGCGGCGATGACGGGATTCACCCCTGGTATCTGAGAGAACTCTTCCAGCAGTTGGGATCCGCGGATGCCCACGCCGACGAAACCGAGATTCACCGTGTCGCTGGGAGCGGCCGTGGCGGCCCGGGCTGGAGCGGAGTCGACCAGGCGGTAGATGGTGGCGGCCCCGGCGGAGTTCAGAAAGGTGCGTCTGGAAGGCATGCGCGGAGTATACCGCAGCGCGGCGGCCGGACGAGAGGCGTCTCCGCTATACTGGCCCTTCCGGACGACCATGCTCGAATATCTTCCCTTAGCGGCGTTCCTGCTGCTGTTTCAGGTAGTTAGAAGCCGGCTCAAACGCCTGCGCCTCGCCTTTCTGGCGGCAGCTACGGTGTGGACGGCGTTCACCGTTGTCGTGACGGAAGCGCTTGGCGCGTTCCACGCCCTGCAACGGACCGCGCTTGCCTCTATCTGGCTGGCGGCCTGCGCGGGCCTGGCTTTGATCCTGTTCCGAAGTCGCTCGAGGCCAGCCTCGTTATGGAGCCTGGTGAGGGCAGAATGGCGGGCGATGGACCCCTGGACGCGAGCGCTGGCCGGTGTCTCCGCCCTGTTGGCCGTGATCCTCGGCGTCACCGCCTTGAACTGCGCTCCGAACACCTACGACGTCATGGCCTACCACATGCCACGCGTCATGGTCTGGCTGCAGAACCGGACCCTCGAGTTCTTCCCCACCCATATGGCGAACATGAACTTCATGCCGCCTGGTAACGAGATCATTCAATTGAACTTTGCCGTCCTGGGGCAGGACGATCAGCTCGCCAATGCCACCCAATGGTTCGCCTGGATTGGGGCTCTGGCCGCCGTCTCGCTTTCGCTGCAACTGCTAGGCGCCGAACGCCGCGGGCAGTGGATGGGTTTGTTTCTGGCTGCGACACTCCCGCAGGGTATCCTGGTCGCGACCGGGGCTAAGAATGACGTCACTGTCACGTTTTGGCTTATGGCTGCGTTCGCGTTCGCCCTGGTGTTCGAGCAGGAAGCCACCCGCCGCCATGCGGCGCTGCTGGCTTTGGCCGCGGCCCTGTCGCTACTCACTAAGTCCTTATCGTGGTTTCTCCTACCTGCCTTCGGCCTCTGTCTCCTGGTGGCCTGGAAGCGCAACGCCTGGATGGCTTTGTTCCGTCAATCGGGCGTGATGATCGCCTTGATTGTGCTGGTCGCCGGACCGTTCTGGCTCCGCAGTTACCGCGAATATGGCAGCATCACCGGGCCGCGTATCGGCAATCGCGACATGCTATTCGGCTATGAATGCGAGCGGTTCACCGCCACCGGCATCGCTGCCAACGTCATCCGGAACCTCGCCGTCCAGTTCAATACAGGCCCGGACCGCCTCCACCAGTCCCTCGACAACGGCTTTCGCTCAGCCGTCAGCGGCCTGGGTGAGGATCCCGACGACCAGCGGTCGCTTTGGCCGGGATCCCGTTTCCACCTTCAACCTTTCTATTGGGGCGAAGGCGGCATGTCGAACACGGCCCATCTCCTCTTATGTATAGGACTCGCCCTGGTGGCTGTACCCGGGTGGCGCAAGCCGGACGGCCGTCTGATCCTGGCCCTTTGGGCTTCGGCCGTTGTGGCCTTTCTTCTGTTTAGCGGCTACCTGAGGTGGCAGCCCTGGCATACCCGGCTACACCTGCCGATCTTCGTCTTTGCGGCGATCCCGGCGGGCTGGATGCTTGGCGGCCTGCCCTCCAAGTGGACGGCGGCCCCGGTGCTGGTGCTCTTCGGCGGGGTTGCGCTTTACGCTTCGACCCAGAATACCCTCCGGCCACTGACCGGTCCGTACAGTATCTTTGACGTAAATCGCACGGCCACCCTCTTCTCGGAGCGCCGCGCCGACGGGCCATCCTACGAGGCGGCAAGCTCCTCCATTGCCAACAGCGGCTGCCGAAAGGTCGCCGTGATCGGCGGCCGCAGCCACTTCTATTACCCGGCGTTCGTCCTGCTGGGCGGGTTCACCGGCGAGCGCGAGATCCGCTTTCTCCGCCAGGAAGGGACCAAAGTGGAGCCGGCGGACTACCAGCCCTGCGCCCTCTTCTGCGTGGAATGCGCCAGGATCCAGGACCGCGCGCGGTTGATGCGGCAATTCGACTTCCAAGTCCAGGACTTCGCCGACCATCAGGTGGGGCTGAAGGCTAACGCCGCGCCCGCGCCGGGGCGATAGTCAGCTTCCGCCACTCGGCCTCGATCGCATCCAGCAACGCCGGCATGGCGGCGGCCACGGGAGGCGACAGGGTAGCGGCCCACTCAAAGCTTTCCGCCTCCAGGCCCATCAGAATCAGCTTCTCCGGGAGACACTTCAGCACCCGGCCTAGCTTCACCGCCTGCGCGAGCCCCAGGCCGTGGGTGGAACAGCGAGCGGCCTCCGGTTGGAACGCCGCGTCGGCGGAGTCGATGCGGATCAGCGTGCCCGGGGGTGTCTTGCGGCTCGAGATCGCGTCCACGACGATCACGCTTTCCGCCTGCTGCCAGGCATCCAGCATTTCCGAAGTTTCACCCTGCACGTTGCGCACCGGGATCCTGCGATCTTCCAGCGCCGAGGCGCAGAGCGGACCAATGGCGTCGTCGCCACGATCCATGTGGCCGCAACACAGCAGCAGCGCGCGATACTTCTTCGCTTTCGCGCCAGGCATGAAGCTGTGGCGATGTTACGCAGAATTCCGGCCGGCCGCAAGCGGCTTTATTTCGCGACTTCGCCCACGCAGC
Source organism: Paludibaculum fermentans (assembly GCF_015277775.1). Lineage (NCBI taxonomy): Bacteria > Pseudomonadati > Acidobacteriota > Terriglobia > Bryobacterales > Bryobacteraceae > Paludibaculum > Paludibaculum fermentans. The sequence goes on from NZ_CP063849.1 coordinate 53,905, forward strand.
GCAGCCCGCGCCAGTAGCCTTTCATGAAAATCGGCGGGGCCGACTCCATGCTCAGGTCGAAGCGGACGGTGAGAGGCTTACCGTTGGGCAGCTTCATCGCTTCCTTGCCCGCGCGGATGATCCACGACACCGAGTATCCGTTGCCCGAAGGCTGGAACTGCTCGGCTTCCGTGAAGAAGTGGAACGGCGCCCAGACGCCGTCCTTGTCGAACCAGGTGATGTCCGTACTGCCGGCGAAGCGCACGCCCGCCTTCGCCTCGTGCGCACCCGGACCCTGCCAGGTGAAGCGTTTTGGCGTCGAGTCGCCCGCGCCAAACGTGGCCGCCTGACCGTCCAGCCGCAGCGACAGGCTCTGGATCCCCTCGCTCTGCGCCGGCTTCAGCGTATACGCCACATGCGGGTCCTTCGAGTCGCCCGCATAGAGGGCATCCGACAATGCCGCCGCCTGGTTGAAGAAGGAGACAAACGCCGGATTCAGGTTGATGCCGCCCGCCGGGTTGGGCACATACTGCTGGCCCTGCTTCTGCATCAGCTTCGACAGGCTGGTCTCGTAGAACACCCATAGCGCCCCATCCGGCTTGTGCAGCAGTCCGTTCACCTCGGCCAGCGTGGCTTCCGACGTCGCGTTCGGATCGAACGGATACTTGTTCCAAACCGCGCTCATCTGCGCGCACACACCCTTGCCCTTGCCGTTCAGCTCCGCCGGACCCAAACCGCGCAGCAGCCCTTCAATGTTAGTGATCGGATCCTCAAGCAGTTTCTGGACCTGCGCCTCGACGTGACCGTCGGGATCCAGCCGGAATGTCTGCGCCAGTTGCCGCGCGGCCAGCTTTGCCGTGGACGCGTTGCCCAGGATCTGTCCGGCCACCGCTTCATTTGGAGCGGGCTGCCCCACAATGCTCTCCAGCGAGGTCTGCAGCCCGATGAGGGCGTTCATGTAGTTCTGATTCGGCGGCGCAATGTAGCGGTCCGTACTGGCCGGCGGCACCACGGCCTGCGCCGGCTGGAAGACTTCCGCTACCGCCGGCCCGTCCACGGCCGTATTCTGCGAGATCAGCCACAGCAGCGCCAGTAGCGGCGACTGATTGCCCGCCAGCAGCGTCAGCTTCTTGGAGGCATCCGCGATATTGGCATAGCGCTGCACGGAGGCGGCGCGCAGGAACGCCCGCCACTCGCCGGTGAAGTCGGTATTGTACTTCTGCTGTAGTTGCTCGATCAGCTTGGCGCGGTCGATCTTCGACGTGACCTGGTCGCCCAGCACCCACTGCTCGCCGCTGAAATACCGGTCGGGGTTCTTAATCGCCCCCTTCATGAACTCCCAGCCCGCCTTCGTGAAGGCGGACTGCACTTCACGCTGATCGGTCATCGCCTGGTCGGCGCCGGGAAAGCGCTTGTGATAGTTGATGGGCGGCCCGCTCTTGGCGGCGTCGGCCAGCATGGCGCGATAGACCCGCATCAGATCGCCGAACTGCACCAGGTAGTGGCGGGCGGTCTCAATCGTCGCCGCGTCGTTCTCGTTTGTGTACGGATTCTCGGCCTGCAGCGCCTGGGCGTAATACTCAAACTGATCCTGCGCCAGTTTCATGCGTTCCGCATCGACGCCGCGGTCCTCGCTCCAGAACTTCATCAGTACCGGTGTCAGGAAGGCGGCTGAACTCTTGTCATGGTGGGCCGTCGTGATGAGATAGGCCTTCAACGCGTCGTAGGTCGGGTTGTAATCGGGCCCGGGGGCCGGCGGCAGCTTCCGCAGGAACGTCAGGATCGATGCCTGGGTCTGCCCGAACAACAATTGCCGGAAGCGGTCGAAGTACACCTTGCGCGCCGGTTGATAGAGGCTGTCGCCCGTGTAGAGCCCCCAATGGAAGCTCCAGGGGGAGCCGTCGCGCTTGTAGGTATCCAGCGTGATGAGCGTATTGCGCAGCGTGTCCAGTTTGCGCAGCGCGTCGGCTGAGGGCAGGTCTGCTCCGGTCGACTCCGCGGAGTTGATCCCCTTGGCGGCCTCCAGCACCCGCGCCTCCAGGGCGTGGTTCCGCACGTAGGAAACGATCATCCCGATGCTCATCACCAGGCAGAAGAAGGACGCCAGGGCCAGTCCCACGCGCCGCACCGAGTTTGTCTTGGTGCTGGACGTGCTGCCTCCCAAGGCAAGCTGGTCAGCCAACATCACGTCGTGGAACAGCGCGCCCAGGAAGGTCCACTGAGGCACACGCCGGCTGGTGACCATCGGAGCCTGTTGCCCCTGCGGCTTGTTGGCCTCGAGACCGACACGGAAAATGGTAGTCGCCTTGGGCACGCCGCCCTGGGCGGAGCCCGGAGCCGCCAGGTCAGTCGTCCCCGTGAACTCCTGGATCACCACCGGCCGCACTCCAGAGAAGTAGAATCCGCGCAGGTACGGTCCGGTCGAAAGCTGGCTGGGCCGGCACAAGTCGAGCAGGAACTGCACGATGGGCGCCTGCAGCTTGCGGAACTCGCGTGGGAATTCGTAAGTCGGGGGCAGGGCATTGGCGTCGTTCTCGCGAGCCAGCAATGGAGGCCGATAGTTGGCGAGTTCCTTGAACAGGCCCTCAAGGGCGGCCGAGATTCGGGCTGTCTGTTCTTCCCCGTACGTCCTGGCCTGCTGGCTGGCGGAAAGCGGCAGTGTCGCGCCCAGCGCCCGGCTCACCTCTTCGTTGCTCAGGTTGCGGACATACTCCAGGAAGCCGGGAATGCGGTCCATGCGGGTGAACAGCGCGTAAACCGGCAGATTGATGCCCAGGTCTTCGCTGAGGGCGGCCAGCCGCTGCCGGAGCTTCTTGGCCGTCGCCGCGGCCGTCTCCGCGCCGCCCGGATGCGCAAAAGTCTCGGCATCAAAGCAGACCAACGCCGCGCGCGGCGCCGTGCCGCCCTTGCCAAAGATCCCCGCGAGCCGGGCCGGTCGCAGGCCCCGGATGAGCCGGTTCCACAGCGCTTTGTCCTGCGTCAGCGCTCCGCCGGCCTCCACCATGGCGATGCCGTTGGCAAACCAGATGTTGGCGACCCGTGTAGGCGTGACGATATTGTCCTGGTGGACGCGGCCGGCCACCAGTTCCGGATCGATGCCGGAACTCAGCACCACGCTCGTTTTCGCGCTGCCCGGTTCGCCGGCGATCAGTACGACAGGCGTAGTTGCGAGCCCCGTCGATTTCCCGTTCCTGGCAGCGGTGAGCCGCTTTTCAGCTTCCCGCAGCAGAGTGGCGATCTCGTCGCCCTCGTTGGCGTCCATCCCCTCTTCGAGTTCCCGTTCCCGTTTGGCCTTGCGCCGGAAGAACCAGATGACAAAGCCGGCCGTGAGCAGGCCGATGATCCAGAGAGAGATCCGCAGGCCCCACAGCACTCCGCCGTGCAGCCCCAGCCACGAGCCGATGAACCAGGCAAGAACCAGCCAGAGCAGGAGGATCAGGATCGTAATGAGAACGACTTTTCGCATCGTGAACTCCTACCGGACTCGGACCGGAATGGCCGCCACGTCGGAGACGCCGGAAACCAGTGACATTTTGAACACGGCGAACAGCAGCAGTGTGACGGCCAGGAATCCGATCGCCGTGTACATCAGCCGCTTGCTCCAAGGATCGGCCCCTTGCACGATCCGTTCGTTCGGCAACCGCCAAGCCTCAGTCAGGGGCCCAAACTCCCCGCGAATCCGGGCGATTTTGTCCGCCACGGTGTTCAGCACCCCCTGGAACTCCATCGGGCTGCGGGCGCTGTAGCGTCCCCGGAAGCCCAGCAGCATGCACAGTTGGTGCACCTCCAGGACGTCGGCCAGTTCGTACGAGTCTTCCATCCGCAGCAGCCGCTCCAGGTTCTGGAAGAACAGTTCACCGGCCAGGTGCGTGCCGAAGAACTCTTCCTGCAGGGGCTTCGTGGGCCACTCGCGGAAGGCCCGGTTGCCGGCCTTGAGGATGGACTCATCCAGGAAACCCACGACGGCGAAGATCGCCATCTTGATGTCTTCCGGCGAGTAACCGCCCGGCGTGCGGGCCTCCTGCGCCGCGATTTTCAGCGCCTCGCGCATCTGCTGGCGGAAGGCTTCCTCACTCGAAACCGCCTGCGGCATCGAGCGGATGCGCACGGTGGCGGTGATCGCTTCCTGCAGGATCAATGCCAAATTAGAGGGACGGCGCGAGGCCGCTTCCGCAGTTTGGGGCTGTGACATAGGCTAGGCCTCACGCATCGAGAACGACAAAGAGCTTCAGGTCGGGGTCGGGCAGTTCGTCCGGCACGTAGATGCCGACACGTCGGGTCACCATAATGTTGTCCCAGAAGGGGCCGGATTTCGAAACGCTGAAATACTGCGACTCGACCCGCATCGGGACGGAGGGCGGGGGCATGGGCAGATGAGCCATGGGCAAACCAGCCATGGCGCGCTTGACGAGTTCGCCGATGAACTTGGCGGAGCAGACTTTCACCAGGCGCGGACCCTTCTCGATCAGGTCGGCGTCGCCGGTGGTCGCATGCAGGGCGATGACCCAGGACGACCGGTCGAGGCAGCGCGTGTCGGTGATCTCGCCTTCGTAGAAACATGAGGCGGTCTGCACCAGGGGGATCTCGATGCACCGCGTGGGGACCGTGATCTCCAGGTGGGTGCGGATGTGATAGTCCAGCGCGTCGAAGCAGGGGCCCGGATTGTCGTGATCGAATGACGGCAGATTGCGCGGATGCGAATCAAGGCTGAAGGTGCAGAGCGCGCCGGCCAGGCGGGACAGTTCGAGGAAAATCTCCTCCGGGTGGCCGCGTTTGGAGGTCCACTGGTGCCGCAGGGCGGCCAAAGCACTGTTGACGGCGTGCAGGAGCCAGAAGTTGGCGATCTCGCGGGACGAGCGGTCGCCACCGCCCGACGGAGCGCGGCTCAGGGTCGAGCTCTTTTCTCCCAGAATCTCGATCAGGCGCCGCAACAGCAGCATCAGGTGCTCGCTGGCGCCGATCTGCAGGCACGGAGGCACGAAAGAAGGATCGAAGACGTACTGGCCCGCCCCGTCCCGCATCACCCGAGCGAGGGGCAGGCACACCAGCCCATCCTGGGGTTCTGTATCCAGCAGGAGGCGGAAGTCCTTACCCCCCACTTCGATCGTCCGTTCGTCCCGCCCGGTGGTCTCGTCCGCGTAGGGCCGGTTCCTGGCCACATACCTGGTTTGGGATCCCGCCTCGTTCATTGAGCAGTTTGGACCGTTCTCCAGCCGCTCCGGCACGCCTAACAGGACGACTACCGAACTGCGGATGGGTGGAAACAGATCCCCGATGGCGCGAGGAGCCGGAGCCGCGTCGCACTCGGGCATGTGGAATTGGAGTCCATCCCGAAAGATACCCCGGGCGTGGATAACGGAAAGCGTGCCGTTGGATAGGGCGTCAGGGTCCAGGAGGCAGCCCATGAGCCCATACGGCTGGCCCATGAGTGCGGATGCCGCAAAGTGAAGCGAGTCTTCAAAGTAGCGCCCCTGTACCTGAAAGTGGTGTGGACCAAGGTACATGCCCTCCGACCAGACCACCCTAGAAAGGAATCTCATGTTCCGGCGATGCTCCCAGTGCACTGCGGTCCAAAGTCGGACGCGCGCAAATTGCGTCCGCTACTTATAATAAACGTGCATCTGGTAGTTTGCTACGGATTGTCCGGAGGGGCGATGGATCTGAACCGCAAATATGAATTTCTGCAGCCGTTGGCGGACCCAACGGTGAGTGTCGAGCAGACGGTGCCCGTGCAGGAACGCACGTCAGGCCGCATTCTGCTGCTGCACCTGTTCCCGGCTGGACGCGGAGCGGAGGACGAGCCGCTGCTCAAGCAGGCCGGCCAGCTTCCCTCCGAACAGCAGTGTCACATCGTCGAGATCGGCGAGTGGCAAGGCGCTGTCTTCATCGTGACGTCGCTGCTGCCTGGGGCGGTGCTTTTCCGCACCTGGCTGGGCGCATCCGCAGGCGTCGCCCCTGGAGAGCATGAAATTGCTCCGGCTCAACCGGTTACGGCTCAGCCGGCTGCGTCTCTTCCGGCGCCACAACCGCCCGACACGCCGCCCGCGCCCGCCGGACCGCCCACTGGCGATCTGAATAAGGCCGGACAGTGGGCGATGCCTGCCCTGGGCTCCCCTTCGGGCAAGACGCGCATCCAGATTCCACAGTGGGATGCCGGTGAATTCAAGGCGGCCCAGCAGAATCCTCCCGCGCCTGCCGTCCCGGACACCCCCACCGCGCCCGATGCCGCCACGCCCGGCGAGTTTACGCGGCTGCTGCGGATGTCCCAGGCCGAAGCCCCGCCGCCCCAGCCGGGCATAGCACCGCCGCCGCTGCCTGCCGCGCCGGAACTTCCGCCCTTCGTGCCCGAAGCAGCGCCCCCGCCGTCGGGGTCCGAGCCGGGCGAGTTCACCCGGTTGCTGCATGCCAGCCAGTTTGTTCCGCCCGCGGCTGCCGCATCCGAACCCGTCCTGCCAGTGCCACCGCCGCTGCCTCCGCCTGTGGCCGCACCGCCCGTTCCGACGATGGCGCCCCCGCCCTCAGAACCGGGTGAGTTCACGCGCATGATCCGGCAGCACGAATATATCCCTCCGGCCCCTGTCCAGCCGGCAGCACCGCCGCCCCCGCTGCCGGTGGCTGCCGCCCCCGTTCCACCTGCCGGATCGCAGACCGGCGAGTTCACCCGGATGATCCGGCAGCAGGAGTTCATACCCCCTGCCGCGGCTGCGCCGGTGGTGCCCCCGCCGCCGCCAGCGGCCGCGCCGCCGCCGCTGCCCGTGGCTGCAGCCCCCGTTCCTCCCGCCGAATCGCAGACCGGCGAGTTCACGCGCATGATCCGGCAGCAGGAGTTCATGTCCCCGGCGCCGGCTCCATCCGTGGCTCCTCTTCCGCCCCCGTTGCCCGCGGCTGCCGCGCCAGTTCCGCCCGCTGAATCGCACACCGGCGAGTTTACGCGGATGATGCGGAAGAGCGACTACACTGCCCCGTCTCCTGTCCAGCCGGCCGCACCTCCGCCGCTTCCGGTATCGGCGCCGCCGCCTCCGGCCCCACAGGCACAGACCGGCGAATTTACCCGCATGATTCGCACTTCCCAATTGGGCGAACCGCCGGCCGTGGGCAGCTTGCCACCCAGTCAGCCAGCGGCGTCAGCCTGGGACAGGCCGCCGGTTCAGGAGCCCCTCGCGCCCGCTGAGCCCATGCCATCCTGGCCGCCCCAGTCCGCCCCCGCGGCGGCAACGCCGTCCGCGGAACCCGGGGAGTTTACGCGCATGCTGCGCGCCACATGGAAGCCCGGGGCCGCCACGCCAGGGTCGGCACCCGTCCTGCCGCCCAACGCCGATGCCCCGTTTGCGCCCAAGCCACAGCCCGGCCCGGGGTCCTGGAACGAACCCAAACGCGACGACCTGATGGGCATGTTTGACAGCGGTCAGACCTTCACCCCGCCAGCGTCCACGCCGCAGGCCGCTGCGCCGCCGCCCGCCGCGCCCGGCGAATTCACCCGCATCTTCTCCGGAGCCCCGGTGCCCACCGACGCGCCGCGCACCCCCAGCACACCATATGGGCAGATGCAGAGCTCCATGCCTGCCACACCGGCAGCACCGGCCGCTCCGGTCGCGCCCACCGTCAAGGGCGGCCCTGGTGAATTCACTCGCATGATGGCCACGCCCGCCCGCCCGCCCGCCGCCGCCCCGGCCGCCGCGCCAGCCAAACCAGCGCCGGCGGTGAAGTCGAACCCCATGATGCCGCTCATCATCGGGTTGAGCATCCTGCTGGTGTTGGCGATCATAGCCGTTGTGGCCTTCTGGCTCCTGCGCTAACGGTCCTTTTGGCGCGGGCGGATTCGTTCCTGCCCGCGCCTGTTCATGCGGCCCCCTAGGTTCGAACCGGACTCCACGCACGCCCCACCGAAAAATATCCAGATAAATCAGGACGAAACTCACCAACGCTGGCGTTGGACGAAGTGCCCCTCCATCCTCTTTATCCGGCCCTCCAAGAACTCCGCGGCCGTAATCCGCCTGCCTCCCTAATTAAGGACTTCGCCCCTTCTGCCCACCTCTGTTAATATGGCTCTTCACTCCAGCTCCGCCGAAATGGAGTTCTGGAAATCATCCGCTCCGCCATGGCCAACAATAAACCTCACCGCGCGGATAGAACCGTTGCGGCGGAACCCAAGGGCCATCGGCCCCAGCCTTCTGTTGCAGTACCGACGCCACCTCCTGCCCCCACGCAGTGGCCGCCGCTGCTTCTGACCCTCTGCGTATTGTTCCCGACGCTGGTCTACTATTTCCTCGTGGCCCGCATGCCGCTGGATCGATTTGCGAGCCAGATGATTACCGAGGACGCGTTCTACTATCTGGTTCCCGCCAAGAATTTTGTACGCTCCTTTGTTTTTTCCCTCGACGGCCGAAATGCGACAAATGGATTTCAACCGCTTTGGATGAGCGCCGCGGTTGCTATTATGGGCGTCCTGCCCGACCGGTTGGCGCAATTGCGCGCCATCTCCGCCGGCGGGTTCCTGCTCGTCCTGGCTTCGACGCTGGCTTACATGCGTTTGTGCCCGCGGGCGCTCGCCTACAAGGCCGTGTTTGCGGCCCTGCTGCTCTTTAGCCCGCTGTTTATCTACTGGAACACGGGAATGGAAAGCGGCGTGGCCGCCGCCTCGCTGGTCGGCCTGCTCGCCTACACTTACACGCTCAAGGACGAGTTCCCTTCGCAAAAGCGGATGCTGGTTCTGGGTGGGCTGCTCTCCTGTGCCGCCTTGAGCCGGTTGGACTACGCCCTGCTGTTGCCCCTGATGACTCTTGCCCTGGGCGCGCTCGCCTTTACCCCCGCCGCTCTCGCCGTGCCCGCCCGCACGCGTTTCACCCGGCTGATCCTTCCACTTGTCCTGCCCACCGCCTGCCTGGGGCTCTACGTCCTGGGCAATTTGGTCTTCTTCGGCAGCATCTTCCCCGCCAGCATGATGGCCAAGGGCCACATTGAGAAGACCGGGCTCCCCGCCGGGGCGCATTTCTCCACCGCTCTGGCCATACTCAAACCCTATCTCATCAACCTCATCCCGGTTCTCCTCGGCGGGCAGGACCACTGGGAGCCTCGGGCCTTCAATCTTTTTTAGGGGATTCGGACCCTCACCGCCTTTCGCGTGCTCTCCTGGGGGCTGGTCCTGTTCAGCGTGACCGGATTGGCGCTGCGGATCCGCTCCGGTCTGCGCTCCACCTCGCCCGGACGCCTGTTCCGGCTGGCGCTGTTTCTCTTCGCCGGCATCCAGATGGTGGTGTATGTGTTCACCTACCCCCTGTTCGCCGCGCAAGCCGGGTATATCAACTGGTACTACGTCCCGCAGGTCATCCTGGTGGTCGAACTGGTCGCCTCTGTGTTTGACGCCGCGATTGCCTTTGCCCACTCGCCGGCGAACCGCTGGCCCGTCCTACGCCCCGCCGCGCTTTCCGCGACCGCCGCCGCGCTGCTGGTCATTGCCTCCATCGGCTACACGCACACCGTCATCGTCACTTCCAGGCCGGACATCAATCAGTGGATCACCGCCGCCCGCCTGATCAACCGCCACACCCCCCCGGGCACCCGCATCGCGGGCTTCAGCGTCGGGACGCAGGCTTTCTTCCTTGAGGGAGACCGAGTCATCAGCAATCTGGACGGCGTTATCAACTCGCCGGAGTTTGTCAGAACCTACCTCCGCCGCGGCGCGGCGGAACAGTTCCTGCGCGATCAGAAAGTAGAGTACCTGTCTGATCACCTGGGCGATGTCAGCACCGATGACGTGTACTTTTCCAATTCCGTCATCGACCATCGCTGGCTGACCCCGCTCACGCAATGGCCCTCCTGGGATGCGGGCACTTACTCGATCGCTCGCATCGACTTCTCCAAGCCGGCTCAGCCACTGCCGGAATCTCCCATCTTCCCCGCAGCTTACAATGCCCACGGACCCAAAGTGGACTGGGGTAAGCACGCCGCGACGGAAGCACTGGTGTTGACGCCCGAGCGGATCACCGAGGCCGCCGTGAGCCTCGCGCCGATCGGAAAGCAGTTCAATTACCTCAAGATCCAGTGTGACGTCGTGCCCCTGGACCAGCGCCCGGCGGCGCCCGGCGGGTTGCTCTACCTTCTGGTCAGCGCCCGTGGGTTCCCCGGCCTGATCAAGTCGTGGCTGCCCGGCGACCGGATGGCCGGCGGCCGCGGCGAACGGCACATCAACGTCTTCGTCGAACACACCCAGGCGGTTTCCGACCTGGGCGAGCTCTTTATCCTCTCGGAATCGGGCCGCTTCGATATCGCGGTGAACAACTGCACCGCGTCTGAGATGCCCTGGGGCCGCAGGCCGTGAACTGCATCCGGCGCTGGCTGAACGCAAACACGATGGGACCCCATTGACCCAGGAACTTCACCCGAGCCATCGCTCCGACATCCGCCTGGCGGTGGCGTGCCCCATGGCCAATGAAGGTCACAACGCGTCCAGATTTGTGACCGCAGTTCTGGAACATTGTGCCGGCTTCCGCTCGGCCGCCTTTTTCGCGGTTCTGGACCGGGCCACCACCGATAATACCCGCCAGATTCTGGAGACCCTGGCGGCCTCCGAGCCCCGGTTGCGCGTCGTCTGGGCGCCCGAAAACCGCTGTGTGGTGGACGCCTATGTCCGCGGCTACCGCGAAGCGCTGCAGTCCGGAGCCGATTGGATACTGGAGATCGACGCCGGATTCAGCCACCAGCCGTCCGACATCCCCCGCTTCTTCGAGACCATGGCGCAGGGCTACGAATGCGTCTTCGGCAGCCGCTTCATGCCCAGTGGCCGTATGACCGACGGCTCGCTCAAGCGCTATGTGATCAGCCGCGGCGGTACAGTATTGAGCAACCTGCTGCTGGGAACCCGGTTGAGCGACATGACGAGCGGTTTCGAGCTCTTCTCCCGTCAAGCACTGGAAAGCCTGCTTGAACGCGGCATCCAGTCCCGGGCCCACTTCTTCCAGACTGAGATCAAGACCTATTGCCGCAATTTGCGCATTGCGGAAGTGCCCATCCACTATCACGCGCCCAGTCCTCGCCTGGGTTCGTCGGCGCTGAAAGACTCTTTCCGCCAGTTGTGGCGGCTGTTCCGCCTGCGCCTCAAGGGCGAGTTGTAGGCCACCGCTTGGCCCTGATATAGGATGAAATCGTGCCCTTTCCCGTTCCTGACCCCATTCGGGACCTGGCGGAGCTCGATGCGATGTTTGCGGCCCCGGCCACTCCGTCCATCCGCAAGGTTACCGCGCAACTTACGCCGGCTTACCGCCGGATGATCGAGGCCTCGCCGTTCTTCGCGCTCGCCACCAGCGGCCCGCGCGGGCTCGATTGTTCGCCGCGCGGAGACGCCGCCGGCTTCGTCCGGATCGCTGACGAATCCACCCTGCTGCTGCCCGAACGCCGTGGCAACAACCGCATCGATTCCCTGCGCAATCTGGTTAGTGACCCTCGAGCCGCGCTGATGTTCCTGATCCCGGGCCTCTCCGAGATCCTGCGCATCAACGGGCACGCCTTCCTCAGCCGCAACCGTGAACTCTGCGATTCCTTCCAGGTGAACGGATCCGCGCCGAAAATCGTGATTGTCTTTCAGATCGACGCGGTCATGTTCCAGTGCGCCCGCGCCATCGTCCGCAGCCGGCTCTGGGACCAGGCGCTGCACCGCACCCCCGGCGAACTGCCCACCGCCGGCTCCATGCTGGCCGACGCAACAGCCGGCGAAGAGGGCGGCTCCGCCTATGACGCCGCGCTGCCCGAGCGAATCCGAACCACCTTGTACTGATCGAGCCTCCGCGCGGACGTAAACAAATCGCCGCGCCGCTGCCAGGTGTCTTGACGCGCCCCATAGGCATAGGTAGTCTATATATAGATCACCTATGCCTATGGCCAAACTCGAGCTTGTCCCCGGAACCCTCATTCTGCTCGTCCTGCGCGTCCTGGAAGCAGGGCCCCTTCACGGCTACGCCATTGCCCAGCGCATCGGCCAGCTCTCCCAGGACGCACTGCAGGTGGAGGAGGGTTCGCTCTACCCCGCATTACAGAAGATGCTGATGAAGGGTTGGGTCGAGTCGGAATGGGGCCTGTCGGACACCAAGCGCCGGGTGCGCTCATACAGCCTGACGGCGGCCGGCCGGAAGCAGCTCGCTATCGAGCGTGCCGGCTACGACGACGTCACCCGTGCCATCCAATCCGTATTGAAGCTGGCTTAAGGAGCCAACCATGCGAGAGCTTCTGCGACGCCTCTCTTACCTGTGGAATCGCCGCCGTCTGGAGCGGGAGATGGCCGAGGAGATGGCTTATCACCGCGAGCAACTCCCGCCCGAGCGCCGGACCTCCTTTGGCGACGAACTGCGCCTGCGCGAGGATACCCGCGAAGTCTGGGGCTGGGGCTGGTTCGACCGCCTGCGTCAGGATCTCTCCTATGGCGCGCGCGTTCTCGGCCATGCGCGCGGTTTCACGCTCACGGCCATGCTGGTGCTGGCGCTCGGCATCGGTGTACCACTCACAGCCTTCCGTGCGGTTTTGGCCGACCTCCAGGGCGGCTCCGCCCCCCACCCCGAAACGCTGGTGCATCTCACACGCCGTGCGCCCGGCGTCTACATCACCAACCTGCCTTACCCTCAACTGGCCTTCTACAGCGCCAACGCGAAGTCGTTCCGGCAGGTGATCGGACTCCTCGACCGCCAGCCCGCCACCTTCGGTGAGGCGGCCGGCAATGGAGCGGCGGAGCCGGTCCGCCTGGCCTTTGCAACCGCCAATTACTGCCCCGAATTCGGCCTCACCCCGGCTCTCGGACGCCTGTTCACCACCGAAGACGAGCGTCCCGATGCCGAGCCAGTCGCCCTGCTGGGCGAACTCTTCTGGCAGCGTCGACTGGGCAGCGAGCCGGCTGTGATCGGCAGCCAGGTGCGTGTGAACGGCAAGCTGCTGCGCGTTGTCGGGCTCATACCCCGATCGTCCAAAGTTACCGACGAGATCTGGATTCCATTGGCTCGACAGCCCTATGTGGTGGAAGGCAGCAAACTGTTTACTGACTGGAGTTCCGCCCTCGATGTATATGCCCGTCTCAGCCCCGGCGTGGCTCCGGAGGCCGCCCGGCAGGAAACCCTCTCCCTGGCCGCGCGGCTTCGCGAACTCCAACCCAGCCACGTTGGGGCAGGCGAGTACCTCGATGCCCGGCCCGTGCTGGAACTGGCGGCGGACCGGCAGGAGTTCCAGATTCTGATGGCCGCCGCCGTCCTGGTTCTGCTGCTGCTGGTCGCCGCCTGCGCCAATCTCGGTACCCTGGTGCTGGCCCGTGGCGTCACCCGTGAGCGGGAGATCCGCATCCGCATGGCCCTGGGCGCCGGGCGCATGCGCGTCGTGCGCCAGCTATTCACCGAATCGCTGCTGCTGGCCGTGTTGAGCGGCGCCTGCGGACTGCTGCTGAGCACCGCCGTGCTGAAGGTGATCCAACTGGAGCACAATTCGACTTCGGACATCCTGCCGGACTGGCGCGCCATCGCCGCGACGTTTCTCATCGCGTTGCTGGCCGCACTGGTCTTTGGACTCCCGCCGGCCCTGCGCCTCACCAGCCTCGTTCCGCGCGCCGGCCGTGCCCGCACTATCTTCCTCACCGTGCAGGTCGCTTCCAGTTGCCTGCTTCTCGTGGTTTCCAGCCTGCTCGTCAGCGGGCGCCAGAAACTGGTCGGAGCCGATCCAGGGTTCGACCACCGCCATCTGGTCTGGGTCTCGCCCGGACTGAAAGCGCACGGCTACAACGATGCCGCCGCGAACGCCTATCTCAACCTGCTGCGCGCCCGGGCCGCTGAACTCCCCGATGCCCGCGCCGCCTCCACCGTCTGGCTGGCGCCCTGGGGCAATGTCCATATGGGCACCGGCTGGCAGGGCCGGCAGTTCGCGGGCAACCACGCGGATCCGGAGTTTCTCGGAGCCATGGGGCTGCGCCTCGCCCGCGGACGCAACTTCCTCCCCGGCGAGACGGGCGTGGCTCTGATTAGTGAAGCCGCGGAACACGTCCTGTGGCCTGACGGCGGCGCCCTGGGCCAGCCGCTTCCCTGGGATCCCAAAGGTCCCACCGTTGTCGGGATCGTCCGCAATGCTTCCACCACGGACATCGGCAATCCCGAGCCGCGCGAATTCTATCTCCCCCACTCCTCCGCACAGGCACCGGAATCCGTCGTGCTACTGCGTGTCGCCGGCGATCCGCACGTCTCCGCCCGCCGCCTGCAGGAGGCTGCGCGCGCCCTGGATCCACGTCTGCAGCCGACCGTCCAGGTGGTCACGGACTCCTTCGACCGCGAGGTGGAGAAACTCTCCAGAGCTCTGGCCGTGATCGCCATCCTTGGCGTTGTGGCCATCCTGCTCTCCGCCATCGGGCTGGCCGGTCTCGCCGGCTATACTGTGGCGCAGCGGACCCGTGAAATCGGCTTGCGCATCGCCCTGGGTGCCCGCTCCGCCCAGGTCGTGCGCGCCATCCTCGCACCCATGAACCGGCCCCTTGCCGTGGGCTTCACTCTCGGCGCGCTTGGTGCCGCCGCCGCCGCCCGCATTCTCCGGGCGGGCATGCCGGCTATGGCCGGATTGAATCTCTTCGATCCTCTGGCTTACATGGCCGCCGTGGCATTCTTCGTGCTCGTGGTGGCGTTGGCGGTGCTTGCCCCCGGCCGGCGCGCCATCCGCATCAACCCCAGCCAGGCTTTGCAGCACGAATAGCCGGGCGCCGGGATTGCGGCCGGGCCGTCCGTCTGAATTGCTGGCGCACCAGCGGGAGGAAGTGCTGCGCCGGCGTATCCATCACCGTATCCGGGTTCCAGGCCATCCCGACGGTCCAAACCGCTTCCGGAAGCTGCATATCGAGAAAACGCACCTGCGGAATGCGCAGAGCCTTGGCCGAAGCGGGCAGCAAGCTGATCCCGATGCCCGATTGAACCAGGGTCAGCAGCGTCAGTAACTGGTTTGCCTCCTGCACAACGCGCGGCGTGAAGCCCGCAGCCAGGCACGCGGTGAGCACGTGGTCGTGGAATGTTGCCGAAGCCTCGCGGGAGAGAATCAGGAAAGGGCTCTCGAGCAGGGCACGCCGCTCGCTTAGCCCGGCCGGCCAAAGCGTCGCGTTGCAGGCGATCTGCAGTTCGTCGTCAATGACGGGCTCCATCGTGAGTTCGCCCGGTTCGCTGGGCATCCGCGCGAAACCCACGTCGATCTCCCGGCGGCGCAGGGCCGCCAGTTGATCGGAGCTCGACATGTCGCGCACGGTCAGGTGCACCTCCGGGTAGCGCCGCCGGAAGGTACGCAGGACCTCGGGCAAGCCGGAGAGCATGGTGGTCAACCCGGCCCCGATGCGCAGCACTCCACTGTTCCCCAGCAGCACCCGCCGTGTCATTTCCTCCGCTTCCGCCGCATGTTCAAGCAATTGCCTGGCCCGCTCGCACAGGAATGCGCCGGCGGCCGTGGCTGTCACGCCGCGCGAGTGGCGGTCGAACAGCCGCCCCCCAATTCGGGTCTCCACCTGCCGGATTTTCTTCGTCAACGCCGGCTGAGAAATGTGCAGGGCCTCCGCGGCGCGCCCGAAGTGCCCGTGCGCCGACAGCACGGCAACGGCCCGCAGATCGTCCAAATCGATGTTCAGGCCTGTCAGGCTCATAACCATAGGTTATCGGCTGATACAGGAAGTTGCATTGGACGCTATCGGGTGCGGGCAGGAACAATATGGGAATGCAGTCTGCGCAAGTCCGCGTCGCGCCCGGCGGGCTCCGAGGGGCACTGAACATATGAGCACGCGGACCGGGCATGATGCCCCGTGGAGCGTGGCCATCGCCTCCGGGCTCATCCTCGGCCTGGTCGTCGGCATCCCTTATTTTGGGTTGCCCTACTTCTACGACTATTTCGAGCACTCCATCAGTGAAGGCGGCTTCGGCTGGTCGAAACCCTCGATCATGCTGGGGCTGCCCATCGGTACTTTCGTCACACTCCTAGCCGGCCCCCTCTTCGTACGCCGCCTTCCGCCGCGTGCCTGCATCCTGGGCGGCTCCATGGTCTGTGCGCTCTCGCTCGCCGGCTTCGGCCTGATGCGCGGCAGCCTGTTGGAGTACTACTTGCTCTGGATCCTCTACATGACGGGCTGGATCTTTGCCGGACCGCTCTCGCACCAGATCCTGCTCACCCGGACGTTCCACCGCAACCGAGGCGCCGCCATGGCCATCGCGTACTTCGGGATCAGTGCCTTTGGCGCGGTCTCGGTCGCCTGCCTGGCCCGGCCGCTGACTCACGCCTTCGGCTTTCGAATCGCGCTAATGCTCATCGGCGCCTGCGCCTTGCTGGCCGTTCCCATTGCCCTCAGGGCCTTCCCGAAGGTTGAACCTGCGCCCTCGCTCCAACCTTTGGCGGCGATCCCACGGGAGACCGAATCGCCTTTCAACCGCGCTTTCTGGCTGCTGCTGGTGGGTAGCACGATCTCCGTCGCCGGCGTGGCGGGGGTGACCCAGCACCTGAAGCTGATCTTCCGCGAATCGGGCTACCTGAACCAGTTGGTGCTCGACCAGGTCTTCGGCTGGACCCTGATGTTTATGCTCGGATTCATGGCGGTGGGCCGGTTCGCCTTCGCCTGGGGCGCCGACCACTTTCCGAAGCGGCACGTGATCACAGTCGGCTTCCTGTTCATGTCGGCTGCGATGCCGCTGCTCTATTTTCTGAAGCAGGCCGGCGGACCCTATCTTTTCGGCGCTATCTTCGGCTTCGGCATGACGGTGGATTTCGTGGTCGTCCCGCTGCTGGTCACCGACTATTTCGATTCGAAATCGATGCCGCGGGTCATGGGGATCATCGTGCCTGTCAACACGGTGGGCCAGACATGGTTCCCTTATCTCGTCTCGCTGCTGTGGACAGTCTTCGGAAACTACTCAGTGCCGCTGATGATCACGTTCGCCAGTATCCTGGCCGGGTGGTTCGCACTGGCGCTGCTGCCCAAGCCAAGTCCCGCACGCCGGTTGCAGTTTGTGGACGGACTGGGAGCCAGGATGGCCGGAGAGCACGCCCAGGCGGCGGTCAACCCGGCCTCAGCTACCCCGGAGGTTACCCTGTAGCCGCCGAGACGCCCCCTCCACCGGGAATGATTCCCAGAGGCCAGCCGCCCATTCGCTACTCACGTTGAGCCAGCCTAAGCCCCTGATTCCGCCTTCGGCAGGAGAATGATCAACTCCATCTGCGGATTCGGCAGATCGGCCGGGACATACACCGCGAGATTCCGGGCGCGCACCACCGCCTCGTACGGTCCGCCCTTCTGCTCGAGGCTGAAATAGTTGAAATTCAGCTTCACCGGGATGGAACTGGGCGGGGCAGGGACGTGCCTCAGCGGGATGCCCGGCAGCGCCGTCTGAACCAGGTGCTCGATATAGTCGGCCGAGCAGATCTTCACCAGTTGGGGCGTACGCCGGATGATCTCGGCCTGGTTTGTCTCCGCCTGGATCGCCAGGTACATCCGCGTGTTCTTGAAGTAATCCTCGCGATCGATGCTGGTCGCATAGATGGAGGGCTGCACCAATTTCAACGGCAACGACACGAAGTTGCTGGGCACCACGGTTGTCAGCAGCATCCGCAAGGCTTCATCGAGCTCAGTGAAGCAGACGCCCAGGTTCTCATGATCGTAGATGGGCAGATTGCGCGGCTGCAGCTTCATCGAAAACGCCGTCAGCGCCCCCGCCAGCGAGAGCATCTCGCTGTAGATCATCTCAGGATGGATCCCTGGTGCGGCGTACAGGTGCTGGAAGATCGGCAGCGCCGAATTCACCGTGTAGAGCAACCAGAAACTCGCAATATCGGAGGCCGTGAAATCCGCCAGGCTCTGGTTCTTCTGGCGCCGCAAACCGGACAGGGCGTCGCTGCGGGCGGAGAGAATCTCTACCAGCCGGCGGGCAATAGCGGAAAGATAGTCATTGGCATGGAAGTCGAGCAGCGGTGGTACGCAACGGGAATCGAGCTCAAACAGCCCCGCCGGCGTGCGCAGAATGCGTCCCACCGGGATCGTCGACATGCCCTCGACGCTTTCCCCTTCCACGATGATCCGCAGATTCTTGCGGGCCAGCGTCACGGGCTTTTCTGAGCGCCCGGTGTTCTCGTCGCTGACCATGGCGATCTCCGCCCGGTAGCGTGCATCCACCTGCCGCTGAAGCCCGGCCACATTGATACCGCGTTCCCGGTAGTGCGGGATCGCCAGGCAGAAATCCAGTCTCGAATCGTCTGGACCGAAGTGCGACCCGATCGGTTTCGGCGCCGGGCCGGCGTCCAGTTCGGGCACGTCAAACAGCAGGCCGTCCGGAAAGATTCCGGCCGCCTGGGTGAGGTTGATGATCCCCGCGGCGAGAGCCTCATCGTCGATCCGCAGCTTCGTGAAGCCCCACGGCTGGAACTGCGTGGCGTTCAGGCGGAAGCGGAGAGAGTCCTCCAGGTACCGATCCTGAAGTTGTAAATGTTGGGCATTGAGGATGGTCCCTTTAGTCCAGACAACGGGTTCCAGGCGATGCATCTGGATCTCAAGGTACCAGAGGAAAGGTTGGACGCACAGGGGCGGGTGCAAAAATAGCCGCCGGGTAGCTGAACCGGTGCGGGCAAAGCCGGACCCGCGGGTGCGAATCTATCAGGATAATGAAACATTTATGTCTGAAACTGACTCAAAACAAAGGCATTGGACTCCACCGCGGCATTGAGTATACTGTCCATCAGCAGTTCATCGGAGGGTAGCGGATGGTTCCACTGACAATTGGCACTCCTGGTCAGTTTTCAGAACTGAGGGAGGGCCTGCGGCGGCTTGGGTACTCGGAAGAGGCGGTTTGCCGTCGTACAGGTTCTGAGACGATTTACAAATTCAAGAACCTCGCGGAAGACCGCGTGGCCGGTGCCGAAATTCACGATGCGTTGGATGTCCTGATTCGCCTTCTGATGGATGAAGAGGCCGTCGAAGAGGTAGTGATCCTGGAACACCTGCCCGCCCGTCTGCTGGAAGTGCTGGCGGAACTGGGCGTAGTGACGCGCAAGGACGAGACGAAGTGGCGCTGCACTGTGCTGCTCTACCCGGTTGTGGGTGTCTACGTCGTTTCGGACCGGACCCGCTTCATCGGCGAGAAGTTTCCCGATGACGTCGTTTATGCGGCCATCACCGGCAACACCGGACGTTTCCTTTCCATCCAGCCCCAGGATCCCGGTGAGGATTTCCTGGATCTGTGCTGCGGGTCTGGCGTGGCGGCGCTGCTCGCGGCATCCCGAGGAGCCAAACGAGCCTGGGCCGCGGACCTGGGCCAGCGTTCCGTCCACTTCTCCGATTTCAACGGCCGGCTGAATGGCCTGGATCAAGTCATTGCCGTGCAGGGCGACCTTTTCGAGGCCGTCGGCGAGCAGACGTTTGACGTGATCGTGGCTCACCCGCCATACATACCCGATGGAGCCAACAAGCTGCTGTTCCGGGATGGCGGAGAAGACGGGGAGCAGATTTTCCGCCGGATTGTCCAGGGTCTGCCACAATATCTGAAGCCAGGCGGACGTTTCTATTGTGTGACGACAGCTACAGACCGTGAGAACGAGTCGTTGCAGGATCGAGTCCGCGGCTGGCTTGGCGAAAAAGGTGATGACTTTGACGTGTTCCTGGTGGCCACGGAAGTCGGCAAGCGTCCAGCGACAGTTCTGGAAGCGGTGGTGAAGGCCAAGGGCAAACTGGGAAAACTGGGCGACCGTTCAGAGCTCTACGAGCGGCTGAAGGTGACGGCCCTTTTCTACGGAACGGTGGTCATTGAGCGGGTCGCCAAACCTCGGGCCGTTGCGACGGCTCGCACCCTGAAAGCCGAGAAAGCGGCAGGTGAAGCCGTGGAGTGGTTCCGGAATTGGGAAAAGGCTGCCGCACAACCTTCCTTGTCCGCCGCGCTGCAACGGTCCCGGCCGAAGCTGGCCCGGGAGATGCAGTTGCATGTCGTCCACAAGCCGGGCGAGTCCGGGCTGGAACCGTCGGAGTTCACTTTGAAGGCGAAGTATCCCTTTGTTTTCACGGCTGTTGCTGAGCCGTGGCTGGCGGTACTGATTGGTATGTGCAATGGGCAGATGACGACTGGGCAGATCTATGAACAGTTGCTGGCTCAGGATGTGGTGGAAGCCAGCCTGACGTTTGAAGATCTGTGCCAGGTTGTGCGTTTGCTGATTTCCAATGGGTTCTTGGAGTTGGAACAGTTCCCCCTGCCGCGCCGCGAGGCGCTGGTAGAGGCGCTGGTCTAGCGGTTGAGAAGTACCGGCGCCACCAGGCGCCGGCCGGATGGCAGAAAAGAAGCTGGAATTCGACGAGTTCGGTCCATAACCTTCGGTCTGGCGGCACAGTGGAACGAGATCTGAAGATTGCTATTGAGGCGGGCGAGACACAGGGTTATGATACAAGTCGGTTCTGGCTCTGGGATGCCGAACGGGCTGGGTTGGATAGTGGGGATGGGGCTGGTGTACCCAAAAACGGACTGGAGTTCCAATAATGGCTGAGAGTCTTCAACACAAACTGGATCGAGTTCGCTCTCCGCGTGTCCACATCACTTACGATGTGGAAACGGGTGGCGCAATTGAAAAGAAAGAACTGCCCTTCGTCATGGGCGTTTTTGGGGACTTCACGGGCATGCCCGCGGAGCCGCTGCCGAGGTTGAAGGACCGCAAGTTCGTCGAAGTCAGCCTGGACAACTTCGACAACGTGCTGTCCGCGATGAAGCCACACCTGGCATTCTCTGTCGAGAACAAGCTGAGTGAGGATCCCGAGGCTGGACAGATCAAGGTCGACCTGAAATTCCAGAGCATGGATGACTTCGAGCCCGCCGCAGTTGCTCGCCAGGTCAAACCGCTGAAGGAACTTCTCGACCTTCGCACGCGCCTCTCTGATCTCCGCGGCAGCCTCCAGGGCAACGAGAAACTCGACGAACTGCTCATGGAAACAGTGAAGGACAGCAGCAAGCTCGACAAGCTGAAGTCCGAGTTCTCGGGCGGCGACAAGGGAGGCAGCAATGAGTAACAAAGCGCAAGCCGCGGCCGGGGCCGCGCCGGCGGAGTCAGTCGTCGAAAAGAGCCTGCTCGACCAGATTGTGGAAGAAGGCCGCCTCGCACGCGACCCGGAAAGCCGGGAATCAGGCAAGGCGATGGTGAAGGAGTTCGTCTCCCAGTTCCTGGATGGGTCGATGACCCTCTCCCGTGACTCAGAGGCGATGATCAACGCCCGTATCGCGCAGATCGACCATCTGATTTCCCTCCAGTTGAACGAAGTCATGCACCACCCTGACTTCCAGAAGCTGGAAGGCAGCTGGCGCGGCCTGAAGTACATGGTCAGCAATACCGAGTGCGGCGAGAACCTGAAGATCAAGGTCCTCAACGCATCCAAGAAGGAATTGCTGCGCGATCTCCAGCGCGCCTCGGAATTCGACCAGAGCGCGATGTTCAAGAAGGTTTACGAAGAAGAGTTCGGCATCTTCGGCGGACACCCGTTTGGCGCCCTCATCGGCGACTACGAGTTCGGCAAGGGGCCGGAGGACATGGAACTGGTCCAGAAGATCTCGCAGGTTGCCGCCGCGGCGCACGCGCCCTTCATCGCTGCGACCAACAACTCCATGTTCAATCTCGATTCGTTCGCCGACCTGGCCGCTCCGCGCGACCTGGCGAAGGTCTTCGACACGACGGAATACGCCAAGTGGAAGTCGTTCCGCGCGTCGGACGATGCCCGCTACATGGCGTTGACGATGCCGCACATCCTGCTGCGTGATCCTTATGGGAAGGCGACCCGCCCCATTGAGGAATTTGATTACGAAGAGGACGTCGACGGTACCGATCACAACAAGTACCTGTGGGGCAACGCCGCCTGGGCGTTGGGCGCCCGCATCACCGACTCCTTTGCCCGCTACAACTGGTGCGCCACCATCCGTGGCGTCGAGGGCGGCGGCAAGGTGGAAGGTCTGACGGTGCACAACTTCAAGACGGAAGATGGCGACATCGCCATGAAGTGCCCGACGGAAGTCGCCATCACGGACCGCCGTGAAAAGGAACTTGCCGATCTCGGGTTCGTTCCGCTGGTCCACTGTAAGAACACCGACTACGCGGCGTTCTTCAGCGTGCAGTCCTGCCAGAAGGCGAAGCTGTACGACACGGATTCGGCGAACGCCAATGCGCGCCTCTCGACGAACCTCAGCTACATCCTCGCGGTTTCCCGTTTCGCCCACTACCTCAAGGCCATGATGCGCGACAAGATCGGCAGCTTCATGACCCGCGGCGATTGCGAGACGTTCCTCAACCGCTGGATCAAAGGCTATGTCGTGGACAGCGCCAGCGCCTCTCCTTCCATGAAGGCGAAGTACCCGCTTTCGGAAGCTCGCGTCGACGTCATGGAAGTGCCGGGCAAGCCCGGTTCCTACCGTGCGGTCGCCTTCCTGAAGCCGCACTTCCAACTGGAAGAGCTCACGATCTCCATGCGCCTGGTGGCGGACCTTCCGCAACCGGCCGGGTAAAGGTTTTGAGGCCCGGACCGCCGCAATCCGTGGCGGTCCAGGCTTCAAATGTTCTTTGGAATCGGCCCGGAGTGCTTGTTTGCTGGCCCTCCAGGTCGGGTGGTTGATTCGTCCGAATCTTGTGGCCAGCCAAGTTCAGAGTCCAAAACGTATCTGATCGACAAAGGAGCGAGTGACTATGGCATATGATGCATTTATGTGGCTCGATGGGGGGGAACCCACGGCCGAAGGCGAAACTCTTGACGCAACTTACAAGGATAAGAAGGCGTTCGAGATTTACAGCTTTTCCTTTGGCGCAAGCAATCCGACCACAATCGGATCGGCCTCCGGTGGCGCCGGCGCTGGCAAGGTGAGCATCTCTTCTTTCAACATCATGAAGAAGACCGACTCCGCCTCCGCTGCGATGTTCACCAACTGCGCCAAGGGTAAGCACTTCGACGCCGCCCACGTGGTGCTCCGCAAGGCCGGTGGCGTGGCCATCGAATACCTCAAGTACAATTTTGAGGAAGTGTTCGTCGAAAGCATCCAATGGAGCGGTTCCTCGGGCGGCGACGACACTCCGACCGAGTCTGTTTCCTTCGCTTTCGGCAAGATGGCGATCGAGTACGAACCCCAGCTGGCAAAGGGCGAAGAAGGCACCAAAAAGACCGCAACTTGGGACATCCGTACCAACATGCCGTCCTAATGTCCGCGATCTGAGAGAGGGAGGTGTTTGGTGGGTGCTGCAGAGCTGTATCGTGACGGCAAATTAAAAGAAGCCATTCAGGCGCTGGGAGCCGAGATCCGGGACAACCCGACTGACCTCCGGCGCCGCACCTTCCTTTTCGAACTGCTGTGTCTGGCAGGAGAGTATGAACGGGCGTCAAAACACCTGAGCTTACTCTCCTCCGTCAGTCCTGACGCCGAAATTGGCGCCATCGTATATCGCTCGGCGCTGGTGGCGGAGCGGGAACGGCAGAATGCGTTTGAGAAGAAGCAATACCCGGAGACGGATAACAAAGTAACCGGGAAGGCTCTGTCCGGGACGCTGAATGGGCGGCCCTTTCACTCCATCGAAGACGCGGATCCGCGCATTGGCATGCGCTTTGAGGTCTTCGTCGCGGGTGAATATGTTTGGCTGCCAATGGAATATGTAGTTTCGATCAAGATCGAGCAGCCGCGGTTCCTACGGGATACGATCTGGTGCAGCGCGCTCATCGACACGAGTCCCCAGTTCGGGGACAAAAAGTTCGGCGAAGTGCTCATGCCGGCGATCTACCCCTTGTCCTGGCAGCACGAAGACAATAACGTGAAGCTGGGCCGCGCAACAGAGTGGCAGGATTCGGAAGAAGGCGGCATTCCGTTCGGCCAGAGGATGCTGGTGTTGGATGGTGAGGAAGCCATTCCCTTCCTGGAGGTCCGCGATCTGCAGATTTGTGCGGCCACGGAGGCCTCCGCCGAGGCCGATGCGGTGTCCGCGCAGTAATTAGAATGCCTCTTCGCGACGATCTGTTAACGCCGATTCCCGGCAGCAACCCCAGCGGCGTCTCACTACGCTACGACCCGATCACCGACAAGGTGAAAGAGGCTCGACGCGAGGACATCGAAGCTCCCCAGGGTGAGTGGAAGACAGCGCTCAAGGTTGCCGATCATGTCCAGGCGATCAAGTTGGCCAGTGAGGCGCTGGCCAAGCGCGGCAAGGACCTTCAACTCGCTGTCTGGCTGGTCGACTCTCACATTCGCAAAGAAGGGTTTGCGATGCTGGGGCCGTCTTTCCAATTCCTGAGAGACCTGCTCGACCAGTTCTGGGACACAATCTATCCCGAAATTGAAGACGGTGACACCGAAACGCGTTCGGCACCCTTGGAATGGCTGGGCGGGAAGCTGGAAGAGCCTGTCCGCGCGCTGCCCATCACTTCCAGTAAGCTCACCTGGATCTCCTACAAAGAGTCCCGCACCGTCGGCTACGAAAAAGACGCGGTTGGGGACGAGAAGAAGAAGACCAGGCAGAAGCTGGTCGCCGATGGCAAAGTGACCGCGGAAGACTTCGACGCGGCGGTGGAAGCCACGCCGAAGGCCTTTCTCGAGAACATCCAGGCGCAGATCGATGCGGGACTGGAAGCGCTCAGCGGCCTGATCGAGCTCTGCGACGATAAATTCGGCGAGTATTCGCCGAGCTTCATTAAATCGCGCACGGCGCTGGAAGAGATTGTCCAGTTCGTCAAAACCACCATCGCCAAGAAGGGCGGGCCAACGCCAGTGGCCGCTCCGGTGGTGGCTGCTCCTCCCCCGCCGCCCCCAGTCGTGGAAGCTGCGCCCGTGGCCGCACCCGCTCCGGCGCCCGTCGCCGCGCCTGCGCCAGTGGCTGCCGCCCCTGCGCCCGCACCATCCTCCGGCGGGGGCATCGACCCCGCTGATATCGAGGACGCAGGCCGCCGCCTGGCTGCCGTAGCCCGCTTCCTGCGCAAGAAAGACGTTTACGCCATCGGCCCCTACCTGATGCTGCGCGGCCACCGTTTTGGTGAGCTCCGCTACAACGGACCGGACATAGACGCGAAAATGCTCGCCGCTCCGCCGCCCGAGATCCGCGCCGAGTTGAAGGAACGTTTCCTCGCTTCCAATTGGGATGGTGTTCTGGAAACGACGGAAAAGGCGATGGAGCTTCCTTGCGGCCGTGGTTGGCTGGACATCCAGCGCTACACCGTGCGTGCGCTGGAAAAGAAAGGCGCCTGGTTCAAATTCGTCGCCGATGCGGTCCGGACGGAGACCCGCGGCCTGTTGACTGACCTCCCCAAGTTGCTCAGCATGACGCTGTTGGATGATACGCCTACGGCGAATCCCGACACGATGAAGTGGATCACTGAGGAGGTATTGCTCCCGTCTGAAGGAGGCGAGGGGCAACCCGCGCCTGCCGTTCAGGAAGCGCCGCAGGCTGCCGCTCCCCCTCCGCCGCCACCACCGCCTCCGCCGCCCCAGGTGGCCTTCGACACGGAGCCTCCCTCCATGGAGGAGGAGACGTCCGACGAGGACAAAGACGCGTTCGATCAGGCCTTGTCCGCGGCGCGCGCAGGCCGCCTGGACGAAGCCATCCAAACGGTGACCGAGGCCCTGGCCCGCGAACGGACCGGCCGCGGCCGCTACAAGCGGCGCATGCAATTGGCTCACCTGTTCGTCGCCGCCCAGAAGCAGAAGATCGCATTCCCCATGCTGCGCGAACTGGCGGCTGAGATCGATCGCCGTCAACTCGAAAACTGGGAGGCTGGCGAAGTGCTGGCCCACCCGCTCGCTCTTCTGTTGCAATGCATGGCTACGATCGGCGGTGAAGAGGCTCAGAAAGCGGAACTCTATGACCGCATCTGCCGCCTCGACCCCGTGCAGGCCTTAAAATATCAAGAGTAGTCTATGGCCTCGCAACTTCCGGAACAGACGCTGCAACAACCGCTGCTCGACCGGTTGATCGACCTCGAGCCTTGGGTCAAGGTGGAGGTTCTGCCTTCCCGCGCCCAGGCCATCCGCAGTCTGAAGGAGTCCATTAAGCGCGATCTCGAATGGGTCTTCAACACTCGCAAAACCGAGGAAGAGGCGCCCAAATCGATGGTGGAGCTACGCCACTCGCTCTATCACTTCGGACTCATGGACATGACCTCCATCCGCCTGCACTCAGCCGAAGACGAGAAGAATCTCCTGCGCGCCATCGAAACGGCGGTTGAGTTCTTTGAGCCGAGGCTGAAGCAGGTGAGAGTCACCTCTCAGGAACCCCTTTATAAGCAGGAAAGAAACCTGCACTTCACGATCGACGCAATGCTCATGCTCGATCCCGCGCCCGAGGCCATCTCCTTCGACACTTACCTGGATCTGACCCGAGGCGAGTATCAAGTGAAGGCTTGACTCCATGCGGGACGAACTTCTCCAGTACTACGAAAAAGAGCTCAGCTTCCTGCGCCGCATGGGCGCCGAGTTTGCTGAACGCTACCCGAAAATCGCCACCCGTTTGGTTCTGGAACCCAACAAATGTGAAGATCCCCACGTCGAGCGCCTGCTCGAGGGCTTCGCATTTCTCGCCGCGCGCGTCCGGCTGAAGATCGACGACGAGTTCCCTGAGATCACCGAGGCGCTGCTGAACATTCTGTTCCCGCACTACCTGCGGCCGCTGCCCTCCATGTCGATCGCTGAGTTCCACGTTGACTCGGAACAGGTCAAGCCCGAAAGCGGATTCAAAATCGAGCGTGGAGCGGTCCTGTCCTCACGTCCCGTCGCCGGCGCACCGTGCAAGTTCAGAACCAGCTACGACCTCACATTCTGGCCGGTGGAAGTCGCTGCAGCCGACTGGCGCACGCAGGATCGCGTGCGTAGCATCGGGGAGATGGCGGGCGCCGCGGGCGTCATCCGTCTTGTCCTCCGCTGCCAGGGCGACCTGACCTTCGGCAAACTGGCGCTGGACCGGCTCCGCTTCTACCTCGACGGCGAGAGCAGCACGATGCACACGCTCTATGAGGTCCTGTCCAATAACTGCCTCCAGATCATCGTGCGCGATCCTTCGCCCAAGTCCTCGATCAAGCCCCTGATTCTCTCGCCGGATTCCCTGCGGCCCATGGGATTTGAGGAAGACGAGGCCGTTCTCCCCTATCCCAGGCGTTCCTTCTCCGGTTATCAGATCATCCAGGAATATTTCGCCTTCCCGCAGAAGTTCATGTTCTTCGAACTCAACGGCCTGGATGCCGTCTGCGAGGCTGGCTTCCAGAACAGCGTGGAGATTACCTTCGTGATCTCACCGTTCGAGCGGTCGGACCGCCGGCAAGCCCTGGAAGTGGGCATCAATTCGAAGACGTTCCGCCTCAATTGCACCCCGATCATCAACCTTTTCCCTCATACCGCGGAGCCCATCCTGCTGGATCACACCCGGTATGAGTACCACGTCATTCCGGATGTGAACCGGCGCACCGCGTTGGAGATCTTCTCCGTGGAAGAGGTGGCCAGCGTCAATCCGGATTCCGAGGAAGTGACGGTTCTCGAGCCGCTTTACTCTTTCCGTCATGCCGACGCCAAGTCCGCCAGCCAGGTCTTCTGGTACACCCGCCGTGGACCAGCGACTTTGCGCAATGACAACGGCACGGAGATCTACCTTTCCATTTCAAACGCGGCGGGCAAGCACACGAGGCCCAAAGCCGATGTCCTGAACGTCAGGACTATCTGCTCCAATCGCGACCTGCCTGGCAGTTTGCCCTTTGGCAACGAAGCGGGAGATTTTACCCTGGATGCGGCCGCTCCCGTCAATCGCATCGTAGCGTTACGCAAGCCCACCACCACCGTGCGTGCCCCCCAGAGGAAGAACCTGTTCTGGCGCATGATCTCGATGTTCTCGCTGAATTACCTCTCCCTGGTGGAGGAGGGCGGAGACGCATTCCGCGAAATGCTCCGCCTGTACAATTTTGCCGAGACTTCCTACGGCGAAAAGCAGATCGAAGGGCTCACCGCGCTCCGTTCCAGGCGCGAATTCGCGCCGGTCGTCTATGACGATGGAACCTCTTTTGCCCGCGGCACACACATCTCGATGGACTTTGACGAAGAGCAGTTCGTTGGCGAAGGGGTGTTTCTCTTCGCGGCGGTGCTCGAGCGCTTCCTCGGCCTGTACGTTTCGCTCAACAGCTTCACACAGCTGGAAGTGCGAACCAAACAGCGAAAGGAGGTACTCAAGGAATGGCCGCCAAGGACGGGCAGAAGGGTACTGATTTAGCCCCCACCAAACTGAGCGAAGTCCTCGAGCAAAAACCATACCGCTTCCAGTTCTTCCAGGCGGTCCGGCTGCTGGAGCGCTTTCTCGATGAGCGCACGCCCGTAGGCGGTTACGGGAACCCGTCCGCCGAAGTGGTGCGCCTGGCCGTGCATGCGTCCACCCAGTTCCCGGCGAGTGAAATCCAGTCTCTCCAGAAGCAGGAGACCGGTCCGCCGCGGATGACCGTGAACTTCTTCGGCTTGACGGGCCCGGTCGGCGTCCTGCCGACGGCCTACACCGAAATGCTGGCCGAACGGCTGCGGTCCAAGGACACGACCCTTCGAGATTTTCTCGATATCTTCCATCACCGCATCCTCTCGCTCTTCTATATGGCGTGGCGCAAGAATCGCGCGCCCGTCATGTTTGAACGCGCAGAGAAGGATCAGTTCTCCGGCCGGCTCATGAGCCTGGTCGGGCTCGGTACGCGCGGCATGCGCAACCGGCAGGAAATCCCCGACTCCGCCTTTCTCTTCTACGCCGGCCTGCTCATGATGCAGACTCGCCCGGCCGCGGCTCTGGAGAGCATTCTCAGGGATTACTTCGGAGCCGGCGTCGAGGTCGGACAGTTCGTTGGTGGATGGTATCCCGTATCCCCTGGCGCTCAGTGCAAACTGGGCGAAGAGGGCTATTCCAGCCGCCTGGGGCGTGGTGCCGTGGTCGGCGATGAAATCTGGGACCGCCAGTCGCGCATTCGTGTCAAAATCGGACCACTGACGCGATCGCACTACGACGATTTTCTACCGGGCGGTGACTCACACCGCCGTCTGAAGGCCTGGATTACCCTCTTTGCGGGTTTGGAGTGCGACGTGGAAGTGCAACTCGTGCTGCGCCGCGAGCAGGTGCCGGCCTGTGAGTTGAGCGGCGCTGGCGGCAAGGGCCCCCGTCTTGGCTGGACCACCTGGGTGAACAATAAGCCCTTTGACCGGCATCCCGACGATGCGGTTTTTGAGATCTTAAGGCCTGCCTGAATCAGGCGCGCCTGCTAGTTCAACAGAGTCGAAAGGAGCAAGGAAATGCCATCATCCGTTCAAGGCGAATGGCCACTGAAACTCACCACCCCACTGGGTGCGGATTTCCTACTTCCTGAAGCCTACCAGATGAGCGAAGCCATCTCTTCCCTCTTCCGGATGGAGATTGAAGCGAATGTCACGCCCGTGGCGGACCTTGCCTTCGACCGGCTGCTGGGGCAAAAAATAACGCTGAGCATGGTGCTGGGTGATGGCAGTGAACGCCACTACAACGGCATCGTCTCCCGCATTACGCAGGGGCACCGGAGCTACGACACCGCTTACTTTTCCCTGGAAGTCGTGCCGAAGTTCTGGCTGCTGACCCGAGTCGAGCGCAGCCGAATCTTCCAGCAGAAGTCCGTGCCGGATATTCTCCGTGAGGTACTTGGCGCGGACGCTCAGTTCCAGCTGGTCGGCACATTCGAGCCTCGTGAATACTGTGTCCAGTACCGGGAGTCCGATTTCGCCTTTGCTTCGCGCCTGATGGAAGAAGAAGGGATCTTCTATTTCTTCAAGCACACAGCCGACGACCACAAGATGATCGTCGCCAATTCCCCGGCCAAGCACACCGATATTGCCGCGCCCACCACTATCATCTATGAGGAAGTGCAGGGCGGCACCCGGGCCGACAGCCGCATTCACGTCTGGTCCAAGTCCCAGGAGATCCGCTCCGGCAAGACCACCCTCCGCGACTACACCTTCGAAATTCCTGCCCAGAACCTCGAAGCGATCAAGACCATCATGGAGTCGGCCACGGCCGGCACCGTAACTCATAAGCTGAACATCTCAGGCGGTTCGGCTCTCGAACGCTATGACAACCCGGGCGGCTACGCGAAGCGCTTTGACGGGATCTCCAAGACCGGCGGTGAGCAGGCCTCCAACCTCCAGAAGATCTTCACGGATAACACCAGGACCGTCGAGATCCGCATGCAGTCCGAAGCCGTGAATGCCCTCACGATTCAGGGTGAGAGTAACTGCCAGACCTTGGCCGCCGGCTCAAAGTTCACCCTCGACAGACACTTCTCCGACAACGGCGTCTACGTGTTGACCTCGGTTCAGCATTCCGCCAGCCACCCCATGGGCACCGAGGCGAATATGGAGTCGTTCACCTACGAGAACTCCTTCACCTGCCTCCCCCAGGCCATCCCCTACCGTCCGCCCCAGGTGACCCCCCAACCGACAGTGCGCGGCACCCAGACGGCGGTCGTGGTCGGTCCTTCCGGTGAAGAGATCTTCCCCGATAAATACGGCCGCGTGAAAGTTCAGTTCTCCTGGGATCGCGAAGGCCAGAAGGACGCGAACAGCTCCTGCTGGGTTCGCGTCGGCACTCCCTGGGCCGGAAAGCAGTGGGGCATGATCCACATCCCCCGCATCGGCCAGGAGGTCATCGTCGATTTCATCGAAGGCGATCCCGACCGGCCGATCATCGTCGGCAGCGTCTATAACGCTGATCAGATGCCACCCTACACCTTGCCGGACAACAAGACCCAGAGCGGCATCAAGAGCCGCAGTTCCAAGCAGGGCGGCACCGAGAACTTCAACGAATTCCGCTTCGAGGACAAGAAGGGTAGCGAACAGGTCTTCCTGCACGCCGAGAAGGATCTCCTCACCGAGGTGGAGAACGACGAGACCCGCAACGTCGATCATGACCGCATCACCACCATCAAGAACGACGAGACCAAGACGATCAAGGAAGGCAACGAGACCATCACGATCGAACAGGGCGACCAGACCTTTACCATCAAAGTCGGGAAGCAGACCATCACCATCCAGGCCGACCAGGCCACCACCATCAAGCAGGGCAACCAGACCCTCGACATCAAAATGGGCAACCAGACGACAACCCTCGACATGGGCAACCAGTCGACGAAGTTGAAGATGGGCAACCAGACCACCAAGCTCGATCTCGGCAAGGCCGAAACCGAGGCCAT
Source organism: Paludibaculum fermentans (assembly GCF_015277775.1). Lineage (NCBI taxonomy): Bacteria > Pseudomonadati > Acidobacteriota > Terriglobia > Bryobacterales > Bryobacteraceae > Paludibaculum > Paludibaculum fermentans. The sequence continues at coordinate 85,064 of NZ_CP063849.1, forward strand.
GCAGTCCATTGAATTGAAGGTCGGCCAGAGTAGTATCAAAGTAGATCAGATGGGCGTGACCATCAAGGGCATGATGATTAAGATCGAAGGCCAGATTCAGGTGCAGGTGAAGGGCCTGATCACGCAGATTAACGGCGATGCGATGCTGATGGAAAAGGGCGGCATCGTGATGATCAACTAATAATATGAGCACTGCACCTCAATCCGGGAAGCCGCCCAAGACGGTGGCCGAACTCTGCCAGGTGGCCGAGTTGGGCGAAGCCGCGGCGCAACTGGCTACCCCCGAAATCGCGGCGCCCGACTTTATCCAGGCGATGGTGGGCGCGGAAGAGTTCCCTGACGCTGTGAAGTTCCTCGCCTTCTCGTTGCCGAAGCGGGAGTCGATCTGGTGGGCCTGGGTCTGTGCTCGGCGCGCCTCCGGTGCGACCCCGCCGCCTGTCATCAAGGCTGCGCTCGACGCCACCGAGAAATGGATCGCCCAGCCCACCGATGCGCACCGTCGCGCGGCCATGGCCGCGGCCGAGAAAGCCGATTTCGGAACACCTGCCGGCTGCGCGGCCCTCAGCGTTTTTTTCAGCGGCGGCAGCGTCGCTCCACCGGAGGCGCCTGCTTTGGAGGCCGCCGAATACAGCACGGCCAAGGCAGTGGCCGGAGCTGTCACGTTTTCCGCCCTAAGCGGCGACCCGCAGGGGGCTTCGGAAGCATTCCGCAGCTTCATTGCGCAGGGGGTCGAAGTGGCGCGTAAAATCAGGATATGGGAGCCGGCGTCGTAGAGCCGGCAGCAGAGGGGAACACAGCGTTATGGGAATGCCCGCTTCGAGAATCACCGACATGCATGTCTGCCCCATGGTGACAGGCATCATTCCTCACGTCGGCGGCCCCATCCTGCCGCCCGGCGCGGTCACTGTCCTCATCGGCGGCCTGCCCGCCGCTCGCGCCACCGACATGGCTGTCTGCGTCGGCCCGCCCGATGTCATCGCCCTCGGCTCCTTCACCGTATTCACGATGAAGATGCCGCAGGCCCGCATCGGAGATATCACCGCCCACGGCGGCAGCATCGTCCTCGGCTGCTTTACGGTGCTGGTGGGCTGATTGGCTGACCTCATACCCGATCTTGAACCATCCGGGGAAGTCCAACCCGAAGAACGGCCCGTTCTCAACGCCGGTCTAGACTTCTCCCGTTCCGTCCCGGACACGGTACGCGCCGCTTTCGATGGCATGCCCTCCAAGGTCCTCCTGCGGGAAGGCGAAATGCTCTACCGGTTCCTGGAGCACGGCTTCACCGGAACGGCCGAGGGCTTCTGGCTGCCGGCCGACACCTACCATCGGGTGAGGAAGGAATGCCTGGTGGACGGTATCCCCATCCCCGCCTGGGCCGTCAACCAATCCACGGCATTGCCCCGCGCGCCGCGCCCTGCTGTCTTCATCCAGGCCACACTCGTCGAGAGCGTTTACGTCTTCCGGGGCTTCCTCAAGCACTCCGGAGGAACCCCTCGTCTGCGCCTCTGGATCCCCGGCCTCACCGGCGAGCAGATCTTCGTCCGCACCTACAATCTCTAGCTCCCCGGCGCGCCCATCCGACTCCTGGGAGCGCCTGTCGCCTTATCTTGACATGCAACTCAGTTGCATGTACGATAATTTCAGATTATGGAGCCTGAATACCTATATAACTCATTGCGGGCCGTGTCTCCCGGCCCCGATCCGAGCCATCGCAATTGTCCGTCCGTCCGTGCTGTCAATCCTAACTGCAAGCTACTATCAATTACTCGCGCGCTCACTTTCATCCTGGCCATTATGCTCTTGTTGCCTGCGTCCGCGGCCACCGGCGGCAGCCTCGCCGGCGTTGTCACCGACGGCAGCCGCTTAGTCATTCCCGGTGTCTCGGTCAGTGCCACCAACTTCGCCACGGGAATCGTGCAGCACACCCTCACCAATGACGCCGGCTTCTACGCCTTCCCCGTACTGCCCGTTGGCACCTACGAACTCACCATTGAGCACCCCGGCTTCAAACCCTACAAGCAGACGGGCATCGACCTCCGTTCCGACGGAGCGGTCAAGCTGGATGTCCCTCTCGAGATCGGCCCGCGTAGCGAGGTTGTGGTCGTCACCGAAGCCCTCGCCCAGGTAGAAACCGCCAACACCCAACTGGGCGATGTCATCCGCGGCAGTAAGATGACCGGCATCCCCGTCAATGGCCGCAGCTATACTGACCTGCTCGCCCTCCAGCCCGGCGTGACCCCCGTCAGTGCCAAGCAGCCCAACGCCGTGATGATGTCCGGCTGCGCCAGCGCGCCGCCCTCTGGAGACTCGAATCCCGGCGACATGTCGGTCAGCGGCCAGCGCGAAACGGCCAACGGCTTCGCCGTAAACGGTAGCTCAGTCCAGGAGACCTTCAACATGTTCGCGGCCGTCGTGCCCAACCTCGACTCCATTGAGGAGTTCCGCGTCCTCACCGGCAGCTTCGACGCCGAATACGGCAACTACAGCGGCGGCCAGATTGTCGTCACCACCAAGTCAGGTACCAACGAACGACACGGCAGCGCCTTCGAATTCGCCCGCGATACCAACCTCGCCGCCCGCAACTTCTTCGCGCCCACTCGCGCCAAGTACGATCGCCACCAATTCGGCGGCACCCTCGGTGGAGCCCTCCGCAAAGACTCCGCCTTCTTCTTCATCGACTACCAAGGCACCCGCATGACCCGCGGTGTCGACACCGGTCTCATCTCCGTCCCCTCGCCCCAGAATCGTGAAGGCGACTTCTCCGCCAATTCAGACCGCCTCACCGGCACCGTCAATGGCCAGTACTGGGCCAACCGCCTAACCTCGAAGCTCGGCTACGCAGTCTCGCCCGGCATGCCCTACTACACCGCCGGCTGCACCAACACCGCGCAGTGCGTCTTCCCCAATGCGAAGATCCCCAAGTCCATCTGGTCGGCGCCGGCCAGGAACCTGCTCTCCTACATCCCCCTGCCCAACCAGGGCTCGAACATCTTCTCCACCGCCAACCAGGACCAGACGCTGCGCGATGACAAAGGCGCCGCCCGCGTCGACTTCAATACCCGCTGGGGCGCCCTTTCCGGCTACTACTTCTCAGACGACTACACCTTCGACAATCCTTATCCCACCGGCCAGGGCGGCGCGAACGTACCCGGCTTTAATGCGCTGTCCCTCGGCCGCGCGCAGATGGCCGCCATCGGCCTCACCACTACCCTAAGCCCTACCTCCACCAATGAGCTCCGCCTCAGCTACATGCGTACCGCCAACAACATCGGCCAGCCCGTCGGCGGCGTCGGACCTACGCTTGCCTCCCAGGGCTTCGTCGACGAGAACGGCCAGCCCGGCATCGTGGCCCTCGCACCTGAGATCGAGGGGATCGAGAACATCGCCTTCAACGACTTCACCATCGGCGTCAACGTCACTGGCGTGCGTCAGGCCAACAATACTTTCCAGGTCTCTGATACTTACGCCAAGGTACTCGGCCGCCACCTCCTGAAGTTCGGCGGGAACGTCCACTTCGACCAGATCAACATCGCGCCAAACGCCACCTACAACGGAACGTTCATGTTCCAGGGCACCGAGACCGGCTCCGACTTCGCCGACTATCTGCTCGGCATCGCCAGCGTCTACGCCCAGGGCGACTCCAAGCACTTCTACCCCCGCAACAAATACATCGGGCTCTATGCCCAGGACCGCTGGCAGGTGCACTCCACCCTCACCCTCAACTACGGCCTCCGCTGGGACGTTCTCCCACCGTGGAGCGAGAAGTACAACCAGCTCCAGACCGCCGTACTCGGCCAGCAGTCCATCGTCTATCCGAACGCGCCCAACGGCCTGGTCTTCCCGGGCGACCCTGGCGTGCCTTCCACTCTCGCCCCCACCCGTTACAACAACTTCGCGCCGCGCATCGGCCTGGCTTGGGCGCCAGCCTTCGAGAACGGCCTGCTGGGCCGCCTGTTCGGCACGGGCCAGAAGACCAGCATCCGCGCGGGTTTCGGCCTCTACTACACCGCCATTGAAGGACTCTCGGCCGGTATCATGAGCGCGAATCCGCCCTACGGCATGGACTTCGACAGCTTCGGACCCCCGCTCTTCGAGACCCCCTTCGTCATCGCCGCCACCGGCGAAAATGTGGGTCAGCGCTTCCCCTCGTCCATCGCCACGCCCGGAGCCTCCGCGCAGAATCCGAACACCTCCGTCGACTGGTCGCGCTACCTGCCGGTGGCCCACATGCCCGGCTACTTCAACCAGAACGTCACGCCTTACACCAGCAGCTACATGTTCTCCCTGCAGAGGGAAGTGGCGCGCGACACCACACTCAGCCTCAGCTACGTCGGCTCCCAGGCCCACCACCTGCTAGTCCTCGTAGCCGCCAACCCGGGCAATGCAGGCCTTTGCGTCAGTCTCAGCCGGCCCGAGGACGTCATGCCCGGCACCGCGACCTGCGGGCCCTTCGGCGAAAACAACACCTATTACGCCAGGGACGGACGTGTCTATCGCGGCACGCGCGGACCCTTCAGCTCCGACTTCGCCGGCTTCACCCACCAGAAAACCATCGGCAACTCCAACTTCAACGCACTGGAGGCCTCCCTCCGGCACACCGGCAGGCAGGGCGATCTGCTCGTCGGCTACACCTACGGTAAGTCGCTGGACCAGTCATCGAGCCTCTCGGAGTCGATCAATCCGTTCAATGGCGGCCTGAGCAAGGCTGTGTCCGCGTTTGACCTGCGCCACAACCTGGTGGCCAGCTACCACTGGATGCTGCCGCTGCCGCGACTGCTGGGGATGCGCAATGCGTGGATCGAAGGCTGGTCGCTCTCCGGCATCACGCGCCTGAGTTCCGGCCTGCCGGTGACGATGTTCAACAACAACGACACTTCGTTGATCGGCTCCATCCCCAACGGAATCAACAGCGACGGCCTCGACACACCCGATGTCCGTCACGGCGATCTGGCGATCAATACGGATCCCCGCAATGGGCGGTCCGCCTTCGACACCAGCCTCTTCAGCCTGCCTGCCCTGGGCACGATGGGCACTGCAGCCCGCCGCTTCTTCTACGGGCCCGGAATGCTGAACTTCGACGCGGCCCTATTGAGGACCGTCCGCCTCTCCGAGACCCGGTCGCTCGACCTCCGCCTGGAGGCGTTCAACGTGTCCAACCATGCCCAGTTCTTTGGGGCTGCGGTCGTGAACGGCAATATCAGCAGCCCCACCTTCGGTCGGATCCTCAGTGCCACCGCTCCGCGCGTGATTCAGCTGGGAGCGAAGTTCCGCTTCTGAGGCTCTGGGGTCGGGGAAGGGGCACGGCTACTCCCAAGCTGACGTGGAGAGGCCTGCTCATTTCTTCAAATTCGTTTCAAACAACCGCAGAATCCGCTTATACTCGTCGGCCCAACTGGTGGGCTGCACGAAGCCGTGATCCTCCACTGGGAACATGGCTACCTCCCAGTTCTCCTTTCGGAGTTCTATCAGCTTCTGCACCAGCCGGACCGTGTCCTGGAAGTGCACATTTGTGTCCACCATGCCGTGACAGATCAGCAGGGCGCCTTTCAGGCCGGCGGCGTGGTAGATGGGAGAACTCTGCTTGTAGGCTTCGAGGTCCTTCTGCGGCAGGTTCAGGATGTTCGAAGTGTAGCCGTGGTTGTAATGCGCCCAATCGGTGACCGGGCGCAGCGCCGCGCCCGCGGCGAAGACATCCGGCTGCGTAAAGAGCGCCATCAGGGTGATGAAGCCACCGTACGACCCGCCATAGAGCCCGATGCGCTTGGGATCTACACCAAACTCCTTCACGATGTAACGCGCCGCATCTACCTGGTCGTCGAGATCCTTGCCGCCCATGTGCCGGTAGATGCCTGTGCGCCAGTCGCGGCCGTAGCCGGCGGAGCCGCGGTAGTCCACGTCGATCACCAGGTAGCCGCGCTCCATCAGCAGATGGTGGAACATGTATTCGCGCGAGTAGCTTGACCACCAGCGGTGCACATTCTGCAGGTAGCCCGCGCCATGCACGAAAATCACCGCCGGTCCGCCCTTCTTCCAGTTCTTTGGCTGATAGAGACGGGCCGGGACGCCTGCTCCGTCGCGGGCAGGCACCTTGACGATGGGTGCGTCGAGCCAAGGGAAGGAAGAGAACTCAGGCGCCGGCGAGGTAGTGACACGGGTCATGGCTGCGCCGGGTTTATTCTCCATCAGGTAAAGGTCCGGCGGCTTGTTGGTGTAGCTGTGTACGACGGCCAGCATCTGCTCGTCGGGTGAGACCGTGACGTCGTAGTCGCCGGGCTGCGATGTGATGCGGGTCCTTGGTCCGCCGTTGACGGACATCCAATAGAAATCGCGTTCGTGGACACTCGCCTCACTGGTCACCAGGCCGAACCGGGATTCGTCCTTCGACAATTCGACGGACTCCACTTCCCAGTTGCCGGAAGTGAGCGCCTTGGGCTCGCCGCCAGTCCAGTCAATGGTGTAAAGATGCGACCAGCCGGTGATCTCTGCCTGGAAGTACAGAGTGTGATTGTCGGGCAGCCACCCGAGTTGGAAGCTGCCTGGCCCGTCTACCCAGGCGTCGTCGTGCAGATGGAAGATGGGGTTGAGCTTGCCAGTGGATGTGTCGGCGGCGAAGATCCAGCGGTCCTTGTTGTCGCCGGAACGTCCGGCCACGGCAAGTTTCGTCCCGTCCGCGGACCAGCGCGGGTTGAGCAGTGTGACGGGCCGCTCGGATTCCTTCACTGGCGGTTTGACTTTGTCATCGGCGGGCAGCTTCTGGCCGTGATCCAGCCATGTCACCTCGCCGGTGGCCACCTTCACCATCGCCATGCGGCTACGGTTGGGCGTATCCCCGACATTCGTGCGGGAAGGGATGTCTTCGGTATAACCGGCCTCGGTGACGTAATTGGGGACGACGGTGGTTTTGGCGTCGGCCGCGCGTTCCGTCACGGTCACCACGGCGTAGGTCTCGTCCGGCGCCAGCAGGATGTTGGCGGCTGTCTGGCGCGGGCCGAGGTTCATCGGCTTGCGCGGGTTCTCCTTCTTGCGGCGGGCTTCGCTCTCCTCACGCTTCTTGGCACGGCGGTCGACGATATCGAGGAGTTCGCGCTCTTCCTTCTTCAGCGCTTCCTGGCTGTCGGTGCCCTTCTTCGTCTCCTCATCGGAGGCTTCTCCCTGGGCTCCGCGGCGGGGGCCCGTGGCGGCTGGAGCGGCCGGTGTGGCTCCGGCAGGGCGGATGTCCGTGAGTTGCTCCAGCACACCATCCGCCAGCGAAAGGGTATACAAATTCCCCGAGCGGACAAAGGCGACCTTGCGGGCGTCGCGGGTGAACTGTGGGTTCGATTCGGCGTCGGATGTCTTCGTGAGCTGGCGGACCTTGTCGGTGGTCCGGTCGTAGAGGAATAGATCACCGTGGTCGCCGTAGACCACCAGTTTCTTGTCCTTCGACTCGCTGCCCGTGGCGGGCGGGGCAAGTTTCGCGTCGTCCTCGCTGAGTTTGGTGAGGCCCGAGCCGTCACGGTTCACCACATATGTGTCGTAATCCTTGTCGAGCGGATCGGTGCACAACTTCCACTCGAAGTAGACTCTTTGACCGTTGCCGGACCAACGGATGGCGCGCGGCGGGTAGCCATAGAGCCCTGGGCCGCGCATGATGGAATCGACTGTCAGCGGCAGAGGCCTGGCCGGCACGGCCTGCGGCGACGCCGGCACGGCCATCAAAATGCACAAAACGGTAGAGACTAACGGCTTCATTAATAGTAGAGTTTCGCACAGCCGTGCATGGCTGCCCGGGCTGCGGCATAATTCATTGCATGCATAGGAATTGGTGCGTGGGGCTGGCGCTGTGTTGGATGCCCCTGCTGCACGCACAACTGACCGAAAAATCCGAGAGCTGGACGAGGTTGGAGGGGCAATACCTCGTCGATGCGAACCGGGACAGCGTCCTGTTCCTGATGGCTCAGATTCAGGCTGCGCAAAGCGACACGGCCAAGGACCGCAAGCCGCATCCGGACTTGGCCGAGGTGCTACAGTTTGCCTACCAGTCACTCAGCGTCGGCAACACGAACGCCGGCTCGCGGCTTTTTACGCGTGCGCTGGCGGTCTATCGGGATCTGCCCCCTGGTGAGTGGCTGGAAGTGGCATCCTCGCTGCAATTTGAGGTGGACCGGCGCATCGCCGCGCCGGGCGCCACGTTGCACGCTCGAGCGGAACCCGGGTTTGTGCTCGGCCGGCCGTTGAAGAACGCTTACCGCATTCAGGTGGCGCTGATCGATACACAAGGCAGGACCGTGGTGGAGCGACCCGCGGAGACGCTGCAGAATCTGGAGACCGTGAGTTTTTCGCTCCGTACCAGCGGACTGCCGGAAGGCGCTTATCGCGTAAGGTATCAGTTGCTCGACGCGGAGGGGAAGGTCCGGGCGTGGGTGCTCCGCGATGTGCTGCTGAGCGCTTCGCTGGAGAAACGCATCCGCGAGCTCGTTGAGCAAGGCCGCAAGCTGGCGGCCGCCGGAATCGCGTTGAAGAGTCCCGCTCACGCGTTGGCGGTGCAGACAGTGCAGTACACCGGCGGTTTGTATGCACAGGCGCTGGAAGGACCCGGGCCTGGATTGGCGAACCGGCTATCGCCCGTAGCCGCCACGCTTGCCGATCCGAAGCTCCCAAACTACGGCACCGATCCCATCAATCCCGGGCGGGACCTGCCGATGGCGGAATGGATGGCGGCCGACCTGCTTTCCGGCAACAGCCCGCTGGCCGTGAAAAAGGGCGACATCCGGTTGGCGTATATCTCGCCCCAGGATCAGTCAATGCTGCCTTTCCGGCTGTTCGTTCCGCCGGGCTATGAGGCTTCGAAGAAGTGGCCGCTGCTGGTCGTGCTGCATGATGCCGGCGGAGACGAAGGCTCGTACTTTGAACGCTATCCGGCGCAGGATGGCAGCAGCCAGTTGATGAAGCTCGCGTCCGAGCGAGGCTATGTAGTGGCCGCGCCTTCCGGCCGCGGGCCGATGGAGTACTACACCAATGCCTCGCGTGCAGACGTGCTGGACGTCATCGATCGGGTGAAAGAGTGTTTTGCAATTGATGAGAAGCAGGTCTTCCTGGCTGGTCATGGCGTGGGCGCCGGCGGTGTCATGTCAGTGCCAATGGGTGCGTCCAGCCGGTTTGCGGGACTTCTGGCAGTGGGCGGCCAACCGCTGGAGGCGCTGGATTTCAGCAAAGCGCCCGATGCGCCCCTTCTGTTCATCCAGGGCGGTGCGGACGAGATCTTCGGTGTGACTGCCGCGCGCCGGTTGGCATTTGTGCTGCAGCGGCGCTACAAACAGTTCGACTACATCGAAGCCGTCACGGGCGACCATGCCGCCGTGGGAGTCTCCGCGCTCCTGCAAGGCTTCGACTTCTTCGACGCCGTACGGGAAGGGAAATGGAAGCCGTCCGGAAAGCCAATTCCGCTGCCAGGTAATTCCAGGAACTGACAAATTCACCAAACCCGGAATCTGGCCGCCTCTCGGCGCCGTTCGTGATACCTCTCCTCTCTGCTGGGGAGTATTGGTCTCAATCGTCAGGGTCCCTCCCAGCTGGAGACGCTGTTTCCGTCCACAGTTTGGAAACATTGAAGGTTCTTAACGCGAAGAAATGGCTATAGTCCGGCCATGACCTGGGGGATTCATGCCAAGTCTTGGTATCTTGGATACTTAGTAATTTCGGAGGTCGTTTTCTCGTTGAGCTCGCAGAATGAACAAGCGAGACTGTTGCACTCCTGGAAGGAAATTGCGGCGTTCTTTGGTGTTACGGTCCGCACCGTCCAGAATTGGGAAGAAGAACGAGGGCTACCCGTCCACCGCATGCCGGGAGCGAAGGGGAGACTTTACGCCTACGTTGACGAATTAGCGGCCTGGCGGCAGACAGGGTTAACCGGCAAGCCGTCACCTGAGGCACCTGCATCGGCTGCGCCACCTGATTTGCCGCAGGCGCGAGACCGCTCCAAGTCGCACATGATCTTGGCCATGGCGGCCTGCCTCACCATGGCCGCTCTGGGCGTGTTCTGGGTTTTGCGCCCGAGGCCAAATCCAAATACGTGCCGGCTGGAGGGGCAGGCACTGGTCGTTTATGATGAGCAGGGCGTGTTCGCCTGGCGGTATATCCTGCCCTCCGCGCCACTTCAGGTTGATGCCCGGCGGGATCCCTCTTTTGACTCCTGGCTGATTGCAGATGTGGACGGTGACGGACGTCGCGAAGTGCTCTTGCCGTTTAGAAGTGATCCCGAAAGCGCCGTCGATGATGAGCTCTATTTATTCTCGGCGGATGGCAAGTTATTATGGAAACGGCATTTCGGAAAACCGGTTGTCCGAAATGGGGTCAGCCAGAAAGGGCCCTTCACTGTGCGGCGATTGGCTCTGGTTCCGATTAAGGGACGCAAAGAGTCAAGAATCCTGGTGGTCGCGAATCATCGGCTGCACTCCCCGACGTTGATCTCTCTTCTGGACATCAGCGGCAACACACAGAGGGAGTATTGGCACGCCGGGCACATTACCTGCCTGATGATAGAGACCCAGAAGAGCGATGGCCGGTCCGCGATCTACCTGGGCGGGATTGCCAATGGCTACCGGGCCGCGGACCTGACGGTTCTCGATCCCGAGAAGTTCAGTGGGGCGTCCGTCGAGTCGGATCCGGAAGAGCGGATAGTCAGTGACCTGCCGACAGTCGAGAAGGCGAGGCTCCTCTTTCCGCGATCCTCGCTGAATCTGGCAACAAACCCCTACAACTTCACGGAGAAGTTGATGCGCGTGGGCGACAGCCTGTTGGTAGGCACAAGTGAGAATCCGGCAGGGTCCGACAAAGCCTCCAATATGTACTACTTCGGGCCGAAACTGGTGCTGGAGCGGGTGCAGGCCGCGGACATGAATCGGGCGACCTTCCACAAGCTGCATCAACAGGGCATCATCCCCGCCGACCTGACGGAGAAAGAGATCGCCTCCTATCGTCAGATTCGAATGCTCACACCCTGGCAGGATTGATCCTGGTCAGAGTGCCTCCAGCACCACCACACTGCGGGGTGTGGCATCGTACCAGACCTGAGAGTCCAGATTCGGGCCTCGCGGGCCGTCCCGGTTTGTGTCTTCCACCAATGTCCAGCGCCGGGTATCGGTGAGTAGCGGCAGTTGGAAGCGCAGGTTCTCCCAGAACGAGTTGGCGATGAAGTAGATGCGTTCGCTGCCCCATTCCAGCTCAATCGCGAGCGCGTGGGAGTCTGGACCCCAGTCTGGCGCATGCGGGAAAACACCATGAAAGGTGACGCGAGTGTGCGGTTCGCCGGCCTGGGCACCCCAGTCGATATGCCGGAAAGCATCACGGCTGGCCCGGAACGAGATCATTCGGCGGAAGAAGGCGACCATCTCCGAGTTGGACTCGGTGAGTGTCCAGTCGACCCAACTGGTGGCATTGTCCTGGCAGTAGGCGTTGTTGTTGCCGCCCTGCGTGCGGGCCATCTCGTCGCCGGCCAGGATCATGGGGACCCCACCGCTGAGTAGGAGCAGCGACGCCATGTTGCGCATTTGCCGGCGGCGTAAGGTGTTGATGGACTCGTCCTTCGTCGGGCCTTCCAGACCACAGTTCCAGCTGTTGTTGTCGTTGGCGCCGTCACGGTTCTGCTCGCCATTGGCTTCGTTGTGTTTGTCGTTGTAGCTGACCAGGTCGGCCAGGGTGAAGCCGTCGTGGCAGGTCACAAAGTTGATGCTGTGGCGGGATTGGCGTCCGCTGGACGCATAGAGGTCAGGACTGCCCGTGAGGCGGGAGGCGAGCGCGGGGACCATGCCGCGGTCGCTCTTCACAAAGCGGCGGATGTCGTCCCGGTACTTGCCGTTCCACTCGGCCCAGCGGCCCCAGGCCGGGAAACTGCCCACCTGGTAAAGACCGGCGGCGTCCCAGGCTTCAGCAATCAGCTTGGTATTCGCAAGGATGGGATCGTAGGCGAGCCGCTCCAGCAGCGGCGGATCAGCCAGGGGATTGCCGTCCTGTCCGCGGCCCAGCACGCTGGCCAAGTCAAAGCGGAAGCCGTCCACGTGCATCTCCATCACCCAGTAGTGGAGGCAATCTGAGATCAGGCTGCGCACGACGGGGTGGTTGCAGTTGAAGGTGTTGCCGCACCCGGAGTAGTTGCGGTAATTGCCGCGCTCGTCGAGCTGGTAATAGATGGAGTTGTCGATGCCTCGGAAGGAATGGGTTCGTCCACGCTCATCGCCTTCCGCGGTGTGGTTGAAAACGACGTCCAGGATCACTTCCAGCCCGGCGGCGTGAAACCGCTTCACCATCTCTTTGAACTCCTGAACGGCCGCGCCGGGCTGCTTGCCGCTGGCATAGGTTGCGTTGGGTGCAAAGAAGGCGATGGGCTGGTAGCCCCAGAGGTTGAAGAGCGTGGAGCCCAACAGTGGGTTACTGCGGTCCGTATCCGCCTCTTCGAATTCGTAGACTGGCAACAACTCAACTGCGGTGACGCCCAATTGCTTCAGGTACGGAATCTTGTCCGTAAGGCCAAGATAGGTGCCGGGGGCCGAGACCCCAGACGATTCGTGCCGCGTGAAGCCCCGCACATGGAGCTCGTAAATTACTGATTCGCTGAGTGGAACATTCAGCGGCCGGTCCATCTCCCAATCGAAATGATCCTGGGACAGGGCACAGCGTCGTTCCGCGGTAATGCCCCATTGCTCGCCGCCTACGAGTACCTGTGCATACGGGTCCAGCAGGAACCGTTCCGGATCGAAGCGATGGACCTCCGGATTGGGATTCGGCCGCATGTCCAGCCGCCAGCAATACTGGACATCGGGCGCGAGTCCGCCGATCCAGATATGCCATATCTGGCCCGTGCGGTCGCGTTCAGGATGGAGTTCTATCTCCAGATACGGTGCGGAGTCGCCAGGATGAAAGAAGGAAAGCCAGGCGTGGGTGGAATGTTTCGAAAAGAGCGCGAAGTTCACACCGTCTTCGAGTCGCGTCGCACCCAGCGGCAGGGCCCTGCCGCGGTCGACGCAGAAATAGCTGCCCATGAGTTATGCTACGACGAAAACACGGCTTGACACCCGGTCTAGCAAGGCGAAGAGAAGGGTTCGGGTCTGGGCTAAACGCCACATCTCTAAACGGATTCCGTCCGCGGGCTGCTGGTAGGCTCCGGCTCCGAGATCGGCGGCGCACTGGACCAACAGATCCTTGATAATCCCCTCCGTCATCTCCAGGTGGAACTGGAGACCAAGGCAGCGTTCCGTTTCAAAGGCTTGCGATCGGCAGCCGGCGGTTGTGGCGAGATGGACGGCGCCTTTGGGAATGTCGTAAGTGTCGCCGTGCCAGTGGAATACGGTGAACTCGGACGGCATGCCTTCAAACAGGGACCCGGCTCCGGTGGTATGGACCGGGAACCAGCCGATCTCCTTTTCTTTGTTGCGATAGATGGCGGAGCCGAGAACTCCGGCCAGCATCTGCGAACCTAGGCAGATTCCGATGACGAACTTCCCGGCGGCCATGGCATCGGCGATCAACTGCTTCTCCGGGCGAAGCCAGGCGTGGACGTCTTCGTCGTTGACGCTCATCGGGCCGCCCATGACCAGGAGGAGGTCGAAGCTGTCCAGTGCGGGTAGCGGCTCGCCGAGGTCCAGCCGGGTGCCGGTCAGGGCATGGCCGCGCTGCCCAGCCCACTCGCCGATCAGGCCCGGAGTTTCGAAGGCTACGTGCTGCAGAAAGTGGATTCTCATCTCTTTCATTCTCTCGCACGACGGTAACAGGATTTTCGCATCTGATATGGTAGAAATGACCGGAGCTCCCCCATGCTTGTGCACCAGCCATTCCACTACCATTCCCTTGATGAACTGCGCCAGGATATCGAAAGGCTCGGCGTCGATGTGCCGGTTAGCGAGGACGTCAGCGTACTGGCTCAACCAGTAGATTGCGGACGGTTTGTGCTGCCCAACCGGCTGGTGGTGCTGCCGATGGAGGGCTGCGACGGGCTGCCGGACGGGTCGCCGGACGAACTGACGCTGCGCCGCTACCGCCGCTTCGCAGCAGGTGGTTCGGGGTTGTTGTGGGTGGAGGCCTGCGCTGTGGTGGAAGAGGGCCGGGCGAATCCCCGGCAGATCTGGATCCACCAGGGCAACGTGGGCGTGTTCCGGACGATGGTGGACCAGGCCCGGCAGGCCGCCCGGGAAACCATGGGCGAGAACCACCGGCCGGCGCTGGTATTACAGTTGACGCATTCCGGCCGTTATTCGAGGCCAGGCCGGGCGCCGAAGCCGATCATTGCGCACCATTCAAAGTTTCTCGATCCGATCCACAAGCTGCCGGCGGACTATCCGCTGATTACCGACGACGAGTTGGAGCGCTTGGAAGACGTCTATGTCGAGGCCGCCCGGCTGGCTCTGGAGGCCGGATTCGACGCCGTGGACGTAAAGGCCTGCCACCGCTACCTGATCAGCGAACTGCACGCCTCGCATACGCGCGAGAACTCCCGCTACGGTGGTCCGGAATGGGAAAACCGTACGCGCTTCTTCCGCAATATCGTCGGCAAAATCCGCGACCGAGTGCCCGGCATCGGTGTCACCTCGCGGATGAATGCGTACGATTCAATGGCCTATCCCTATGGCTGGGGTATGGCCGAAGACGGCTCCATGCAGCCGGATCTGAAGGACCCGATCCGCCTCGTTCAGTTCCTGGTCGATTCCGGAGCCCCGCTGGTCAACATCACGATTGGCAATCCGTACTTCAATCCACATGTGAACCGGCCGTTCGATCTGCCTATCATCGGCATGAATGTCCCGCCGGAGCACTCTCTGGAAGGCGTGGGCCGCTTCCTGCACATCGTCCGGCACATCCAGCAGCAGTTCCCGAAGTTGCCGGTGGTCGGCGGCGGCTACTCCGTTCTGCGGCAGTATCTTCCGAATGTGGGTGCGGCGGCCGTGAATGCGGGCTGGGTTTCGCTGGTGGGCGGCGGCCGGATGTCGTTCGCCTATCCCGAGTTTGCGCGCGAGGTGGTGCAGGGCCGGAAGCTGGATCCGGAGAAGGTCTGCGTGGCGTGCTCGGCGTGTACACAGATCATGCGCGACGGTGGCCGCAGCGGCTGCGTGCCGCGCGATGCAGCCATCTACGAACCCATTTACAAGGCGGGCCGGGCCGAGGCGCTGGACACCATTCTGGAAATGGCAAAGACGTGCCGGCAGTGCAGCGATCCCACCTGTGTGCCGAAGTGCCCCGCCCATGTGAACGTACCGGGCTTCATCCAGGCCATTGTGGACGGCCGGTTCCGCGATGCGTACGAGACCATCCGGGCAAGCAACGTGCTTGCCACGATCTGCGGCTATGTCTGCCCCAGCGAGACACTCTGCGAAAGCACCTGCATCAACGAGCACTATCAGGAGTCGGTTCCGATCCGTCACCTGCAACGATGGGTCTCGCGCAAGGCGATTGAGGAAGGCTGGGCGCGCGAGACGCGTCCGGTGCTGCCGGATACGGGCAAGCGTGTGGCGGTGGTTGGCGCCGGCCCCGCGGGTGTGGCAGGGGCCATCACATTGGCTTCGTTCGGTCACAGGGTGATGCTGCTCGACCGGGCGGGCCTTGCCGGCGGGATGGCGAAGGACACAATCCCTTCAGAGCGGATGCCGGATCCAATCCTGCAGAAAGAACTGGAAGACGTGCTGGTGTCGACCGGTGCGATTGAACGCCGGAACTACTCCCTGGGGCCGGCCGGCACGCTGGATGACATTCTGGATGAAGGATTTAACGCAGTGCTGTTGACTCCGGGGTTGAGCCGGTCGCTGACGCTGCCGGGTTCGATTCGTCCGGAGGGCGGAGTGGAAGGCGCGCTCGAGTTTCTGCGGCAGGTGAAGCACGAGGGGCGCAAGGTAACCGGGACGGTGCTGGTCTTGGGTGGAGGAAATACGGCGATCGATGCGGCGCTGTCGGCCAAACGCGCGGGCGCCGGCGACGTCGCAATCGTATATCGGCGGTCGTTCGCGGAGATGCCGGCCTGGCCGAACGAGCGCGACGAGGCGATGCGGGGCGGAGTGAACTTCCTGATCCTGACGCAGCCGCTGCGGTATGTCATCGACCCAGCCGGAAAGCTGACGGGCGTCGAGGTAGTGCGGACGAAACTGGGCAGTCCCGATGCGGGCGGCCGGCGGCGGCCCGAAAACCAGGTAGGGTCGGAGCACGTGATTGCTGCCGATCTTGTGGTGGAGGCGATAGGCCAGGGCGTGGACACGAAGTTGCAGGCTGCCCTACCCGGGGTTGTGTTCAGCCGTCAGGGGACGATTGTGACGCAGCCGGGTTCAAGCGCGACCAATCGAGAGCGTGTCTATGCGGCGGGCGACGTGGTGAACGGCGGAGCCACCGTGGTTCAGGCCGTGGCCGAAGGGACGCGGGCGGCACAGCAGATCCACCACGATCTGGTGGGCGAAGCTTTGGTGAACATCGGCTGATTGGCCTCGGTGTTGAGGCTTGGGGGATCCGGGTTGGTGGCCTCTGCAGGGCGATGCGCCTTGCCATGAACGCGATTCGAGCAGCGGCTTAAGCGTGGCCGGCGTTGCGGCCTGATGTGGCTGAGGGAACAAACGGCGGCAGTGGCTCCCTCTGAAGCGGCTGGCGGCGTTGGCTCAGGGGGCGCGGGCGGGGTAGACTGGAGTCAGAAAGCGGCTGTTGTTGCGCTCACAGAACGGCGCAACCCGAGGGGCGGAATACAGCACTTGGCAGTTGCGGCCTGTGCGCTTCCAGCCTACAAATCCCAACTCAAGGAGTGGCAGTGACTGAACACTTGCATAAGGACTCCGGACGGAATGGCGAAGGCGTCGGGTCGAACAGCTCAATCGGCCGTTGGACGATGCCCGACAGCGGAGCCGTGTTCACGATGGACGCGGTCCTGATCCAGAAACTGCGATCTTTTATCCTGGAAGGCTTCCACATCCTGCCCAAGCGCGGAGCGGAAATGGGCGGCATCCTGCTGGGCCGCGTAATCTCAGAGGCCCCCCTCGCCGTGGAAGTAACCGGCTTCGAACCGGTGCCTTGCGAGTACCGCTACGGGCCATCCTATATACTCTCCGACGCCGATCGCGCCAAACTGGAGCAGGCGCTCGGCTCACACGCGGCATTGGACCAACAGGGAGAATCCGCGCCGGAGCCAGCTTCGACGGTGGTGGGCTTTTTCCGGAGTTGCACAGGCCGCGAACTGGCCTTGGATGCGGCTGATCAGCAGTTGATGCGGAAGTACTTTCCGGAGCCGCGGCATTTTCTCCTGTCACTCCGTCCGCTCTCCATCTTTGAATGTGAGGCGTGGTTCTTTAGCCGGATCAATGGAGTTCTGCCCCGGCTGCCTTCGCAGCCGCCCGAGCCGTTTGGCCAACCCATGGCCAAGCAGGACCGGTCGGGGGAGCGCAACAGCCGCTCCGCACAGGCGGCCGCGGCAGCCCCTGAGCATGACGTGGACGCCGCGGTCGAAGCGCCAGAGCCGGCATCTTTTCCGGTGGAGCCAGTCCAGGGGCGCCCAGCCAGTGCAGAAGGCCAGGCGTCAGAAGAAGTGGAAAGGACAGGGTCGAAGGTGTTGGCGGCCAGGGCTGGAGCTGGTCTGCTATTTAGCGCCGGCGGCCCGCCCGCGGACACGACGCCCGTTGATCACAAAATCAGCCAGCCGCCGCAGATTGCGCGCCCGGGCGCGGAAGATCTGCCAGGCGGAGACGAAGCGTGGCGCCTGGTGGAGCGGCGCCGGATGTTGCGGGAGCAGCGGGATGCCTCAGGCTCGCAAAGGATAGACGGCGCGCCGGTGGCGGCCACCGCCACGGAGACGCAGCCGGAGCACCGCTGGCTGCTGGATGAGCACGCAGCCGAGCCGCACAAGCACCGCCTGTGGCAGTTAATTGCCGCGCTGCTGGTGCTGCTGGTAGGCGGCGGCGCCGGGTATCAGTTCTGGGACGCCCAGCAGCGGGCTCGCTGGACGCGGCTCGGGTTGGACGCGAAACCTGGAGCGGATGGCATGGAGGTCACGTGGGATCGGAAGTCCCCAGCCCTGAAGGAAGCTTCACGGGGTGTCCTCGAAGTTGTCGAATCGGGCGATTCCGCAGATGCTCGCGGGAGCGCGAAGGGTGAAGCCTTCGGCCAGCCTCGCTCCGTCGAACTGGACGGAAAGGCCTTGAGCCTGGGTCATTTCACTTTCTCGACCTCCAGCAAGGACGTTATCTTCCGGCTGCAGTTGTACAGTACAGGGTTGGCCAACGCCGTGGAGTCCGTCCGGGTTGTGGCCCCGGGTGGTCCCGCCGCGGGGAAGGAACTGGCGGCCAAGCCGGCTGCCCAACCGCCGGTGCGGACGCCCGGCGCGGCGCCGCAGGCTGCAGCGGCTCTGAAACCGGTCGCGGACGAGCATCCGGCGCCAGCTGCTTCGAATGTGGTGAGAAGCGATGTTCCACCGGCCCCGGCGGCACGCGTGCAGACGGCGGGCCCGCCCGCTGGGGCTCCTGCGGCGCCCATGGTCCCCGCGGCGATCCCAGCGGCAGCGATCTACGAGATTCAGCCCACCGTGCCGGAAGGCGTTCGGGCGCGCATTCATCAGCCCATCACGGTTACGGTTGAGGTGAGCATTGACGCGCAGGGCCGCGTGACGAGTGCGGCTGCGCGCGGCGACGGCGACGGGGTGTACCGATACCTGGCTGGAAAGGCTACCGCGGCCGCGCAGTCGTGGAAGTTCCGGCCGGCGCGATCGGCCGGCGGAGCGGCGATTTCCTCCACTCAGCTGGTTTACTTTACCTTCCGGGCTTGAAGCCGCGTCCAGCCTTTTGAGCAGCTTTATGAACAGGCGGAGGATCGTCTCCGCCCGCGCCGCCTGGCAAGCCGGAGGAATTTGCTCCGTATATCGAGGCGACCGCACGGCGAGCTCGCTTGGCTTCAAGCCGCGTTACGCCCGCTGAGCACGACAGCGATGGAGCGCCGCAGGATCGTCCAGCGCAACCCCGGCGCATCATGGCGCACGAAGAAGAGATCCAAGCGCCGGCGTTGCTGGTAGGTGAGACTGTTCCGGCCGCAGACCTGCCACAGGCCTGTTACGCCGGGCTTAACGGTAAGGACCTTCTCTGCGTCGGGGCCGTAGTGAGCCTCCAACTCCACCGCCGTCAGGGGGCGAGGCCCGATCAGCGCCATGCGCCCAGACAACACATGCCAGAGTTGCGGCAGTTCGTCGATCGAGTACTTCCGGCAGAAGCGGGCGAACGTGCTGGTGATGCGAGGATCCGGGTTGTCCTTCCGCCAATGCAATGGAGCCGACTGGACCCGCTCCACCAGTATTAGAGGCCCCGTGCGCTGTTCGCGCGGCCACATGGTCCGAAACTTCCACATCCAGAAAGGCTGTCCAAACTGCCCTCTACGCAAGTGCGCCACGAAGGGCGTGCGGCGCGAAAGCACCAGGATCACGATCGCGACACAGACGAAGACCGGGCTGGAGGCGGCTAGAAGCGCGAAGGCGAACAACCTCTCAGTGGCATCGGTCAGGCGCGCGGAGATCAGGGCCGAGCCTCGGCGGCTCGATGTATCCATTGCGACTCCCAACTCCGGGTAGAGCGTCATGGCAGCGTTTTAGGCCATGCGGATGTCATACGCGCAGGATGGAACGCATACGCTCGGCGAACTTGGCTTCCGAGAAGCGGGCGGCCGATTGTTGAAGTTGCTCGCGAGGCACCCTGGCCTCGACCGCTTCAAAAGCTTCCACGGCTGCAGCCAGGTGCGATTCAGTGGGCTGTGCATACGGGAAAAGGCCCTCGGCGGGCACGCTGTCGAGGACGCCGCCGCGTCCCAGCGCAATGACCGGTTTGCCGCTGGCGGTTGCTTCCACCGCGGTGATGCCGAAGTCTTCTTCGCCTGGCAGCAGCAGCGCACGGCACTGTGCGTATAGACGGCGCAGTTCCGCGTCGCTGACGTGTCCGCAAAACTCGATTTTCGAATTCGCCATCGTCTTCAGGCGGGCGTATTCCGGGCCTGAGCCGACAATCCGCAGACGGCGTCCTGATGCAGAGAACCAGCGGACGGCATAGTCCAGCCGCTTGTAGGCTACGAGTTCGCCAACCGCGAGATAGAAATCCTCAGGCGGAGCCCAGTTGAAGTTCTGCACGTCGACCGGCGGGTGAACCACCTCTGCGTCGCGGCGGTAGCTGCGCCAGATTCTTCGCCGGACATTCTCGCTGTTGGCGACAAACTCGTCGACGCGCGCTGCCGTCGAATAATCCCAGAGCCGCAGGTAATTGGCGATAGGCGCCATCAGTCCGCGCTTCCAGGCCGGAGTCCAATCGTGCAGATAGTCGGGGTACATCTGCCACAGGTAGCGCATCGGAGTGTGGCAATAGCAGATGTGGCGCGTCTCGGCGCGAGTGAGCACACCTTTGGCGGGGCCGGATTCGCTGCTTATCACCAGGTCGTAGTCGCGCAAGTCGAGGCTCTCCAGGGCGATTGGCATCAGCGGCAGCAACGATCGATAGAATCGCCTTCCAGGATTTAAGAAAGAGCTGGTGACCTTGCGGGAACGGATAATTTCGGAAACTTTTTGGGAGTCGTAGAAGAGCGTGAACAGATCGGCCTGCGGCAGAATGCGGCAGAGCGCCTCCAGAACCTTTTCGCCGCCCCGCATGTTGAGCAGCCAGTAGTGCGCGATGGCAACCCGCATGTGCCAAAGCAGTTTAGCATTGGGCAAGTTCACAACGGCGTGTTATTTTTGTGAGGCGTCTCATGCGCCTATTTCCACGAGCGGGTCCCACTGCCTCAATGGTATCCGCCACCTCCATTGTTGTGTCCGGCGGAATAGCCGTTCGGGGCATAGGGCTGCTGAAGCTGATCTACGCCGCGCATGTGTTCGGCACCAGTGACGCGCAGGATGCGTTTCTGGAGGCCTTCCTGCTGCCTTCCCTGCTGAGTGACGTGCTGGCCGCGGCGGTAGCACCTGCGTTGATTCCGGCGTTGATCCGCGCCTCGACTGAAGGCCGCACTGCCGGCGCGGTTGCTCTTTATCGTGCGGCTTTCGGTGCTGGCCTGGCCACCACGCTGGTGGCGGCACTCGTTCTGGGTTTGTTCTTCCCGTTCGCATTACCCGTGCTCGCCTCCGGATTCGGCAAAGAGAAATCCGCGCTGACCCTGCGGCTGCTGCTGGTGATGCTGCCGTTGCTGCCGTTGACTGCCTGCAACGTGCTGTGGCGCTGCATTCTGAACGCCGGCAACCGCTTCGTGCTGGCAGCGTTGGCGCCGGTGGCAACGCCTTTGGCGTCCCTCGCCGTGCTCTACTTCGGAGCTGCCCGGTGGGGCATTCAAGCGCTGGCGATCGGCGCTGTCGCCGGCTCCGCGGTGGAGGGCATTCTGCTCGCCCAGGGCGTCTATCGGCTGGGCTATCCGCTCATCCCCAAACTGAAGGGAGCCCTGAATCGCCTGGGGCCGGTGCTGCAACAGTTCGGCACGATTCTCCTGAGTTCCGTCTTATTCGGCTGCATTCCGCTGATTGACAATGCCATGGCCGCGGGACTGGCGACTGGCAGTCTCTCTGTCTTCGGTTTTGGAACAAAGCTGGCGACGGTGATTCTCTCGCTGGGACCGGCGTCCATCGCGACCGGCGCCCTGCCGCAGCTCTCGCGGTTGGCGGTAGTCGGCGATTGGCGGGTGATGCGAGGCAGCCTGCTGCATTTTGGCAAACTGATTCTGCTGGTCACCGTCCCAATTGTCGCCGTGCTGATGCTGTTCTCCGGACAGCTAGTGCGGGTGGTGTTCCAGAAAGGCGCTTTCTCGACACAGGCGGCCTACGAGGTGGCTTTGGTCCAACGCTATTCACTACTGCAGGTTCCGTTGGCGGTGATCAGTGCGCTCGGATTCCGGCTGGCCTCCTCGATGGCAGCAAACGAGCTGGTGATTCCCGCGGCCGGTGTGGGGGTGGCCGTCGCTGCCCTGGCCGACTACCAATTGCGCCGCATCTTGGGTGTCCAGGGGATCGCGTTGGCTTCCGTGGTGACGCAATTGAGCGTCATCGCGACACTCGGGTTTCTGCTCAAGCGCCGAATGTCGAAGCAACGGCTGGGCGTTCACACGGAAGCCGTACCTCCAGGCGGAGATGCACTTTAGCGCAATTTCGTTGTTTCGTCCGGCTGGATTTCCTGTCCAATACCAAGAAGGAGGGGCCGCGGGCAGTTAGCGCGGCATTGGGATGCAAACTGAAGACCGGCGCCGGATCGATGCAGGGGAAGATCCCCTGCTCTGCAAGCTTGATCTCCCGATACGATCGACGCTGTATCCGCTGGGCTTTCCCGTTCTGGCGGAGACGAACTCCGTCGAAGTGATGGACGCGTTGCAGGAAAACTGGGGACGCTTCGAGAAGGCGTTCGACACCAGCCCGCTGCATCTCAACGTCTTTGTGAGCCGGGATGAAGCGGACGAGGAGCTTCCGCCGCCGGTATTCCGCTGCCGCCGGCACATTCTGTCCGTCACCGGGAACCGGGCCAATCACGCAACCTGCGACATGGCCGCTGGTTTCGCTTGTGCGTGGATCACGGAGTCTACGGCCCGGGACAGGCTTTACCTGCGCGATGCCTTCACCGATGCGCTGGTTTACACGATGCTTCATGCCCTGCACCTTTCAGCGGTCCACGCGGCCTGCGTCTCCTGGAAAGGCTGCGGCCTGCTGCTGTGCGGAGCGTCCGGCGCGGGTAAGACATCTCTAGCCGTGGCCTGCGCTTTGCGCGGCTGGACCTTCACTTGCGATGACGCCAGCTACCTGGTGCGCGGCTTCGGCGCGGTCACGGTGATCGGCAATCCCTATGAGTTGCGTTTCAAACGTGATGCCGCAAATTTGTTCCCACTCCTGAGCCGGCATGAATGGGTACAACGAATGAACGGCAAGCCGACCGTCTTCGCCCGTCCTGGGGACTTCCCGGGGATCCGCACAGAGGTGCGGGCGGACGTGCGGTACCTGATCTTCCTGCAGCGGAGGGATGGCGCAGAGGCCCGTTTGACTCCCGTCCTGGATGACGTTCAGGAGCGTTTGAAGCTCCCTCGCTACGGCGACGAATGGATGATTGCTGAACAGGAGGAGTGTTTGGGGAGCCTTTCCACCCTCAAGGCATTTGATCTCACTTATTCCGGCTTCGATTCCGCCATTGAGTGCCTGAAGCGCCTGGCGGAGCAGGGTGGGGTGTCATGAGAGCCCTGGCGGCAGCGCTGCTGTGGAGTTGCGCGGCGTGGGGCCAGGTATCCTCGGGGACCTTGCTGGGTGACGTGCGGGACTCCTCTGGTGCGTTGGTGCCCGGTGCCCACATCGTTGCGCGCAATGCGGCCACGGACTTCGTCCGGATGGCCGTCTCCAACGGCTCCGGCTCCTACACCTTGGACGGCCTGGCCGCCGGTTCCTATTCAATACGCGCGGAGAAGGCGGGGTTCCAGGTCACCGTGGCGAGCGAGGTAGTGCTGGAAGTGAACCAGAAGGCACGCCTCGATTTCGAACTCAAGCCCGGCGAATCAAACTCCTCCGTCGATGTTGCCGCCGATGTGACGCAATTGCAGACGGCCGATTCCACGGCCGGCTACTTCTTCGAGACCTCAGCCGTAGCGTCGCTGCCCCTGGTGGGGCGCAACATCATTTCGCTGGTGACCGTAGGGCCCGGAGCGATTCCACGCCAACTGAGCGGCTTCTATCACGACACGATCACCGACCTGCAGGGCAATCGTGGCATGGTCGGCTTGAACCATCCCATCAACGGCGGCCGCTCGACGATGAATATGTATCTGCTGGACGGGGCGAACAACACCGATCGAAACACGTTCTCCATTGCGGTGGTGCCTCCCCTGGAAAGCGTGCAGGAGTTTCGTGTGCAGTCGTCACTCGCGGCAGCGGAGTTCCCGAATGCCGGCGGCGGGGTCATCGACGTAGTCACCAAGTCCGGCGGCCAGAAGTTGCACGGCAGCGCTTACGAATATCTGCGCAACGAAGCCGCCGACGCCCACAGCTTCTTCGATGATCCGTCGCTGCCGCGCCCGGTCTTCCGGCAGAATCAGTTCGGTGGATCGATCGGCGGGCGTGTGCCGCTGCCCTCCACTTTCTTCTTCGCCGCTTACGATGGGCTACGCGGGCAGGCGGCGGCCTCTTCGCTCCACCTGTTCCCCAATACGACCCTGCGGGCCGGCGACTTCACGGGCCGCAATCCGATCTTCGATCCGCTCAATGCGGACACGGTGACTGGTCAGCGCGCGCCGCTGCCGGGCAACCGGATCCCCGCGTCGCGCATCGACGGCATCGCCCGCAAATATGTCGACACCTACCTGCCGCTGCCGAACCGTCCCGAAGGCAACACCAACTATCTCGACTCCACACCGGACCGGCACGACAACGACAGCGCCAGCGGCCGCCTGGATCACCAGTTCCGCGATGGCAGTTCGCTGTTCGGCCGGTACACGATCAACGACGAACGGGGCCGCCTGGGGCGCGCGTTTCCGGAACGGCCCAGTCTGGAGAACCTCCGCGCGCAACAGGTTTCGCTGGGTTACCTGCGCACCGGCAGCAACTGGTCGAGCGAGGGCCGGCTGTCCTATACGCGCCTGCGTGTCTTCAACATCCCGGAGAGCGCGTTCCAGAAGGATGTCATGGCGGAATTAGGCCTCACCGGGTTCTCCTCCGACCCCTTCTTCTATGGCCTGCCGTACTTCCTGGTGACGAACTTCGAGACGGTGATCGATACGACGACCCTGCCTCAAGTGCAGCGCGACAATCTCTGGAACGCCTCTGCGAACTACGCCCGCGTCAGTGGCAAACACAACTGGAAGGCCGGCTTCCAGTGGCTGATCTTCCAACTGAACTACCTGCAGAGCCGCTATCCCCGCGGCCAATACCAGTTCAACGGCGCGTTCACGAACGATCCGGCGCATCCGGATACCACCGGCGACGCGTTCGCTGACTTTCTCCTGGGCTATCCGCAGAACACCCAGCGGAATGCTGGCGATGCCGTCGCATATCTGCGGCAGCACAACTACGGACTGTTCCTGCAGGACGACTGGCGGCTGACTAGTCGCCTGACCGTCAACCTGGGCTTGCGCTACGAGCGCTTCTCACCCTACACCGAACAGCGCGGCCACCTGTTCAATCTCGATTACTCGACGCTGCCGGCCGCGCCGCGCCTGGTGGGTGGATCACAGGCGGTGGAGCCCAATCGCAGGAACTTCGCGCCGCGAGTCGGCCTCGCCTGGCGCTTACCCGGCATTGCCGGTCGCGACTCGCAAACCGTGCTCCGTGCGGGCTACGGCCTCTTCTACTCGCCAGAGATCGCCATCGAAACCTACGATCTCGTCCGCAACGCGCTACGCAATGAGACCAACCAGACAAACGGCTTGCTGCCCGTCCTGACGATCGCCGACGGCTTCCCGCGGAACAGCTCGTTGGGCCTGCCCAGCTATTTCGGACTCGACCGCCATGCCGCGACGCCCTACATGCAGCAGTGGAACTTCAGCCTGCAGCGCGAACTTGGAGCCGTGGGCGTTGTGGATGTCAGCTACGTCGGCAGCAAGGGCACACACCTGGGCCGCCTCCGCCGTTTCAACACGTCCCTGCACGTAGAGACCGGCGAGAATCTGGATCCGCGCCCGGGCGACCTGCAATCGCTGCGGACCTTCCCGCAACTGGGCCCCATCTTCCAACGCCAGCACATCTCGAACTCCTCGTACAACTCGCTGCAGGTGAAAGGCGAGCGGCGCCTCTCCAAGGGGCTCTCGTTCCTTCTGGCCTTCGTCTGGTCGAAGTCGATCGACGACTCCGATGCCGTCACACTCGGCCTCTACGACAGTTGGAGCGCGCAGGATGAACGCAACTTGCGCCTGGAACGCGGCCTCTCGTTCTTCAACTCAGGACGCCGGCTCAGCGGCGGGTTTGTCTACAATGTACCGAGGCTGCCATTCCTCAAGCCCGTATTTCGGGGTTGGCAGGCCAGTGGTCTGCTCACGTTCCAGGACGGCACCCCTCTGAATCCTGTTTACTTTACCGTGGATATCGCGAACTCAGGAACTCCGAATCGGCCAGACCTCGTGCCGGGCCAGAGCGTGCAGTTGCCTGCCTCCGAGCGCAGCATTGCCCGCTACTTCAATCCCGACGCCTTCCAGACGCCCAAGCCCTACACGTTCGGCAATGCGGGCCGCAACATCCTGCCCGCGCCTGGCAACGGCGTCGTGGATGCCGCCTTGCAACGCCGGTTCCAGGTGCGGGAACGGCTTGCCCTCTCATTCCGCATGGAGGGGTTCAATATCATGAATCACCCGAATATCGGCATCCCCATACCCAACCCCGACTTCGGCCCCTTCTTCGGACGGATTGTCGCCGCAGGCGAGCCTCGCCGCTTTCAGTTCGCACTCCGGACCGACTTCTGATGAGCACGATTCCCGCTCCGATTCGGGCTGCGCTGGATGGCCTGCGATTCGATGGAACCCATCGGGAAACGATTGCCTCCATCCACACAAACGAATGGCCGCGCGTGCTGGCCTTTCTTGACCGTACTCAACTCAGCTTGAGCCTGCTGTTGCGCTGCCGTGAACACCTGCCCGCCGAAGTCGCCGAGAGGCTGGAGAAGAACCACGCGGCGAACCAGTTCAGATTCAAGAAGCTCGCGCAAGCCTATGCGGAGATTGCCACCTCGCTCGAGTTCGCCGGGATCCCCTTCGCCCTCCTGAAGGGCTTCTCCCAGAGTCCCTGGTTCGCGACGGAGCCCCGCGACCGCGTGCAGTACGACCTCGATCTCTTCTGCCCGCCCGAGCACGTCTATCAGGCCCGTGAGAAGCTGCTGCAACTCGGCTACGAATCGCTCACCGGCTACGAGCGCCACCCCATCGATCACCTGCCCGTGCTCGTGAGAAAGAGAGGCTGGGAATGGAAGGGCGACTATTTCGACCCCGAGATCCCCATCAGCGTCGATCTCCATTTCCGTTTCTGGAACGAGTCGAATGAACGCTTCCGGCCTGAGGGGCTGGAGGACTTCTGGCCGCGGCACGAGTTCAGTGAATCCGGCGGACTCAGCTATCCCGCGCTGCATCCCGCGGACCGGGTCGCCTACAGCTGCCTGCACCTGCTACGCCACATTCTGCACGGCAACGCCAGGCCCAGTCACGTCTACGAGCTAGCCTGGTTCCTCCACCGCCATGCCGCCGACACTGACTTCTGGGCCACCTGGTGGACGCTGCATGGCGAGTCGTTGCGCCGCCCGCAGGCGATCTGTTTCGCGATCGCCCGGCAATGGTTTGGATGTCCGCTCTCGCCGGAAGCAGCGGCGGCGGTGGACGCATTACCCGCGGCCGTGACGGAGTGGATCAGCGAATACGCGCTCGCGCCGCTCGAAGGGCTCTTCATTCCAAACAAGCATGAACTCTGGCTGCACCTGAGCCTGGTCGACTCGAATCGCGATCGGGCCGCGGTCCTGTTTCGACGCCTGATTCCAACGACTCTACCCGGCGAGGTGGACGCGGTCCTCCTGCCCGAGGAGCAGCTCACGCCCTGGATCCGGCTGCGTCGGCGCTGGAAGTACGTCGCCCATCTCGCTGCACGCGGCGCCTACCACGCTCGAGCCGCCGTGCCCGCGCTCATCCACGGCTCAGCGTGGTTCTCTCGCAGCCAGGGCATCGATCCCGGCTTCTGGCGCTTTCTCAGCGCCGCCTGGCTCTATGAACTCGGCCTCTTCGTCTTCATGCTGTTGTACAACCTGCAACTCATCGATCTGGGCTACAAGGAGGATTTCCTGGGCTCCGTGACCAGCGCGCAGACAGCGGGCAGTTTCGCGGCCGCGCTGCCCATGGGTCTTCTGCTGCAGCGAAAAGGAGCGGCGTGGCTCATCACCGCCGCATTTGTCGCGCTGGGCGCCGTCTTCGCGTTGAGGGCCGTTGTGACTGGATCCACCGCGCTCCTCGTTTCCGCCTTCGCCGGCGGGGTCGTCCTCTCCGCGTTCACCGTCGCGTTCGCACCGGCCATCGCACGATTGACGAATCCGCGGAGCCGCTCGTTGGGCTACGGCATCTTCTTCTCATCCGGTGTGGCGATGGGCATCTTCGGCGGTATGCTGGGCGGACGCCTGCCGGGCTGGTTCTCCGCCAGCGGAGCCCCGGGCAAGAAGAGCGCGCTACTCGCTTCGTGTGCCCTGGTGGTCGTCGCGGCCTGGCCGGTGTCCCGACTGCGATTGTCTTCGGCGGAGCCTTCTGCCGCGCCCCCGCGCGTCTACCCGAGAAACCCTGTGGTCTGGCGCTATCTGGCCGCCCTGGTCGTCTGGAACCTCGCCACGGGCGCCTTCAACCCCTTCTTCAACGCTTACTTCACCAGCAAGCTCCATGCGAATGTTTCGGAGCTGGGGTCCATCTTCGCCATCTCTCAATTCGCACAGGCGGCCGCGATGCTGTCCGCACCGCTGCTGCTCCGCCGCTTTGGACTGATTCCCGGCATCGTGGGCATGCAGATGGCCGCGTCCATCGGGCTTCTGGGCCTCTCCTGGGCGGCATCGGCCGGAGTGGGCGCCGCTATCTACGTCGCCTATATGGCAGCGCAATGGATGTCGGAGCCCGGCATGTATAGCGTCCTCATGAACCCGCTGTCCAAAGAGGAAATGGGCGGAGCCGCCGCGCTGAATATGATGGCGATTCTGCTGGCTCAGTTGGTCGCAGCCTCCGCCGCCGGAGCCGCGATTACGCATTTTGGCTACTCGGCGACTCTGGGCGGAGCCGGTGTTGTCGGCGCCGTGGCGGCCATGCTCTTCTGGATCCTGCTACGCGGCACGCAGGTCTCCAGCAACCCCGCCACCTGATTCCGATAGCGTTCGAGCGTGTAGCCCGCCGCCCACTTCCTGCGCGCATTCGCGGCCACGCGCGTCAGCTCTCCCGTGTTGTGGAGGAGCCCGGCCAACCGCGCGGCCAATGCCTCTGCCGTCCTTGGGTGAACGAGAAACCCCGTCTCGCCATCCTCGACGAGCTCCGGGATACCGCCCGCCGCGAAGGCCACCACCGGCACCCCGGCTGAGAACGCCTCCAGGATCACGCGTGGTGTCGCGTCGGCCCCAGTCGAGGGCACCACCAGCACATCCACTTGCCGCAGGGCTTCGGCGGGTTCGTTCATCCACCCCGCAAACGAAATGGGCGTCCCCGCCGCCTTCCTCAGGACGAGGTCCTTGTACCCGGGCCGCGAGAGCACGTCGTCCCCACAGATCACGAACCGGCACTCCGGGATCTTTCCGCCGAGCAGCCGCACCGCGTCCACAAACTCAAGTTGGCCCTTCTCCGGTGCAATCCGGCCCACCACTCCGATCCGCACCGGCCTGCCACTGGCCAGGCGTCGAAAGCCGAGATCCTCGCAAGCATTCGGCACAATCACCGGCCGACAGAACGGACGCAGCGGCCCCGCGACAAACTCGGAACATGCGATCACTGTCGCCTGCCGCAGTGCCCAGCGCACCACCAGCAGATCGTGCCACTTGGTCAACTTGTTGTGGGCATGGAAGCAGAACGGAACACCGCTGAGCCGTGCGGCCGGCAGCATCCGGGGACCGTTCACATAGATCAGGTCGATGGCGCGTTCCTGGACGAGTTGCCGGACGATGCGCGTCGCGTCCTGCATGTCGGAAGCGAAGCGCCAGAAGTCCCCCAGCGTCTTGGAACCGGAAGAGTATGGCCTGCACGGCAGCCTTGTGACGGACACGTCCATCGACGCCATGCGCTCGAACATCGGGCCTCCGCCCGGCATTGCCGCGGAGATCCTCCAGCCTCTCTCCCGGAAGGCCGGAATCAGATCGAGCAGGCAGCGTTGCGCACCACCCATCTCGCTGAACTGGTCGAGCAGCAGCAGGTTCATTGCTGCTCCGCCCTGACCGTCTGTGCCAGCACCCAGAAGTAAATGGGAATCACGCGCCAGTACGTCAGCAGGTCGCCTGACAGCATCTGGATGACCTGGCCGGTCCAGAAGCTGAGGATCCAGGCGCCAAAGAAGGTTGAACGGGCCCGCCAACCCGCCTGCAAAATAGCGGCGTTCAGGGCGATAAACGCGCACAGGCCCACGCAGCCGGTCTCCACCAGCAGGCTGAGGTACATGTTATCCGCGATCACCGGAGCGCCGGCCACATCCGAGTAAGGCAGCGTCTTGTACCCGACTCCAAACAGCAAGTGCCACGGGTGCTCCATCAGGAAGGTCGCCAGCTTCTGCCAGCTATCCACGCGGCCCGACAGCACTCCGTTGGTCGCGGAGAAGAGGAACTGGACGGAGAGTACGACTCTGGCAAAGTAGCCGCGCACAAACTCGGGGAAGAGCACAAAGGCCAGTGCCCCGCCCGCCAGCATCGAACTCCCCGCAATGAAACCCCAACGGCGCACGGGCAAGCCTTTTCGCTGGAGGAAGAACAGGGTCCCCAGCGAAAGGCAGAGCGTGACCAACGAAGCGCGCGAGTATGACAGCAGCAGCGCCGTACCAAATATAGGCACAGCCACGGCAATGGCCCAGCGCGGCACCGGACACTCGGCTCGCGGGCGGATCAGTGCAACGGCGCTCATTGTCAGGAAGAACACACTCAGATTGCCGAGCGTGCTGGCTTCATAGAAGACGCCCTGCGCGCGGCGGAAGACCCCCGAGTCCAGCCAGATGAACTGTGGTCCATAGCCGGCCGGAGCGGGCCACTGGAAATAGAAGTCCAGGCACGCGAACAGCGCCGAGCCGGCCGCAAACCAGAACAATTGCGCCGCCACTCTCTGTTGCCGCTGCACGGGCCCCATTGCCGCGTAGAAATACACATAGCAGCCAATGCCGAACAGGCACACCCGCGCCAGGCTGCCCGCGGCCACCACCGCGCCGGAATACAGCAGGGCAAAGGACACGCTCCCCGCGAGCACAGCGAACAGCACGGCCAGCCGGATCGAAACCGGATGCGGCTTCAACCGCCACTCGCCGGCCCTGAGAACACCCACCAGCAACCCAATACACGCAATCCCCAGCGCGACGTGCGGGCCGGAATTCCCGATCGCAATCGGCAAGGGCGGCGCCAGCAGGCACGCCGCAAAGAACAACGACAACCAGCGGTCGGGCTCCAGCAGGACGAACCAGAGGCAGGGTACGGCCAACAGCGCGGCCGCACCTGCCGCCTGATACATGGGGGAGGGCAGAAAGGCGATGCCGGCCGCGCAGGTTCCCAGCAGCAGGGCAAGCAGCGGCCTGCGGTCCCACAGCTCAGTACTTGCGTTCGTGCTCGACATGTTGGAAGCGCGCGGCCCGTCCGCGCAGCTGAGCCATGCTGAAGCCAACACTCAGGTAGAGGAAGGAAGCCACGAAGGAGAGTAGGAACGCCGACACGACGATCAGTGGCGTCTTAGGGAAGCTTGGACGTTGCGGGACGACGCCGGAGTCGATCACGCTGAGCCGCTCGCCGCGTGTCCCTACACTGGCGCGGAGGTCGCGCATACGGCCCCGCAATGCGTCGCGCTCTCGCACTGTGGTGGCGATATCCGCCTCCAATGCCTCACGTTTGGCGGTGGTGCGGGCGACTCTTGTTTCAACCTCGGCGGCCTGGGCCTTCAGCGCGGTGCTCTGTGTCTGAAGCTCGGATACCCGCCGCTGCAGACCCGCATCGCTGTGCTCCGCCAGGTCGGCGTGGCTTCGCATCAACTCTCTTTCCACGCCCGCCTGCGAATCGATCAGGCTCTCCAGTTTGTAGCGTTCCGCACTTTCCAGTTTGCCGCCTGCCAGGCTTTGTAGCGCCTGGTTCAGCTCGTTCAATCGCTTTTCTTCGGCCTCCAGTTGCTTCCCGGTGTTGGCAATCAGCTCCTGGTCGCCTTCACGGCCAACAGACTGGCTGAGCGCCGCTGTCTGCGCGGCCAGGTAACTCGCCAGGGCCGCGGCCTGTTTCGGATCGGGCAGCGTGGCTGTGATTTCCAGGATCTTCGTATCCCGCAGTTTCGACACTTTGAGGACTCTTTTTTTGAGCCGCTCGATCGGTTCTGCTGGGTCCGCCGAGGTCAGGTGAAATTGCTCGGCCGCCCGCTGGAACAGGCTGTCGCTGCCCGCAAAGTACTCGTAGGTGCGCAGGGACTCGAGATACACCGGGCTCACCGCAACAGCGGTTCTCACGTCGCTCGACGGTGGAGGGTCGATGAGAATGCTGGCCGTCGCTGAATACTGCTTCGTGAGCAGCGCGCAGCCCAGCAATGCGAGGGTGACGGAGGCTCCGCAGGCCAGCGCGGAATACCACCACCTTTGCTTCAAATATCGAAAATATTCGTACGCATCGAACGAGTCCGCCATGGCCCCTGCTAGTGTAGATCCTGAATGGGGATCCTGCTTCCAGTCACCCTCGCTCTACTGCCTCTCCTGATTCTGCCCAGTGTTGTTTTTTACTATGACATCACGCCGAAGCTCGCGGTACTACTATTTGGCGCGGGCCTCGCGCTTTTCTGGTTTGAGCAGAATCGCCGGGCCCTGATCTCCCTTTGGACTGGAAAGTCCGGACGCTGGATCATCCTGATTCTCGGCGCGCAGCTATGTTCCTTGTTGCTCTCCACTCTGGGCTCGCAGAACCCCTGGTTCTCAGTGGGCGGCAGCACATGGCGCCGCTTTGGCTTGCTATCGCAGGGTGCGCTTATCCTCTTCACACTTCTCGCGGCGGCCCAGTTCTCCACCAACCGCGTCATCCTGCGCCGCGCGTTGCAGGCCATCGCCCTCTCGGGTTGCGTCATGGCTCTCTACGGCATGGCGCAATACCTGGGCTGGGATCCCCTGCTGCCCCCTACCTCCTATCTCGCCGGCGAAGGCATCTTTCAGATCGTGCGCCCGCCCGCGACACTGGGCCATGCCGGATACTTTGCCACCTACCTGCTCTTCACCCTGGCCGCTGCCTTGGCCACATTTCCGTTCAACCGGAAACTCGCCTGCTGCTCGGTCGTTCTGATGCCTGTAGCCATCGTGCTCAGCGGCACCCGCGCCGCACTCCTAGGACTGGCCGTCGGGGCCGTCTGCCTGGTCCTCCTCCGCCGGCCCTCGCTCCGGACAATCAGCATCGCCTCTGCCTGTGCGGCGGCTGTCTTGGTTCTGTTATTAATCAGCCCGGCCGGCGGGAAACTGCGGGCTCGGGTAAAGTGGTCCGCCGACGATGCCAAGGGTGGCGCTCGCATTCTGCTCTGGCGCGACACGCTCCACCTGGCTGAAGCCCACGCCCTCCTCGGGAGCGGTCTGGACACCTTCGGAACCGCATTCCCTCGCTACCAGTCGGTGGAGCTCTCGCGCGCTTACCCCGACTTCTATCACGAGTCCCCGCATAACATTCTGCTGGACACGCTCTCCAGCCAGGGCGTCTTCGGCCTGCTGATCCTCCTCGCCCTGTTGGCTCTCGGCTTCCAACACGCAAAAGGAAACCCGGAACTCGCCGCCGGCCTGGCCGCCGTGTTCGTCAGCCTGCAGTTCACGAGTTTCACCATCGCGACGTCGCTCGGGTTTCTCATTCTCATCGCCACGCTGCTGCCGCCGGTCAGCCTTCACGAATCCAAGCCCAAAAATAACTCGTGGAAAATTGTGCCGGCCGTGCTCGCGGTGTGTCTGATCTTCGCAGGGATGCGTGTCATGTTGGCTGACTTTACGTTTCAGCAGGCCAAAACTGCGCTCGACGCAGGCCGGATCAGCGACGCGATGGGCGAATACCTTGCCGCCGGTGCCTTGGCGAACCTGGGTGGCCGGCCCGATCTCTATTTCTCGCGCCGCTTCACCGCGGCTCGCCGTCGCCCGGAAGCTCTGACCGCCGGAGTGCAGGCGGCCGCCGGCCCGGAAGATCGTCCGAACGGCCTCTACAATCTGGCGGCGCTTCACTCGGCATCGAACGATGCGGCTGCCGTGGAAGCGGATCTCCGCGCCGCCATCGATGCCTCGCCCCAATGGTTCAAACCGCACTGGACCTTGGCCCGGCTGCTCGCCGGACAAGGCAGGCGGAACGAGGCAAACCGGGAAGCAGATCGAGCGGTTGAACTGGATGGCGGCAAGCATCCGGAAGTGACACTGGCCCGAGACCGGATTCGTTTGGGCTTGAAACCGTATTAGCTTGTATTCTATGGAGTTAGGTTCTACAGTGAGGGCAGACATCTTAGCCTGGGGGCATACACGATGCGATTGAAACTCTACTTGGTGACAACATTGGCGATCGGACTCTCCTGCGCCGCCTGGGGAGCGGTCCCTGCCGGCGCGGCCCACGACAGCGAGTCTGAGCCGATCTCCATGCTGTTTGATTCCGAGTTGGCCTCCGGGCTGGCTCTGGCCGACACCGTGCCCGGCTCCACAGCGGCGGTTCTGCCCCAGTTGGCGTTCGGAGGCGGCTGGTACACGGCCATGTACTTTTCGAATGCTACCAACGCCCCAACGACTGTCACGGTCAACTTCTTTGCCGGCGATGGCTCCGCTTTGAGCGTGCCACTGGCCGGTCTCGGGCCTGTTTCCAGTCAGACCGTCACGCTGAATGCGAACGGGACCGGGATTCTGGAAGCGCCGAACACAGGTGGACTCTTGCAGGGATGGGCCGAGGCGATTCTGCCCCCGGGCGTGAGCGGCTACGGCGTATTCCGCCAGTCGGTATCCGGGCTGCCCGATCAGGAAGCGGTTTCGCCGCTCAGCGATGAGACAAAACAGGTGGCCAACTTGACCTGGGACGAGACCAGTTTCGTAACCGGCGTGGCGACCGTCAATCCCAGTGGTTCGGCCACGACGGTTTCCGTAACCGTATATGGCGACGATGGATCCGTGATCGGCACCAGCAGTTTTGACCTCGCCGCCCACGGTAAGACCGCCTTCGTTTTGCGAGATCTGCCGGGCTTGGCAGGCATCACGGCCCGCCGCGGCTATGCCCGGTTCTCCGTGACGAATGGGGCGGTATCCGTCCTCGGCTTGCGCTTCAACGGCACCGCTTTCACGTCGATTCCAGTGACCTATCCGTAGAAATAAGAACAAGTTCGGCCAGCGGTGGACGCCCGCTGGCCGAACGCCCGCTAGCCAGTGTGGCTGGATTCCGCCACAATGTGATCCAAACGCCGCTCCGGCTTCGGCGGCGACGGCCGGAAGGCCTGCAAATGCTCGTTCTCCCAGGACCCGGCCCGGCCGGTAGCGGTCCTGACAATCTTCTCCATGATGGCCGGATCCCCAGTCGCGCGTAGGTTGAGCGTCAGCGCGTGATCCAGGGCAAACGAAGCCGTCAGGTCACCGTCCACCCCCGGTTCCTCCCCATTCCGAGTCACGCTCGCCTTCACATAGCCTGTCGACGCTCGGTCCAATACCTTCAAATGTGCAATCTGAATCCCAGCCGCACTCAATTCTGTATCAATCTCATCCAGGATAGGACCGGCCAGTAAGGCCGGGCTCAGGGGCTTCTTCAGCCGGATCTCCCCGCGCCAGTTCAGCCAGCCGAGAGCGGCTTCCGCCTCGGCGTAGCGCGCATAGTCCACGTTCTGAAGCAGTTGGCTGCCCGCGATCCGCTCCTGGTTCAGCACCGCGTCCAGCCAGGCGTCCACCTGTTGGCCGGTCCGCGCGCTCAGGTGGAAGTCGGCTCCGGGCGGCATGGCCCTGCAAAGGTCGGCCTTGCTGAAGCACAGCAGATCGGCTTCATCCAGTTGATAGCGGTAGAGGTAGGACAGATCCGCATGTGCGTCGCCGGCCTGCATGCGGACATACTCGTCCGGATCAGCCAGCACCGTAAACGGAGCCAATTGAAACTGATCGGCGTAGTACGCCTTCAGCGGCTGGAGGATGGTCGCCGAAATGTCGATGCAACTGCCCACCGGTTCGGCGAAGATGACGTCGGGTTGGTGAGCGGCCAGCGCCGCTGCCGCGTCGACGAGGTCAGTGAGCCGGCAGCAGAAACAGCCGCCTGTGACCTCGCCGGTGTCGACGCCGTGCACTCCGGCGAACTCTGTGTCCACCAGGGCGCCGCCCTGGTCGTTTGTGATGAGTGCGCAACGGAGCCCCGATCTCCCGAGAATCTCCGCCGCTTTCAGCAGCAGCGTGGTTTTGCCCGCGCCCAGGAACCCGCCGACGAGGACGAGAACTGGACGCTTTGATTTGGCTTCGAAACCGGACTCCATGGTGTTAAAATCCCCAGCGTGAAGCAAATCGCTATTCTACTCGCCTCCCTGTCGCTGGCGCTGGCCCAGCCGCCCAAGATCCCGACCGTGCTTTACGGCGCCGCCTACTACCAGGAGTACATGCCGTCCGACCGGCTCGATAAGGACATCGAGCTGATGAAACAGTCGGGCCTCACCGTCGTGCGGCTGGGCGAGTCCACCTGGACCAGTTGGGAACCCAAGGAGGGGCAGTTCGAATTTGCGTGGATGGACCGCATTCTTGACGCTTTGCACAAGGCGGGCATCAAGGTGATCATGGGCACGCCCACCTACTCCATCCCCCCGTGGCTGCACGCCAAGCACCCGGAGATCATGGCGGTTCACCTGGATGGGTCTACGTCGACGTACGGTATCCGCCAAAATATGGATATCTCCCATCCCGCCTATCGCTTTTACTGCGAGCGCGTGATCCGCCAGATCATGGCCCACTACAAGGACCATCCGTCGATCATCGGCTACCAGGTGGACAACGAGACGTCCTACTACCAGTCGGCCGGGCCAGTGGTGCAGAAGGGGTTCGTTGATTACTTGAAGAAGAAGTTCGGTTCGACGCAGGAGCTGAACAAAGTGTGGGGGCTGGTCTACTGGGGCCAACTGGTGCAGGGCTGGGACGAACTGCCCGCCCGCGACGGCATCCTGAACCCTGGCTACAAGGTGGAGTTTGAGCGCTTCCAGCGGACCCGCGTGACCGACTTCCTCGACTGGCAGGCGCGCATCGTCAACGAATACAAGCGTCCGGGCCAGTTCGTGACGCAGGACTTCAGCGGCGGCGTCCACACCGACATCGACCAGTGGGCCATCGCCCGCAGTCTCGACATCGCGTCGACGAATCCCTACTACAGCGTCCAGGACGAGCTCGACTTCCAGACGGCTACGCTGACCGATGACGTCGCTCGCTCAGTGAAAGACGCCAACTTCCTGGTCACCGAGACGAACGCGCAGACCATCGGCTGGGACTCGAAGGGCCAGTTTCCGCCGTACGACGGCCAACTGCGGATGAACGTCTATGGACATCTGGCTGACGGCGCAAACATGGTCGAATACTGGCATTGGCACTCGCTCCACTATGGCCAGGAGACCTACTGGAAGGGCGTACTGTCGCACGACCTGCAGCCGAACCGGATCTTCAAGGAGTTCTCTCAGGTGGGCCATGAACTGCAGAAGATCGGGCCGAAGCTGGTGAACCTCAAGAAGACGCAGGACGTGGCCATACTGTTTTCGGCGGATTCGTATCACGGCATCCGCTATATGCCGTTCTCGGACAAACACGACTACATGTCGCTGCTCCAGCAACTGCACAAGACGCTGTATCGCCTGAATGTCGGGGTCGACATCATCACACCGGAAACCAAAGACTTGCAGCGCTACAAGGTGATCGTGGTGCCGCCGCTGTATGTCGCCTCCGATACCGTACTCAACCGTCTGGCCGAATACGCGAAAAACGGCGGCCACCTGTTGCTGACGTTCAAGAGCGGATTCACCGACGAATACGACACGGTACGCCCCGTGATGGCGCCTGGTCCGCTGCGCGAGGCGGCCGGTTTCCACTACCAGGAGTTCTCGTCGCTCAAACAGACGCTGGCGCTGAAGGGGGATCCGTTCAAGGCCGGTGAACAGAATCAGGTGTCCACCTGGATCGAGATGATCGAGCTCGACACGGCGAAGGCGCTGGCGTATTACGATCACCCATTCTTCAGCCGCTATCCCGCCATCACCCGCAACGAATTCGGGCGTGGCTCGGTTACTTTTGAAGGCACCGTCCTATCGGACGAGTTGCAGATGCGGGTTGTCGATACCGTACTCAAGCAGGCTGGCTTGGACGGCCCCGACCGCCAACTGCCGGCCGCCATCCATGTGAAGCACGGCACGGGCAATAGCGGCCACGCCATGCACTACTACTTCAATTACTCAGGCTCTCCGCAGAGCTTCGCCTATCCGTACTCCGGCGCCGTGGACTTGCTGACGGGCAAGCCGGTTGCCAAGGCCCAGTCGGTCACCTTGCCGGCCTGGGACGTGATCATCGCTGAAGAGCGCTAATTCCATGCCAACTCGTAGAGATTTGCTCAAGTCGACTTTACTATCGGCCGTACCCGCCGTGGCCGCTGCCGCACCGGCCGGCGGCATCCGGCACATCGATATCATTCATCACTCTCATACCGATGTCGGCTACACCGACATGCCTTCGGTCTGCCGTGATTTGCAGGTGCGGTTTCTGGACGCCGCGCTGGAAACCTGCATGCGGAATCCGCACTTCCACTGGACGTGCGAAGCCACATTGACGGTGGACGACTGGTGGAAGGGCGCCGCCCCGGCTCGCCGCGATCAACTGGTCAAAGTTGTACAGTCGGGCCAGATGGACGTCTGCGCGATGCCGTTCAACCAGACCCCATTCATGAACGCGGCGCAATGGAAGCAGGCGCTCGACTGGCTGCCTAACCAGGTGCAGCGCGACCTGCGGATCAGTGTAGCGATGCAGAACGATGTCAACGGCATGCCGCGCGCAGGCGCCCTGCTGCTGCTGGACCGCAACATTCACCATCTGCTGATGGGCATCAACGCGGATATGGGCGGCCCGCCGTTCCGCCGGCCTTCGGCCTTCCTCTGGAAGATGCCGGACGGCCGGAAGATGTTTGTCTGGTTGGGCGACCATTACGGCACTGCGTACTCCTACTTCGAGCCCAAGAACTGGCAGCACGGCCAGGCAAAAGGCGCGACCACGACTTTGCGGCCTCCGTACGCCGGGGATCACCTCAAAGTCGATGAGGATTCTCTCCGCGCCGCCCACGCGCACCTGACCAAGCGGCTGGAGAAGCTGGCGGCGGACGGGTACTCTTACCAGCGGCTGCTTCTTTCTTATACAAACCAATGGCGTTACGACAACGATCCGCCCTTCCCGCCGCTGGCGCCATTCATTGATGCCTGGAACAAGCTGGGCTTGCAGCCCACGCTGCGGTTCACCACGGCGACACAGGCCGTGAAGGACATGGAAGCCGAATTGGGTTCGAACGTTCAAATCCATGAAGGCGAGTGGACCGACTGGTGGGCCAACGGCGACGCGTCCGGACCTCGCGAAGTAGCCGCTTCCCGGGTGGCGAAACGGCAACTTGACGCGGTGTTTTCGCCGGTTTGGGGCGAGCCGACTAAGCGGATCCTGCGGCGTTCGGCCGAGATGTACAAGGACCTGTGCCTGTTCGACGAGCACACGTGGGGCGCGAACATCTCGGTTTCGCAGCCCGACGCGCTGGATACTATTGCGCAGTTCACTGAGAAAGCCCTGCTCGCCTATCGGCCCATGGGCCATTCCGAATGGCTGCTGGGCCAGCGCGCTCGCACTCATTTCTGCGGGAAACCGGCCGGGCTGTATGCCGTGAACACGGCGCCGTTGCCCTATACCGGATGGGTCAGATTCCCAGGGATCGACCGGGCGGCGGCGTGGGTGAACAACCTGCCGGCGCGGGCGGCTACGGTCATCGGGGCCGCGGCACCAGAAGCTTCGGATAAGGTTGAGCTGCGGTTGGATCCCAGCGGCTGGCCTCAGTCGGCCCGTTGGCCCGGGATGACGGAATCGCTGTTTGCCTCCGGGCTGGGCGATATTCTGACCGTCTTCATCAAACCGCCTTTCAAGCGGTCGTCCTCCATGCATCCGGCACGGCTGGATCGTCTGGAGGCGACGTACGGGCAAACAAAAGAGGAAAAGACCGCTTACACCCGGATCTTCACCCAGCCGATCGTCCATCCCTCGTTTGCCACGGCTTCACGGCGGTTGGAGGTGTTCCGAG
This sequence comes from Paludibaculum fermentans, assembly GCF_015277775.1. Classification (NCBI taxonomy): domain Bacteria; kingdom Pseudomonadati; phylum Acidobacteriota; class Terriglobia; order Bryobacterales; family Bryobacteraceae; genus Paludibaculum; species Paludibaculum fermentans. The sequence continues at coordinate 124,936 of NZ_CP063849.1, forward strand.
ACCAGCCTCGCGCCACTTTGACGGTCCGGTTCGACCGGATCTCGAACACGGCCCCGGAAGTGATCTACATGATGACGGAACTCCCGTTGAAGGGGGCACTGCCGCGCTTCTCGACCGGCGGAGTGCCGTACACCCCGTTCACTGATCAGTTGCCCGGCTCGTGCCGCGACTACTTCGCCATTGATTCCTGGGCGCACTATCAATCACCCGCCGGCCACTGGCTGTGGGTGACAAAGGACGCTCCGCTGGTGTCGGTGGGCGGCCCGCATACCTGGCAGCGGATCCAGGAGAAACCGGCTGATCCGGAGCGGCTGTGGACCATGCTCCTGGATAGCTTCTGGCACACGAACTTTGTGGCCAACAGCCACGGAGTCATGGAGTTCCAGTTCGAGTTGGCGTGGTCGCAGCAGGCGCCCGACGCGCCCGCTACAGCGGAGACTCTGCTCTCTACGCCCATCGTTGTCGACCATCCGGCCGTGGAGGCTTGCCCTGAATTGATGAAGAGCCTTTTCACTACCTAGCGGAACATTCCTAGGGGCTTCCTCGTAGTACAGACAGTCGAGGTGTGCCCCAGATGCCGTTTGTGTCGTCCGATCAGAGTTCGTCATCCTCCGCCAGCAGGCCGATGGTGATCGCGCTCTTCGTCTCCACCTGCCTGCTGTCGATCGTGTCGTGGTTTACGACGCAGCAGGGCATGGCCCTTTACCTCTCGCCGTGGTTTGCGTTCCTGGCTTCACTCGGTGTTCAATCGGCGCTGGTGCTGGTGGCCTGGCTTGTCGGGTTCACTAACTCGCGGCGCGGCTTGCTCATCACTGTCTATGCGATGACGGCTGCCGTATCCGTGGCGTTCTCGTATGTCAGTCTCTATACCTGGTTCTCTGAGAAGGAGCGGCCTGCGCTGGTGGAGCGGAAGTTGTATGACACCATCCAGGACTCTTCCGGCAAGACAGACCAGGTCCTCTCGAGCGCGATCGCCGAAGCACGCAAGCACGTCGTCGCGCTGGACGAGATGACCGCCGCGGAGAAAACCCACGGCTACATCGCCCGCGCCCAGGATTCCGATCCCTATCTGGCGAATGTGCGCGAATCCGTCGCGCGGGAGGCGGCGAGCCTGGGGAGCGGGTTCAAGGAAGGCTCCGGTGACGGGCCGCGCTACACCGCATTTGACCGCTATACGAAGCTCGCGCGCCAGTCGTTGGAGCAGATGCAGACATCGCAGCGAGCGCTGGCCGACTACCGGGCCCAGGTGAAGCCGCTGGATCCGTCTGAGCAGCAGATCCGCAAATACCGTGAAGTCTACGACGCCGTTCCGTGGACGGACGTTCAAACCCAATTGCACGGGGCTCGCGTGGAACGTCCGCCGGTCCCTTCCCTGAACGACAACATCGACAAGACCGCGACCAACCAGGAAGACATGCTGCTGGCGTTTACTGAGTTGGTGAGCGCTCCGACCGGCCGCCACGTCTTCGCTTTTGTCCTGGCAGCTTTTATTGACTTGATCGTATTCTTTCTTGCGTTTGCCTCAGGGCCATACTTCCATGGTTCGCCGGAGCAGCGCTGGTATGCCGGTTCGGCTGCGGTGGATGGCAGCGACAACCAGGTGTTTGTCCGCGATCTGCTGCGGAAACTGGAGCCTGGGCCGGGCGGATTGCCGCGGGTTGAGGTGTCGATCCTGACTCCGGGCGAGCGCCAATTGTGCCTGCTGCTGGCGTCCAAGGACGCGGCCACTCTGGTGGAAGAAGACGGGAAGCGGTACTACCTGCTGAACGAGAGCGTACACGAGCAACTGGTAGAGTCGCTGAGCACGCGGGGCATGCCGCTGCGCGGTTCCCCGAAAGTGGCTCAGGCGCTGTAGCTCCTGACTGTTTACTTGACTAGCCGGGCGGCTCTCGTGATAATTGCCATAGTTTAACTATGGCAGACCAGAAACGCGACGAAATCCCGCCGGGCACCTTGTACATGCTCATCCTGCGTACGCTCGCCCGGGGCGGCGAGATGCACGGCTATGAGATCGCGAACGCCATCCAACGCGGGTCAGAGGAAGTCCTGCAGGTGGAAGAGGGCTCGCTGTATCCCGCCCTGCAGCGCATGCTCATTAAGGGCTGGGTGGAGGCGGAGTGGGGCGTGACCGCCGGCAACCGCCGCGCGCGGTATTACCACCTGACCAAGCTGGGCCGGGAACAACTGGAACAGGAACTGTCGCAGTACCGGCGCGTCAACATCGCGATTGAGAAGATCCTGCAATCCGCCTGACGGGGAGGAGCGCGCATGAACTGGCTTCGAGAGATCTGGCGCCGGGTGAAGTTCCTTAGCCACCGCTCCCAGGCGGAGGATGACCTGGCCGAAGAGATGCGGCTGCACCTGGACCTGCGAGCGGAAGAAACAGGGCGAGACGAATCCCGGCGCCGGTTTGGGAACGAGCTGTTGCTGCGGGAAACCAGCCGGGAAGCCTGGGGCTGGCGCTGGTTGGATTCCCTATCGCAGGATCTGCGCTATGGCGGCCGCGCGCTGGCGGCGCACCCCGGGTTCACCATCACCGCAGTCCTCTCCTTGGCGCTTGGCATTGGGGCCAATACGGCGATCTTCTCGATCGTCAATGCGGTGATGCTGCGCGCCCTGCCGGTGGAAGATCCGCAGCGGCTGGTGCAACTGCGCTCAGGCAAGAACGGGTCGTTCACGAATCCGATTTGGGAGCAGGTGAGAGACCACCAGCAGGCGTTCGCCGGCACGCTGGCTTACGGGGACGGGCGTTTCGACCTGGCTTCGGGTGGAGAGAGCCGGTTTGCGCAAGGGCTTTGGGTGAGCGGCGATTTCTTCCGGGTGCTGGGGATCGCTCCGCTGCGGGGCCGGCTGCTGACAGCGGAAGACGATCAGCATGGCGGCGGGAAATCCGGACCGGTGGCGGTGATCAGTTACGCGTTCTGGCAGTCGTACTTTGGTGGAGACCCGGCGGCGCTGGGGAAGACGATCACGCTGGATCGGCATCCCTTCGAAATTGTGGGCGTGACGCCGCCTTACTTTACTGGGCTGGATGTCGACAAAGGGTTTGACGTCAGTATTCCTATCGGCTGTGAACCCATCCTCCATACCGATATCAGCGCTCTCGACCATCGAAGCTGGTGGTGGCTGCGCATCCTGGCGCGGCTGAAGCCTGGCGATAGCGTGCCGCAAGCCGAAGCCAAGATCCAGGCGCTGCAGGGAGAGATCCGGCGGGCGACGATGCCCACGACGTGGGAAGAGGAAGACCGCAAGAACTTCCTCAAGGATGCCTTCCAGCTGCGCCCGACGGCGACAGGGTTCTCATCGACACGGGACCGGTATCGCCAGGGCCTGTTCACCTTGATGGCGGTGGTGGGACTGGTGCTGCTGATTGCGTGCGCGAATATCGCGAACCTGCTGCTGGCCCGGGCGGCGGCCCGCCAGCGCGAGATCTCGATCCGCATGGCGATTGGGGCGGGGCGGCGGAGAGTGATCCGGCAACTGCTCACGGAAAGCCTGCTGCTCTCGGGGCTGGGCGCCTTGGGTGGGTTTGTGTTCTCTCTCTGGGGCAGCAGGCTGCTGGTAAGGCTGTTCTCCACAGCCCTGGACCCGCTGGACGTGAATGTGTCGCCCGATCTGATGGTGCTGGCCTTCACCTCCGGTGTGGCACTGCTGACGGGTCTGCTGTTTGGCCTGGCTCCGGCCTTCCGGGCGACCAGCGTTTCGCCGAACCACGTGCTGAAGGAGAACGCACGCGGGGCAATTGCCGGCGGTTCGCGATTCCGTCTGGGCAAGATGCTGGTGGCAACGCAGGTGGCGCTTTCGCTGGTGCTGCTGGTGGGCGCCGGGCTGTTCCTGAACTCCTTGCGCAACCTGCTGGGCACGTCGATGGGGTTCGATCGCAGGAACGTCACGCTGGTGCAAGTGAACACGCTGGAGAAGGTCCCCAAGGAGCGCAGGGTGGAGCTCTTCCGCACCATCCTGGAGCGTCTGCGCACCGTGCCGGGTGTCACCTTGGCGGCCAGCAGCCTGATCACTCCGGTGAGCCACCGGGGTTGGAATCAGTTTGTTTTTCCGGAAGGGTATGCCGCGCAATCGCGCGAAGATACGCTGACATGGTTCAACCGTGTGTCCCCGGGCTACTTCCGCACCATGTCCACGCCCCTGCGGGCCGGCCGCGACTTCGACTCGCGGGATACAAAGAGTTCGACGAAGGTCATCATCATCAACGAGGCGGCGGCGCGGCATTACTTCGGCGGGGTGAGTGCGATTGGAAAGAACGTCGGCATGGATCTCGACGGGAAGACGGGCGAGAAGGAACTCTTCCAGGTGATCGGGATCGTCGCCGATACGAAGTATGTCGATTTGAGGGAAGAGACGAAGTTGAGTGCGTATCTGGTGACGACGCAGGAAGCGGAACCGCGCGGAGAAACCAATTTCATCCTGCGATCGGCTGTGCCCGGGGCGACGCTAACCAGCGCGGTGCGCGCGGCGATCGCGGAAATCGATCCCGGGCTGGCGTTGGAGTTTCGCGACTTTGAAACGCAGGTGAATGAATCGCTGGTGCAGGAGCGGACGGTGGCGTTGCTCTCGTCGTTCTTTGGGGCCCTGGCGTTGATGCTGGCGATGATCGGGCTCTACGGGGTCACGTCCTATGCCGTGCTGCGGCGGCAGGGCGAGATCGGGATCCGGATGGCGCTGGGCGCCTCGCAAGGGTCAGTGGTGTGGCTGGTGCTGCGCGATGTCACGATGATCCTGGCGGTGGGGATGGTGCTGGGGATCGCGGCTTCGCTGGCGGCCGGGCGGCTGGTGACCGCGATGTTGTTCGGAGTGAAAGCAGCGGATCCGGCGACGCTTGCGGTGTGTGCGGCGGTGCTGGCATCGGCTACGACGATGGCCGGTTTCGTGCCGGCGCGCCGGGCCTCGCGCCTGGATCCAACGACCGCCTTACGCGACGAGTAGCCGCTTGACGGAGCGGGGGGCGGGTTGACATGATCGAATGGCTCCGTGCCAAGATATTCGGTCCTGTTACTCCTTATTGGCTTACCACTACTCGCCCAGGAACAGACGAGCGGGGTGCCGTCGATTCACATCCCGAAGGTCACACGCGCGCCGAAGCTGGCTGATTTCATCGAGGGCACGCCGCGTGAGGCGGAGTGCGTCGTCACCGACTTCCGGCAGATGGATCCGGGGGACGGCACGCCAGTCTCGCAACCCACCGCGGCATTTCTCTCTTATGACGAGAAAAACCTGTACGCGGCGTTCATTGCCAAGGACGATCCGAAGCTGATCCGCGCTCGGGTTGCCAAGCGCAAGCAGATTCTCACGGACGACCGGATCACGATCAACATCGATACGTTCCACGATCACCTGCACGCCTACTGGTTTGACGTGAATCCGTATGCAATCCAGTTCGACGGCATCACCACCGATGGGTATGGGGATGACTTCAGTTGGGAGGGGTTGTGGCACACGGAGGCGAAGATCGTTGCCGACGGGTATGTCGTGCTGATTACGATCCCTTTCAAGACGCTGCGATTCCCGGATGCGGAGTCGCAGACCTGGGGCGTCGTGCTGGGCCGCTTCATCAACCGCAACAACGAGTTCTCGATGTGGCCGTTCGTCACCAGGCGGAAGCTGCCGCAGTTTGTGGCGCAGTTCGGCCACATGGAGGGACTGCGAGGCATCTCGCCGGGGCGCAACTTGTACTTCACCCCGTATGGACTGTTGTCGAAGTCGAGGTATCTGGACCAGACGGTGGCGGGTCCTCCGGTGATGGCGCGGTCAACGGATCCACGGGCCGGGCTGGACGCGAAGATGGTGATCAAAGATGCGCTGACGCTGGATATGACTTTGAATCCGGACTTCAGCCAGGTGGAGTCGGATGAGCCACAGGTGACGGTGAACCAGCGGTTCGAGGTGGTGTATCCGGAGAAGCGGCCGTTCTTCATGGAGAATGCTTCGTACTTCAACACGCCGCAGAACCTGTTCTTCTCGCGGCGCATCGTTGATCCGGAGTATGGGATCCGGCTGACCGGGAAGCTGGGGCGGTGGGGGATCGGTGTGCTGGCGGCGGATGACCGGGCTCCAGGGAAGAGTGTTGCCTCGACGGACCCGCTGCACGGGAAGCGCGCCACGGACGCGGTGCTGAGCCTGCAGCGCGACCTGTTCCACGACTCCCACGTGCGGCTCTTTGTGACGGATCGTGAGTTTTCGAACGGCTACAATCGCGTCGCGGCGTTGGATACGCGGCTTCATTTCAGCAGCAAGTGGTTCCTCACCGCGCAGGGCGCCAACTCGCAGACGCGGCTGCTGGACGGCACGCAGCTATCGGGCAGTACGTATTACGCGAAGCTGAACCGTCAGGATCGAAAGCTGCAGTACTACACGACGTATACGGACCGCAGTCCGGGCTTTCGAGCGGATCTGGGCTACATTCCACGGGTCGATATCCGCGAAGTGAAGAGCCGCATCGGGTACAAGTGGTGGCGGGAGAAGGGCGCGCTGGTGAACTTCGGTCCGGCGTTGATCGTGCTCGGCAATTGGAACCGGCGCGGGCAGACGCAGGACTGGGAAGCGGACCTGGAATGGAGCATGGAGTTCAAGCGGCTGACTTCCCTGATTGCCACCCGCGGCGAGTCGATGGAGCTGTACCTGGGGCGTGAGTTCCGGAAGAGTTCGAACTATGTGCAGTTCAAGACGGAGTGGCTGAAGTGGCTGGCCTGGAGCAGTTCGTACACCAATGGAGCGGGTGTCAACTACTATCCGGCGTCCGGGCTGGCTCCGGAGTTGGGCGACAGCCAGAATGCCACGGCCGAGCTGACGTTGCGGCCCGTCAACCGGCTGCGACTGGATGAGACCTACATTTACAGCCAGTTGAAGACGCGTAAGGGGTGGAGCGGCTTGCCAGTGGTGGTGAGCGTCTATAACAATCACATTGCCCGGTCGAAGCTGAACTACCAGTTCACGCGGGAGTTCTCGTTCCGCGCGATTGTGGACTACAACACGGTGCTGCCGAATACGTCGCTGGTGTCGCTGGAGCCGGCGCGGCGAGCTGGCTACGACCTGCTGTTCACCTACCTGCTGCATCCGGGAACGGCGATCTACGCGGGCTATACGGACATCTACCAGAACCTGGCGCTGGATCCTTCGCGTCCGCCGTATCTGCGCTACACGAATTACCCGGACTTCAATACGGGCCGGCAGGCGTTCGTGAAGCTCAGCTATCAATTCCGGTTCTGAAACAGAGAAGGCCGGGCCCGCCACGAGTGGCAAGTCCGGCCTGGGCTCCTGACGGGCTATGTCTATCTCGGTTTCAGTCGCGGCCACTCGATCTCGATGCCTTGGGCTACGAGTTTCGCCTGGAACTCCTGGAGACGCTTCTGGTCGTTCCTCACCTGGCGGGCCGCGAGTTTCTCCTTGAGGCAGTGGGCGGCAAGGGCTCCGGCGCTTTCGCCGATGTTCCATTCGACGGGATGCAGGCGGTAGCAGCCGTTGGTGATGTGCGTGACCCCAAGGTTCTTGGAGGCGGGCAGCAGGTTCTCGATGCGCTTGGGAATCAGGGCGCCAAGCGGGATCTGGAAGGGCAGGGAACTGACGTCGATGTAGTTGTCGGCTCCGCTGGATGGGTGGAGGTCGATGCGATAGCTGCCGACGCCGACGGAGTCGGGGAAGACTTCTGCGGTGACCTCGGATGCTGGTTTGCCGGTCACCTTCACTCGTGCGTCGGTGCCGACGTGGTGTTCGAGGACGGTGAACTCCGCCTGGATGCGGCGCGATTCGCGGATGTAGGGGTACTTGGCGAGACCGTCTTCCGTGCCGGTGATGTCGGGCCGCAGGTAGAGGCCGGGCCAACCGGCGCCGCCATCGGGCCGCGGGGCTTCGGTCTGCATCCAGTAGACAAGGGAGAGGCTCAACTGCTTGCCGCGCGCCAGATGGTGCTGCGCTTCCTGTTCGGTGCCGCCGTAGAGATTGCCGAGCCAGTAGTCGTTCTGAGGCCAGTTGACGAGGGTGACGTCGCTCTGGCAGAAGCCCGGCCGGAAATTGGCTTTGTTCACGATGCGGCGGTAGAGCCACAGATTGAGGCCGCCCTGCTTCGACTGCAGGGTGGGATCGAAGAAGACGTCGCGGCGTTTCAGGGTGATGGGATCCGCCATCGACCACGACAGCAGCTTGTCGGGCCAGGCGGGCGTCAGCTTGGGGAAGTAGTCGCGCCAGAACGCGTACTCCGAGGGCTTGTCGATGAGGCGGCTGGAGCCCGGGTCGTGGCCCAGCGAGAAACAAACGGTGAAGGCCTGGTGGTTGTTGGGCTGGGCCTGGTCGGGCGCGTGAAGTTCCCCGGTCTGCTTCTTCGATTCGAAGCCCATGACGAACTCGGTTTTTGTGAGGGGCAGCAGTTCGCCGGTCTCGGTGGCGTCGATGAAGTAAGGCGCCTGGATGACCTTGCGTGCTCCGTGACCTTCGACAGTGACGGAGAGGACGCGGTCGCCGGAGGCTTCGGCGGCGACGGGCCGGTTCTCCAGGAGAATGACCAGCAGGCCCGCGCTGACGTAGGGGGCGAGCATGGCTTCCAGGACAGCGAGTGAGACCTTGGGTTCGTGGGTGATGACGGAGACGCTGCCGCCCCCGGGATTCAGCTTATTGTTCTGGCGGGCCTCGGCGGTGAGGGGATAGTGGTCGCGATAGTACTGGCGGACGCCGGTTCGATAGTCGCGATAGGCCTGCGTGCCGCCAAAGCCTTCGATCCAGGGGTGTTCATCGGGCGGGACACTTTGGGATGTGAGCTGGCCGCCGATCCAGTCGGTCTCCTCCGTAAGCACGACACGAAAACCGTTGCGGCAGGCCGCCAGTGCGGCCGCGCAGCCACCCGTGCCTCCGCCGATAATGGCGATGTCGCAGCGGATTTCGCGGCCGGCCGTCCAAGCCGCGGAGCTCAGTACACTCAAGGTAGAAAATGTTTTAATGAAGGATCTTCTGGATTGCTGCATGATCGATTCGTACCTACGCTATCATGAGCATGAGATCGGGGCTGACTCACTCTATCCATGGCGGTCGTGACTGTTTCCGGCGAGCCTGGTTGCAGGACGCGTGAAGTCGCACAACTGGCCGCTCAGCGGCTGGCGTTCACACACCTGAGCGCGCAGCGCGTCGACTCGCTGCTAGCCGAGGAGTTTGGCCCAATCATCGAATCCAACAGCAAAGCCTGGCCTGATATGGCGGCGTCGATCCTGCTGCGCCTGGGGACGGAATCGCACCTCGTGATTGGCGTGGATGGGGCGGAACTGATGTTCCGCAACTTTCCGGCGCTGCTGCGCGTACGGGTGGTTGCGCCCGAGAACCGGCGGATCGGGAACCTGATGCTGGACGATCGACTGGATCGTGCGACGGCGCGGGTTCAACTCCGGGCGCGTGAGAGTGAGTTGCGGGCGACCCGCAAGGCCCGTTTTGGACGCGCGACGGCGGCGCCGGAGACGTTCGACCTGACGTTGAATGCCGGGTCGCTGGACGCTTCGCACATGGCTGCATTGATCGAGGCGGCCGTGCGTGCGCGCGAACTGACCGTGCACGGCTTCCTCTCTCACGCGGCGGAGGCGCAGCTCCAGTTTCAGATCCGGCTGCGGCTGGCGAAGCACGGCATTCAGCCGCAGGCGCGCGCCAGCTTGAAGAACGTCCAGTTCGGCCATCCGAGCGAGGAGATCTTCGCCAACCTGCTGGACTTCTACCGCATCGCCTGGGAGTACGAGCCGCGCAGTTTCCCCATTGCCTGGGATGTCAGCGGGCGTGTGCTGGAGAGCTTCACCCCTGATTTTTTTCTGCCAGAGTCCGATATGTATGTAGAGCTCACGACGATGAAACAGTCGCTGGTCACACGCAAGAACCGCAAGATCCGGCTGCTGCGTGAGATCTATCCGCATATCAACATTCAAGTTTTTTACCAGAAGGATCTACAGGATCTGGTGCTGAAGTATGGCATCATCCCGGAGATCGCCGAGTCGAAATAGCTACCTATGCGCACTCCCGCCATGCCGATGATTGACAGGGTCCTCTTCTCAGAGGACCAGATCCGCGAACGCATCCAGGAGGTAGCCGCACAGATCTCCCAAAAGTACGAGAACGGCAACCTTCGAATGGTCGGGGTGCTGAAGGGCTCAGTGTTCTTTCTGACGGCGCTGGCCCGGGCCTTGACGATCCCGGTGAAGGTGGACTTCCTGGCGATCTCCTCGTTCTCGAACCACTCGAGTGCGCCGGGGGTGGTGCGGATTGCGAAGGATCTGGACGACTCGATTGAGGGAGAAGACGTCCTGCTGGTGGAAGACATTGTGGATACCGGTTTCACTGCGCGCTACCTGTTGCAGAACCTGGCCGGCCGAGGGCCAAACTCCATCGCGTTATGCACGATGCTGGACCGGAGTGCGCGCCGGATCGTGCCGCTGCAGATCGACTTCCGGTGCTTCGAGATCCCCGATCGATTTGTCATCGGGTACGGCCTGGACTACAAGCAGCTTTACCGGAACCTCAACTTCATCGCGGTGCTCAAGCCCGACCGCGCCTAATCTTTCCTGGATTTAGCCTTTTTAATCAACGGGTTGACGGAGAATTGCTCAAGCGTTGAGTTCGATATGGACGGCCGATGGCTCTATTGGGGAAGTACCAAAGGTTCTGGTACCTAGGTTCACCTGAGTTTGGGACCATTCCGCTATTTCGACATGCGGATTAGCATGGCTCAATGAATACAGGTCAGTGTATTCGCCGCCGGCACGTGCCGGACTGGAGGGCGCCTTGGATTCAGATCAAGCCATCATTATCAGCCGAGAGACCGCGTGCGTTGGCGAGATTCGCCTCGCGTTGAAAGCGTTCAATCCGTTTCTGACGGTCACGGAGATCGACCCTTCGCAGCAGATGGAGCAACTCGCCGCCATACTCGATGCCGGGGAGCCGCTGGTCATTTTCATCCAGGCCGACGACCCGGAGGCGGCTGAATACTGTGCCGGCGAGATCCGCAAGGCGGGCCGCCAGAACCGAACCATTGCGGCGTATCGTCAAATCGACAATACTTCGTTTCTCGCCCTGCGCCGGCAAGGCGTGCAAGAGTGCGTCCAACTGCCGAATGACCGGGACCGGTTGCAGGAGATTCTCCGAACCTTCTCCTCGGAGTGCCAGGGTGTGCCGGCAGCGGTTGAGCACCGAACCGCGGCGGCTTCAGGACGGTTTCTGAGTTTCGTCCCGGCGAAGCCAGGGGCGGGCACCTCGACGGCCGCTGCCCATTTCGCCCACTATGCCGCCGAGTTGATTGGCGCCCGCGTGGCGCTGGTGGACCTGGACATGAACTGCGGTGTGCAGGGCTTGATGGCGCGGTCAGAGAAGAACGCCTCCATGATTCAGGCTGCGCAGTACGCGGGCCGCATGGAAGACTCCATCTGGGACAGGTTAACCACGCATGCGGGGCTGGTGGATGTTCTGCCGGCCACGCACCGCTCGCTGAATACGCGCATCGAAGCGGCCCGTTTCGACAGCCTGTTGTCGTACCTGCAGGGCCGTTATCCGCTGGTGATCTTCGATCATTCGGGCAACCTGGAACGGTACTCCGTCACCGTGCTGGAGCGCTCCGCCCAGATCTTCAGTATCTGTGCGCCCGACCTTTCCACGGTGCATCAGGCACGACGGAGCATGGAGTTGTTTGAGGATCTGCGCCTGAGATCGAAGGTGAGCATCGTCATGACGCGGGATACCGCGGCGACAGGCTTGAGCCGGCAGACGGTCCTGTCCATGCTGGGCACTCAGCCCATCGCCAGTTTGCCGAATGCGTTTTCGAGCCTCCAGACGGCCCTGATCGCGGGCGGCCTGGCGGGTCGCAATTCTCCCTATGGCCGCGCGGTGCGAGCGTTTACCAGCCAGGTTCTGGCGGACCAGCGGGTGGCCGTCCCGGTTGCAGGGGCCAGCCGCCCGGACTCATGGAGCGGCTTCCGGTCTGCTTTCTCCCGGTTGAAGTCCAGCGCGGTAGCAGTTCGCTAAGACCGCTTTCGCTAGAGCCAGGCGCCGGCGATCCGGCCTAGACCGCCCCGCAGGCGAAATTCGTCCACACGGTTCAGGAAGTAGCGCTCGTTCAACTCATCGCGGCCCAGATCCTCGATGCGTTCAAAGCCAAGCAGTCGGAGACGCCGGGCAAGAGTCTCCGGCTCGAAAAAGAGCTGGAACGGTTCGCCGGCGGCCGCGACGCGTTTGGCCAGGGCATCCAACGCCAGTTTCTCCATTAGGTTTAGGGCGGAGCGCGCGACGGCGTAGTCGAAGGCAATTCCTGAGCCGTGCGGAAGCGACGCGATGAACTCGAGTGTGGACGTGAAGGCTTCGTCCGTGAGGTAAGGGACCACGCCGAGACAGGCGAAAAAGGCTGGCGCTTCCGTCTGGAAGCCTGCCGCCCGCAGTCCGGACGCGAGCGTCTGGTGCTCGAAATCCATTGGGACGAAGGTCGCCGTGTCCGGTACCAGGATGCCTGCCGTTGTCAGTAACTCCCGCTTCCACTGTTGGGTAGAAGGGAAGTCGACCTCGTAGACGCGCAGGCCGGCTGAAGCGTACGGGTTGCGGCAGGCGAAAGTGTCGAGCCCGGCGCCCAGTAGAACGTACTGCCGGACTCCGGCTTCAACGGCGCGAGCCAATTCATCCTCCGCGTAACGGCTGCGGGCCGCCAGGAAGGCGCGCAGGGTCCGGCCGGCGAGCTGGTCCTTCCTCGTTCGTTCCTCAGCAACCCAAGGCGCGCCCTCAGGGCCCAGGATGGCCAGGGCGAGCGGATCGGAGAAGACCGGCGGGTCTTCCAGAATCTGATGAGCCGCGCGGCGGACGGCTACCCGCAGCGCTGTGCGGCTGGGTTTAGCTTCCAGCATGGTGGCCTCGGTGCATGGAGACTCTTTCAGTCTACCCGCAGGCTGGGGGCGGGCAGCGAGGAGGGGCGTTGTCAGGGGCGCGGTCCACACGCGAGAATTGAACAACCCACATGATTCACTACGATCCACACAAGTGGCTGGACCATTTCTTCGATGTGCGCGGAACGCTGGTGAAGGAGATTGGGATCCGCGTTGGAGTCTGCGTCATTTGGGCCTCGGGAGTGGTCTACTTCCACAAGGCTTACCAGCCGGTGGATATCCCCATCACCCTGCACTCCCTGGTGGGAGTCGCGCTCGGCCTGCTGCTGGTCTTCCGCACGAACGCTTCCTACGACCGGTATTGGGAGGGACGGCGGCTGTGGGGCGGCATCGTGAACGAGACCCGGAACCTGGTGCGCGGGGCGTCGGTGCATCTGGGCGGACATCCGCGGCTGCTGCAGGAGCTGGCGCGGTGGACTGCCTTGTTTCCCTGGGCGACGATGAACTCACTGCGTGACGAGTTCGACATCGGACCGCTGGAGTCTGACCTGACACCCGAGGAGATCTCCGGCATCCGCACGGCGCAGCACAGGGCTCTATATGTTGCGCAGCGCATGAGCATGCTGGTGGCGGAGATGAAAACCAGGGGGCTGGTCACTGACATCGTGTACGTCGCGTTGGATCAGAATATTCAACTGTTGGTCGACTATCTGGGCGGCTGCGAGCGGATCAGGAAGACGCCCTTGCCGTTCGCCTATGTCGTCCACCTGCGGCGAGCCCTGGTGGTTTACTGCTTCACGCTACCCTTCGCCCTGGTCGGGACCTTCGGCTGGTTCACCCTATTGGATGTCCTGCTGATCTCCTACACCTTCTTCGGCATTGAGGAGATTGGCGTTGAGATCGAAGGACCCTTCGGCGACGATGCCAACGACCTGCCGATGCGGGAGATCTGCGAGACCATCCACAGGAACCTTTACTCAATGTCCGGCACGAGAAAGCTGGAGCGGGACAAGCTGCCGGAAGGGCTCTAGCGTCCACTGGACCCGGCTGCCGCCCGGCGTGCTATCCTGCGGCCAACGGCTGGGAACAGGGGCACCGGGGGACAATACACGATGCCGAGCCAAGTGGTGGATCTCGATATTTCGAGCGCCAAGTCGTACATGAGTTCCATGGGGGTCTTGCGGCAGGCAATCACCCTGGGCCGTGAGAAGTCGCCCGGCCTGATTCTGATCCTGCGTGTCCAACTTCTGTATGGCGGACGAGTGACGCTGTATATGAAGGTCCTCAACCTTTACATCATCGCGTTCGGAACGAATCCGGTGTTCGCGCTGGCTGACGCTACGGAAGACGTGCCCGCGACGCTGCGCACCTCCGGGGCCGTGCCGAAGGAGGTGAAGATCCAGAAGCTGGCGTTAGGTTCGGACCACGGCGCCCTGGGCACGGAGGGTGCTGAGTTCGGCCTGGGCGACCTGGCGCAATGCTCGTCCCTGGCCCTGTTCGACGGCTCACAGAGCTTCAGCATGATCCGCAAGCCGCTCTCGCTGCTGGTCTGCCTGCTGGCGGAAGGCGCGCGTTTCCTGGAAGTGCAGAACTCGTTCGCAGGGGTTTCCAGGAAGACTGGAGAGTACTGGGCGCGGCCTCAGCCGAATGAGGGCCTGTACGCGTCGATGAGCGTCGGCAACGGCCAGACCAGCACCGACAACATCAGTATCAGCGGCGTGGTCTGGGTCTGGCAGAAGGCATCGAGGCTGCGGCGGTATGCCACGGCGGCTGGGGTTGGTCCGGAAGGCGGCAAGCGGCTGGCCGCTCAACTGAACGGACTCATCGCCGAGATCACAGCGCTGCTGAGCGTGAGTGAAGGGAAAGTCGAGCGGGAAACGGTGTTGCTTCGCATTGCCGAATCTCCTTCCCGGCTTGGGCCAGGCGCTTCGCCGGTAGCAGCCAAACTGCTTGAAGCGAAGCAACTCGCGGGACGCTTCGGCGCCACGACAAAGGAGCAGATCTCCGATATTCTGCTTCTCTTCGCGGATGAGATGGTGATGAAGGCGACGCAGGGTCTGCTGGTGACCGCGATCTAGGCGCTCCACCTTGGATCCCTGACAATACTTTACGTTCGGCTGACATTTCCAGTCCTTCGAAGCGGGCGGCCCACGGCATGCTGAGGGTGAGAGTGGCTCATCGTGAGCGAAGGAGGCCATGGATGTGCAGCACGAGTGTTTTCACTGCGGGGTGGAAGCTGGTCCTGTGCGCATTGGCAGGCAGCGCCCTGCTGGCGGGACAGACCTTCATTGTCCGCGTCGCGCCGCGCGGGCCAGTGGTGACCCGAATCGTCGCCGTACCGGTCGTGCGTCCAGTGTGGATTCCCAGATGTCGGGTAGTTCCACCGCCCCCGCGAGCGGTGTGGGTGGCTCCAGGTTGGGGCTACGCACCGGTGCGCCGTCCACGCGTAGTCATTTCAGGATCCTGGTGAAGCTGGAGCGCTCAGGTTGCAGGCTGATTTCACCGGATGGGAAGATCAAGGGAGCCGCGGCGAGTATCCGCTGTGCGGTGAGCGCCGGGCGCTCGCGAAATCCCCCAATGCGCAGGAACGGATGCCAAGCATAGCTCGTCCAGCGATTCTGGTCATCGACGATGACGTGGAAATGACGGAGATGCTGGGGGAGTATCTCGAACCCGAGGGCTTCGTGATTGAGGTGTGCCACGATGGCGATACGGGCCTGAAACTGGCGCTGCAGCCGCAGTGGCAACTCATCGTGCTGGATGTGATGCTGCCGAGGCTGAACGGCTTCGAAGTCCTGCGCCGCCTGCGCGAATCGTCCCCGGTCCCGGTGATCATGCTCACCGCGCGTGGAGACGCAATCGATCGTGTAGTGGGCCTGCAGAGCGGGGCGGATGACTACCTGCCCAAGCCCTTTGATCCGCAGGAATTCGTGGCGAGGGTAAAGGCGATTCTGCGCCGGACCGCGCCTTCGCTGTTGCGTCAACCGGAGAACGAGGAAGTCGTGGTGCTAGCCGATGTCACCTTGGACAGCCGCGCCCGGACAGTGCGGCGCAGTGGTGCCCATGTTGAACTGACCTCCGTCGAGTTCGCGCTGCTGCGCGCATTCCTGAGGGCAGCCGGCCGGGTCCTCACGCGCGAGGAGTTGTTCCGCGAGGTGCTCGACCGGGCGTTCTCCGTCTTCGATCGCAGTATCGACAACCATGTCAGCAGCCTGCGGAAGAAGTTGGGGCCGCGTCCCGACGGACGAGAGCGGATCCGGTCTATCCGCAATGCGGGCTATATCTACCCAAGTGACGAATCGGGCCCGGCGGGCGCATGAAGAGCCTGTTCCTCAGAATCTTCCTGTGGTTCTGCGGCGGAACCCTGATGCTGCTGCTGGTGGTGGGTGCAGGATTTCTGATGGATGCTCCAGGCGCCGCGGCGGCTCCCTGGTGGCGGCTGGGGCAGGGGGCGATTGTCTCCGCCGGCCGGGTGGGTGTCGAAGCGTATGAGCGCGGCGGGCGGCAGGAACTGGATCGATTCCTGGAGTCGCTGGCCCGCGATACCGGAATGCGCGGGACGTTGTACGACGATTCCGGGCAGGGGTTGAGCGGCGGTGTGATTGCTCCGGCGGGCAAGCAATTGTCTGATGCGCTTTCCGGGCCCGAGGAACAGTTGACGGTGTTGCCTGTGCGCGGCGTGGCCGGTGTGCGGTTGCGCGGGGCGAAGGGCAGGAGCTACGGATTTGCGGTGATCATGCCCAGGCGCGAGCGCGCGGGCGGCTGGTCGCGGACCTTTCTATTTACCTTCCTGCTCACCAGCGGATTGCTGTGCTTCCTGCTGGCGCGGCATCTCACTGCGCCGGTCGCGCACCTGCGCGCCGTCACTTCGCGATTTTCGAACGGGGACCTGGGTGCGCGCGTCACCCAGCCCGAACTGCTGGGGCGCAAGGATGAGGTGGGCGGTCTGGCGCGCGACTTCAATGAGATGGCGGCCCGCATCGAGACCCTGCTGAATGCGCAGAAGAGGCTGATTGCCGATGTGTCGCACGAGTTGCGATCGCCGCTGACACGCTTGAGCCTCGCCCTGGGGTTGATCCGCCGCAGGGGCGACACCGTCTCGCCCACCTCAATGGCGCGGATGGAACGCGAAGTGCACCGGCTGAATCACCTCATCGGGCAACTGCTGACGCTCTCTCGCCTGGAGGCTCTCGATCAACCCCCGCCTAAGGAAAGCATTGATCTGGCCGCGCTGGTGCAGGAGATCGCCATCGACGCAGGCTTCGAGACGACCAGCAGCGATCGAGGCGTCCGCCTGGTGGAGTGTGCGGCGTGTACGTTGACTGGCGCGCGCGATCTTCTGCGGAGCGCCATCGAGAATGTCGTCCGCAACGCCTTGAAGTACACAAGTCCGGGCACGGTGGTACAGATCCGGTTGGCCCGCCCGAGTGGCGCGAACCTGGCCACCATCCTCGTGGAAGACGAAGGGCCCGGGGTCCCTCCCAACGAACTGGCGCGCATCTTCGAGCCGTTCTACCGGGTGGAGCAGGCGCGGGAACGCCAGACTGGCGGGGCGGGCCTGGGTCTGGCGATTGCGCGGCACGTCGTGGGGATGCACGGTGGTTCCGTTACGGCGAAGAATCGCGAATCCGGAGGCTTGGCTCTAGTGATTGCCCTTCCCGTCCAACCGCTCTTTTAGCGGTCAGGGAAGCTTCCCCCACTCGGCTGGACCAAAGACAAATCTTTACAGGGCCGGGACATTTCCAACACGAACGCGGGCCGGTTCCACGCCAAGATGAGCGTGTGGAGCCGAGAGAGACTCCATGAGCAAGCTGCAAGAAGGAATGAGAACAATGAAAAACAAAATGGCAGTTAGCAACATGATCCTGGCCGCGGCCGCAATGAGTGCGCTCTTTTCGCTCGATGCCTCGGCCCAGTCGGCTCGTACGACCAGAACGCGGACCGCCGGCCACTACTCACGCAATAGCGTGGTGACTGGCGCGAACGGCAAGTCGGCGAGCTACAACCGCACTGCAAACTGGGGCAATGGTGCCTACGAGGGGAGCCGCTCGGCGACCGGCTTCAACGGCAAGACCGCGACGGCCAACACGACGGCATCGGTGGCGGCGGGCAGCGCCTCACGCACTACAACCGCCACCGGGCCCAACGGCCGGAGCGCCACTTATCAGAACAACGCTGCCTGGGGCAACGGCGCCTACTCCGATACCAAGAGCATTACCGGCGCCAACGGGAAATCGGCAACGTCCACGGTACAACGCCAGGATGGGAGCGTGACGAAGACTGTTACGGGACCCAACGGGCAGACCTGGACCGCAAGCCGCACACGGACGCAGAACTGACCCTCGAACCTGGCGCACGCGGCGGCGGGGTGAATGACTCTTGGACTTTTCGAGGTCGCGTCGCTTCGCCGCAACGCCCACCTGACTCTCTAACGGAGTGAATCAGTGATGAAATCAACAAAAACCATATCTGCGTTCGGTGCTTACGCGGTTTTGTTCTCTGCTTTCGCAATGCCGGCGTGCGCCCAGACCTACGACTTTGCCCGATTGGACCGGTTGCTCCGGCGTGCCGCCGCCAACCTGCCCAGCGGCCTGGAGGTCTCGATCGTCCAGAACGGCCAGGAGATTTACAGGAAGCAGTTTGGCCGTTGGCGCCGCGATCGTCAGGGTCCGATTGCCTCTTCCACGAAGTGGCTCTCAGGCGCGGTGATCCTGTCTCTGGTGGATGACGGCACGCTGTCGCTGGATGACAAGGCAAACCAGTATCTGCCCTACCTGACCGGTGAGAAGTCGGCTATCACGATCAGGCAGTTGATGAGCCATACATCGGGATTCGGAGGCGAATTCCCGCTGGTAAACCGCTGCCTCGGCGACGCATCCTCCACTCTGGATGAGTGCGCACAGGCATTGGCCAAAGCGCCCTTGCAGATTCCGCCGGGCACCGGCTTCATTTACTCCGGAGCTGGCATGCAGGTAGCGGGCAGGGTAGCGGAGGTGGCGTCGGGCAAAGATTGGCAGACGCTCTTCCATGAGCGCATCGGCGGCCCCCTGGGCCTGCAGGCCACTGACTATGAGTACAAGGGGCCGACGCAGAATCCGCGCATTTCCGGCGGAGGCCGGTCCACCGCCAGCGACTACATGAAGTTCCTGCGGATGGTAGCGGGGTGGGGCCTCTTTGAAGGCCGGCGGGTTCTGTCCGCCGAGGCGGTGGATGCGATGCTGAGCGACCAGACCCGCGGCGTGCCCATCGTCGAATCACCCTTTCAGCGGGCCGCCGCCTATGATCCGAAGGCTGCCGCAAACCGGTATGGCATCGGCAACTGGCTGGAGGACCTGGATGAGCATGGCCAGACCACGTGGAACAGCAGCCCTGGCGTGACCGGTTGGACTCCCTTCATCGACCGGAGCCGCGATCTCCAGGTGGTTGTAGCCACTGAGAGCTTCAGGGGATTTCTGCCTTACTACTTCCAGATGAAGGAGATTCTGAAGGACATGATGCCACAGAGTGGGTCCGCATCGGCGGGACCCAACCAAGCCGGAACGATGCGGCCCATCGCCGGCGCAGTGCATGCAAAGGACGTAGTGCAAGGAGGCAAACGATGAGTTCAAAATTGGCGGCCACGATGATGATGAGCTTGCTTGCCCTGTGTGCCGGAGCATTGCCAGCACAGCAGGAGCCCACGGCCCAGCAGGAGAAACGGGAGCGAGCTCAGGAACGCCTGCAGCAGATCAAAGACAGGTTGAAACTGACGCCCGAACAGTCCGAGCAGGTACGCCCCATCGTGACAGAGGAGTTCCAGCGGTTGAAGGAGATTCGGGACAAGCACAGCGGCGATTCAAACCGCCGGGGCAAGATGAAGATGGCTCGTGAGATGCGGGATGTGCAATCGGACGCTGACAGCAAGCTGAGCAAGGTGCTGTCGAAAACACAGATGGACGAACTGAAGAAGATGCGGGCAGAGTGGAGGCAGCAGATGCGCGACCGCGCCGGCAAGCAATGACGACGGGGCTGGGCAGTGGCCCCAGCCCAGTTTCCAGCATGGGGCGAAGCGCCGCCGGGCTACTTCTCGGCGGCCGCTTTCAGATTGACCAGGCCGGTTTCAAAGTCACCACCGACCAGTTTGTCCATGCTGACAAAGATGGTCACCACCTTGGTCACGTAAGGCTGCGGACCCGACATGCTCCAGGTGACGCTAGTTGCGCCGCCTTTGTTCATCAGGTCGAACTCTGCGAGATTCTTCGACTCCAACGGCTGGGTAAACTCCAACTGGATGCTGACTTTGGAGCTGGGCACAACATCCAGAACCTCCATTCGCCCGCTGCCGGCCTTCCGGTTGCCATCCCATTGGTAGACCGCGCCCTTGCCTCTTTCCGCGCCACTGAGGGTGCGCTTCATGGCCGGATCCAGCTTTTCATAGGGCGACCAGGCGGGCCACTGGTGGAAGTCTTCCAGAAATGGAATGATCTTCTCAGGCGGCGCCTGAATGGTGATCGTGCGCTCGACGCGGAACGTGTCCGGGCGTGTGGTGGCAAACAGGAGAATTCCAGCGATGGCGACCGCCAATGCGATGAGTATCGTCTTCATGTGCTCCCCAGTTCAGTAGCGTGCGAATTCGATCTGGCGCCGCCGCATGGTTTGAGCGGGCCAAAGTGTGTACGACGCACTCTATCACACAGGCAAGAAGGCAAATTGTAAACTGACCAGGAACCCCCGGCGGTGGCGCCGCGTCCCAAGCGCGTATGCGCATTCTCCTCCCTACTATTTGTGTATGTATTGCCTTCGGATTGCCGTCCTGGTCCCAAAAAATTTCCTTTGGAATTGTGGGCGGAACCAATATAACCAACAGCTTTCCTCCATTCGAGTCCACTTATACCGGCGACAGTTTTGGGAATCCGCCCAGTCTCTTCCAGCACTTGACCGGACCCAGAACCTTTATTCTGGGCGCCGCCGTGGAGGGCCGGATCTGGCGTGACTTCTCGCTTGAAGTTGACGTGCTGCACCGGCCGATGAAAGCAGTCGTGATTTCCACGGAGTTCCTGCCTGACGGCACGACCAGGGTCTCTCGGCTCGACCAGACCGCGGTCCGGGCTTGGGAGTTCCCTGTCTTGTTGAAATACTCATTGCCCGCATCCAGGTTTTCTGGAGGGCTCCGGCCTTTTGTCGAGGTGGGGCCCTCTTTCCGGACACAGGAGGAAGTCGCGGGAACCGAACCCTCCCAAATTGGCTTGTCCGTGGGGGCGGGCGTCGCCTACCATTGGCGCCGGCTCAAGGTTGCACCGGCACTCCGCTACACGCGGTGGGCTCGCGAGTCGATCTACCCGCGCTATGCCACCAAGCCGGATCAGTTGGAGTTTCTGACCAGTGTTGCGTACGAAACGGATTCGGGTTCTCGGAGTGTCGGCAGCAGGCGGCTGGAGATCGGAGCCGTGGCGGGGTACCCGCTAACACAAGGGTTTCGGGAAATGCCGTTCGTGGTGCGGCCGATCACGGAACGCACAAGATACCTGGTTGGTATCAGTACGCAGGTGAACCTGACCCGGCGGCTTGCGGTTGAGATGGATGGGATCTACAAGCCGCTGCGGTCAGGAGAAGGCGCCTCTGATCCATGGCGGTTTATGGTGATTACCTGGCAAGTTCCCGTGCTCGCGAAATACAGAATGACAACGTCGAAGTGGGCTCCGGTTGTGGAAGGCGGGCCGTCGTTCCGGCTGGCCGGGAATCTCAATGGGTACAACCCGTCGCACTATGGCATCACCATGGGCGCAGGTGCGGAAACGCGCACACATGGTCTGCGCCTCTCGCCGGCCGTGCGTTACACCCGCTGGGCGGTGGATGTGTCGCCTGACTCCGGCCGTCCCACAAGTCAACGAACGAACCAGAACGCGGTCGAACTCGTCTTCGGTATTTCCTTCTGATTCGCGTGGCCGGCTATTTGACGGGCGCTCCGATCCACCAGGTAATCCCGCAAGGATCCACTACCCCGGCGTTCCTGTGTCCGTATGGTTTGTCCTCGGGCGCGCTTTGCGATGTGGCGCCGGCCGCGAGCGCCTTGGCATACACCTCGTCCACATCCGGCACCCACAGGTAGAGCGAGGCGGCGAGCGCTTTCCACTGTTCGCTGGCCTGCCCCAGCATGACCAGCGAGTCGCCGATATGCACTTCGGCGTGCATCACCGTATTGTCTTCGTTGCGAGTGCAGTCCTTTTCCACGGCGCCGAACGCAGCCGCGAGGAACTTCAGCTCAGCATCCGCGTCTGGCACCACGAGGTAGGGTGTGACGGTTCGATATGTTCCCAGATTGTCTGCCATGGCCCAATAGTCTCACGCGGATTTGATGGTGGATTGTAGAAATTTGACGTGGTTGCGGAATTCCGTCCGGCCCGCATGATACCCGGTCGGCGTGATGCCGGCGAACGACCGGAAATCGTGGATGAAGTGTGCCTGGTCGAAGTAGCCGCAATCGACCGCGATGCGGGTCCATTCCACCCGATGACCTTGCTCCGCCAGAGCCAGGGCACTCTGAAAGCGTAGGATCCGGCAGTAGTGCTTGGGCGACACGCCAACCGCGGTCTTGAAGCGTTCGATGAAGCGCTTGGGGCTGAGCCCGACTTGGCCGGTTAGGTGCGCGATACTGGCTGTCCGCGGGTTCCGCGCCAGGCTGGCCACTGCGAAATCCACCGCCGCGTGAAGACTTTCCGGTCTCCATTGTTCGAGGAGGGCCCGCTGCATGGCATCGATCTTCGCCTCCGGTCCTGTGGCCTCCAGTAACTGTTCGCGAAGCTCCCTGGCCCGCGCGCCCCAGGCGAACTCGAGAGGCAGGTCGACATCGCAAAGCTCATGCGCGGGCATGCGGAAGAAGGGCAGGGTGCCGCCGGGCCGGAAGGTGACGCCCAGAACGCACTGCTGCTCCAAGGTGTCAATGATCGAGAATCGTGACTGCACGCCTGCCAGCACCGTGCCAGAGGTCGTAACTACCCGGAGTTCCTCCCCGTCCAGCAGGTAGCCGCGCGTCTGATCCTCCGCCAGGTTCACGATCAGCTGCGCGCAGCCGTTGGGCAGAACCCGTTCCAGGGTGTGCGGGCGCAGCTCGCTCTCGCAGTACCAGATGGCCGCGATCGAGGCATCGAGCGGAGGTGGCGGGACACGTTGGACGAAGGTCATGACTCAGGGACGAAGCGGAGCCCCTCAGCTCCTCTAGCGCCCAGTGTAGCGCCCCAAGCCAGTATCAGATGACGGAGAGGCGAGCAATGTCCAACTCCCTGCATCGGAACAGCCCCGTCAAATACTGATCACGACTTTGCCCCTGGCGTGGCCGCTCTCCGCCAATTGATGCGCCGCTTCCACACTCTCCAGCGAGAACTCAGTGGCATCGACTAATGGCGTCAGCTTTCCGGCGTCGGCGAGCCTGGCCGCCTCCTGCAGGATCTCCCCATGATGCGCGCGTCCTTTACCTGTGAGCAGCGGCATGAGCGTGAAGACGCCCGAATACGTAGCCGCCCGGAATGAGAGCGGAGCCAGTGAGTGTGTGCCCCAACCCAGGCAACTGACGACTCGGCCCGTGTACGATTTGACAGCCACGAACGAAGCGTCCAGGGTTGCGCCCCCGACTGTGTCATACACCACATCGAAGCCACGGCCGCCGGTGCATCGATCCACATATGCTGCGACTGCTTCAGCCCTGTAGTCGATTGGAGACGCGCCATAACCCTCAACAATCGCGTTCTTTCCTGGCGACACGGTGGCATAAACATCCGCGCCATAAGCACAGGCAAGTTGTACGGCCATGTGACCGACACCGCCAGCCCCGGCGTGAATCAGTACCTGCTCGCCGCCCTGGATACGGGCTCGATCGACGAGCCCCTCCCAGGCGGTAATGAATCCCAGCGGGATGGCGGCTGCTTCGCGCATGCTCAGCCGCGATGGCTTCCGCGCGAGCAAATCCGCATCCACGACGGCGTATTCCGCCAGCGATCCCGGCACGCCGCCGACACCGCCAGTGAGGCCATATACTTCATCGCCCTCGCGGAATGCCGTCACGCCGGCACCAGCGGCTTCCACAGTGCCCGCCAGATCGAGTCCGAGTATGGCCGGAAGAACCGCTTTGGCATGGCCGGCTGCTCCAGCCTTGATCTTCAGGTCGAGCGGGTTTACTCCGCTGGCGCCCACCCGCACCAGGACCTGTCCTGGTCCAGTGACGGGTTTCGGTATTTCGGTTAACCGCAGGGGGGATCCAAACTGCTCGAGAATCAACGCTCTCAATTGGTCAGTCCTTCGCAAACAGTGATCGCGGCCCTCGCTGCAGCCGCGCAAGCATTTGATGCTCGACATGGACGGATGGACCCGCCGAGTTGATGACTGGCCCGTGCTCTGCCAGCAATTGGCGGATTCTCGACCGGCCCCGGTCGTCCAGCGTTGGAACTTCGCTGAGGCCCGCCGCCAGCCAGA
This sequence comes from Paludibaculum fermentans, assembly GCF_015277775.1. Taxonomy (NCBI): domain Bacteria; kingdom Pseudomonadati; phylum Acidobacteriota; class Terriglobia; order Bryobacterales; family Bryobacteraceae; genus Paludibaculum; species Paludibaculum fermentans. Next base: position 149,217 of record NZ_CP063849.1, read on the forward strand.
TCCCGGCCTGGGCGGTCCTCGGGTGGGCGGGTCCGTAGGAAGCCCGCGTGGCTGTGTAGGCCTGCTCCAGCAGGGGCACGGCGCTCGCGGCGGAGTTCCGCTTCAGCAAGCCAATCGCCAATTGAAGGCGTGCCCGTGCGGTCTCCGGATGGCCGGCTGGATAGGCGGTCCCCAGGGTGGCCAGGGCATCCTGCAGCAACTCCTCGGCGCCCGCATATTCGCCGCGTTGATTGAGGACATCGGCCCTCGAGATCTCTGACTCGGCGAACAGAGCGTTCTTCCGGCCATAACGCTTCTCACGAATCCGGCTGGCGTCGTTGAACAGCTCCGCCGCGGCGTTGAGGTTGCCGTTCGCCATTTGGATCTCTCCGCAAATCATGGCCGCGACACCGGCATTTGGATGGTCTGCTCCTTCGCCTCGAATGCGGTTTTCCCGGGAATGCTCGCAGAGGGGGAGGGCTTGGGCCGCGTGGCCCGAGGCCAGCAGCGCCAGCGCATAGGTCTCGGCGCCGAAGGACGTATCGGGATGCGCTTCTCCGAGCAGTTTGCTCTGCATCTCGAAGCCTTGCTTGGAGAGTGCGAGAGCCTCCTGGAATTTGCCGGTGGACAACAGGATCTTGGCCAGCACAATCCGCCGGTAGGCCATGCCTGGAGTTCCGTCGCCCATGGCTCGCAGCACCAGCGCGTATGCCTGCCGCGCGTGGAGCTCCGCTTCCTGGAACCGCCCCAGCATCCCCAGCACATAGGCGAGGTTCCCCTCAAACATGGCCAGGTCCCGGCCTTCGGGTGAGACCTGTTTGCGGATCTCATAGGCGTCCCGGGCCAGTTGCTCCGCCTTCACGTAGTCGCCACGCAGCAGCAGAACGGACTTCAGGTTATTCATCGCCAGCGCGGTCTCCGCGTTCACCCGGCCATGCAATTGAATGGACAGAGCGAGGGCCCGCCGGCCGAACTCCTCGGCCTCCGCCAGACGGTTCCCTGCGCTCAGGCTGCCCGCAAGCGCGGAGTAGTCGGCGATCAAATCGGGGCTTTTCTCTCCCCCTGCCGCCAGATGCAACCTGGCCGCCTCCCGATAGTATTTCTCGCAGTCCTGGAAGTTGCCCAGCTCAAAGGACAGCTCACCCAGGCTGGAAAGAGTGGAGGCGGCCGCCTCATTGTCGATCCCCAACTTGTTTCGCAGCGTGAGGGCTTTGGCCAGAATATCGCGCGCCTGCTGGAACAGGCCCAGATTGCTGTAGATGGATCCGATGGTGGCGTACAGCCGAGCCTGGACAGCCGGATTCTCCTTCAGTTGTGAATCGATGCGCCCCACGCCCTTGTCGAGCAGGTCGCGTGCCGTGATCTTGTCGGCGCCGCCATGATCCGGGTCGCTGGCATCGAAGAGGCCGACCATGAAGTCCGTCACCTGCCTCGCCGTGGCCGCCTCTGTGCGCGCACGGCGCGCAAGAACGGCCATGCTGGCTCCGAAACCCACGATCACCAGGACGAACACCGCGGCCGCGCCCACCCAGGCGCGATTCCTGCGGACGAACTTGCGGGTGCGGTAGCGCCAGGAGACAGGCCGGGCCCGCACGGGAAACCCGCCCAGGTATCGCTCCAGGTCGTCGGCAAATTCGCTGGCGGAGGGATAGCGGTGCGGAGGCTCCTTCTCCAGTGCCTTTTGTGCGATGCGGTCGAGATCGGCCTCCACAGCCAGCCGCGCCGGCGCCTGCTGGCAGATGGCCCGTTCCAGCTCGCCCAGCGGCAGGTCTTCGGCCCGGAACGGCCTGCGCCCAGCCAGCAGCTCATAGAGAATGACGCCCAGTTGGTAGACGTCGGTCGCCGTGCTCACGGGCCGTCCCACGAGTTGCTCCGGGCTCGCATACTCCGGAGTCATCATCCGTGTCGTCTCAACCGTCAGTTGCGGCCCGGACGCGCCGGAGTCCAACTGCAGGAGCTTGGCGATCCCGAAATCCAGCAGCTTCGGCACACCCTGCGGCGTGACCAGGATATTCCCTGGCTTCAGATCGCGATGGACCACCAGATTCTGGTGAGCATACTGGACGGCCCGTGCGATCTCGACCAGCAGCTTCAGCCGCTGGGGCGTGTCGAGTTTGTGCTCGTCGCAATAGGTATCGAGCGGCTGCCCGTCCACGAACTCCAGCACAACGTAGGGCAACCCGACTTCTGTGGTGCCGCCGTCCAGTAGTCGAGCCACATTAGGATGATCCAGGTTGGCCAGAATCTGCCGCTCCGCCCGGAAACGCGGCAGCAGATCGCGGGTGAGCAGCCCGGCGGCTACGAGCTTGATCGCGACCTTCTTCTCATACTGGTCGTCGGCCCGCACGGCCTCGTAGACGATGCCCATGCCCCCGCGCCCTACCACGCGCGTGATCTGATAGTGGCCAATGCGGTCGCCCGGCGCCGGAAGACTGGCCGAAGCGTGTTCATCGGCGGCATCCGCGATCGCGGATGCGATGACGTTCTCCTCGTTGAGCGCGGAGCGGACCAGGGCCTCCACCCGGGCGCGCAGATCCGGCCTCTCCCGGCAGGCGGCGTCCAGGTAGATCGCGCGCGGCTCCGGCGGCAGCTCCACGGCCTGGTTGAATATCTCCTGCAGCAGCGTCCAGTCGGCCGCGGTCAGAACGGTCTTCACGGCCGGGGTTCCGGAGTAAGAACTGTCTGCAGCCAGGCCTTGGCGAGACGCAGGTCGCGGTGCAGGGTGGCCGGTGAAATCTCCATCGCAGCCGCTGCCTCTTCGTAGGTCAACCCGCCAAAATATACCAATTCGACGATCTGGGCTTTCCGCTCATCCTGGCGGGCGAGCTGTGAGAGCGCCTCATCGAGCTCAAGGATTCCAATGGCGGCCGCCGGATCGGCCACCTGAATCGGCTTCAGCGGGTCGTCCAGGGAAATCCATTCGGCTCCGCCGCCGCGCTTCTCGCGTCTCCGAGCCTTGGCGTGATCCACCAGGATGCGGCGCATCATGCAGGCCGCCAGCCGGAAGAAGTGCGTCCGTCCATCCCATTCGATCTCCGCCTGGAACAGCCGGATATAGGACTCGTGCAGCAGCGCCGTGGCGGATAAAGTGTGATCCGGCCGCTCGTGCCGCATCATTGCGCCGGCAACGGCATGCAGACGGTCGTAGATCAACGGAATCAGCCTGTCGGTGGCTGCGGCATCCCCTTGCTGCGAGGCCCTTAGAAGCTGTGTGAGTGCAATGTCATCGCTCATTTGTGGCAGCCCCTCACCGAATTGTTGTCAAGCGTACCACGAACAAGCGGCAAATTTGTTTCTCTGGCCGTGAGGGTATCCGGGCGTTCCTGTCGCCGGACGGTGTGAGGCGCCGCAGGGCGCGAATTACCAGGAGGATGTATGAAACCTAAAGAACAAACATCAGGAAACAAAGGGCGAATACGTGCTGCGCTGGCCGCGGCTGTCTTGGGTGGCGTGATGCTGCAAACGGCTGCGAATGCGCAGCAGAAGACCGATGTCACTTTCGCCTTCACGGCGGATACCCACATCTCCTACAACGGCACGAACGACGACACGGCCCTGCTGGGTATCGCCACGGACTCAACCAGTCCGGATCTCGCCCTATTCATGGCCCTGCGTCAGAACGAGACCATGGTGAGCCTGGCCACTCCCTACACCAGCTACAACGGCTGTACCCTGAGCGGATCGTGGTCTCAACCGAGGTATAAAACCCTGTGCAATCAGATTCAGCTCGTCAGAAAGCTGAATGCCCTCACCAGTTCGGCCGTCGCGCCGGGTGGCGGAACCACCTACCGGAATGCGTGGCCGGCCACCACCTGGACCCAGAACGGGAAGAGCCGCCGCTTTGCCAGTGCCGGGCGGTCGTTCTCCTCACTCCAGGGGCTCATTGTCGGCGGAGATCTCACCGACTGCGCCGGCGGCTCCATCGGCGAATGCGATCCGAAGTACGATGGCGCCCGCCACGGCCAGACCTACGCTTTCCAGGCGCTTTTTGATCGCTCGGCCGGCAGCGACTATCGCAGCAAGATCGCCACGGCGTCGTTTCTGCGAGGCCTGCGGCAGATCAGCGACGACATCCCACTGCACTACGCCCTGTACCCGGAACTGGGGAACCACGACCTGAGCCACTTCGACATCAACGACGGTTCCAGCAAACTGGTGGACTATGTGAAGTCCTGGAACCCCGATGCGTCGGGTGATCACAAAGTCACCAACCGTGACTCCGACTCCGGCGCCTACTCGATGGACTGGGGCAATCTGCACGTGATCGTGGCCGGAGTCTCTCCGGGTGCCTCCGGGCACGAGTACCGGTATAGCGACTCGAGCATGGAATGGTTCAAGAAGGACCTCGCCACCTACGCCTACGACGGCCGCCCTGTCGTCATCGCCCAGCATTTCGGTTTCGACACCGCCTGGTCGCTGACCAGTGAATTCTGGCAGGAATCCGATCGCATAGAAGGATTCATCGGACTCTGGCCGGCCATCAAGGACTACAACGTGATCGGGTTCTTCACCGGCCACGACCACAGCGTTGGCAAGCCATACCAGTTTCCCGACTGGAACACGTTTCCCAACTCGATGGGCTACGATGTGTTCCGTCCCGGCGCCGGCTACTCCCAGCAGTTTGCAGCGATTCGTGTGACCGATCACAGCCTGGATGTGGCGTACACGAAGCAGAAGGACTACGACTCCAGCGGCAACGTCGCCCTGGCCACCGATGCAAATGGACTATTCACTAAGAAGCTGGTGCCCGGACCGAAGCTCAGCCCGGATCTGCCCCAGTTGATCGATCCGGCCCTGCCAGCCGTCCAGGCAGCGGCGATGTCCACCTTCTCAGGGAACAACTACATCCTCACCGTGGACGCAAATCGCGGCTACAAAGTCCGCCGCGCCGATAGCCGCGGCTTCCCGGCCACTACCGTTCAGACCGGCGTCATGCCCGGATCGGTGCCGAACCTGCGCAGCTACCGCGCGGAACCGCACGGCGAAACGCGGATTCTGGCCACTACACCGCAGGGGACCGCCGCGTATCGCATGAGCGAGCCGAACGGCTTTCCGTCGACGACCAAGCTGGAGCTGCAGAAGCTGTGGGAGGTGAGTTTCATTCGAGGCGATCTTGTCATGCCCTTCGAAACCTGGAACTCGTTCTTCTACGAAAACGGAGGCAAAGAGAACAACTATCTGCTGGTGGAAGACGCGGGGTCGCCCACTGTGAGCATCTATCGTGTTGGCCAACAGGGCCCGGCCTTTGTCGCCTCGCGTACGCTCAACTCCTCGTTGATCGGCACCGTCGATGTGCCGTTTACCTATAAAGCGGCCAACGGGAAGCGCTACCCGGGTTTCCTGCGGTACGCCAAGGATCTGCAGCTCACCAACGGCACGACGCCGAACGTCGAGTTCTACGGTATCAATGACGACGACGCCAACAATCTCACCATCAGCTCACTTGGTTCCGAGCAGTGGCCCACCGGCGGCACGCCGATCCCCATCCGTATGTACGATGGCAGCACTGAGATCATAGTGAAGACCGCGTTCGCCCAGGCCTCCCTTCCGCTCTACACCAGCAGCCCCTACGTAGTGCGGGCGGTTCTCGACGATGGGACAGGCACCGACATCGCCTGGCGGGGCAGGGTAGGACTGCCCTCCAATCTCGCCGGCTTCGTCCATCTCGGGTACAGCAAGGATGGGAAAACTCAGCTGGGTGTTCTGGGAGACATCGGATTCTACGCCCGCTACTCGATGGAACCCTGATTCCTTCGTCCCCACGCACTATTCAGTGAATCGCGAATTATGCCGGGGCCGCCGCCTGCGACGCAGGTAGGCGGCTCCGGCGTTTCTCGTTCTAATCAGGCAGGCCTCGAACCCCAATGTGCTCCTTCGCCACAATGCGGCGGGCGATCTCTTTCAGATGCCCCGAATCCAGCGGAAGCCTCGGACTAGTCCAGTCCCGGACCCCGGTGAAATCCAGGATGTACCGCTCATTCCAGGCCCGCGCTCCATTAGCGGGTTGTGCCATCGGGATCTCAAGGAACCGGCCGGCTTCGTAGTAACGGGACGGCACGGGAGGGATCTGGAGATAGAACCTGAACGTGGAGGCGCCTCGCAACAGGCTCCCTTTGGGCCCGATAATATCGGCGACCGGGCCTTTCGAGTAGTAGTCCGCGATCTCGTTCAACAACTCCTCGCGCAGAGCCGGTTCGATGGCTGCGCCCGACGGGGCCGTCCAGCACGCCAGCTCGCCCGCAATGATCTCGAAGTCGATGGGACAGTCGTCGGTCTTCGCAACCGCCGACCATTCCACCGGCAAGATGAGTTCGTGACTACCGTCGGCGTAATACAGGTTCTTTCGATCCACGCGAATCGTCCGGCTCATTTCCATCCAGTGTAGCCGGAGGAGCCGAAAACACTGCAGCAGGGAAGGGCTGGGCCGGTTCCGGGCATACCTCTCAGCCGTTCTCGATGTGAGACTTCAAACGGGCCAGCGCGTCATCCCATCCACGGGCGATCTGGTCAAGGCAGCGCTGCCCTTCCGCCAACCGCTCCGGATTCATCGCCCAGACGCTCTCGCGCCCCTGGCGGCGGCCGTCCACCAGGCCCGCCGCCTCCAGCACCCGCAGGTGCTTCGTGATCCCCTGCCTGGTAATCACGAAGCGTTCGGAAAGCGCCGAAATGGAGGACGCGCCGTCGTGGGACAGCCGGTGCAGCAAGGCCAGGCGCGTGGGATCGCCCAGAGCCGCGAACAGCAACGCCGCCTCGGCCAGCCCTTGCTCAATTCGCTTCTTCGGCATACTTTTGCAGCCAGACCAACACTTCCGCCCAGCCCTGGGTGTTGTCCTTGAACGCACTGGCGCGGCGCGGCAGCGAGATGGCGTCGAAGCCGGTCTCCGACACGTTCAGCCGCGTTCCGCCTGGCTTGGGCTCCAGTGTGAAGGTGACGGTGGTCCGGTGCTCCTTCGCGTAATCCACCTTGGGATCCACGGCGCCGGGATGCCACTCCCAGACGAATCGCGAAGGCGGTACCAGTTCGACGAATTTCACCTGGAACCGCATCCCGCTGTACGCCGGATTGGTGGTGGTCATCCACACTTCGGAGCCTGCGGCGATCTCACCCTCAATGGCCACCTGGAACCAGGCGGCGAGTTCTTCTCGTGTGGTCAGCGCCCGCCAGACGCGTTCGGGCGTGGCACTGATCTCGATGGATCGATCGATCCGGCTCATTTCCGTGAATGTCATTATGCAACCTCGTGGTTGCAGAATAGCGTGGGCTCCTGGGAAAATGCAACCAGAAAGTTGCGCGACCGCCAGGGTCCGAAGGACGCCCGGCCGACTTTGATTGTTGTAAACCACGCAGTCGGAAACCAATTGAAGAGTCCGGTGTCTGAAAGGACATGGCGATCGCACTGATGCTCTTCGCGCTTCTCTCCGGCGATACTGCCTGGAGGCAATTCTCGGACTGGTTCAGTAAGGAGGGCACACCTGGAGCCCCGGCCGATGTATTGCAGGCGTACTCAAAACAATTGGAGTCGCAAGGCGTGGCCGCTGATGATGTCCGTGCCCGCGTGAAGGACGTCCAGGACTATCTCGTCGCCCATCCGCGGGAAGGACTCACCCTCCACTTCAACCGGATCTTCACTTGGAAAGCTGCTCCGTTCACCCGCGAACCCAGCGCCTTCCTCCGGCGGATATCTGCCACCAGAAAGCCCGGCCGTGCCCTGGACATTGCCATGGGGCAGGGTCGCAATTCGATCTGGCTCGCGAAGGCCGGCTGGACTGTCAGCGGCTACGACATCTCGGACGAGGCGCTGCGCCAGGCGAACGCTCTTGCCTCCGAGGTTGGCGTGAAGCTCGACACAAAACTCGCGTCGCATGACGAGTACGAACTGGGTGTCGCCCAATGGGATCTGATCGTGATGAGCTACGCCTTCACGAATCTACACGACGCGGCCTATATGAAACGTGTCCAGGATTCCTTGAAGCCAGGAGGGATGTTGTTGATTGAGGGCTTCGGCGGCGGTCCGCCCCGTGAGCCCAACCAGGTGCTCAATGCCTTCCTCACTTACCGTGTGCTGTACTTCGAAGAACTGCCGGACATCGCGGATTGGGGACAGATGAAGGCTCCGCTGATGCGGATGGCCCTGGAGAAGCCGTAGGGCAACTTGCGCACCATGACCTTTGCCATGCCCATGGCCACCCCCGCGCGGGCTGCAACTACTCATTGCCGCCCCCGCGGGGGATGAATCCGGCAAGTTCCGAGCTTCGCGCCCCTTACTTCTTCTTCTGCGGATCCAGGGTCAGGTGGTTCTTCAAGTACTCCTGCCCCTCTTTGGCGATGAAGAAGTCCATCCAGACGTAGTGCAGTTTCTTGCCGCCGGCCACTTCGGCCCCGTGATTCGAACCCAGCGGTATATGCAGGATCGAGAACTCCGTCAGGTTCGCGTTGTGCTCGTCCGCAAGCACGGTAATATCGTTGCCCTTCAGTCCGAGAAAGATCTGCTCGAGCATCGGGTGCTTGTGCCGGCCCACCGTATCGGGACCCGTCGTCTCCACCGTGCCCACCGCCATCCTGGGCACATAGTTCTCCGGCAGCAGCGTCCGGCTCACCGTCTTCGGACTCTTGATCGCCTCGCCGTAGGGTGTGCACTCGCTGAACTTCTTCACCAGCGGAGCCGCATTGTTCTGCGGGAACTTCTTCAGTTCCGCCAGATCGTCCGCGGTCAGTTCCCTCCGCACGCGCACCGCTCGCAGCACTTCGCCCTTCGCCACGTCGATCTGCCACGCCACTCCTTGCGGAGCCCGCGCGATCGTCTCACCCTGGACGTCGTACTTTGCGCTGCCCGCGTGCATCGTGCCCTTGCCCTCAAGCACCAGCCAGACCACCGCTTCCTTCGCGTGGGCGGGCTCCACATGCTGGCCCGGACCCACGATGAGCACCTGGTCCGTACTCACTCCATGGATCTCGCCCGTCAACACCGGTTTGACCTGGACCCCGGCCTTGCCCGCAGGCAGATTCCACTTCTCCAGCGGAATCCCGCTGCCGGCAGCGGCCGCCCAGGCGGATCCGGCCAGTATTGCCGCCACCCCGGCCCCGGCAAGCCATCGCCGTGTCCTTCCGCCAGTTGTCCGTGAATCGATGCCCTGTGCCGCCAGGGATCCAGCAGCCGCAGGCCGCGTTTCTAAATGTCCAATCGTCCTCATAAGCCACTACGATCATACTCGCGGCGGTGGCAGCCCGCTGCTAGCCATTCAGAAGATCGCGATTGGATTCAGCGCCGACCCTGTGGCTCCAGGCACCGTCAACGGAGCCGCCGTCAACAGGAAGTCCCAGCGCTTCCGTTTGCGGCTCTCTCGGCTCAGTTCCTCCAGATCGACATTGTCGAGGATCGGGGTGCCCATCGCGACGATCACCAGCGTATGGACTGGCTGCTGGATGCCCTCCACCTGCGAGGGCCAGACGTCGGCGGACGCGTCGCTGCCCAGAACGGCGATATCGCGCTTGTGCAGCCACGCCACGCTCGACGCATGCAGGCCCGCACGCTCCGCCATCGACCACGGGCCCTTCTCCACGCGCCGTGCCCAACGGCCCGTCCGGATCAGGACGACGTCTCCGGGTTTCACCCGCAAGCCCGTCTTCTTTTCCCACGCGTCCAGGTCTTCCGGGAAGATCGCCGCGCCCGGCTCCAGATACGGCACGCCCTTCAACTCCGGCACGTCGATCAGGATCCCGCGCGCAAACAGCCCGTTCCTCGCGGCCTCAATCGAGAGCCGGGCCGCGCCCTTGCTGGTCACTTCCTTGGTGGAGAACCCGTTATAGCTGGACCCCTTGTACGAGAAGTGGCACAGCGCATCCAGGTGCGTGTGCATGATCCCGTGATGCACGATGCTGAAGGAGTCCCGGAAGATATCCGCGCCGGGCTGCTCCGAGGTTGTGATCATCTCGTGGACGAACGGCTTGGCGTTGTCAGGTGCCTTCTCCTTATCGGCATCGTGCGACAGCGAAACCGCTACGCCCTCGCGCACCAGTCTGGCCGCGGCCAGTCGGCTCGCCGGAGTGATCAGGTTCAGGGTGCCTGACTCATCCGACTTCCCCCACCGGCCCCAGTTCGACAGCTCTTTCATCCACCGCTCAAAATCTGCCGTTGTGGCCGGCCGGGTCTGTGCCTGCAGCCCAAGGGAGAACAGAAGGAGCACGACAAGCGCGTTTCGCATGGAACGGAAGTATACACCACGCTTTGCGCAACATCGTTATCCGGGCACGCACGAGAGCCCGGAGAAAGATCCCCTGCGGAAAGGGAGCCTCTCTGGTTCACCGCGAGTTAAAGTGGAGGCAATGCATAAATCATTCTTATTCGTTGCGCTCGCCGCCGTCCTGCCCTGGACCGCGGCCGCCCAGGACCAGAAGGCATTCCTCGGCCGCTGGGATATGACAGTTACGCCCGCCACCGGCAAAGCCTTTCCCCAGTGGATGGAACTCGTTGAAAAGGATGGCAAGATCGAAGGCCGTGTGCAGCCGCGCGGCGGCGGCTGGCGCCCCATTCTGGGTGCGAAGCTCGAATCCGGCAAGATGATCATCGCCGTCTCGGCGGCCGGCCGTGCACCCGCCATCAATTGGGAACTCACCTCGGCCGGAGCTGACAAGCTCACCGGCATCGAGAAGCGCGGCGAAACCGATGGGCCCGCCCTCGTCGGCCTCCGCGCGCCGAAACTCGACCGCCCCATGCCCAAGTCCTGGGCCAAGCCCGTGGCCCTCTTCAACGGCAAGGATCTCACCGGCTGGGAGCCCATCGGCAACGTCACCAACAATAAGTGGATCGCCCGCGACGGCGAACTCGTGAACGACAATCCCGAAGTGCCCGGCCAGCGCGGTCCCGGTGCGGCCAACCTCAAGACCACCGGCACCTACCAGGACTTCAAGCTGCACATCGAAGTGAATTGCCCCGAGCATGGCAACAGCGGCATCTACCTGCGCGGCCGCTACGAAGTCCAGGTCGGCACCGAAGGCGGCTCGCAGCCCGATCATGAGATGGGCGCCATCTACAGCCATTACCCGCCGCCGGCAGGCGCGGAACTTGGCCTGGGCAAGTGGACCTCCTACGACATCACCTTCGTCGGCCGCCACGTCACGGTGGTGCGCGACGGCAAGGTCTATCACAACAACGTCGAGATTCCCGGACCCACCGGCGGTGCGCTCGACAGCAACGAAGCCGAGCCCGGCCCCTTCTTCCTGCAGGGCGACCACCACGGCGTCATCCGCTACCGCAACATCACCATCTCCCTACCGAAGAAGTAACCGCGTGCTTCGCCCTTCCAGGGGAGAGGCATTGGAATGTACACCGAATGGCCGGGCCGCCCTTTCACGGGAGCTGCCCGGCCATTCTCCATTTTGAATCGTTGGCAACTCAGAACCTGTTACCCTACCTCGTAATGAAGCGAGTCCTGGGCGGAGTACTGGGTGTGGTTGCGCTGGGTTGTCTTCTCTGGACAGGAGAAGTCGCCATCGACGCCGTATTCAATCCCTGGGCTCATTCCGGCCTGGGGGTTTCGACTTTGACCGGCACCTGGGTGGGGGGCTACTCCGATCTCGATGGCCGGCAGCGCACCGCCTTCCTCGAGCTGCGGCGCAACATGACACCCGGCGGCCGCTACGAGGACGAGGACAGCCGGATCACTGGAGAACTCCACGTCTGCGGCTCTTCCGGCGCCAGTTACACCATCTCGGGAGACCCGCACGGCTGGCGCGGCACGGCGTTCTCCATCCGGCGCATGAACATCCAATCGCCCGCCAAGCCGCTGGGCTACTACTTTCATCATGCGGAAGGTACGTGGGCGGGAGACCGGATCACACTTAGCGTGAAACCTGCTTACTTCGACACGGATGGCGGCATGTTTGCCTCCGGGCCCCGCTTCCCGGGGCTGCGGAAAACAATGCAATTGGAGCTGCTGCGCGGCACGCGGGCAACCTTCGAACAGACTTGCTCCGCGACCCGGAAAGGTGCCCGCTGACCACCGGGATCCGGCAGGTTCCCACAACCATTCCTCACAGTCTGGGAGGCACCTTCAAAATGGACTTCGAAAACTTCTGGAAACCCATGATCACGCGGCAGTTCGGCGCCGCCCTAGGAATGCTGGAAGGCGCGATTCTGGCCTGCCCAGCCGGGCTCTGGGCGGAGGACGCGGGCCCTCCGGAATGGAAGACGCACGGCACCGTGGGCTTCTGGTATGTCGCCTACCACACGATCTTCTTCCTTGATTACCATGCCAATGGAGCCCAGGCTGGCTTCGAGCCCCCAGCGCCGTTTAATCTCAGTGAACTTGACCCCAAGGGCGTGTTGCCCAGCCGGCCATATACCAAGGAAGAACTCCTGGCATATCTGCACTACACGCGCCGGGCCCTGGCCGGATACATCGATCGGCTGACGGCCGAAGCCGCTGCCGGCCCGTGTGGCATTCCCATCTGGAAGATGAACAAGGCGGAACTCTTGATCCACAGCCTGCGCCACGTGCAGCACCATGCGGCCCAATTGAACCTGATGCTGCGCCAGTCGGCTGGTACTGCGGCGGCCTGGGTTTTCACCGCCGATGTGGACGCCCCGTAGCAGCCGGCACGGCTTGCCTCCAGCGCCCAGATTCGACCGGACCCGGCCCTTCTTCCTCGGCGCCGTGAACCGCCATGGCTCTTTGGCGAGCCCGGCAGGGGCCACAACCCGTCCGGCGGAGTCCGCGTCTAAATGCGCTCCAGCAGCGCGGTGAGGAACCGCCAGAACGGCTCCACCGACGAGATCTTCAGCCGCTCACTCGGGCTGTGGACATCCACGATATGCGGCCCGAACGAAATCATCTCCATGCCGGAGTGTTTCTCCCCAATCACGCCGCACTCCAGCCCCGCATGCATCGCGATCAGTTCCGGCACATGGCCCAGGACGTCGGTGTGCACCTCTTTCGCCAGGCGCACGATCTCGCTGCCCGGCTCAGGCTTCCAGCCGGGATACCCGCCCGTCTGCTCCGTCTGGAATCCGGCCAGCGCGAACACCGTGCTCACCATCCGCGCCGCCGCCAGCTTGCTGCTCAGGATCGGGCTGCGCTGGCTGGTTTCGAGCTCAACGACGGACTCCTTCAAACTGACGATTGCCAGGTTCGTGGAGGTCTGCACCAGCCCGGGCACGTCCGGACTCATCGCCAGCACACCATGATGCTGACTGGCCAGAAGCTCCGCCACGACGCGCGCCTCCGCATCCGCCAGCACCCGCGTCGGCTGCGACGCCGGCTCGGCCGAAATCCGCAGGCCCGCATCGAACGACCCCAGGTCCGACCGCAACGCGTCCTGCCACAACGTCAACGTAGCCCGGAGCTCGGCGATCCTGGCGGGATCCACCACGACAATGGCGGAGGCCTCGCGCGGGATCGCATTGCGCTTGCTGCCGCCCTGCAGGTCCGCCACCGCAATCGGACCACTGCCCAACAGCGCCTGCAGCACCTGGCCCAGGATCCGCACCGCGTTGCCGCGGCCCTTGTTGATGTCCAATCCGGAGTGGCCGCCCTGCAGCCCGGAGACCTTGATCCGCAGCGCCTCCCCTGCCGGAGCCGGCTGCAACTCCACCGTCCGCCACGCGACGGTATTCAGGCCGCCCGCGCAGCCGATGCACAGCGCACCCTCTTCCTCGCCATCGAGGTTCAGGAAGTACTTCGACTGCAACAGGCCGTTGGGAAACTCGGAAGCACCGGTCAACCCGCTCTCTTCGTCGATCGTGAACACAAACTCCAGCGGGCCATGCGCGACATCCGTACTCTCCATGACGGCCAGCGCCGCCGCGACCCCGACTCCGTTATCCGCCCCAAGAGTCGTGCCGGCCGCCTTCACCCAATCCCCGTCGAGCACCAGTTGGATCGGATCCGTATCGAAGTTGTGCGCCGTCCCTTCGTTCTTCTCGCAAACCATGTCCAGGTGGCCCTGCAGCGCCGCCATCGGAGCACCTTCCCGGCCTGGCCGCGCCGGTTTTCTCACCACGACATTGCCCACGGCATCCTGGATGACTTCGAGCCCGAGAGCCGCGGCCTGGGCGAGTACATACGCGCGCGCCGCCTGTTCCTTCTCAGATGCCCGGGGGATCGCCGAGAGCGCTTCAAAATGCCGCCAAAGGGCTTGTGGTTGCAGGTCCGCAAGAATAGAGGTCATAAAGGTTCGTTTCTCACTTCAACCCCTCCATCCTACAGCGGCCACGCAGCACATGGTGCAAGTTCGCGCCATCCGTGCGACGACATCCCACTTCTCACCGTCTACTGCGGCGCCTCGGCTTGGAAGACGATCTTCACAGCCGGAGGCGGCCAGTTCTGGACACCGGAAGCCGGCCAGATCGGCTTCACTAAGGGAGAGACCGCAATGGGCCGGCGTCCTCGCTCAGCCACAAGTTCCTGCAACGTCGCCGCCGCGCGTTCCAGTTCATCCAACTGGAACAGCGCCTCTACCCGGAGGTGGACCTTTCGCAGCGCAAACCGCTCCAGGATCTCCGGCAGAGTCACGATATCGCTGCCCCGCAATTCGATGGCTTGGATCACAGGCCGCTCGACGACGACGAAACGCACGACCGGTCCAGAGCGACTGTCCTCGAGCTCCCAGGCAACATAGGAGAAGCGGCCGGTGCGATTCAGGAACAGGGCATCGTTACGCAAAGACTCAATATCGAGGGGACCGCCGGCACGGGAGGCGATCAATACCCCCAGGGCGGACGGCGGAAAGCGCGTGGCGCCCCTGAACTCAATCCCAACGATAGTTGGCCCGGAGACCTTTGCCGGCCGAGACCCCGGAGGCTCGGGAACCGCCTCAAATGGACTGCGTTGCGGGGTGGCTGCCGCAGGCCCCTGTGGCATCGCCGCTTGAGCCGGGAAGCTCTGGACCCCTGACAGGCAGAGCCTCATCAACAACGCTAATACCGGGGTAAATGACCGCATGAGATCCATGCCCTCCCATCTGCGGAATTTCGATTTCCAGATATCGGATTGAGACTGCCTCCATTTCATCATATCCGCGTTCAAGCTGACCACGACTCCTGATGTGCGCCCTGGATCGGCAGGCGTCTGGCAACGCTGTTGAGCCGCGGGCCGAATCTGTATCCGAGCCGGCCTGATAAAAGTGAGAGAATATTCCTCTTGGGGCGGAACTAGCCGTTACTTTGGCGTAGTTTCCCGTTGGAGTAGAGCTCGATTCACGCTTCATTTCCGTCTTGCGGTTCAGGGGACGACTTCCCAGGCCGCGAGGCAAAAGGGTGTACTGCCGTGGTTGTTGCGTGCTCGTTCCATTGCCTCCCTGCTCTTTCGCTACTCCTCTTCGCCGCCTTCCAGCCCTTGCAGGCCGGCACGCCCGCTGACCGAACGATTCACCTTCTGCAGGAGAAATCCGGCCCGTCGCAGCAACAATACCCGATTGCCGGCCTCGGAGTGCTGCCGGGGGCAGCCAGCATTGCCGTCTCCGCCGCCGGCCGCCACATTCTGGTACTCACCGAAACCGGCGCCGTGTGGGCCTGGGGGGACAATCACCATGGGCAGCTCGGCACCGGAGATACGAAGGAGATCCCGGGCTGGCACCAGGTGCCCGGACTCGCCGGGATCGTCGAGGTGGCGGCCGGGGGCGGTCATTCTCTGGCGCTCGACCGCGACGGAACGGTATGGGCGTGGGGTGCGAATCTGTCGGGCCAGTTGGGCGACGGCACTCTGCTCAGCCGCTCTGTACCTGCGAGGGTCCCGGACCTCTCCCACATCACCTCCATCGCCGCCGGCGACGAGTGTAGCGCGGCGCGCGCCCGGGACGGCTCCGTGATGGTCTTCGGCGCCGATTGCAGCGGAGCGCCGTCACAATCGCTGCGGCTGCGGCCCACGCGCCTCGCAGGCCGCCCGCTGGACGGCGCGATCACGATCCAGGGCGGGCAGGTGCGGCCCGCGCCAGACCGGCAGGATGCGGTGCCATGGCCTGGCGCCCTCCAACTCGCTCGTCAGTTGCGCTGGGGGCCTTCCGGCTTCTCCCTCAACGAAAGCGGCTGGACAACCCAGCGCCATGCAGCCCAGGGCGCGGTGGCCGACCTCGCCGCCGGCTGGGCCGTGGCCTGGATTGAAGGGCCGCCCCTGGCCGCCTCCGCGTCCGCGCCGGTCGCGACTGCTGGCGCAACGCAGTCGGGAGTCCGGTCCGCCGCCGCGCCCGATCTCTCCATCGCTCTCACAGCCGGTGTGTCGTTCACAGTCACTCGCTTGGCCGGCTACGTCGTCACCGTCACGAACACGGGTGACATCTCCACCTCCGGCAATATCACCGTCGCCGCCACGCTGCCGGCCGGCTTACTGCCAGGAGGCGGTGCAGGCAACGGCTGGACGTGCCAGACCGCTGGCCAGGCCATCACTTGCACCATGCAGGCTCCCCTTATTCCGGCCGGCAGCAGTGTTCTCTATCTCACCGCGCAGGTCACCCCGTCCGCCTATCCGTCAGTCTCGATCACGGTCAGCGTGGACGTGCCGGGCGACGGAAACCACGCCAACAACACGGCCACCCTCGTTAAATCGGTAGCACCGCAACCCGTGGGTGCCTACGCGGCAGGCGAGACCCACTCTGTGCGCCTGGCCTCCGACGGGACCGTCTGGACTGCAGGCTCGAACTCTCACGGCCAGCTTGGAGATGGCACGCGAACCGACCGCAGTGTCCCCACGCGCATCAGTGGCTTGACTGGAGTGATCTCCGTCGCGGCGCCCCTCAATCTCAGCCATGCGGTGAAGAGTGACGGGACGCTTTGGTCGTGGGGGAACAATTATCTCGATCAGTTGGGCGACGGCTCCTATGTGAACCAGGCCACACCCGTGCAGGCCGTTGGTCTCACCAGTGCCGTTTCGGTGGCCGCGTATGGCCGTCACTCGCTCGCCTTGCAGCGCGATGGCCGGGTATGGGCCTGGGGCCGCAATTCCTCGGGTCAGTTAGGCAATGGAACCACATTTGACAGTCCCACGCCCATGGCCGTTGCCAATCTCAACGGCGTGGTCTCCATTGCAGCGGGAACCGTGCATTCGCTCGCGCTCCGCGCCGACGGCACAGTCTGGGGCTGGGGTTCTGGAGGATACGGACAGTCGTATCCGGTGCAGGTCTCGGGGCTCTCCGGCGTCGTCGCCGTCGTAGCGGGCGATATCCACAGCTTGGCGCTGACTGCGGATGGGACCGTTTGGGGATGGGGTGGCAACGGAGCGGGAGAGCTCGGAGACGGAACCACCACCGGTCACCGCCCGCCGGCGCCCGTGCCGGGTTTGACCGGCGTAGTGGCGATCGCAGCGGGCTATGCCGAGAGCATGGCAGTGAAGCGGGACGGCACTGTCTGGGTTTGGGGGCGGACCTCTCACAGCAAAGTGCCCGTTCAGGTGGATGGCATCGACAATGCGGTCTCCCTTGCCACCAGCGGCCCCTCGGTCACAGCCTTCTTCTTCGTCCTGCGCGCTGACGGCTCGGCGCTCGCCTGGGGCGACAATCGCTTCGGCCAGCTCGGCAACGGCACACCGGTGTCTCGCGCCATGCCTAAACGCGTAGCCGGCTTGACGGGTGTCAAACAGGTGGCGGACCGCGACTATTCCTTGTTGGCAGTGAAACAGGATGGCACCGTGTGGGGCTGGGGCATGAATGAGTCCGGACAAACTGGCGACCAGACCACCGTATCGCCGCGCGCTATTCCCGTGCAGGCGATCGGCCTCACGCAGGGGGCCGCCGCAGCGCCCGGGAACATCCATAGCTTGGTGCTGAGGCAGGATGGGACCGTGGTCAGTTGGGGTCTGAACGAATGGTTTGTTCTGGGTTACGCGTCCGGACAACTCTCATTGGTGCCCCAGCCCGTTCCTGGCCTGTCGAACATTGTCAAAGTCACCGCGGCCCAATATCGTACTCTTGCAGTTCGGAACAATGGGACACTTTGGGCCTGGGGTACCGGTTTGTATGGCGAGATGGGCGACGGCACGGATCAAACCGAGAGACAGAGCCCGATTCAGGTCCCTGGCCTCGCCGGCGTGGTGGACGCCGCTGCCGGTTTCGATACTAGCGTTGCCCTGACATCCGACGGCAACGTCTGGGCTTGGGGCAACAACACCTACAACCAACTGGGCGACGGCACGACAACCGACCGGCTGAGCCCCGCTCAGGTGCCGGGGCTCACCGGAATCACGGCCGTGTCCATCCACTTCCACGCCGGGCTTGCCTTGAAAAACGATGGAACCGTCTGGACCTGGGGCACTCTCCATGGGGGCGGTATGGGCGACGGCACCACCTCTACCAAGTCCTCGCCGGTTCCGGTCAGCGGACTCAGCGGGATCGTGGCCATCAGCGCCGGCCGGTTGCACTGCCTGGCTCTCAGGAACGATGGCACTGTCTGGGCCTGGGGCCAGAACGACTACGGGCAGGTGGGCGACGGCACGACGGTCAACCGGTTGGTTCCGGTCCGGGTCCCGTTGCCGCGCCCGGCGGTCGCCATCTCGGCAGGCTCCGATAGCAGCGCCGTCTTACTGGACGACGGCGCCGTGGCGACCTGGGGCACCTCGATTTTTGGCCAGTTGGGCAACGGAATCACATCCAACACCCCACTGCCGGCACCGGTCCTCTCGCCTGACGCGCCTGATTTGACCATTGCGTTGACAGACTCCGGTCCCGCGGCCATCGGTGGCACACTGGTCAACACAATCACTGTCACCAACGCCGGACGGTCGGCCACCAGCGGCACGATCACCGTGACTGACCCGCTGCCCGCCGGTCTGGCCTATTCCTCCGCAACCGGATCGGGCTGGAGTTGCTCCGCCGCTGGCCAGGTGGTCACTTGCACGAATCCGGCAGTGTTGGCCCCTGGCCTGTCGAGCGTGATTACATTGAAGGTCACCGTGTTGGCCGCGGCACTGCCATCCATCACCAACATCGTCGAGGTCTCGAACGCCGCCGACGGCAATTCCATCAATAACTTCGCCGGCGACCCCCTGCCCCTGATCGCTGGCAGCACCGCAGTCGTCAGCCTCACCCCGTCAGCCGGCGCCGGATTCCGGCAGATCTTCCAGGCCCAGTTCTCCGGAGTGCCCGGATCCAAGGACCTACGCTGGGTCCAACTCCTCTTCGGCGCAGCCCCCGACGGCGGCGGCCAGCCGTTCTGCTTCCTCCACTACGACGTCCAGGGCAACGGCTTCTGGCTCTATTCGGACGTCTATGGCTTCTTCCGGGGCCCCGTGGCTCCCGGCTTGGCGTCGTCGGAACTGCAAGGCTCCCATTGCGCTCTCAGCACAGCCGGATCCACCGTGGCCGCCAGCGGATCGACTCTGTCCTTGAACCTCGATGTGGTCTTCAAAGCCGCTGCGACTCGCAACGTATACCTCCGAGCCATGGATCTCTCCAACTACGACACGGGCTGGGTGCAGCGCGGCGCGTGGACCCAGGCGGCCACGCCCCCGACGGTATTGACGGCCTCGCCGCAGGGCGGCAGCGCATCCACCACAGGCTTCGCCCTGACCTATCCGGACCTCCAAGGCTTCGCGGGCATCGCCTTTGGCTGGAAGCAGTTCCTCATCGCGGCGGCGCCGGACGGCGGCGGCCAGCCCTTCTGCTTCGTCCACTACGATGAGGCCGGCCACGGGTTGTGGATGTACTCATCCGACCTCGGCTTCTTTGTCGGCCCGGCTACGCCGCTCACTGATTCCAATCTGCTGGACAGCTCCGCTTGCTCCATCGATTCGAGACAGAGCTACCTCGAACTAATGGAGGGAAATCGGGTTCTGCACATCGCCCTGACGCTGAAGGCGCCGATGAGCGGTACGAAAAACCTCTATGTCCGCACCCTGGACGCCCTCACCCGCGACACCGGCTGGCAGGCGGCGGGAACGTGGATCGTGCCGTAGGCCGCAATTCCGGCTGTCCGCACCGAGCTTCTGGGTTTCACATCGCTTCGCCCACGATGACGATCACCATCGCCGCCAACCCGCACGCCCACTTCTCCTCTGATTTCCTCATTAAAACTTCTTCATTGCGGGAGTTAAAAATCTTTTTATCCTTTATTCTCAACAACGGCCTCCCCGAAACCACCCCTTTCCCCTTGACCCACCCCTTACCCTGGAATCGCGCCGGCACCCACGCCGGCCATTTTCATTTACAAGGAGTTTGACATCATGTCGACCGCAGCTCAAATCACCGCCAACCAGGCGAACGCGAAGTACTCCACCGGACCCGTGTCCCCCGTCGGCAAGGCCCGCGCCTCGCAGAACGCCCGCCGCCACGGCTTCACCGCCCGCAACCTCGACATCACGCCAGAGGACCGCGCGGAATTCGATGCCCTTCAGGCCACCCTGCGCCTCGATACCCGCCCCTTCGGCTGCCTCGAAGAGGAAATCTTCCACCGCATCCTTTCCCACACCTGGAACCTCCGCCGCATCGAATTCTTCGAAGCGCTCATCCTCGCCGAAACGGACCCATTGGCCGAAACCGACCCCTACGCCGCCAAACTCGATCGCTACGCCCGCTACCGGCGCGACCTCGAACGCGGCCTCTATCGCGCCGTCAGGGAACTCAGCAAACTGCAAACTGAACGTGCCGCCCTCGGCCAGCACCACCCTCACCTCGTCCAGGGCATCCGCGAAAACGTCCCCCTCGCTGAAGTCACCCGCCTGAGCAAAAACACCGAGGAACTCTTCTTCTACGACGGCTACGGCCGCCCGCGCCAGGCCCTCGAACGCCTCACTACCGGCATCGATACCAACCACCCGGACAACCAGGACCCCCTCGCCGATCTCAAGCCGATTCGCGTTCCACGGAACGAAGCCAACCTGGTCGGGGAAGACGGACTGCCCAACCTGAACTACGACGTCGCTGGGCTCTGAACACCTCGTCCAGGCAGGGGCGCCGCGACTCGACGAATCGAAGCCAACCGGACTCTCCCCCTCCGGACCAGATCTTTGACAACCTCACCTCAATCTCCATTCCGGGGAGTCTCTTGCCGGCCGCCAGGGCGCACGCCAGTCCCAGTCCCGGAGGGCCCACGCCGCCGCCCTCCAACCCCACTCCCGGAACGTAAGTGACGGGCTACCCCCAGCCCCAGTCCCGGAACGTAAGTGACGGGCTACCCGCGCGTCTTCCACCAAGTCCCGTAGGCCCTCCAGGCCGCCGAAGCGAAGGAAGCCGCAACGAACCACGACCGTCAGGAAGTCGTCCCTACCGCGCTGCGAACCGCGCACGGCAGTAAGCCGGCAGCCGGCAAAGTCGTGTCCTCCACCGGGCGCCCTCCACGCCGCCCCCTGGCCCGTGATATCGTACCAACGGTTCCTCAAATGAAGACATGCATAGCTGTTTCTATTCTTCTTGCATTCGCGATCGCGCCCGTCCGGGCCGCCGACCCCGTCGACCTCCTGCCCGCCGAAAACCTGCAGGGCTGGAGCCGCATCCCCATTCCGGCCATCTCCGGCGTCAATCCCAAAATCCAATGGCGCGTCGACACCGCCGCCAAAACCCTCATCTGCACCGGCGAAGGCGGCCACGAATGGCTCCGCTACGATAAGGAGCTCTCTGATTTCGTCCTCGAAGCCGACTGGCGCTTCACCCCCAAGGACGGCGAGACGAAGTACAACAGCGGCATCGGCATCCGCCTCTCCAAGCAGGGCGAAATCTGGTACCAGGCCCAGACCGGCCTCGCCGGCGCCTACCTCTTTGGACAGAACTTCGCCGATGGCGGCCTGAAGAGCTTCAACTTGAAAGCGCAGATGAAAGAGAATCGCGTCAAGCCGGCCGGCGAGTGGAACCACTTTCTGATCCGCGCTGAGGGCGACCGCATCACCCTCTCCGTCAACGGCGAAGTCGTGAATGAACTAACCGGAGTC
The DNA here is from genome assembly GCF_015277775.1 of Paludibaculum fermentans. NCBI lineage: Bacteria > Pseudomonadati > Acidobacteriota > Terriglobia > Bryobacterales > Bryobacteraceae > Paludibaculum > Paludibaculum fermentans. The sequence continues at coordinate 171,042 of NZ_CP063849.1, forward strand.
GGCATGCGCCGCGGCTACATCGGCTTGGAAGCAGAGGGCTACGAGATCACCTTCCGCAACTTGAAGCTGCAAACGCTGCCCTAGCAGTCTGTGGCGGAAGTCCCGCTAGCCGCGCGGCAAGGGATTGCGAGCCCAGGGCGCGAAGAGCAGGCCGAACTAGTGCCGGCCACTCGGAGGCCGGCTCGACACTGCAATGGGCCGCATCCCCTTGTCGCCCTTCGGGTTCGCTCCGGCGCCAGCCGCCCACCTGAAACAATGCGACTCTCTCCGGAGCGGCTTCGGAATCGCTTTTGAGCTTCCATTTCCTGACCGGCGACGGTGCGAACGCGGCTGCGCGACTTCCGCCCCAGGCTGCTAGCCGCCGTCGGCCAACCGCCGCAGGTCCAGCAGCTCGTTCAGCCGTTCCTCTGAGAGCCCGGAGCGCTTTCTCGCCACCTCGCGCACAGTGCTCCCGCTCTCTTCCGCCTCCTGCGCGATCGCCGCGGCCGCCGCATGGCCAATCGCCGGGCTCAGCGCCGTAGCCAGGGCGTACGACTGTTCGGTCATATGGGCGATCGTCTCGCGGTTCGCCTGGATCCCTTCCACACAGCGCTCCGCCAGGTTCCGAGACGCGGCCGCCAGCAGTCGGATCATCTCCAGCAGGTCGAAAGCCATCAAAGGCAACATCGCATTCAGTTCCAACTGGCCGCCCGCGCAACACCACGTCACCGCCGTTTCATAGCCCATCACCTGGGCGCACACCATCAAGGTGCTTTCCAGGATCACCGGGTTCACTTTGCCCGGCATGATGCTGGACCCGGGCTGAATCGCCGGCAACCGGATCTCCCCCAGACCGCAACGCGGCCCGCTGGCCAGCAGCCTGAGATCGTTCGCGATCTTCGTCAAGCCGATCGCGTACGTCTTCAAGGCTCCCGCCAGCATGGCCACACCCTCGCGCGCGGCCTGCGCTTCAAAATGGTTCTCAGCCTCCCGGAATGCATGCCCCGTCCACGCCGACAGCAGTTGGGCGGCAACGCCGCCGAAATCGCGCGGTGCGTTGATACGGGTTCCGACAGCCGTCCCGCCCAGGGGTAACTCCAGCAGCGCCTGGCCAGACCAGCGGATCCTCTCGTGGGCGGCCTCCACCTGCCGGGCATACCCGCCGAATTCATCGCCGAGATACAGCGGTACTGCGTCCTGCAAATGCGTCCGGCCGATCTTGACGATGCCCGCGAACTCCCTGGCTTTGCTCCTCAGCGCCTCTTCCAGCCGGCGCATGGCGGGCGACAACTGCTGCTCCAGCATCTCCACCGCCGCGAGGTGCAGCACGCTCGGCATCACATCGTTGCTGGACTGGCTCCGGTTCACATGATCGTTCGGGTGAATCTCGCGTCCACTCGCCTTCGAGGCCAGGCGCGCAATCACCTCGTTCGCGTTCATATTCGTCGAGGTCCCGCTGCCCGTTTGAAACACGTCCACCACGAAGTGGTCATCGTGCCGGCCTTCGATCACTTCTTTCGCCGACTGTCCAATCGCCGAGGCGATCTCCGGCTCCAACGCACCCAATCGCGCATTGGCGACAGCCGATGCCTTCTTGATCAGCCCCAATCCGCGAATGAACTCTCGGCCGAGCCTCATTCCGCTGATTGGGAAATTCTCCACCGCGCGTTGCGTCTGCGCGCCATACAGTGCCTCCGCGGGGACATGCACCGCCCCCATCTCATCGCGTTCCATCCGGTCATTCGGCATGCTGGGCCGTCGCTTCCTTTACGTCCATGGTGGTGGGTCGCTCGCCGGGAACGACTCGTCCGACGCCAGGTCGACGATGTCCACGATCCCCCGATTCGCTATGGCAGGCAGAGCCGCCAAAGCCGCCGCCGCTCGATCGACATCCGGCGCCCGCACCCACAGCAATGCGCCATACGAGCCCTCGCCCGAACTCACGGCCTGGATCGACGTGACCTTGATCTTCTCCTGCGCCAGCGCATCCAGCACTGCTGCAATTGCGCCCGGCCGGTCCTTGCCGCGGATCACGAACGCCTGCTTGCCGTCGCTCAGCGCCAGGCCATGGCTCTCCGCCGCACGCCTCAATGCACTCGAGTCTTCCGCAATGAAATCCAGTTGGGACTGACGGGCTCCGCGCGGGAATCCGCAGAAGCCCATCATGTTGACCCCCGCCTGGCTCAACACGTCCAGGACATGCGCAGCCTCACCCGGCTTGTTGGGAATCGATATGTGGAAGTACTCCACCTGCTGAACCGTATCGGACATGGGCCCCCCTTGTGGGCTCGGAACTATTCAGTGGTGCTTCTGGGATGGGGCGATCTGGGTCGATCGTCACCCACGGGGCAACCACGCGCATTCCACTGCCATTCCTTCGAGCATCTCCGCAGGCATCGAAGTATTCTGGATGTCCGCGGGAATCTTACTTTCATAGATGGGACCACCGTTGAAAAAGGGTCCATGAATCCGTCCCCCCACCCTGGCCAGCGCGCAACTTTCCCGAATGAACCGCAAACATGAGGCGAAGAAACCATCCGCTCTGCCCGCCCGGTCCGGCCTGCCAAGCCGGCGCCTGCGATAATAGGAGCACCGAGGTGCTCATCCGTCCCTCACCCCTCTCTGGTTTCGACCCCCTGGTGCAGGAGTGGTTCGCCGCGCGTTTCCAGCAACCCACCGCGCCCCAGGTCAACGCCTGGCCCGAAATCTCCGCCGGCCGCGACGTCCTCGTAGCCGCCCCCACCGGCTCCGGCAAGACGCTCGCCGCCTTCCTGCTAGCCATCGACCGTCTCATCCGCGCCGCCCGCCTGGGCGACCTCCCCAACGAGACCCAGGTCGTCTACGTCTCGCCCCTGAAAGCTCTCTCCAACGACGTCCACAAGAACCTCGAACTCCCGCTAGCCCAGATCGCGGCGCTCGCGAAAGAGAAGGGCATCGCCCTGGCCCCCATCCGCACGGCCATTCGCACCGGAGATACCCCCGCCGCCGAGCGCCAGCGCATGACGAAGCACGCTCCGCACATCCTCGTCACCACGCCCGAGTCGCTCTACATCCTCCTCACAGCCGACCGCCCCCGGAAGTTCCTCACCACCGTCACCACAGTGATCGTTGACGAGATCCACGCCATTGTCGGCGACAAGCGCGGCTCGCATCTCGCGCTCACCCTCGCCCGCCTCAATGCCCTCTGCGCCAAACCGCCGCAGCGTGTCGGCCTCTCCGCCACAGTCAGCCCCATCGAGGAGGTCGCCCGCTTCCTCTCGCCCCACGTCTCCATCGTCGATGTCGGCCATCGGCGCGAGATGGATCTCTCCATCGAGGTCCCCGACGACGAACTCGGCGCCGTCGCCACCAGCGAGATGTGGGCCGAGATCTACGACCGCATCGCCGCCCACATTCGCGCGCACCGCACCACCCTCGTCTTCGTCAACACCCGCCGCCTCTCCGAACGCATTGCCCATGCCCTCTCTGAACGCCTGGGCGAGAACGTCGTCCTGCCACACCATGGCAGCCTCTCCCGCACGCTCCGCCTCGACGCCGAGTCCCGCTTGAAAGCCGGCGAGCTGCGCGCCGTGGTCGCCACCGCTTCCCTCGAACTCGGCATCGACATCGGCACGGTCGACCTTGCCATCCTCATCGGCTCCACACGCTCCATCGCCGTAGCCCTCCAGCGGATCGGCCGCTCCGGCCATTGGGTCGGCGCCAGGCCGGCGGGCATCTTCATCCCCTCCACCCGCGACGACCTCATCGAGTGCGCCGCCATCATCCACGCCATCCGATCCGGCGACCTCGAACGCGTCGAAATCCCGCGCAACCCCCTCGACATCCTGGCCCAGCAGATCATCGCCGAAACAGCGGCCCAACCCTGGCGCACCGACGACCTCTTCGACCTCGTCCGCTCCGCCTACCCCTACCGCGACCTCGACCGTGCCACCTTCGACGCCGTCGTCGAAATGTCCTCTGAAGGCATCGCCACCGCCCGTGGCCGCAGCGGAGCCCTGCTCCATCGCGATCAGGTGAACGGCTGGATCCGAGGCCGCCGCGGAGCCCGTCTCGCGGCCATCACCTCCGGCGGCGCCATCCCCGAGAACTCCCTCTACACCGTCGTGGCCGAACCGGACGGAACCAACGTCGGCACCCTCGACGAGGACTTTGCCGTCGAAAGCATCACCGGCGACGTCTTCCTGCTCGGCACCCACTCCTGGCGCATCCGCCACGTCATGAAGGGCCGCGTGCACGTCGAGGACGCCCACGGAGCCCCGCCCTCCATCCCCTTCTGGCTCGGCGAAGCCCCCGGCCGCTCCGCTGAACTCTCCGCCGCCGTCTCCCGCCTGCGCCAGCGCCTGCTCCAACCCGGCGGGGCGGAGTGGCTCGTCGCCGAATGCGGGATGAACGCCGCCGGAGCCATCCAGGCCATCGCCTACGTCCGCGAAGGCGTGGCCCGCCTCGGTGCACTGCCCACCCTCGACACCGTCGTGGCCGAGCGCTTCTTCGACGAATCCGGAGGCATGCAACTCATCCTCCACGCCCCCTTCGGATCCCGCGTCAATCGCGCCTGGGGCCTCGCCCTCCGCAAGCGTTTCTGCCGCACCTTCAACTTCGAACTCCAGGCCGCCGCCACCGACAATGGCATCGTCATCTCCCTGAGTGACCGCCACGCCTTTCCCCTGGAGCTCATCTTCCAGTTCCTCAAGGCAGCAACGGCCCGCGACGTCCTCACCCAGGCCCTGCTCGACGCCCCCATGTTCGGAGCGCGCTGGCGCTGGAACGCCTCCCGCGCCCTGGCCATCCTCCGCTTCAATGGCGGCAAACGCGTTCCGCCGCCCATCCAGCGCATGCGTTCCGAAGACCTGCTGGCCGCCGTCTTCCCGGATCAGGTCGCCTGCGCCGAGAACCTCACCGGACCCATTCAGATCCCAGACCATCCACTGGTCAACGAAACCATCGACAACTGTCTCCACGAAGCCATGGACCTCGATCGCCTCATCGATGTCCTCGCCGCCATTGAGAAGGGTGACATCCGAACGGTGGTCCTGGACCTCCCGGCCCCCTCCGTCTTCTCCCACGAGATCCTCAACGCCAACCCCTACGCGTTCCTCGACGACGCGCCTCTGGAAGAGCGCCGCGCCCGCGCCGTCCAGCTCCGTCAGACCCTGCGCACCGACCTCACTGACGGCACAGGCATCCTCGACCCCGCCGCCATCGCCCAGGTTGCCGCCGAAAGCTGGCCCGATGTCCGCGATGCCGACGAGTTGCACGACGCGCTGCTCACCCTCATCACCATGCCGCCCGAGCCGAAGTGGACCCACTTCTACCAGCAGCTCGAGCAAACCGGCCGCGCCTCCACCCATCACCGCAACGGCCGCCCCTTCTGGGTCCCCACGGAAAAGCTGGAAGCCGCCGGCGACATCCTGTCCATCCTGCGGGGCTGGATGGAATCCACCGGGCCGTCCACTCTCAGAGTCCTTTCCGAAACCCTGGCCTTCCCGTTCGGCGATATCGAAAGCGCCATGGCCCGGCTGGAGTTCGAAGGCCAGGTGCTCAGCGGCCACTTCTCTCAACCGGCGGCCTCCGAGCTCGAGTGGTGCAACCGCCGCGTCCTCGCCCGCATCCACCGCACCACCCTCGGCCGCCTGCGCCGCGAGATCGCCCCCGTCACCGCCCAGCAGTTCCACGCCTTCCTCGCGAAATGGCAGCACGTCGCGCCCGGCACCCAGCTCCACGGCGCGGACGGACTCTTCGAAGTCATCCGCCAACTGCAGGGTTACGAAGCCGCCGCGTCGGTCTGGGAGTCTCATCTCCTCCCGCGCCGCATCGCGAACTATGAGCCCGAGCTGCTCGACGACCTCTGTCTCTCCGGTGACGTCACCTGGGCCCGCGTCTCTCCGCACCCTGCGCTGGAGGAGGAGGGTCGCCGCATCCGCCCCACCAAGCTCGCCCCCATCGCCATGATGCTGCGCGACGACTCCGAGTGGCTGCTGAGCCGTCATGAAACGGAATCCAGCTCCGAGTCCCTCTCCCACCCCGCCCGCGATGTCCTCGAGCTTCTCCGCAGCGAGAAGGCCCTCTTCTTCACGGATCTGGTCCGCACCACCCGCCACCTCGCCAGTGAAGTGGAAGACGCGCTCTGGGAACTCGTAGCCGCCGGCCTCGTCACCGCTGACGGCTTCGAAAACCTGCGTTCGATCATCGATCCCAAGCGCCGCCGGGGCGAAGGCCGAGGCCGCCACGCCCGGCCCCGTCACTCCGCTGGCCGCTGGGCGCTCGTCCAGCGCACCCCCGGCGATCCCGCCGAGCGCATTCAGAAATGGGCGGAACAACTCCTGCTCCGCTGGGGAGTCCTGATCCGCGACCTCCTCGCCCGCGAAACGGGAGCCCCGCCATGGCGCGAACTCCTGCCCGTCCTCCGCAAGCTGGAAGCGCAAGGCCAGATCCGGGGCGGCCGCTTCATCGACGGCTTCACCGGAGAACAGTTCGCCCGCCCGGAGGCACTGGACCTGATGCGGGCCGTGCGCCGGGAGGCGGACGCGGCAGGCCCCGTCGACCTCACCACCCCGGATCCCCTCAACCTCATCGGCATCCTCCTGCCCGGCCCCCGCATCGGCCGCCTGGCCTGACCTCGCGAGTCCCCAAGCGGCCGAAGCCGCATTGAGCCGCGACCGTGAGGGAGCGGAGGAGCCACCGAATAGCTCCACAAGTGCAACAGCGCGGCCCTCTGTCAGCGCCTCTTCAATGCCCGAAGCCAAGGAGCCTTCTATACCCGTGTCGCCCGTTTCACGAATCCCGCCCACGAACTGAAGCTCCCCATACAGAACATCACCGCATCATCCGATTCCTGAACTGACACCCCCACGGCGAGCACCACCGTCCGGGCAGGGAAACCCATGCGAACGACTGAACGCCCGTTACCCGCGAGGCCCACGGCATGAGCCAACACGACTTCCCGGTTTCCGAGTGGTCGGAAGGGCTGGATTCCGGCAATCCGGACATCGACCTGACGGACCCGGCAGTCTGCGCGCCCGTCGCCGTGCCGCTCAATCTGCCTGATCCCCAGCCCGCCCCGGATCGCGCCCACACCAAGAACGTCATCATGGTGATCGCGATGTGCCTGGCCGTTCTTGCTTCAAGCAAACCGAGAACCTTCGCCTGGCTGACCCGCGAGTCGCTGGCCTACCTGCCAATCCTCGCACTCGCCTATGGTCTGGTCACCATCGCCCGTTTCCGGCACGCCAACCACCGTAATCCCCCAAGCCGCACCCACGCCGCGCTACTCCTGATGATGCTGCTCGTGTCTATGGTCGCGGTCGCCGGCTTCTGGGGCTCCGCCGCCTGGCCCGGTCTCTAAGCGCCGGTCCTCAGAGCCCTCCCGCTCCGGTCAATAATGGAGGGGTCCACAGAGGAAATCCATGTCCCAGGCAATCGACTCGTTCGTCAGCTCCAACTCCGGCCGCTTCCTTGAGGAACTGAACCAGTTCCTTCGCATCCCCTCGATTTCCACTTCACCGGAGCACGTCTCCGACGTGGCCGCCGCCGCCGAGTTTGTGGCGTCCAGCCTCAAAACCGCCGGACTCGAGAATGTCGAGATCATCCCCACTGAACGGCATCCTCTGGTGTACGCCGATTGGCTCCATGCCCCCGGCAAACCCACCGTACTCTGCTATGGCCACTACGACGTCCAGCCGCCCGATCCACTGGAACTCTGGCACACCCCGCCCTTCGAACCCACCGTTCGCGACGGCAACCTCTACGCCCGCGGCTCGGCCGACGACAAGGGCCAGATGTACATGCACGTCAAGGCGGTGGAGGCCCTCTTTGCCGTTTACGGAAAACTGCCCATCAATGTGAAGTTTCTGATCGAGGGCGAGGAAGAGGTCGGCGGAGCCAGCATCACCAAGTACGTTGCCGCCAATCCCGCTAAGCTGAAAGCCGATGTAGCCCTGGTCTCCGACACCGCCCTGTATGCCGAGGGGATCCCCACTCTCTGCATCGGGTTGCGCGGCCTCATCTACATGGAAGTCGAAGCCACCGGCCCGATGCGCGACCTCCACTCCGGCCTCTACGGAGGAGCGGCCCCCAACGCCGTCTACGGCCTCATTGAACTCCTGGCCAAGGCTAAGGATGCCGGCGGGCGCATCCAGATCCCCGGCTTCTACGACCAGGTAGCCGAACCCGCCCCCGCCGAAATCGCCAGTTGGAAGTCCCTGCCGTTCTCCGAAGCGGAGTTCCTCAAGAAGGAAGTCGGAGCCAGCCGCCTCACGGGCGAAGCCGATCGTATGGTCCTCGAACGCGTCTGGTCCCGGCCCACTCTCGAGGTCCACGGCATCGCCGGCGGCTTCACCGGAGCCGGTGCCAAAACCGTCATCCCCGCCACAGCCACCGCCAAAGTCAGCATGCGCATGGTGCCTGACCAGGATCCTGACCAGATGTACGCCGCCTTCGAGCAGTGGGTGGCCGATAACACCCCCGCCGGTATTCAGACCAAAGTCCGCAAACTCAGCGGCGGACCGGCCGTCATCGTGAACCCCGAACACCCCGCCATCCACCAGGCTGCGGTCGCGTTCAAAGACATCATGAACGCCGACACCGTGTTCATCCGCTCCGGCGGCTCCGTGCCGATCGTCGGCGATTTCGCCCACCATCTGGGAATCCCCACCGTGATGATGGGGTTAGGGTTGCCCGACGACGGCCTCCACTCGCCCAATGAGAAGTTCAAGCTCGACAACTTCTACCTTGGCATCCGCACCGTCGCCCACTTCTTCGAGAAGTACGGCGCGTAGCCTATCGTCCTATGGTCGCGGCAGCACTCCGGTGCGAGCCGCGACCGGGACCGATGAACCCTCACCGTCAAGCCGTTCCACTGGCCGCTTCCGCACGACCACCACGCCCTGTGTCAGGATCAACGGCCACAGAATCCGCTCCTCCAGAACCTCACCCCGGCCCAGCGCCACCTGGCGGACCTCCTCCTGCAACAAGGCCCGCTCATCTGGAAACTTCCATAAGCCAAATACTTCCAGAAGCTTGCGAGTGATTCTATAAAGTAATGTCGGAGTAGGAAAAGTGATGATCACGGTGCCGCCGGGGCGTGCCTGGTCGAAATGTGCCTCAATCGCCCGGCGTGTCCCCTCCCGGTCGAAATGCTCCACCAGCCCGGCGCTGAACACCACATCCGCCCGCGGATCCACGCTCAGTTCAAGCACGCTCTCCTGCCTGAGTTCCACTTTGGCTGAGGCCCGGCGCCCCAGCAAATCCAAACCGTGCCGGTTCGTATCGATCACTTCATAGCACGACGGACGGAACTCCTCGGCCAGCCGGTCGTAGAAGCAGCTGTTTGCCCCGCCGATCTCCACGAAGTGCGCTCCCTGGCTCACGCCCGCCGAGCGCATCATCCGCACCAAAGCACCGCCGCTGTACTTCCGGGTCAGCTTTGCGGTCGGCGGGACGGACTCATAGTAGCTGGTCCAGTCCGTTGCCTCGCCTTGCTTGCGGCTGAAGATCAAGTCCCGTTGAATCAGGAAACTAGCCAGGAAAAGTGCAGCTTCCACGGCAACTTTGATCGCCACCACGCCCGCCTGGAACCGGTCGTGGATCAGCGTGATCAGTACGTAGGAGATGGCCGCGTTCGCCGTCACCAGCAGCAGGTACTTCGGAAGGGTGTCCTTATGCGGACCCCGGGACAGGAATACCGCCTTCCGCGCAGCCGCGTAATTGAAGAGCACAGCCACAGACCGGCCGATTAGTTGTGAAAGTAGAATATTATGAGAGCCATTGTAAGCAACGGCAAATACGGCATTATCGATGACAGCAGTGAATACTGAGGCGAGCGTGAACCGCATCAGCACCAGATAGATCCGCATCGAGTCCCAAAGCGGATCGAAGTGGGACGAGGAATTACTATTGAGGTAGATGGTGCGGATTGGAAGCTCCAGCGTAGGCACTCCGCGGTGCTTGGCCGCCAGCAGCATATCCAGTTCAAACTCATACCCGTTGGACGGCAGTTTCAGCAGCTGGCCCGCGAGCGCCAGGGGAATCCCCCGCAGTCCGGTTTGCGTGTCCGTCAGCCGGGTGCCCACGAGCAACTTGACCAATGTGGCGCTGATTCGATTGCCAACCTTGCTGCGCCACGGGACCTTGCCCCGAAACTGGCGGCTCCCCAGTATGAGGTTGCCGGGGTTGCTCCTCAGCTTGGCTGCCACCGCGGCGATGTCCTCCGGCGAATGCTGGCCGTCCGCATCCGCCGTCACCACGCCCGACGCATCCGGCCACGTGAGCAGGATATGGTTCAGTCCGGTCTTGAGCGCCGCGCCCTTTCCAAGGTTCACTGCATGCTTGAGAAGATGAACTCCATCTAGCTGATTTAGAAGGAGTAACGACTTCGGAAGCCGGCTGCCATCGTCGACGACAACAATGCGCGTAAACCCCATGCGGCGCAGGGCGGTAACGGTCTCCTGCAACTCGGGATCCGCCTCATAAGCGGGGATCAGGATCGGAGTCAGCATCTGTCTTACACATCTTACGCCGTCTTTCCGGTTTCATTCACTGCGCAAAGCCAGCATCGGATCCACACGAGCCGCGCGGCGCGCCGGAAGATAGCAAGCAGCCAGGGCGACCACGATCAAAGCAGCGGGCACCGCCGTGAACGTCTGGGGATCCAGCGGCTTCACTCCGTAGAGCAGGCTCTCCATCAGCCGGGTAATCACGAACGAGACGCCCAGTCCGGCCGCCGTCCCGGCCAGGGTCAGGACTAGCCCCTGCCGCAAAACCAGCGTCAGGATATCCCTGGTCGTGGCGCCCAGTGCGATGCGGATCCCCAGTTCGCTCGTCCGCAGGTTCACTACGTAGGACAAGACCCCATACAGTCCCAGGGCGGCCAGCAGCAGTGCGAGCCCCGCGAAGCTGACAAGAATAGCCATATAGAATCTGCGATTTGCAGGCCATTCATAAAGTACTTTCTCCATCGAGCGGGCCGGTTGCAGCGGCAGTTTCGGATCAATCCCCCACACCACCCTCTCCATGGACGCCTTCATTGCACCCACGTCCGACCGGGTCCTGACGGCCAGGATCATATCGGTAAACTGCCGTGACGGAGTATACATCTCCGGCAGCACCGTCGAGTCCGGGCCCATCTGGTGGGTGTCGCCCACTACCCCGACAATCATCAACCGGGCGTCTTCCTTACCGCCAGTGGGCAACATCACCGTCCGGCCGACCGGATCCTGATTGGGCCAGTGCAGCCTGGCGAAGGTCTCGCTGATCACAATCGCCGCCGGCTGTTTCGCTTCGGACTCCTGCCGGCTAAAAGTTCGGCCATATCGGAACGGAATCCCCAGGGTCTCGAAGAACGTCTCACTCACCGCGCTGCGGCAGGCCATGCGCAGCGTCCGCGACTTCGGATCGTCGCCCTCCAGCCGGTAGTTGGTCTGCTCTACATGCTGCATCGGCATGGAGCTGGAGATACTGGCCCGCTCGACCCCCGGCAATTCCTTCACCCGCTCCAGCAATCGGTTGCCGAAATCCTTCACCGTCGTGCCTTCCAATTTCAGGGTCAGCAGGTGAGCCGGCTGGAACCCCGGATCCACATGCATCAGGTGGCTGAGCGTCCGGATCATCAGTCCGGCCCCGATCAACAGCACCAGGGCCAGCGCTACCTCCACGGAGACCATCGTGTTCCTCAGCCATTGCGGACCCGAACCGGCAGTCCGCCCACCCCGCCCAATCGGTTCCGTCAGGTCGCGCCGGGCGGCGTGCCACGCCGGCGCCAGGCCGAACAACACCCCGGTGCCGATAGAGATACCCAGAGTGAAGAGCAGCACCCAGGGATCCAGGCGCAACTCATGGAACCCATGTGTGTCCTTGGGCGCCAGTGCCGAGATCAGGTCCAGGCCCCAGTAGGCCAGCAGCAAGCCCAACAGCCCGCCCAGGAAGCTCAAGAGCAGACTCTCGGTCAGCATCAGGCGGATGATCCGGCCGCGCTGCGCACCCAGGGCCAGCCGGATCCCGATCTCCCGCTCCCGGGCCACAGCCCGAGCCAGCAGCAGGTTCGCCATGTTTGCGCAGGCAATCAGCAGCACGAACCCAACGGCCGCCTGCAGCACCAGGATGCCTTGCCTCAGTTCGGGCCCGGCATCCTCCTCGGTGACGGGATACACGTTTACGCCAAACCCATGATCCGTATCGGGATATTCCTTCTCGAGGCGGGCCGCGATGACGTCCATCTCGGCACGCGCCCGGCCCAGGGTGACGCCCTGCTTCAGCCGCGCAAACACGCTGTAGCTGCGGCCCCAAAGCGCCTGCTCGCCCTGGGCCGCCGCCAGGTCCAGCGGCAGCCAGACCTCCGGCTTCTTCTGCTCAGACCCCTCATAGGTACCCGGCAGCGCAAACGAGTCCGGCATGACCCCGATCACGGCCCGGTCGACCCCGTCGATCCGCAGGCTCTTGCCCGTCAGGTTCATGTCGTTCCCGAACCGTGTCCGGTAAGCGGCCCCGCTCATCAGGACAGTGGTCTTCATCTCAGCCGGTGTAAACATCCGGCCCACCGCCGGCTGCACGCCGAGCAACTGGAAGAAACCCTGTTCGATCGCTCCGCACTCCACCCGGGTGGGCCGGGCTTCGGCGCCGGGAGCGGAGATCGCGCACTCCATGGGCAGGAACGCGCGGATCTCCTCGAACGATTGCGCCCCTTCCTTCCAGGCCCGCACGTTCGCCAGGGCGGGCGGCATCCGGTTGGCGATCATCTCCATCATCGCCGGGTTCTTTTCCCAAAGCATGACGAGCCGGTCCGGTGCCCGCAGGCTCTTCAGCGGAGCCGAATTCAGCAGCACCGCATTGACAACGCTGAACATCGCCGTGTTGGCGCCCATGCCGAGGGCCAACACCAGAACGGCCACCACCGCGGGCGCCGGGTTGCGCCGCATGGCGCGTAGCGAGAAGAGAAGGTCCTGCATGGAACTCCTTGAATCTGGTCCTCTTGGATGACGGAATGCCCGGCCAAAACGTTTCTGCCGAATCGTCGACCCAGGTCAAAGGCGCGCTGCCGCCACGGCCTTTCCACTCCGAGACAGCCTCGAGCAGGACCAGAACCCCCGCAATCAGCGCCACTTCACAGCCGCAACCCCCATAGAGATTCAGAAACACCGGCCGCAACGGATACAATGGAAGTCTTGTCATCGCAGTCAGAAAAGGTCTTCAAAAGTGCTGGGATCGCCTCCTTCGCCGTCCTCCTGAGCCGCATTGCCGGCCTGGTGCGCGAAGGTGTGATGGCTCGTCTCTTCGGCGCCGGCCCTTCCGCCGATGCGTTTGTCATCGGCTTCCGCATCCCCAACCTCACGCGCGACCTGTTCGCCGAGGGGGCGCTCTCGTCCGCCTTTGTGCCGACCTTCGTCGACTATCTTCAGAAAGGCGACAAGAAAGAAGCCGCGCACCTGGCCAATCTGGTGGCCAGCGCCATCATCCTGTTCGTGGGCGCCTTCTGCATCTTCGGCATCTTCTTCAGCCCCTGGCTGATTACGATGCTCACTCACAACTGGGCGGCCACCGCGCCTGAGAAGACAGCCCAGGCGATCAAGCTCACCCAGATCATGTTCCCGTTCCTGATGCTGGTGGCCCTCGCGGCCCAGGCGATGGGCATCCTGAACTCCTGCAACCAGTTTGCGGTCCCGGCGCTCTCTTCCACCTGGTTCAACGTCGGCAGTGTGGCCTCCGGCCTGATGCTCGGTTTCTGGGCCGGACCGCGGCTGGGCATCACGAAGATCGAGGGGATGGCCTACGGCGTCGTCATCGGGGGAGCCCTGCAGCTCTTCTGGCAGGTGCCGAGCCTGATCCGTTCCGGTTTCGGGTTCCGCTTCGCCTTTGACTTCAACCATCCCGGGCTGCGCCAGATCTTCCGCCTGATGGGTCCGGCCATCATCGGCAACGCCAGTGTCCAGGTGAACGTGCTGGTGAACAGCTTTTTCGCGGCCAGCATCGTCGACCCGGTCCGCGGCGTGGATGGAGCTACCACCTGGCTGAGCTGCGCCTTCCGGTTCATGCAACTGCCGCTCGGCCTGTTCGGGGTCGCCATCGCCACGGCCACTTTACCCGCCATCGGCCGCAGCGCCGCCTCGGGCGATATGGACGAATTCCGCGAGACGCTCGCCCGGTCTCTCGGGCTGGTCTTCCTGCTCACCGTGCCGGCTTCGGTCGGCTTGATGATCCTGGGACCCTCCATCGTCGGCGCCATCTACGAAGGCCGCCGCTTCGAAGCCTACGATACGCACCAGACCGCCGTCGCCCTCGCCTGCTACGCCATCGGCTTGGCCGGCTACTCGGCCGTCAAGATCCTGACACCCGCTTTCTACGCTTTGAAGGATGCCCGCACCCCGATGCTGGTGAGCGTTGGCTCCATCGCAGTGAACGCAATCCTCGCCGTCGGCCTGATCCGCGGAGCGCACCTGGGCCATGCCGGCCTTGCGCTTTCCACCTCCTGTGTCGCCCTCTTGAGTTTCCTGCTGCTGTTCTGGGTGATGATGATCCGCATCGGCGGCATGCACGGGCGCCGGTTGCGCACGGTCATCGTCAAGGTCAGCGTCGCCTCCCTGCTGATGGCCAGTGTCGTCTGGGTCTCCAGCACGGTGATCACGGGCTGGCTCGGCACCCGCGTCTTCGGGCGGCTGGTCGATCTCGCCGTGTCGATTCCCCTGGCGCTCGCCGTGCTCTATTACACCTGCCGGTCGATGAAGGTGGAAGAGCTGGAAATGGCCACCCGCGCCCTGGGCGGCCCCATTCTGCGTCGGTTCTCGGCGCTGAATGCTAAACTATCTAACTGATGAACAAGGATCTGGGTTCGGCGCTGCGATTGCAGGTGTTAGACCTGCGGATGTCTGAATTGCAGCGCGAGATCGCTACGCTGCCGAAACAGATCGCGCAGATCGAGAAAGCACTCGAGGCGCACAACAAGCGCCTGGAACTCGACAAGGCGGCCCTGGCCGCCAATCAGCGCGACCGCAAGAAGCTGGACACCGACATCACCAGCCACCAACAGAAAATATCCAAGCTCCGCGACCAGATGCTGGGCGCGAAGACCAACGATCAGTACCGCGCCTTCCAGAACGAGATCGAGTTTGCGGAAGCCTCGATCCGTAAGTGCGAGGACCAGATCCTCGAACTCATGGGCGCCTCGGAGTCGCTGGATCAGAACGTCAAAAAGGCCGAAGCCGCCCTGGCGCAGGAACGCAAGGTAGTCGAAGCCCAGAAGGCCAAGGCGAAAACCCGCACGGATGCCGACCAGCAGGAGTTGAAGAAGCTGGGCGCCGAACGTGCCGAGGTCGCCAAGACCCTGCCTGCCGACGTCCTGACCATCTACGACCGCCTGCGGACCCGCTACTACAAGAACGGTGACGTCATTGCCCAGGCCAAGGACGGGCTGTGCCAGATGTGCATGATGGCCCTGCGCCCGCAGTTCTACCAGGAAGTGAAGCTCAGCACCACCATCAACTTCTGCGAGAACTGCCGCCGCATCCTCTACTACGAAGCTCCGGCGGAAGACGTCGAAGCGCAGATGAACGGCTAGGTTGGCGGCCAGCGCCCGGCTAGAGCTGCAGCTCCCGCTTCAGGTGCCGCGCCCGGTCGCGGCTCACGTCCAGTTCCGTCCCGTTCGACATCACTACGCGCCACGCGCCGGAAAACCAGGGCATCAGCTCCCGCACGTGCTCCAGGTTCACCAGGTCGCCACGGTTGATCCGGAAGAAGCCGCTGCCATCCAGGCACTCCTCCAACTCCGTGACGGTCTTGTCCACCGAGTAACGCTGCCGCGCGGTCTGCACGAATACCTGCTTTTCCTCCGCTGAGATGTGGATGATCTCGCGCGGGCTCACCAGTGCGATGCGATTGCCCTGCTTGACCGCAATGCGGCGCGGTCCGGCGGGCCGCACTTCGCGGATCAACTGCCTCAGTACCTCGTTCGGCACGCCCTCAGCCCGGCCCACAAAGGTCCTGAGCCGGGCGACACAGCGCGCCACCCGCTCCGCCTGCACCGGCTTAAGCAGGTAGTCGACCGCATGCGCCTCAAACGCCTGGATCGCGTATTCATCGAACGCGGTGACGAAGACGATCCACGGCGGCCTAGCCAGGCTGGCGACGACTTCAAACCCATTCAGGCCCGGCATCTCGATGTCGAGGAAGACCGCGTCGGGCTCTAGCGCGGCAATCTGCTCCAGCGCCTCCAGCCCATTGGCTGCCTCGCCCGCTACTTCCACATCGGTCTCCGCCGCCAGGTGGCGGATCACGATCTCGCGAGCCAGCGGCTCGTCGTCAACTACCAGGATGCGCATCGGCCCCCTCCTCCTGGCGCGGCAGCGTGAGCGTCACCAGCGTCCAGTCCACCCGAGCCTGCTGCAAGGCAATAGCCGCCTGGTCGCCATAGGACAGTTGGAGCCTCTGCCGGATGTTGGCCAGCGCGTGATTCTCGCGGAAGATGGTCTCCGTCCGCAGGTCCGGCGGCCCGTCCCCCGGATCGAACTGATTCCAGACCTCGATGCGCACGGACTCGGCCACGGCCTTGATCTCCATCCGGATCTCGCCTCCATCCATGCGCCGCGCGATGCCGTGCCGGATGGCGTTCTCCACCAGCGGCTGCAGCGTGAGTGCCGGCAGGCGCTGGGCCGCGGCCGCACCGGCCGGGTCGAGCGTGAACCGCAGCCGGTTGCGGTAGCGAAACTTCTCCAGCAGCAGATACTCGCGGACGAAGGCCAGTTCCTTCTCCAGCGTGACCATCGGCGCCCGGCCCGAGGTGAACGTATAGCGGAAGATCTCCGCCAGGCGCCCAATCATCTGCTGCGCGGCGGCGGGGTCGGATGAGACCAGGGACGAGATGGAGTTCAGCGCATTGAAGAAGAAGTGCGGCGCAATTTGCGCCTGCAATGCGTACACCTGGGCGCGCGCCGCCGCCTCGGCCAGTTTGCGTTCCCGCAATTCGGCTTGGATCCGCATTTCGTGATACGTGCCCATAAAGATCCCGATAATGACGACGGCCGAGGCTTCCAGCGCGAGCAGCCGGGTGATCCACTCATTCGGAACAAGTTGGACACCCCACAGCAGGCGCGTGATCCCAATCGAGACCAGCGCGAACAGAGCGCCGCTCGACGCGGAGATCGTGACGCCCACCACCCTGCGCAAACCGAACGAGAGGCTGCGCGCCCACGTGCGCAGGAAGACCCAGGGCATGCCCGAGATGACGTAGAAGCTCAGCGAGTATAGGGAGCCGGCGGCGACGGTCCGCAGGACCCAGGGCACGGGAGCGGACAACACCGGATCCCAGGGCCGCCCCATCACCCAATGCAGGAAGACACCCACCAGCGGGCCGAACAACGCTCCGGCCAGGGCGCTGCGCAGGCAGGTCGGCAGAATGTCGCTCGGTGTCATCGATCGGCGCAGCAGCCACTTCAACATGAGAATCTGCGGTCAATGTAGCGCACCCGGAGCACTTCGTCGCCGCTCCGCGGGACGAGCCGTCGCTTTCGGGCGACGAATGGCGCACGGGCGGCCGCTAAATCGACATCTTCTCCCGGAACTCCTGGGCCCGGCGGCGGGACATCTCTACCTGCTGGCCGGTGACCAGCTTCAGGTCGTAGCCACCGTCGATGCTGGGCGTGATCGTGTCGAGCAGGCGCAGGTTCACGATATGCCGGCGGGAGGTGCGGAAGAAGATCTCGGGATCCAGGCGGGCTTCCAGGTAGGACAGCGAGCGTAGGATCAGCGGCCGGTTCGCGGCGAAGTAGAGGCGCGTGTAGTTGCCTTCGCTCTCGAACAGGGCGATGTCGGAGAGGCGCACGAACCAGCAGCGTTCGCCATCGCGCACGAAAATCTGCTGCGTGGCGGGGATGCGCGTGGCGGCGGTCTCCGCTTGCGGCCCGGCGGACTTCAGCCGGATCAGGGCGGTGGCGAGTCGCTCCGGCGCGACCGGCTTCAGCAGATAGTCGACGGCGCTGAACTCGAAGGCGCGCAGGGCGTACTCGTCGTACGCGGTGACGAAAATCGTATGCGGAGCCCTGTCCAGCGAGGCCAGCAGATCGAAGCCCGAGCGGCCCGGCATCTGTACGTCGAGGAAGAGCACGTCCGGTTCGAGGCTGCCGATCAGGATCTCGGCCTCTTCCGCATTGGCGGTCTCCGCCACGATCTCGATCTCGGGGTGGGCGGCCAACAGGCGCCGCAGTTCCATGCGCGCCAGGCGTTCGTCGTCGACAAGGATGGCTTTCATTGGGGGACGCTGACCGTGGCCAGCACCACGGGTCCTTCCGGCGAGGTTTGTTGGGAGACTTCCAGAATGGCCCGATCGCCATAACGCAGGTTCAGGCGGCGCCGGGCATTCTCGAGGCCGATGCCCGTAGCCCCGGGCTCGGGTGCCAGCGTCCCCGGATTCGCGACGCGCAGTTCCAGCCGGCCGTGGTCCAGCGCCGCTGCGATACTCACCGTGCCGCCCGACGTCTGGCGTGCGATGCCGTGTTTCAAGGCGTTCTCGACCAGGGTCTGCAGCAGCATGGGTGGCAGGCGGGCCGCGAGAGCGGCGGGCGGAATGTCGCGTTGGACCTTGAGGCGGTCTTCAAAACGGATGAGTTCCAAAGCCAGGTATTCGTCGACCATGTCCAACTCTTCCGAGAGCGGCACGTCGGCCCGCTCGCCGGACTGCAGCGTGTAGCGGAGCAGGGAAGAGAGCATGGTGACCGCATGTTGCGCGCGCGGCGGGTCTTCGGAGATGAGCGCGCGGATCGAGTTCAGGCAGTTGAACAGGAAGTGCGGGTTGAGCTGGGCGCGCAGGGCCAGGAAGCTGGCCTCCCGGGCGGTGAGGTCCAGTTGCAGGGCGTGCAGTTCCGCGCGTCGCGAACGGGCGAAGTAGTGGGCTCCAAAGTAGAGGGCGAGCCATAGCGAGAAGACCGCGGTCCAGAACAGGATGTTGACGACGTAGCCCGTGAACCGTGTGATCTCCCAGGTGAGGAAGTGGAAGACATAGATCATCACCACGAGGCTCGCCAGGGTGACACCGGTAGAGGTGACAATGGCCGCGCCCAGGGCGCGTGCGGCGCCGGGCAGGATCGGCAGCGCGACCCAGCCGGCGCGCCGGATCCAGAGCCGCAGGCAGTGCGAGCCCAGGAATCCGGCCAGGCCGAACCAGACCGTGGCGAACATTTGCGACGGCTGGCGGTTGCCCGTGTAGGCGCCGTACACCGCGCCGTTGGCGATGGTCCACGCCGTCCAGCCCAGGATCTGGCACAGCCAGTAGGTGCGCGCCGAGTACATCGCTTACTTTGTGCCTTTCAGGAACTCGTCCATTGCCTCCATCATCTTCGCAGGCTGGTCGAACATGATGAAGTGCTTCGAGTCCGGGAACGGCACGATTTTTACTCCGGAAAGCGCCGTATACTGCGCCGAGTAGTTTTTGGCGGCCGATTCCGGATAGCCTTTGAGGGCCGCCAGGACCAGCGCCGGCACCTTCACCTTCGAAACATCGGAGCGCAGGTCCGTTTGAAACAGTTCGGCCATCCCGCGTGCGACCGTGCTGGGGTCCGATTGCAGCCCCCATTCGGTGGCCTTGGCCTTGCCCTCGTCGCCGCTGATCATGGTGTCGATGGCGGGATTGTGCTTCTGGTAGTTGCTCCAGGCCTCACTGGTCATGCCCGCGATCATGCCCTTCATCTGATCCGCCTGGGGCTTCATGGTCTCGACGGTCGCGCCGGGCATCCAGGCGGCCGGCAGGAAGGGCAGGGAGTCGACAATCACAATGGGGCCAGTGAGTCCCGGCTCGGACTCAGCCATCCACAGCGCCAGAAAGCCGCCCAGGCTATGGCCGACAATGACCGGCTTGACGAGGTGTTTTTCGCGGATGTAGGCGGCGAGCTGTTCGCGAACGGTGGAGAGGAGTGGAGTGGCTGCCGGCAGCGGCGGCTGCCCGGCAAAACCGGCCAGTGTGAGCACGTGGCATTCATAGCGGTCTTTGTAGTGGGCGACGGTCGTATCCCAGACGGCTCCAGCGGACTGCAGGCCCGGGATGAGGATCATCTTGGGCTTCTCCGGAGCAGGAGCTACGACGTCGACATGGAAAGCCGGCGCGGCGGCCAGCATCGCAACGGCTAGTGTGGTGAGCATCATCGTGATGCCAGCATGCCAGCGCAATGCGGTGCGGCCGCCCTGTTTGTGACGAACGGTCTCGCGGGTGGACCAGCGGTTACAGCGCGCGCTGGTATTGCGGCGGGACGCGCGGCGTGGCGCCCAGTTGCTTGGCGGCCAGGATCGCCCAGTAAGGCTCGCGCAGCATCTCACGCGCCAGCAGGACGAGATCCGCCTTGCCCTCGGCGAGAATCGCCTCCGCCTGCGCGGCCTCGGTAATGAAGCCCACGGCTCCGGTAGCCAGCCCGGCTTCGTTGCGGACGCGGTCGGCGAATTGCACCTGGTAACCCGGGGCAACGGGAATCTTGGCGTGGGCGACCGTGCCGCCGGAGGAGCAATCCAGCAGGTCGACCCCGTGCTGCTTGAGGATGGCGGCGAAGCGGACGGTATCGTCGGCGGTCCAGCCCCCCTCCGCCCAATCAGTGGAGGTGATGCGGTAGAACAGCGGCTTGTCGGCCGGCCAGGCGGCGCGCACGGCGTCGGTGATCTCCAGCGGGAAGCGCGTCCGGTTCTCGAAGGATCCGCCGTACTCGTCCGTGCGGTGGTTGGCCAGCGGCGAAAGGAACTCGCTCAACAGGTAGCCGTGCGCCCCGTGAATCTCAACGACGTCGAAGCCGGCCTCGAGCGCGCGGCGGGTCGCGTCCGTGAACTTCGAAACCAGTTCCACAAGCTCGGCCTTCGTCAGCTCAGCCGGCGGACGCTCGCCCTCGGCGAACGGGATCGCGCTGGGCGCCACGGTCGGCCAGCCGCCATTGTCGAGACTCAACTGCTTGCCACCGAGCCAGGGCAGGTTGCAACTCGCCTTGCGGCCCGCGTGCGCCAGTTGAATGCCGGCGGCCGTGCCCTGCGTATGCAGGAAGTCGGCGATGCGGCGCAACGGCGCGATATGCTCGTCCGTCCAGATGCCCAGGTCGCCCGGCGAAATGCGGCCCCGCGCCTCCACACCCGTAGCCTCCACAATGAACAGGCCCGCGCCACCCACGGCGCGCGAGCCCGCGTTCACCAGGTGCCAGTCGTTGGCGAAACCGTCGGCTGCGGAATACTGGCACATGGGGGACACCGCCACGCGATTGGGCAGCGTCAGCCCCCTCAACGTGAGAGGTGAAAAGAGAACTGGTTCGCTCATGACCGCAGTGTAAAGGGGAGTTGGGGGCGTAGTCAAGTATTCATTTGAATAAATGAGTACTTGAACTGACCGCCCCTAAGCAGTATCCTGGGGGCGTGAAGGCCACTCTCGATACCGAACGAACGGCGAAGATCCTGGCCGCGGTCGGCGACCCCATCCGGCTGCGCTTCGTCCAGGCGCTTCTCGCCGAAACCGAGATGTCCAGCTCCGCCGCGGCCGAGACGCTGGGCGTCAGCTTGGCCCTGCTCTGCCACCATGCCCGCATCCTCGTCGACGCCGGAGTCGTGGGCAAGCGCAAAGAGGCGCAGACGGCGTACTATAGCCTCAACAGGAAGATCTTGCGGGATTCGCTGAAGGGGCTTGTCTAGTCGGCTGGGAGAAAATAGGAACGTGACTCAACTAGATCATTGGCAGCGGTACCAGAAGTACCTCAGCGGCGTTCCAGCCGTGGATTTGAAGCTCGACATCAGCCGCATCCGCTTTGACGATGCGTGGCTGGCCCAGATGGAGCCCGCCATCCAGAAGGCCTATTCGGCCATGTCGGCCCTCGAGGCCGGCGCCATCGCCAACCCGGATGAGCAGCGCATGGTGGGCCACTACTGGCTCCGCACCCCCTCGCTGGCTCCGCAGCCCGAGCTGCGCGCCGAGATCGAATCCACCCTGTCCGCCATCAGGGAATTCGCGGCCCGCGTCCATCAACTGGGCGCACACACGGACGTTCTTTCGATAGGCATCGGCGGCTCCGCCCTCGGCCCCATGTTCGTGGCCGACGCACTCGGACACCCCGCCACCGATAAGATGCGCGTCCACTTCTTCGACAACACGGACCCCGAAGGCATCGAACGCGTCTTGAGCGGCCTCGCCGGTCGGCTCGACAAGACCCTCGTCCTCGTCATCTCGAAGTCCGGTGGCACGCCCGAGACTTACAACGGCATGGTCCTCGCCGAGAGCGCCTTCCGCCGCGCCGGCCTCAACTTCGCTGACCATGCGGTGGCCATCACGATGCCGGGCTCCAAGCTCGATCGTCATGCCCTCGACCACAAGTGGCTACAGCGCTTTGCCATGTTCGACTGGGTCGGCGGACGCACCTCCGAACTCTCAGCCGTCGGCCTGCTGGCCGCCGCCCTGCAAGGCCTCGACATCGATGCCATCCTGGCCGGCGCGTCAGCTGTCGACGCCCAGACGCGTTCCACCGTGACGGCCCAGAATCCAGCCGCGCTCCTGGCGCTGATGTGGCACTCCGCCACCGGCGGCAAAGGCCTGAAGGACATGGTCGTCCTGCCCTACAAGGACCGCCTGCTGCTCTTCAGCCGCTACCTGCAGCAACTGGTCATGGAATCGCTCGGCAAGCGCCTCGACCTCGATGGCAACCGCGTCGATCAGGGCATCAGCGTCTATGGCAACAAGGGCTCCACGGATCAGCATGCCTACGTCCAGCAGCTCCGCGACGGCGTCAACAACTTCTTCATGACGTTCCTGCGCGTCCTGGAAGACGGCGGCGATCCCCACGAGTTCGAGGCTGGCGTGCGCGCCGGCGACTACCTCGACGGCTTCCTGTTGGGCACCCGCGAAGCGCTGGACGGCAACGACCGTCAATCCATCACCATCACCATCCCGCGCGTCGACGCCACGCGCGTCGGAGCCCTCATTGCGCTCTTCGAGCGCGCCGTCGGCTTCTACGCCTCGCTGGTCAACATCAACGCCTATCACCAACCCGGAGTCGAGGCGGGCAAGAAGGCCGCGGCCACCGTGCTCGATCTCCAGAAGAGGATCCTGTTGGCGCTAGCGCCCTCTGTCAAATCCGTGGAAACCATTGCAGCGGAAGCCGGCACGGAGAGCATCGAGACGGTCTTCCTCATCCTGGAGCACCTGGCGGCCAATCGGCGCGCCAAGCAAACCCCCGAGGGCTTCGCGAAAATCTAAAGCGCCGTGGGCCGTGCGTCAACCCCGCACGGCCTCCTCTGCCCAGTCCCGAAGCGTAAGCGACGGGCTACCAGATGCGTCCTCCAGGCACTCGCGCCTCTACCCCGGATCCTCGTAATCCGCCGCCACCGGCCTGACATTCTCTCCTTCCAGCAACTCCTCCGCCCGCAGGTGCCCAAACAACTGGATCAGCCGCGCCACCGTACCCGTCCAGCCCGTCTGGTGGCTCGCTCCCAGCCCGGCCCCGTTGTCCCCGTGGAAGTACTCATAAAACAGGATCAGATCCCGCCAGTGCGGATCATCCTGGAAGACCTTGCTGCCCCCATAGACCGGCCGTTTTCCATCCCGTCCGCGCAGGAAAATCCCCGCCAGCCGGTTCGACAACTCCTGGGTCACTTCAAACAGGTTCATCATCCGGCCTGAGCCCGTCGGGCACTCCACTTTGAACCCATCGCCGTAATACAGGTAATACTGCAGCAGCGCCCGCACGATCAGCATGTTCACGGGCATCCACACCGGACCACGCCAGTTCGAATTCCCGCCAAACATGCCGTTATTCGACTCCGCCGGCAGGTACGCGACCTTGTACTCCTCGCCGTGCACATCGATCTCAAACGGGTTCTCCTTGTGATACAGCGATAGCGACCGGATCCCGTACGGCCCGAAGAACTCCTTCTCATCGAGCATCTTCGCCAGCACTCTCCGCAGCTTCTTCTCGTCGAGAATCGACAACAGCCGCCGCCCATCCACGCCATCGCGATCAATCGGCGCAATATTGGCCAGCACCTCCGGATGGCGCTTCAGGAACTTGTGAATCCGGTCCGTCATCACGGTGTAGCGGTTGGCCTGCGACGGACTCACCACCGTGGAAGCGCACAGCGGCAGCAGGCCCACCAGCGAGCGCACCTTCAGCCGCTGGGCCGACCCATCCGGCAGCCGCAGCAGGTCGTAGAAGAAGCCGTCCGTCTCGTCCCACATCTCGTCGAAGTTGTCGCCAATGCGATCCATGGCGGAGGCGATCCACAGGAAGTGTTCGACGAACTTGGCGGCAAAGTCCTCATACAGCACGTCGTGCTCGGCCAGTTCCAGCGAGATCTCGAACAGGTTCTGCGCGAACAACGCCATCCACGCCGTGCCGTCCGCCTGCTCCAGGAACCCGCCCGTAGGCAGCGCCGACGACCGGTCGAACACTCCGATGTTGTCGAGCCCGAGGAACCCTCCGTCGAAGACATTGCGACCGCCCGGATCCTTGCGATTCACCCACCACGTGAAGTTCAGCATCAGCTTGTGGAACGAGCGCTTCAGGAACTCGTAATCGCCCTTGCCCGTGCGCTCTTTCTCCAGGCTGTAGATGAACAGTGTGGCCCACGCATGCACCGGCGGATTCACATCGCCGAAGTTCCACTCATACGCCGGCATCTGCCCGTTGGGATGCAGGTACAGCTCGCGCAGCATCAGGTCCAACTGATCCTTGGCGAAGTCGAGATCGACCATTGCCAGCGCCGTGGTGTGGAAGGCCAGGTCCCATGCGGCGTACCACGGATACTCCCACTTGTCCGGCATCGAGATGATGTCGTCGTTCACCATGTGGAACCAGTTGGAGTTGCGCACCAGGTGGCGGCGCGGGCGGGCCGAGGGGTGAGCGTTGTGCTCCTCCAGCCAGATATCGAGATCGAAGAAATAATACTGCTTGGTCCACAGCATGCCGGCCAACGCCTGGCGCATGACGCGGCCCTGGTCCTCGTTCAGCCCGTCCGGTGTGATGTTGTCGTAGAAGCTGTCGGCCTCGGCGATGCGCGCGGCAAACACTCCATCCGCACGCGCCGGGGCCGTCTCGTCGCGAGTCAGCCGCAAATGGATCACCGTCTCAGCGCCGCCGGCCACGGTGACCACATGCAGCGCGGCCGCCTTGGTGCCTTCCAGAGCCGGATTCACGGCCTCCTTCTTGCCCTCAATCAGGTAGTGATGGAATGCATCCTTCACATAGGGCGTCTGGTTGGCCAGCCTCCACAAACGCTGTGTGTTGGTTTCATTGCCGGTGAAGATCAATTCCCCCGCCTGCGGACAGTGCAGATGGAAGCGGCCCAGTTCGGAGTGTTGCGCGGTAATCCGGCCAGCCGCCCCGGTCAAGGAAGGCCGGTGCGTGCGCGTCCCGTACGACCAGGTATTGCGGAACCACAACGTCGGCAACAGGTGCAGCGTCGCGGCGTCCGGCCCGCGGTTGGCCACCGTGATCCGGATGGCGATGTCCTCCGCCTCGGCCTTCGCATACTCCACGAAGACATCGAAGTAGCGCTGATCGTCGAAGACGCCCGTATCCAGCAACTCATACTCGAAGTCCTGCCGGGTGCGCTTGCGGTTCGTCAGCACCAGATCCGAGTACGGATACTCGGCCTGCGGGTACTTGTACAGGTACTTCATGTAGGAGTGCGTCGGGGTCGAGTCGAGGTAGAAGTAATACTCCTTCACGTCCTCGCCGTGGTTGCCCTCCGAATTGGTCAGGCCGAACAACCGCTCCTTCAGGATCGGGTCTTTCCCATTCCACAAGGCCAGCGCGAAGCATAGCCGCTGCTTGTCGTCCGAGATGCCGGCCAGCCCGTCTTCCCCCCAGCGGTAGGCGCGCGACCGCGCCTGGTCGTGCGTGAAGTAGTCCCACGCATTGCCGTTGTCGCTGTAGTCCTCCCGCACCGTGCCCCACTGCCGCTCACTCAGATAGGGACCCCACTTCTTCCAGGGTGACGAATTCGTACGCGCCTCCGCCAGGCGCTCACGCTCCTCCGAACCTTTATTGGGTGCCATGGCAACCAAGATGCCTGAATGGCTTGTCCGTCACAAGTGGCGTGTGGGGTACGATCGAGGATGACGGAGGGATTGGGACATGTTGCGGCTAGGGTGCCTGTTTTTGTTACTTGTGATGAGCGGCCTGGCGCAGACGCCCGGCAAGGGGCTGGTCCTGGTTCTCATCGGCCCGCCCGGCAGTGGGAAGACCACGCAGGCGGAATTCCTGACGAAGAAGTACCACCTGCCCGTGCTCACCGCGGATAGCGGCATGTCGAACGAACAGTTCGACGTCCGCCTGAAGGTGCTGAACTCCGGCAAGGGCTTTATCATCGACGGCTATCCTGCCACGCATGCCCAGGCCCAGCATCTGGCTGTCGTGGTGAAGCAGTTGAATCTGCCGTCGCCCATCATCATCCAACTCGATGTGCCGGATGACGTTGTGCGGCAGCGGCTGGCCGGAAAAGAGAAACCCGAGGCTCTGGAGAAGCGTCTGTCCGGCTACCACAAGGAGATGGATCTGATCCGCCGCTACTATCCGCAGGGCGACATCTGGACGGTCATCGGCACACGCCCGCCACAGGAAGTATCCGGGACCATCGAAATGCTGATTCAAGATCGGAAACCGTGACACTCAACCGCCGCGAATGGCTGGCCGCCGCGCTGCTGCAGCAGCCCACCTTCCGGGCTTCGGCCCAGATCGTGGTCGTACCGGTCACCGTAACGAATTCCAAGGGGCGCCGCGTGGCCGGACTCGCAGCCTCCGACTTCCTGCTCTCTGACAACGGCCAGCCGCGTGAGTTCACCCTGGAAGATATCAGTGGCCCCGTGTCGTTACTGCTGGCCGTGGAGACCGCGGCCACCAGCGTGGCGGCCCTGGATAAGCTCCGCAGGACCGCGGCTCTCTTCCAACCTCTTCTCGCTGGCCACGATGGCGAGATCGGGCTGATCTCCTACGATGACGAGGTGCGGGTGCTGGCCGGGCTTCAGCGCGACACGGCCGCCTTTGACGCCGCGCTGAAAGGGATCCATGCCTCCGGCGGACAGGGCAGGCAACTGGATGCCATCGTGCAGGCTGTGGAAATCCTCAAAGCCCGTCCCGGCGGGCGCCGGCGTGTGCTGGTCATCGTCGGCCAGTCGAAAGACCTCGGCTCCAAGGCCAAGCTCGATCAGGCGATAGGCATGGCGCAGCAGGCCAATGTCACCATCTATCCCGTAACGTACTCGCGCACCACCACTCCGTTCACCAGCCGCGAGCCGCTCACCGGCAACTCGATGGGCGTCGATATCCTCGGCGGCCTGCGGGAACTGGCTCGCCTGGGCCAGGCCAACACGGCCTCGGAAATCGCCCGCTTCACAGGTGGGTGGACCAACTCGTTCACCAAAGAGAAGGGACTCGAGGACGCTCTGCAACGCGTCGGCGATGAGCTGCACCTGCAGTATGTGCTGGAGTTTAAGTCCGACCTGACGCAGCCAGGAGAGTTCCGTAAACTGGTGATCCTGGTTAAGAACCACCCCGAGTACACACTGCGTCATCGCCCTGGCTATTGGATCGAAACTACGGAGCCTGCCGGATTGTAAGCCGGTTTCTGGACCCCGCCCGAAAGCGAGGTGGCAGTCATTCCTCTAGGCCTGCCATTGCTGACAGACTCCAGCGACCTACCCGGAAGTATAACGGGACGAGCAGCCCCTCCTCCCCTATTTGGTCTTGCTCCACGTGGGGTTTGCCCTGCCACTCCGGTTGCCCGGAGCGCGGTGCGCTTTTACCGCACCATTTCACCCTTACCCGCGTTGCCGCGGGCGGTATATTTTCTGTGGCACTTTCCGTAAAGTGGGCTTTGAGCCCACCCCCCCGGCCGTTAACCGGCACGCCGCTCTATGGAGACCGGACTTTGCCTCGGCCATAGCTGGTTTCCCCTATCCGGGGACCTTGCCAGGACGCGACTGCCCATCCAGCAGGACTCCGCTCCCATTGTTTCACATCCCCATGGCTTTCTCTTCGTACTGCGCGTAATGTCCCCAGGCGTAGAACGGTTGGAACGAGGCTAGGAGAAGGGAAGTCGAACCTGACCCCACTCTTGGCAGGTTCTAGTACATTTCCATTCCTTCACCTTCCTCGGCTATACTGGACACTTGACCGAGGTGTGTCTGCAAGCCATTGAGAGGAATAGGAATCTCGCTTGAGGAGAAGTGACGTGAAAGCCACGATGTTAAAAACAGTGCTAGCGGCTCTTCTGTTAACCACGTTGGGCTATGGCCAGATGGTTACGGGAGTCACCAAGGATGATTGGGAGGAGATCAACTTTGAGTTCAATTCGGCGGTCCTGACAGACGGCTTCCCCAGCTTGCTGCGTCTGGCCGAACTGCTGAATAAAAACCCCGAATACAAGGTAAAGCTTGACGGGCATACCGATTCCATCGGTTCAGAGAAGTACAACGAGAAGCTATCACTAAGACGTGCGGAGGCGGTCAAAGGGTTCCTCGAAAAGTATGGCGCGCGTGCCGGGCAGATGGAGGTTGTTCCTCGCGGCAAGCGCAATCCCCGCACCGAAAATAACACGAAGGAA
Organism: Paludibaculum fermentans; assembly: GCF_015277775.1. Lineage (NCBI taxonomy): Bacteria > Pseudomonadati > Acidobacteriota > Terriglobia > Bryobacterales > Bryobacteraceae > Paludibaculum > Paludibaculum fermentans. The sequence goes on from NZ_CP063849.1 coordinate 199,545, forward strand.
GGCCGTTGGATCAACCGCCGCGTGCAGTTGGTGGTCACCGACAAAGACGGCAAGATCATCGGCGCCGGCGGCGTTGGCGACGCCATCCGGGCCATGCAGGCGCAGTGCCCCGATTACTCGCAGACACTGGCCGAGATCCTGAAGAAACTCGATAAGTTGGACGACATCGCGAAGATGCTGGCCGATCTCAAGGCGGAGAACGGCAAGCTGCGCTCCGATGTGGATGCCCTGAAGGCCGGCGGCGCGGCTGCTACCCCCGCCCAGGCCGCTCAGATTGAACGCGCCTCGAAGGCCGCCACACCGGACGACGTCCAGCGCATCGCCAGCAAGACGGCTGAAGAAGCCGTTGCGAAGGCGCACGACCCGCGCTTCTCTATCCTGGGCATGAATGTCGGCGCGGACAACAACCGCAACGTCACGTTCTCAGGCCGCGGCCGCTACTTCGCGCCGTTCAAGGAGAACTTCGCCATTCAGGCACAGGGCGAGTACATGTACTTCAAGGAGCGCCAGGAAGCGCAGTTCGACCTCGGACTGGTCAACCGCTTCACCAAGCGCGGCCAGGCCGGCCTGTTCAGCAGCTTCAAGCACGTGGGTCTCGAAGGCATGCAGAACGGCGGCAACCTGGGCCAGGCGTCGATGACGCTCGACTACATCTTCAGCCGGGGCCGGGTCGGCTTCTTCGGCTCGAAGGGGTTCATGGACAATGCGGTGGTCAACCGCACCATGATCTCGCGCAACGTGTGGGATGAGGCTTACCTCAAGATCGTAGACCAAGCCGGCGTCTCCACCGCGCTGACGCTGTTCGGCAAGACGATGCTGGAAGCCAACATGGGCATGTTGTCGGTGCACGGCGGCTCCAACAAGCCGGGCGGCACCATCCGCTTCATCCAGCCCCTGAACAACAAGATCGCCCTCACGCTGGAAGGCGGGTTCAACGAGACCTACGTCGGCAACAACGCCAATGGTCGAGTGGTGGCCGGCATCCAGTTCGGCAACTACGTCCAGCCCAAGGAATACCTGGAGATGGACAAGCCGATTCCGGTTGACGTGCCGCGCGTACGCTACGAGATGCTGACGCGGCGGGTGCGTACCGGCAACGACGCTCCTATCGCCGACGCGGGCCCCGATCAGATCGGCGCTCCGGCGGGCATCATCAACCTGGATGGCTCCGCCTCGTTCGATCCCGATGGAGACCCCATCACGTTCCAGTGGGTTCAGGTCGCCGGCCCGTCCGTCGGTCTGAGCGGCGCTACCACCTCCAAGCCCTCCTTCACCGGTGTGGAAGGCCAGACGTACAGCTTCCGCCTGACGGTCAAGGACAGCTACGGACTCGCGTCGCTGGCTCGTGTCACGATCACCACGCGCACCGCGTCCAAGGTGATCATCCAGAAGTTCACGGCGACGCCCAGCACCATCAAGTCGGGCGCCACCTCGACCCTGGCCTGGCAGGTGTTGAACGCGGATGAGGTTACGATCTCCTCCGTCGGCAAGGTGAATGCGCAGGCCGGCACGACGCCGGTATCGCCCGCGGACACCACCACCTACACCCTGACGGCCAAGAACAAGGACAGCGAAGTAAGCGAGACGGTCACCGTGACGGTGGAGAAACCCACCATCCGTATCGTCAGCTTCCGCGCCGCTCCGGCCACCATCAATCTCGGCGAGGCTTCCAACCTGGTTTGGGAGACTGAGAACGCCGACTCCGTATCCATCTCGACCATCGGCACAGTGCAGGTGACCGGCACCACTTCGGTCAGCCCGAAGGAGACCACCACCTATACACTGACCGCGACCAACAAGTTCGGGACCGTCAATGCGACGGCCACCGTGACGGTGAACAAGCCGAACGCTCCGCGCATCCTGAACTTCAGCGGCAATCCGCTGGAGATCGGACAGGGTGAGAGCTCGACGCTGACCTGGGATGTCCAGGGCGCGACGGAAGTCGACATCAGCCATGTCGGCTCGCAGACGCTGAAGGGCTCCACTCCGGTGACGCCTTCCGGCACGACCACCTATATCCTGACCGCCAAGAATTCGGGCGGGGAAGCGACCGCCAGCGTCACCATCACGGTGATCCCCAAGCCGACCGTCACGTTCTCGGCCAGTCCGACCACGACGGCCAAGCCGGGCGATCCCTCGCGACTGACCTGGACCACGACGGGTGCGACGAACGTCACCATCAGCGGTGTCGGCGCGGTGGCGCTGAACGGCTCAGTTGACGTCACGCCGCAGACCGATACCACTTACACGATCACGGCCTCGAACGCGAAGTTCTCCACGACGCAGACGGTAACCGTGAAGGTGACCCCGGTGAAGCCGCCGGATGAAGTGGTCGACCCGCCGGTGATCCACCTGAACACTCCGGACTACATCGAGACGCTCTACCGCGATATCTTCCTCGATGCTTCCGGCTCGACCGACCCGCAGGGTCTGCCGCTCACCTACAAGTGGGAGCAGGTCGGGCAGGTCAACAACAACTCCGCCGCGGCGATCCTGTCGTCCACCTCACCCGTGACCCGAGTTCAGCTCGGCGGGCAGTTTGGCGACTACATCTTCCGCGTCACGGTGACGAACAGCAAAGGCAAGAGCGCCTACAAGGACATCCGGGTACGCTTCGTGCTGACCCGCCGTCCGTAGTTGGCCGCGATCGCTGACTGAAGTGAAAGACCCCGGCTTCCGCCCCCTGGCGGAGACCGGGGTCTTTTGGCGTCTAGGACCAATGGGACTAATGGTTCTGGATTCAATCCAAGGCTCCGCTGTACAATCGGGCAACATGCGACGCGCCCTCCTGTCCTTACTCCTCCTGGCTGGCGCGTGTGCTTCCGCTCCGTGTGCGGAGCCGCCCATTCAGGAGCCTCGCGAACTGGACCGCATCTACGCGATTGGCCCGGACGGCTCCGCCACACAGCCGCTGCCCCTCGAGCCCGTCAAGCTGACGGGCAAAGGCAATGGCAGGACGGTGAACCTCGAGGGCGGCCGCTCCGCGCTTCGTTTCCGCGAAGGTTCCGTGCCTGCCTTCGTTGTGCGGTTCGCGGTCGGCAGTTGGAGCAGTGGTTCCGTCCGGCTGTACCTGTTGCGGTCCGATGCGCAACAGCGCAGCGTGAAGACATGGGTGTGGGCCTATTCCTCGGCCGAACGGCAGGAGCCTGGTACAGTCCCCTCGAAACTGGAGCGTTACGGCAAGCTGTCTTACCGCATCGTCCCGCCGCCGGTGCTGCGTCCGGGTGAGTATGCCATCGGCCTGGGTCTCGGGTCGTTTGGGTTCACCTTCGGCATTGACCCGAAATAGCCCGCTCCGTCGATTCCAGCCTGCACCAGTTAAACTGGATGATGTGAAGAAGTTCTACATCCAGAATTTCGGCTGCCGGGCCACGCAGGCCGACGGCGCCGCTCTGGAAGGGTTGCTGGAGAAGCAGGGGCTGGCCGCGGCCGAGGGGGCGCAGGCGGCGGACCTGGTGATCCTCAATACCTGCACGGTCACGTCGTCGGCTGATGACGATGTCCGGAAGAGCATTCACCGTGTGCACCGCGAGAATCCGAAGGCCCGCATCCTGGTCACAGGCTGCTATGCCCAGCGCGCGCCCGAGGAGTTGAGCCGCATTCCCGGCGTCACGTGGGTGGTGGGCAACTCGCACAAGACCGAGATTCCCGGGCTGATTCCCAGGATCAACCAGGCCGAGTACCACGGGCAGATCCTGGTGGGCGACATCTCCGCCGCCACCGGGTTCCTCTCGTCGCCCGTCGACGATGCTTTTGGCGACCGGACGAGGCCGAACCTGAAGATCCAGGAAGGCTGCAACAACGTGTGTACCTTCTGTATCATCCCGTCGGTGCGAGGCCGTTCGCGCAGCATGACGCTGGAGCAGGTGCTGGGTGAGTTGCGCGGCCTGGCCGCCAACTACCGGGAGATCGTATTGACCGGCATCAACCTGGGCCGGTGGGGCAGGGAAGCGGGGTTCCGGCCAACGGATCGCATGCGGTTGTCGGACCTGCTGCGGGTCGTGCTCGATCAGACTCCCGTGGAGCGGCTGCGCATCAGTTCGGTCGAGCCGATGGACTTCACCGATGAGCTGTTGGAGCTGATGGCCTCGTCGTCGAGGATTGCCAAGCACGTGCATGCGCCGCTGCAGTCGGCGTCCGACACGGTGTTGAAGCGGATGAAGCGGCGGTACCGCTCGCGCCATTACGAAGACCGGCTGCGCCGCGCCCATGGCTTGATGCCCAATGCCGCCTTTGGCGCCGATGTGATGACCGGCTTCCCGGGCGAGACGGCCGAAGAGTTCCAGCAGACCTACGACTTCATTGAGCGCCTGCCGTTCACCTATCTGCACGTGTTCACCTATTCGGAGCGGCCCGGCACGCCGGCGGTCTCGCATGCCGAACCCGTGCCGCATCAGGTCCGCAAGGAGCGCACGCGCCGGCTGCGGGACCTGGCCGCTCGCAAGAACCTGGCGTTTCGCACGGCGCAGCAGGGACGCGTCCTATCCGCGGTGACGCTGGACAATGGCAAGGCGCTCACCGAGAACTACCTGCCGGTCGAGATGGCCGTGCCGCGCGGGTCCAACCAGCTTGTGGAACTCATGATCGGCGGGGTGACTTCAGCCGGGCTGAGCGAGGCAGGCTTCCTGCCGCCGGTGGAACTGCCACAGCAACCGTCCGCCTTTCCCATCCTTGGATAGCACTGGTACTTATTTTAGGCGATAGAGGGGCAGAAACGCGAAGGCGCTGCTACGCTGTACAGCATCCCCTATGAAATGTGTAATGCCTGGGTGCACCGGAACGGTTGTCAACGGCAAGTGCAACCGATGTGGAGCGGTCTCCGTGCTGCCCGCGCAGCCGCTGCCCGACATCATGTCCGTCGACGAGTGGAAGTTCTTCACGGAACTGGGGCTGCTGAAGCCGCGCTCGTCTAAGCTCAAAGCCATCGATAAGGCCATCGAGGCCTATGGCAAGGCGAAGTCGAAAGCAGGGGCGGATCTCATCCGGAAGCTGCTGGATGAGTGGGTGGCGGAGAAGGGCGGCTACAACTCCGCCTGGATGCGCGAGTCCGATGGCCGCAACCGGCTGGGCGCCATTACGGTCTTGCGCGACCAGCTTTCCGGCCGCCAGGTGCGGATGACGCGCGACGACAAGCTGGCGCTGGCCTATATCGAGGAGCAGTACAAGCTCTACGTCGACAATCTCTTCCGCGGCTCGCTGGTCGATTTCGCGGGCAAGACCACGGTGATCGGAATGGCGATGAGCGCGTTCTCGCACGCCTATTCGGCCACGTCGACGGCCGGCCGGATCGCGACCGGGACGGTGCAATCGAGCTATGCCGCGTCGTCTGCCAGCGCGTCGGGGCAAGCCGGCGAGATCATCAAGCTGGTGTTCGGCAATCCCACGGATCCGGAGACCATTGCGCGGGTCCAGGAGCACCTGCACACCTCGGTGCAGTCATTGCAGAGCACGCTGGCGGTGGGCATCAAGATCGCGCCGAAGGCCGCCAAGGTGGTGAAGTCGTGTTACGACGTCTACAGTTCGCTCAGCCGGCGGTGTGACGGCAAGGCGGCGGAACGGGCCCAATCGGTGCGCGGCAAGGAAGGCGAGGCGGCGCTGAATGCGGTCATCGAGATGATGACGCGTGAGGCGAAGGTGCAGGCCACGGAACTGGCGGCCAATACCGTACAGCTCGGCGGGGCCATCGGCGATATCTTCACCGGCGGGGTGACGGGCGCGGTCACCGACATTGCCGCCGCGGTAGCGCGGCTGATTCGCGACATGATCCTGCTGAAGCTGGATCTGGACGAGAAGGCCGCCGCGAACAAGTACCTGACGAAGCTGACCGGCAACCTCAGCGTGACTCCGGTGATGAACTTCGAGGTCTTCGGCGAGGCTCCGCTGCTGGGGGCTTATCTGATCCTGGCGGCCGACGATTCGTTCCTGTTCCGCGACCTGTTTACAAAAGGGATCGGGACAGTGGGCTTCATGCAGCACATTGAGTATTTGAAGCGCCGGTACAATGAGCCGCTGATGAAGGCCACGCAGACCTGCATCGTGAATCAGCGGCTGCGTGTGACGGCGAAGCCGATCCCGAAGGTGCATGTGATTGTGGACGAACTGCCTTCGGATTTGCTGGCGATCCGGGATCCCGGGATTTTGAACCGCATGAAGATGCGCTGGGAGAAGAAGCAGGTGAAGCTCATGCGGCGGATCGCGTCGGCGTTCTAGGCGGCAGATAAAGAAGCAAGCAGAGAGCCGGTCAGGGGACCGGCTGCGGACGAGGGCGTCCGCCCTCCTTACGGAGTGGGGCGCTGGGGTTCCGGATGGGGGATTGCGGAGTTGGGGAGGGGGGCCGGTCAGGGGACCGGCTGCGGACGAGGGCGTCCGCCCTCCTTACGGAGAGCGGCTAGTAGGGCGGGAGTTGGAAGAGGGCTCGCATCGTTTCGATGCCGTCCCAGAGGTTCTGCAGCCTCAGGTTCTCGTTGTGGCTGTGCTGGTTGTTGTCGTGGTTCGCTATCGGTACTCCGATGAGCGGCACGTGCAGCACGTCCTCGATGATCGCCAGCGGCACACTGCCGCCTAACGACGGCATCTTCACCAGGGGCTTGCCCATGCCTTCCAGGGCGGCGATGACTGCCCTGGATTGCGGGAGGTCCATTGAGGTGCGCACGGCGCGGTAGCCGCCTTCGGTGGAGTAGAACGCCGCGACCTTGGGCCATTGCAGCCTTTCGATCTCCGTTGGCTCGCGGCCTTCGACCAGGAAGTAGCCCTGGTCTCGGATATGGGCCTTGACCTTCTCCAGCATGGCCTTGGGCTCGTTGCCCTTGACGAGGCGGACATCCACGGAGGCCGCCGCTTCGCTGGGGACGACATTGCGCGAGGCTTCTCCGACGGCTCCGCTGTCGATGCCGCGGATGTTGAACGAGGGCTGGTTCAGCACTTCCATCAGGCGGCGGGGAGCGTTCTCGGTGCGGGCGATCCACAGCTCGCGCATGAGGGTTTCGTCGATGGGCGGTTCGGCCTTCATGGCCGCCAGTTCGGTTTCGGTGAGCGGGTCGATGTCCGCGTAGAAGCCGGGGATGGTGACGCGGCCTTCGTCGTCCTTCATCGAGGCGAGCAGGCGGGCGAGCATCATGGCCGGATTGGGCGCCCAGTTGCCGTAGTGGCCGGAGTGCAATTCGCGCCTGGGTCCGTAGACCTTCAGCTGGAAGCCGGTGACGCCGCGGGCTCCGAAGTAGACCTGCTGCTGGCGGGTCTGGTGGACGGGGCCGTCGCAGATGATCCAGAAGTCGGCCATCACGAGGGGCGTGTACTTCTGGAGGATGCGGCTGAGGCTGGCGGAGCCCGCCTCTTCCTCGCCTTCGAAGAGGAACTTGATGTTGACGGTGGGCGCGCCCCGGCCGGCGCGCAGGGCGTCGAGGGCGGCGAGCATGGCGATGATGACGCCCTTGTCGTCGGAGGCGGAGCGGGCGTAGATGCGGGTTTCAGGATCGGCCGGGTTGCCGCCACGGTAAGAGGGCTCGAAGGGTCCGCTGCCCTTCCATTGGGCGGGGTTCACCGGCTGGCCGTCGTAATGCGCGTAGAAGAGGACCGTGCCGGTGGCGTTCTGGACTCCGAGCTGGCCGTAGACGGCGGCGGGGGCTCCGGGGACTTCGAGGAGCTGGGTCTGGACGCCGCGGCGCTCGAAGGCGGCCCGGATCCAGGCGGCGTTTTCCTTCAGACCTTCGGGGTCGGCGGCGACGTTGGGGAGCTTGAGGAACTCGTTGAACTCGGCGAGAACGCGGGCGCGGTTCTGGGCGTTAGCGGCCGAGCAGACCAGGATGAGCAGGAGTATGCATTTCACATCTCCCTCCGGTTTTCCAGGGATTTGGACATGGTCACTTCGTCGGCGTATTCGAGGTCGCTGCCGACGGGAATGCCCATGGCGATGCGGGTGACCTTGATGCCGAGGGGTTTGAGGAGACGGGCCAGGTAGACCGCGGTGGCTTCGCCTTCCACGGTGGGATTGGTGGCCAGGATGATCTCTTCCATGTCGCTGTCGACGAGGCGCTCGAGCAGTTGCTTGATGCGGAGCTGTTCGGGGCCGATGCCGCGAAGCGGGCTGATGCTGCCGTGCAGGACGTGGTAGAGACCTTCAAAGGTGCGGGTGGTCTCGATGGGCACGATGTTGTGCGGCTCTTCGACGACGCAGATGCGGCGCCGGTCGCGATGGGGATCGCGGCAATAGAGGCACTTCTCGCCGTCGCTGATGTTGTTGCAGATGGCGCACAGGCCGAGCTTCTCCTTGACGTCGACGAGGGCCGTGGTGAGGCGGTCGACGTCCTCACGGGAGGCTCTCAGGATGTGAAAGGCGATGCGCTGCGCCGATTTCTGGCCGATGCCGGGCAGACGTTTCACTTCCTGAATCAGCCGGGCGAGGGGTTCCGCGAAGTCGGGCATGATGAGTCCTGCGGGACCGGACTAAAACAGGCCGGGAGGCAGACCCATGCCGCCCAACATGCCGGCAGTCTTCTTCTGGGTCTCGTCTTCGACTTTGCGCACGGCTTCGTTGAAGGCGGCCATCACCATATCGGAGAGCATTTCGGCGTCGCCGGCCGCTTCCGGATCGATGACGACGCCAGTGCAATGCTTCTGGCCGTCCATCTTGACCGTGACCATGCCGCCGCCCGCACTTGCTTCCACACGGATGGCCGCGATCTCTTCCTGGAGGCGCTGCTGCATCTGTTGCGCCTGTTTCATCATGGCCTGCATATTGCCGCCGCCGGGGAATTTCATGGCATCTACTCCTTCAGGTCTCGTACGCCCCGCACCTGGCTGCCGGGGAATATCTCTTGAAAGCGTTGCACGTCCGGATGGGCCATTGCACGCTGGGATGCTTCGTCTTCGGCTTCCGACGTCTGGGGTTTCTTCTCGGGCGCCGCCACGACGGCGGTTTCATCGATTGTAATCTTGACGCGCACGGCCCGGCCCAGGATCTGGGTCAGTCCTTTTTCGACGTCCTTGGCCATGAGGCCGAGCTTGGCGGAGCGCGGAGCGAGGAACTCGACCGTGCCCTGGGTTTCGATGAGCTGGGAATCCTCGACCGCCTGGACCGACATGGCGGAGCGCATCTCCTGGAGGGCGGCGATGAGCTTCTCTTTGGTGGAGCCGGGCTCGATGGCGGTGGAGCGGGGCGCCGGCGGAGCGCTGGGCTGGGGCGCGAGTGTCCGGGCAGGCGCCGGGGCCGGAGGCGCAGCGGTGCGGGCCGGCGGGGCGGAATAGGATGGGCCGGAGGACGCGGAGGCGGCCGGACGAGGGGCGGCGTAGGGCGCCTGGCTTCGTTCGGTGACGGAGGCCGCGCGGACCGGAGCCGCTGCTGTTGCCTGGGGTGGCCGGGGCGCCGGAACGCCGCCGCTTGCGGCCAGTTCCTTGAGCGCTTCTTCAATGGGTTTGATCCGTCCGGCGTGCACCAGGCGCATCAGGCCGAGTTCGACATGCAGCCGGGGTTGCATTGAATACTGCAATTGCCCGTAGAGTTCAAGGGTGAGCTGCAGCCAGCGGGTGAGGTCCTCTTCGCTGAACTGGGCCGAGGTGTCGCGCATGCGGGCCTGTTCGGGGGCCGCCGCCGGGATGAGCCGGGTTTCCTTGCCAGTGATCTTGGCGACCAGCAGGTTGCGGAAGTAGCGGGCCATTTCGCGGCAGAACTGCTGGAGGTTTTTGCCGGCGCTTTCGAGTTCGGCCACGATCTCGAGCATGGCCGCGGTCTGTTGGGAGAGCAGGGCCTGGGTGACGCGCTCGAGGGAGGCCAGCGAGTACATGCCGAGGAGGTCGCGGACGGCCGCTCCGGTGAGCGTGTTGCCGCAGCAGGCGATGGCCTGATCGAGGGCGGAGAACGAGTCGCGGACCGAGCCTTCACCGGCCTGGGCGATGACGGCCAGGGCTTCGGGTTCGGCTTCAATGCCTTCGGCTTTGCAGATCTCTTCCATGCGGCCGACGACTTCGTGGAAGTCGACGCTGCGGAAGCTGAACTGCTGGCAGCGGGAGGCGATGGTGGTGGGGATCTTATGGGATTCCGTGGTGCAGAGGACGAAGACGGCCCACTCGGGCGGCTCTTCCAGGGTCTTCAGGAGGGCGTTGAAGGCCTCGTTCGTGATCTGGTGGGCTTCGTCAATGATGAAGACTTTGTAGCGGTCGCGGGACGGGCGGTAGCGCACGTTCTCGCGCAGTTCGCGCATCTCATTGATACCGCGATTGGAGGCCGCGTCGATCTCGATGACGTCGGGGGCGCTGCTTTGGGAGGTTTCGATGCAGGAGGAGCAGACGCCGCAGGGGGTGGGCGTGGGTCCTTCGACGCAATTCAGGCAGCGGGCGAGGATGCGGGCGATGGTAGTTTTGCCCGTACCGCGTTGACCGGCAAGGATATAGCCGTGGGCGATGCGCTGCTGGGTGATGGCATTTTCGAGCGTCGTGCGCACATGCTCCTGCCCGATGAGCTCGGCGAAGGTGCGGGGACGGTACTTACGGGCGATGACCTGGTACATGATCGCTGGGCGGGTGGTGCCGGTCAGACTCTAATGCCAGACCCCGGGGGATCCGCGGCACACAGGGTGAGATCCTACCGTTGCTTCCTTCCGGACCTGGCGGGGTTTGGACCGTCCTATTGCACGGAGCCCGGAGCCTGACAATCAACTATGCTAGCACGCGAGGGCGGGGCAGATCCAAACAGGAGGGAGGCATTCTGTTTGAGTTGGCGGGGTGGGGGCGGCGGGGTGGGGTTGGGCGTGGTGCTAGTGGCTGAGTGCGGGCTCTTGCGCCAGGGGGAAGAAAGATGGAAGAGATGGGTTTGATCGCTCGCGGTTGGTGGATTGGGGTGGCTGGGGGCCGCTGATTTGCTGGGGAGCGAAGACAACGGGAAGAGATGGGTTTGATCCTTCAGCGGTGGTGGATTGCGAGGGCAGTGGGCTGGTTGAGCCGGGGGCGGCGAATGGGGACTGCCTAGTCGTGAGGGGAGAAGGAAACGGGAAGAAATGGGTTTGATCCCTCAAGGCGGATGGATTGAGCGTTGCCGGGACGGGTTGGCTACGGATTCCTGGGCAGGGAAGAAAGGCAGGAGAAATGATGTTGATGGGCCATTTCGCTGTGACTCTCTTCCCTGCCGAGTTTCGGCGCAGCCGGTTTCGGGCGTGGGGATGGAGGTTCGGGATTCAAAGATCGGCTGGGGGCGGACGGGCCGCGGGATCCAGCGGGCACATTGTAGTCCTGGCTTCCAAGGCTCGGGGTGGGGGTGGTCTGCAAGTGATTGAAAGCGTGGGTGAGAAATAGTTTGAGCGGCGGGGACCGGTAACGTGTAGGCCCCCCGATTCGGGATTTCTGGGGATCAGGGTTGTCCAGGGCGGCGGGCTGACGCGCATTAGGAGATCGGATCTCTCGTGCTGTGGTGCACTCGTTTGTCAGTAACACTCTCTGCTGATGGTTGCGGCATGATGTGAGCTAGGCTGTTGCATCCATGGCTGCCGTGGTAGTGCCTCAGGTGACCGGGTTCCTAAGATCTACGTTAGAATCACCAGTCGATGCGCGCCTGCGGAATAGCCGTCGCCCGAAGACTCTGGAAAGAGATGGAACCAGCGGTGCAGCCATTTCCATCCGGTGTGTCCGCAGTACCCGAGCCGATTCAGGGGACGGCGTTCTTTCCCGGCGGACTGGGCTTGTGGATCGAGCCGAATTCACAAGACAAGGAATTCGATTTCCCGACAGGCGGGTGCATGGTGGTCGGACAGGACTTCAATACGGTTGCCGCCTACGAGCGAGGGCGACAGAAGGGGTCCGAGACAGGCACCAGTCGGACGTGGCAAGTGCTTGAGAAGTTGCTGAGGGGATTCGATCTCCAACCGGAGCGGTGCTTTTACACCAACGCCTACCTGGGTTTGCGCACGGAAGGGCCGGAAACCGGCCGCTTTCCCGGAAGCCGCGACAAGGGTTTTGTGAACCGCTGCGCTTCGTTTTTCAGGCGGCAGTTGGACGTCGCGCGCCCGCGTCTCATTCTGATGCTCGGAATGGAGCCCCTTCGGATGCTGGGTCCACGGGTTTTCGGAATCCAGGCTCCACGCACGTTGATGGCTTGCGACAACATATTTCGCAAATTGCGTCTCGAACATGGCGACGCGACCCTTGTGGTTCTCACTCATCCGTCGTTGTACTACGCAAACGTCTGGCGCCGGAGGTATCTCCACTTCGGGGGCGCTGAGGCGGAGGGCGCCATGGTGCGGGACGCAATCTCCGTCGCGGGGCTGCGGCTTCTTGAGTAGTCTCCTCGAATTGGATCGTGTCGAATGACTCCTGAGCGATGCCGGGTTCGGGTGTGATCGCGAGAGTAGTTTCCCTTCTGAAGATCACCCGCGATGGGGTGTACGATCAGGAGAAACCAGACTTCCCGATGACGCCTCTCCCAAACCGTCTGATCGTGCAGAGCCGGAGTAGTTCGACCGTGCAGTAGGGGTCCAGGTCTGAGGCCCTGAGCATTTGGTCCGGCCATGGCTCCGTTGCAGAAGGCTCATCGAGCGCCTCCGCCTGACTGCCTAGCGCTCTGGATGACAGGCCCTGATCGCAGGGCACTTCACTGCAGTGGTGCGCCCGGTGCGGCCTTTGCCCACTCGGCAAACTCCGAATCCCCATCGACCGGGTATATCGTGGAATCGCGGATCTCCATCTGGCGTGTCCGCTCGCCACCGGCGCGAATGGCGGATTCCAGAAGTTCACGGGCCAGCCGCTTCTCGCCCGCAAGAAACTCGACATAGGCCTCATTCCCTTGAATCAGGGCGTCACCGGGACAGATCTCCTTTGCTCTACGCAGAGCGTCACGGGCCTTCTCCAGGTGGAACGTTGAGTTCTCCTTGTTCTTCATGGCTAGTTTGGCGAGGAGGATGCTCTGCCATCCGAAGCCGTTCAGCGCCAGCGCCAGTTTGGTGCGCATACTTGGCCGCGACCCGGCGGAGAGTCTTGCGATCACTTCTTCGTAGAGCCCATGTGCCTCTTTTGTTTCGTGCGGGTTAAACCGTTCTCCCAGTTGATACGCCTTGTTGATCATGGCCCGTGCGACATGCTCGCGGATGGCGGGCTCGGCAGCGGCTCTGAATTGCAGAATTACCTCCTCGTAGAGAGCAAGACCCTGGGGTACCAGCTTGATCATTGTCAAGAGGTATGCCTTGTTCACCTTCGCGCTGGCCAGGGTCTCCCTCAACTCCGGGTCTGAGCTGGAGGGGTATTTGTTGAGCACGATGTCATAAAGACTGACAATCTGGCGTGCCTGCAGGCCGAGAAAGAGAAGGCTCAGTTGAGGGAACGGCTTCGCCAGCAACTGAACGCGGTCCTGGAGACCGAGGAGACGGCTCGCGGCCTGATCGTGAATATCGCTGACGTGCTCTTCGACTTTGACAAGTACGAACTGAAGCCGGGTGCCCGGGAGAAGATGGCCAAGGTCTCCGGGATCCTGCTCGCGTACCCAGGATTGAAGATCGAGTTGGAGGGGCACACTGATAGCGTCGGGAGTGAAGAATACAATCAAGTGCTGTCGGAGCGCCGCGCCAATTCGGTGCGCGCGTATTTGATCGGGCAGGGCGTGCCTGCCGATACGGTGAGTGCGGCTGGACTGGGGAAAGCCAATCCGGTCGCCTCGAATTCGAACGAGTCGGGGCGTTTGAAAAACCGCCGCGTGGAGATGGTGGTGTCGGGAGAGCCTATTGGTATCGTGGGCTCAAACTGACGGAAGCCGCCGGGCAGGGGGTGGTGTTGAGCCTCGCTGCCCGGCGGGCTTGATTTGCGGGACTGGGATTGGGCGGTTGAGGAGTTTCTGGAGGGCCCGCGCCGAAGCGAATCCAAGCCGGCGAGGTGCAGAGCTGCCGGTAAGTTGTGCCAAGGTATAACTTGAGAAAGGCAGCCATGTACACAACCCATCTGCGCAAGGTCGGCGGTTCGATTATGCTGGCGGTTCCGCCTGCCTTACTGGATCTGCTGGGCCTGCGGCCGGGGGTGAAAGTCGGTCTTGCGGTGGAAGGCGGCCAACTGGTGGTGAAACCGCACTCGCGGCCCCGCTACACGCTGGATGAACTCCTCGCTCAATGCGATGCCAAGGCGGTGCGCAGTCAGGAAGATCGTGAGTGGGCCCGGGGCAAGGCGGCCGGTGGTGAACTGATCTGATGAAGCGCTGTGATATCTGGCTGGTTGGGCTCGATCCCTCGGAAGGGCACGAACAAAAAGGGCGGCGGCGCGTCCTGATCGTCTCGCCGGAGGCTTTCAACCGGGTGATCAAAGTGCCGGTGGTCCTGCCCATTACCAGCGGCGGAAGTTTCGCGCGGACAGCGGGCTTCGCGGTCTCGCTGTCGGGGGCGGGAACGCAAACCACGGGTGTTGTCCGCTGCGATCAACCCCGTGCGCTGGATCTGGGCGCTCGTGGGGGGAAGAGACTGGAGAGCGTGCCTGACGCGATTGTTGAGGAAGTGTTGGCGAGGCTTGCGGCGATATTCGAGTGAGGTTCGTCAGCGGAGATTGAGGGCCCAAGGGGCTACCGGGGAGATTTACCCGGTGAAAGCCGGAGCGGGCCGAACCTGTCTCCGACAGGGGTTTCGACCTGCCGCCGTTGCCCACCCATTCCTTCTTTCCATTTCGTCTATTTTGGAAAACGGTGGGTCGGCGTGGTCGAGAACCAGGCAGTAGCGTTTTGGAATGATTGATCGGTACGGCTCCATATCAGGCGCTCCCCACAATCGAACGCACCAATCATGATGAACTGGGTATTTTCCGCAATCACCCGAATTGTATCCGGGCCCAGTTGGACCCCGGACTCAATGGGATGGCCGATTCCTGTACGTGTAAGAATACAGATCGCGGGCCACTCCGTGGAGTCGAGCATCGCCTCATCGACACCATCAATTGTTACCAGTGGCCCTTGAAGAAAGTACCAGACGGCCATCGGGGTTTCCGCGGCGGATCGGCTAGCGAATACATAGGGAGTCCGCACTTTCGAGTACCCCTGGTCGCAATCGAACAACACTGAGAAGAACAAACAGATGCGATCGGGCTCTCCAGTGTTCAGGAATTCTGCGACGAATGTACGATCCTCCCTCCTTCCCAGGCTGAGTTCATCTCGCGGAATCGGGATGCATGACTCGAATTTCTCAGCACCGAGCCAGTCCCCTGCATTCTGGGAAAAGAAACCGTGGACCACACCCTGGTCGATTGGCGCACTGGAAAGCACTGCGCTACAAATAGGGTCGTCCACACCCAGAACTCTCCTGATGTGTAAAGGCGCGCCTATTGAGAATCTATGTATAGCTGACGTAACCACCTCGGGTTGTCCTCTTTTGCAAGCTAATCAATTCGGAGAGGACAGCGTTGCGGCTGGGGGTCCTTTTCAATGTGGAGCTTTACGGGTGGTGCGATTATGGTGTCTATCCACAATAATCCAAAGTTCCGCCAGGTGCGCTGGAGGGTCTCACCAACCCGTCTGTTCCCGAACCAGTGATTGAGCTCAACTTGCAGGAGATGATCCGACCCAAGCAGGGAAATGCCAGGGCGTCTTGGCGGACGGAGAAAAATGACAACCTTATGAATTCTCTCACGCTTTTCGCCGCTTCCCAGGATCTGGAAAAGACCCGAACTTGGCCGGCTAGTGTTGAGTTTCGTCTCATCAAAAAGACGGCGCACACGATATTTCTCCTGGCCTTCAGGTCGGTTCCGGGATAGCGACTCGTCATCTCGAAAGAGAGTGTACTGAGCGATCTGCTCGAATAGCGGTAACACAATGGGGCTGTCGCTGGAATTGTGGTAGGTAAAACGTACACTCAGCTTTAGACTCAATGCTCCGGTATCGTCAAGGCAGTACCTGCCTTCCACGATGCTTGGCTCGACCATCAGCTGAGCGGCGGAGCATGTGTACTGTGAAGAGCTCGTTGATAGCCATAGACCAATCGCAAGGCCAATCCTGAGCAATGCATTCATGGCTATGGCCTCCAATCCTTGTTTTCGAAGCAATTCTTCATTATCTTCTGATTGAACGCAGCACCCAAGCTTGGATCGTTATAGTCATCTCCATTGTCCTTGAGGAACGGGTTGACCTGGCCCACCGCCATTATTGCACCTGTGATTCATGCGGTCGCCGTTCAGTTTGGGGCTGGGGGCAGATGAGCAGAATGGACTATGTCCGCTCGTCAACAGGTAGCCAAGGTTCACTCTCCTTCGTCAGCGTGGCTGGCCACTTCTGCGCCTTTTTGCGCTCCTGGTGTTGAAAGCGAACGCTCTCGCGAAAGGACGCATCTCCAAGGGGTTGGGATCGTTTCTGTGTGATTGGGGACTGAGCCGTTGGAGTGCGGTGCAGTCATCACAGGTTTACCTCTTCCAGCCCGTCGAAGTAACGGGTCAAGTCTGAGAATGCCTCGGAGACCGAAACGTCCAATGAGCATTCCTCGGCGAGGGCGGCGAACGGCGCCACCCAACTTTCCGGCGGGGCTTCCAGCTTGCGCGGGATTTGATGCGTATCCCGCCGCGCGAAGGTTTCCCTTAGGGAACCGACCACGCGTGTCTGCTCGAGAGTGCCGGAGCGGATCAGCAGAACCAAATCGACCAAGTCTCGGACGCGGCTGTTTGGCGCGGCCGGGCGCGGCAGCGTGTAGGCGTGCAGTTTCTCCGCGAACTGCTGCTCGCGCTGGATCATCGGCACGTCGGG
Organism: Paludibaculum fermentans; assembly: GCF_015277775.1. NCBI lineage: Bacteria > Pseudomonadati > Acidobacteriota > Terriglobia > Bryobacterales > Bryobacteraceae > Paludibaculum > Paludibaculum fermentans. The sequence continues at coordinate 216,223 of NZ_CP063849.1, forward strand.
TGGAGGGACTCCGGCAAAAGCAAGCCAATCCCGCGTTCGCACGAACTCAAGGGGCTCTACGATGATGTCCCCGACTCCGACATCCAGGTGGAACTTCACAAATGTGCGGCTGCCGAGTATCGCTTCCACAGGATATCGGGCACCTCCGTAGGGTGCGCCGTCGAGATCCATCGTGGCTTCACCGATCCGGAATGAGAAGAAATCGCCGATATCCAACGCCCCTGCCTCCTGTAGGTATCCGAGCACGCCGGAGGACTTTGCTCTTACTGTGAAATCGAGATCCTTGGTAGCGCGTGCCGCGTGAAATCGCAGTTCCATCGCGTAGCCGCCTTTCAGAACCCAGTCGGTTTGCCTGTCCTGGAAAAGCCGTGCGAGGAACCGGTCGAAGGCGACCTGACGACGGAGGCGTTGCAGGTCGACTGCCTCTTCGTGGGCGGAGCGCTTGAGCCGCTCTTCCAGTGAGGTTCGCAGCGCTGCGCCGGAGTTGTACTGCCGACTCGTGGTCATCGGTGGCCCCGTTCCAGCGAATCGATGATCTGAGTGGCACCGGGGTTTTTACGCGCCTGAGCAATTTGTCCCATGGTTATCCTGCCCAGACTCCTGGCGTCGCGAAAGGCATCTCGGAGCGACGATTCCTGGAGTGATTGCTCCCGCCACACGTCGAGGATCGTTCGCAGTGCAGTAGTCACCGGGACGTTCTCGACCACCTCTATATCGGTGGCGACGACCACAGCGAAATGCAGCCGGAGCACTGAGGGGATCTCCGAGCCTTTTCGAAAGCTGGGCGGCACCGTCAGATCGATTCTCGCCGGGTTGACATCGGTGAGTTCGTGGAGGGCGAGGGCCGTATGGTGGCTGAAGACGCCCTGCGGTGAGTCGCTACGTCCCCGTGACCAGAGCCACCAGAGGATCAAATCGGGGCGGGGGGGCGACGGAAAGAGCGCAAGACGATAGATGCCGCGATGCTCCCGGACCCAGTTGCCAGTTCCGACATGGTAGTTCCGTTTGCTGGCTGTGTAGCCGAGGCGTGCGGCCTGTTTGGCTGTGAAGTAGCCGCCTTGTGATTCAGCGATCTGGTAGAGGTCCCGATTGCCCGTCCTCTGCATAATGGTTCAACTTTCTTGAGCTATTATGCGGCATCAGAACGGCGGAGGTCAAGTCTGGGCCGTGGCGGCGGCCCGAAGAAGATCTCAATCCGGGCGGGTGGCCGCACTTGCAATTTGCCATTCGCGATTCGCGAATATGGAATGGACGTCACGGTGCTGAAGCCACAGGACGTGTATTTGGTGCCGAAGATCGTGGCATTCCGGGGGGATCGTGCGCCGTCCTCCCGGTGGGCTGCGGAGTTAGTCATGGTCCCGGCTGGGGTGCATGAGTTCGCAGAGCTGAAGGTAGCCGCTTACTCCAGGGGCCACAACGGGTGAATTGCTTGAAGTTTGTTGCTCGCGAAGAGTTCCTTTGTGTAGAGGCTGAAATACGTCTTTCCGCCCGAACGGGGCGAAGTCACGCGCGGGGTTCCGACGTCGTACGCCTCGGAGCCGCTCCACGGCAGGATCACGCAGGGGGACAAACTGGTTCCCGTCTGGCCGTATGCGGAGGGCCCGCAGCGGGGCGTCGCGTTTGAGCCGATGTACAAGACCGCCCCCGTCGTCACTTTGCCTTAATCCTGCTTGTACGAGACCTGGCACTCGGGACGGATGGGCTCGCGAACGGAAGGCGGCCGAGACGGACTGTGCCGGCCGTTCCGGAGAGCCAATGAACGCACAAAGGGGTGGGCGGCTCGTCGTAAATTCTCCTGACACTGGAAATACCAGCCGTACGCCATCGCTGGTCGGCGGGCTGTCCCCGATCTGGTATGATCTCGTGTTACGGCCCTAGAATGACCGAATCAAGTAAAGTATCAGAATCTCTCAGCTTTTCTTACAGTCTTGTTACGCAGGGTAAGTACAATTTCTACACGCTGACTGTACCCAGCGATGTCCTGGCTCGCACGTGTTTCGTGTCGACGCGAGACGAAGATCCCAAAAAGGGGTTTCAACGGGTTCTCGATGCCAAGCGTGCAGAGGAGATCGCAGCGTATATCGACAGCGGTCTCGGCACGATACCAAGCGCCATTGTACTCTCGGCACAGCCAGAAGCCGAGATGACGATTGATCGAAAAAAGAAGACACTTGGATTTAAGAGTCATCCGCGCGCGTTTCTAGTTCTGGACGGCCAGCACCGCGTTTACGGGTTCTCTAAGGCAAAGACGGCGCTTCGCGTTCCTGTCGTCGTCTACAATGGTCTCTCTAGGCGCGACGAGACCCGATTATTTATCGACATCAACACGAAGCAGCGCCCAGTTTCGAACGAATTGCTCCTGGATATTAAGAATCTAGCAGAGTACGAGAGCGACGTTGAGGCTGTGCTGAGAGAATTATTCGATCAGTTTATGGATGATCCAGGGAGTCCGCTTCTTGGGCTAATGAGTCCTGCTAATAAGGCGGCAGGGAAGCTCACCAGAGTGACTTTCAATGCGGCGCTCCGTCCTTTGATGGGAAATTTTGGAAACGCCAATAATGCTGAGATTTACTCAGCCACAGCGGCGTACCTCACTGCCTTCATTGACGGCTTGGCCGCGTTGAAGGCTCCAGAAAGTATTACAAGTCCAGTTGTGTTTCGCGCGGTTCTGCAGCTATTCCCAGAAGTTGCCCAAAAAGTAAAGGACAGAAAGGGGGCGGTTTATACCCCGGACAATTTTGCGGAGGTGATGGGTGCACTCTTTGACCGCCTCAAGAAGGCCAGCTTCTCGAAGCCGGGGTTGAGTTATCGCGCCCTATACGAAACCATGTCCGAAACCCTTCGAAAGAAATTCTCTTTGTAGCGGAATGTCAGAAGTTGCGAATGCAATCCGGCCGCTATGGACTCCTGGTATCAATGCTGTAGAAGGCCCGCTCTACTCCTCGCTAGCCGACTGGTTTAGGATGCAAAAATATCATGTTTTTGAGCCACTTACCTCCAGTACGGCATTTTGCATATATGTAAGCGATCCAGAATCTCTGCTCAAGGCATTTGCCTTTGATCTCGATCGTCTCGGGTGTGCCTCCTTCGAGAGTCTGATTCTTTCTCAGAAGAGTGCCGAGCTTCCACGCTCTACGAGTTGGTTGTTCATCAAATCTTATTATGCGGCCTATTTTGCTGCCCACTCCCTCATGCGCCTTACAAAAATGAGTTGCACGCAAGTAGATCAAAGTGCAGCGAGCGCTGTCGCGAAAGTTGCCAAGCTGTATGGCGCAGACAACGGGTTTACAATATCGGCCGGAACCTATCGATGCGCCTACGACCCCAATAGTCGTAAGCTCACCTGCAATCAGATTGCCTCGGGCGGTGGTTCTCACGAAGTTGTGTGGGATACATTTGCAAAGCACATAATGGCGGTGAGTTCCGAGATTCTCAAGTTTGGCTTGACCGCTACTACCCAGCCGATTTCAATAAAGCTGACGGAGCTTTGCGGCGAGTTGCTCCAGAATCATAGCTCCGCAGGTTGGTTAAGTGGTTTAAGGAATCGCGTCAATTATCAACAGGCCTTCGGTTGTTGGTTTCCCTATGTGAGCTCCTTGAGGCACAGTGAGAAACTCCGTGGTGAGCAGCGAATGTGGCTGCTCGACCCCATGAACATACCTTTGCAAGAACAAGGGGTTTGGCACGATTTGGTGCAGGCTCAACGGGTATGCCAATTCATTGTAGCCTTGTGCAGAGTCGAACTTGCGGATCTCGCTACGAGGAGCCCGAGTGGAAAGTCCTTCTGCGACACGGGCTCCGCCGCGCTGTTGAAGCAGGTTGCTCCACTGGCGCGGCGCAAGGCTGTGGAGTGACGAGCTCGCTCCAGTCGATAGCCCCGCTTATAGGATGTTGCTGGACTTGAGTCTCCGATAGCACTATCCTGAATGCCTTTTCTGTCGCTTAGTGCTGGAACTGCCACGCCCGGACAGCAACGCCATTGCGTGAGCGCCGATGTACGCCGGAATTCGTGTCATCTGTCAGATCCTCCGATCCGTTCTTCCGATTAGCCGCGGCGAACGCTCAGCTGTCCACAGATCGATGGCCGGGTTGTCCTCGGGTTTCTCGTCAGTCTGGCGGCGTTCATCCCTTGTTCGGCTTATTTCACGACGGATTGACTGATCTCAGTTTCCGCGTTGACTGGCTCGAGCTATTGTCCGAGCATTCTCATGTCGCCTCTTGACGGTAGTGCGACCGAGGCCGTCGATGACCTTCAGTCCTCTCCAGCGGGTTCACTTGAGAGAAATGGGAATTTCCTAGAGAGCAGGAAGAACGCTCGGGAGAACTTGGGCTGTCCCTGCGTACTTGCCCAGAGGATGCTCGTGCTGGGCTTTACGGTTGCCGATGGGTTTCGCTGAGTTCCTTGTGGGCCGGGATAGTCTCGTGTAGCAGCCAATCGTCACAAACCACTGTGGTTTCACTTGCTCCTCTGCCAGCGTGACCAAGGCTTGGTTGTTGGCTCATCGGCGGGAAGCGAGTGCATTTCGTTGAGGGGCCGGAGTCCCGGTCTGGAGACCACGATTCCTTCGTCGATGCGCCACAACATGGAGCGGTTGGCTGGGTTTTGCCAGTCGCTTTCCTCCCACTCGGTGAATGGCTTGTACCAAAGGCTCGCGTCGGGGAGGAATGCGTAAATGTGTTTGGCTGGGAGAAAAGATTGTTGTAGCTTGGGCTGCTCTCGATATTTGTCCGCCACCTTCTCGAATAGGAACACCATTGCTGCTCTTCTTCGCAGGCTGCGGTCCCTCCCCCATTCCCGTAGCCTGCTCCGCAAGGGCCAAAGGGGGATAGCGGATGTGGGAAAACATAGGTCGAATCCGTTTGTGGTCAGATTTCTCGCCTCCTCGTTGGGTGTTGTGGGTGGGATGACCGCTCCCGAGTCGTCGGGCGACTCGGCGAAGCGGAATAGGCACGGCGCCGTAAGCTGCGCATCGGCGATGGAGCCGTCATAGCGATAGAGATTCACTGGCGGCCATGATTGCCGCAGACTCGGGTAGCAGGCTTCCTGCAAGAGATGGTGCTGCAACATGCTCAGGAGGTCTTGGTCGATCGAGTATTCGAGGTCTAGGTCGAGATTGAGATCACCTTCGCGGGCGAGGGCATGTGCAATTGAGATGGCGCGCCTGAGCTTGGCGTCGAGGTCTGAGTCTCGGTTGAAGTCGCCGTCGAGGTCGCGGGCCAGATCACGGGCGAGGTTGCGGTCACGAGCCAGGGCGACAGCGAAGGCGAGGTTGAGCTGGAACCCGCGGAAGCGCGACTCCAGAATCTCTCTGGATGGCACGAGGGAGATTTCGACGCGGCGCTCGAGCTCACTGGCCGAGCAGTTTTCTGCTCTTGAGGCTGCCCGAGCCAAACGTTCACGAACCTCGCCTGAAAAAGAAAGGCTCAGCCATGCCGATGCAGGATTCGCTTCGAGGAAGGCAAAGAACCGAGCAAAGACCGAGGCGCAGCAGGACCACCATTCCCCCTCGCTTTTGGGTGGCAGCGCCTGTGTCCGATCGGCCTTCAATCTCGGTGAAGCTTCGCCTCGCAAATCCACCCACAGGGAGAGGCCGACACCCCTTTCTACTTCCAGTATTCTGGAGAACACAGTGGTGTCGGCGACGTCCATCGATCGCACGAGCGGTCTTGTTTCCGAGATATCTTCCACCAGACTCTGGACGAGCCAAGCCCCAAGGTCACAGAGTGTCTCTGAGCGATCCCAGTCTCTACTCTGGCCGATGCCCGGCGCTATAATTCGAATACGGCTTCCCGTGGCCTCAGGCGTCGCATTGTCGCACCAGTCGAAGTTCATCCACTTCAGTGGGAGCGAGCCCGGCAGCTCGATGTCCCACTTGTGCGCCTTCTCCCTTAGAAGCTGCAAGTTCATTGGGATTAACTTGCGGATGTGAAATGTGCCGTCCAAGAAGTCGCTGCCGACGCTGCGATTCTGAGCCTTTGGCGGGTGGATTCCAATCGGATACATCGGCCAGACAACATGCAAAGCCAGTTGGTGGAAGGGATCGTAGTGCTGTGGCGGGTACCTCTTTTGACCCGGCCGCCTCCGTGAGTATTCGAACTCAGTCCTTAGCAGGTCCAGGGATCGGTTCCGATCGTGAACCAGCGTGAGTTCCGGTTTCAGCCACAGCTTGACATCAGTTCCTTGTGCAGGGCGTGAGCCTTCGCTGGTCCAGAACAGACTGCCCGCTCCGGAGACAGTCAAGTCGGTTTTCTCTCCGCCGCCTGCATTGGTCTTCACCTCAATGCGATCGGCCAGCATGAAAGCGGAGAGGATGCCGATTCCGAACTGGGAGATGGGGGTGGCGATCAGCCCCTGCCGGCGCAACTCCTCCTTTTCGCGCTCAAACTCTGCGCTCTTGTAGTAGCTCTTCCCTAAGTTTGTGAAGTAGCGGCCGATGGTCTCCTTGCTCATGCCCACGCCGTTGTCGGAGAACTCGAGCCACCAACGGCCTTGGTCTGCGTCGAAGTCCCAGCGGAGATCTGCTTGAAGCGGCACGACCTGACCGGAATTGTCGAGGAATGATCCGGGAGTCTGCGTCGGCGTCCCGTCCAGGGCGGCACTTGACGAGTTCCGGCCGGTCTTGCGCCGGTACTGGAGGCGGAGGTCGCGCAACTCAAGGGCGTCCAGGGCATTCTGCGCCAATTCACGGATTGCCAAGCCGGGGTCGCCATAGAGCGACTCGTTCATCAGCAGGTCGACTATTTCCGTGTGGCTCAGATGGAATTGCCAGTCGTGGAATTCGTAAGCGGGTTTGCCGTCCGCCTTCCTTGCCGGTTTGATGTCGGCAATCACTTTCGGGAGGCGCAAGCGCGACTGGCCCTGCGCGGTTGAGACTTCCTCACGAATCCAGCCGAGGAAGCTGTGGATCGTCTTTTCCGTGACGGGGTCGGGACACTCCTTCGCCGAGTAGGTTAGCTCGCTTCTGGTGCTGTCGTAGTGAATTCCAGTGATGGCGAGGTGTTTTCGCCATTCCTGCTGGCTGATACCGATGCCGTCGTTGTCGGCGACCTGTTCCAATGGCTGCGTACCGTCCAATCCGAGATGCTGGAATAGGATGCCGGGGGTCCTTGAGGAGTCGAAGTCCAGGACATCGGCCAGGCGCAATATGGTTCCCAGGAGTGGGAGGTTGAGCACCTGCTGACCGAACAGGATCGGCGCTGTCCCGAGTTTGTGGCGCAACCAGCCCGGGTCCTGATTGTGGCTGATGGCGAGCAGTTCGAGTTCGTGGCGGAACGAGGCGTTCGCGTGGCGAAACAGGCTCCCATCGCCGGAGGCGGATACGATCGCATCCAATTGGGTCTTCAGACGCGTCGAGTGTTCGTCGGCATGTGTTCGGCGCAGGAACTCCGTGAGTAAATAGGCGCGAACCTGTTCGGAGGCGTAGTGACGGCCTTCCGTACGGAGTTGCTCGATCCGCCGCTTGTGCTCCGCGTAGCCGTCTAGGAATTTCTGGAACTCGATCCATTCCGGCGTATGCGATTCGGCATCGTCCATCAGCTCCTGGTACTGCTTGTGCGACACAGCCATTCCGAGGTCGTGAGTATAGGCCGCCATGAGCAGCACGGCGCAGTCGATGGCGGAAAGTTCGTCGATGCAATCCGTAGTCAGCCAATCCATCCAGCCAATCACGTTCAGCACGTGCCGCTCAGTGTGCAGAGTATAGAGCGGCATGTACTGTGCGACGTGCTCCAGCAATGGTGCCGCATTTGCGGCCAACTTCCGGACCGCCGAGGGTAACTCGCCACGATCGTTCGCACTTTGGAGCCGCGCCCACAGAGCCGAGCTCGAGATCTCTGTGAGAGTAAGATTTGGCTGATCGCTCATTGTAATTCGAGTGTTATTGTAAACCGACGCCGCGCGCACTGGGTTAACTCACAATAGGGGACTACCCAGCTCGCGATTTTGGATTTTTACATTGCGAGGTTTGGATGTGCGGATTGCCGATTCGATCCGAGTATACCCGACACCGGCGCGCCAGCGGAGTGGGATTTCAATTCGATGGACCACGCCGTTTCCGCGACGCGCATTCGTATGAACTGTGGCGCGCGTAAACGGAAGACAGGTTGTCGCCAGACGGTGTGCAGCGGCCGCATCACGACTGACCCGCGTCCTGTCGGGATCAATCTCAACGATTCAACGCGTAGAGTCGCGCTGTGGTTGCGGGCCCCAATCTACTCCGGCTTTGGCCAGGAATCGACCAGCTCCCCATTCGGGCTCCACAGCCTCAGGTCGACTGCCGGGCCACCATACGCGTGGGTGGAGCAGCTCAGGCACGGGTCGTACGCTCGGACTACGGCGGAGACGCGGTTGACGGCTCCTTCTTTTAGCTGGGCTCCGTCTACGAATTGTTCGGCTACCTGACGGATGCTGTGGTTCAGGGCCAGGTTGTTGTGGCCGGTGGCTACGATCAGGTTGGCCCAGGTGATGGCTCCGTTGTCGTCCACTTTGTAGTGGTGGATGAGGACGCCTCGCGGGGCTTCGATGATGCCTACGCCCTGGTTGGCGTTGACTCCGGCTTCGGCCCGGACGTGGGTGTCGGTGATCAGGGGTTCGTTCAGGAGCTCTTCCATGCGCTCCACGCCGTAGAGCGCTTCGATCAGGCGGGCGTAGTGGTAGAAGAACGAGCTCTGGACGATGCGGCCCAGGCGTTCGCGATACTCGTCGAGTTCGGCGTCCGCTTCGGGGGTGCCCATGCGGGCGGCTACGTTCAGGCGGCCTAGCGGGCCGACGCGGTAGATGCCTTCCGGGTAGCCCAGGGGCTTGAAGTAGGGGGCTTTCAGGTACGAATCGGGCATCGTGGCTTCGCCGATGTACTTGGCATAGTCCAGTGGGCGGGCTATGGTGGCCAGGGGCTTGGCTGCGTTGTCGATGAAGCGCAGGGCGCCGTCGTAGATCTTGAATTCGCCGTCGAGGCCGGAGAGGCCGGCGTAGGCGGTGGGCATGTTGCCGAAGGCGGCGCTCTCTTCGGGGAAGTCGTCGAGCATCGCCTTGAAGTTCTTCAGGGTGCGGCGCACGATCGATTTGGCGATGGGCAGGCCGGTGAGGATGTGGTCGCGGGCGTCGGCGGAGAGGGGTTTGTTGACGCCTCCGGGCACGGTCCAGGAGGGGTGGATGCGCTCTCCGGCCATGCGTTCGATGGCCTGCTGGCCGAACTTGCGCAGGGCGATGCCGTCGCGGGCCGCTTCGGGATGTTTCTCGATGAGACCGACGATGTTGCGCAGGGCGGGATCGGAGTCGAAGCCGAGCAGCAGGTCGGGCGCGGAGAGGTGGAAGAAGCTGAGGGCGTGGCTCTGGACGAACTGGGCGCAGTGGAGGAGTTCGCGCAGGAGGGCGGCGGGCTCAGGGATCTGGACGGCCATGATCGCGTCGCAGGCCTTGACGGACGCAAGAAGATGGCTGACCGGGCAGATGCCGCAGATGCGCGCGGTGATGGCTGGCATCTCGTAGTAGGGGCGGCCTTCGGTGAACTTCTCAAAGCCACGGAACTGGGTGACGTGGAATTGAGTGGAGGCGACCTTGCCGAGGTCGTTCAGATGGATGTCGATGCGGGCATGACCTTCGATGCGCGTGACGTGATTGATGGTGATAGTAGACGGCATGGGACCTCCAGATCAGCCGAACTTGACCAGGCTCGCAACGGAAGCGTTGGTGAGGTCGGGTTTGCGGCCGGCCAGCAGTTCCGTGAGGGCGAAGGCGATGAGCGCGGGTTTGGGCGGGCAGCCCGGCAGATGGAGATCGACCTTGACGATCTCCTGGACGGGGACGGCGTGCCGGAGCAGAGCCGGCACGCCGTCAGAAGGGGCACGCTGATGGATGTCGGCCCCTTCCACATAAGCGCGTTCGAGCAGGCGTTTGGTGGGAATCGTATTGCGCATGGAGGGGACGTTGCCGGTGACGGCGCAATCGCCCAGCGCGATCAGGAATTTTGTGCGTTTGCGGATCTGCTGGATGAGCTTGTAGTCGTGCTGGCTGCTGACCGCGCCCTCGGTGAGGGTGACGTCGACGCCTTCAGGGAACTCCTGGGCATCGACCAGCGGACCGTAGACGATGTCGGCCTTGTGCAGCACCTCGATGAGGACCTCGTCGATGTCGAGGAGGGACATGTGACAGCCGCTGCAGCCGTCCAACCAGACTGTGGCCACCTTGGCCTTACTCATAAGATCACCCCCGGCTTGTTGTCGGCGCCGGCGGCCCGCAAGGTCGCCAGGCGGCTGATGGGATCGGTCCGCTTGCTCATCTCCTCGACGGCGAAGCCTTTCTCGGCGATGGCTCCGGTGGGGCAGCTTTGGACGCATTTCCCGCAACTGGTGCAGTTGGTGGAGTCGCCCCATTTGCGATTGAGTTCGCAGACTAGGCGCGAGCCGACTCCGCGGCCGGAGATGTCCCAGACGTGGGCGCCCTCCACTTCGGCGCAGACGCGCACGCAGCGCGAGCAGAGGATGCAGCGGTTCTGATCTGAGGTATAGCGCGGATGAGTGAGGTCGATGGGGACCTTGGGGTAGGTGTAAGGATAGCGGACGTTGGTGACGCCGAGGCGCGTGGCCAGGGCCTGGAGTTCGCAGAAGCCGTTGGAGACGCAGACCGCGCAGACGTGGTTGCGTTCCGCGAAGAGCAGTTCCACGGCGATGCGGCGGTAGCGGCGGAGCTTATCGGATTGTGTCGTGACGGACATGCCGTCCTGGACGGGCGTGGTGCAGGCGGGCAGGAGGCGCCCGACGCCGGCGACTTCGACGATGCAGAGGCGGCAGGCACCGACGGAGCTGAGCCCCTTCATGTGGCACAGGGAGGGGATGAATTTGTTGTGAGCCTTGGCGGCGTCGAGGATGCTTTGACCGGCGGCCGTATGGATCAGCTCGCCATCGATGCGGAGAGATATCTTCTGAGGCATGGCGCGTTCTCCTTTCTAGTGGTCGCCGTTGCGGACATCGCAGCGGAGGCAGCGGCAGGCTTCCTCCATGGCGTCGACGGGGGCGAGCCCGATGGTGGCCTCGGCGAAGGTGGTGGCGCGCTGGGCGGCATCCACCTCCTCGACGTGATGACGGGCCGCCTCGCTGGCATGGGCCGGCGGGGCCTGGTCGTACTCGAAGGAGGGGAAGACCTCCTCCCAGCGGCGGACGTTCATGAGGCGGCGGTCGATGTTGCGGGCGGCTTTCTTGCCGTAGCCCATGGCATTGGAGACGTTGGAGGCTCCGGTGATGAGGTCGCCGCCGGCGTAGAATTTCGAGCGGCTGGTTTCGAGGGTGTAGCGGTCGACCTCGATGAGGCCGCTTTCCTTGATTTTGAGGCCGGAAGCCTTGGCGAAGTCGAGGTCCACGGTTTCGCCGACGGCGAGGATGACGGTGTCGCAGGCGAAGCGGATGATTTCGTCGGTGGGCATGGGGCGGCGGCGGCCGGAGGAGTCGTACTCGCCCAGCTTGGTGCGGACGGCCTCGATGGCCTGGACGCGGCCGTCGGGTCCGCCGACGATGCGGTGGGGCGTGGCGAGGAAGACGATCTCGGCGCCTTCGGCTTCGGCGGCCTCCGTCTCCTCTGGGATGGCCGGCATGTCTTTGCGTTCACGGCGATAGATGATGGTCACCTTGCTGCCGAGGCGCAGGGCGGTGCGGGCCGAGTCGATGGCGGCATTGCCGCCGCCGATGACGGTGACGCGTTTGCCCAGGGGGATGGGCTGCTCTTTGGAGACTGCCTCGAGGAAGGGCAGGGCGGGGATGACGCCGGTGAGTTCGGTGCCGGGCAGGTAGACCCAGCTCTCTTTCCAGGTGCCGATGGAGAGGAAGACGGCGTCGTACTGGCTGTCGAGGTCGTTGAGGGAGACGTCGCGCGGCACCTGGGTGTCGAAGGTGAACTGAACGCCGGTGCGGCGGATGAGTTCGATTTCACGATCGAGGACATCCTTGGGCAGGCGGTAGTCGGGCAGGGCATAGCGGAGCATGCCGCCGGCGGCCGGGTTGGAGTCGTAGACCATTACCTCGTGGCCGAGCATGCAGAGGTAGAAGGCGCAGGCGAGGCCGGTGGGGCCGGCTCCGACGACGGCGCAGCGTTTGCCGGTGAGGGGTTTGCGGCGGGCGGCGACATCGGCGGCGAGGGCGTCGAAGCGGTCAGAGGGGTAGATGGCGTCGGCGATGTAGCGGTGGACTTCGCGCATGTTGACGGCGGAGTCGACTCCGGTGCGGCGGCAGCGGTTGTCGCAGGGGTGCTGGCAGACGCGGCCGGTGGAGGCGGGCAGCGGGTTGTCCATCACCACGGAGACAAAGGCCTCTTCCAGCCGGTCTTCCTTGAGGAGCTGCAGGAAGCGCGGGATGTTCATGTGGAGCGGGCAGGAGTTCTCGCAGGGGCTGAGGGCGAGATCCTCGCAGACGCCGGCGCGGCAGCGGGCGGCGCGGATGTGGTCCTCGAACTCATGGCGGAAGTGGCGCATGGTGGTGAGGACGGGATTGGGGGCGGTCTGGCCGAGGCCGCAGAGCGAGGTGTCGCGGATCATGCGGCTGAGGTCGTCGAGCAGGGCGAAGTCGGCTTCAGTGCCTTTGCCCTGGGTGATGCGGTTGAGGTAGTAGAGGCTCTTGTCGAGGCCGACGCGGCAGGGGATGCACTTGCCGCAGCTTTCCGAGTGGGTGAACTCGATGAAGTAGCGGGCGACGTCGACCATGCAGTTGTCTTCGTCCATGACGACCATGCCGCCGGAGCCCATGATGGAGCCGAGCTGGCCGAGGGACTCGTAGTCGACGCAGGTATCGAACATCTCCTGCGGGATGCAGCCGCCGGAGGGGCCGCCGGTCTGGACGGCCTTGATGGCGCGGCCGTGGGCGCCGCCGCCGCCGACGTCGTAGACGAAGGTCTTGAGCGGAGTGCCGAGGGGCATTTCGACGAGGCCGGTGTTGTTCACCTTGCCGACGAGGGAGAAGACCTTGGTGCCGGAGCTCTTGGCGCTGCCGGTTTCAGTGAACCAGCCGGGGCCTTTGATGACGATGGGGGCGATGTTGTACCAGGTTTCGACGTTATTGATGTTGGTGGGGCAGCCGTAGAGGCCGTGCTCCGCCGGATAGGGCGGACGAGGGGTGGGGCGGCCGGCTTTGCCTTCGAGAGAGCGGATGAGGGCGGTTTCCTCGCCGCAGACGAAGGCTCCGGCGCCTTCGACGAGCTGGAGGTCAAAGCGGAAGCCGCGGCCCAGGATGTTGTCGCCCAGCAGGCCGCATTCCCGGGCCTGTTCGATGGCGGAGTTGAGGCGATGGACGGCGAGAGGGTATTCGGCGCGGACGTAGAGGATGCCTTCGGTGGCGCCCATGACGAAGCCGCCGATGATCATGCCTTCGATGAGGGAGTGCGGATCGCTCTCGATCTCGTTGCGGTTCATGTAGGCGCCGGGGTCGCCTTCGTCGGCATTGCAGATGATGTACTTGCGCTCCGATTTGGCCTTGCGGAGGAACTCCCACTTGATGCCGGTCTGGTAGCCCGCGCCGCCGCGGCCGCGCAGTTTGGAGGCCTTGACGGCCTCGATCACCATGTCGGGGTTGTTGTCGATGAGGACCTTGTAGAGGGCCTGGTAGCCGCCGATGGCGATGTACTCGTCGATCTCGTTGGGATTGATGAGGCCGCAGTTGCGCAGGACGATCTTTTTCTGGCCGGTGAAGAAGGGGACTTCGTGCCAGTGGGGGATCTCGGGCAGGCCGACGCCGAAGCGGACGTGGCCGGTGATGTGATCCCACTCCTCGATCTTGCAGAGGGCGAGGCCGGTGGGCATGCGGCCGCTGGCGAGGTCGTCGAGGATGCCGGGGACGTCGTTGGCCTGTACGCGCTGCAGGATGACCAGCGGTTTGCCGGGCAGGTAGACGTTCACCAGGGGTTCCGCCGCGCAGAAGCCGAAGCAGCCGGTGCGGGCGAGGTTCATGCCCAGGCCGCGGGTATTGATGGAATCGGCGAAGGCGTGATAGACGGATTCGGCTCCGTTGCCGGTGCCGCAGGTGCCCATGCCGACGGCGATGCGGGGCCGGTCGGGCAGCAGTCTGGACAAGCCGGCTTCGCGCACTTCGTTGAAGCTGGAGAGATCGGTGATGCGCTTCATCGATGACCGCCCTTCTTAATGGCGTCGACTTCACGTTCGAGAGCGCGCTCGTTGACGTGGCCCAGGATGGAGTGATCGATCTCGGCGACGGGGGCGAGGGCGCACTGGCCGAAGCAGGCGACGGTGCGGACCGTGAAGCGGCGGTCGGCCGTGGTGGCGCACATCTTCTCGGCGCTGCCGTCCTCGTCCTCTTCCTTGAGGCCGAGTTGGAGTTTGACGCGCTCCAGCAGAGTGCGGGAGCCGCGGGTGTGGCAGGCCGTGCCGCGGCAAATGCAGACCGTGTGCTCGCCCTGCGGTTTCAGGTTAAAGAGCGAGTAGAAGGTCGCCACGCTGTAGATCTGGGCGCCGGGAATGCCGGTGCGGGCGGCCAGGTAGTCGAGCACCTCGATGGGCAGGTACTTGTTGGGTTGGCGGTCCTGGATCGCTTCGAGCAGGCTCAGCAGCATACCGGGACGGCCGCGGTGCTGGGCGATGAGTCTGTCGATGAAGTCCTGTTCTTCGAAGGAAAGAGGGCTGGAGCGGGGCGGGGAATCGGATAAGAGAGCCGGCGTCATAAACGGGGACGATTGCCTCCTGGGAAATAAGACAATCACACCTGAAATTGAGGTGCAAGGGGAGGGTTGCTGTTTGTTCGCCGGATGGGGTGAGAAATGTTGAGAAAACCGGCAGTTGTTTGCGGTGGGGTGGGCGGGGCTGGTCGGTTGGAGAGGCGTGGGGGGCCGTGGCCCGCTCCTTGCCAGTCGCGGTTCGCAGCGCGGTGGGGACCCCTCCCTGACGGTCGGGGTTCGCAGCGGCCTCCTCCGCTTTGGCGGCTCGCAGGGGCATGATTGGCTCTGCCGGGAGGTATTGTCGAAGGAGTGCTGTTTTGCACTGGTGGAGTTCACGGGGCTTGGGCTGGTGTCAAGCCAGTGAGGGTAGCCGAATGTTCGACAGATATACCGAGAAGGCGCGTCGCACGATCTTCTTTGGAAGGTACGCAGCCAGCGAGTATGGAGCGGCTCAAATTGAAACGGAGCACCTGCTGCTGGGCCTGGTCCAGGAGGGATTGGAACGGGGCCTGCCGTTTCCCGACGGAGCGAAAGAGGCGATCCGGCTGGCGATCCTGGCCGGGATGCCCGCCAAGAATATTCAGACCGGCACCTCAGTGGACATGATGCTCAGCAGGGATGCCAGGAAGGTGCTGGAGCTGGCGGACCAGGAGCGCGAGGCCAGGGGCCACAAGTCGCTCCACACGGGCCACTTATTGCTGGGCTTTCTGCTGGTGCCGGACTGCCTGGCGGCGAAGACATTGCGGAAGGTGGGGTACGAGGTGGAGACGCTGCGAGCGGAGATCCGTAGCGCCACAAATCGGGGGCTGCTGCCGGAATAAAGGGCGAAGCTGCACGGATGTTACAACCATTGCGGGATGGAGCACTTGGCCAGGGTGCTAGCATCGTTAGATCACGTCATGTTTCACCGCAACCTGACCCCCGCCCGGGCCACGCGACCCATGTTGGCCCTATTTCTTGCTGTTTCGATGTTGTCTGCCACCGCGTCAGCGCAAGCGCTGCCGCAGGGCGTGCAGAAGGTGACGAGCGTCGAAGGAATCACGGAGTACCGCCTGAACAACGGGCTGAGAGTGCTTCTTTTTCCGGATCCGACGAAATCGAATATCACCGTGAATATCACCTATCTGGTGGGGTCGCGGCACGAGGATTACGGGGAGACGGGCATGGCGCACCTGCTCGAGCACCTGATGTTCAAGGGCTCGACGAACCACCCGAATGTTCCGAAGGAGCTGCAGGATCACGGCGCGCGTCCCAATGGGACCACGTGGTTCGATCGCACGAACTACTTCGAGACGTTCAACGCCACGGATGAGAATCTGCTGTGGGCGCTGTCCCTGGAAGCGGACCGCATGGTGAACTCCTTCATCGCCAAGAAGGACCTGGACAGCGAAATGACGGTGGTGCGGAACGAGTTTGAATCGGGCGAGAACGATCCGGACTCGATTCTGGAAGAGCGCGTGATGTCGACGGCGTACCTGTGGCACAACTACGGGAAGTCGACGATTGGCGCGCGTTCAGACCTGGAACAGGTGCCGATCGAGCGACTGCAGGCGTTCTGGAAGCACTTCTACCAGCCGGACAACGCGGTGCTGGTGGTGGCGGGCAAGTTTGACGAAGCGAAGACGCTGACCCTGGTCGAGAAGCTCTACGGGCCGATTCCGAAGCCGGCGCGGCAGTTGCGCCGGACCTATACGGCTGAGCCGACACAGGATGGTGAGCGCTCCGTGACGCTGCGCCGCGTGGGCGATGTGCAGGCCGTGGCTGCCGTGTGGCACATTCCGCCGGGCTCGCATGAAGAGTTTGCGCCGATGGAGATGGCCGGCCGGATCCTGGGTGATGCGCCCTCGGGCCGCCTGTACAAGGCGCTGGTGGAGACCAAGAAGGCCGCGAGCATCAGCACGAGCGAGTATCAGTTGAAGGATCCGGGCGTCTTCATCGCGCACGCTTCCGTGCGGACGGAGAGTTCGCTGGCCGATGCGCGCAAAACGCTGCTGGATACCGTTGACGAGGTGAAGACGAAGCCCTTCACGAAGGAAGAGCTGGAACGGGTGCGCGCCAACTGGCTGAAGAATTTCGACCTGGCGCTGAACAACTCCGCGGCCATTGCGCTGCAGCTTTCCGAATGGCAGGGCATGGGCGACTGGCGGCTTCTGTTCCTGCATCGCGACCGGATCAAGAAGGTCACGCTGGAGCAGGTGCAGAAGGCGGCGGAGAAGTACCTGATCGCGTCGAACCGGACGGTGGGCGAGTTCATTCCCGACAAGGCGCCGTTACGCGCCGAGATCCCGACCGCGCCCGATGTGACGGCGCTGGTGAAGGATTACAAGGGTGAGGCCGTTGTGAGCCAGGGCGAGTCGTTTGACGCGTCTCCGGAGAACATCGACAAGCGGACGATCCGCGGCGACCTGAAGGGCGGCATCAAGCTGTCATTCATCAACAAGAAGACGCGCGGCAACCAGGTGGTGGCGACGCTGAGCCTGCATTTCGGCGATGAAAACAACCTCAAGGGCAAGGACTTCGCCGCCGGATTCGCGGGGCAGATGCTGATGCGCGGTACGGCCAAGCACACGCGGCAGCAGATCAAGGACGAGTTCGACCGGCTGAAGGCGAGCGTGAGTGTGGGCGGCAGCGAAACCGGGGCCAGTGTCCGCATCACGACGACCAAGGAGAACCTGCAGCCCGTGCTGACGCTGGTGGCCGAACTGCTGAAGGAATCGACTTTCCCGCAGACCGAGTTCGACCAGTTGAAGCAGCAGATGCTGGCACAGTTGGAGCAGTCAAAGAGCGACCCGCAGGCGATTGCCTTTCTCGCGGTGCAGCGCCACCTGAATCCGTATCCGAAGGACGACGTGCGCTACATCCGCACGGTGGACGAGGAGGTCGAGAGTGTGAAGGCGCTGACCCTGGATGAGGTAAAGGCGTTCCACAAGCAGTTCTACGGCGCGTCGCACGGTGAGTTTGTCGTCATCGGCGACTTCGATCCCGAGACCACGCAGAAGCAGGTTTCCGACCTTTTCAATGACTGGAAGAGCCAGCAGAAGTTCGCCCGGGTGAAGAAGGAATACAAGGCTATCGAAGCGGAGAGTGTTGTGTTCGAGACGCCGGACAAGGCGAATGCGATGTTCATCGCCGGCCTGCCGGTGAAGATCAACGACACGAATCCGGACTATCCCGCGATGCTGTTGGGGAATTACATTCTGGGTTCGGGCATGAACTCGCGGCTGTTTGCCCGCATCCGCGGCAAGGAAGGTTTGAGCTACGGCGTCGGTGCTCAGTTTGTCGTGTCTCCGGAAGACGACAGCGGGATATTCATGGCGTTCGCGATCTGCGCTCCGCAGAACGCGGCGAAGGTGGAAGCATCGTTCAAGGACGAAGTCGGATTGATCCTGGCGAAGGGCTACTCGGCCGATGAGGTCGAAGCTGCCAAGAAGAGCCTGCTGCAGGCGCGCCAGGTGAGCCGGGCGAATGACGGCGAACTGGTGTCGCGTTTGGCCGGACAGCGTTTCTACAACCGCACGATGGCCTTCGATTCCGAGATCGAAGCGAAGATCCAAAAACTGACGCTGGCCGACATTCAGGCGGCGATGAAGAAGTATATCGATGTGTCCCGGATGAGCATTTACAAGGCCGGTGACTTCAAGAAGGCCGCGGCTACCAACTAATGATTACTGACCTCGTCCAGATTCGCCGTTTGGGCGAGCAGAAGCGCGGCGAAAACGAGCGTTTTCGCCGCCACATCAAGACGCACAGCTTCGTGGAGCGCCGTCTGCGGCACATTGCCGAAGAGACCGAAGAGGCGATCGACTGCACGACCTGCGCGAACTGCTGCAAGGTCGCGACGGTCACGCTGACGGAGCGCGACGTGACGAAGCTGGCCAAGTTCCTGCGCATCAAGGAAGGCAAGTTCCTGAGGGAGTACACGGAGCAGTCGGAAGAAGAAGGGCTGATCCTGAAGCGCGACGAGGATACGGGTTGCGTGTTCCTCTCGGGTACGGAATGTACGGTGTACGAGGCGCGGCCGGCGACATGTGGTGACTTCCCGCACCTGGTGAGGGGCGCGGGCTCGCTGCAGTCGCGGACCTGGCAGTTCATTGACCGCGCGTGCTATTGCCCGATCGTCTACAACACCCTGGAGAAATGGAAGGTGGAGACGGAGTTTTCTCCGTCCCCGAAATAAGCGGCCGAACGGAACGGCTTGCTAGTCGTCGAGCTTCTCGGTCAGCGTGAGAGGTTCCTTCAAGCGGAAGGTGAGGCGCGTCTCGCTGGGCAGGCTGGCGTCCTTGCCGCGGGTGGCAAGCACTCCGCCGGCACCGGCCGCGCCGCCGACGCCCGCCCCGATGGCCGCGCCCTTGCCGCCTCCGGCAATGGCTCCGATGGCCGCTCCGATGCCGGCGGCGACACCGGCCTTGGCCATGTCACCTTTCACTCCGCTTTCGGCTTCCTTGCGGAAAGAGTCGGTTTTCACGGCGACCTTCTGGCCATCGGCCGTGCTGAGTTCGGTCAATTCCACGGCCAGAGCCGCGCGGCCCTTGACGCGCCCGGCCCGGTCCAATTCCACGACACGGCCGCGCTGAGAAGAGCCGCGTTCCGCGATCACGAAGCCATCGACGACCAGCGGCTGGTCGAGCGTAGCGGTGAAGTTCTGGCCATCCTGGCTGTTCTTCGTGCTGAGCTCTTCGCGCAGGCGGACGGTGATCATCGTGCCGGCGGGCACGGTGACACTATGCGGCTGGCGCGGGGCGGGCTTCGGTTCCGGCCTCATCGCCGGAGGAGCGGCCACTGGCTTTTCCATGGGGGGCGGCTCGGGGTTAGTGACGACCGGAGGCGGCACGGCGGCGGGCCGGGGCTGTTCCTGGACACCGGGGGGTGGGACTGGCGGATCGTACTTCGCGACGGCTACCGGCCTGGACTGGGTTTTGGCGGGCTTCGCCACCGGTTTCGGCTTCACCGGTTCCTGCTGGGGCGGGGCGGGTTCCGGGGCGGGCGGGGGCGTTGGCTCCGCTACCGCCGGGGTGGGTGTGGGGGCTGGCGCGGCGACACTCACGGGCACCGGCTCCGGAGCGCGATTCTTCATCGCAATGTACACTACGCCGCCTGTCAGCAGCACACCTAATCCAAAGGCCACTATCAACTTCTGGAACATCGTCTCGTCCTCTCAATTGTTTGAACGCGGCCCGCGCGAGCCGCGTTTCAACCCCGATACAATGGTAGAGATGGCAAACTTCCCCGCAGCCTACAAGGTCGGGCCTGTCGAGATCCGTCCGGCAACCGTGCTGGCGCCGATGGCCGGAGTAACGGATACTGTATTTCGCCGGCTGATCCGGAACCAGGGTGGCTGCGGCCTGATCATGACCGAGTTCACCAGCTCACACGGCGTGGTGGCCAGCGGCCGTCATCCCAACCGTAAATCCATCAAGAGCTTCCACTACCTCTATTTTGAACCCGAAGAGCACCCGATCAGTGCGCAATTGTTCGGGTCCGACCCGGAAATCATGTCTGAAGCGGCTAAGGTCTGTCAAGACAATGGTTTCGATGCCGTCGATATCAACTTTGGGTGCCCGGTGAAGAAGGTGGTGACGTGCAATGGCGGCTCCGGCCTGCTGAGGAACCTGCCGCTAGTGGAAGAGCTGCTGAAGCGGGTGCGGTCGTCCATCAGCATTCCCCTGACGATGAAGTTCCGCGCGGGCTGGAATGACAAGGAACTGGTCCACGTCCAGATGGCGAAGCTGGCCGAGGACAACGGAGTGGCGGCGATTGCTCTGCACCCGCGTACGCGCGAGCAGGGCTACAGCGGACGCGCCGACTGGACGCGCATCGCGGAAGTGAAGGATGCGGTGAAGATTCCGGTGATCGGCAACGGCGACATCACGACGCCGGAGGATGCGATCCGGATGGTGCGGGAGACGGGCTGCGACGCCGTGATGATCGGCCGGGCGGCCTCCTCGAATCCGTGGATCTTCCGCCAGATTGCGGAGTATCTGGAAGGCAAGCCGTACTTTCAGCCGACGGAGCACGACCGCTGGCAGATGATGCATACCTACTACACCATGCTGCTGACGAAGCGCAGCCTGGATGCGGTGGGCAAGATGAAGCAGTTCGCCACTTACTTCACGCACGGGGTGCGGAACGGCGCGAAGCTGCGGACGGCGATCTATCAGTCGCGGGAAGCGTCGGAGATCCTCTCTCTCGTGAATCAGTTTTTTGAGCGTGAACTCACCAGCCCGGACGAGAAGCTGGCGACGGTGTTGTTGTAGTTGTTGGGCTCCATGAAGAAAGTACAGGCGATTACAGACGGATCGTGCCTGGGCAATCCCGGGCGTGGCGGTTGGGCGTGCATCCTGCGGTACGGCGGGCACACCAAAGAGATGTACGGCAGTGAGCGGGAGACGACGAACAACCGCATGGAACTGACCGCGGCGATCCAGGCCCTGGCCGCGCTGCGCGAAGCCTGCGAGGTGGAGATCGTCACCGACTCACAGTATGTGAAGAACGGCATCCAAACATGGATGGCGGGCTGGAAGCGGAACGGCTGGAAGACCGCCGCCAAGAAGCCGGTGATGAACCAGGATCTTTGGGTGGAGCTCGACGAGCAGGTGCAGCGGCACAAGACCGACTGGGTGTGGACCAAGGGCCACGCCAATCACGCCGACAACAACCGCTGCGACGAACTGGCGCGCATGGCTGCCGAGAATCAGAGTTCGTCCTAGGCTCCGCGCCAGCGCAAGAGGCTGATTTCCAGCGAAGATAGAGGGACCTGCGCTATCCAGCGCGGCTCGCAGAAGAAAGACTATCGGTTTGAAAGTAGCTATTTTTGGTGGGACCTTCGACCCCATCCACAACGCCCATCTCCGCGTGGCCCGCGAAGCGGCCGATCGGCTCTCGCTGGACCGGGTTTTGCTTGTCCCCTCCGCGAATCCGCCGCACAAGCCGTCTGGCACGACCACCGCATATGAGGATCGCTTCCGCATGGTGGAGCTGGCCTGCGCGGCCGATGCGCGCTTCGAGCCATCGCGGCTGGAAGAGGGGCAGGGCAAGAGCTATTCCATCGACACCATTGAACGTGTGAAGGCGCGGCTGAGCCCGTCGGACCAACTCTACTTCCTCATAGGCGCCGATGCCTTCGCCGAGATCGGATCGTGGCACCGGTCGGCCGAGGTGCTGGGCGCGGTGGAGTTCATTGTCGTCTCGCGGCCCGGGTATGCTTACCCCATTCCGCCCGGCGCTCGCGTCAGAGGACTGGAAACTTTGGCGCTTGTCATCTCATCGTCAGAAATCAGGCGCAAACTGGATAGTGGCGAACCAGTGGAAGAGCTGCCGGATCCGGTCCTGCGCTACATCCGCGATCACGGCCTCTACCAATAATGACTGCCCGCATCTTTCTCAAGCTCATTGCCAGCGTCCTGTTGATCATGGTGATCGTCCTGACGGCGGTCGACTTCCTGGCCTCGGAATTGACCGAGAAGGCGTACATCCAGGGGCTGACCCTCGAGATGGAAGAGAAGATGAAGATGCTGGGTGTGATCGGCCAGCAGAAACTGCTGGAGGTCTCTCCGTCGAACATCCGGGCGCTGGCGGCCGCGGCGGGCGGGCGTTTGACGATCATCGCCCCTGACGGGCGCGTGATTCTCGACTCTGAGGCTGATCCGGCGCGCATGGAGAACCACGGCCACCGGCCCGAGGTCCAGGCGGCGCTGCAGGGGCGGATGGGCAACTCCCTGCGGCAGAGCCCCACCATGGGGATCAACTTCCTGTATGTGGCCGGACCCGTTCCGGCCGGCGCGGCCCGACTGGCGGTGCCCCTGCGGGAAGTGCGGTCGCAGGTATCGAAGATCCGCACTCGCGTGATGCTGTACATGGCGCTGGCCTTCCTGCCCGCCATCCTCGTGGCCGGGTTCATCGCCCGGTATTTCTCTTCGCGGCTGGGCGCCATCATCGACTACGCTTCGACGCTCGCCACCGGAGACTTTAAGGTCCGCCTGAAGCACACGGGCAACGATGAGCTGGGTACGCTGGCAAAGCAATTGAACGAGACCGGCGCAAAGCTCGAGAAGGTGTTCGACGAGCTGCACCGTGAGCACGTGGAGCTCGAGAAGGTGGAGCGGATCCGCAAAGACTTCGTGATCAACGTGAGCCACGAACTGCGGACGCCCCTGGCCTCGATTCAAGGTTATACCGAGACGCTGCTGGAAGGCGCGATTCACGACGACCAGAACAACGTGCGCTTCCTGCACATCATCCGGCAGAACGCTGAGCGCCTGGGCCGCCTCACCGGCGATCTGCTGACGCTGTCGCGCATCGAGATGAAGTCGCAGCGCTTCCAGTTCGCGTCCTACTATGTGAACCCGCTGCTGAAGGACTGCATCGAGTCACTGGAACCCGTGGCCGCCAAGAAGCGCATCAGCCTGCACCTGGTGCCGGCGCCGGACCGCACCGAGGCCTTCTGTGACTCCGAAGCGGTCCACCAGATGATGTCGAACCTGCTGGACAACGCCATCAAGTACACGCCGGAGGACGGCCGGATCACCGTGACGGCCGAGTGCCTGAACGATTTCGTGCGGGTGGGCGTCAGCGATACCGGCATCGGTATCCCCCACGAAGACCTGCCCCGGCTGTTCGAGCGTTTCTATCGCGTCGACAAGGCCCGTTCGCGCGAACTGGGCGGCACGGGACTGGGGCTCGCGATCGTCAAGCACCTGGCGCGCTCGCAGGGCGGCGACGTCGGCGTGGAGAGTGTCCTGGGGCAGGGGACCACTTTCTGGTTCACACTGCCGACAAACGACCTGGGCCTCTCGGAACAAGAGGCGCTTTAACTTCAATTCACGCTACTGTAATCTGAATGTAACAGTAGGCGCGTTATTACTGGAGTTGACAATCTGGCCACATCCCCATGAAAAAAATCCTGCTGATTGAAGACGACTCCGACCTCTTCGCACTGCTCAAGTACAACCTGGAGAAGGAAGGTTTCCAAATGGTGGGCGCGCAGACTGGCCGTGGGGCCGTCGATCTTTGCCGCCGCGAGCGTCCTGATCTCATCATTCTCGACATCATGCTGCCCGACTCCGATGGCCTGGACATCTGCAAGGGCATCCGCACGCATCCGGAACTCTCCCACATCCCGGTGATCTTCCTGACGGCCCGCGCCTCCGAAACCGACCGCATTGTCGGCCTGGAACTGGGCGCCAACGACTACATCGTCAAACCGTTCTTCGTCCGTGAACTGATTGCGCGCATCAAGATCCAGTTCCGCCAGTTGGCGCAGCCGGTGCGGAAGCTGCAGTCCGGCCCGCTCGACCTCGACCGTTCCGCCTGCCGCGTGAGCCTCAATGGCAATCCGCTTTCGCTGACCGCCACGGAGTTTCGCCTGCTGGAGTTCCTGATGACCCGGCCGGGCGTAGTATTCTCGCGTGAACAGTTGCTGGATGCGGTGTGGGGCCACGACCGCGCCGTGACCGACCGTACGGTGGACGTCTACATCCTGCGGCTGCGCCAGAAGATCGAGGACGACCCCGCCGCTCCGGCTTTCATTCGTTCGGTCCGCGGCTTCGGCTACTCGTTCAACGAAGCGGCCAACCAGCCCGCCGCGGCGATGGTGTAAGAGTCCGCTGACACTGCCTGCGCTGCATACCTGAATCAAGCAATGGGCTGCACGGTAAGTCCTCAAGAGGGGACTTACCGTCTGTCCCTTCCAGTATTCGTCGCTTGCCACGGGCCATCCTCCGTGGAGTATCCAATACAACTCGATGAACCGTCGCCCGCCGGGATTCGCATCCTTTCGCTGAGTGTCCACCCAGATCCCGAATCCGCCAACCATGCCGCCGTGCCGGATGACAAGCCGTGTCGCGGATTGACCGGCTCCGGAGGCCCATTTTACGGGCTTCCAGTGGCCATTTCGGATTCACGCAACTGAAACCATCGTCATCCAACATTTACCGATCTTTCGTCTCTTCTACACCTCTCTTTCGCATGCTGAACAGGTGGCTTGCGCCACTCTGTGATGCTTCGGATTCACCACCTCTCATCTGCGGTCCTCTTCCTCTTCAGCTTTAACCTGTGGGGCCAGACCCAAAAGGGCACTGTCTCGGGGACAGTCTTCGATGCCCAAACCTCCCGCCCCATCGTCGGGGTCAAAATCTATGTCAACGGGCAGACCGGAGACGGCCTGGCGACGGGCACGGACGGCACCTACCGTGTGGAGCTGTCACCCGGCAAATACTCGCTGAAGTTCACCAGCGAGCAGTACCTGGACGTCACGCTGACCGAAGTGAATATCAAGGGCGGCGATGCGGTGGACGGCTCCACCCTGATGACGTCCAAGGGTATGACCACCACGGTGGAGGTATCCGAGAGCGTCAGCGCCGTGACGGCTACGGCGGAAGCGATGCTTTCCGAACGCAAGCTGGCGGCACAAGTGAGCGACTCCATCTCGAACGAGGAGATGAAGAAGTCCACCGCCTCCGATGCCGCCCGCGCGCTGGAGAAGGTCACCGGCGTCTCGGTCGTGGAAGGCGGCTACGTCTATGTTCGCGGCCTGGGCGAGCGCTACTCCGCCACCATGTTGAACAACGCCATGGTGCCCACCACGGAGGCCGAGCGCCGCGTGGTGCCGCTGGATCTCTTCCCGGCGGCCATGATCGACAACATCCGGATTCTGAAGACCTACACGCCCGACCTGCCTGGCGAGTTTTCGGGCGGCCTGGTGCAGATGACGACCGTCGAGTTCCCCGCGCAGAAGACCTTCCAGGTGAGCATGACGATGGGCTTCAACGACCGCACGACGTTCCAGCGCTTCGCCAGTTATCCGGGCGGCTCGCTGGATCAGTTCGGGTTTGACGACGGTTCCCGCGCCATCCCCTCCGCGATTCCCACCAGCCGCCGAGTTTCCATCGGGAGCGACAGCCGCCAGCAACTGGCCGACTACGCGAAGGCGTTCTCGAACAACTGGCAGCCGGTCTATTCCGATTCCGTGCGGCCCTCGCAGTCCTACAGTGTGGTGGGTGGAGGAACCTTTGGCCGGTTCGGAGTGGTGGGCGCGCTCACGTTCACCAACAAGCCGCAGTTCCAGCAGGAGCAGCAGACTTACTATCGCCGCCTGGGCCTCGGCGGCACTATCGCCCCTTATAGCGATTACCCGGACTTCCGCCAGTACGACCAGTTGGCTCGCCTGGGCGGAGTCCTGAATGCGGCCTTTCGCATCACGAACAACCATAAGCTGCTGTTTCGCAACACGCTCACCCGCGACAGCGACAAGGAAGCGCGCGAATTCTCGGGCACCGACAACAACCAGGGGGGCGTCATCTCCTCTGAGCGCCTGCGCTGGGTGGAACGGCGGCTCTTCTCGACGGGCGTCGAAGGGGACCACGCGATGCCCAAGCTGCGCGACCTGCTGCTGAAGTGGCAGTTGACCTTCTCCCAGTCGGGCCGCGACGAACCGGATCTGCGCGAAGTGCTGCGCGCCCAGCAGCCCGATGGCCGCTTCGCCTTTCTGAACTCGGGCGGCTCGGGCCAGCGCTTCTTCGACCAGTTCACCGATAAGATCTACGAGCCCCAGGCCGAAGTGAGCCAGCCTTTCTTCAAAGGCAAGCTGAGCGGGATCTGGAAGGTCGGGTTCCGCGCCACTCTGCGCAACCGCGACTTCGACGCCCGGCGTTTCCGCTTCCAACTGCAGAACCCCCAACAGGTGAATGTCTACGCGGATTCGAACGAGCTGTTTGGGACGGCCAACCTGCGGCCTGGGGCCTTTGAGCTGCGTGAGGAGTCGCGCGGCACCGATCGCTACACCGCCGACATGAAGATCTACGGCGGCTACGGCATGGTGGATTTTGGAATTGGCCCGCGCTGGCGCTTCGTCACCGGGGTGCGTGTGGAAGATGCTGATATCAGCGTCGTCACCAGGGATCCGTTCCAGCCCGGCACGCCCTACATCGCGAACCTGGTCAATCGCGATCCGCTGCCCTCGTTCAATGCGATCTATGCCCTGACGGCCCGGCAGAACCTGCGCTTCACCTACAGTCAAACCGTGTCGCGGCCTGACTTCCGCGAGCTCTCGCCCTTCGAGTTCACCAATGTCCAGGGCGGCTTCAACGTCGCCGGGAATCCGAACCTGAAGCGGGCCAAGATCAATAATTTCGACGCCCGCTGGGAATGGTTCCAGGGTGGCAATCAACTCCTCGCGGCCAGTTTCTTTGTGAAGGACTTCACGGATCCGATTGAGAGCACCGTCCAACCGACCACCGACTTGCGCTCGTCGTTCCTGAATGCGAAAGGCGCCGTGAATCGAGGGGTCGAACTGGAGATGCGCAAGGGGCTGGGCTCGCTCCACTCGCGGCTGCGGGATCTCAACCTGCAGGCCAATTTTACCTTTGTGGATTCCCAGGTGAGCATCCGGCCTGAAGACCAGGGCATCCTCACCTCGCTCAGCCGTCCGCTGGCCGGGCAATCCCGCTACATCTACAACGTCATCACCGAGTGGACGAAGCCCAAGCTGCGTTCGCAGGCGCGCTTCTATGTGAACAGCGTCTCGCGACGCCTGTCCGATGTGGGCGCCATCGGCCTGCCGGATATCTACCAGGAACGCAACGTCTTTCTCGATTTCGTGTATCAGTACGCGCTGGTGGAGAGCGGCCGGGCCTCCATCCGCTTTAATGCAGAGAACCTGGGGGACAACAGGTACCGCTGGACACAGGCGGGCCTTCCCACCCGGCAGTATCAGACCGGCCGGACGTACACCGTCGGCCTGACCTACTCCATTTTCTAGATCCGCACCTCGAAAGGAAGAAGCAGCAATCTATGTTGAAACGATCACTCCTCGTGCTGACCGCCGCCGCTGCAGCACTGCAGGCGGGTAGCCTCGGCAGCTTTACCCGGGTGGACCGCGCCACGGCCGCCGCTCAGGCTGCCTCGACGAACAGCCCTTCGGCCGCGGCCGTCGAGCACTCCAATGTGACCCTGTATGTCTGGGCTGACAAATATGTCTACCAGCCCGGTGAAGCGCTCACACTGAAGATGACGGTCAAGACAAACGACCCGTATCCTTACACGATCGTGGCCTTCCGCCAGAACAACCAGACGGGCAAGAAGACCTTCTTCGGCCCGAACCAGACGAGCGAAACGCCCATCGACGTCTATGGCCGCACCTCGGATCAGGGTTACCAGCCGGTGCGCGTGGCCGACCAGACCCGCAGCGTCGTCGTCGGCGATGGCGGCTGGCTCAACAACACCGCCCTCACGGTGCCCAGCGAACTCGGCATGCACACGCTTACCGTGCAGTTGCGAGACTACACCGGCGGCCGCGTCCTGAAGTCCGCTTACTTCAAGATCGGCGTCGTGGACGGCTTCGTCGATGTCGGAGGCGTCATTGGACAGGACACCACCTGGGTGAATACCAAGGCCTACCGCATCCAGTCCCTGACCCGCGTCGAGAACGCCACCCTCACCATCCAGCCCGGCACGTTCGTGATCGGCATGCCCCGTACGGACGATCCGACGGCGCTGATCATCACGACGAGTGCGAAGATCAATGCCCAGGGCACGCGGTCGCGGCCCATCATCATGACCAGCTCGCAGCCCTTCGGCAACCGTGGCCGGGAAGACTGGGGCGGCCTGGTGATGCTCGGCAAGGCCAAGATCAACGTCACCGGCGGCACCAACTTCATTGAAGGCCTCGACAACCGCCCCTACCTGCAGTATGGCGGCACCGACGACACCCACGATTGCGGCGCCCTCGCCTACGTTCGTGTGGAGTACGCCGGGTCGGTCTTCACGACCAACAACGAGATCAACTCCTTCACCTGGGGCGGCTGCGGCAGCAAGACCGTGGCGCACCACCTGCAGGCCCACTACGGCAAGGACGACACGTTCGAGTGGTTCGGCGGCAACAGCGACCTGAAGTATGCCGTTGGCAGCTACGGCGCCGACGACTACCTCGACTGGCAACTCGGCTGGCGTGGCCGCGTCCAGTATCTGGTCGGCATTCAGCATCCCGGCACCGGCCTCGGAAACCGGGGCATTGAGGCCGACAACAGCGAGTTCGGCGCCACCGATCAGCCCTACTCGGATCCCCAGGTTTGGAATACGACCTTTGTCGGCCCGGGCGTCGCTGCCCAGGACGAGACCACGGGTGACGGCTCGCCCGGTATGTACCTGCGCCGCGGCACGCGCGGTTCAGTGAACAATGCCATCATTACGAACTTCGGCTATCCCGCCGTCATGATCCGTGATGCCCAGACCCAAGCGGAACTGGCCGCCGGCCGCCTCTCGCTCAACGGCATCCTGATGTGGAACAACAACCGCCTGAACCTGTCCCTGCCCAACACGGTGGAGGCCCAGGTGACCCAGAGCAGCCCGGCCGGCACCGATGCCTTGGCCTATGCCAACGATCCGCTCCACAACTTCGTGGCGGCCGATCCGCAGCTCCGCCGGGCCCTGGAATATAGCGATCCCGACCTGCGTCCCGCGATCGGCTCACCCGCGCTCAGCCTGCGCTGGAACGCCCCGCCGGACGACGGCTTCTTCGACCAGTGGGCCAACTTCTGCGGCGCCTTCGATGGCGACAACGACTGGTCTGAGGAATGGACCAGCTTCCTGCGCGACGAAGACATCGCGCCGAAACAGTAACTCCCTGACACGACTTGGGGCCCGGGCCATCGCCTGGGCCCCGTTTTTATGAAGCTACTTGTCGCACTCTTCTGCCTGGCCGCCAGCGCCGGGCCCTCCAATGAAATCGTCGCTCGCGCCGCGGCGTGCACCTTTGGCCCGCGGGCCGGAGTGCAGGCGCGCGTGGAGCAGCACGGCAAGACAACCGTGATTGCCAACTGGATTCAGCCGCTGGACGTGCCTTACTGGACCGTCGACGTCCCGCGCATCGGGCGGTATGCCGTGGAGTTGGTCTACGCAGCCAAGCCCGCGAGCGCGGGTGTCCGGTTCACGGTCACCCTGCAGGGCTACAGCATGGGCATGACCAAGGGCGTAGTCCAAGCCACCAAGGATGAGAAGCTGGAAACCTTCCGCATCGGCGATATGGAGCTCGAGCCCGGACGCCACCGTCTCTTCGTCCAACCTGAGAACAAAGCCGGCCAGCCGGCCATGATGCTGGAACGGGTCCAGCTTCACTGGATTGGGAATTAGCGCTTGGAGGGCTTCTTCAGATCGCCCTCGTCCGGAGCGTAGTAGCCCTTTCTCACCTGGACCTTTTGGTCTTTATTCTTGGAGCGGATCTCCACCTTCCGGAACGTGCCGTCCTTGGACTGATTGGTGGCCACGTAGCCTAAGGCATACTGGCTGCGCATCTCCTGCTGGATCATGTTGTAAATGTCCTCCAGCCGTTCTTTCCGGGAAACACGGAACACACGCCCGCCCGTTTCTTCCGCCATTCGCCGCATGGGCCCTTCGCCGGACGAGCCACCAAACGCCATTGAGGTGTAGCGGGGATCCTCGAACATCACCGAGTAGATGATGGCGTCGGAACGGTGTGCCTCTTCAATCGCCTTCTCAATCTTGACCCGGCTGCCTACGTCGTTGCCGTCGGTGATGACGATGAGTGCCTTGCGGCCGACCTCGCTGCGCAACTTGTCCTTGGCAGCCAGCCATACGGCTTCGTAAAGAACGGTGCCGCGGCCGCTGCCCGGCAGGGGCGAGCCGGTGGGGGACATGCCGCTGACGCCGGCGTTCAGCCGCAATCCGGCCAGGCCCTGGCGCAGCAAGCCCGGGGAGTTGGTGAAATCCTGCAGCAGTTCGCTGTCGACGCCGAAGCTGATGATGAAGGCTTCGTCCTTCTTCCGCAGCACCTGGGCCAGGAACTTGTAGGAGGCGCTGCGTTCCTCCTCGATCAGCGCTCCCTGGCTGCCGCTGACGTCCACCAACAGGCCGATGGTGAGCGGCAGGTCGGTTTCCCGCGTGAAGAACTTGACCTCCTGCGGTTTGCCGTCCTCCAGGACTTCCAGGTCGTCCTTGGCAAGATTGGAGATATACCCGCCCTTCTTGTCCCGGACGCTGAAGAACACGTTCACCAGGTCGACGTCCACCTTGATGACGGGCCCCAGATCTTCCTCGGCCGGCTTGGGCGGTTGCGGTTTCGGCGGCGCCTGGGCGTACAGGCAGGGGAGCAGTGCGACTGCAGCTAGCCAGTGCAATTTCGTCGGCATTGACTTCACCATGACATACTGAGGATGCGCGCCGCGCGCGCCGTGTTACATCTCATCCTATGAAGCAGGCTGTCGAGCACCTGAGGGCGGCGGATCCGAAGCTGGCCGCCTGGATCGAGCAGGTCGGTCCGTGCCAGATCGCATTCCATCCGCCGGAGTTCTCTACACTCGCCCGCTCCATCGTTTTCCAGCAATTGAGCGGGAAAGCCGCCGCGACGATCTACGGCCGGCTGGAGCAGGCCGTGGGCCCGGGCGGTGTCCGGCCGGAAAGTATCCTTAGTATCGAGCCGGAGCAGATGCGGCCGCTGGGCCTGTCCGGGCAGAAGGCCAAGTACCTGCGGTCGCTGGCGGAAAAGACGGTGGATGGCACCATCAACTTCGCTCAACTGCCGTCCATGCCCGACGAAGAAGTCATTGCCCATCTGACCTCGGCCAAGGGCGTGGGCGTCTGGACCGCCCAGATGTTCCTGATGTTCGCGCTCCAGCGGCCGGATGTCCTGCCCTTGGGTGATCTGGGGATCCGGAACGCGATGCAGCGGTTGTACAGGCTTCGAACCCCTCCCTTGCCGGAGCGAATGACTAAGATCGCCCGTCCCTGGCGGCCTTATGCCACTTACGCATGCTGGTATCTGTGGCGAGGGCTCGATGGGGCCGCAAATCTGTAGAGTCCTTCTACAGGTGCCGTTGGATTCTCCCACGTGGTGCTAAACTGCCTCTTATCAGTGCTTTACGCTGCCAATAATTGATTTCAGAGAATCGGGTGTTGAAATACTCAACAAAGACGATTTTGAGCTGTTTTGCTAAGGCTCATGGAATCAATCGGTTACCGGGATTTTTAGTTTGGTCCTCCAACTGCCATATACAAAGTGACCGGCCAAGCCGGCCAGAGAAGCAAAAGAGGATAAACCATCATGACCGTCCTACTCGTAATCGTAACTTTCGCAGTGTTCATCGCTGTTGACATGATTCTGAACCGCAAGCGCGTTCCGGCGCTGGCCATGGCTGAAGAGCCCCAGGCCGCGGCTTCCGCAGTGGATGAGGAAATCCTGAGTGGATTCCGTGTTCCGGCCACCCTCCGTTATCACCCCGGCCACACCTGGCTGCACCGCGAACGTAAGAACGTCCACCGCGTCGGCGCCGACGAGTTTGCCGCCATTCTGGCCGGCCCCGTCGACCGCATTGAACTGCCGAAGCCGGGCCATTGGGTTCGTCAGGGACAGAAGGTGATCTCGCTCTATCGCGGCGAAGACAAGATTGAGATGATCTCGCCCGTCGAAGGCGAAGTCGTGGAAGTGAACGTTGAACTGGCCAACAACCCGCATCTGCTGCGCGAAGACCCCTACGGCCAGGGCTGGCTCATGTCCGTGTTCGCCCCTGACGAAGAAGGCCCCACCCGCAACCTGCTGCCCGCTAACCTGCTTTCGTCCTGGATGAAGGAAGCGGCCGAGGGTTTCTTCGGACTGCAACCGCAACTCGCCGGTGTGACCGCGGCTGACGGCGGCCGCCCGTCGAAAGACGCCACAGCCAATCTTCCTGTCGATGCATGGCACAAGGCCGCCAAACAGTACCTCTTGAGTTAAGTTCGGTTCATTGTAGAAAAATAGAACAATAGACCCGAAAGTCTGATATAGATTAGATAGAGCACCAAGAGGACCAGATGTCCAAGGCCATCCTTTACGACAGCACACTTTGCGTCGGATGCCGGCAGTGCGAAGAAGCCTGCTCGACCCGCTGGAAGCTGCCGTACAACGAGAAGATCGCGGCTGAAGAGAAGATCTCTTCTCACAAGCTGACGACAATCCGCACCTTTGGGGAGAAGTTTTCCCGGAAGCTCTGCATGCACTGTCAGGATCCCGCCTGCGCTTCGGTTTGTCCCGTCGCGGCGTTGCAGAAAACCGCAGCCGGACCCGTCGTTTACGACGAGGACCGCTGCATGGGTTGCCGCTACTGCATGGTAGCGTGCCCGTTCCAGGTGCCCACCTACGAATGGGAAGCCCGGCTGCCCAAGGTTCGCAAATGCGACATGTGTAGTGACCGAGTGCCTGGCGGCGGGGTTACCCGCTGCAGTGAGGCCTGCGCTTACGGCGCGACCATCACCGGCAACCGGGACGAACTGATCGCCGAGGCGCGGAAGCGGATCGCTGACAAACCCAAGGACTACTATCCGAAGATCTACGGGGTGGAGGAAGTGGGCGGAACCTCGGTTCTCATCCTCGCCTCTGTGCCATTCGATCAAATCGGGTACAACACCAAGGTGATTAAGACGGCGCTGCCCGCTCTCACATGGAACGCACTGCAACATGTGCCCGACGTGGTGGTGATGGGCTCGGTTCTGATGGGCGGTATCCACTGGATCTCCCACCGGAAGGAAGAAGTGGCGCGCAAGGAAGGACGGTCATGAACAACGCCCTGCGCACCTATTTCTGGCGTGGCTCGTTTGCCATCATCATGCTGGTGGCGCTTTACGCCACTTTCGTGCGGTTCTATTACGGCCTGGGTGCCTCCACGAATCTGAGCGATCAGTTTCCGTGGGGCATCTGGGTTGGTTTCGACGTCCTTTGCGGCGTCGGGCTGGCTGCCGGCGGTTTCACGCTGGCCGCCATCGTGCATATCTTCAATCTCAAAGCGTATAAGGCAGTGGTCCGGCCCGCGATCCTGACGGCATTCCTCGGTTACCTGCTGGTCACCGTGGCGCTGATGTTCGACCTGGGCCGGCCTTACCGCGTGTGGCACCCGCTGATTATGTGGAACCCGCGGTCAGTGATGTTTGAGGTGGGCTGGTGCGTGACGCTGTACACTTCCGTCCTGTTCCTCGAATTCCTCCCAATGGTTCTCGAGAAGCTGGGCCTGGTGAAAGCGCACAGGGTGCTCAAGAATGTGATGCTGCCCATCATCATCCTGGGTGTCATCCTCTCCACGCTGCATCAGAGCTCGCTCGGCAGCGTGTTCCTGATCCTGCCCACGAAGCTTCACCCGCTGTGGTACTCACCGCTGTTGCCGGTTCTGTTCTACGTCTCGGCCATCGCGACCGGCCTGGCGATGACGATCTTCGAATCCTGGCATAGCGCCAAGGCGTTCGGCCGCCAACTGGAGTTTCCGCTGGTACAGAAGATGACCCGCGTTCTCGCCGTGGTCATCGCCGTCTACCTCACCATGCGCTTTCTGGATCTGTACCACCGCGGCGCACTTTCGACCCTGAACAATCCCGGCTGGGAGCGCTGGCTCTTCGGTCTGGAAATTGTCCTCATGGCCGTACCCATGCTGATGTTCTTCCGCGAACGCACCCGCGAGAACCCGCAGGCGATCTACGTCGGCACGGTTCTGTTCCTCCTGGGTTTCGTGACGCACCGGTTGAACGTCAGTGTCACCGGCCTGGAAGCCTCTTCCGGAGTGCACTATGTGCCCAAGTGGACCGAGATTTCGGTCACCCTGGCCATGGTCGCCTTCGGGTTCTTCGTCTTCCGCATGGCGGCTCACTACCTGCCCGTGTTCGAAGCCGAAGAGCACCAGCCAGTGCCTGAAGTTCCCGTGCTGGAAGACCGCGCCTACGCGCATTCACTCGCCCGGGGAGACTGAGACCGTTTGACTCAGCACGCCATCCAGTTGCCCCGCTTTGGTCTCGCAGCCAAACTGGCGGGGTGTCTGCTGGCCGCCGTAATCGTCTGTTTTACCCTCTTTGCTTACGTACTCCAGCGCCTCGAGCAGAAACATCTCGAGGCGCTGGTGTCGCTTTCCGCTGAACGCATCTCCGACGTAGTGCACTCCTCCGCCTGGCAGGCGATGCTCCACAACGACCGCGAGATGCTCTACTCGATGATCCGCGACATCGGCCGTGAACCGGGCATTCGCAAGCTCCGCATCATCAACGAGGAAGGGCAGGTGCGCCACTCCACCGATCCAAAGGAGATCGGGAGCATGGTGGATAAGGGCGCCGAGAGCTGTTACGCCTGTCACGCGCAATCCCGTCCGCTCACCAAGTTGGCCCGCCACGACCGGGCGCGCATCTTCACCGGCGCCGATGGCCGCCGCACCCTCGCCGTCATCCGCCCCATCGAAAACGCCACGGAATGCTCCAACGCCGCCTGCCACGCGCACCCGGCCGAACGCCGCATCCTGGGCGTGATCGATGCCCACCTGGCGCTGGACGCCGTCGACGCGCAACTCGCCGAGCATCGCACGCAAGCCTACAGTTTCACCACCGCCACTGCCTTTTTCGCCTGCCTGCTCTCGATTGGGTTCGTCTGGTGGTTTGTCCACCGGCCGATGCGCGAACTGATGGTTGGGACCCTTAACCTGGCCCAGGGCCACTTCGACCATAGGATCGAAGTTCATTCCACGGACGAGATGGGGGTCCTGGCGACCTCCTTCAACGAGATGGCCGCGGAACTGGAGGAAGCCCATTCCGAACTCACCCGCTGGGCGCATACGCTGGAAACGCGTGTGCAGCAGAAGACCGCGGAGCTGGAAACCGCCCACAAGGGACTGATCCATACCGAGAAGATGGCCTCCCTGGGCCGCCTGGCCGCCACGGTGGCGCATGAGGTGAACAATCCGCTGTTCGGCATGCTCACCTATGCCCGCCTCACCCTCAAGGACCTGAGGAAGCCGGATCTGGACGAAGCCACGCGCCAGCGCATGACCGAGAGCCTGCAGGTGATTGAACGCGAAAGCCGGCGCTGCGGGGAACTCATGAAGAACCTGCTGGCCTTCGCCCGGCAGAGCCCGCCCCAGCGCGCGCCTGTCCAGGTCAACATGGTGGTGGAGCGCGCCGTCACTCTCATCGCGCACCAGCTCGATCTTGCCCAGACTGTCCTGATCAAGGAACTCGATCCTTCGCTGCCTGAAGTGCAGTGCGACGCCGGCCAGATCCAGCAGGTGCTCATCGTGCTGGTCGTGAACGCGTCCGAGGCGCTGGGCAAGGGCGGAGAGATTCGGGTGATCACCGAAGCCGCGCCGGCGGGGCAGGGCATTGTGCTGCGTGTGAAGGACAACGGCCCGGGCATCCCCTCCACGATCCAGCAGCAGATCTTTGAGCCCTTTTTCAGCACGAAGGACAACCAGCACCGCACCGGCCTGGGCCTGGCCGTGGCCAAGGGCATCGTCGATCGCCACGGCGGCACGCTCGCCGTGCAGTCTTTGCCCGGACAGGGCGCTGAGTTTATCGTGCATCTGCCGCTGTGTGCGCCAGCGGAAACCCCCGGCGGCCCGGCTCCAGCAGCCAGGACAGCCGATCCAACATCGCAAGGAACGAATGTATGAATAGCGGGAAACTTCTCATCGTCGACGACGACATCGTCGTACGCGACTCTCTCGGGAAGTGGTTTGAGAGCGAAGGCTTCGACGTCACCATCGCTCCGGGCGCTCCCGCCGCGCTGGAGATCCTCAGCCGCGAACGCTTCGACCTGGCCCTCGTCGACATCAAGATGCCCGGAGTGGATGGTATCGAACTGCAGGCCCGCCTCAAGGAGATCGACCAGGACATGCCTGTCGTCATCATGACGGGCTACGCGTCGGTCGAGACGGCTGTCCGCGCCCTCAAGAACGGCGCCTACGATTACATTACAAAGCCCTTCGACCCGGACGAACTCGTTCACCTGGTTTCGAACGCCATCTCGCACCGCACCGCCACCCGGGAAGTCGTCCGCCTGCGCGAGAACCTGAAGCAGATCTTTCCCGATACCCAGCTGATCGGCCAGAGCGCGTCGATGAAGCGTGTGATGGAACTGGTGGAGACCGTGGCGCCCACCGATGCCACCGTGCTCATCACAGGCGAAAGCGGCACGGGCAAGGAAGTGGTGGCCCGCGCGATCCACGCCGCCAGCCCGCGGCGGTTCAACCCGATGGTGGTGATCCACTGCGGAGCGTTGACTGAGTCCCTGCTCGAGAGTGAGCTCTTCGGCCACGAACGTGGAGCCTTCACCGGAGCCCAGGCCCGGAAGAAAGGCAAGTTTGAAGTGGCCGATGGCGGAACTGTCTTCCTGGACGAAATCTCGGACATCAGCCTGCACGTGCAGACGGACCTGTTGCGCGTCCTGCAACAGAAGGAGATTGTCCGAGTCGGCGACACGCAGCAGATCAAGGTGGACTTCCGGGCCATTGCAGCCACCAACAAGAGTCTCGAGCAACTGGTGGAAGAGCGGCTGTTCCGGCCTGACCTTTACTACCGCCTGAACGTCTTTGCCATCGATATCCCACCCGTGCGTTCACGCCGCGAGGACATCCCGCTGCTGGTGGACCATTTCCTGCAGAAGTTCGCGGGCCAGATGAACCGGCCGGTGCAGCGGCTGTCGCCCCGCGCCCTGGAAGTCCTGATGGACTACAACTGGCCCGGCAACGTGCGTGAAATGGAGAATGCGATTGAGCGCGCCATGCTCATCAATCGCGAAACAGAGCTGCGGCCGGAGGACTTCCCGTTCCAGTCCCATCCCTCCCTGCTCAGCGGGGCCGTCGGACAGCGCCTGGAAGACATCGAGAAGACGCACATCGAGAAGATGCTGCAGGAGACGAACTGGAACCTCTCCAAGACGGCACGCATCCTCGACATTGACCGCACGACGCTCTACAACAAGATCAAGCGTTATGGACTGAGAGACGCCGCGCCCAAGTGATCTTAGCCATCCACCTCGTCCCGCTTTCCCTGGCGAGTGGCGAGGGGTTGCCGCCGCTCTCGGTACTCGACCGCCTGGCCGCCGCCACGGCGCGCGCCATGGCCGTCTCCTGCCGGGTCGAGACCGAACCCATTACCATCGATTACGCGTTCGACGCCTATCGCATGCAGGCATGGTCCACGCCGGTGCTGGCGCGCCTGCACGAGCGCAAGCCGCCCGCGGGCACAGTGGTGCTGGGTGTGACCGCGCTCGATCTCTACGTGCCTGTGCTGACGTTTGTATTCGGTGAGGCGCAACTGGGCGGACCGGCAGCGATTGTCTCGACCCACCGCCTGCGTGATGAGTATTACGGCCTCCCGCCCAGGGAAGAGGCGGTTTCCCAGCGCCTCTTCAAGGAGCTATTGCACGAGGTCGGTCATACCCAAGGCCTGCGGCACTGCACGGATTGGCGCTGCGTGATGTCGTCCGCCCATACCGTGGAACGCATCGATGTGCGCCAGGCGGCCTACTGCCGGCCCTGCGCCGAGGCGTTCAGCCGCTGATCAGATTCCCGCTACTTGCGCCGTTCGTCCGCCAGAAGTTCAATCAGCAGGTGCGAGAAGGGGCCGCTATCGGGAGCGGTCGGCGCCAGGATGAAGTCGTCCGGCTCACCGGGCGCGGGGGGCGTCATGAAAAAACGCGGCTCGTAGGCCATGGGCGGACAATCCAACAGTACTCTTTGGCGGCGCGCTGTGCCTCCCAGCAATACGGAGAGTACCGCGCGATCCACGGATGTCTGGTGGCTAACAGCCTGGCGTAAGTCGTCTTCCTTCACATCCCGTCAGATGCTGCCGGGAGGGGAAGGGTTTCAGTTCTTTGGATTTTGTCCAGCCACCTGTATGACGGTGGGCCGCATCTGTTCCGGGTGAAACCCAAAGGGACCCGGGCCGCTTTTATACCGGACATAGCCGTCTTTGTCGATGACATAAAGCCGGTCGGGCCAGCCGGTGTAGGCCAAATCCACCGCGTTGTCGATGCCGTCAAGCAGCGCCGGCATCTCCAGGCCCAGTTTGCGGACGCAAGCCGACGCGACCAGCGACCGGTCCTGCTGCGTCTTCGGCGTGGCAAAGATTACGCCGTCTTTCTCATTCACCGGCAACTGCCACATGTCGCTGGCGTGCGCTTCCTGGATATACACCACATAGAAATCCACGCGATCGCGGAACTCGCGGTACATCGCGTTCAGGACGGGAACCTCCCGCCGGAAGGGCGGTCAAGTGTAGCTCCCGAACACCAGGACCACAGGCCGGGAACCGCGCAGCTCCGACAAGCGCACGCGCCCCTGGTGATCCTGCCGTTCCAGCGTGAAGTCCGGAGCCAGGTCGCCCGGCTTCACCGTACCCGCCCGCGCCTTCGCCCACATGGGCGGAAAGGGCGTTGCGTACATCAGGGGCATCGGCAGCACCATCATGAAGCGGCTGAAGTCCATGGGCGAGTTCGTCATCGCCGCGTACATGACGCCCAGGAAGACGACGTAGATTGCGAGAATGGCCAGCCCGATCCGCAATGCCCAGCGCTTCATCGGCCCTTGCCCCCCTTCCGCTTGATGCCTTTCGGCGGCCCGGGTACGACGATGGAGAAGATCAGCTTCTTCTCGACGGCGTCGACGCGATCCAGCCGGACTTTTACTTTATCGCCAATCCGGATCTCCTTGCGGCTGCGCTCGGCCACAATGGTTCGCGAATTCTCCTGGAAATTCCAGCGCTCACCAGGTAGGAAGTCGATCGGCACCAGTCCTTCGACGAAGAGGTCGTCCAATTCCACGAAGAATCCGAATTTGGCGGTGGAGATCACCAGGCCCTGGAAATCCTCGCCCACCCGGTCGATCATGAACTTGACCTTCTTCCACTCCATCAGCTCGCGCTCCGCCTCGGCCGCGCGGCGCTCAGTATCCGAGCTCTGTTCCGCCATCACCGGCAGCCCCATGATCGGGGCAGGCCTGCCGTCCAGCAGCCCGCCCAGCAGGCGGTGCACCAGCAGGTCGGGATAGCGCCGGATGGGCGACGTGAAGTGCGTATAAGATTTCGCCGCCAGGGCGAAGTGCCCGACGTTCTTCGTCGAGTAGCGCGCCTGCTTCAGCGACCGCAGCATCAGGTAGCTGAGGATCCGCTCTTCGGGTTTGCCCTCCAGCTTTTCCACCAGCTTCTGGTACATCTTTGAAGCCACGCGGAAACTGTCGTCCGCCCGCTCGATCACGCGCAGGATGCGGCGGCCGTCGTTCTTGCGGTCCACCTGCCGGTACCGCTTCACCGGCATGGCGGGGATCCCCAACGAGTAGCCGAACCGCGACGCGGTTTCCTCAAACTCCATCACGCGCTGCGGATCCGGCACTTCGTGCACGCGGTAGATCGACTCGTCGAGGTGCGACTCCAGATGGCCCGACACGGCCTCGTTCGCGGCCAGCATGAACTCCTCAATCAGCCGGTTTGCGATGTTCCTTGGAGTCCGCGCAATGCCCGTCATCACGCCCTGCGCGTCGAACACCACCAGCGGTTCCGGCAGGTCGAAGTCGATGGAGCCGCGCCGCATGCGCTGCTTGTTCAGCACCAGCGCCAGTTCCTTCATCAGCTCGAACTTCGGGACCAGGTCCTTGTAGCGCTCGCGCTGCGCCGCGTCGCCTTCCAGCAGCAGGTGGACGTTCGTATACGTCATCCGCTCCACACTGCGGATCACGCCGCGGCAGAACTCCTGCTTCACCACCTCGCCCTGGCGGTCGATCTCCAGCAGCGCGCTCATGCACAGCCGGTCCACCTGCGGCTTCAGCGAGCAGATCTCCGTCGAGAGCTCCAGCGGCAGCATCGGCACGGCGCGATCGGGGAAATAGACGCTGGTCCCGCGCACCAGTGCTTCCAGGTCGATGGGCGTGCCCGGCCGCACATAGTGGCTGACGTCGGCGATGTGCACATGCAGCGCGTAGTGGCCATTCTCCAGGCGGTCCACCCACACGGCGTCGTCGAAGTCGCGAGCTGTCTCGCCGTCGATGGTCACGATCTCCATGCCACGGAAATCGCGCCGGCCGTCCAGCTCGGATTGCGTGATCACGCCGGGTACATTCTGCGCCTGCTCCAGGACTTCCGGCGGGAAGCGGTTGGGCAGGTGATGCTTGCGGATGGTGACTTCCACGTCGACGCCGAAGTCGTCCGGATGGCCCAGCACTTCCACCACACGGCCCACGGGATAGTCATCGGCGTGGTCCGGATACTCGACGATCTCCACGTTCACAATCAGGCCATCCAGATCCTCAGGCCCGCGCAGGTTCAGCGACGCGGCGCCGATCCGGTCCGGATTGACGCCCGTCTGCGGCAGTTCCATGCCATCCGGGATCAGGATCCACTTCTGCAGCTTGCTGTCATGTGGCACCACGAAGCTCTGGCGCCGCCCGACGCGAAACTCGCCCACCACTGTGGGATGCGCGCGGCGCAGAATCTTGCGGATCTCGCCTTCGGCCCGGCCGCCCTGCACGCGCGTAATTCGCGCCAGCACGCGATCGCCGTGCATCGCCGCACCCATGGAATTCGGAGGCAGGAAGACGTCTCCGCTCAACCCCAGCGGCTGCGTCTCAGGGATTACAAAGCCGTAGCCGTCGCGGTGCATGTTCAGCCGCCCCACGGCGTACTCCTGGGTGCAGCGCGGCAGCACATACTGGCCGCCTTTCAGTTCAATCAGCGAGCCCTTGCGCGCCAGGCGGTCCAGCGCGTCTTCCAGCGCCTGACGGTTCTCGCCCTTCAGTCCGAGCTCCCGCACCAGATGCTTATAGTTCGAGCGGCCGTGAGGCAGAGTGGAGAACCGCTCCAGAATCTCGTTCTCCCATTGCCAGTCACTTCGATGCATGATTTCTACTGTAGCGGCAAAAGCCGTCAGTGAATGGTGCGTGTTTTGCGGTTCAGGAAGTCCATCAGCAGGTACTGGCCCAGATTGTAGGGCGTCGTGAAATAGGCCTTGCCCTTGCACATCTCAGTCACCTTCTGGACGAACTGCACCAGCGAGTAGTCGCTGGCCAGCATGAAGGTGTTGATCAGGATCCCGGCCCGCTTGCAGCGGCCCACCTCTTCCAGCGTCTTGCTCAGCACCAGCGGATCCAGGCCCATCGGGTTCTTGTAAATGCGCCCGTCGTCCAGCGTCAGGGCCGAAGGCTTGCCGTCCGTGATCATCACGATCTGCTTCATGTCCTTCTTTTCCGACGCCAGGATGCGCTGCGCCAGAATCAGGCCGTCCCGCGTGTTCGTATAGTAAGGACCCACCTGGACGCGAGCCAGTTCGCCCAGCCGCACCTCCTCCGCTGAATCGTGGAACAGCACCAGCCTCAGCGAGTCGCCCGGGAACTGTGTGCGGATCAGGTGCGACAGCGCCAGCGCTACGCGCTTCGCCGGTGTGAAACGGTCCTCTCCATAGAGGATCATCGAATGGCTGCAATCCAGCATCAGCACAGTCGCACACGAGCTCTGATACTCACTCTGGTGCACGTGCAGGTCGTCGTACTCGATCTCGAGCGGCAGCTTCAAGCCCTCGCGCTGCAAGGCGGAGAACAGGGTGGCGCTGGCGTCCAGGTTCAGGGTGTCGCCGAACTCCCACTTCTTGGACGACCCGCTGGACTCCACGCCCGTCGACAAGTCGCGAGTCTCATGCGCCCCGAACGATGACCGCCCCAGCGCGCCCATCAGGTCCTTCAGCGTCTTGAAGCCCAGGAAGTCGATGGCCTTGTCGGTGATCTCCACCTTCACCGGCTTCTCCGGGTCATCTTCCTGATTCAGATACCCTTCTTCTTCCAGCTTGGCCAGCAGCCCGTCCAAGGCGCGCTCGATGCTCTCCTTATCGAATTCGCCTTTCTCTTCCAGTGCCCGCTTCAAGGCTTCGCGCAGCTCCTCCATCGTCAACTCGCGCCAGCCGTCGAAGCCGCTGTCCAGCATCAGGTCGCCCAACATCTGCATCAGATCCTCGGCCGAAAGGCCCAGGTCTGTTTCTTCGAAGCGTCCGTAGCGTATTTTTTTCATGTGAGGAGCAGTCAGCTGTCAGTCTTGCCGTCAGTTGTAATTCCGCTTCTTGTCCTTGCGCCGGCGCGGCGGCCAATCGTTCTCTTCCTCTTCCTCGCCATTCCAGTCCTGCGGATCCGATGAAGGTCCATCGCCGCCCTGGAAGCCCAGTTCCTCACTGCGGCCGATCCGCTTCAACGCGTAGAGGCCTTCCAGGATGAACTCGCCCGCCGCCGCCCGCACCCCGTCGCTCTCGTTCTCTGTGAGGCCCAGATGCTTCGTCTTTTCCAGCAACCCGGGAATCGACGACAGCGCGTTCACTACCTCGGCGGAGGTCGACAGTTCATTCAGCTTCAAGGTCCCGCCGGCCGAGAAGTGCTGGATCACTTCCCGTACGCTGACGTTCTCGAAGTGCTTCTTGTAAACGCGGGCCAGCGCGGCCTTGATCAGCTCGCGCGCCACCGCGTCGCCGCCCTTCAACTCGCCTTCATACTCCAGTTCCAGCTTGCCCGTAATCGAGGGCAGCGCGGCATAGAGGTCGAGGATTCGCGGGACTGCGTCCGAATCGCCGGTCATCAGCGCCCTGCGCTCGGCGTTGGAGACGACGTTCTCCATCACTGAGATGGGCAGCCGCTGGCTCACGCCGCTGCGCTTGTCCACGCGCTTGTCTTCACGCGCCGCAAAGGCCAGTGTCTCCACCACATCGCGCATCCAGCCCGGTACGGCGATAGAGACAGCCGACTCGCGCTTCGTCCAGGACTCCGCGTTTGTGATCGCGATACCCTGGTCGACCGTCATCGGATAGTGTGTGCGAATCTCGCTGCCGATGCGGTCCTTTAAGGGTGTGATGATCTTGCCGCGAGCCGTGTAGTCCTCAGGGTTCGCCGTGAAGACCATCATTAGATCCAGCGGCAGCCGCACGGGGTAGCCCTTGATCTGAACATCACCCTCCTGCAGGATGTTGAACAAACCCACCTGGATCTTGCCCGCCAGGTCGGGCAGTTCGTTGATGGCGAAGATTCCGCGATTGGCGCGCGGCAGCAGGCCGTAGTGCACTGTCAGTTCGTCGCTGATGTTCTGCCCGGCGCGGGCCGCTTTGATCGGATCCAGGTCTCCGATCATATCCGCGATGGTCACGTCCGGCGTGGCCAGCTTCTCGACGTAGCGCTGCTCGGGCGTCAGCCACGCAATGGGCGTCTCCTCGCCCATCTCTTCCACGGTCAGGCGGCCCATCTTGCTCAGCGGCTGGTAGGGGTTGTCGCGGATCTCCGACCCGGCGATGTACGGCATCGCCTCGTCCAGCAGGTAGGTGAGCATGCGCACCAGCTTCGTTTTCGCCTGTCCGCGCAGGCCCAGCAGGATGAAATTGTGCTTGGAAAGCACGGCATTCACCACCTGCGGAACCACTGTATCTTCATAGCCCACAATGCCTGGAAACAGCGTTTTGCCCTGTTTCAGCTTGCAGATCAGATTCTCCCGCATCTCGTCTTTGACGCTACGGCAGCGGCTGCGCTGCTCCGACCACTCGCTGCGGCGCAGCGCGCCGAGGGTATGCGGCAATTCCCAGGTGTTGACGCCCATGTAGATCAGATGCACGAACTGCCCCGGGTGTTGCAGCGGCAGCCGTTTCCTTGTGATATACCTGATGAACCTAAGGATGAATGGGGATATGGCAAACGATCTTGCCGATGTTGATTATGAGAAATTCTGGCGCCGGCTTCAGCAGGTTGGGCTGAACGCATACGAGGCGCGATCCTACGTTGTGCTCGTGGGGCATCCACGCTTCAAGGCGCTGGAACTGGCCGCGCGGGCGCGCGTACCCAGACAGAAGATTTACGAGGTGCTCGATAGCCTGGTGGAAAAGGGCTTCGCGCAAGTGGTGCAGGAAAAGACCAAACTCTTCTCCGCCGTCGAACCCGGCCTGGCCATACCGGCCTACCTGGAGCGGCAGAAAGAGAACCTCGAACAGCAACTGGACGAACAGAGGCGCCATGGCAATTCCCTGGCGACTGACCTCAGAACCGCTTATGCCGAAGGGCAGGGCGGCCGCGGAACTCTCGACTATCTGCGCATCGTGAACGACCCGTCGCAGATCGCCGTCCACTACCGCTCCATGCTATCCAGCGTCGAGCGGGAGTTCATCGAGTTCTCCCGGCCACCTTACGCCGTCGATCCGCTGGACGAACAACTGGTGAAACAGGCGGCCGCACGGGGTGTG
The DNA here is from genome assembly GCF_015277775.1 of Paludibaculum fermentans. Taxonomy (NCBI): domain Bacteria; kingdom Pseudomonadati; phylum Acidobacteriota; class Terriglobia; order Bryobacterales; family Bryobacteraceae; genus Paludibaculum; species Paludibaculum fermentans. Next base: position 260,844 of record NZ_CP063849.1, read on the forward strand.
CGCAGCCGGATCCTGGTGGAGTCCGGAGCCCTCGACGACGAGCACCGCGGCCGCCTGCAGGACTACAAGTCCGTGGGCGTAGAAGTCCGCGAAGTGCTTTCCTTGCCTCTGAAATTGGCTTTGTTTGACTGCAACCAGGGTCTGGTGGCGCTGCTCGATCCGGTCATTACCCGCCCGTCCTGGACGGCTGTGGTCTTCGATCACGCCGGCCTGGCCGAGGCGATGGCCGGCCTGTTTGAAGAGCGCTGGCGCCGCGCCATCACTCACTAAAGCATTGGAGCCGTGACCGGCGGCGAGCGGGAATCTACCTAGTCCACCCGTCCTGCCACGATCACGGCTCCCGGTACTCTTTCCGGCTGATTTCGATCCGGCTCCAGCCCGGCCGCCCTACTTGCCTTCGCCTGCCGTCTTGGCTTCCTGCTGCGACCGCACTTCCCTGATCGCATAGATCCGGCGGCCCTGGCTTTCAAAGTAGGTACGCATCAGGATCTCGCCCAGCAGGCCCGTCGTGAACATCACCAGGCCCACCAGCAACAGCAGGCCGCCGGTAAACAGCAGCGGGCCGTGCTGCATGATGATCTCCTGGCCCAGCAGCTTCTTGACCAGCAGGAAGAACAGGATGGCACAGCCCGTCGTGCCGCTGGCCAGGCCGATGCGTCCGAAGAAGTGCATCGGGCGGGTGAAGTATTTGAGCAGGAAGCGGATCGTGATGATATCGAACATCACGTTGAACGTCCGTCCGATGCCGTAGTGCGACGCCCCGCCCGTGCGAGGCGGATTCTGGATCGGCACCTCGGCGATACGCGCGCCATAGACGCTGGCCAGGGCCGGGATGAAGCGATGGAGCTCGCCGTAGAGGTTGACGTCCTTGATCACTTCCGCCCGGTACGCCTTGTAAGTAGTGCCGAAGTCGTGCAGGTCGACGCCGCTCACCTTGGACATCAGCCAGTTGGCGATCCGCGACGGGATCTTCCTCATCACCAGGTTGTCGTTGCGCTGCTTCCGCCAGCCGCTGGCGATGTCATAGCCCTCGTCGATCTTCGCCAGCAGCGCCGGCATGTCCGCCGGATCGTGTTGCAGGTCGCCGTCCATCGAGATGATGACTGAACCGCGGGCTTCGTCAAAACCGGCCGAAAGCGCAGCGGTTTGTCCGAAATTGCGGCGCAGGCGAATCACCTTCAGGTGCGAGTCGGTCTCCACCAGATTCGCCAGCAAATCGAAGCTGCGGTCGTTCGAAGCGTCGTCCACGAAAATCAGTTCATACGGACGGTTGATGATTTCCATCACCGACGTGAGCCCGTCGTACAGCCGGAGGATGGCAGGCTCTTCATTGTGAATCGGGATGACGATCGAAAGCATGGGGGCTACTTTCAGGATATCAACAGGCTTTGAAGGTGGTCGAGCGATTCTTCCAGTTGCGGTTTCACACTGGAAAGGTCGTAGTCTTTGCTCCACGAGGTCACACGCAGGGCCAGTTCCTGGGCGCCCGCCCACCGAAACGCCTTGCATTCCAGGGCGCCGCCCACCGGATCCCAGCGATAGCAGACCTCCTGGCCCGTATCCGTCAGGATCTCCCTGGGCCGTTCGGCCACCTTGAGCCAGCGCCGCAGTTCGCGCGGATCCTGGTAATACGGCAGGACTTTTGCAAACGAACCGGTCCACGGCCGCCGCACCAGCAGCGTCTGCCTGGGCTGCTCGAAGTAGTTCTCCGCGTAATGCCGCATCAGGGCCATGGACATCAGCCAGGCGGAACGGACATCCGCCCTGCCATCCGCCTCCGGCACCTGTTGCCCGTGCCATTGCTGCTTCACCGTCATCCGGCTGCCGTGCCCTTCGGCTCCCAACAGGAACACTACCGTCGTGCCCGGTGATTCGAGTGTCATACGCACTTCGGGAATCAACTCCGTGACCGTGCAATGGGCCTGAACGCCGAAGTCAGCGAACTTCCAGTAGTAGTCGCCGCCCACCTTGATCTCGCCCCAGGCGTGATCGCAAAACCACTGTTGTAGAAGCTCCGGGTCGGCCCAAGCCCTCCACAGCTTGTCGCACGAGGCGAAACTGAGGACCGATGCGCTTACAGCATTGGATTCTGTCGTGGGTTGCATAGGTTAAGGCCCGATCTTTCAACGGCTTTGCTAAAATGATACTTGATCCATGCCGAATCCGCAGAACCCTGACGATCCGCAAGCGCCACCGCCGTCCGGGGGTGGCATCCAACTGCCCCTGGGCGATCGTAAGAACATCACGCCCATCAACATCGAAGACGAGATGCGCCGCTCGTATCTCGACTACTCGATGTCGGTGATTATCGGCCGCGCCCTGCCTGATGTGCGCGACGGGCTGAAGCCTGTCCATCGCCGCATCTTGTTTGGAATGAGCGAGATGGGCCTAACCTACAACCGGCCCACCAAGAAGTGCGCGCGCATCGTCGGCGACGTTCTCGGCAAGTTCCACCCGCACGGCGACACCTCGGTCTACGACGCGTTGGTTCGCATGGCCCAGCCGTTCTCGATGCGCTACCCGCTGGTCGACGGCCAGGGCAACTTCGGTTCGGTCGACGCCGACCCGCCGGCGGCCATGCGGTACACTGAGGCCCGCCTCTCCAAGATCGCCGCCGTCATATTGGAGGATCTCGACAAAGAAACGGTCGATTTCCGCTCCAACTACGACGACACGATGCAGGAGCCCGAGGTCCTGCCTACCCGCGTCCCGAATCTGCTGTTGAACGGCAGCGAGGGCATCGCCGTCGGCATGGCGACCCGCATCCCGCCGCACAACCTCACTGAGATCGTCAACGCCACCATCGAGCTGGTCCAGGATCCGCACACGCCGCTCAGCCGGATCATGGAACTGGTGCCTGGCCCCGATTTCCCCACCGGCGCTATCCTGCTGGGCCGCCAGGGCATTCTCGACTACTTCACGCGCGGCCGCGGCTCGCTCAAGATCCGCGCCAAAGTGAGCATGGAGAAGTTCGGCAAGGATCGCGATGCGATCATCATCACCGAACTGCCCTACCAGGTGAACAAGGCCAAGCTGGTCGAGCAGATCGCCCAGTTGGTCAATGAGAAGCGCCTGGAAGGCATCTCCGACGTCCGCGACGAGAGCGACCGCGACGGCATGCGGGTCGTGATCGAGCTCAAGCGCAACGAGCAGACGGACATCGTCCTCAACAATCTCTACAAGTTGACCCAGATGCAGGTGAGCTTCGGCGTCATCCTGCTCTCCATCGTCAATGGCCAGCCGCGCGAGCTCGGCATCATCGATTGCCTGAAGCGCTTCATCGACCACCGCGTCGAAGTCGTCCGGCGGCGTACGGAATTCCTGTTGCGCAAGGCCCGCGAACGCGAGCACCTCTTGCTGGGCTTCCAGAAGGCCCTGCAGAATCTGGACGCGGTCATCGAGACCGTCCGCGCGTCCCGCAACCCGCGGGAAGCCCGCGAAGCCCTCATGGGCCAGATGGAGTTCCCCGAGAACCTCCGCCTGCAGGAAGTGGTGGCCAAGTGGTCCCCCACGATCACCTTCAACGGGGAGGCTATCTCCCGTTTCGACTTCTCAGAGAAGCAGGCCCAGGCGATCATCGAATTGCAGCTCCAGCGCCTCACCGGCATGGAGCAGCAGAAGATCCTCGACGAGTTGGCTGAAATCCAGCGCCTCATCTCGGGCTATCTCGAGATCCTCGGTTCCGACAAGGTCCTGCGCGGCGTCATCATCAAAGAGCTCAAGGAAGTCCAGAAGGACTTCGGTGATGCCCGCCGGACGGCGATTGTCGAGGACGAAGGCGAGATCAGCCTCGAAGACCTGATCAAGCCGGAAGACGTGGTGGTGACCGTCACTCGCGGCGGCTACCTGAAGCGTACTTCGCTCGACACTTACCGGCGCCAGACCCGCGGCGGCAAGGGCCGCATCGGCATGGCGACGCGCACGGAAGATGTGGTGGAGCACCTCATGGTGGCCAACACGCACAGCTTCCTGCTGATCTTCACGTCGATGGGCCGCCTCTACTGGCTGAAGGTGTACAACATCCCCGATGCCGGCGCCGCCTCCAAGGGCAAGAACATCAACGGGCTCATCAGTCTGCAGGAAGACGAAACCGTTCGTACGTTCCTCGCCGTCAAGGAGTTCACGCCAGACCGCTTCGTCGTGATGGCCACCAAGCATGGTGTCATCAAGAAGTGCGAACTGACCGTCTTCGACAACCCCATGGCCCGCGGCATCATCGCCATCGGCCTGAAGGATGAAGATGAACTCATCAGTGCCCGCATCTCTACCGGGAAGGACCTGATCTTCATCGCCACCCACGAAGGCATGGCGATCAAGTTCGACGAGAACGATGTCCGCGCCATGGGCCGTCCGGCTGCGGGCGTCACCTCCATGCGCCTGGATCTGGGCGACTACATCATCGGCATGGAAGTCGTCACCGAAGAGAGCCTGATGCTGTCCGTCTCCGATCTCGGCTTCGGCAAACGGACCAAGATCAGCGAGTACCGTCTGCAGGGCCGCGCGGGCCGGGGCGTCATCAACATGAAGCTCACCAACAAGACCGGCCGCGTGCTGGCTGTCCTGGAAGTGAAGGAAGACACGGACGTTATCCTCATCACCCGCGATGGGAAGATCCTCCGGACGGAAGCGGAATCCATCCGCAAGACCGGCCGCTCCGCCTCCGGCGTGAAGCTGGTTTCCATGGAAGCGACCGATGCCGTGGCCGCCGCTTGCGCCGTGCAGGAAGCGGAACAGGTGGAGGGCGAGGACGACGCCGATAACGGCCAGGGCGACCTGCCGCTGCAGTAAGCAACCAGACCAAACAGGACGGCCCGGAGCGCATCCCGCTCCGGGCCGTTTTGCGTTCCGGAGAGAACGAACATTTCTTCTCAAGTAGTGATTGATCCGGCCACGTTTCTCCGCGAACATAGCAGGAACTGGCGGAACAATGGCTATCTCTTGGCTGGGACTCTCCTCGGACGAACTGATAAAACGAAAAGACTGTCTGGTTGACGCCTGGAATCGGGCCCAGGGGCGGTATGTCACCGATGCGATCATCGCCCATACCACGAAGGACTTTGTCGGGCTGGTCGCCGGGGTCATCACCATGGTGGTGGGCGCCGCGATGGTGATCATTATCGGCAATGTGGCCGGCGCCGCCATCGGGGGCGCGCTGGGTTCCCTCGCCGGCGGAGCGGGCGCCGTGCCTGGCGCGGCAGCCGGCCGTGCCCTCGGGAACCTCATTGCCACCGGATTTCTCAATGTGCTGGGCGTCGGCCTGCTCATCGCATATATCGGATCGGAACTGGGTACCATCGGCTACCACTTCTATGTGGCCATCGACTGCGCCTGGAACTCGGCCGATTTCGGCAATCCCTACTACACCGTGCGTATCGATTGGGCCGCCCGCCACTTCGCCGAGGGTATTGGTAAGTTCTTTGGAGCCATGGTGATGGCGCTCATCATCGTACTCACGCGGCGGCCTGCCGAAGAGCGCATGAAGGTCTTTAACAGCAAGCTGAGCCAGCTCTGCAACGGTCTGGAAGCCTACATCGCGAGGAATTTGAAGCCGCTCGAAGCCAAGTACAAGAACGGCTTGGCCAAGGCTACGGTGACCGAAGGCATTCCCGAAACGCCGGAACTCGGCATGAAGGAGCAGAAGAAGAAAGCCCAGGCAGCCGCGGCCGCGGCCAAGCCGTTTGGCGACATGCCCAGCTTCTACCGCCACAAAGTGACTGAGCTGCAGGGCTGGCTGAAGGCCAACGGCTTCACCAAGAAGGCGTCAGTCCGGAAGCCGGGCGATGCAAAACCGGGCGGCGGCACCTACTCGGATTTCCAGAGCGAAATCTGGATGCGGGATCGCGGCAACGGGGCGATCGAATGCGTACGCATCGATCCGGAAGGCCACCTGCCGCCGGCCGACCCTTCCAAGCGCACCGGACCATTCCGGGTGACGCAGGATCCAGCCACCGGCAAGTGGTCCGACGAGCGAATCGCCTGGGGCGAGCGGCCTCACTACCATCTCGAGACCATCACACCGGACAAGGCGCAGGTGTACCTGAACACGTATGTTCCGGAAGCGAAGATGTTTGAGGCGGGCGGGAAGTCGGTGGGCCAGATGCAGGATTGGCACAACTCGGCCAACGAATGGGCGATCAAGGTCTACGGCGAGGACGGTGCGCTGGCGCCGCTGCGCGGCAAGTTCGAGATGATTCACATCCCGCTGGCCGCGCCGTAAACTACGCGCCGCCGTGGCGTTCGCTGAACATGCGGCGCAGACCCTTCACGACGCGCTCGCTCCAGGTTCCGAACGGCTGGTCGGTTGTGGTGTAGGTCCAGACTGCCCCGCGTTCATTCGGATCGAGGCCGCCGGACTCTTCGGCCGTCCGCAGGCGCGCCCCGATCTCCGCCGGCAGGCTCTCTTCCAATTCCCCGAACCACTGGTGGACCGTGCGCAGGTACTCCTGGTGCGGATCCTTGCCGCCCCACGAGATCCAATGCACGCCGGTGCGGAAGTCGGCCACCCGCGCCAGGTAGTCCGCCCACAGGTCGTCGATCACCCGCAGGGTCACCAATCGCTCCAACTCGGACGCGGTGGCGGTTTCACTCTCGAGTACGGATTGCCGGTAAGTGTGGAGCCGGTGGCGCTGTCCCTCGATGGGCATCTCGTACTTCTGCAGGAACTGCCGGATGTCCAGATTTTGGCCCTCCACAAACTTCTGGACGGTGGAGGGATCGTGGCGGAACTTGGGCATGACGTCGCCGAACTTGACGATCAGGTCGTCTTCCAGTGATACGAAGTAGCGGGCGCAGCCGGGATCGCCCTGCCGCCCGGCCCGGCCGCGCAGTTGGTTGTCGATGCGGCGGCTCTCGTGCTTATTCGTTCCAATCACATACAGGCCGCCCAGTGCCGCCACACCATCGCCCAGCCGGATGTCCGTGCCGCGGCCAGCCATGTTGGTGGAGATGGTCACGGCGCCGCGTTCTCCAGCCCGTGCAATGATCGAGGCCTCCGCCCGGTCGTTACGGGCGTTTAAAACTTCGTGGGGTACACCCGCCAACAGGTGGCTGAGGTGTTCGGATTCCGCCACGCTTGCGGTGCCGACGAGCACCGGTTGGCCCGTGGCATGAACCCGGCTGATCTCTTCCAGCAGCGCCCGGTCCTTGGCCGCTTTCGACGGGAAGACCGCATCCGGGTAGTCGGTGCGAACGATGGGTTTGTTCGGTGGAATCACTTCCACCTCGAGCCCGTAGACCTTCTCGAACTCCTCGCGCTGCGTGGCGGCCGTGCCGGTCATCCCGCAGACCATCGGGTAGAGGGCGATCAGGTGTTGCAGGGTGATGGAGCCCAGAATCGAGCCCTGGGGCTTGGCCGAGACGCCTTCCTTGGCTTCGATCGCCGCGTGGAGGCCGGCCGGCCAACGGCGGTCCTGGGCGATGCGGCCCTTGAACTCGTCCACCAGTTCGATCGACCCATCCTTGACCACATAGTCGACATCGCGGTGCAGCAAGCGGTGGGCGTGCAGCGCGTCCTGGATGGCCGTGTGGAGCTGCAAGTTCTTCTCATCGAACAGGTTGCCGCAAGCGAACGCGCTCTCCACGGCGCGGATGCCGGCATCGGTCAGGGCGACGTTCCGTTGGCCGGTGTCGATGGTGGAGTGCAGGTAGGGCTGCAGGTGCCGCACCACCTGATCGGCCCGCAGGGCCACTCCGCCCTCGTCATCATTGCCGCCGGCGATGACCAGCGGGATGCGCGCCTCGTCGATCAGGATGGAGTCGGCTTCATCAATCACGGCGACGGCGAAGGGCCGGTGGACTTGGTCTTTGGGATACAGCGCCAGCCGGTCGCGCAGGAAATCGAAGCCAATCTCGTTGGCGGTGGAGTAGGTGATGTCGCAGGCGTAAGCGGCACGGCGTTCGGCGCTGGTCATGCCCTGCTGGATTGCGCCGACGGTCAGCCCTAACCGCTTGTAAACAAGGCCCATCCATTCCGCGTCGCGAGCGGCCAGGTAGTCGTTCACGGTCAGGACGTGAACGCCCTGGTGTTGGCGGGCGAACCAGGAGATGGCCGGGACGGCCGCCAGGGTTTTGCCTTCTCCCGTTTGCATCTCGGCAATGCGGCCATTTGTCAGGGCGAGGCAGCCCTGCAGTTGTACGTCAAAGAGGGAGAGGCCGAGTTCGCGCTCAGCCAGAACGGCGGCCAGGGCGATCCAACGGTGCAGATCGTCCGGCCTTTCGGGGTTCAGTTCAGGCTCGGTCCGGCGGCGGTACTCCGCGCGCAAGTCATTGATTTGCTGGACGGCGTTGGCTTCGCGCCGCGCGGAGGGCAGCAGGGATTGCAGGAATCGTCGAATGACACCCTCCTCCCGGTCTGGGGCGGACTCCTACCGAGCGGCCGCGGCGGCTTTGCGCCGTTCCAGGAACCGCGTGATGAAGTGCGTGTCGATGGAAGCGCTTTGGAACTCGGGATCGGCCAGGATCTCCTGGTGGAGCGAGATCGAAGTGTGAATGCCCTCGATTACGAACATGTCGAGGGCCCGCTGCATGCGGGCGACCGATTCGGCCCGGTCGCGGCCGTGTGTGATGAGCTTGGCCACCAGCGAGTCGTAATACGGCGGGATGACCCCGTCGTTATAGGCGGCGGTATCCACGCGGACGCCGATGCCGCCCGGCAGGTTTAGCGCCTGGATGCGGCCAGGTGACGGCGTGAACGTGACCGGATGCTCGGCGTTGATCCGGCATTCGAGGGCATGGCCTCTAATCTCGATCGGGCCGCCCAGGATGTCGGAGAGCTTCTCGCCCTGGGCTACGCGGATCTGGGCCTTCACGAGGTCGATGCCCGTGACGAGCTCGGTCACCGGGTGCTCCACCTGGATTCGGGCGTTCACCTCGATGAAGTACAGACTGCCGGTCTCGTCCATCAAAAACTCGACTGTACCGGCGTTGGTGTAGCCGATGGCGGAAAGCGCCTTCTTCAGGGCCGCCGCCGTCTTTTTGCGAAGGGCAGGAGAGACCGCCGAGGAGGGCGCCTCCTCGATCAGCTTCTGGTGGCGGCGCTGGATGGAGCACTCGCGCTCGCCCAGCACTTCCACGTTGCCGTGTTCATCGGCGATGACCTGAAACTCGATGTGGCGCGGCTTCTCGATGAACTTCTCGCAATACATGTCGCCATTCGAGAAGGCGCCCTGTGCCTCATGCTGCGCCTGGGCCAGCAGGCCGGGCAGTTCCTCGGGCGTGCGGACGATGCGCATGCCGCGCCCGCCGCCTCCGGCCGAGGCCTTGAGAATGACGGGATAACCGATCTCGGCGGCAATGGCCAGAGCATGTTCGGGGCTTTCGATGACGCCTTCCGAGCCCGGCAGAATCGGGACGCCATGAGCCTTCATCTTCTCGCGGGCGATCTGCTTCAGGCCCATTGAGCGGGTGACGTCCGGTTCGGGGCCGATGAACTTCAGGCCCGATGCCTTGCAGACCTCGGCGAAGTCGGAGTTCTCGCTCAGGAATCCGTAACCGGGGTGGATGGCGTCAACGTTCGTGATTTCGGCTGCGCTGATGACGGACGGGATGTTCAGGTAGCTGAGCGCGCTCTTGGCTGGACCAATGCAGACGGCTTCGTCAGCAAAGCGGACGTGGAGCGAGTAGCGGTCGGCCTCGGAGTACACGGCCACCGTCTTGATGCCCATGTCCTTGCAGGCGCAGATCACGCGCAAGGCGATCTCTCCGCGGTTGGCGATCAGGACTTTCTGGATCATGAGGGGTGGTTCCCGTTAGTTGGGTTTCACCAGAAACAGAACTTCGCCGTACTCTACCGGTTGGCCATTCTCGACCAAACGCTTGACGATCGTGCCGGAAACTTCTGATTCAATCTCGTTCATCAACTTCATCGACTCGATGATGCAGAGCACCTTGCCGGGTTTGATGGAGTCGCCGACCTTGACGAAGTTATCGGCCCCGGGTGCGCCGGCGGCATAGAATGTGCCGACGATGGGCGATTTGATGGGTTCCAGGGTGGGGTCAGTGAGATCGGGCTCGCCAGGCGCGGCTTGGGCCAAGGGCGCGGCCACGGTCACCTGAGAGAGAGGAGTGGTGGAGTGCACGGGCGCCGGAGGTGCCTGCTGCGTCTGCTGCGGCACATGGATTTCCTGCGTGACGACACCCGCTGTGCGCTTGATCCAGACGCGGTTCTCGCCGCGCTGTACTTCCAGTTCCGCAACTCCCGTGGAGCAAACCGTATGGATCAGTTCACGAATCTCTTCAATGGTCATGATGCGAGTACCACAAATTCCTTTGTCGTCGGCGTGAGCACGTCAACGCCGGTCTCCGTCACCAGGACGGTATCTTCAATCCGTACGCCTCCGAAGTCCTGCACATAAACGCCGGGCTCGATGGTGATCACCATGCCAGGCTGAAGGACCGTCTCCACCTTGGCGCCGATCCTTGGATTCTCGTGAATTTCGAGACCCAGGCCGTGGCCGGTGGAGTGCGTAAAATATCGATCCAGCTTCCGCTTCTTCAACGCATCGCGGGCCGCCGCATCCACCTCGGCGCACGATGCGCCCGGCTTGACGGCGGCGATTGCCTGCAACTGCGCCTCCAGCACGGCCTCATACAAGCCGCGGATGCGGGCGCCCGGTTCGCCCAAGTGGACCACCCGAGTCATATCGCTCGCGTAGCCTTCCAGGCTTGCACCCATGTCTATCAATAGTACCTGATCGTTTTTGAGCTGTTCGGTGGTCGGCTGGGCGTGCGGCAAAGCGGAACGGGCTCCGCAGGCGACGATCGTCTCGAACGCCGGGCCTTCCGCGCCCAGGCGCCGCATGCGGTAGTCGAGTTCGGCGGCGACCTCCAACTCCGTCATGCCGGGCTTCACCTTTTTGAGGGTCTGCGCCAGGGCCTTCGAGTTGACCTGCACGGAGCGCCGGATGGTGTCGATTTCGGCCGCTGATTTGATGGCCCGCAGCGACTCCACCACGCCCTTGACGGGCCGTAGTTTCACGCCTTTGCCGATGATTTTTGCGACTTCCAGCCAGTCGGCGTGAGAGACCTTGTCGGACTCCAGCGCGATGCTGGTCAAGTTGCGCTTTTTGATCTCCGCGGCGACCTCGGGCCACAGCGGCCCACGCACGATGCGGACGGCGCAGTGGGCCTGCTGGCGCGCCTGGATGTCGTAGCGGGGGTCTGTGTAGAGGGTCGCTCCGCGGCCTGAAATCAATAAGATGGCGTTGCTGCCCGTAAAGCCGCTAAGGTAGCGGACATTCGGGAGATGAGTGATGACGGCGGCTGCCGCTTTCTGCTGATCCAGCAGGTGAAGCAGCTTGGCGCACCGGTCACGGCGGGAATCGGGAACACGAGTCAAACCTCTCAATTGTAACATTCACCTGCTGTTGTGTTTCACACCACAAAGGCGAGGTTGTGCCTGGCCGGGGGAAGCGCGCAGAATAGGCGAATGGCGCGTTTTGCCCTCCGCTTCTCCCGTCCTGCTGCTTTCGCTTTCCTGGTGATTGGTGCGCTTGCGCAAGCGGCCGATTTACCCAAGGTCCCTTCGATCGAGCAGTCGTTGAATTTCTCCGCCCCGGGTTCGGTGCGCATCTCTCCGGACGGCCAGATGGTGGTCTACACCGCGGGCTTTGCGAACTGGGAGGACAACGAGTTCCGGACCCAGGTCTGGCTGGCGAAGGCGGCCGGCGGCGCCCCTCTGCAGTTGACTCAGAACGCCAAAGGGGCCTCGGCGCCGCAATGGTCGCCCGACGGGAAGTGGATTTCGTTCGTCGCCAACAGGGATGGCAAGAAGCACATCTGGCTGATTGCGCCGCAGGGCGGGGAAGCCTGGCAGTTGACCTCAGGCGAGGCCGAGGTCCAGGCGTATGAGTGGTCGCCCGATGGGAAGAAGATCGCGTTCACTTCCTCTGGCGCGGAGTCCAAGACACTCAAGGACCGGAAAGAGAAGTATGGAGAGTACGAGGTGGTGGGCGGCGATTATACCTACACCCACCTTTACGTGGCCGAGTTGCCAGCCGAAGTGGGCGGCAAAGCCAAAGCGGAGGCGTTGACCTCCGGGGATGGCTTCACGGTCAACGAGTTCTCGTGGTCGCCCGATTCCACTCGCATCGCCTTCAGCGCCCCAAAGGACGTTGACCTGAGTCATGGGGACACCGCGGACATTTATGTATTGAATGTGAAGGACAAGGGGTTGAAGAAGCTGGTGGATGCTCCGGGTCCGGACAGCAATCCGCACTGGTCGCCCGATGGGAAGTGGATCGCTTACGAGACCGCGAATGGAGAGCCGTTCTACTACTTCAAGAACTCGCGGCTGGCCGCGGTATCCGCCGAGGGTGGTCCGATCCGGCTGCTGACTTCCAATTTTGACGAAGAGCCGTCCCTCATCGACTGGACGGACGATGGCATCTGGTTCAGCGGGTTGCAGAAGACGGCTGTCACGGTCTTCCTGCTCGACCCCAAGCAGGGGACCTACCGGGCCGCGTTTGGGGATGCCCGGTTCCTGCCGGGTACGCCCTCGTTCAGCAAAGACCGGCGCTGGATGGCGTTCACCGGATCGGCCCTGGACGATTTCACGGAAGTTTATCTATCGCCTGTCGCGCCCTTCGAACCCAAGGCGCTGACCAGCTACCGCGACCAGTATAAGGAGTTCCGGTTGGCGACCAGTGAGGTGATCTCCTGGAAGTCGAAGGACGATACGGTGATTGAAGGGGTGCTGATCAAGCCGGCCGATTTTCAAGCCGGCAAGCAGTATCCCTTGCTCGTGGTAATCCACGGCGGGCCGACCGGCGTCGACCGGCCTTACCGCGCGGCGGACCGCTACTACCCGGTGGAGCAGTTCGCCGCGAAGGGAGCGATCATCCTGCGGCCCAACTATCGCGGTTCCGCCGGCTATGGCGAGGAGTTTCGATCGCTCAACGTCCGCAACCTGGGCGTAGGTGACGCGTGGGACGTGTTGAGCGGAGTGGATTCGTTAGTGGCCCAAGGCATGGTGGATCCTGAGCGGGTAGGCTGCATGGGCTGGAGCCAGGGCGGCTACATCAGCGCCTTTCTCACTACGGGCAGCGACCGGTTCAAGGCCATCAGCGTGGGCGCCGGCATCAGCGACTGGATGACGTATTACGTCAACACGGACATTCATCCCTTTACGCGCCAGTATTTGAAAGCCACACCCTGGGAGGATCCGGAGATCTACCGCAAGACCTCGCCGATTACGAACATCAAGCAAGCGCGGACGCCCACCCTGATCCAGCATGGGGGCAACGACCAGCGCGTACCGCTACCGAACGCGTATGAGTTGTACCAGGGGCTGAAGGATCAGGGCGTGGAAGCCCGCCTGGTGGTGTACAAGGGCTTTGGGCACGGGATCAACAAGCCCAAGCAGCAGCGTCACGTGATGGAAGATAACCTGGCCTGGTTCACCAAGTGGATCTGGGGGGAAGGGCAGTAGGCCGGACCTAGATATTGATGCCCATGCGCCAGAGCAGGTAGCCCACCGCCTGACGGACATAGAGCCACTGCTCTTTCCACGTGCCCTGCGGACGGTAAGGACGGGGTGAGCCGTAGACCTTCATGCCTTCGTGCTGCAGGATCCGTTTGGCCCGAAAGATGTGATAGCCGTCGCTGACGACGATGGCCGAGACGAGGTTCATGCGGCGCATGATCTCGCTCACCGCCAACAGGCTGCGTACGGTGGAGTCGCCTTCGCCTTCCACGACGATCGCCTCGGCAGCGATGCCGCGCCGCACCAGGTAATCGCGGCCCACCTGGCCTTCAGTGAACTGCTGGTCGCCTCCGGCTCCGCCGGTGGTCAGGATCAGGTTGGACTGGCCCTTCTGGTAGAGGTCGAAGGCGTGATCGAGGCGGGCCTTCAGGACGGGAGACGGACGGCCGTTGTATTCCGCCGCGCCGAGGACGACGATGATGTCCGCCTTCTGGGAGTCGTCGATGACGGACTGCCCCTCGATCTCCTTGGCCAGAATGACGAGATACGTCGCCAAGGGCAGACCGATGACCAGAATTGCAATGGCAATGAGCCGCCTCATCGTACGATATTGATTCTAGCGTTATGTCCCGTGCAGAAGTTATCACCAGTGCGCGCAATCCTCTGCTGAAGGAGGTCCGCCGGGCGCTGTCCCGGGGTACGCTAACCGCTGATGGGCTGTGTGTTGCCGAGACTTTCCACCTGTTGGAAGAGGCGCTGCGATCGGGGTTGGAGACGCCGGTGGTGGTGGCCTCGGACAGCGTGCGCGGCGTGGTGGAACGGCATGTGGGCAAGCTGCATGGGGTGCGCCTGATCACGGTGCCGGACGCGGTCTTCCAGGAGGTTTCGGCGACGGAGACGGCCCAGGGTGTATTGGCGCTGGTGCGTCCCCCGCAGTGGACGATGGAACATGTCCTGCGGGGCCATTCCCTGGTGGTCATTTTGGATGGTGTTCAGGATCCGGGCAACGCCGGGGCGATTGTGCGGGCCGCGGAGGCCTTTGGCGCGACGGGGTTGCTGTTGCTGAAGGGGACCGTAAGTCCCTGGAATGCGAAGACATTGCGCGCGAGCGCGGGATCGTTGTTCCGGGTGCCGTTCCTGGAGGGCGTGGCGCCCGACCTGGCCCGGAAAGCCGTGGCCCAGCACAAGATGGAGGTGTTTGTGGCGGTGCCGCGCGCGTCGCTCAGCCTGAAGGATGCGGCGCTGGATGGGCGCTGCGCGCTGGTCATTGGAAGTGAAGGGCGCGGTGTGAGCAAAGAGATGGAAGGGGCGGGGTTGAGCCTGCACATTCCTACTACGGGCGTAGAAAGCCTGAATGCGGCGATGGCGGCGGGGATCCTGTTGTATGAGGCCTGGCGCCAAAGGACGGTAAAGTGAGCCTGTTTGACGCGGCTCCGGGCCTGCAGGACAACGCGCCGCGGCCCTTGGCGGAGCGGATGCGGCCGGAGACCCTGGACGGCTATGTCGGCCAGGAGCACATCCTGGGTCCGGGCAAGCCGCTGCGCGTGCAGATCGAGAAGGACCGGCTGACGTCGATTATCCTGTGGGGCCCGCCGGGCGTCGGGAAGACGACGCTGGCGAGCCTGGTTGCGCGGCAAACGAAGTGCGCGTTCATCCCGTTCAGCGCCGTGCTGAGCGGAATCAAAGAGATCAAGGGCGTCATGGTGGAGGCGGAGCGGAACCGGCGGCAGGGGCTGCGCACGGTACTGTTCGTCGATGAGATCCACCGGTTCAACAAGGCGCAGCAGGACGCGTTCCTGCCGTATGTGGAGCGCGGCGACATCATCCTCATCGGCGCGACGACGGAAAACCCCTCGTTTGAGGTCATCTCGGCGCTGTTGTCGCGGTCAAAAGTGTACGCACTGCGCGCTTTGACTTTAGAGGAGTTAGTACTACTACTGCGGCGGGCGCTGCCGGTGGTGGGCATTGAGGCGGAAGACGACCTGCTGGAGCAGATCGGGGCGTATGCCGGCGGCGATGCCCGGACGGCCTACAACATCCTGGAAATTGCGGCGGCGGCGAGTGAGAGCGGCAAGCTGGAACGGCAGGCGGTGGAGGATGCCGTGGAGCGCAAGATGCTGCTCTACGACAAGGGCGGGGAAGAGCACTTCAACCTCGTATCGGCGCTCCACAAGAGTGTGCGGTCGTCGGATCCAGATGCGGCGTTGTACTGGCTGGCGCGTATGCTGGAGGCGGGCGAGGATCGGATGTACCTGGCGCGGCGCCTGGTGCGGATGGCGGTGGAGGATGTGGGGCTGGCGGATCCGCGCGCGGCGGAGCAGGCCATCGCCTGCATGCAAACCGTTCATTTCCTGGGTGTTCCGGAAGGAGACCAGGCGTTGGCCCAGGCCGCGGTCTATCTGGCCGTTGCGCCCAAATCCGATGCCGGATACCGGGCCTTGAACGCGGCCCGCGAGTTTGTGCGGAACAATGCCGCATTTCCGGTACCGATGCACTTGCGCAACGCGCCGACCCGGGCCATGAAAGAGTGGGGCTATTCGAAGGGGTATGAGCACGCGCACGCCAACGCAGCCGGACTGACCGGGATGGACTGCCTGCCGGACGGCATGGAAGGCATTAAATTCTATGAACCTTCGGCCCGCGGAACCGAGGCTCGCATTAAGGATCGCTTAGAAGAGATCAGAAAATGGGTCGCTGAACAGCGTTCTAGCGAGCCGGACGCTTCCAAGCCGTGAGGGTGATCTCGATTTTGGCGGTACCAACCAACTTGGCTACCCCAACTGTAGTACGGGCTGGACGCGGCTCAGGGAAGTACTTCGTGTAGACCGCGTTCATACGTGAAAAGAGTTCCATGTCGGTGAGGTAGACCTGGGCGGAGACAACGTCTTCTATGGTGTAGCCGCCTTTTTTGAGGATTTCGTTGGCTGCGTCGAGGGCCGCTTTTACTTCATCTTCAAAGTTTTCAGGGATTTTGCCGTCCTTGGTGCGGCCCACCTGACCGGAGCAGTAGAGGGTGTCGCCGGCGCGGATTCCGGGGGAGAACGGGCCCGAGGCCGAGGCGCCATCCGGTACTACGGCGACCTTGTCGGCGCCCGAAAGGACCAGGGACCCGGAGAGGGCTAGTACACAAAGAATGAGGGAACGCATACGGAAGATGATACCCGACTGTCACATGGAGTGATGGTACCGGCGTACCCCCCTCAATTAAAACCAACACCCCATTGAACTTAGGTAGCGGTTCGAGCAACTATGCAGTGTGGGCTTTAGCCATGAACTTTATCGGATCAGAACCAATCATCCCCGGTAAGAGGGGCAAGACGGATCGCAGGGCGTCGGACCGCTTTCCCATTGAACGCGAGCTAAGATTCAAACTCATCAGCAAGAGGCTTGGTGATGAGGCCGGTGCGGGAACCACCGTTAACTTAAGTAGCGGCGGCGTGCTCTTTCAGACAGAGAAGGCGCTGATTCCAGGGAAGCGACTGGAGATGGCTATCAGTTGGCCTGCCCAATTGGACAACAAGTGCGCCCTGAAACTGGTGGCGCGCGGCCGGATCGTACGATGCGAAAAAGGCATGGCGGCCGTCGAGATCCAGCAATATGAATTTCGGACCGTAGGGGTCCACGGACTGGCTGTTTGAACTTCGTTTGATTCTCCTCACTCTCCTCTCTCAATGGCCCCGGGTATGTTCCGGGGCCATTTGTTATTGACCTCGCATTCTCAGTGCGCGCCTGCCTGCCAAGTCCCTCCGCATCCCAAGCAAGCCACCATATTCGACTTGTTCCAGGCCGTAGCGTCGTGCGGCTTCGGCCCGACATGCCCTGCTGATTCTGTTGATCTTTGGATAGCCACCCGCGAGGATGTGGCGTTCAAAGGATTGAAAATAAAGTTCTTAGCTTGCGGCAAGAGGGCCAAAGCAACGTGAATCGACTCGATTAGCTATTTAGATTGACACTTATTGAATCTCGACCGTAAACTTTGTAACACGCTGATTGTCCATCGTTGAGCAGGGGTTACCCAGGCCGGATCGATTCGCACAAGTGCTTGGGGACGTGTATGTGCCGAAGCGATGGGCAGAGACTGAATCGCTAAGCAGGGAGATTCAATGCAACCATCGTTTTCCGGGCTCGTCCGGGGCCAGTTTCTCGTACTGGCACTGATTGCCGCCTGTGGATTTGCTGCGTTTGGGCAGGATGCCACGGGTCGTGTCGTGGGTGTCGTAACAGACGAGAGCGGCGCTGTCGTTCCAGAGGTAAAGATCACTGTTACAAATTCAAACACTGGTGTGGCCAAATCAACGGTTACGGGGCCGGATGGTGTTTATCAGGTGGTTCTGCTGCCGGTTGGGTCCTACACTGTTACGGCCGAGAAGCCGGGGTTCCGCAAGACCGTGACGGAGACGCAACCGCTCTCCATCAATCAGTCGTTGCGGTTCGACCTGAAGCTGGAGGTTGGACAGACGACGGAGACGGTGCAGGTGGAGGCGACGGCGTCAGGCGTGGAAACGGTGAACTCGACGTTGTCGCAGACGGTAACGGGTTCGCAGATTACGGCTATGCCTTTGAACGGCCGGAATGTGTTGGACCTGGCGTTGCTGCAGCCTGGGGTGACGCCCTCGTCGCCCGGTTCGGCCGGCTCGCTGGGTTTCAATATCTCGGGCGGGCGGCGCGATTCCGTCACCTTCATTCTGGACGGCGGGACGAACAACAACCTGTTGGACAACGGGGTGGTGCTGAATCCCAACCCTGATGCGATCGCCGAGTTCAGGATTCTCACCAGCAACTATGCGGCGGAGTATGGCCGCAATGCGGGCGGCATCGTCAGCGTGGTGACCAAATCGGGCTCCAATCAGTTCCACGGCAGCGCGTACGACTATTTGCGCAACGATGCGCTGAATTCGAATCTCTACTTCAATAATGCGGCGGGCGTGCCGCGGCCGGTTTTGAAGCGCAATCAGTATGGCGCCACATTGGGGGGCCCCGCGATCAAGGAGAAACTGTACTTCTTCTTCTCTTATCAAGGGCAGAAGCAGACACAGCAGCAGGCGATCAGCAGTGTACAGGTCTTCACGCCGGCGGAACTGACTGGGGATTTTTCGAAGTCCAATGCCGCGCGCAATGGGCCGGACTCAGCGGTGGTCAGCTTCCTGGGGCAGTTTCCCTATTTCCAGCCGAATCCAGCCTTGCGGTCGCAAGGCATCATCGACCCGACGCGCATTGATCCGGTATCGCAGAAGTACATCAAAGCCGGGCTGCTGCCGACCTCGGCCTCGGGTCAATTACTGCCGCAAGGCGGACAGAAGGCGGATTACAACGAATACACTCCCAAGATCGATTGGGTACCTGACTCCAAGGACCGTTTATCCGTCACGTTGGGCATCAACAAGGCGCCGAGCCTGCTTCCGTTCTCCGGCGTGAACGTGCCGGGATATCCAGTGAACAGCGACCGGACGCGCAAATTCGCCAGCATCGACTATGTCCGGACGTTCTCCGGATCGCTGATCAACGATCTGCGGTTCAGTGCGCAACGCAATGACGGCAAGCAGGCATTTCCGGCCACCAAACTTCCAACGGCCAAAGAGCTGGGTGTCGGAATCACGCCGGACGAATCGACGGGGCCGCCCATTCTGAGCTTCAACACCGGTATGAGCGCCGGGTTTAGCCCCCAGGGGCCCACGCGGCTGGTGGACAACACCTATATCCTGCAGGACACCGTTACGTGGATCAAGGGCCGCCACACATTCAAAGGCGGCTTCTACACCAGCGCCTACCAGAACAACACGGTTTACGACTTCTACGTCAACGGCGCGCTGTACTTCTACGGCTCAGACACGAGCGTGGGGTCGGGCAACGACTTTGCCGACTTCCTGATGGGGTTGCCGGACGAGCTACTACAGTTCCCTTCGGCGCCGTCCAATATCCGGTCGAAGCACTATTCGGGATTCTTCCAGGATGAGTGGCGAGTGAAGTCGAATCTGACGCTGACGCTGGGCGGGCGGTATGAGTACTCCCAGCCGAAGCGGGATACCCGGGGGCGGAGCTTCGCGCTGGCCCTGGGCAAGCAGTCGACCGTTTTCACGAATGCGCCGAAGGGTCTGTTGTTCCCCGGCGATCCTGGCGCGCCCGACGGAGCCAATTTCCCTGACCGGAACGATTTCGCGCCGCGCTTTGGCTTTGCGTATTCGCCGGGCAAGAGCGGCAAGACTAGCATCCGCGGCGGGTTTGGTGTGTTCTTCGATGTTCTGAAAGCAGAGGACAACCTGCAGTTCAACGGGCAGGCTCCGTTCTTCGGCTTCGCCGATCTGATCTTCGATCCGATGAGCGGTAATCCGACAGGACCCGCCACCTATTTGAGCGATCCCTTTGGTACCGCCGGCCAGCCGAATCCGTTCCCATCCAAGACACCGGCCAAGACCCTGGATTTCGATGCCGCCGGCTTCCTGCCGTTTGGCGGAGGCGGTGTGTACTTCGTGAATCCGAACCTGCGGACGCCTTATGTGATGCAGTACAACCTGAGCGTCCAGCGGGAGGTTGCGCACGACCTGGTGCTGGATGTGGCGTATGTGGGCAGCCAGAGCCGCAAGCTGACCGGGCTCTACGACAACAACCCGTTCATCCTCGGGACGAACAACCGCATGTTCAATGCGCAGGCCGGGGTGCCTTCCTATGCCTTCAGCTACCTGGACCAGTTCGACAATATCGGCAACGCTCATTACAACTCGATGCAGCTTGGCCTGAACTCGCGAGCCCGCGATGTAAGGTACCTGGGGCATATCGACTTCCTTCAGTTCAGCTACACATGGCAGAAGAGCATCGACAATGTCACCGGCTTCCGGGAATCGTCGAGCCGCGTTCCTTACTACAACCGCAACCAGTTCGTGGCGGTATCGGACTTTGACCTGACGCACAACATCAAGGTGAGCGGTAGTTGGGAACTGCCGATTGCCAAACTGAACATGCCAAAGGCCATTGTGGGCGGTTGGCGCCTGCTGCCCTTGTTCAGCTGGCGGACGGGCTTCCCCCTCGACGTGCGGTCGCCGCTGACTCGCAGCCGTACGCGGCCCGGGCCGTCCGGAGTCGGCGACAGCAACCTGGTGCGGGCTGACCTGGTGAAGGCCGGCGTGGCTACCTACGATCCGCACGCAACCCAGACGATCGCGGGACGCTCCGGGTCGTTCTATTTCGACACCACCGCGTTCTCTTCCGCCCGCTACACGGCGAGCAACTGGGATCCGGTGAACAATCCGGCACAGCGGACCTACGGCACGCTGGGGCGCAACGCCTTCCGCGGACTGGGCGCCACCAATCTGGACCTGGCCCTGGCGAAAGAGTTCCCGGTGTGGCGCGAGCGGGTGATCACCGAGTTCCGGCTGGAGGCGTTCAATGTCTTCAACCACACGCAATTCGGCACCCCGAGCACGAACATCGCGAGCTCGCAGTTCGGGATGGTGAGTAGCACGCTGGATCCTCGAATTGTCCAACTGGCGTTGAGGGTCAGGTTCTAGGCCGCACTCCTGCCGGGTCCAGGTGAAGCATGGCCGGTGCTCCTCCCGACGGAGGGGCGCCGGCCTTTCGTTTTTCCGGGTCGTCGGCAACGTGGCAGGGTGCGCCAGATTAGCAGGTTAGAAGACCTCAAAATCTGATAATTTGTTGCCAGTATGTCCAATGACCTGTCGGAACTGTATGCGCAACGGCTGCACCGCTATGTCACCGCGATGCGGAATGGGAAGCCCGACCGGGTGCCGCTGCGCCCGTTTGCGGCGGAGTTCACGGCGACCTACTCCGGATTCACCGACCAGCAGGTCACCCACGACTTCAACCAGGCCTTCGAGGCCGTCATCCGCACCTGTGCGGGTTTTGACTGGGACGCGGCGGTGCCGAACATGGTCTATGTCTGGACCGGCCTGACGCAAGCGGCGAATCTGCGCTACTACGCGACCCCCGGCATCGACGTGGGACCTGACATTGCCTTCCAGTACAGGGAGCCGGAGCAGGACAACGCGTGGATGCTGCGCGAGGAGTACGACGAACTGATCGACGATCCGGTGGGGTTCCTCTACCGGACATGGCTGCCGCGGGTCTCCGCCGACTTCGCGCTGGGGCCGTACCGGCAGAGCCTGGCACTGGTGAAGAGCACCTGGGCGATGGCGAACTACTTCAACGCGTTTGGGCCGCAGGTGGAGAGGATGCGCACGGAGACAGGGACGCCCTCAGCGATCTGCGGCATGTTGAAGGCGCCGCTGGATGTGCTGGCGGACAAGTTCCGCGGGTACCTGGGGTTGGCGTTCGACCTGATGGAGGTGCCGGAGAAAGTGGAGGCGGCTTGCCGGGCGCTGATGCCGCATCTCGCCCAGATCGCCCTGGGCAGCCTGGATCCGGCGCGCCTGGCTCCAATCCCGATCTGGATGCATCGAGGCTGTGTGCCCTTCATCTCGCGCGAGCACTTCCATTCGATCTACTGGCCCACGCTCAAGCCGATTGTCGAGGCGATCTGGGCGCGCGGGAACCAGACGTTGTTCTACGCGGAGGGGAAATGGGATGCTCACCTGGAGGCGTTCGCCGAACTGCCGGCGGGCAGCATCATTTTCCACCTGGATCGCAGCGACTTCCGGTTGGCGCATGAGAAACTGGGCCGCCGCTTTTGCCTGAGCGGCGGGGTTCCGAACAGCCTGCTGGCGTTCGGCACGCCGCAGAAAGTGAAGGAGCATTGCCGGACGCTGATCGACACCTGCGCGGGTGAAGGCGGGTTCATCATGGACGCCAGTGCGATTATGCAGAACGACGCCACGGTGGAAAATGTACAGGCAATGACCGAGTTCACCAGAGAGTACGGCCGGTACTCCCAGATCGCCTGTAGCGGCACACCGCCGGGTCCACCGGAGGATCGCCTGCCCGCGCCGGTGTGGCCGCAAGGACGGATCCCCGCCGGAGCCTGCCTCCCGTGGGCGGCCAAACTCGCCGAACTTCCGCCCATCAGCGGCGATGCCGAACTCTGCCGCAGAGTGTGGGAAGACGTTGATTCCTTAGCATATCTTTACATTTGGCACCTGGTTTTGAGTTTTTGAATCCATCCAAACGGCCAAAAACCAGTTGGATAGCCTGATCCGCGATGGACATCCGGCTGGAAGAGTGACAAACTACCTCCATAGTTCCTTGGAGGAGGAAATGCCACTCGTCCGTCTGTGTGCAATCTGGGTAATGCTCGTGTGCCTGCCTGCCTTCAGTGCGCCCCTTTATCAGGTGTACACCGGGGCGGTCTCGGCCATGGTGTCGGCTGAAGCTTTTCCTGGTGTCTCGGATGCCAAGGGTGCCCTCAAGGTCACAGGCATCCCCACTGGCGCGACCATCAAGGCCGCTTACCTCTATACCAGCGATTGGTTCTCCACCGCGCCCCTGCAGGCAAGTTTTGGGTCCAAGGACGTGGGCGGCGCAGCCCCGGCCAGTACCGACGGTCAGTTCAGCAGCTACCGTTGGGATGTCACCGATGCAATCAATGGAAACGGCAGTTACGATTTTGACCTCAGCGGAGGCTCGCAGATCTATTCCGTTGGGTTGGCTGTTGTCTATTCGACACCCGGCCACCCTGACCGGACGATCACGCTGATGGATTTTTCGAAGGAGGTCTCGGCGCCTAACAACTACGGGGCGACCGCGGGGACTCCTGAGATGAACTTGCACGTGAATAGCCCGTATGACGGTGCGGGTACGCTTTGGCTGATGACGAACGCCGACGATCCGGAGTCGACCGGCGAAGGGATCTACTTCAACGCCGCCCAGGTTGGCGGGCCCATTGATGGAAATCTGGGGCCACACAGCAGCCTGTTCCGGTTGCCGGTGCAGGTCCGCTCCGGTGAGAACCGGATGTCGCTGACCTCCCAGGGGGACTGGTATGGCTGGTCGCTGGCCATTCTGGATGCTCCGGGCGCCGCGGATATTCCCACACCGGAACCGGCCAGCTTCACCCTGGCCCTGGTCGGCCTGGTTGCTTTGGCTCTCTATCGCCGCCGCCGTTCCTAATTGTTTGTCCGCTCCCGCCTCTTAACCTGCGTCCGGAGCGCCGCTGCACCTCCAAAAGGCGCTCCGGGCAGGTAAACTGGAGATATCCATGAACAGCGTGAATTCCTTCGGCAGCGCTGCGGCCCTTCGTGTGGGCGGCCGCGACTATCAGATTCATCGGCTTGCGGCCCTGGGCGCCGCCGGCTACGACCTGAAACGGATCCCTTACAGCATCAAAGTCCTGCTTGAGAACCTGCTGCGCCAGGAAGACGGCGTGGTGGTGAGGAAGAGTGACATCGAGTACGTCGCCAAGTGGGATCCGGCCGGCCGTGCCGAAGAGATCCAGTTCATGCCGGCGCGGGTCATTTTGCAGGACTTCACCGGCGTTCCCTGCGTGGTCGACCTGGCCGCCATGCGTGACGCGCTGGCGAAGATGGGTGCTGATCCGCAAAAGGCGAACCCGTTGATTCCCGTGGACCTCGTCATTGACCATTCCGTGCAGGTCGATGAATTCGGCAACGCGAAGGCGTTCGACCAGAACGTGCTACTGGAATACCAGCGCAACTCCGAGCGCTATTCGCTGCTCCGCTGGGCCCAGAAGGCCTTCTCGAACTTCCGCGCCGTGCCGCCCGGCACCGGAATTGTGCACCAGGTGAACCTGGAATACCTTGCTCCGGTTGTGTTTACGAAGTCGGAGAACGGTGCGACGTTCGCGTATCCCGACACTGTGGTCGGCACTGACTCGCACACGACGATGATCAACGGTCTCGGAGTCGTCGGCTGGGGCGTCGGCGGGATTGAAGCCGAGGCCTGCATGCTGGGCCAGCCGGTGTCGATGCTGCTGCCCCAGGTGGTGGGCTTCAAGCTCCACGGCAAACTGCGCGAAGGCGTCACCGCGACCGACCTGGTGCTCACCGTGGTCCAGATGCTGCGCAAGAAGGGCGTCGTGGGCAAGTTCGTCGAATTCTATGGACCCGGCGTGCTCGACCTGCCGTTGGCCGACCGTGCCACGATCGCCAACATGGGCCCCGAGTATGGCGCCACCATCGGCGTCTTCCCGGTGGACGCGCAGACGCTCGCTTACCTGCGCATGTCGAACCGGCCCAAGGACCTCATTGAGCTGGTGGAGGCCTACTACACCGAGCAGGGCATGTTCCTCACGGCGAATTCGCCGGATCCGGTGTTCACCGACACCCTGGAGCTCGACCTCGCCAGTGTTGTGCCGTCCATGGCTGGCCCCAAGCGCCCGCAGGATCGGTTGACACTACCCCAGGTGAAGGACAACTTCCTGGCCACGCTGACTGAGCCCAAGCGCGAGAACCCTGTTGTCAGCGACGGCGCGGTGGTCATCGCGGCCATTACCAGCTGTACCAATACTTCGAACCCTTCGGTGATGCTTGGCGCGGGTCTTGTCGCCAAGAAGGCTGTCGAGAAGGGGCTGGAAGTGAAGCCCTGGGTCAAGACGTCGCTGGCGCCCGGCTCCAAGGTGGTCACCGACTACCTCAAGGAAGCCGGCCTGATGCCTTACCTCGAAGCCCTGAAGTTCCACCTGGTGGGCTACGGCTGCACGACCTGCATCGGCAACTCCGGCCCGCTGCCGGATGCTGTGGCGAAGGAAGTGGCCGATCACAAACTGGTGGTGGCCAGCGTCCTTTCCGGCAACCGCAACTTTGAAGGCCGCGTGAATCCGCAGGTGCGCGCGAACTACCTCGCTTCGCCGCCGCTGGTGGTTGCCTACGCCCTGGCCGGCCGGGTCGACATCGACCTGACGACCGATCCCCTGGGCACCGGCAAGGACGGCCAGCCCGTCTACCTCGCCGACATCTGGCCCACCACGCAGGAAGTGCTCGACGCGGTGAACGCCAGCGTGAAGCCTGAAATGTTCGAAGCGCAGTACGGCAAGGTCTTCGAAGGCGACACGATGTGGCAATCGGTGAAGACGCCCGAAGGCGCGACGTTCGCCTGGGATCCGGCTTCCACTTATGTGAAGCATCCGCCGTATTTTGAGTCGATGCGCGACCCGTCGGCGCCGCTGGAGGATCTGGCAGGACTGCGGGTTCTCGCCATGCTGGCCGACTCCATCACCACCGACCACATCTCCCCGGCCGGCAACATCGCGAAGGACAGCCCGGCGGCCCGTTTCCTTATGGAGCGCGGCGTCAAGCAGGTGGACTTCAACAGCTACGGCTCGCGCCGCGGCAACGACGACGTGATGGTGCGCGGCACGCTTGCCAACATCCGGCTGAAGAATGAGTTGGTACCCGGTGTCGAGGGCGGCTACACCACCCTCCAGCAGGGCGGCGACAAGGTGTCGATCTTCGATGCCAGCGCGCAGTACCTGGCCGCGGGCACGCCGCTGATGATCGTCGCGGGCAAGGAGTATGGCTCCGGATCCTCGCGCGACTGGGCCGCCAAGGGTGTGGCGCTGCTGGGCGTCAAGGCCGTGATCGCCGAGAGCTTCGAGCGCATCCACCGCTCGAACCTGGTCGGCATGGGCGTCCTCCCGCTGGAGTTCCTGAACGGCGATACCCGGCAATCCCTGGGCCTCACCGGTTTCGAGACGTTCTCAGTGGAAGGCGTCTCCGAGTCGATCGAATCCGGCTCCAAGATCGCGACCGTCAAGGCCGATGGCAAGACCTTCCAGGCGAAGGTGCGCATCGATACGCCGCGGGAAGTGGACTACTTCCGGAGTGGTGGCATCCTGCCCTACGTGCTGCGGCAACTCGCGAAGTAGCTCCCGTCAAAACCGGAACGCGGCGTTGGATCCCCTCGATCCGGCGCCGCGTTTTCCTTTGTCAGGCCGGTGCTGGTGTAACATGTGACCGCTGCTGGGGCCCGGCCCATTGACTGGCCGTCCGTGCTGCCATAGTCTAACTATGGAAGCCGACTTCCGAGGCCAAACCGCCACCTGAGAGGGACCCCCGCATGAACTGGGTGCTTGAACTGCTGCGCCGTCTTCGTTTTCGATTCCAGCGTTCGCGCTTCGACCAGGACCTGGCCGAAGAGATGCGGCTGCACCAGGATCTGCGGGCGCAGGAGCTCCAAGGCGATGGAGTGGCGGCATCCGAGGCTCGTCTGGCCGCGCGCAGGAAGTTCGGCAACGAGGCCAGGATCGGCGAGGATAGCCGCGAAGCCTGGAGTTGGATCTTCCTTGACCGCCTGCAGCAGGACCTGCGCTACGGCCTGCGGGCGTTGGCCTCGAATCCAGGCTTCACCATTACCGCCGTGCTTTCGCTTGCCCTGGGCATTGGTGCGAACACGGCCATCTTCAGCATCATCAATGCGATGATGCTGCGGACGCTGCCGGTGGAGGACCCGCAGGCATTGGTCCAGCTCAAAATGGGTGGCGGTGGTGACGACGAACTGAACACCCCGCTGTGGGAGCAGCTCCGCGACCACCAGCAATCGTTCTCCGGCACGCTCGCCTACGCCTCGGAGCGCCTGTCGCTCGGCACCCCCTCGGATGGCCGCTTCGCCCAGGGCCTCTGGGTCAGCGGAGACTTCTTCCGCGTCCTCGGCGTGCCGGCCATGCAGGGCCGGGCCTTCACGACCGATGACGATCGCTGGGGTGGCGGGACACAAGGGCCGGTCGCCGTCGTCAGCTACCGTTTCGCCCGGTCGCACTTTGCCGAGGGCCAACAGGTGGTCGGACAGACGATTCAACTCAACCGCAAGCCTTTCGTGATTGTCGGGGTCACTCCGCCGTGGTTCACCGGGCTCGACCTGGAGCAGTCCTACGACGTCGCCATCCCCATCGGCTGCCAGCCTGTCTTTCGAGCCGGCGCCACTACAGAGGATGAAATCCATCACTGGTGGCTGCGCATTATCGGCCGCGTGCCCGCCGGCCGTACTCTCAAGGAAGCAGACGAGCGCCTGCAGGCGATCACGCCGGACATCCTGAAGGCCACCACGCCGCCGGAGCAGAGCGCCCGCGACCAGGCCGAGTATCGCAAGGCCGCCTTTGAACTGCGGCCCGCCGGCCTGGGCTTTTCGGCCACGCGGACTCAATACCGCACCGCGCTTTATGTCCTGATGGGCACGGTGGGCCTGGTGCTCCTCATCGCCTGCGCCAATATCGCGAATCTTCTGCTGGCCCGGGCGGCGGCCCGCCAGCGGGAACTCTCCGTCCGCATCGCCATTGGCGCCAGCCGCCTGCGCATCATCCGGCAGTTGATGACGGAGAGTCTGCTGCTGGCGCTGATGGGCGCTGGCGGGGGATTCCTGTTCTCGCTTTGGGGCAGCCGAGCCCTGATCCGCATGCTCTCCACCTCCGCCCGGGTGGTGGATCTCGACACCTCGCCCGACCTGCGGCTGCTGGCGTTCACCATTGCCGTGGCTGGCCTCACCGCTGTCATCTTCGGCCTGGCGCCTGCCATCCGCGGCACGCGCCTGGGTGTCCACACGGCCCTGAAAGAGCAGGATCGCGGAACACTGCGCGGCACGCAGCGCATGGCCCTGGGCAAAGCCCTGGTGGCCGGCCAGGTGGCCCTCTCCCTGGTACTGTTGGCCGGCGCCGGGATGTTTGTCGTGTCGCTGCGCAATCTGCTCAACGTGGACGCCGGCTTCGACCGGAACAACGTCCTCCTCGTCGGTCTCAACCTGCAGGAAGCCGTGCCGCAGGCGCGGCGCGCGGCGCTCTACCAGGAGGTGCTCCAACGGCTGGAATCCACGCCGGGTGTCGCATCGGTGGCCAGTTCCCTGTTCCAGCCCATCGGCAGCTCGGGTTGGGCGCAAGGGGTCGAGCCGGAGGGCTTTACCCCCAAGTCCCGCCGCGATAGCCTGCTCTTTCTCAACCGCGTCTCGCCTGGCTTTTTCCGGACCTTCGGAACGGCGCTGCTGGCGGGCCGCGAGTTCAACGAACGCGATACCCTCACCGCGCCGCTGGGGTTGATCATCAACGAAACGTCCGCCCGGCAGTTCTTCGGGACCACCAACGCCGTGGGCCGCACCATCCGCATGAACAAGCCTGGCAGCCGCACGGAGAAGGACAGCTACGAAGTCGTTGGCGTCGTCAAGGACACAAAGTACAACCGCATGGACGAGGCTCCGCGCCGCATTGGCTATCTGGCTCTGTGGCAGGATCCCGAACCGGGCACCTCCATTCGACTGGCCATTCGCTCCGGCAGTTCGATAGAGACCCTCGTGCCCGCGGTGCGGGCCGCGATCCTGGGCGTGCAGCGTGACGCCGCGCTGGAGTTCAGCAGTTTCGAGGCCCGCGTGAACGACTCGCTGCTGCAGCCGCGGCTGGTCGCCGTGCTCTCTTCGATCTTCGGAGCCCTGGCGCTCCTGTTGGCCGTGGTGGGCCTATACGGCGTCACGGCCTACTCCGTCGCCCGGCGGCGCGGCGAGATCGGGATCCGGATCGCCCTGGGCGCGCAGCGCGGGTCCGTCGTCTGGCTGGTGCTGCGCGATGTCGGCGCCCTTCTGCTCGCGGGCCTGCTGGCAGGGACACTCATCTCACTCGGAGCTGGGAAACTGGTGGGGACGCTTCTGTACGGCCTGAAACCCGGCGATCCACTCGTTCTCAGCAGTGCAGCGATTCTGCTTTGTACCGTCACTGCGCTCGCCGCCTACGTGCCCGCGCGCCGCGCCGCCCGCATCGATCCGATGACCGCTTTGCGGGAGGAATAGGAACCCGCGGGGTAGAATGGGACTGAAAACTCCATTCTTTAGGAAGCAGTTGGTTCCGTATTCATGAGAGCAATTCTGGCCGTAGTGAGTCTGGCCGCGATCGCCACGGCGATGATCTACACCGCCGATCCCGGCGCCGCCGTGCGGCGCGAACCTGGCGCCTACTATGCCAAGATCATCGAGCAGCGCGCCGGTGAATCGCGCACCAGCTTCTGGGCCCGGCGCGGCGACGGCTGGCTGGCGCATACGACCTCGAAGGAGAGCAGGGAACTCCTCAGTGGAACCGGCACCGTGATCATCGTCAGCGATCAGGTGAAGGCGCGCTCGACGTTCGACCGCGTGGCCCGCGGCATTTCGCCCTTCGCTACGCCGGAATCGAACTGCATGCTCAAGTCCAATGGACTACCGGCTTCCGGCAAGCTGGCGGGAGAAACGCGCATCCAGGGCCAACGCGTACTCATGCTGCAGGAACTGCGGGGGCCGCGCGTACGCTGGACCGACTGGGCCGCGCCGGAACTGGGTTGCCTGGTGCTGCAATCGACCGGAGAAATTCGCAAGACGCCCGACGAGCCGTGGCAGCTTGCGCTGCTGCTGAAGACGGAAGAGGTCCAGGCCGGAACGTATCCGGATTGGCTCTTTGCCTTGCCCGCCGATTATCGTGAGATGAGCCCGGGGCAAGTTGTCGCTCTCATTACGAACGGCCAGGGCGGCAGTTCGGACGCGCTGCGCAGCGTGGATTCGTCCTACTACGCGAATCCCGCCCGGCTCAATGACGGGGTTCGCCAGCCAGAAGCGAAATAGTACAGATGCTCAGGCGAGCCGCCAGAGCCAGCCGCCGATCCAAAACACGCATGCCACCGCCGCATAGGCAGCGCCGCCCACGCGCAATACCCGTTCCACCTGGCCGCGCCCATTGGGCGTGAGTCCCAGCCAGACCAGCGACAGTCCGAACAACAGCATCCCCAGCACCAGCCATGGCCCCAGCGGATTCAGAGAAAACGCCTGCGCCCACTGGCCGCACACCGACAGGATTACCGCCCGAGTCAGACCGCAGCCCGGACAGGGATGCCCGGTATGCGCGCGGAAAGCGCAGGCCAATCCCGGATCCCTGCCAAACACGGTGACCCAGTCGGCGCCCGCGCGGCAGAACAGGCGCAGCACCGCCAGATGCAGCAGCAGTACTACACCTGTCACCAGGGGAGCCATCCGCCAGCGGGTGGCCATGGGCGCAGACTTGGTCATTACTGATTCATCACCACGAAGCTGCCGACTGCCTTATCGTGCAGCGTCTGCTTGGCCGGATCCCACAACGGCCACAGCAGGTCGATGAGGCCCAACAGCGGGATGAAACCCAGGCCCACCTGGGCCAGAAGCCGGATGCCCGCCGTCTGTTGCGACAGCAGTTGCCCGTTGGAATCCACGACTTTGATTTTCACCACGCCCTGGCCGATCGAGTAGCCGCGCTGGCTGACGAGGATCACCCGGTTATACACGCCGACGATCAGGAACGAGACGGGGAAGATGCTCAACGTGCAGCAGCAGCCGAGTCCGCCAAGTCCGGAGATCCCATCCGAGCCGACCATGCGTCCCAATCCGAAGCTCGCTCCGAAAATAATGCCGGCGACTGCGTATAGTGCAAACACAACAACCATCACCATGAGGCTGTCGATGATGTAGCCGATGACGCGCGTGGCCCAGGGCGCACACTCCATGCCGGCCGGGCCCGTGATGGGCACAGTTGGCGAATTGAATCCGCCTCCAAAAGGAGAGGGAGGCGGCGGTGGCGCCCCCTGCGGCTGTTGGTGGCCGCCGCCCATCGGGCGGCCGCAGTTCGTGCAAAAGGGTTGACCATCCGGCACGTTGGTGCCGCAGTTGGAACAGTACATCACGCCTCCCACAAGCCTAACGAGGTTAAGGAGGAATCATGTCACAGCGTGGATATCAGGTCAAACCTCAGCGCGGCACGTCGCGTTTGTGCGGGCTGGCGCGCTCCAGCTTGAGGCGCCAGGGCCACGGCAGCAGTTCACCGAAGGCTGCGCCGAGCCGGTATTTCCAGTTCGGGATGACGAACAGCTTGCCGGACTCCAGGCCCTTCAGCGACTCCTCCACGACGTAGTCGGCGGGCATCCACAGCAGCTTCGGAATCGCGGCCCGGTTGATGCCTGCCGTGTCGTGGAACTCCGTGTAGGTGAAGCCTGGACACAGGGCCTGGATCTTTACGGCCGAGCCCGCCACGTCCAGTTCCAGGCGCACGCCTTCCGTGAAATCGTTCATCCAGCCCTTGGTGGCGCAGTAGCTCACGTTGCCGGCGCTCCGCCAGAAGCCGGCAACTGAGGCGACGTTGATGATACCCCCGTGCCCGCGCTGCATCATGCCGGGCAGCACGGCCTTGGTCAGCCGCATCGTGGCGAGCACATGGACATGCACCATATCCACCTGGCGCGAGTAATCGGTCTCAACGAAGCGGCCCATGGTGCCGAAGCCAGCATTGTTCACCAGAAGTTCCACCGGCCGTTGCTCCAGGTGGAGCGCCAGCCGCTCCGTGTCGGCGGTCGACGCCAGGTCGCAGGGAAAGCACTCAATCGCCACCTTTGTGGACGCCTGGATGCTTTGCCGGGTCTCCTCCAGCCTGCTTGCCCGGCGCGCCACCAGCAACAGACTGTAGCCCCTTTGCGCCAGCTTGCGGGCGAACACCTCGCCCAGGCCGCTGGACGCGCCCGTAATCACCGCCAACTTGTCCGAAAGTTGCATGGTTCCGCTTGCTATCATCTCACTTGATGGAAGCGCAGGCTCTGCATCTTCATACCTACTTCGTGTTCCCGTTTTCGGTGGACAAGGAAGCGGTCATGCAGGATCACCAACGTGTCTGGGCCCGCCACGACTATTGGGTCGAAGGGCTCGACGACTGGATTGCCGACCACGGCCAGTCCGCCGGCAGTCCCGTGCCTGGCCGCCTGGGCAAATGGCAGCGCGACGCGTTCAAACGGTTCGATATGGACTCGTTCGCCTACCAGGACATGGTCTTCTTCCATCCCTTTGTACGGCGCGTCTTCTTCGATACCGGTGACAGCTTCAGCGCGGAGTGCGGTGAGACCGAGAACATGGTGCACTGCTACACCATCCCGCTGCTGCACCTGGGCGAAACGGGCCGCCAGCTTGTCTTTGAAGCGGAAGACGCGCGCGGCCGCAGTGCCTCCCTGCGTGTCTCGGACCTCCGCCTGTTCATGTTCTCCAACGGTATCGGGATCCTCACTCTCGGCGTCGAAGCCACCCATCTGCCCGTTGCCGACGCACTCTGGATCAACGAGATGATGCGCAAGGTCTACCCCTCCAGCGGCCGCCAGCTGCGGGAAGGCCGGACGCCCTCGCGCCTCACCCTGAAGCTGGAAGGCGGAGGCGAAACCCAGGTGATCGTCGAAGAGACGTTCGCCCGATGCGTGATGAAGGGTTACCTGCCCCCGCTTTCCCGCACCATAACCGAACTCCTCTACTTCCTCAACTACTCCAAACAGGAATTCGAGCCGCTGCTTGATGAGCGGATGATCGTTTACTCTTATCTTTCGGTAGATGGCAACTCCGTTCCGCCGGAGTTCCACATGAGTGAGGACTACGAAATCCTGATGTCGCGGCTGCTCTTCGTCGACCGCTGGGGCGACGAGTACCGCTACGACGCCGACTTCACCCGCGAGGCGCTTCGGAAACAGGTCTACCGCCGCTGGGCGCACCAGGGCACGCTTTACGGCTTCACCAGTTACTCCAACGTGACGATGGTCCTGGGCCGCTTCGATTGCGATGAACACCAGTTGAAGGAAGGCTTCCTGGTGCACCGCATGTTCATGTCGCGCTACTACCTGACGGCCATTGTGGCCCTCTTCTACCGCGCCACCCTGCTGGACTTCAGCGAACGCACCGCCCTCGTCTCCAGGGCGCTGGGGCGCCGCTTCGGCAGCACGAAGGTGACCGACGAGGATACGCGCAACGTCGCCAAGCTCATGGCGGAGTTCCAGCTCTTCTCCAACTACTGGCACTTCAGCGAGCTGGCGAACAAGGATGAAGAGATCGAGCACTTCCAGATGCAGTGCGACGCCTTCCGCCTGGGGCCGATGAAGTCGGAAGTGGAGCAGGAGATCGAGAAGCTCAACTACTCGCTCGACCGCATCTACCAGTTGCGCAATACCGAATCCATCAACCGCCTGGCCATGCTCAGTATGATCCTGGGCGGCGGCGCGATGGTCACCGGCTACTTCGGCATGAACTTCGGCCAGGAGTTCGAGCGGATCTTCTTCAATCCGCCCGGCGGCGGCTGGGTCCACATCCTGGCGATCATTCTGGTCACCCTCGTGACCGTCGGTTCAGTGCTGTTCACCATCTTCCTGGTCATCAGCAACTGGCAGGACTACCGCAAGATCCTGTTGCCACCGCGCATCACCAAGGTCGAGAGCCTGCGCCGCACTATCGGCCAGGACGACGAAGACTAGGCCCGGACCGGCAGCCGCGCCGGCCCGGGCTCCATCCTGCTACCAGATCACTCGTAACGCCACCTGCACATTCCGCGGGGAGTTCGCCTGGCTGGTGATCACCCCGAACCCGGCGCTGCCCACAGATGTACTGGGCGAATTGAACACCGGATGGTTGGGCAGATTATACGCCTCAGCCCTCAACTGCAGCCGGATCCCTTCCTTCACCACGAAGTTCTTCATCAACGAGACGTCGATGTTGCTCTTCGCCGGACTGCGGATGTTGTCCGTCAACCGGGCCACATCGCCGAACTCGAACGACATGGGCTGCCGGAAGGCCGACGCGTTCAGATAGCCCGTGCCGCCCGACACGCCGCCCAGCCGGCTTTCGATGTCGCCGCTGGTCTGGGGATTCACTGTTGACGACGTGTAACTCGGCCGCGATCCCGCAAACGAAGCCGCTCCGGCGTTGGAGAAGTTTAATGGGAAACCGCTGTTGAACGACATCACCGTGTTCATCTGCCAGCCGCCGGCCAGGGCATCCAGCCACCGGCTCATGCTCGTCCCATATGCCTTACCCCGGCCCACCGGCAGCTCGTAGTTCGCGCTCACCACCAGGCGATGCGGAATGTCGGTCGCCAGTACCGACTTCTCGATCGCCCGGTTGAAGTCATTCTGGAAGCCGGGCGTGCCGACATCCAGGAAGCCCGTAGTCAGGTTGTTCGCAATGCCCAGGTTCTTCGACCAGGTGTAGGACGACAGCAGGGAAAGCCCATGGCTCAAGCTCTTCTGCAGCGTCACCTGCAGCGAGTTATAGCTGGAGGTCGCCTGCGCCAGGTAGTTCTGTCCGACACTCGTGAACTGCGGGAACGCCCGCAGCAGGGCATTCCGCTGCACCGTCGCGGCCGCCAAACTGCCGGTTTGGATGATGCCGGAGAACGGATTCTTGACCAGTTGCGTGAGATACGCTACCTGCGTCTGGTCGCCGGCCGCGCCGTAATACTGAAGGGGCAGGGAGTTCGGATTGAAGTTCAGCGGCAGCTTGACGCTCTCGCTGGCCGCATACGCCACGTTCAACAGCACCTTCCACGGCAGTTCCTGCTGGATGCCGAAGTTCCATTGCTGCGTATACGACATCGGGCTGTTGAAGTAGAGCCCGCTCACGCCCGCGCCCACCAGCGTCAGCGGACCGTTGGCCGAACCCGCCAGCGGAATCGTGCCCGTAGGGAATGGGTTGCTAATTGTACCCACCGGAGTCACACCATCGATCGAGCTGACAAAAGGTGTCGACACCTGGAAGCCCGGATTCCCGCTCCCATACCCGCGCTGCGACGTCGGGAGGAAGAAGATCCCGAAGCCGCTGCGCAAAACCGTTTTCGGAGTGATCTGGTAGGCCAGCCCGACGCGCGGCGAGAAGTTGTTCTTGTCCGTCTGCCACAGATTGCGCGGCTGCCCGCCCACCCCGCTGAACGCCACGCCACCTGTTAGCGGCAACCCGGTCTGCTGCGCCAGAGGCGTCGCCATGCCGGGATCGAACCACGCCTGCCGGTTGTACCGCTCAGTAAACCCGGTCTCCAGCTCATACCGCAACCCGAGGTTCAATGTCAGCTTGCGGGTCACATGCCAGTCGTCCTGGATGTAGAACCCGTGATAGAACTGCTGCCGCGCCCACGTGTCGCTGTAGCCGATCGTGCCGCTGGAGGGCAGCCCCAGCAGGAACGTCGCATAGGCCCCAAAAGTCGACTGGCCGGCCGGCACAGCAGCCCGTGGATTCGGACCATTCGCGAAACCGGCCGCATACGAGAAGTTGCCCGCACCGCCGTCCAGCGTCAGCTCGTTGTCGCGCAGCAGCCGCCCGTCCCAGCCGAACTTCACCGTATGCGCCCCATGGATCCAGCTCATGTTGGCGGATAGAGCGTGGGTATAGCGCGACCAGTTGCGAAGGCTGTCAAACCCGATACTGCGCAACCCGGACACATTCAGCAGTGGAATCGCATGCACCGTCTGCTGCGCCGCGAACGAGGACGGGAGTCCAATCTTCGTCACATCCTCACCCACCGAGTCCGGCAGGAACAGATTCCGCTGGATCG
Source organism: Paludibaculum fermentans (assembly GCF_015277775.1). Lineage (NCBI taxonomy): Bacteria > Pseudomonadati > Acidobacteriota > Terriglobia > Bryobacterales > Bryobacteraceae > Paludibaculum > Paludibaculum fermentans. The sequence goes on from NZ_CP063849.1 coordinate 296,435, forward strand.
CCAGCCCGTACCGCAGATCCATCACCAGCGACGGGCTCAGCACCTTCATATAGCTCAGCACAAACGTATTCGCGTGGATGGCCTGCGACCACCCCGAGATTCCGTTCTCCCAGTCGCCGTTCTTATAGCTGTCGTCGGTCACGCTCCAGCGCGCGAACAGCCGGTTCGCCGGATTGAAGTTGTGGTCGACACGCACAGTGCCCTGCGCATCGTCGGTCGCCAGCGACTGCACCCAGTTGAAGTTGTTCACCACACCCGGGGCATTCTGCAGCGGGAAGTAGGCGTTGTAGTTCTTCGTGATTGCGTTCTGCCGCCCTGCCGGAATCAGATTGTTCGGGAACGGAGACCGGATGAACTGCCCGGCGTTGTTCGGATCCGCCTGCGTCGTGGCCGGGTCATAGATGTTGGCCGTACCTTCGCTGAAGTTGCCCGCTCGCATCAGGTTCGTCGGCACTGTGGAGTTCACATAGCCGTACTGACGTACATTCGTCCCTTCATACCCGCCGAAAAAGAACGTCTTGTCCTTTCCGGAATAGACTTTGGGGATCTCCACCGGCCCGCCCACCGTGAAGCCATACTGGTTGTAGCGCAGCGGAGTGCGGTAGTCGTCTCGACCGGGAATCGGCACCTTCCCGGCCCGGTTCGTGAACCAGTTCGCGGCGCTCAGTTGGTCGTTGCGCAGGAACTCATACACTCCGCCATGGAAGGCATTGCTGCCGGACCGTGTGACCAGGTTCAGGATCCCGCCGCTGGTCCGCCCGAATTCAGCAGTCGAGGCATTCGTCTGGATCTTGAACTCCTGCGTCACCTCCACCGACGGGATAATCGCCGGCTGGCCCTGGCAGCAGACTGTAATCGGTACGCCGTCCAGCAGCACTTCGTTGCTACCTGCAATGCCGCCGTTTGCCATAAAGTTGTTCGCGCCCGCCATTTGCGCCGCCATGCGGGTCGCATTCAGGCCGACACCGAACGAGCCCAGGGGCACCACGCCCGCGCTCAGTGAAGCCAGGGCGAAAGGATTGCGACCGTTCAGCGGCAACTCCTCCACCTGCCTGCTGCTGATCACCTGGCCCAGCGAAGAAGTCTCGCTCTCAATCAGGACGGCCTTTTCATTGACCGTCACGGTTGACGAGACCTCGCCCACCTCCAGCGCAGGATCGATACGAACCGTCTGGTTCACCGCCAGTTCAAACTGCGAAATGAACTTCTTGAAGCCTGACTTCGATACCTCCATCCGGTACGAGCCCGGCTGCACGAGAGGAAAGACAAACAGCCCTTCCTCCGTGGTTTGGGTGGTCTGGCTGATTCCGGTCCGCACATTCGTGAGCGTCACCGATGTGTCCGGAATGAACGCCGCGGCGGTGTCGGTCACGCGGCCGTTCACGGTGCCCGTCGTCGTCTGGGCGGCGGCGCCCAGGCTGAACAACAGCAGAATCGAAAGGAGGACTGGTCCTCGGTTGGCAAACATAGCCTTACTCCCACTCGGTTGAGTATCGTGTCGACGAGATGCCGCGCTGCCCGCGGCTGCCCCTGGCCAGATCCTATAGGTGAACTTCCTGTAACAAGGAGCGAATCGAAGTAGTGTAACCGTCAATTCACATGTGAAGTCCTGTATTTTTAATGGCTTGTAGGTGATACTCCCGTATGTAATAATGATCGCTGCAGCTAGTTAGAGAGGCCTTCCAGTGGGTCTGACTCCCTCCAGGATGAACGACGGCTCAGAAACCGCAGGTCAGCCTGGGTGCATTCCGGACGACTCAGTCCGACTTCACCTGGATGTGGTCCTGGCTCAGGATCCGTTCCGCGACGCCCCCACCCTTCAACGTCTGCTCCGCTTCATCGTGGAGGAGACTCTCACCACTGGTGGCAAGGATCTCAAGGAGTACAATCTCGGCGTCTCCGTTTTCAAGCGCGGCGACGACTTTGATCCCCGCACCGATTCGATCGTCCGCGTCCAGATGGGCGTCCTCCGCAAAAAGCTCGCCTCCTATTACGAGACCGCCGGCCGCAACGATCCGGTCACCATCGATATCCCCCGCGGCCACTACTCCGCACGGTTCCAGCTTCGTGCCGCCGAAACGCCCTCGCCGCTGCCGATGCCGCCGCCCCGTGGGCGCTGGACCCGCGACCTCGGCCTGGCTGGCCTCGGCCTCCTCCTCGGACTCATCCTCTGGATCCCCTTCCGTTCCCTCTCCAACCCGCCTGTTCAGCCCTTCGAGTGGCAGCAGCATCCCCTCTGGCGCGGCTTCTTCGATCAGGACTCCTCCACCCAATTGGTCATGGGCGCTCCGATGTTTATCTTCGTCAACGGCGTCTACCTGCGCGATTCCCAGGTCAACACCCCGGAGGAACTGGAGAAGAGCGACCGGGTCCGCAAGATGGCGGACTACTTCCACACCAAAGCCCGGCCGGAGGAGATCTACACCGGCTTGGGAGAAGCCGCGGGCCTCTACACACTGGGCCGCTTTTTTGCAAAAGGCGGCAAGGAACTGCCCCTGGTCCGAAACCGCCTGGCCCGCTGGCAGGATGTCGCCCACGGCAACCTCGTCCTCTTCTCTTCCTTCCGCTTTCGAACCCTGGGCCAGGAGATGAATCTTCCCCACGACTTCGAATTCGATGGCGACCACACGGCCATCAACAACCTGCGCCCGCGAGCGGGTGAAGCCAAAGTCTATGCGCCAGCCATGGATCCGAATTCCGATAACTATGACTATGCCGTGATCTCCGTCTGGCCCAGCCCTCAGCCTGGGCGCCGCATCATGTCCTTAAGCGGCGTGTACACCTGGGGCACCCAAGGCGCGGCTGACTATGTTGTCGATGCCCCCAGCCTGCGCGAACTCGGCCATAGGCTCGACGCGGACGCTACCCCCAAACGCGACGCCGGGCTTCAGGTGCTGGTCAAGGTACTCGTGAAAGACCACCAGCCCGTTGCGACCAAGTACGTCACCCACCACTGGATGACCGAGCAGCCCGCCCCCTGATCTGCGTCCGTGGTTGCAAGCCCTCCGAGCCCCGGGGCCGGATATAATCACTCCACCTATGGGCCCCCGCTGTCTCCTGTTCCTGCTGCTTTCGGCCACCGGTTTGCTCGCGCAGAACGCAACCAAGGCCGGCCGCTTCACCGTTGAACATCCCACCCTGCTCAACCTCGGGTTTGAATGGTCCATTGAGGGCGATGCCAACCGCAACGCCAGCGTGTCGGTCGAATTCCGGCCGGCCGGCGAGACCACCTGGCGCAGGGCCCTGCCGCTGGTGCGCATCGGAGGCGAGAATATCTACCGGCGCCGCGAGAATCTCGACTACACCGTGCCCGACGGTTTCGCCGGCAGTATCCTCAACCTCCAACCCGGCACCGAATACGAATGCCGCTTCCAGCTCAGCGATCCTGACGGAGCGTCAGGCGAAACGGCACATACCGTCAAAGTCCGAACGCGTACCGAACCCCAGCCCTATCCCTCCGGCCGCACATTGCACATCTATCCCGCCGACTATCCGGGTGTCAAACATGAGCCCAGCTTCAACGGCATCCTCCAGGCCTACTATGGAGCCGGCCTCGGCGATTGGAACGTCGTCTGGGAACGGCGCGCCCAACCGGGCGACACGCTCCTTGTCCATGCCGGACTCTACAAACCCGAGCGCCTCAACTACGTCGACCCGATGATGGCGCCCTTCGACGGCACCATGCTGCTCACCCTGAAGGGCACTCCCGAGAAGCCCATTACGATCAAGGCGGCGGGCGACGGCGAGGTGATCTTCGACGGCGATGGCAACTACCGGCTATTTGACGTCATGGCCTCGAAGTATCACATCTTCGACGGCCTCACCTTCCGCAACACCGACGTCGCCCTCTTCGCCGGACAAAAGGAAGTGCTCGGCGCGGTCGGCCTGACCGTCAAAAACTGCCGCTTCGAGAACGTCGGCTTCGCGGTCTGGACCGAGTACGCCGGCTCCAGTGACTTCTACATCGCCGACAATCTTATCCTGGGCCGCGAAGACCGCATGCGCCTCATCGGCTGGACGTACCCGAATGCGAGGAGCGCAGGAGACTACGGCTCGCACGGCTTGAAGAGCTACTACGCCATCAAAGTCTACGGCCCCGGCCACGTGATCGCTCACAACGCCATCGCCTACTTCCACGACGCCATCGGCATCTCCACCTACGGCACGCCCGAAGCCGATCCCGACCGCCGCGCCTCCTCCATCGACATCTATGGCAACGACATCCACATGTCGAACGACGATTTAATCGAGTCGGACGGTGGGGTCCACAACGTGCGCGTCTTCCAGAACCGCGGCATCAACGCCGCACAGGGCGGGTACAGCGCCCAACCCGTCTTCGGCGGGCCAGTCTACTTCTACCGCAACATCCTATACAACGTGCCCAGCGGCGTGGCCTTCAAATTCTCAGCCAAGCCCGCCGGTCTGTATGTCTTCCACAACACCATCATCGGCGAGCAGACCGTCCGCGATCCCTCGTCGAACATGCACTTTCGCAACAACCTGTTTCTGGGCCGCGACACTCCGAACCGGGGCATCATGACGTGGGCCAATGCGACAGATTCGTACAGCTCCGACTACAACGGGTACCGGCCCAACCGGGGCGTAGCCGCGCAGTATGCCTGGCTCGGTCCGGCCGCCGGACAGCGCCTCTACGAGCCCAAGCCCACCGACTGGAATACCTTCGGCACGCTCGCTGAATTCCGTGCCGCCACCGGCCAGGAGCAGCACGGGCTGGAAGTCGACTTTGACATCTTCGAACAGCTCGCTCCGCCCAACCCGGCGACGCGTCACGCGGTGTACCACTCCATGGACCTGAACTTCCGTCTCAAACCCGGCGGCAAGGCTGTCGACGCGGGGGTGCCCATCCCGACCGTGAACGAAGGATTTGCGGGCCGGGCGCCCGATTTGGGGGCGTTGGAACTGGGGCAACCGGAGCCGCACTACGGGCCGCGCTGGCTGACTTGGCGGCCGTTTTACCGCTGATCGCGCACTTTTCACCTGGAGCAAAGCGGCACAGAATTCAGGACGGGCTTGACGTCCGCGGCTGACGTTGATAGCTTATCTTTGGAATTTCTTGCAGTAGCGCATAAATATGCCAATGGGGACTTACAGTGGTGGCATCTGCAGTCCGGATTGAAGAGTTGCAGCGGATCTCGGCTGCAGTCCGCAGCCGCAGTTTGCGGATGGTTCACAGTGCAAAAACTGGCCATCCGGGTGGCGACTTGTCCTCGACCGACATCCTGGTTTCGCTGTACTTCGGGGCCATGCGGGCAGGCGGGACATGGACGAATGCCGAAGACCGCGACCGCTTCGTGATGAGCAAGGGGCACTGCTCGGGCGCGTTCTACGCCACGCTGGCCCAGGCCGGCTGCTTTCCCGCGGAATGGCTGGACAGCTATATGCAGCCGATGTCGATGCTGAACGGCCATCCTGACCGGAACAAACTGCCCGGAGTGGAGGCAAACACGGGTCCATTGGGACACGGCATGCCCATTGCGACGGGCATGGCGCTGGCGGCGAAGATCAGCGGCGCTGCCTGGCGGACTTTTGTGCTCACAGGCGACGGCGAGTTGCAGGAAGGCAGCAACTGGGAGGCGGCGATGACCGCGGCCCACTACGGGCTGGACAACCTCACACTGATTGTCGACCGCAATCGGATCCAGCAGGGCGCCTGGACCGAGGATACGATCCGTCTGGAGCCGCTGGCCGACAAATGGCGCGCCTTCGGTTGGGCGGTCCATGAAGTGGATGGACACGATCATGCCGCGCTGGTCGAGCTATTCCACCGCCTGCCCTTGGAGCCGGGAAAACCGAATTGTGTGATCGCGCACACTCACAAGGGCCAGGGCGTCTCGTTCATGATGGACCGGCCGGAATGGCACCACAAAGTGCCCAGCGACACGGAATTGGAAGCAGCGCTGAAGGAGTTGCAGTCGTGAGCGCATCGGCGCAATTGTTCGATTGCCGGGACGCCTTCGCGCGCACCCTGGAAGAGGCCGCCGCGGCTGACGCGCGCATTGTGGCCGTGGTCAACGACTCGCTGGGGTCCAGCAAGATGGGCGGATTCCGCAAACTGTACCCGCGGCGGTTAGTCAATGTCGGCATCGCCGAGCAGAACATGGTGGGCGTGGGCTGCGGCCTGGCCAATGGCGGGCTGATCCCCTTCGTCTGTGGGGCCGCGTGTTTCCTGACCGGGCGTGCGATGGAGCAGGTGAAGGTAGACTTGGCCTATTCGAAGTCGAATGTGAAGTTGTGCGGCATGTCGGGCGGCATGGCGTATGGACCTCTGGGCCCGACTCACCACTCGATTGAAGACCTTGCCTGGACTCGGGTGTTGCCGAACCTGACCGTGATCGTGCCGGCGGATCCGTACGAGACGGAGCAGGCGCTGGGCGCGGCACTGGAGTTGGATGGTCCAGTCTATCTGCGGCTGAGCCGCATGGGTGTGCCGAACGTGCATGGAGAGGGCCAGGCGTTCCGGTTGGGCCGGGCGACGAAACTGCGGGAAGGCCGCGACGTGACGCTGATCGCCAATGGCACGCTGGTGTGCCGCGCCCTGGAGGCGGCCCGGCAGTTGGAGCAGGAAGGCATAGCGGCCCGCGTTCTGAACATGGCGACGCTGCGGCCGTTGGACGAGGAGGCGATTACTGCCGCCGCGCAAGAGACGGGTTGCATCGTTACGGCGGAGGAGCATTCCATCCACGGAGGCCTGGGCGGTGCGGTGGCTGAAGTGGTGACAGCCACGGTGCCAGTGCCGGTGAAGATTGTCGGAGTGCCTGACGTATTCGCGCCGACGGGCTCCACCGCATTCCTGTTTGAACACCTCGGCCTGACCGCGGCAGCCATCCACGATGCGGCGATCGCCGTAATGAGGAGGAAGGCCCGGAAGTGTTGAGCGCCGCTCGGATTCTGAGCATCGATCAAGGCACGACGAACACGAAGGCCCTGCTGGTGGACGCGCGAGGCGCGGTCCTGGCACGGGCTTCGCGACCGATGACGGTCCAGTGCCCGCGGCCGGGCTGGATCCAGCAGGATGCCGGGGCGATCTGGCAGGCCGTGCAGGCAGTGATGGACGAGTGCCTGGAGGCGGCCGGTGGAGCGCCGCCCGCGGCCATTGCCGTGAGCAACCAGCGCGAATCCGTCATCGTCTGGAACCGGAAGACCGGCGAGCCCTGCGGTCCCTGCGTGATCTGGCAATGCCGCCGGACCGCGCCGTTCTGTGCGGAACTCCGCCAGCGCGGGTTGGAGCCGGCCATCCGGCGGAAGACCGGACTCGGGATTGATCCGCTGTTCTCCGCCAGCAAGGCTGCCTGGCTCATCGACCAGCTTCCGGATGGACGGGCCATGGCTGAGGGCGGTGAGTTGTGCATGGGCACGGTGGATAGCTGGCTGCTGTGGAACCTGACAAAGGGGGCGGTGCATGCCTGCGACACCACGAATGCCTCACGGACACAGTTGATGGAACTGGGCCGGCTGGCCTGGGACGACGAGTTGTTGGAATGGTTTGGCGTACCTCGCGCTGTGCTGCCCGCGATTCAGCCGTCGAGCGGAGTGTTTGGCACAACCGCGGGAGCCGGACGATGCGGGGATGGGGTTCCCATTTGCGGAGTGATCGGCGATTCCCACGCGGCGCTGTTTGCCCATGCGGCGTTCCGTCCGCGAGCGACCAAGGCGACATATGGCACCGGCTCTTCACTGATGCGGGCGACCGAGGGACCCGTCTCCTCCAGCCACGGCCTGTCGGCGACGGTGGCCTGGTCAGCGGGCGGCCCGGCGCAGTACGGAATCGAAGGCAACATCACTCTGAGCGGCGGCACCATGCAGTGGACGGGTGAATTGCTGGGCTTGGGTGACCCGGCCGCCGACCTGGCCGGGATGGCGGCAGGAAAGGACGACAGCGGCGGCGTCTACCTGGTGCCGGCGATGGCCGGGCTGGGTGCTCCTTACTGGCGAGACGATGCCCGCGGCCTCATTACAGGACTGACCCGTGGAACGACCGCCGGCCATTTGGCGCGCGCTGCCCTGGAATCGATCGCCTTTCAGGTCCGTGATGTTTTCGACGCGATGACGCTGGACACCGGCGAAGAACCCGAGATGTTGCTGGCCGATGGCGGCGCCAGCCGCAACGATCAACTCATGCAGTTCCAGGCGGATATCCTGGGGCGGCCGGTGGTCCGGAATCTCTCATTGGATCTTTCCGCCATGGGTGCGGCCTGGCTAGCCGGGCTGGCCGCCGGAGTCTGGAAGGGCATTGGGGATTTGGAGCAGTTGCCGCGTCAGGAGCAGCGGTTCGAGCCCCAGATGAGCGAGGCCGACCGCCAGCGGCTGTATGCCGGATGGCGCGACGCGGTGGCCCGGACGCTGGGCGATTTCAAAACCCGGGAGATGGCAACATAAGTCATGGCTCGGATAGACGAACTCCGGTTGATCGCCAAAGTTGCGCGCATGTATTACGGTCAGGGCTTACGGCAGACCGAGATTATGGAGCGGCTGAATGTGTCGCAATCCACCATCTCGCGGCTGTTGAAGAAGGCCGAGGTAGAGGGCATCGTCCGCATCACCGTTGCCGTTCCTTCCGGCACTCATCCGGAGTTGGAGGAGGCGCTACAGTCGCACTATGCACTGAAGGAGGTGATCGTCGTCGATTGTATTGACGACGAGGCGCAGATCGCCCGGGACCTAGGCGCGGCGGCGGCATTCTACATGGAGACGACCCTGCGCCCGGGCGACGTCATCGGAATCTCGTCGTGGAGCGCCGCCCTGCTGGCCATGGTCGACGCCATGCATCCCAGCCAGCGCTGTGCCGGGGCCCGGGTCGTTCAGATCCTGGGCGGCATTGGGAATCCTGCTGCCGAAGTGCACGCCACCCATGTCACGCGGCGGCTGGCGAACCTGATCGGCGGGACCGCTACACTGCTGCCGGCGCCCGGAGTACTGGGGACGGTGGAAGCCAAGCAGGTGATGCAGGAAGACCAGTATGTCCGGCAGGCCTGCGAGTTGTTTGGCGTGGTCAGTGTGGCGCTGGTGGGCATCGGCGCGATTGAGCCCTCCCACCTGCTCACGTTGAGCGGCAACGTGTTCTCCGGAGCGGAATTGAAAGAACTGGGCGAGCGCGGCGCAGTGGGCGACATCTGCCTGCGATTCTTCGATGGAGCAGGAATGCCTGTGGTGAGCCCGTTGAACGAGCGTGTGATCGGGATGAGCCTCGAAGAGTTGCGCAAGGTCAGCCGGGTAGTGGGCGTGGCGGGGGGCCGCAGAAAGCTCGCCGCCATTCGCGGTGCACTGGCCGGCAAGTGGATCAATGTGCTGATCACCGACCGGCTGACGGCTTCACAATTGCTGGAATCTTCCACCGCGGCAAACGGAGCCGGCCGCGTCGCTCAGGTATCGAGGAAACGATGAAGCGAGCCTGCGCCGCGATTCTGAGTCTCTCGCTCACGGCTTGCGTCCCCTGGACGGTGCGGCCGATCGAAGGCCAGTCCGCGGCTGCGGCGCAGGACCGGTTCGATGCCACCCGCTTTGTCGACTCGCAATGGCAGACGAAGATCCTGCCGGCGATCGAAGCTTCCGCCGTGGATGTCAGCGGCTTGCCCGCTGCTTCCTCTCGCAAGGCCGGTACACACTTCATATTGAAGGGGACGGCTCGCGTGTTGAAAGTGAATCCAGCTCCGCCATTGGGGCAGATGAGCCTGGATTTCGAGCCCTTCGACGGACACGCCGACGCCGTATTGCAGATTGGCCCCGAAGTGCGAGGCTCCTCCCTGCGTGATGCCACGGGATTGGTTCAGTTCAGCCAGTTTGTGAATCAGATCGACTTCGCCAATGTATCCAGCAAATTGAATGCGCGCGCCCTGCAATGCCTGCCGCCCACTGCGGAGATCGCCGGCTCAGAGGGACGCCGCATCGCGTTCACCGGCACATTCACGGCGGGGGATGAGATTCCACATATCGTTCCGGTTCGATTCCGCTGGGTCGAGGGAGTCAAATGAGCCAGTCTCCCTCCCTGTTGCGCGCCTGCCAGGTCACGAAGCGCTATCCGGGTACGGTCGCCCTGGATGCGGTTGATTTCGAGTTGCGGCGCGGCGAAGTTCACGTCCTCATCGGGGAGAATGGGGCGGGGAAGTCGACGCTCGTAAAACTGCTGGCCGGAGTCGAGCAGCCGACTATGGGCCATCTGGAGTTGGAAGGGCGCGAGATTCGCCTGGGTTCGACGCGCGACGCGGCGGCGGCCGGGATCGGGATGATCTATCAGGAGCTTAGCCTTTTCCCGAACCTGAGCGTCGTCGAGAACATTTTCATGGCCTGCGAGCGGACTCGCGGCGGCGTGATCGATCGTAAGTCCGAGGAGGGAATAGCACGCGGGCTGATGAAGAAACTCGAGCAGGACATTGACGTCCACACCCTGGTGGGCGACCTGCCGTTGGGCTGCCAGCAGATTGTCGAAATCTGCCGGGCGCTGGCGCGCAATGTGCGCGTCCTGCTGATGGATGAGCCCACCTCCGCGCTGAGCCCTAACGAGATCGCCGTCCTCTTTCGTGTGATTCGCGAACTCAAGGCAGCGGGCGTTGGGATCGTCTACATCTCCCACAAGTTGGAAGAGTTGATGGAGATCGGCGACCGCGTCACGGTGCTGCGGGACGGGCGGTTGGTGGAGTCGGCTGCGATCGCGGAGGTGGACGTTGCGTGGATCATCGACCGCATGACGGACCGCCGTTGGGCAGCGTCCGCGCAGCATGCCGAATGCGCTGGCGACGCGGAAGTCCTGCGTGTGGAGCATCTCAGCGTTCCCGGCCGCGTGCACGACGTTTCCCTTTCGGTGTGCGCGGGCGAGTTGGTTGGAGTCTATGGGCTGATGGGCGCGGGCCGCACGGAACTCCTTGAGGTTCTGGCCGGGAATCGCGCCGGCTCGGGCGGGCGTATTTCGCTGGCGGGCCGCAGCCTGGAGCACCTGTCCGTGAGGGAACGCATCGCCGCGGGCCTCGCCCTGGTCCCGGAGGATCGCCAGGCCGCGGGCCTGATCCCCACATTCTCCGTGGGCCGCAACATGACGCTGGCGAGCCTGTCGGCGCACTCCAGTCATGGGCTTCTGCGGCGCACGGAGGAGGCTGCCAGCGCCTCACGCATGATTGCGCAGTTGCGCATCAAGACCACCGGCCAGGATCAGCCGATTACGTCGCTGAGCGGGGGGAATCAGCAGAAAGCCGTGATCTCGAAGTACCTGCTGACAAAACCGCGTGTGCTGCTGATGGACGAGCCCAGCCGCGGCGTGGACGTCGGCGCACGGGCTGAGATCTTCGAGATCGCCCGGAAGCTTGCCGCCGAGGGTGTAGCAATCCTCTTCGCCTCGTCGGACCTGCACGAAGTATTGACGCTGGCTGACCGTGTGCTGGTAATGGCACGCGGGCGCCTCTCAGCCTCTTTCGAGCGAAGCGAGCTCAACGAGCAGAATCTGATGGCCGCCGCCTGCGCCAAACCGGAGAATCTCCATGTCAACGCACAATGAGGCGATCCAGCCCCTTGCCCCGGCCGGGAATCATCGCATCAGCGACGTCCTATTCCGCCTGCGGGCACTGGTTGCCTTGGTCGTGCTCGTCATCGTCTTTGCTTCGCTGTCGCCCGCCTTCCTCAGCTCAGGCAATCTGATGATCCTGGTGAAGCATGTCGCGATCAACGCGATACTGGCTGTGGGGATGACGTTTGTCATTCTGACCGGCGGCATTGACCTCTCGGTTGGCTCTATTGCCGGATTGGCCGGCATCGTGGCCGGCGGGCTCATCAACACCGGTCTGGTGCTGCCCTCCTTTGGAATCGTTATCTACTTTCAGGTCTGGTTGGTGATTCTGCTCGCCGCGCTGGCGGGCAGCGGTGTCGGCGCGCTGAACGGATGGCTGATCACGAAGTTTTCTGTCGCTCCGTTCATTGCAACGCTTGGCACGATGTACGTCGCCCGGGGCGCGGCATTGCTCATCTCCAACGGAGCGACCTTTCCCAATCTGCTCGGTAAGCCGGAACTGCACAACACCGGCTTCGCCTGGCTGGGGTCCGGCACGATTCTGATGTTGCCCGTGCCCATCTGGCTGATGGCGGTGGTGGGTGCGGCCGGTGCGTTTGTAGCTGCCCGCACACCCTTCGGGCGGCGGATCTACGCTGTGGGCGGAAACGAACGCGCGGCCGAGTTGTCGGGTGTGCGCGTTGGACGTGTCAAACTCCTGAGCTACGTGATTTCGGGGTTTTGTTCGGCGATTGTCGGCGTGATTATAGCTTCACAGTTGATGTCCGCCCACCCCGCGACCGGCGAGACGTTTGAGTTGAATGCAATTGCCGCCGTAGTGCTGGGCGGCACCTCGCTGATGGGTGGGCGTGGTGGAGTCGGCGGCAGCATCGCCGGAGCTTTCGTCATTGGCGTCCTGGCGGACGGGTTGGTTCTGTTGGGTGTTTCGCAGTTCTGGCAGATCGTCATCAAAGGCGTGGTGATCGTGGTGGCCGTGTTGCTCGACCAGATGCAAAAGAGGTTCTCATGGCGCGAAAGGTCTTCCTAGTTTTCTCCCTGGGCATGCTCGCCCTGGTAGGCTGCCGCCAGGGCGGTGGCAAGCGAAGTATTGCGATCATCACTCCGTCGCACGACAACCCTTTCTTCAAGGCGGAAGCGGATGCCGCGGCCAACAGGGCTCGCGCCCTGGGCTATGATGCCTCCGTCAATACGCACAATGACGACGCCCACAAGCAGGATGAACTGGTGGATGTAGCCATTGCGAATGGAGCGTCGGCCATCATTCTCGACAACGCGGGCGCCGACGCGTCCGTTGCCGCGGTCGCCAAGGCCAAAGGAGCGAATATACCCGTCTTCCTGATTGACCGCGAAATCAATGCCAACGGCATTGCCGCGGCCCAGATCGTTTCGAATAACTACCAGGGGGCGTTACTCGGCGCCCAGGAGTTTGTGCGGCTGATGGGTGAGAAGGGCACGTTCGTCGAGTTGCTGGGGCGGGAATCCGATACGAATGCGCAGGTGCGGACCAGGGGCTACCACGAGGTACTCGACAAGTACACGGGAATGCGGCTGGTTGGGCAGCAGAGCGCCAACTGGAGCCAGACCGAAGCCTTCCAGAAAATGGAGACCCTGCTGCAAGCGCACCCGGACATCAAGGGCGTTATCTCAGGCAACGACACGATGGCGCTGGGCGCGGCCGCGGCACTGAAGGCGGCCGGACGCCAGGAGGTGATCGTCGTTGGCTTCGATGGCAGCCCCGATGTATTGGCCGCGATCCGCGCCGGGTCGATCAAAGCGACTGTGCTTCAGCCCGCGGCGCGCATTGCGACCATGGCCGTGGATCAGGCGCACGGCTTGTTGACGAAGGGCTCCAGCGGAGCCGCCGAGAAACAGTCCATCGATTGCGAACTGGTGACGCCGTCCAACGTGGATCAGTTCGGCGTATTTACGAGGAAGTGAATCATGTCCAAGATGACTCTGGCCGTCATTGTCGGCAATCGCGACTTCTTTCCTGACCGGTTGGTTTCCGAAGGGCGGGCGGACATCCTGCGCCTGTTCGAGGAGATGGGCATCGAGGCTGTGATCCTCGATGAAGAGGCGACGAAGCTGGGCGCGGTGGAGACCTGGCAGCACGCCCGGCTCTGCGCCGACCTGTTCCGGAGCCAACGCGACCGCATCGACGGCGTGCTGGTCTGCCTGCCCAACTTCGGGGACGAGAAAGGTGTGGCGGATACGCTGCAGTTGTCTGAGTTGAACGTGCCCGTCCTGGTGCAGGCCTATCCGGACGACCTCACGCAACTCAGCGTGGAGCGGCGGCGCGACGCCTTCTGCGGCAAGGTCTCGGTCTGCAACAATCTGCGCCAGTACGGCATCGCCTATTCGCTCACCCGCCGTCACACCGTGCATCCGCTGACGGACAGCTTCCGCGCCGATCTCCGCAATTTCCTGGCGGTCTGCCGCGTGACCAAGGGCCTGCGCCGGGCCCGCATCGGTGCGATCGGCGCGCGTCCGAATGCCTTCAACACGACTCGTTACAGCGAGAAGCTGCTGCAGTCGGCCGGCATCAGCGTCAACACCATCGATCTCTCTGAAGTCTTTGGAGCCGCGGAGAAGATTCCCGCCGACGACGTGCGCGTCAAGAACCACCTGGAGCGCATCCGCGGCTACGCACCGTGCGGCGATACGCCCGCCCGCTCCATGACGCAGATGGCGCGCCTGGCGATCGTCCTCTCCGATTGGATGGCGAAGTATGATCTGCAGGCCACAGCGATTCAATGCTGGACGTCGATGCAGAGCAATTTCGGCATCAATCCCTGCACCGTGATGAGCATGATGAGTGAGCAACTCCTGCCCAGCGCCTGCGAGGTGGACATTACGGGTGTCGTTTCCATGTACGCTCTGCAGCTTGCTTCCGGCACGCCCAGCGCCCTGGTGGATTGGAACAACAACTACGGCGACGACGATGACAAGTGCGTGATGTTCCACTGCGGCAACTGGGCCAAGAGCTTCATGCCCGACATCATCATCAGCACGGCGCCGATCCTGGGCTCGACGTTGGGCGTCCAGAACACTTACGGCGCTCTGTCGGGCCGGACACCAGCCGGACCGCTGACGTATGCGCGAGTCAGCACGGACGACCGCGAAGGACGGATCCGGGCCTATGTTGGGCAAGGGCAGTTCACCGACGATCCGCTGGCCACCTTTGGCAGCCGGGCGGTCGTGCATGTGCCGGCGCTACAGAATCTGATGCGCTACATCTGCCGCAACGGCTTCGAGCACCATGCCGCGATGAATGCGTCACACTCGGCCGACATCCTGACAGAGGCCTTCGAGACGTACCTCGGCTGGTCGACATACCATCACGGGGCGGCAAACGCCTAACCAGCCGTGCGGCCCAGTTGCAGCCCGCGCAGGAAGTAGGACGGCGTGCAGCTCCACGCGTGGCAGTAGCTATTCACGAGGATGCTCTTGTAGGGCGACAACATGGGATCGGACGGATCGTAGATCTCCCAGAACGTGTCCGCGCCGGCGGCCACCATGCCGCCCCAGTAGCTGCTCAGCAGGTCGAGCGCCTCCTTGCGCAAGCCGCTCAGCAGCATGGCTTCCACCATGTAGTGGTAAAGGTAGGGCGTGCCCGGCCGCACCGCATCCGGCATCTTCATCGCATTGCGCAGGGCTACCGCGCCCATCTCAGGCGTGGCGAGGCCTGACATCACCATCCAAGCCTGCGAGGCCCAGGATACCTGCCCCTGCGGCCCGCTGACGAAAACGTTGCGTGCGGAATCGAAGAAGCGCGTTCGTCCGGCGGCGGTCATCCTGTGGATCAATGCCTGATACTTCGCCGCATCCGCCTGCTGCCCGGCATGCCCGGCCAGTTCCACTGCCTGCTTCAGGCAGAACAGCAGTACCCCGTGCATGGAGGCGGTCTTCTCCAGTTCCTCGCGCCAGTCGATGAAGATCCACCAACCGCCCGGATCGGCGAACAGGCCATCGGCGTTGATGAACTGACTGACCAGTTCGACCTGCTTGCGGACCACCGGCCACAGTTCCCTGGCGGTTTGCTGGTCCTTCGCCGCTTTCACGTAATCGAGCAGAGCCGCGATGTAGAGCACTGCGTAATCCATGATGAATTGGCGTCCGCACTTTGGCCCCGGGTCATCGTAGACACAAGCCGCCACCAGGCCGTCCTCGCGAGGCAGGCCGGCGAAGAGATAGAGACAGCGTTTGACCAGATCGAAGTTGCGGAAGGAGACGTAGTTCGTCAACGCCTGCAGGCGCAGATCGCCCACCCACAATCGGCGATCGCGGCGGGGACCATCCTCGAAGACCGTCTGCATACAGTCGCGTAGCGTATTCAGGCTTACGCGGTCGATGGAGCGCAGCGCCTCCGGTGTGCCAGCGGGCAGCGGCGCCGGCTCCATTATGGCCGAGGTGACGGCCCGCGCCTCGATCCGCTCGAAATGCACGGCGAAGTTCGGCGATGTGTCGATGACATCGAACTTCACCCAACGGAATGCATGGCGGCGGGGCACCTCGACGCGGCGCGGCAGGAAGTCGACGTTGAGGATCTCATCCGGCAGCCACGCGCGGCTCAGCGTTCCGGTGTAGGACTCCAGCGGCACAGCCACATCCGCGGGAGCCTCTCCAAATGTGACCCGCAGGCGCACCGGGGAATCCACCGCCTCGCCAGTCCCGCTCAGTTTGAAAGAGACGTACCCGGCCATGTGCCGGCCGAAGTCGACGATGAAGCTGTCGCCGCGCTTCAGCGGTCTCTGTGCCAGCGCCGCCACCTGTTCAGTGACTTCCATCTTCCAGTGGAGGAACGAATCGGGCGCGGGCTGCGGACGCACGATGGCGACCGGCGTTACCAGCGTCTCTTTCAGCTTCGGCTTCAGCGATTCGGCGATGCGGATCCAGCGCGCCTCGGGCGCCTCATTGCCAGTGTGTTTGGCGGCCTGGGGAGTTAGCGCGGCGGCCTGGAGGAAGGTACGTCTCTGCACGCGAACAGAATATCAGGAAAACCAGCCATTTCAGTCCGAAATACGATTGCCTGGCGCCGGCCTGCACGCCTGCCGGGCCATAATAGGAAGCCATGACGCGCACGCTCGCTCTCATCCATACCAGCCCAATGCTCGTGCCCATGTTCGATACGCTCTGCGCCCGGATCCTGCCCGACTGGAGGATCTTCCACATGGTTGACGAGAGCCTGATTCGCAACACGATCGCGGTGGGCCGCCTGGACAAGCCGACGACTCGCCGCATGGTGGCGCAGATCCAGTCCGCCTTTGAAGCCGGCGCCGACGCGGTGCTGGTCACCTGCTCCTCCATCGGACCTGGTATTCCCGTCGCGAGGCAGCTCTTCGACGGGCCCATCTTTCGCATCGACGAGGCCATGGCCGCACAGGCGGTCTCGATCGGGCGCCGCGTGGGCGTGCTGGCGACCTTGGGCACGACGCTCGAGCCGACGATTCAGCTGATTCGCGATACCGCCGCCTCACAGGGGCGTGATTGCGAAGTGATTTCAGACTGCTGTGAAGGCGCCTTCGAAGCCGTACTGCGCGGCGATACGGAAACGCACGACCAGCGCGTGCGCGCCTCGCTGGATGCCCTGATGCCCAAGGTGGATGTCGTAGTGCTGGCGCAGGGCTCGATGGCGCGCGTACTCGCCGCCATTCCGCCGGAGTCGCTCAGCGTGCCCGTCTACAGCAGCCCTGAACTGGCTATTCAGCAGATCCGCTCAACCCTTTAGCCGTTGTCGGCTACATCAGTTCGACCGGACTTGTCCCATCCAGCGGATACAGCAGATCCACGTTCTGGGGCGTCAGTAACTTATGTGCGACGAAGACCGCGGATGGCACTGGTTTGTGCTCCAGCAGCCGGACCGCCATGCGGATCAGCTCTTCTCCATAGCGTTCCGGGAAGTAGGCGACGGACCCCACCAATTGCGTACCCCGCCTCCGCAACTCCTGCCGCGCGGCCAGGGTCCCATTCTGGCCGACAACCGAGCACAACTGCGCGCACCCGGCCTCCTCGAAGGCCCGCAGCGCCGCCAGTGCGCACGGGTCGTTCACCGCACCTACGAGAGTCCGCCTCGGCTTCGAGCGGCTTAGGTGCTTGCGCACGACACCCAGGATCTGTTCAAACGAGCCCTTCCCATCCAGATGCACGCACGACATGGTGTCGTAGTAGGGCAGTTCGCTGCGCAGCCCGTCCACCGTGCCCGTGATGCGAAGGCGCGGCAGCGGCCCCGCGATGGGGAGTCCCAGCAGCAGCACCTGCTCGGCTCCGCCGGGCCAATGCTGTTTCGTCCAGCGTCCCAATGCGCGCCCCGCAATCAAGCCCGCTTCGTAGTTGTTCGCGCCGAAGTAGGTTGCGCCGGGATGCGGAATCTCAATCGCGATCACCGGGATGTTGGCCTCCTGGAACCGCGCCGCAATCTTAGTGGCCACGCGCTGGTGGGTCTGGAACTCCAGCACCAGGTCGACATTCTCGCGGATCAGGTACTCCGCGTTGCGCAGGGCCTCCGCCGCGCTGTAGCGGTTGTTCACCATCACGAGCTGGATATTCTCTTTAGCCGAGGCAGCACGCTGGATCCCTTCGGTCACCGCGCGCGAAAACTCGGAGTTGGTCTGCTCGGCGAAACCCAGGCGAATGATGCGGGACGAACGCGTGCGGACCAGCGAGCGGTACTCACCGCGGCCCACTCGTTCCAGCAACCCGCCCTGGACAAGGCTTTTCAACAGACGGAAGGCGGTCGTGCGCGAAAGGCTGGTGCGGTCCACCACATCCGGCAGGGCCACCACCTCGCTCTCACTGCGGAAACACTTCAGCACTTCGCAAGCGCGCAGTACTGCCTGCGCCGCGTTGCGGTCACGCGAGGATGCATCGGCGATCGTGGCCATATCCTTACCGTCTCTGAATGAAAATTCCGAGCATCCATAATATTCCATTCCGCGGAATTGCGCAGCCACTCATTTGGCGCATGTCTTCACTCCAGTGCACAGGTTTGCATCCGCATCGCCTTCCGCATCGCGGAACTTCGGACCCCTGCCTGCGCAGCCCGTATCCATGCGCCTCCAGATCCGCTACAGTGTGAAAACACCGCAAGGTACGCCATGTCATTTCTCCGCTGGATTCATCCCCCCCCTTACGCCGCCGCACTGCTCCTGCTGCCCTGTGTGGGCAGCCTTCTGCCTGCACAGCAGGTCACTGGCGAGCTCAAGCAATGGCATGACGTCGTTCTCACCTTCGATGGCCCGGCAACCAGTGAGTCCGCCGATCCGAATCCGTTCCTGTTCTACCGGCTCAATGTCACCTTCACCCAGGGCGCCAGGCGCTTTGTCATCCCCGGCTACTTCGCCGCCGACGGCACCGCCGCCGAGACCAGCGCCACCGCCGGCAACAAGTGGCGCGTCCACTTCGTTCCCGACGAGACAGGCGAATGGAATTACCAGGTCTCCTTCCGCTCCGGCCAGGATGTCGCTGTGGATCTTAGTCCCGACGCGGGCACTCCTCTCAAACCCGACGGCCTCGCGGGGAAGCTCACCATCGCGCCCTCCGACAAGACCGGCCGCGACCACCGCGCGCAGGGCACCCTGCACTACGTCGGTGAGCACTACGCTCAATACACCGGGTCCAAGCAGTACTTCATCCAGGCAGGCACGCAGAGCCCCGAGAACTTCCTGGCCTACTACGAATTCGACGACACGGTAGATCACGGCGGCGCCGAGAACCGCCTGAAGGACGGGCTTCACCACTTCGAGCCGCATGTTCGCGACTGGCGTGCCGGCGATCCAACTTGGAAAGGCGGCAAGGGCAAGGGCATCATCGGCGCCTTGAACTACCTCGCGGGCAAGGGCATGAACACCTTCTACTCGCTGACCATGAACATCGACGGCGACGGCCGCGAGATCTACCCCTGGACCAGCTACGAAGAGCGCGCCCGCTACGACATCTCCAAGCTCGCGCAATGGGACCTCGTCTTCTCCCATATGGACAAACTGGGCATGCAGCTCATGCTCATCACCCAGGAAGAGGAGAACGAACAGCTCCTCGGCAAGATGACCGTCCTGCGCAGGCTCTACTACCGCGAACTGATCGCCCGCTTCGCCCACCATCACGCCATACTTTGGGATCTCTCCGAAGAGATGGACCGCTGGCGCTACTACACCACCGAGGACATCAAGGCGCTCTGCGAGTACTTCAAGCAGGTGGATCCCTGGCAGCACCCCATCCAGTACGTCCAGTGGAAGGGTGAGTTGCTGGCTGACGACAAAGGCTACGGGCGCCTCCTCGGCTTCGACGGCTTTGACGGCACGGCGATGCAGCACGATCCCGAGTACAGTCACCCGGCCACCATTAAGTGGGTCGATGCCTCGGCCAAAGCAGGTCACAAGTGGCTGGTGGGCATCATCGAGATCAATCCCACCAGCATCGGAGTCCTTCCCGACGCCGATGATTACTGGCACGACACGGTTCGCAAGGCGTCCATCTGGGGCAATCTGATGGCGGGCGGCTCCGGCACCGTCTTCTTCTTCGGCTACGCCCACCCTGACAGCGACCTCGACCTCGAAGACTGGCGCAGCCGCGATCACTTCTGGGACATGCTCCACTACGCCCACGAGTTCTTCACGCGTTATCTCCCGTTCCCGCAGATGCGTCATGACGACGACCTGACCGCCACCTCCGACGACTATGTCTTCGCCAAACGTGGTGAGATCTACGCGGTCTACCTGCCCAACGGCGGCTCAACCGCGCTCGATCTTTCCGCCGCTCAGGGTCTGTTCGAGGTGAAGTGGTTTGACCCGCGCTTTGGCGGAGAACTCCAGAACGGCAGCGTGCGGACCATTCAAGGCGGCGGCATTCGAGCGCTCGGCCTGCCGCCCAACGAACCTAGCAAGGATTGGGCCCTGCTCGTGCGGCCCGCCTCGCCTCCGCTCGACAAAGAGCGCAAGTTCCTCGTCAAACTCAACATGCCCATCGGCAGCTTCATCAGTAAGGCCGGCGACGCGATCACGGCCTCCATCATCTCGCCAGAGTCCTTCCTGGGCGGCAGCCTGCAAGGCACGGTGGAGCGTATCTCCAACGCCGACGGCGGAAGCGTCACCATCAGCTTCCGTTCATTGGTTCACAAGGAGCTGACGATTCCCATCACGACTGTCACGACAGGCTTCGTCAACTCCAAGGGACACAAGGCTGTTGACGACGAAGAACGGCCCACCAATGTGGACAAGGGCGCCTTCCTCACCCCCAAGTCGACCTTCCTTTTGAACGAGGGTGCCGAGATCAACTTGCTCGTCTCCCCTGGACATTGAGAAGATCCACATGGCAACCATGGATCGTCCAGCAATCCCCTCACGGCGGCAATTCCTTGCGTCTTCCCTCGCACTGGCGGCGCCCGATGTCGCACCCTACCTGACACCGCACAAGTACGGCAAGCTCGTGCTGGGCCCAGACCCGTCGCCCGACGCCTTCGATCACCGCAGCGTCGATTGTCCCTTTGTCTTTCGGCACAAGGGTGAGTTTTACATGACTTACATCGGCTGGGACGGCACCGGCTACCAGACCGGACTCGCGGCCTCCCGCGACCTCGTCACCTGGCGCCGCCTCGGCTGCATCCTGCGCCGCGATCCGGCCAACCCCATCACCCGCTACAACATCGCCATGAACTGGATTCTGCGCGACACCCGTCTGCGATCCAAGGGCGAACTCAAGAAGGTGCGCGGCCGCTATCTGGGCGTCTTCCACGCCTACCCGAATGCCGGGTATGAGGAAGGACCCGCCCTCATCGGGCTCTGCTGGAGCACCGATCTCCTGCATTGGGAAATCGGCGACATCATCCTCAGGCCCGAAGACGGCGCCGATTGGGAGCGCGGCGGCCTCTACAAACCCTGTCTCGTCGAGGAACAGGGCACCTACTATTTGTTCTACAATGCCAAGTCGCGCAACCTGCCCAAATCAGAAGGAGGCGGCTGGCGGGAACAGACCGGTGTCGTCACCTCGACTGACTTGAAGACCTGGAAGCGCTACGAATCGAACCCAATCGTGCGCAACGGCCCGGCCTGCAGCCCCGACCAGCGCTTCGCCAGCGACCCCTGCGTCGTCACCGACGGCAAGCGCTGGCTGCTCTTCTACTTCGGACTTGACGCCAAAGGCAAGGCCCGCGACCTGCTGGCGCTGGGCGATGATCCATATCACTTCACCAAGTCCGACCAGATCCTGATCGATGTCGGACCGCCCGGCACGGTCGACTCGACTTACGCGCACAAGCCCTCGGTGATCGTTCACCAGGGCGACCTCTATCACTACTACTGCGCGGTCTCCGGCAAGTATCCCAACGAGGTCCGCGGCATCTCGGTCGCCCGGTCCCGTCCCTGGACGTAACGCGAGCAGCTACACCGACAACACCTCGACGCCCCGTGGCGGCAGATTTACCAGGCTCACGGCCGCGCCGCCGGCCAGCAAGCGCCGCATCGCCCGCGGCAACACCACTCGCTGTTCCGCCTTCGAGTGGTTGATCACGATGTACACGTCCTTGCCGCCGCCTGTTCGCCGGCATACTTCCACTGCGTCCGGCACCGGACCGAGCGCCGGCTTCACGCCGCTCAGCCGCAGCATCCACTCCGCAGCCTTGGCCATCAGCGCGTCATCCAGGAGTGCCGCAATGTACGTGATCCGCCCCTTGCCCAACGCCCGTGACACCACCGCCGGCTGATCGTCCAGCCACCCGTTGCTCGCGCCATACTTCATCAGGACTTCGACCCCCGCAGTCCGCGTCTTCAGTTGCTCCGCCCACATGGTCGCCTTGCCCGTGCCCCATGGCCCGCTCACCGGCACATCCTCGTCCAAGGCGTACCACTGCTCCACGCGCGCACCCACCGCATCCACCAGCGGACCCGGTTGCCGCATCGGCCACAGCGAGTTGAACTCGTCCTTCATGCCCGACCGCGGCCCCAACACCAGATGCCCGCCCTGCCGGACATACTCCTCCATGTGTTTTGCCATCGGCTCCGGCAGCACGTTCAGCGCCGGAGCCACCACCAGCTTGTACCCGTTCAACGGAGCCATCGGGTGGATCACATCCATCTGCTGCGCCATCCGCCGCAAGGGCCGGTAATAGCTGCCCAGCAAGGCCACCGGATCGAAGTTGCGGTTGTGCCGTTGGAAATTCACCGCCCACCGGCTGTCATAGCTGTGCAGCATGGCGACTTCCGACACCGGTTCAGTTCCGCCCAGCGCGCCGCCCACCTGCGCGAACTCGCGGCCCAACTGCGCTGCTTCGTTATACATCGGCACCGGAGTCCCATCGGCGCCCACCAGCGTCCCGTGATATTGCTCCTGCCCATTCAAGGCGCTGCGCCATTGCCAGTAGCTGATGCAGTCCGCTCCGTGGCCCACGGCATGCCAGGCCATGGCCCGCGCTTCGCCCTTATCCAGCGCGTTGTTCACCTCCTGCCAGTTCACGAAGCCCGGTTGCGTCTCGATCAGCCAGAAGTTCTTTCTCTTCAACCCGCGCGTCAGGTCGTGCACGATGCCGTTCCTCAACGGATCCAAGTGTCCGCGCCCCACGTAGTTGTCCCACGACACCATATCGAGCTCTTCGGCCAGGATGTAGTGATCGAACGAGTCGTACCAGCCCATGTAGTTGCTGGTGATGAACTGCCGCTTGGGCGCATGCGCGCGGATCGCTTCCACCTGCACATGCTGGTAGGTCCGGAAGGTCTCCGAGATGAAATGCTTCCATTCCAGGAACAATCCCGGATTCCCGCTGGGCCCCAGGGGAATCTGACTCCAGTCGGTGTAAGCTTCGCTCCAATACGCGGTCGTCCAGTGCTCATTCAACGCGTCCAGCGTCTTGTAGCGATCTTTCAGAAACGCCTGGAACTGCATCCGAGTGAAGTCGTCATTCGACGTCCGCCCATACTCGTTGTCGATCTGCCAGCCCACTACGTTCTGATTCCCGCCGAACCGCTTGGCCATCACGCCCGCAATGCGAGCGCAGAACTGCCGGTAGCGCTCGCTGGTGAAGGAGAAGTGCGCCCGGTTGCCATGCTCCGCCTTACGCCCGTTGGCCTCGGTCAGCAAGGTCTCCGGATACTTCTGCGTCAGCCAGGCCGGCGGCGCCGCGGTGGGGGTCCCGATCACCGTCACGAGATTTCGTTTCGCCGCCATCTCCACCGCCTGCTCCAGCCAGTCCAACTCGAACTGGCCTTCGCGCGGCTCCAGCGTGCTCCAGGCAAACTCGGCTACGCGCACCATCCGCAGGCCCGCCTGCTCCATCAGTTTCAGATCCTCGTCCCAGCGCGACTCCGGCCACTGTTCCGGATACCAGGCGGCGCCCAATACCAGCGGAGGAGTCACGGCCGCGGCTTGCAAGGTGGGTAAAGCTGAAAGGAAGGGCAGGGAAAGCGACTGCGTCAGAAAACTACGGCGATGCATGCCCGCATCATATCGGATCGCCTCGTCTGGTGTAGCATGTCTGAAGCCCTTATCCACCCATGACAACGACACGATTCGCGCTGTTTGCGGCCACCACTCTGCTCTTCTGCGCCTTCGCGGAAGATTATCCCCTCGGTCCTGACTCAGAGCGTCACCCCGGAGTCCCGCAGGGCACTGTCACCAAGTACACCTGGAAAGACAGCAAGATCTTCCCCGGCACCGAACGCGACTACTGGGTCTATGTCCCGGCGCAGTACAGCAAGGACAAGCCGGCCGCCCTGATGGTCTTCCAGGATGGCGGCGGCTATATCACCGACACCGGGGCCTGGCGCGCCCACATCGTCTTCGACAACCTCATCGCCCGCGGCGAAATGCCCGTCACCATTGGCGTCTTCATCAATCCCGGAGTGATGCCCGCCCGCTCCACCCAGAGCCTGGGCCGCTTCAACCGCAGCTATGAATACGACGCCATCGGTGACCGCTACTCCCAGTTCCTGCTCACCGAAATCCTGCCCGAGGTTTCGAAGTCGTACAACATCACGACCGACCCGAATCTGCGCGGCATTGGCGGATCCAGTTCCGGAGCCATCTGCGCCTTTACCGTCGCCTGGCTCCACCCCGAATCGTTCCGCCGCGTCCTCAGCACAATCGGCAGCTACACGAACCTCCGCGGAGGCAACATCTATCCCTCCTGGGTCCGCAAGACCGAGCCCAAGCCGCTCCGCGTCTTCCTGCAGGACGGCGACCACGACCTCAACATCTTCGTTGGCAACTGGTGGATCGGCAATCAGGATCTTGCCTCCGCCCTGGAGTACGCCGGCTACGACACGACCCACGTGTGGGGCACTGAAGGCCACAACAGCAAGCATGGAGGCTCCATCCTGCCGTACGCACTCCGCTGGCTGTGGCGCGAATCCTCCAAGCCCATCGTTGCCTCCCAAGGCGGTGGCGGGGAGCGCCAGTTCTCCACCACGTTCCTGGATCCGGCCGAAGGCTGGCAGCTTGTCAGCGAAGGCCACAAATTCACCGAAGGCCCAGCCGTCGACAAGCAGGGCAATGTCTTCTTCACCGACATTCCCAACAACCGCATCCACCGAGTCACCGCCGATGGCGTCGTCTCTGTGTTCAAGGAAGACACCGGCGCTGCCAACGGCCTCGTGGTGGGCGGAGACGGCCGCCTCTATGCCTGCCAGAACGGCCGCAAGCGCATCGTCGCCTACACGATGGACGGCCGCGAGATTGTGCTGGCCGAGGACGTCAACTCCAACGACCTGGTCATCTCAAACAGGAACGACATCTACTTCACTGACCCCAATAACCACCGCGTCTGGTACCTCGACCCCAAGGGCAATAAACGCGTAGTGGCGGAGAATCTGGGCTTCCCCAACGGCCTCGCCTTCAGCCCCGACCAGACTCTGCTCTATGTGAACGATACGACCTCAAAGTCCATCTGGTCCTACCAGATTCAGGACGACGGCACACTCACCAACGGCGAGCCGTTTTACCGCCTGGAACTGCACGACGACTTCATGCGCAGCGGCGCTGACGGCATGAAAGTCGATGTCGAAGGCCAGCTCTTCGTGGCCACCAAGCTGGGCATTCAGATCTGCGACCAGCCCGGCCGCGTCGTGGCCATCTGGAACAAACCGGGCAATGCCGATATCTCGAACCTGGCCTTCGGCGGACCCGCGCGCGACATCCTCTTCGTCACTGCCGGCGACAAGGTATTCAAACGCAAAGTGCGCCGTCAGGGCACCGTGTCCTGGGAGCTGATCAAGCCGCCGCAGCCCCGGCTGTAGTCGACCGGCAATGCCGGCGGTGGACCAACTTACGCCGCCGGCACGTAGCCCCAATTCGGCTTGTCGAGATCCATGGCGTCGCCCGTCTTCTTCATCCAATCCTTCAGCAGGACTCTCAACTCCTCCACCTTTGCGGCCGACTGCGGTTCCGCGGCCAGGTTCCGCATCTCCCAGGGATCCTGCTTCATCTGGAACAACTGCGTGGTCAGTTTGCCGTTGACCATGTAGAGGATCAGCTTCCAGTCGTCGGTTCGCACGCCCCGTTGGAAGTGCCGGTAGGAGAAGAACACACTGTCCCGCCCGCCGCGCAGCAGGCTCTGGCCTTCCACTCCGGCTGGAACCTTCGTGCCGGTGAGTTCGCACAGCGTGGGGAAGATGTCGAGGTTGTAGCAGAGTCCCGCCCGGTGCTCTTTGCGCGGAATGCCCGGACCCGAGAGCACCAGCGGCACCCGTACACTGTGATCGTAGAGACTCTGCTTGCCCATCAGGCCGTGCTGGCCCAGCGCCAGTCCGTTGTCCCCCGCAAACACAACGATGGTGTTCTTCTCCTGTCCGGTCGCCCGCAGCGTGTCGAGGATCCGCCCGATGTGGAAATCGAGATGCGTGATCATGGCGTAATAGTCCGCCAGATGCCGCGTGACCTCCGTCTGTTGCCGGGGAAAGCCCGCCAGCAACTCGTCCCTTACCTGCAACTCGCCATTGTCGAATGGGTGCTGAGGCAGGAAGTTTTCCGGCAGTTTCAGCTTGTCCGCGGAATAGAGGTTGCGGTACGCCTCCGGAGCCATGCGCGGATCGTGCGGCGCTGTAAACGCCGTGTACAGGAAGAATGGCTTCGAACGGTTCGCCGTCTTCAGGAACTGAATGGCCTCGTCCGCAAAGAGCTCACTGGAGAAGCGATCCCCGATGCGCTCGCGTTCCTTTCCGTACTTTCCGGTGGGGTCGTAATCCTGGATGGGCGTCTTCAAGTGGTCGGCCATGCCACCGAAGAAGATCGCCGCTCCATTCTCAAAGCACTGGTTGAACCGCGGCTTCGCATTGTGCCACTTGCCGATCCCATAGGTGGAAAAGCCGGCATTGCGGAAGTGTTCGCCCATTAGGGTCACAGCCGGTGGCGGCGTCGAATCCATGTTGCTGGTGGCGCGGAACAGCGTCTGGCCCGTCAGAAGCATGGCGCGGCTGGCGACACAGACCGCTCCGCCCGTGCCGCCCATGATGTGCGCCCTTTCGAACGCCATGCCGCTGCCCACCAGGCGGTCGATGTTCGGGGTTCGGATGTCTTGGTTCCCCAACGCGCCAATCGTGTTGAAGCGCTGATCGTCCGAGTAGAGCAGAACGATGTTGGGCGGACGCGAGGGCGCCGCCGTCAGTGCCGATGCCGCGGCGGCTGAACCGAGAAACTGGCGTCGATTCATGGCCGTTCGCCCCTCCTACTGAGGCGTCAGCCGGACGCTCTCAACGACCGTCGCCAGCCGGTCACCCTTTACAAAAGGCTTGGGCGGGGTAATGGCCAAGGTGTGATACTCACCGGCCATCAACTCCACCTGTTCGCCGGCGGGTTTGCCATCAATCGTCACCGCCATCCCGGCGTTCGTCGGAGCCACCGTCAGCCGGTACTTGCCCGGCTTGGACGTGAAATGCCACTCCATCTTGTACACCGAAGGCCGCTCATAGTAGCCACGCCCGTTGTAGTTGTAGAAGGAATCCGCCTGCTTCGACGTCAGCGTCAATGCCCCACTGGCCGCGGGTTGCAGCGTCGGCGGGATCACCGTCAATGCGCCGTCATATTCGGCCACAATCACCGTCACCGGAGCCGTTTCCAGCCGCTTCGTCACCGTGACACTCTTCACCGGGCTGCCGTTATCCAGGATCAGCGGCGTCTTTCCGGAGTCCGTCAGGAAGTAAGCTTTCCTGAGTTTCGTCTTCAGGCCCGGCAACTCCAGCTTTCCGTCAGCCGGCCACTGGCGGACCATCAGGTACATCCGGCCGGGCTTCACCGTCACCTGGCCGAACGCTACTTCCCGGAACGGCTGCGGACCCGCGCCGTAGATCGCCTCGCCATTCACCTTCACCCAGGCTCCAATGCCTTCCAGCACCTTTTGCTCGAATTCCACCACGCTGCCGTCGCCCATGGGCCCGATGTTCAGCAGGTAGTTGCCGCCCCGGCTCGTCACTTCCACCAGCTTGATGATGTGTTCATTGATCTTGCCCGGCAGGTCCTCGCGCTTCTGCCACGACCGGTAGCCCCAGGTCTCATGGTAGATCGAGGCCGGTGTCTGCCACGGCTCATCAATCACATACGGCGGGATGTGGTTGTCGCCCATCACCGTGAAGTCACCCTGGTGGTTGAACACCCGGCCGCTCACCATGCAGTCGGGCTGCAGGGCGTGAACCGTGTCGGTGAACCGCTTGCTCTGCTCGGGCGTCGGCTTACCCATGTCGAACCAGATCTCCGACATCGGCCCGTAGTTCGACATCAGCTCCTTCAACTGGGCGACGTTGAAGTCCTCGTGAGCCTTTGGAATCTCGTTATTGTTTCGCCCGCCGTCCGACGGGGTGGCCCGCTCATCGTGCCAGTCGATGGTCGAGTAGTAGACGCCAAACTTCAGGCCGTTGCGGCGGCAGGCCTCGGCCAATCCCTTCACGACGTCTTTACCGTAAGGCGTCGCATCCACGACATTGAACTTGCTTTGCCTGGTGCCGAACATGCTGAAGCCGTCGTGATGTTTCGAGGTGATCACGATGAATTTCATCCCGGCCGCTTTGGCCAAGCGTGCTACCGCCTCTGGATCCCACTTCTGCGGATTGAACTGGGTGGTGAGCTGCGCGTACTCGTCCCGGGCAATCTTGCCCTCGCCCTGGATCTGTTCACTATAGCCCCTGGTGACCGGCTTGCCCTGCCAGATTCCGCCCGGGATGGCGTAGAGACCCCAGTGGATGAACAGGCCGAACTTGCGGTCCTGCCATTGCTGGACCGCTTGCGCCGAGGGACGCTTCGGTTCGGCTGCGGCCAGGGAAGAAGAGAGGAGACAGAGACTCAGTAAACAGCTTCGGGCGGTCATTTGGTAACCACCCTATCAAACCGCGGAGAACTAAGTCTCCTTCGATTCGTTGTCCTTTTTGAGTGCCTTCTCCGCACGATCGACCCAGGCGGTTGGCGCCGAGGCGATCACGGCCAGAATCAGGCCAAGCAGTGCGATGGCAATGAAGGCGGGGACGGGGATAATGCTAAAGATCTCTGACATTTGGAGCCCTTTGGCTATTCGATGCGCCACGCCCTGCATCCGATGCGGATTCATGGGAAACGGCACAAGCGTTGCATCGGCCTTCGGATTCCCTGCGTCAGCGCTCAGGATCCGTGGGCCGAACTCGTGTTCGATCACCATATTCAGTGGCGGAGGAACCGGGTAGAGGGGCGTCCAATACGCTTGCTTTTAAGACAAGTTAGTCCGATGATCGGCGAGCGGAGGATACACGAGCATGCAATTCCTTGAATCCGGGATCCGCCTGTGGTTCCTGGCTGCTATCGTCTTTTTGTCGGCCGCGCGGGGCGGATTGCTGACAACCCAAGTCCTGGTTGAGGCAAATGTCCCAGCAGACAACCACTACATGTATTCGGGACAGGGCTTCGTAGGGTCTCAGTCCGGCAACGGCATCGAGTCGGCTGTCGCTCTATCCGCGGCCAAAGACCTATACGGAAACTACATCGATCACGGGATCGAGCATCCGGATATGTACCTGGGCTTCTATTCAGTCGATGTCCAGGCCAAGGCCCGTGCTGGCTATGGCAACCTGGGCGCCTCGATCCTATTGGATGCCCTGGGTGGAACCTGGTTGGGGTCCTTCCCGATGGACACGCACGCTCATGCCGAGGCCACTATGCAGGACGACCTGTACGTGGCCGGCCAAAACGGAGATCAGGTGACTTTTGTCTTCGAATTAGAAGGGCAGAAGATCGTCCAATCCTGGCAGACTCCAACCCTCTCGGTGTGGGCACCCGGCGCGATTAACGATTCCTGGGTGGGCGACCAGTATTTCCTGACTTTGGGGGTCGGTATGGACAGGATGGTCCACCTGGACCTGACCTTTGTCTTGGATTATGCTGCCGCGGAGGAAGATTACATCAAGCTCGACTACTACAACTCGCTTCATCTGGTGAGCACCCAGACGCTGTGTTCCTGGTGTACCAACCCATTAACACCAAACCAATACCTGATGTCCCACAATAAGTACGCGGACGTTTCCACCATTCTCTACACGCCTGAGCCGTCGACGAGTTGGCTGGTGGCCGCGGCACTCGCCCTCTTCTCAGCGAGGCGCGCTTGGTCGCGCGTTCGAGGTAGGGGCTTGGATAAGGGGATGTGACCGGGGATCCGGCTGACGCTGGTTCAGTCTCCGAGGCGGCACGAAATGCGCAGCCATGCCAGGTTGTATCGGGATTGGTGATGGTTTGATCCGGTGGAAGCAGAAAACTTCCAGGATGGTGCAGCCGGAATTGTCGCCGTCGAGTGCGGCGGATGGAGCCAGCGGAGGGGATCGAACCCACGACCCTCTGATTACAAATCAGATGCTCTACCAACTGAGCTACGCTGGCCCACTGGGACATTATAGCGTCCCGGACATCGATCGCTCCACCCCGGGATCGAAATCGTCCCGCTGCCCGCGCGGCCATTAGGCTAGCTGAATTGAGCCTGCGAACCGGAGTCCGCCGGTCCACAGGCTACTTCGTTCGCCGGGCCGGCTCAGGCCTTCTTCTTCTTGCCCTTGTTGGCCGGATCGTGCTGCCAGCAGAACTTGCTGCCCGCTTGCGCCTTGCGCTTGCAACGCGTACCCGCCTGCGTCATTGCCGTGCACTGGTCCGCTGCCGCCACCGCGCTCTTGGGTGCCGTCTGGGCACTCTTCTCTGTGGCCTTGCCGCCGGTTTGAGCGAAGCATGGCCCAAAGGCGAGCGTGCTGACAAGCAGGGCCGACGCCACAATATTCACGAACTTCCGCATGAGAATCCTCCTGGTGTAGACGCCGGCGGCCGCTGGCCCGCCCCGGCATCTCCAGGAGAGTATCACAGCAACTTCCCGTTAGGGTCCTGCCGTACGATAGCTAGCCGAGAGCAGGTCGCCCATCTGCGGCGTCGCCACCGCCAGGAAGGCAATCCCGCTGCCGGTCAACACGAAATCCACCGATGCCTTCTGCAGGATGCCGTTGCGGAACAGGTGCAGGCTGGTCGCCGGGAATGGCGCCTGCGACAGCACAAACTGGGTGTTCACCCCATTCACCGTGCCCGCCGGCGTCTCCATGTCCACGAAGCCCACCGACCCCCCGCCGCCGGAACCGCAGGCCCCTGCCGTTCCATCCACATGCACACAATCGCCAGGTGATCCGCTCACTCCGGCGATCTCGCCCGTTGCATCAATCAGCGCCACCCGGTTCGGCTGGAAAGCGATGCTCTTCGTCGGCCTGTCCGATAGTGCCTCCGTAAGACCCACCACATCCAACATCTGGACTACTCCCGCTGCCGCCGCCACCGCCGTCGATCCGGACGGAGTCTGCATGCGGACATCTTTCACCGCCACCGGTACGACGCTGGGTGGCACCATCCACACTTCCGTGAACTGCACCTTGCCGTCGGCATTGAACCGGACCGTATAGTAAGCATTCGCCGACGCATTCGTCGTCGGCACCAGCTTCACTCGCAGCAGGCCGCCCACCACCTGCACCGTGATCGAGTTTGTCGGAACATTCGAGGCGTCCGCCGCCGTGAATGATCGCCAGCTGACAACGGCTGATCCGGTGAACGGAGTCCCGTCCGCCTTATACAGCGTGTCGTAAATCTGCGTCAGCGGAGGAGCCGCCTCCGCCAACATCCCAAGCAGTGCCTGCACTGCCGTGAACACAAAAATGAGCCGCCGCGCGGACATCAAAATCACCTCCAGGTCTGTCTCTGGCTGGATCTCGCCAGCCGTAAAACCATAGACAGTCCTTTTGGAAATCTGCTCGCCGCGCGGGGCTCGATTTTAGTTAACTGATTGTAATTAAATGACTTGACTGGTCGAAAATAAATATCGAGTGATGGTGACCGCTTCTACGCGAGTACCCCATTTGTCCCAATTCTCTCGGCATTCATGTACGGTTGCAGCGCTTCCGGCAGCACCACGCTGCCATCGGCCTGCTGGTAGTTCTCGACGATCGCCACCCAGGTCCGGCCCACGGCCAGGCCGCTGCCGTTCAGCGTATGGGCGAATTCGCTCTTCCCCTTCGCCATCTTGCAGCGGATGCCGGCGCGCCGGGCCTGGAAGCTTTCGAAGTTCGAACAGGATGAGATTTCACGGTATGCGTTCTGGCCCGGCATCCAGACTTCCAGGTCATAAGTCTTCGCCGATGAGAAGCCCATGTCTCCAGTGCACAGCAGCATGCGGCGGTAGGGCAGCCCCAGCTTTTCCAGAACTTGCTCGGCGCTGGCGGTCAGGTTCTCCAGCTCCGCGTGGCTTTGATCCGGCCGTGCGAAGTTGACCAACTCTACCTTTTGGAACTGATGCTGGCGGATGATGCCCCGCACGTCGCGTCCGTGGCTGCCGGCTTCCGCCCGGAAACAGGGTGTAAACGCACAGTACCGGATGGGGAGTTGGTCTCCCTCCAGCGTCTCGTCCCGGTAGATGTTGGTCACCGGGACTTCCGCCGTCGGAATCAACCAGAAGTCCGAGTTCTCCAGTTTGAACAGATCGTCGGCGAACTTCGGCAACTGGCCCGTACCAAACAGGCTGGCCGAGTTCACCATGAATGGCGGCAGTACTTCGGTGTACCCATGCTCCCTAGTATGCAGGTCCAGCATGAAGTTGATCAGCGCCCGCTCTAATTTCGCGCCGGCGCCCATATAGATCGCAAACCGTGCGCCCGTGATCTTGGCCGCCCGCTCGAAATCCAGGACCCCCAGCGCCGTCCCCAAATCCCAGTGGGCCTTGGGTTCGAATTCGAACTTTGTCGGCGTACCCCAGCTCTTCACCTCGACGTTATCGTCGGCGCTGGCGCCCACCGGCACGCTCTCGTGCGGCAGGTTCGGGATGCTGGATAACCGTTGCCGGAAATCCTCGTCGATCGCCTTCACCTGCTCCTCGAGCTGAGCGCTCCGCTCGCCCATGGCGCGGACCTTCGCCTGCAATTCAGACGTGTCCTGTCCGGCTTTCTTCAGCTTGCCGATCTCCATGCTCTCGGAGTTGCGCTGCGCCTTGAGCTGCTCCGATTCCGTCAGTGCCGCGCGCCGCTGCGTGTCGATCTGGCGAAACTCTTCGACGTCCAGTTTGTAGCCCCGGTCCGCCAACCGCGCGGCGACAACGTCCAGGTTGGCCCGGAATGATGCTAAATCATGCATAGGAAATCACATTGTACCCCTTTGCCGGTTTTTTCCAGTGGTGGGAAGCGGGGTAAACTGACTGAAGGGAGGCAAGCAGCAATGGCGACCACCGACAGCACGGCTGTGTCCGTTCGGCAGAACGTAGACCGCTATCACGGTCTGGACCGCGATCAGCTGCAAAGTGCTTTCCGTCTGATGCAGACCGCCCGCCGCCTCGACGACCGCGAGGTGATGCTCAAGCGCCAGAACCGTATCTACTTTCAAATCAGCGGCGCGGGCCACGAGGCCATTCAGACGGCCACCGCTTTGGCGCTCCGGCCCGGCTACGACTGGTTCCATCTTTACTATCGCGATCGAGCCCTGGCGCTGGCCCTCGGTGTCACCCCCGAGATGATGCTGCTCCAAAGCGTGGGCGCGGCGGCCGATACCGCCTCGGGCGGCCGGCAGATGCCCTCCCACTGGAGCTCGCCGGAACTCCACATCTTCACCGGCTCCTCGCCTACGGGCACCCAGTTCCTGCACGCCGTCGGTTGCGCCGAGGCCGGCCGATTCCTGCACCCCGAATCCGATGAGTTGACCCTGGTCACCACCGGAGAGGGCGCCACCAGCGAAGGCGAGTTCTGGGAGTCGCTCAACGCCGTCTGCCTGAACCGCCTCCCTGTCCTATATGTCATTGAGGACAACGGCTACGCCATCTCCGTGCCGGTGGAAAAACAGACTCCCGGCGGCAACCTCTCCCGCCTGGTCTCAGGTTTCCCTGGACTACTTCGTATCGAATGCGACGGCAACGACTATCTCGCCTCATACGCGGCCGTCAAACAAGCGGCTGAGTACATTCGGGCCGGCCATGGACCCGCCATGGTCCATGCCCACTGCACCCGTCCCTATTCGCACTCCCTTTCCGACGACGAACGACTTTATAAGACCAAGGCCGAGCGTGAGGCCGAAGCCGCCTGCGACCCCATCATCAATTTCCCGCGATTCCTCATCTCCGAAAACCTGATGGAGGAAGTCACCTATAAGCGGATCTGCCATGAAGTGGACCTTGAGATCGCCGAGATCACTGAGCGCGTCCTGAAGGCCGAACCGCCCGCCAAGTCCTCCGCCTGCCTCTATTTGTACTCGCCCGACATCGATCCCACCGGCGATCAGTTCGACAAGGACCCTCACTGCGCCGGAGAGCCGCGCACCATGGTCGACGAGATCAACCTCACCCTGGCCGAAGAGATGGCCCGCAACCCCAACATCGTCCTGTTCGGTGAGGACGTGGCCGATTGCAGCCGCGAAGAGAACTTGCGCGAAGTGAAGGGCAAGGGCGGAGTATTCAAAGCCACCTTCGGGCTGCAGGCCAAGTTTGGGTCTCGCCGAGTCTTCAATACCCCCATCGCCGAAGCGGCCATCCTGGGCCGTTCCATCGGCATGTCCTCGCGGGGCATGAAACCGGTCTGCGAGATTCAATTCTTTGATTACATCTGGCCCGCCATGATGCAGATTCGGGACGAGATGGCCAATGTGCGCTGGCGCTCATACAACGGCTGGAAGTGCCCGGCCGTCATCCGCGTCGCCATCGGCGGCTACCTCAACGGCGGAGCCGTTTATCACAGCCAGTGCGGCGAAGTGGCCTTCACCCACATCCCGGGTCTCCGGGTGGTGTTTCCGTCCAATGCCCTGGACGCCTGCGGCCTGCTGCGCACCGCCATCCGCTGCGACGATCCCGTTCTGTTTCTTGAGCATAAGCGCCTATACCGCGAGCCTTACAATAGGTCTCCACACCCCGGCCCCGACTTCACCATCCCCTTCGGCAAAGCGCGCGTGGTCAAGCCCGGCCACCACCTGACCATCCTGACCTACGGCATGACCGTCCAGAAGTCGCTGCTCGCCTCCACGTTCATTGAGCAGAAGCATCCCGAGAAGTCGGTCGAGGTCATCGACTTACGCTCTCTGGCGCCATACGACTGGGAAGCCATCCGCCAGTCGGTGGAGAAGACCAACCGCGTACTGATTGTGCACGAGGACTGCCTCAGCTTCGGCTACGGCGCGGAGATCGCCGCCCGCATTGCCGGTGAGCTGTTTGAGCACCTGGATGCCCCTGTCGGCCGTGTCGCCGCCCTGGACACCTGGGTCGGCTATCATCCTGACCTGGAAGACGAAATCCTGCCCCAGACGGAAGATATCCAACGCGAAGCTGAGCGCCTGCTAGCCTACTGAAGTATGCGCCGGGCGCTCTGCCTGCTGTTCCTGCTCTCCGCCATGCCGCCCGTTGAGGCGAAACTGAAGACCCGCATCTTCCATCGCCGGTCCGGCGGCTTCTCGGTGCGGCGCCGCCTGTTCACCAGTCCACTCATCACCGACCCCGGCAATGTCGACCTGGAATTCAGCGGCGCATTCGACACGAACTCGTCGTATACCTTGCCCGCCACGCTGAAATACACCCCTGACCAGTGGCGGACGGAGTTCAGTGCCGGTGTGGACTCGATCGCCAGCGTCGTCGACGACACCTCCGGCCGCACTACTCACTTCAGCGATCACGTGAACCTGGCTGCGACCACTGCCTTCCGGGCCGGCGATAACTTCACCTGGGCGATCGCGCCTACCGCGGCGGTCTTCCTGCGTGGCGAGTCCGGTTCCCGCTTGGGCGGGGCGCTCTATGGCCGCTATGATCGTGGATCCAACACGTTCAGTGGCGGAACTTCATGGAATGCTGCAACACGCAGTTCGGCCACAAATCCAGCCGGCACGCTGGATTTGAATGCAGGCTACGGTCGCAAGATGCGTCGCTTCACCGCGTACACCAACGTGCAGTGGGAGCGCTCGACGGGGGTGGATGCCTTCTATTCCCTCTTCGAAGGGGTGGAGTACGAACTGAACGACCGGTTCGCGATCGACCTCTCCGGAGCACACTACGGCATCCGTAGCGGGACCATCGACAACCAGATCGTCCTGGGCCTGACCTGCACGCTCTACAAACGACGTTGAGGCTACTTGTCGCCCGTCACGCGCCACTTCATCTTTAAACCCGGTAGAATCTGGCCTTTGCGGGCATCCCATTCGAGATAACCCTCACCTGTCTGCACCTTGCGGACCAGCAGTTGCATTCGAGGTTTTCCGCCGGCCTGAAAGGCCGGGTTCAGCTTCCGGCTCTGCTGGATCAGTCCGGCGACCGGGCTGGTCTCCGCCAGCGTGACGTTGAGTGGGACGCTCTCGCCGCCAAGTTCGAGCGCGTCGAAGGTCAATCCAATCTGGTAAGTGGGGTAGGGAATCGCCCGCTTCTCGACCTGGACCACCTGTCCGCGGACCACGGTCCCCTGGGGCGCCAGCAGTCTTTCGCCCAGCCGGAGATCCCGGGCCAAGCTGGCGCGCAGGGGTTGCCCCACCGTGGCCGAGGAGAGGTTGAGCCCCTCGTCCAGAGCCAGCTCGAGGACTGCCCCTGACGGTAGCGTGAATGTCTCGTGGGGTTTGGGTGACGCCTCCGCTGGAGCGTCAAAACTGAGCGTGGACTCGCTTTGAAAGCGGCGGCAGCCCTGCACCTGGATCCGGTTCACATTCTCCAGGCCGTCGGTGGTGATCACGGTGGCGGTGGTTAGCACCGGCAGCAGGATGGACTCCTGCCCGATCGACATGCGGCCGTAGATCAGCGTTGTCTTCGCCTCAGAGAGCCCCAGGTGCTCGGGTATGTCGAAGGCCTGGACCTCGACACGCAGCAAGTCGAGCGAATCGGCGTGGATCCAGAAGCTGCCCTGATAACCGGTCTTCGCCTCGGCATTGCCACTGCGCAAAACGTAGTTGCTGCTGGCCGGATCGACGTCGAAGTCGTACTCGTGCGCGGGCTTGCCGGGCCGCTCGTTCAACCCCTGGTACTTGTACATCGTCTTGGAGGTATTCAGGATCTGGCGCGTGAAGAGAGCGAAGCGGCCGGTGCTGACGAAGCCGGAGCCGATCACCTCCGCCAGCGACTTGCCGTAGAACTGCCTGGCGCCAGGCCGGCCATAGAGCTCCCGGTCACCCGTTACGGCAACATCCAGCCGGACGATATCGATGCGTTGCAGTTCGCGATGGGCCGCTGCCCGGCCAAAGCGCTCAATGGTTTGGGAGCAAACGTAATCGGGCAGACGCTTCTGTTCCCCCTCCATGCGCTCCAGGAAACGGTCAAAGAGACCTTCCGGAGCCTGCCAGGCGAAGGAGATGGAGCGTAGACCCAGAAGAAGAACCACACCAGCCACGATGCGGAGCATGCATGACAGTATAGGCCCGATTGTCGGGATCGCAACGGTTGATTTCGCCCCGCGCCCATCCCGTCACTTCGTACCGCTCCTTAACGAATTGCAGTTAATCCCGCTAAGAACGTCAACTTTTTTGCGAGAGTCTCGTTCATAGCGGCAGGAGGCAAGTTCGATGAAGACTTTGATTCTGACCCTCACGATCACAGCGCTGGCGGCCACCGCCGGAGCGCAGACGATTGGGCAGCGCGAACGCAACCAGCAGCAGCGCATTGCCCAGGGTGTACGCTCCGGATCGCTGACGCCCAGGGAGACGGCGCGGCTGGAGCGGGAGGAGGCCCGCACCCGTGCCATTGTGCACCGCGACCGCGTGGATGGCGGCGGGATGACGGCAGCTGAGCGCGCCCGTGCGCAGAGCCGCCTGAACCGGACGTCGCAGGACATTAACCGGCTGAAGCACAACGGCCGGGGCCGCTAAAATGGTTGGGTGATCCGAACCGTTATCTTCGACCTGGGCCGTGTACTGGTCCCGTTTGATTTCCAGCGCGGTTATCGCGCTATGAGTGAGTACTGCGGCCTGCCGCCCGAGGAAGTTCGCGCGCGCCTCGGGCGGGATGGCCTGGTGAATGGGTTCGAATCCGGTGAGTTTGACGGGCCGGAGTTTGTCCGCCGCGTATCAGGCCTGTTGGAAACCGAGATCTCCTACGACCGGTTCTCAGAGATCTGGAGTTCCATCTTCCTGCCCGACACACTGATCCCCGAGAGCATGGTGGAAGGCATCCGGCGCAACTTCCGCACCGTGCTGCTTTCCAATACCAATCCCATCCATTACGAGATGCTCTACCGCACCTACCCCATCCTGCGGCACTTCGACGCCTATGTGCTCAGCCACGAGGTGAAGGCGATGAAGCCCCAACCGCGCATCTACGAAGCGGCGATCCAACAGGCGCAGTGCGCGCCGCAGGAGTGCTTCTTCACCGACGATGTGGCGGAGTATGTGGAGGGCGCGAAGCGCGCCGGCATCGATGCCGTACAGTTCCAGAATCACGCCCAGGTCGAAGCGGAACTTCGTGGGCGCGGCGTGAACTGGTAGCGGCCGCTAGAGCAGGGCGGCGTCGAGGCGCTGGGGTTCGTCCGCTTCCGGTTCGGACTCCACGTGCTGGGCGCTGCTGCCGGCAGGCTCCAGTTCGGCCGGTTTGGGCGGCACCCCATTGAGGTACACGCGCAAGCCGCCTTCTGAGCCTTCAAACAGTGAATTCACCAGCTCGTTGACGGCGAGGCGGCGCACCTCGTCCTTGGAAACCAGGGGCGTGTAGACGAACGACCGGCCGTTCTTGCGGCGGCTGAGCAGCTGTTTGCGTGTCAGCCGGTCGAGCATCGTCATCACCGTGGTGTAGGCCAATTGCTTGCCCGGCGCCAGTTTGTCACGGACCGACTGGACGTTGGCTTCACCCAGGCTCCACAGGGCATTGAGGCACTGCAGTTCCAGGGGTGGTGGGATTTCGCGGGCCGTTCTTCTCCGCTGCACTAAGATTCCTCGCTGAACAATCCTTGCAGCGCCTTCATCTTCTCGCCCATCACCGTAGCCTGTTTTGGGGGCGTGGCCGCCTTCACCGCCTGGGGTTTGGGAGCCGGACCGTTCAGGTACTTGCGCTTGTCGAGAATACTGCGCTCCAAGGCAGCATTGTATCCAGTCCAGTCGCCCGGTGTGGCCTTGTCCCGCTCCAGCGAAGCGCGCATGGTCTCCATCTTGGAATCGAGATTGTCGAGATGGTGCAGCAGCAGCGCCTCGGGGAACACCGGCAGCTTCGGACTGCCGTACTCCAACTGCCCGTGATGGCTGAGAATCATGTGCTCCAGCAGGTTCCGCAGCTTGGGCGGGAACCCTTCCGGGAGCTTCTCGCCAATCAGGCGCAGCGCGATCTGCATGTGGCCCAGCAGGCCGCCTTCCGTGGTGTAGCCGAAGCTGCGCGCGTAGCAAAGCTCGGTCACTTTGCCGATGTCGTGCAGGATCACGCCGGTGAGCAGCAGATCCTCGTCGAGGCCCGGATAGTGCGTCACCATGTAGCGCGCCATCGAGCATAGGCTGAGCACGTGTTCAATGAGACCGCCCAGCCAGGCGTGGTGAATTGCCTTGGCGGCCGGAGCCGTTTTGAAGGCGTTGGCGACCGCCTGATCCGCGAAGATGGCGTCGAGCAGAGCCTGCAGGTGCTGGTTGCGCATCGACGCGATGATCGCGCGCAGCTCGGCCAGCATCTCATCGGGATCGCGCTTGGAAGCCGGCAGAAAGTCGGCCAGCTTCACTTCGGAATCCTGAACCCGCTGCAGTGAGTAAACCGTCAGCTGCATGCGGTTCTGGTAGAGCTGAGTCTCGCCCTTCACGCGGATGAAGTCGTCACGATCGAAGGTCTCCATGACCCCCGGGACGTTATCCCACATCTTGGCGTCGATATCGCCGGTGCGATCCATCAGGACGAGGGAGAGGTAAGGCTCCCCGGTCTTCTTCTGACGGACGTCCTTGGCCTGGACGAGAAAAATGCTCTGCACACTCTGGCCGGGGGCCAGTTCGTTTACCGCGGGACCCTTCATCGTGTTGCGTTACCTACTTGCTGGTGGACACGCCGGTGGCGCCGACATTCGTGCCGGGAACGGGGAACGCCCACAGTAGACGCCGGGTGCGGCTCTGTGCCGCGACTTCTTCGCGGGTGGTCGTCTCTGCCTTCAACAGCGCGGCATTCTCCCAGCGCGTATCTTTGCCCGGAGCGGCGCCGGTGTCGATGGCGTCGTCGCGCAGTTCGAGGAACGCGCTGCGGCGCAGTTCGGTCAGGTACTCACGCACCTTGGGCGCCATGCGGGCGCCGGCGATGCGTTCCTTGATTTCGTTCTCGACATCCGCCAGTTCGGCCTGGCCTTCCTTGAAGTGCTCTTCCACGCGCAGGATTTCCCAGCCCGCGCCCACGCGAATGGGGTCGCTTACAAAGCCCTTGGGCTTCTCCCAAACGGCGTTGACGATTTCGGCGCTGAGGTCGCTCTTTTCCCAACCGCCCAGGTCGCCGCCCTGCTTGGCGGTCGCGGCGTCGGAGTTGTCCCGGATCAGGTCAGGGAAGCGTTCGCCTTTGCGGGCGCGGGCCACCAGATCCTTGGCTTTCTTTTCCGCGGCCGCCTTGCCTGCCTCGTCCTTGCCTTCCGTGCTCACCAGAATCTCGCGCAGGAACACGCGCTCTTTGCGGATGAACGAAGACTTGTTCTTGTTGTAGTAGTCCTCGATCTCGGCGTGCGGGATGTTGACCTTGCTGTAGACTTCCTGGCCGACCACACGCTGCGTCAGCATCTGGTTGGTGGTCTCGGCCTTGAAATCCTCATAGGTCATGCCCGTGGCCTCACGGACGTACTGCTGGAACTTGTCTGGATCCGAGATCTTGGTCTCGCTCTGCAGACCAGCGATGTACTTGGACACTTCGGAGTCGACGTTGATGTTCAACTCCTTGCCGCGCTGCACCAGAAGCAGGTTGTCGATCCTGTCGCGCAGGACGTCTTTTTCGCCCTGCTTCAGGGCTTCTTCGATCTGTTGGGGCGTGGCGCCCCTCGCTTTGAGGGCCGACGCGGCGTCTTTCTTGGCGCGCTCGAGGTCCGCCTTGGTGACAATGTCGCCGTTTACTTTGGCGAGGATCACCTCGACAGTCGACACGTCTGCGGCCATGGCCGGAAGGAGTCCGGCGAAACCCAGGCACAGAGCAAAGGCACAAATCCTCATGTATCCCATTATGGCTGAGGGATCCCCCTGGCCGCACGCCACCGTCTGGCGCGATTTCCTAACGACCGCTTCATGTGGAGCCCTGTCCGGTTCTACTCGACACCGTGGACGCGCAGTTTGGCAATCTGCGAGGCGCTCAGGTTCTTCATGCCCGATTCCTTCAACTTGCGCAGGTAGGCGCCGTTCACGCCCTGTGTGCAGAGCTCGCTCAGCTCACGCGGCGTGAAAGAATAGCCCAGATCGTGCGCCTCGCGGATGAAGTTGGTGGACACGCCGCGCATGTGCAATTCCGTGATCTCCCGCGCCGGCAGTGCCGCATAGCCCGAGTCTTTCAGCCCCTTCAGATATTGAGGAGAGACGCCATGGATGCGCAGCTCTTTCAGATCCCCGGCCTCGGGGCGCAGGCCGTAGGTCCTCAGATCCCGCAGGTAGTCGGAACTGACGCCGTGGATGCGCAGTTCCGTGATCTGCCGCGTGGGCAGATCGTATCCCGCGGACTTCAGGTCCTTGGCAAATTCGGCGGAGACGCCGTGGATGCGGAGTTCCGTGATGTCGCCAGCCGGCAGGTTGTAGCCGGCCCGTTGCAGATCCCGCAGGAAGTCAGTATTCACGCCATGAATGCGGAGCTGCGTGTAGTCGCGGGCGCTGAAATCGCGATACCCGGCTTCGCGCGCTTCGCGGATGTAGTCGCCGCTGACCCCATGGATCCGGAGCTCAATCAACTGCTTGGTCGAGGCGCCCAGCCCCGCATCCTTCACTTCGCGGGCGAAGTCCAGGCTGACCTCAGCCAGCAGGATGGCGAACAGGTCGTTGCTGTCGGGCTCGTCGTAGCCCAGTTCCTTCAGGCGCGAGACGAAAGATGGGTTGGGCGTAAATGTAAAATTCCCTGAGCCTCGTCCGAAGCTGAAGCCGCCTTCGCATTGCAGCTCGCCGGCATCCTGCACGAAGCTGAACTTCACCTTGCCGCCGTGATCGAACCAACTGGTGGAGAAGCCGCGGAAGCTGGTGAGCGGATAGGGCCGGCTGTTGCTCCAGTGATTGCCGTCTTTCCACCGCTCGACTGTGAACTGCACCTCGTCGGCGCGATCGGTCCGATGCATCTTCCAGCCGTGCTTCAGGTCCTGTCCGAGCATGGCGACGCCGGCCAGTAGCAGCGCCGCCGCGACCAGCATTGCGGATACGTATTTCATGGGATCTCTCCTGTGTATGAAGGGAGCGGACTAGATAACACCCGCCTGCTTGAGCTTGATGATCTGGCGGAGTGACAGATTGGACCCGTACTTGCGCGCTTCGCGCAGGTCGCCCGCGCGCAGGCCGTTATTGCGGGCATCGATGATTTCGCGGATCTCCAGCCGGGCGAAGCCAGTGTCTTTCAGATCCTGGAAGAACTGCGGCCGGACACCCTGCTGATGCAGTTCCACGCACTGCCGCGTATTGTAGGGGCCAAAGCCGAGGGCATGGATCTCGCGGACCTCTTCGGGTTTGACGCCCTGCTGGCGCAATTCGATCACTTCGCGGATGGTGATGTCGCGGATGCCGATGTCCTTGCAGCGAGCCAGGAATTCGGGCGTGATGCCCTGGGATCTCAGCTCGATGATCTGCCGTGTGGAGAGCTTGCCCCAGCCGGCGCGGCTGATGCCGAGAATGTATTCCGCGGAGACGCCCTGGTTCTTGAGATCGATGATCTCGTCGACGGGCAGGTCGCCGTAGCCGGCCGCCACCAGGGCGGTCAGCAGTGACGCTTTGTTGGCGCTGGACGCCACCGGCGGCAGGGGCGGAGCCGGCATGCCGCGGGGCGCGGCCGGAGGCGCCGGCGAGGGTCCAGGCCCTGCAGGCGGAGCCGGAGCAGGTCCAGGAGAGGCCACGGGCGCCGGTGACGGGCCGGGCGCCAAAGGAGCCATGGCCATCTCGGGCAATTCCGCCAGCGCCGCGCGCGGTGTGGGCGACGGAGCCGCCGACGGGTCGAAGGCGCGGTAGGCGGAAAGTGCCGCGGGGGCGCTGACGGCGGAGGGTTGCTGCGGCGACGGGTAAGCCGAGAGGGCGGCCCGCGGCGAAAGAGGCATCTGTGGCGTCATCGCGGACGCGGAAGCTACCGGCGCGACCGGAGGTGCAAACTCCTCATCTGAAGCGAAGGCGAACCAGTGCGGCGTCTGTGCTGAAGCAAGCACCATGCCGCCCAGCACGAATCCGCACAGGATGGCAGGCAATGCCGAGGCGCGGGCCGTGAAACGGCGGTCGCGGCGCAGCAGCATTTCCACCCGTTCTCCCAGGTGGGAAGCGCGCGTCGCCATACCGGTGGCCAGCATGGCCCGGCGGCGGGTCCAGCAGATCTCAAACAGGCGGGCCAGGCAGGCTGCGTAAGGGCGCGCCTCGCCGGTCATGGAAACCACCCAGTCGTCACAGGCGATTTCCCGCTCCCGCTCGATTTGGCGCAGGACCCAGGCGGCG
This sequence comes from Paludibaculum fermentans, assembly GCF_015277775.1. Classification (NCBI taxonomy): domain Bacteria; kingdom Pseudomonadati; phylum Acidobacteriota; class Terriglobia; order Bryobacterales; family Bryobacteraceae; genus Paludibaculum; species Paludibaculum fermentans. Next base: position 339,924 of record NZ_CP063849.1, read on the forward strand.
GCGGGGTGCAGCGTCAGAAACGCTGTCGCGAATTGGCCCAGCAGATTGGTCCAGTCGTCGCGGCGCTCCAGGTGGGCGAGTTCATGCAGCAGCACCTGGTCGAGCTCCTGCGGAGTGAAGGCCTCCAGCACACGGCCCGGCAGGATCACCGCCGGGTGGAGGAAGCCGGCCGCCATCGGCGACGCGACCTCGTCCGAGATCATCAACTTCACGTCACGCCCAACCCTCGATTGCATGAGCCACTCATCGAAGTTCAACTTGAGTTCCAGCGCGGCCTTGGTGGACCGTTGCTTCACCTGGCGCAGGTAAACGTAACTCCACGCGATGCGAGTCAACTGTACGGTCAGGGCCAGCAGCCAGAGGCCGGCCGCCAGCAGGGGACAGTACCCGGTCTTCACCTCCACCGGAGCCAGCGGCTGCCGCGCCAGAGGCTTCGCGGAATAGGAGTAAGGCGCCGTCTCCGGAGCGATCTCCGGCGGAGTCGAGAACCGCGCAATGGGGCGGAACTGCTCGGCGTTCAACGGCTCGCTCTGCCAGGCGCGGAAGCTCCGGACGGCTGCAGGCGCGACGGGCAGCAGCGTGATCACGCCCAGCACGCCCCACCACACCAGATGGCGCGTTGCCGCGTTCAGGCCGGGCAGGAGCTTCATCGCCACACACGTGACCAGCACGACGGCGGCTGCCTGCCACAGGCTATTGACGATGGCGGACAGAGCGGCGGCCGAGGCCGCGTTCAGCAGGTCCACTCCCTCTTTCATTTCGCATCCTCCGCGAGCAGCTTCCGGATCCTTCCTAATTCCCTGGCCGTCAGGTCTTCGTCGTTCAGAACGTTCAGGACCAGCAACTCCGGCGAGTTCCGGAAGAAGCGGCTCACCAGATAGCGCACGGCGTTGCGGCCCGCTTCGTCACGGCCCACCAGAGGCTCGTAGACGAAGGCGCGCCCCTCCACCGGCTTCACATGCTGCAGGAACCCCTTGTCCTCGAGGATGCGCATGGTGGTGAGCACCGTGTTGTAGGCGAGGCCCAGCTCCTTCAGCGCATCCGCCACATCCGAGACAGTGCACGGGCCACGATCCCAGATGACATCCATCAGCCGGAGTTCGGCTTCGGTAAGATTCAGTGATCGTTTTCGGGCCAACCGGGACGCTCCTACAACTAAGGAATTAAGTGACAGTATTATTTGTAAAGCAGATCCGGTGCGGGGTCAACTAAGGAATTAAGAGTTTACACGGGGAGTTGTACGATGAACTGCAGGAACTGTGGCGGGGCGCTACGCCTGGACTCGGGTCGCGAGGCGCTGGCGTGCGACTTCTGCCACACACTGGTCTATCCGGAGCCCAACGAGGAAGGGGTCCGGGTCTTCGAAGCCGGCACCGGCGAAATGTGCCCGGTGTGCCGCCAGGAACTCAGGCACGCATCCTACCTCGGCAAGCGCCTGGGGTACTGCACAAAATGCCTAGGGATGTTGCTGGACCTGGACTCCTTCGGCGCGCTGGTCCAGATCGTACGAGCCCGCCGCGACCGGATTCCTGAACCGCCGCGTCCCCTGGATCCAATGGAACTCGAACGGGTCATCGATTGCCCGCGCTGCCACCAGCGTATGGATACTCACCCGTACGCGGGTCCGGGCAACATCGTAATCGACAATTGCCCGGACTGCCGTTTGAACTGGCTGGACCACAACGAACTGCGCCGCGTCACCACGGCTCCAGATACGCAATTGAACCCGGACGCGTGGTTCGCGCCGTAAGTTAACGAACCTTCCATTTCGACGAAAGCGCCGCCAGCTTGTCGTCCATCGACGGTTTTGCCTGCTGCGGACGCTGCGGCTTCTGCGGCGGCGGCCCCTGCAGCGCCTTGATCGACAGCGCGATGCGCTTCGTTTTGGCGTCGGCGCTCAGCACCTTCACCTTGACGATCTGCCCGGCCTTCACCACCTCGGACGCATCCTGGATATAGCGGTTGGACAACTCGCTGATGTGGACCAGGCCATCCTGGTGCACCCCCACATCGACGAACGCGCCGAACTTCGTCACGTTGGTGACGACACCCTCCAGCACCATGCCGGGCTGGACGTCGGCGATCTCCTTCACGCCTTCCTTGAAGCTGGGCGCCACGAACTTGTCGCGCGGATCGCGGCCCGGTTTGCGGAGCTCTTCCAGGATGTCGTTCAAGGTGTAGACGCCGACGGCGATGTCATCCTTCTTGAACTTCTCCAGCAACTGCGGCTGCTGGATGATCTCCTCCAGCTTCACGCCCAGCCGTTCGGCGATCTGCGCCACCACCGGGTACGACTCAGGGTGGACCGCCGTCATGTCCAGCGGGTTGGACGCTCCGCGAATCCGCAGGAAGCCGGCCGCCTGTTCAAAGGTCTTCGGCCCGATGCCCGGCACCGCGGTGAGCTGCACGCGCGACGTGAACTTGCCGTTCTCGTTGCGGTATTCGACGATCTTCAGCGCGGTGCGCTCGCTGATGCCGGCGACATAGCGCAGCAGCGCCCATGATGCCGTGTTGAGTTCCACGCCGACGCGGTTCACGCAGCTTTCGATCACGGTCTCAAGCGATTGCTGCAACTGGCGCTGGTCGACGTCGTGCTGGTACTGGCCGACGCCGATCGACTTCGGATCGATCTTGACGAGTTCCGCCAGCGGGTCCTGCAGGCGGCGGGCAATGGAGATGGCGCCGCGCACGGTGAGGTCGAGGTCAGGGAACTCCTGCCGGGCGATATCCGAAGCGGAGTAGATCGACGCGCCCGATTCATTCACCGTGACACTGAACACCGTATCGAGCTTTTCCTGTTGCAGGAACTCGCGCACGAAGGCATCCGTCTCGCGGGAGGCGGTCCCGTTGCCGATGGCGATCGCCTTCACGTTGAACTTCGTGATCAGGGACTTCAGCGTCTTCATCGCACCGGCGGTATCGCCGCGCTGCGGATAGATAACGGTATTCTCCAGGTACTTGCCGGTTTCGTCGACAATGGCGATCTTGCAGCCGGTGCGGATGCCCGGATCGATGCCCATCACGCCCAACTGTCCGGCCGGCGGCGCCAGCAGCAGGTTTTGTAAATTCTCGCGGAACACCTGGATGGCTTCCGAATCGGCGCGCTTCTTCAACTCCAGCCGGATCTCGGTCTGGATGGAGCTGTTCAGCAGGCGGTTGTAGGAGTCGTCGCTGGCCAGTTCCAGCTGCGGCGTCCAGTCGCCCGGGGTCTTCAGGATGAAGCGTCGTACCAGGTCGAGGGCGCGCACCGGCTCCAACTCGATGGTGAAGTAGAGGACGTTTTCGCTCTCACCACGGCGGATCGCCAGCATGCGGTGAGAGGGGATCTTGCTCACCGGCTCGCGATACTCGTAGTACATCTTGAACTTTTCCTGCTCGTCGACGGCGTCCATCACCTTGCGGCTCACCACGACGCCCTCGTCGAACATCATCTGCCGCAACGCCTTGCGCAGATCGGCGTTCTCGCTGATCATTTCGGCGATGATGTGGCGCGCGCCTTCCAGCGCCTCGGCCGTTGTGTTGACGCCCTTCTCGGCATTCACGAAGGTGGCGGCGAAGGCTTCCAGCGGCAGTTCAGCCGGTTCCTGTGTCCAGAGATAGAGCGCCAGCGGCTCCAGTCCCTTTTCGCGGGCAATGGTGGCCTTCGTGCGCCGCTTCGGCTTGTAGGGCAGGTAGAGGTCTTCGAGTTCGCTTTTTTCCAGCGTCTTCTCGATGCGGGCCTTCAACTCGGGCGTAAGCTTGCCCTGCTCCTCAATCGAGGCGAGGATGGTGGCGCGGCGGTCCTCCAACTCGCGGAAGTAGGCGAGCTTCTCCTCGATGGAGCGGATCTGCACTTCGTCCAGATTGCCGGTGGCCTCTTTGCGGTAGCGCGCGATGAAGGGGACCGTGCCGCCTTCGTCCAATAGTTCGATGGTCGCGGTCAGCCCCTTCAGGGGCACATTGATGACCTGTGCGACGTGGATCAGGATCTCAGGGGAAAGAGACTTCAGTTCAGGCATGTGGAAACACCCATATGGTAGCCCGGCCCGCGGGAAAATCTCTCCTTGACGGGCCGCGCGCGGCTGTGTTTGGCGGTTCCGGGCCTCCCGGCGGAGCGGACATTCAGATCGCAATGCCGAAACCTGTATGATGAGAGCGGGTGCTGAATTATGAAGCTAGGCTCTTGGGTAAAATCGAATATTGAGTATGGCCGCGATCTGGTGGAGTCCGGATTGGAAGGCGCATCCACGGTGAGAAAAGCCTCCTTCCGCGATGACGAAATCGCCGGTGAATTTTCGCGAGCCGCGGAAGAATCCCTGCTGCCGACACTGCTCGGAATCTGCATCGGCGCCGCGGCCGGCTACATCACGGATGATCGCAAGTCGAAGCGCGGCGCGCTCATCGGCGGAGTGGTCGGCGGAGCCATTGGATTTACTGGCGGATTGGCTTGGGGCTCACGCCGTGTGACGGGTGCTTTGGCCGGCGGCGCGATCAAGAAGATCAACGCCGCGCGCGATGAGCACTGGCTCGAAAAACACCCTGTCGTCTACGGCTGAGCGCTGTCTCTTCGCCTGTGGTGGGGAAAATAAACCGGCGGTGGCGGTGGATAGCTGCTACGCTTTAGCCACCATGTCAGCCAGCAACGGAGACAAATCGCGGCATCACCGCCTGCGCAAGAGAAAGCTGCAGGTGCGTCTCACGATGCGCGCGCTGCGGCAGAAACTGACTGACGCCAAGGCCGTTCCGGCCACCAAGTAGACCGCCCGCCAGGTGAATTGGGTTCCGCCCTGGATTCAGCGCCTCTGAAAAGCAGTTGCGGCAGTCCCACGCGCATCCCCTCCGATCTTCGGATTACGCGTGAGAGCTGCCGCTCAGGCTGAGGTTAGGAGCGCTCAACGCGCCAGCCGCAGAGCCCTGACATTTGACCGACACACGTTTCCGGCGATGGACGTTCCACCGGAACCGCCTGTGGCTTCCTCCAGAGTCGTACGGCTCAGAGCTGGCCCGGATCGCCCTAGGGTCTGCCCTCAACCTTACTATTTGTTAAGTGCACCAGACGGCCTTTGCGTTTCATCAGAATGCGCAGAATCTGCATTCAGCGCACGTAGACCTGGTAGGGCGCCCAATAGTACGGCCGCCGGAAGTCTCCGCCCTTCAGCATCCGCAGTTTTGCCGCCCTCAACGCCTCGTCCGGAGCCCGTCCCGCCGCGATCCCCTCATACAGCCACGTCATCAGCTCCGCGCTGGAACTATCGCTGACATCCCACAGTCCGGCCACCACCGCGCGCGCTCCGGCCTCCAGGAACGCCCACGACAGTCCGATCAGGCCTTCGCCCGCATAGCTGGTGGTGCCGGCGCTGCTGCAGGCGGAGATCGTCACCAGCCGGGCCTGCAGCTTCGGCGTGCTGAGAATCTCACGAGCGTACAGCCGGAACTGGTCGCCCTCGCGCGCCAGGATGATGGCCGAGTCCAGCGGACTCACGCGGCCCACCTCGGCGTGCGCTGCAAAGTGGACCAGCGCGTACTGTTCCGCCCGCGCCTTCCGGTAATTGGTCCGGGTGGCATTGCTGCCTTCCAAAACCGTTTTGTGCAGGGCGGGGAACTTCGCCGCGATGCCAGTCAGCTCTCTCCGCGCGCTCTCCAGTGCCGGGTACTCCGGATCCGGCGCATCGGGTGCGCCCACCAGCAGCAACCCCTCGCCCGTCTGCGGCGCTGGATCCGATGCCGTCAGCATCGTGAGGGACGGTGCGATGGAGAGCGTCACATCCTCCAGCCAGTAATGCGGCTGGGGACGCGGCACCGGCAACGATTCCAGATTGATCAGGTGGACAGCGCCATCGGGGATCACCGTGACCCGCGCAATCCCCTCCGCCTCGCTTGCCGCGCCCAGCAGCATCTGATAGAGCTGCGAGCCTGGGCCGTCCGCGGTCTCACGCAACGGATCGCGCAGCGACTTCTCGATCTCATTCCGGTAAAGCTTCACCTGCTCTTCCAACCTTGACGCCGGCGGCAGTTCATGCGAGCGTACGCCCGTGGCCGTGATTGTCCAGAGCCATGACCTCTTGGGCGCGGTCCAGTAAAACAAAACGGCAGTCTTCCGTTCGGAGGCGAAGCGCCGGGCGCGCGCCACGATGTCGGCTGCTACTGGCGGAGCGGCCCGCTCCGATTGCGCCGCCAGAATGCGGCCCCGGCTCGACTCCGCCACGCGCAGGGCCGCCTCGGTCTCGCCCCGCGCCATCAATGCCTCGACGTAATCCTGGTGAAAACGGATCAGCCGCGCCAGGAAGGTGATCTTCGATTCCCGGTTGCGCAGCTCGATCCGCGCCGTCTCGATCTGTTGCAGGGCTGCCTCGAAGTGCGGCTTGGCCGCGGCAAACCGCTTGCGGGCGATCTCCACACGCGCCAGTCCGGCGTGGGCATCCCACAACAGCCCGCGATTCCCGCCGCTGCTGGCCAGCACCTGCTGGAAGTCCTTGGCCGCTTCGTCAAACCGCTCCTGTCCGGCGGCGATGAAGCCACGATTCAGGCGGAGGTAGTTCAAGGCGGTTTCATTCGAACGGTCGGCCTTACTCTCCCAGGCCTGCTGGTTCCAATTAGCGGCATCCTGCCATTTCTGAGCCGAAAGGTACGCCAGGGCCAGGTTGCCGGCCCAGGTTGCCGGATCGTCGTGGAGCTCCCTGGCCAGGTCGAACGCCTTGTGATACGACTGCACCGCCTCGTCGAAACGGCCTTGGATCAGGTACATCGACCCCATCTCGCCCAGGCTGTCCTTGAGATTCGCCCGGTCGCCCACCATTTCGAGGTTGGCGGCCACGCGGGACTGCCACTCCAGCGCTCTTGGAATGTCGCCCAGTTGCGCGTAGCACAGCGCTGCATTCGTGGCGGAACGGCCCGCAATCCAGCGGGCATCAATTCGATCGGCCGCCGCGACGGCCTGCCGGGTGAAGGCAATCGACTCGTCGTAGCGAAGCTGCCGCAGCCGGAGAAACGCCATGTTGTTGCAGGCGGCGGCCTCGCTGTAGGCGTCCTTCCGCTTCATGGCTTCGGCCAGCGCTACCCTCGTGACCTCTTCGGCGGAGCGTTGATCACCCTTGCGCGCCAGGCGCGCGCCTTCATAAACCATCGACAACAGTGCTGTTTCGGAATCGCCCGTCTGCTCGGCCAGTTGACGCGCTTTCTCCAGCGCGACCTGCCCTTCATCGAAGCGGCCCTGCCGCAGGCACACACCACCTATCACCATTTGCCGCCGGGCCTCCCAGCGTGCACCTGGCGCGGCATCCGTCAGTTCCTTGGATGCTTCGGCCGGCTTGCCTTGGGCTAACAGGATTTCGGCGCGCAGGGTACGAAAGCGGGAGCGCCATTCGCTGGATTTCGACTTCCGCCAGTCTTCATGCCCGTCCAGGTTGTGCAACGCAGCCTGCAGGCGCCCGGTGCGATAGAGCCGCGTCACTTCCTCGAAACGCGTCTGGGGTGCGCTCTGGAAGCGAGAGCAGCCACAGACGAGAAGCGCGAAGAGCAGGCACCACCGGAGCATCAGCCCAAGTGTACCTGTCCTCACGCTTCCAATTCACATCCTGCCCCGGCCATCCCGGCGCAGGGGCGGTCTATGGGATGGTGGTGCCGTTCGTCTGGGTTTCGCCGAGGACCACTTCACCGCCACCCTGGTCCGCCTCCGGCGCGCGAGCCGCCGCCAGCTTCAGGGCTTTGGCCGTCATCTTCGGAGCCGTGCGCAGCGTCTCCATATTGCCGCCGATCTCCATGCGGAACATCGTCAGCCGCCGGGAGTGCTTCGAGATCAGCAGTTCGCCCAGGTAAATAGTGCCAACCCCGGGCCACCGGACCACATTGCCGCAGATCTCGACTCCGGGCAGGGGCTCGCCCACCCACTTGATGCTGGTGACAACCGTTGCAAAGATGATGCCTTTGAACTCCGGAGGCCGCAGCCGCTTCGGAGAATCCGCCGAGACGCGCCACCCTGATTTCTCACGAAACGAGGCGGTCTTCGCATAGTAATCGACCAGGGCCTGCTTGGTCGGGTTGCGCTGGAACGTCTTGAGGTCGAAACTCACCGCCAGTTCGTGCCCGTCCAGTTTCAGGCCGGTGAGTTCGGCAATATCCGGCGCAATCCGGGCCACTTCTTCTTCCGGAGGATGCCGCGAAACAATGCTCACCTTGATACTGTCCAGCGTCAACCGGTTCAGGATCTGGACCTTCTCCACGCTGCATTTCACCGTGGTTGTGTGATCCTTGTCCAACCCATCGCCTTCGCTCATCGCGGAGGTCGCGGCTAGGCCGACGCACAGAAACGGCTGGTCCCCGCCGGGCATCGGGACGGTGCAGTTCTCTGCTTTGGCCTCGGAAATACCACCAATCACCGGCAGCGAACTGGCGGCCAGGACTGGAACGATCTGGTTAACGGCCTCGCCGCGCGCATTGCGGACCAGGCGTCCGGCGGCGCCCACAGCGTCACCGCGGAATATGAATCTGGGTTGAATACTCGCCAAGGGAGAGACTCCTGTCAGGGTTGGACTTCAAAACGGAAACGAGCCAGGACCGGGCCGCCGGGTATGCTGCGCAGGGTAATTTGGTATCGTCCCTGTCTCGCGCTGCCGGCTGGTAGCGACAGCGTCAGCGGTTCCCCCGCGGCAGGCGCGGATACCTTGAATGGCGCCGCCGCCGGGCCATTCTCCAACTGCAACTCCACACTATACTCAGGCAGAGGACGAATACCGGCCAGATCCAGTGTCAGGACCAGGGAATGGTGGTCCGGCACGTTTACCGCCGAACCGGCACCCCGGGTCTCGCCGCGCAGCAGCAACTGCTTAGCCGCCTGCGGTGCCTGGAAATCGTGCGACCGTGCCGGTTCCAACAGATTCTGATAGCCCATCACCACCAGGAGTGAAGCCAGCGCGGGTGCCGCAATCGCCGGCCGTAGCCAATGGAAATACCGCTCCCAGAACCCGGTGCTATGTGTTTTCTGCGCCGGTTTTGGGGCCTCGGTCCTCGCTTCGGGACGCGTCACCCGCACTTCCGCGCGGGCGTTGGCCTCCAGTGAGGACATGATTCTGATTTCCTCCGCGCATTGCTCGCACTCGAAGAAGTGCTCTTCAAACTCAGAGCGTTCGACAGCGGGCATCTCGTCGAGGAAGTATCTCTCGACCGCGGTGGTTTCGATGGCTGACCGATGATCCATCTTTACCTCTAAAACAATTGTGAGTTCAGCTTGAGTTTCGTTTCACTCGCCGACACCATGAGCCTTTCCACGCTCCCCGAGTAGGGCGCTGAACCGGTTCCTGGCGCGATGCAGCAAGACTCTCAAATAGTTTCGATCCACTCCAAACTGTTGACAGATCTCGTCTTTGTCCTTCTCCTCCAGAAAAACTTGACGCAAGAGTTCACATTCCTTCGCCGGCAATTCTTCCAGCAATTGGCGAACGAGATTTCTCCTTTGTTCGTTCACCATTTCGCTTTCGGCGTCAATCTGGCCGTCAGCGGGATGATAGTTTTCCGGCATCGGGGCAGTCCGCGACTCCGCCCGGTACACTTCCATCACCACGTTGTTGCACACCGAGTTGACGAACGCGCCCAGGCGTTCCGGATGGTCAATGCCTCGTTCGCGCAGCGTCAGCAAGACCCTCAGAAACGTCTCCTGCTTCGCTTCCTCTACCAGTTGCGGAGCCCTGAGCTTGCCGCGCAGCTTCACCCGCAGCAGATCACCAAAATAGTTGACGAAATGACGCTGAGTGTCTGGATCGCCCTGCTTGAGCCGCAGGACATAGTCGCTGTCGAAGCTCTGCTGCTCGAGTTGCACTCGCACGTGTATCCTATAGTAATACAGGCACTTCCTCGGCGAAAGCACCCGCGTGGGTTCTTTGTGGAACGATTTTCGAACGAGCGGCGGCTATGTGTTGGCCCGGTACCACTCAAGCGTGAGCCGCAGGCCCTCGTCGAAACTAAACCTCGGAGCATGGCCCAGATCACGGACGGCGCGGGCCGTGTCGGCCTGTGAATCCTTCACATCCCCGGCCCTCGGCGGACCATATACCGGTTCGATCTCGACCCCTTCAAACCCGCACAGAATCCGCCACGTCTGGTTCAACGTGAAACGGCCCCCGTTGCCGGCGTTGTACATGTTGCCCGAAACCACGGCTGCCGGCGCATTCGAAGCCTTCAGGCATAGACCAGCAACATCTTCCACATAGGTGAAGTCGCGGGACTGCTCGCCATCACCAAAAATCGTGGGCGGCCGCCGCTCAATCAGGCAGCGCATGAACAGGCTTAGCACGCCCGAATACGGACTCGACGGGTCCTGCCGCGGCCCAAACACATTGAAGAAACGCAGCGACGTGGTCGTCAGCCCGAAACAGGAGGCGAAGACTGAGGCGTAGTACTCACCCATCAGCTTCTGCGCCGCATACGGCGACTTCGGCATCGGGATCATCGACTCCACCTTCGGAAGCACTTCCGTGTCCCCATAGGCGGAGGAGGATGCCGCATAAACCACCCGGCCCGCGCCGCCTTCGGCCGCGGCCCGGAACACGTTGAAGGTTCCATCGATGTTTGCCGTGTGCGACGGCACAGGCTCAGTGATCGAACGCGGCACGGAAGGAATCGCGGCCAGGTGGAAGACCTTCGGCGCGCCTTCGAGCAGCGGCGCAATCGCATCGTAGTCCCGGATGTCGACGACATGCAGGTCGACGTGTTCCGCCACCTCGGCCAGGTTCTTCTCGCTGCCCGAGCGCAGATTGTCGATCACCGTGACGCGCTGCGCGCCTTCCTTCAGCAATGCGCGCACAATGCTGCTTCCAATGAATCCGGCGCCGCCGGTAACAACTGGGTTTTTCATGCTTATCACTGCTCCGCGGGATCCCGGTCCATCAGGCGGACTCCAGCTCCTCGATAACACTGTTCAGGTATCGTAGCGACTCGGCTGAGATGCGCTCCGGTCCCGGACTGAAGTCGAACGCTTCCAATGAGATCCATCCCTGGTAATTCAACCTGCGCAGAGTGGCCAGGACAGGCGCGAAATCATAGTCGCCCGTGCCGCAGTGGCCGCCATCTGTCTCATTCACGTGAATGTGTTGGATATAGGGAAAGTAGCGTTCGATCACTTCCTGGTGCGGATCGGTCTCATCCACCGCATTGTGTGTATCGAACATCGTCTGGATCGCCGGGCTGTTCACCTGGCGCACGATCTCGACCGCCTCCGCCAGAGACCCGACCACATTCGTCTGGTTCGCCGGCAAGGCTTCCACCAGGATTCTCACTCCGCGCTCTTCCGCATGCGGCGCGACCCCGGCCAGCCCGTCCGCATAGCGCTTGGTCGCCTCTTCCCGCGTCGAGCCGCCGACAGTCCCGCGCTGCAAAGGAGATCCGAAGACCATCACTCCGTTGGGTCCCATATCGGCGCATAGATCCACAAGCCCCCGAATATGGGCCCAACTGCGATCCCGCAAGTCGGCATCCGGAGTCGTCACGTGCAGTCCCTTTGGCGCCACCATCAGCCAGTGCAGACCCACGAACAACAGGCCTTCGCCGGCGATGATATCGGCATACTGCTTGCGCTCGGCGGCAGGAATCGTGACTGGATCCTCCGAGAGCGTGAAGGGTGCAATCTCAATGCCCGAGTACCCGGTTTCACGAATGTGCCGGCAGGCTTTGTCGAAGTCCCACCCCTGGTAAACCTCGTTGCAGATCGAGTGGCGGAAAGGTAAGCCCATAAATTGAAATCGCTTCCCAGTGTACTTGAAATGGCCGGGCCGGTCCCGCTACCGATGTCAATCCAGTCGATGGACAATCTTCGGGATCAAGGCCGGGCCACCGAAAGAATCACGCCACTGGTCGATGTCACGCCGTTCAATCATGGCTGCCAGCAGCGGACGCTGGATTCGGCCGAGGTCTTCAATCGCCTGCTGGAAATGCGCGCGGCCCGCATTCACTGTGCCGGCCACGGTCAGGTTGTCCACCAGCATTCGGATCGGCTGCAGCGACAGGTTCTCCTCGCCCGCGCCAATCAGCATCAGTACACCACAGGGAGCCACCCACTCCAACAGGTTGAGGTTCCCGCCGGCCGCCTCAAATACGAGATCGGCTCGCGCCGGAATGCGGTCCCTCAGATAAGCCAGCCCGGCCTTCCGCAGCAACCGCACCCGCGGGTGATCCTCCGGCTCCAGTGAAAAGACCGTCACCTCCAGCCCCTTCAACTGCAGCAACAACGCTGTCAGGATACCCACCGGACCCGCGCCCGTGACCACAGCCGTCCTCGGCTCCATCGGATGCGCGCGCAGGGCGGTCTCCACGGCCTTCTCCACCACGCTCAGGGGTTCCGCCAGCGCCGCCACATCCAGTAAGCCTTCCGGCACGGCCAGTAGTTCGGCGCCGGAATCCAGCGTGAAGGGCGTCAGGTAACCATGCGCGCGGTTGATGCCGCGTTCCAGGTATTCGCCCGTCTGGCATAGATCGCGCCGTCCTCGCGCGCAATGGTCGCAGGCCGGACTGCAACTCCGCCGGATCATCGGTGCCACCCATGACCCCCTGGCCCAGTCCTTGTTGCCGACCTCCACCTGCGCCAGCGCCTCGTGCCCCAACGTCAGGAACGATTCACCGTCAGGCGGCAGCCCGAACCGGAATTTCGACAGCTCGCGATCCGTCGCGCAGATCCCGACCTCATGCACACGCAGCAGAACCTCGTCCTCGCGAGGCTCCAGCGGTTGCGGCAGGGAACGCTCCGCGAGGGTGCGTCTTTCAAAGTCCAGGCCGATCGCACGCATGGGACTTACTGCTTTCTGGCGACAACCAGCATGGACAGCCCCTTCCAGGGCAGCACATGATCCAGCGGACGCCACAACCAAAGGTTCTTATCGAAGATCTTCAATGGCAGCTTCGAAAGGGACGTACGCCTGAACACCTTGCTCGCCAGCCACCAGGCGGGCTTCCCCGACTTATTGATCTGCCGGACCGCTTCCAGGTTGAACCCGGCCGCCCGCAGCAACGTCTCGATCTCGCGCTGGTCGAATCTCCGGAACTGCCCCATGGCTTGGTCCACCGTGCCGTAGATGCTGCTCCCCTGCGGAGCCAGCAACAGCAGCCGCCCGCCTGGCTTCAGGGCCCGGTGCAGGCCTTCGAGCGCGATCTCCGGATGCGGCAACCCCTCCAGAACATTGATTGCAATGGCGGAGTCCACACTGCCCTCAAACCCGTCGAAAGCTGCCCGCCGGTTCGGATCCAACTCGACGACCGTGACATTCGGCGTGCGCAGAAAACGGTTCCTCAGCGCGTGCAGGTGCAGCGGATCCGATTCCGCCGCCACATACCGCAACCGCCGCCCCATCAGGCGCCCGGAAAAGGTGCCGAACCCCGCGCCGATCTCCAGAATTGTGTCGCCCAGGTACGGCCGCAGCAGGCCCGACATCCAGTCGATATAGCCAGGCGTGCGCGTCAGGTTGATCAGCGCCCCGCGGCCCTTCGTATCCGCATAGATGTCATCGATCAGCCAGTACTTCAGGATCACGCCCAGCGCCTGCAGGCCGTCCTTCCAGCCGATCTTCTTGCCCTCTTCATAGGTCCGGCCGTGATACGAGATCGGGACCTCATAAATGCGCAGTTGGCGCTTCGCGCATTTCATCGTGATCTCAGGCTCGAAGCCGAACCGGTTCGACCGGATGGGGATCGACTTCAACAGATCCGTGCGGAAGACCTTGTAGCACGTCTCCATGTCGGTCACATGGATGTTCGAAAACACGTTCGATGTCCAGGTCAGAAACTCGTTGATCTTCGTGTGCCAGTACGGCAGCACCCGCCGTGCCTCGCCCGACATATAGCGGGATCCGAAAACTGCATCCGCATGCCCAGCCAGCAGCGGCTTCAGTAGGGCAGGGTACTCGTTCGGGTCGTACTCCAGGTCTGCGTCCTGGATCAGGCAAAAGTCGCCCTGGGCCTTGGAAATAGCGGTCCGCACGGCTGCACCCTTACCTTGGTTCACCTCATGCCGGTACAACCGGATTAAGGAGTGCTTGGCCGCCAGCCCCTCGAGAATGGCCCAAGTCCCATCCTTCGAGCAGTCGTCAACAATGACCAGTTCGCGATCCACGCCCGCCGGTAGCGGAGCATCCAAAACCTGCTGCAGACTGCGCTCGACAACGGTCCGTTCGTTATAAACCGGGATAAGGATACTGAGAAGCACGGGTGACTCCCCAGTATAGTCGATGAGCCCATGGGGTCCGCCGTATGCCGAACAGATGCAGACTTTTGCGGGCAAACACGGGATAAACGAACACCTTAGGGCAATACGAGGCGACCTCACTAGTTCTAAGAAACAAATCAGTACGTTCTACGGAGTTTGTTGGGTTGTTGCGGTTTGCACCCTCAGACACCATAGATCTAGTACATGAGACATGGGAGGACTACCATGCGGCGTCTGATCGAACGTGCGGCCCAACGGGCCTCGCTACTGGCCGTGGACCTCTTGCATCCTGCCTCGACTCGCGGATGCAAAGGTCAGGATCTGGTGGAGTATGCGCTTTTGGCTGGTTTTGTCGCTGTCGCTGTGGCGGCAATCATCCCATACCAAGTGACCGGACCCATCTCCGGAATTTTTAACAAGCTCGAATACTATATGAAGACGTGGGGTAACGGCTGACGCTACACTGCCGCATCCTTACGCCTTCCATCGCACGCCCAACGCCAGCAGTAAACAGAAGAGATTCCATGCGACCAGCAGCGCGAAGAACATGTTCGCTCTCCGCAGCATCGCCACTTTGCCTTTGTTCCAGCAGTAGTATCCCAGCATCAGCGCGGCTATCTTCACGGCTGCCAATCCCATCAGGGGATTTCCGAACCAGCCGATGAGCGTCCGCACTAACGGATTTGCCTCCTGTGCGCCGGCCAGCAGGAACGCGAGCGTCGTCAGCGTGTCCAGTCCCTGCAGGTACACGAACTGAACCAGTTGATCAGTCCCTCTCGGCAGGGCTTGAGTCATCGAGATTTGTTGTGCTGCGGAAGCCATGTTCGATTTCTATTACAATCTATAAACCACTGAAAATAAAGGGCTAGCAGGTCCACCAAGCGTGAATTGAGAGTCCTGGTACCCAAATGGGCTCATCGCCCCTCGGCCTCCTCTCTAGTACGGGCCAGAACTCCTTTGTTTCTGCCAACTTCACCGAAACATCAGCCGGGCAGGCACGCCCCTTACCTCTGTTACTGCTGATCCCATTCCCCTCTGCACCCTCATCCCACCGCCCCTCGCTTCACACCTCCAGTAGAACCCGCGGTACCCGTTCGACTTCCACCGCCCCTCGCGGTGTTTCCCACCCTGCCGACAGTCTAGACCCGTCGTCCCTTCCGGGCAAGTTCTCTTTGCTTTGCCTCAAAGCAAAAATTTAGCAAGCAAACGAAATTAAACGTGACAAAAACGCTGGTTTGCTGTACAGTTGACTCCTGTCGGATGAAATTCACAGAGCAGTACCTGCTGTCCTATTCTGAATCCGGGCACCTATCCTATCGCCCGATATCCCCGGATCGTGCCCCAGGTCCTGCGATTGCCGCCCTGTTGCGCGCGCCCCGGTTCGTTGCCTTTTCCCCGGCTGCTCTTGTCCGGGGAGTTCTCATGAGATGAAAGCAAACGAAAGCCCTCGGGCGGTCGTCTGCGTCAGACCTGATCCCTGAATCCTGGGGCGGCCAGTCCGCAAACCGGCCGCACACCCGAACTTGTTTGAGTTGTTCCGACTTGGGAGAGAATGCAATGCGTGAATCAAGAGTCCGCCAATTCGTCGCCGGCGCCATTCTGTGCACCGTTGGCCTGTTAACCTTCGCCACTCAGCCTGCCTTCGCTCAAGGGAGTGACAGCGCCCTGTTGCGGGGCACCGTCACCGATTCCAGCGGCGCCGCCGTCCCGGGCGCTCAAGTGACCCTCACCGACCAGGCTACCGGCGTGGCCGGCAAGACCGTTTGCGACGGTGTGGGCCGCTACACGTTCAATGCCTTGAGGCCCTCCACCTACTCCGCCTCCGTGGAAGCCCAGGGCTTCAAAACCAGCACGCAGTCCAACATCATCCTCCGTGTCGGTCAACAATCCGACCTCTCCTTCTCGCTGGAGATCGGGTCCGCCACGCAAACCATCGAGGTGAAGTCGGATGCCGCCCTCCTCAATACGGTGAGTGGCGCGCTGGGCGCGGAAGTCTCCAATAAATACATCGTGGAGATGCCTCTGCTCGACCGCAATGTCACTTCTCTTGCCTTCCTGGCTCCTGGAGTCACCGAAGTCACCGGCACCAAGGTCGCCGACTTCGGCGGCACCATGTTCTCCTCCAATGGCCAGCGCTACGCCACCGCCGAGTTCCGTCTCGACGGCGGCATCGCCAGTCACCCCGAGGGCGGGGAAGGCGGCACCACCTTCGTCGGCTACCTCCCCACCGTCGAAGCCATCCAGGAATTCAAGGTCCAGACCAACAGCTTCTCGGCCGAATACGGCAACAACGGCGGCACCGTCATCAGCATGATCACCAAGTCCGGCTCCAACCAGTTTCACGGCAGCGGCTGGTACTTCTTCCGCCGTCCCGGCATGGACGCCAACGACTTCTTCGCCAACCGCGACTGTCCTCCGCCCGGCGATCCCACCCGCCCCGACAACGGCTGCAAGGGCTCCTATGCCCACGACCAGTACGGAGCCTCGCTCGGTGGCCCCATCAAGCGCCAGAAGTCATTCTTCTTTACAGACTTCGAGCGCCTGCGCCACAACGTGCCCTTCACCATCAACACCACGGTTCCGACGGAACTCCAGAAGAAGGGCGATTTCTCCAAGACCTTCAACTCCGACGGCGACCTGATGGGCATCTTCAATCCCTGCCCCATCGTGCACTCCAGCGCCACCGACGCCACCGGCCGCCCCTCCTGCAGCGTCTCCCCCGTCATGAGCGGCGGAGAGATCGTCGACTACAAACGCGCACCGTTCCCCGGCAACATCATCCCCGCCAGCCTGATGGACCCGGTGATGCTCAAGGCCATTGCGCTCTACCCCGCCGCCACCTCAGCCGGCGACGCGGCCACCGGCGCCAACAACTACTCCTCGAAGCTGGTCGACCAGAGCAACCTCTACAAGCTGGACGGCAAGATCGACCACTACTTCTCCGACACCAGCCGCATGGCCGGCCGCTACAGCCGCAGCCGCTCCGACCAGTTCACGCCCAATCCGTTCCTGTCGAACAACGACAACCTCTATAACAGCGACGGCGTTACCCTCGAACACACCTGGACACCGCGGCCCACCCTTATGTGGACCAACCGCGCCACCTTCACCCGCTACGCCAACTTCCAGCATGTGCCCGTCTCGGCGGATCCCGACACCATCGGCTTCCCCACCAGCCTGACCCTCAACCCTGCCTTCCGCCAGAAGAACTTCCCCAGCCTCTACCTGGACAACTATCAGGGCCTGAACGCGGACGTCAGCACCAACACCATTGAGACCGACACGCAGTACAGCTTCAACTCTCTGCTCACCAAGATCGCCGGCGGCCACAACATGAAGTTCGGCGCCGACTACCGCATCTTCCTCAACACCTTCTTCCAGCCCTCCAATACGGCAGGCGGGCTGAACTTCGGCGCCGCCGCCACCGCCCAAAGCGTCTACGATCCCAACACGGATGCGGAAGGCAATGCCGTCGCCACCATGCTGCTCGGCTACATGGATTCCGGCGCCGTCAGCGCCAGCCCGGCCGTCGCCAACCGGTCCAGCGAATCCTCCTTCTTCTTCCAGGACGACTGGCGCATCACCAATAAGCTGACCATCAACGTGGGCCTGCGCTACGAGTGGAGCACTCCCTACACGGAACGCTACGACCGCAGCCAGTTCACCTGCCTCTCCTGCGACAGCGGCATCGTCGTGCCGGGGCTGGGCAAGATTATGGGTACCACCATCATGGCCGGCAAGGATATTCGCCGCTCCACCATCGACAAGAACAACGTCGCCCCGCGCATCGGCTTCGCCTACTCGCCCGATCAGAAGACCGTCATTCGCGGCGGCGCCGGCATCTACTACGGCCTCAGCTACGCCACGAACTGGCAGTACGCCGGAGCCTCCTGGCTGCGCGACATCTCCATCCAGGGCACCAAGGACGGCGGCGTCACCCAGTTCGCGACCATCGAGAACCCCTTCCCCGTGGGCTTCGTGCAGCCCCCCGGCAACCGCTACGGCGCGCTCGCCGAGTGGGGTTACCCCAACTACAACCACGCCAGCGTCGACAACCGCAATGCCGAGATCTACCAGTGGAACCTCGGAGTCCAGCGCCAGATGCCCGGCGGCTTCATGGTGGAAGCCAGCTACTCCGCCAACCGCAGCACCCACCTGCCCTGGAAGAAGAATCCGCAGAACTACAACGTCCTGTCCCGCGCTGCCCGCGAACAGTACGGCGTCGCCGGGCTCAACCAGCAGGTAGCGAATCCCTTCCAGTACCTCTTCAGCGGGCCCAATGCGATCTTCGATTCGCCCGACTCCATCTATAACGACCCGACCATCGCTCGCATCAACGTCCTGCGCCCCTACCCGCAGTTCCCCGGCTACTTCGGCGGCTTCCCGCCGTTCGCCGCCAGCTCGCTCTATAACTCCCTTCAGATGCGCTTCGAAAAGCGCGCCTCCCACGGAGTCTCCTTCACGGGCGCTTACACCTTCTCCCACTTCGTATCAACCTCGGACGAAGGCGCCAACCGCTGGGTGGGCCGCATCAGCGCAGGCGAGCCGCAGGACCTCACCAACCTCGCCGCTGAGAAGAGCATCAGCGCCAACGACACGCCCCACCGCCTGGCCATCGCCACCGTCTATGAACTGCCCGTCGGCCACGGCCGCAGCTTCGGTGGCAGCATGCCCAAGGCCCTCGACGCGGTCATCGGAGGCTGGAAACTGAACGCCTTCGTCACTCTCCAGAGCGGCCAGCCCATGACCGTCCTGATGCGCACCAACCGCCTCACCGGCGGCGTGCAGCGCCCGAACATCACCGGCGATCCCCGCAGCCAGTACAGCATTCACGAAGTGGTGGATGGCGCCGGCAGCTTCTTCAATACCGCGGCCTTCTCGGCGCCTGGCGATCAGGTGCCCGGCAACGCGCCGCGCTACCTCGACGCCGCCCGCGTCGACGGCATCCGCAATCTCGACCTGGGCATCGGCAAGATCATTCGTGTCGGCGAAGGCCGGTTCTTCGAGCTTCGCGGCGAGTTCTTCAACGCCCTGAACACCCCGCGCTTCAGCCAGCCGAACACCAGCTTCGGCAGCAGTTCCTTCGGCACGATAGCCAGTCAGGCCAACCAATCGCGCCACGGCCAACTCGGCCTCCGCTTCGTCTACTAATGGAACCCGGACCCAAATTGAGCCGCGACCGTCAGGGAGCGGGCACCCAAACGGAGGCCCGCACCCCACAAACCGAAACTGAGGTCTTCATGCGCGAAACCACCGCGACCTTCAGGAAGCGCGCACCCATGGAATTGAGCCGCGACCGTGAGGGAGCGGGCACCCAAACGGAAGCCCGCACCCAACAAACCGAAACTGGGGTCTTCCTGCGCGAAACCACCGCGACCATCAGGAAGCGGGCACCCATGAAATTGAGCCGCGACCGTGAGGGAGCGGGCACCCAAACGGAAGGCCGCAGCCAGCATTCTGCAACTGCAGCCTTCCTTCTCCGATCGACCGCGCGGAAGCCCGCACCTAGCCAGTCTGGTTGCGCCACTCTTCCATCCAGTCCACGCTGAGAGGAACAATGAACCGCAGGCATTTCCTGGCCCTGGCCGCCGCCTCCGCAGCCCAGGCCGCACAATCCCTCCAAGACAAGAGCCGCTCCGTCCACCCCCGCCTCCGCCGCAACTTCAATACCGGTTGGCTCTTCCGGCGTCAGGTCAACGGTGGCGGAGCCCTCGGCTCCTGGGAGCGCGACCCCACCCTCGGCGCCGCCATCGAACCCCCCTTCCTCAACGCCAAGTCCCCCGCCTACGACGACTCCGCCTGGCCGTCCATCCAGCTCCCCCACACCTGGAACCAGCACGATGGCAGCGATGAAATCCCCGGCTACTTCCGCGGCATCGGCTGGTACCGCAAGCACTTCCAACTGGAACCGGAGCTCAGCGGCCAGCGCGTCTTTCTAGAATTCGAGGGCGTCAATCAGGTCAGCGAATTCTGGGTCAACGGAGCCTACGCCGGCAAGCACGAGGGTGGCTACACCAGCTTCGAACTCGACATCACCCCGCACGTGAAGTTCGGCCCCTCCGGCAACGTTCTGACGGTGAAGGTCGACAACATCTACAACAAGGACATCGCGCCCACAGTCAAGACCGACCTCACCTTTTACGGCGGCATCTATCGCGATGTCTGGCTGCGCGTCACGGCCCCCATCCATCTCTCCGAAGTCTACTGGCTCACCCCCAAAGTCACTGAATCCGCCGCCGAAATCGAAGTCCACTCCAGGATCGACAACCGCACCACCCGCGCCGCCTCCCTGAAGGTCCTGCACGAGATCCTCGACGCCAAAGGCCTCGTAGTCGCTAAAGTCGAAACCTCCGCCACAGTCCCTGCGCAGCAGCAGGGCCACGCCCTCACCCAACGTCTGACACTCGCCCAGCCCCGGCTCTGGTCGCCCGACAGCCCCAATCTCTACCAACTCCGCACCACGTTGCTCGACCCCGCCGGCCCCGGCGACCTCCACGACGCCCCCATCGGCTTCCGCTGGTTCCGCTTCGACGCCCAACAGGGCTTTTTCCTCAACGGCCGCCGCCTCCAACTGCGCGGCACCACCTGGCACCAGTCCTATCCCGGTCTCGGCAGCGCCCTGCCCAATTCACGCCACGTGAAAGACATGGAGCTCATCAAGGAGATGGGCTGCAATCTCTTCCGCACCAGCCACTATCCGCACGACCCCGCTGTCATGGAAGCCTGCGACCGCCTTGGCCTCCTCGTCCTCGAAGAGATGTTCGTCGGCGAAGAGGTCGAGGACGACGGCGGCTACTATCGCATCCAGGCCAAGGGCATCGAGGAGATGGTCGCCCGCGACCGCAACAATCCCTCCGTCTTCATGTGGGGGCTCGAGGGTGAAATCGAATCCGCCGCCAAGCACGTCGACGTAGTCCAGCAACTGGTCAACAAGATCAAGGCGACCGACCCCAGCCGCCCCGCCACCATGCAGGATGCGCGCATCGACAGCATCAAGCAGACCCTCGATGTCGTCGGCCTCTATTCCGGGTTCGACGAGAACGACAAGGAGCGCAGCCGCCACCCCGAGCGCCGCTACATGATCGAGGAGTACACCGTCGACGCCATCGGCCGCGGCATCTACGGCATGGGTCCGGAGAGCGAAGACCTCGGCTGCGACAAACACGAAGCCTACCTCGCCGAAGTGGGCCGCCGCCCCTGGATCGCCGGCAGTACCGTCTGGCACCAGTTCGACTACGACGGCGACGAGTACGATCCCATTACGCCCCACCTCGTCACCTTCGGCCTGGCCGACTTCTGGCGCATCCCCAAGGACGTCTTCTACCTCTTCCAAAGCCAGTGGAGCGCCAAACCCATGCTCCACCTCTGCGGCCACTGGACCTGGCCCGGCGAGGAGGGCAAAACTCGCAAGGTGAAGGTCTATAGCAATCAGGCCCGTGTCGAACTCTTCCTCAACGGCCGCTCGCTCGGCGCCCGCGAACCGGTCGCGTATCCCGGCCTCGACCACCCTCCGTTCCTCTGGGACGTGCCCTACGAACCCGGCGTCCTCAAGGCGGTCTCAGGATCCCTCACTTCCGAGCGCAAGACCGCCGGACCCGCCGCCCGCATCGACCTCCGCTCCGACACGGAACGCATCGAATCCGGTGACCCCGAGAGCCTCGCCTACCTCACGGCGGCAGTGGTCGACAAGGACGGCACCATCGTCCCCACGGCCGCCAATGCCATCAGCTTCACCTCCTACGGCCCTGGCGAACTGTTGCCGCAAACCTGGCCCGGCCACCCCACGGGACTCACCTGGAACTGTGTAGCCGGTTTAACGCGCATCGCCCTGCGCTCAACAGACCGTGTCGGCCGCTGTGTCGTCAGCGCCTATTCCCCCGGCCTGCGCATGGGCCGTGCCATCCTGGATGTCGCGGCCCCAGGCAAACGCGATCAAATGGAGTATCGTGGCGGAGCAACCGTCTACAAGTAACCAGACATGTCCAACTCGAAAACACTGCTAGCCTGCATCCTCCCGGTCCTTTTGTTGCCGGCCCAACAGCCGCCCAGCGGACCCGCGAACCCCACCGCGAACCGAGCCGCGACTGTTAAGGAGCGGGCACCCAAACGTACTCCCTCCACTCCCTCCGTCTCCTTCACCAGACCCGCCCCGGACACCATCCAGGTCCTCATCAACAACCAGCCCTTCACTAACTTCCTCTTCAAGGAAGCTGACAACAAACCCTATCTCCACCCGCTCCGCTCCGCCTCCGGCAAAGTCGTCTCCCGTCACTTCCCGATGGAAGACGTCCCCGGAGAGGACAGGGAGCACCCCCACCACCGCGGCATCGCCTTCACCCACGGCGACGTGAACGGCTACAACTTCTGGGCCTCCGAACAGGAGCAGAAAGACGCGCACCAGGGCCGCATCCTCCTCGACAAAATCATCCGCACGCAAGGCGGCACGACCGAGGGCATCCTGGAAGCCGCCTTCCGCTGGGTCACCCCCGAGGGCGGCATCGTGCTGCGCGAACACCGTGTCATGACATTCTACGCCCACCCGTCCCTCCGCATCATCGACTTCGACATCCAACTCACCGCCGCCGGGTCGCCCGTCCGCTTCGGAGACACCAAGGAAGGTTCCTTCTCCGTCCGCCTGGGCCGCGAACTCTCCGAGGACACCGGGGGTACAATGATCAGCTCCACCGGAGCGAAGTCGGAGAAGAACGTCTGGGGCCATCAGGCCAATTGGGTCGACGATTTCGGCACCGTCGAGGGCGAACAACTGGGCGTGGCCATCTTCGACCACCCTGGAAATCCGCGCCATCCCACTTACTGGCACAGCCGGGCCTACGGCCTCATGGCCGTGAACATCTTCGGCCTGCACGACTTCCTCAACGACAAAACCAAAGACGGCAGCCTCACCCTCAAACCCGCCGAAACGCTGCGCTTCCGCTACCGTGTCGTCGTCCACCCCGGCGACACCACCGCCGCCAACATTGCCAAGCTCTACGATGAATACTGCCGCAAGGCAGGAGACAATCAGTGACCACCATTCATAGAAGACACTTCCTCCAGTTCTCCACCGCCGCCGTGGCGGCCAGCGCCGGACGCATCCTCGGTGCAAACGATCGCGTCAACGTTGCCATCACCGGCCTGGGTGGACGCGGCACCGACCATATGGAGTCGTACGCCGCCCTGCCCGAGGCCCGCATCGCCGCCCTCGTCGACGTCAACCAGGCCGCCCGCGAACGCGGAGCCGCCCTCGTCAAACGCCTCACCGGCACCGAACCCAAGACCTACGCCGATCTCCGCGAAGCGCTCGCCGACAAGGACATCGAGGCCGTCTCCCTGGCCACCCCGAACCACTGGCACGCCCTCCAAACCATCTGGGCCTGCCGTGCCGGCAAGGACGTCTACGTCGAAAAGCCCGCCAGCCACAACATCCACGAAGCTGCCTGCATGGTCCAGGCCGCCCGCAAGTACAACCGCATGGTGCAGGTCGGCACGCAAAGCCGCAGTGAGCCCCACATCCGCCGCGCCATGGAACTCCTCCACACCGGAACCATCGGCCAGATCCATCTCGCCAAAGGCCTCTGCTTCAAGCGCCGCCTCTCCATCGGACACAAGCCTGACGGACCCGTTCCGCCCGGCTTGAATTGGGATGCCTTCCTCGGACCCGCGCCCATGCGGCCCTTCAACGAGAACCGCTACAAGTACAACTGGCACTGGTTCTGGGACACCGGCAACGGCGACATCGGCAACCAGGGCGTCCACCAGATGGACATCGCCCGCTGGGGCGCCGGCCTCGACACCTGGCCCACCCACGCCGTCTCCACTGGCGGCAAATTCCTTTACGAAGACGACCAGGAAACCCCCAACATGCAGTTCGCTACCCTCGGCTACGAGAAGGCGCAGATCATGTTCGAGGTCCGCGGACTCCTCACACCCGGCGAAGCTGGCATTCGCTCCGGTTCCCCGCACACCATCGGCAACGTTTTCTATGGCAGTGAGGGCTTCCTGGTGCTCGACGACGCCGGCTACCGCGTCTTCAAAGGGGAGAAACGCGAACTCGTGAAGGAAGAGAACGCCCCCCGCGAAGACAAAGCCAACGAGGCGCACATGGGCAACTTCCTGGCAGCGGTCCGCAATCGGAAAACCGCTGATCTCCATGCCGGCATCGAGCTCGCCGCCATGTCGACAAACCTCTGCCATCTCGCGAACATCAGCTACCGCGTCGGCCGCGAGCTCAGCATTGACTCGAGTGGAGCCTTTGCCAACGATCCCAAGGCGACCGGGCTTCAGACTAGAAATTACCGGACCCCTTGGACGATCCCCGATCCGGTGTAACGCCCGTGAGGCCGGCTGCGGTGTGAACCCGTTCCCTCATCGCGGCCGGCCGCCGGGTCGGTACAATGTCGTCGAGTACGTCGCAAGCTGCCAACCCGGCCCCGTGAATGCCGCAGCGCCCCGACCCAGCGCGGAGTATTAGGGTTCGCTCCAAATCGAGGTCAGAAAGATTCCATGACACTGCCCGCATCTCTGCGCCCCTGGGCGGCCTGCCTGCTGTTCGCCAGCCTGGCGTCCCCGGTCCTCGCCGCCAACTCTGACGTCATTCTCCACAACGGCAAAATCGTCACCGTCGACGCGAAGTTCTCCGTCCAGAGTGCGATCGCCATCCGCGACGGACACATCGCCATGCTCGGCTCCGACGCCGCCGTCCTTGCCGCTGAGCGTGGCCCCAAAACCGTTGTGACCGACCTTCACGGAGCCACGGTCCTCCCCGGCCTCTTCGACAGCCACGTCCACCCCCTCGGCGCCGGCCTCAGCGAATTCCGCGGCAAGCTGCCCGTCTTCGACACCTACGACACCATTCGCAAGTACATCCGGGCCAAGGCCGCCACCACCCCCAAGGGCCAGTGGATCATCGTCCCCCGCACCTTCCCCACGCGTCTCGACGAACTGCGCATGCCCACGCGCGAACTTCTCGACGAGGCCAAGGAACATCCGGTGATGTTCGACGCCAGCTACGTCGTCATCGTCAATTCCCTGGGCCTCAAGATCAGCGGCATCACCCGCAACACGCCCAACCCGCCCATGGGCGAAATCGTCCACGACCGCAACGGCGAACCCAACGGCATCATCAAGAACGCTCAGCAGCTCTTGAAGGGTCTAAAGGAGGACGAAGGCTTCTCCCTCGACGAGAAGCGCCGCGCTTTGGAAGACATGCTGCGCCGCTACGTCGAGGCCGGCCTCACCTCCATCGGTGACGGCGCGGTATACGCCGAAGAGATCGGGCTCTATCGCGACCTGAAAGCCGCCCACCGCCTACCCTTGCGCGTCACCATGACCGCCCGCTACGACGCCGGCCGCCCCCTCGAAGATCTGCGCAGGGACATCCAGGCGCTCCCCTACAAAACCAACGACGGCGACGACTGGCTTCGTTTCGGAGCCTTCAAGGTCAACGTCGACGGCGGCATGACCATCGGCACCGCCTTCCAGCGCCAGCCCTACGGCGAGTTCGGAGCCCAGCTCTACGGCAAGACCAATCCCGACGACCGCGGCCAGCTCTTCGAAACCGCCGAGAAACTCCTGGAGATCTTCCGCGTCGCCCGCGACAAAGGCTGGACCCTCTCCGCCCACTGCCAGGGCGGCGGAGCCATCGACAACTTCCTTGGGGCGCTCGATGCCCTCGACAAAATCAAACCCATCGCGCCCACCCGTTCGCATCTCATCCACGCAAGCTTCCAGAACCCCCACGCCATCGCCGAGATGAAGCGCCTGGGTGTGCTCGCCGACGTGCAGCCTGCCTGGCTCTACTTCGACACGCCCGGCCTGCAGAAAACCATGGGCGCCGAAGCCATGAAGTACTTCTTCCCCCTGCGCTCCTACATCAACGCGGGCATCATCGTCGCCGGCGGCAGCGACCACATGATCGGCCACGACAAGAACTCCGCCGTGAATCCGTACAATCCCTTCCAGGGCATGTGGAACGCCGTCACGCGCCGCAACATCCGCGGCGAAGTCATTCACCCGGAGCAGTGCGTCACCCGCGAGGAGGCCCTCCGCATGTACACCATCTGGGCCGCCTACCGGCACTTTGCCGAGAAGACCCGAGGGTCGCTCGAAACCGGCAAACTGGCCGACCTCGTTGTCATCGATCGCGACTACCTGAAATGCCCGGTCGACGGAATCCGCCAGATCGAACCCATGCAGGTGATGATTGAAGGCCGGACGGTCTATACCCGCCCGGCCCATAAGTAGGCTCTACAGGTCGAACGACTGGCCGCGCTGGGGAATCTCTACTTCCAAGTCATAGAAGGTTCGGATCATCTTCGCCAAAGCCTCGGCCTGCTGAGGCTCGCCATGGACCAGGAAGACCTTCTTCAGCGTCTTCACCATCGGCTTCATCCACATCAGCAGCTCGTTCTGGTCGGCGTGGCCGGACAGTTCGTTCAGCTTCACCACTTCGGCCCGCAGCCGCACCGGCTCACCGAAGATCGCCACCTCGGGCTGCTTGTCTACAATCTTGCGGCCCAGCGTGTTTTCCGCCTGGAAGCCAGTAATCAGCACCATGTTGCGCGGATCCTCGATATTGTTCCGCAAATGGTGCAGAATCCGCCCCGCTTCCGCCATGCCCGAGGCCGACAGAATCAGCGCCGGCCCGCGCAGATCGTTCAGCGCCTTCGACTCGGAAACTTCGCGTACGTAATGCAGCAGCTTGAATCCAAACGGATCGTGCCCGTTGTCGACAAAGGCCTGCGTCTCCGCATCGAACAGCTCGGTGTGCTTCCGGAACGCTTCGGTCACGTTTACCGCCAGCGGGCTGTCGACAAAGATCGGGATCCCCGGGATCCGGTGCTCCAGCATCAGTTCGTGCAGCAGCAGCACCAGTTGCTGCGTCCGCCCCACTGCAAACGCCGGAGCGATGATCTTCCCGCCCCGCTCGCTCACCCGGTTGATCGCATCCGCCAGCTTGTCCTTGGCCGACCCCATGTCCTTATGCAGTCGGTCGCCGTAAGTGGACTCCATGATCAAGTAATCTACCGGCGGCATCGTCTCCGGATCACGGATGATCGGCAGGTTCGGCCGTCCCACATCCCCTGAGAACGCCAGCCGCACGCGGTGCCCGTTCTCCTGCAGCTCCATCGCCAGCGCGGTCGAGCCCAGCATGTGCCCCGCGTCGTACGCCGTATAAGTGAGCCCCGGACCCACCTCCGTCACCTGGTGCTCCGTCACCTCTTTGAACAACCCCAGCGTCCGCTCCGCATCCTCCACTGAGTACAGCGGCTCAATCACTTCCAGGTCGTCGGCCTGCCCCAGCTTGCGCCGCCGCGACAGCCGCTTGGCCACGAAGAGGGCGTCCTTTTCCTGGATGTGGGCCGAATCGGCCAGCATCGACTTGCTCAGGTCCACCGTGGCCGGTGTCGCATAAATCGGACCCGTGAAACCGCCCTTTACCAAAGTGGGCAGATTCCCCGTGTGGTCGATGTGCGCGTGCGAGACCAGCACAGCGTCGATGGTCGCCGGGGCGAATGGGAAGTGCGCGTTCCGCTCCCGCGCCTCCTTCCTTCGGCCCTGGTACATGCCGCAGTCCAATAGATAGCGCCGTCCGCTCACGGCAAGGTGATGCATGGAGCCGGTTACCGTACGGGCCGCTCCCCAGAACGTCAACTTCATGCCGTCAGCATGACACAAATGGTAGACAGCTATCGGTTAGCGCAAAACCAACACTTGTCGTCCAGCGGGGCCCTCATACAGCAGCTCTAAACGACGAATGTCGTTTAGCTTGGATTTGTAGGCGAAATAGATCAATCCGCTCACGCCGCTCTCGGCCTGGACCTGCGGCAATGCCAACCGCATCGCTGCTTCGCCCCCGTCCGGCGGAACTTTGTCCTTCTGTTCCGGAGCCTGCGGCGCACGCGGCCCTCTCCTGGCTTGCGGATCCCCGGGAAACCGCTCGATCGGCGGCGGCCTGCCGATGATGATATCTCCACCGCCCAGTCCGACATCCGCGACCGTCCCCCGATTGCCCCGATCCCATTCCGGGTTCCGGATGGCCATCGCCACAAGTCCGGGCGTCTGTGCCACCAGCGGCACCTTCTTCCCGTTGATCCGCAACTGGAAATCGCCCGAACTCACCGGCAGCATCACGCCTTTGTCCGGATAGACGCCCACCTCTACCACCAGGTAAATCCCCGTGTAGTACGACTCGTTCCCTTCGCTGATCGTCCGCGACAGATACTCCGCGCCAATCTGCGCCCGCGCCGCCCGCCCATGCGCCGGATAGTCCGAGGCCTGCGGCTTCGGGTCGGTCCCTGCCCATGTCACCGCCGCCAGCATTCCCAGCACAAGGAATTTCACGACCTCAGGATAAACTGAGTACTCATGCTTCGGACCACTTCTTTTGCGGCATCCCTCCTGCTCGTCTCCGTCGCGTCCACCGCCCAGAATCTGGACGAGAAGGTGAATCAGATCCTCTCGGAGCCGGCGGCCCAACGGGCAGTCTTCGGCATCCATGTAGTCGAGCCTGCCACTGGCAGGGTGGTGTATGCCCGCAGCGCCGGCCTCCCCATGACCCCAGCCTCGAACACAAAGCTACTCGCCACTGTCCTCTCCCTCGCCCGCCTCGGACCCGACTACCGTTTCGAAACGCGCATTCTCACCGCCAAACCGCCGGACTCCGACGGCAAAATCACCGGCGATCTGCGGCTGGTCGGCGGCGGTGACCCAACCATGTCCGCTCGCGAGATTCCATACAAGAAAGGTGCGATTGAAGGCGACCCGCTCAAGCCCCTCGCCGAACTGGCGAACAAAGTGGTCGAAGCCGGAGTCCGCATCATCGACGGCGACATCATCGGCGACGACACCCGCTGGCCCTGGTCGCCCTATCCCGACGGCTGGACCGTCGACGATACCGTCTGGGAATACGGCGCCCCGGTCAGCGCCCTGACCCTGAACGACAACGCGCTTCTTCTCTACATCCGGCCCGGCAAAAAGCCCGGCGAGACGGCGGAGATCTCGCTCACTCCCCCAGTCGAGTACTACACCATCCACAACACGCTGAAGACCCACACCGGAGCCCCGCGCAGCATCACCGTCGACCGCCAGCCCAACTCCCGGGTCCTGCTCATCGGCGGGACCGCTGCCCCCAACGGCGGAGCCGCTTCCCAACTCATCGCCATCGACGACCCCGCCGCCTTCGCCGCCCAGGCCTTCGCTGAACTGCTGCGCGCCCGCGGCGTCACCATCCGCGGTTCCGTCCGTGCCGCCCATCGCCTGCCAGGGCAGCCCTATGAGCCGCCCACCGGAGTCGAACTCGCCAGGCGCGTCTCACCTCCGCTCATCGAGATCCTTAAGGTTGTTAATAAGGTCAGCCAGAATCTTCACGCCGAGATCGTGCTTCGTGAAGTCGGCTTCATCAAACGCAGCGAAGGAACCGCCGATGCCGCCCAGGAGGAGATGACCGAGTTCCTCACCGGCCTCGGCGTCGACCGTAAGGACTTCGCCCTCGTCGACGGCTCCGGTCTCTCGCGGCGCACCCTGGCGACTCCTGCTACGTTCACCACCGTCCTCCGCTACATGCACAACAGCCCGCTGCGCGACGCCTTCTGGGCTCTGCTACCTATCGCAGGAGAGGATGGGACCTTGAACAACCGCTTTCACGGTTTCAAGGAGGTGACCGCCATCCGCGCCAAGACCGGTTCCATCAGCCATGTCGCCGCGCTATCTGGATACGCTGGTGAAGATTCCGGCAGGCGGCTCGCGTTCTCCATCCTGGTGAACGATTACACCGCGCCCACTTCGGAGATCCGGGCGATCGTTGATAAAATCGCTGTAGCGATCCTCGAGGAAGGGAAACGTTGAACCATGCCGATTTTTGAATACGCCTGCGAAGACTGCGGGACCAAGTTCGAGAAGTTGATCCGTCGCGAATCCGACTACGAGACTCTGTCCTGCCCCTCCTGCGGAGAGCAGCACCTGCATAAGGAGCACTCCACGTTCTCCCCAAAAATGGGTGCATCCAAGCAGTCCGCACCGGCCATGTGCCCCTCCGGAGGCACCTGTCCGACGCCTGGAAAGTGCGGAATGAATTAAGTCATCTTCATCTTTTTTGCTCAGGGCGCTTGACTTTCGCTCCGTGTTCGCCGAAGAATGTGGGTATGGCTCTGACGCCCAGACAGAAAGAAGTCGTAGACTTCCTCGTCGAATACACGGAGCGGAACGGGTATAGCCCGAGTTTTGAAGAGATCGCGGCTGGCCTGCAGTTGGCCTCGCTCGCGACTGTTCACAAACACATCACCGCTCTAGAACAAAAGGGTTACCTCAAGAGACGCTACAACGAGAGCCGATCCATTGAGGTATCGCCCGAATACCGGGCCGCTGAGCACGCGCGCGTCCATGGACCTGAAAGCGGAGGGATGTCTGTCCCGCTTCTAGGCCGTATCGCCGCGGGTTTGCCGGTTGAATCGGTATCGGCGCCCGAAACGCTCAACTTCGCCGACTTTGCAGGTTCGGCGGAGACTTATGCCCTGCAGGTTCGGGGGGACTCGATGATCGAGGACCATATCTGCAGCGGCGATTACGTACTAGTAGAACGCGCGCCAATTGTGCGTGACGGTGAGATTGTGGTGGCGTTGGTGGGTGGTGCTGAAACTACTCTGAAACGCTTCTATAAACAAACTGACGGAATGGTACGGCTTCAGCCGGCCAATGCCGCCATGGAACCCATTCTTGTGCCCGGTGAGAGCGTCGAACTGCAAGGACGCGTGCTCGCCGTTCTCCGCAAGTACAAGTAAACCGCACGAACCTTCAGGGGGCTTTTGGTGGGCGCGGAGAATCGACGCGCTCTACCAGGAGCCCCCTGATTCATGTCCGGACTGCTATTCGTAGCGGGCGCGCACGATCTCGACAGCCCGCAGCCAGTCTTCCCTCTCGCCGCCATCCCCACCTCCGCGGTTCACCCACTGGAAGTATGCCTCGGTCGCAATCTCCTGCTGGTAGGCACGCGGGTCGAAAGCCGCCTTGGCAACCGGAGCTGCCTGGGTGGCCACTGCTGCGGCAACTGGCGCTGCGGCGGATGCCGCTGCCACCGCGGCCTTGGCGGCAACGGGCTTGCGTGTCGCGGGCTTGTGCGTTGCGGCGGACGACTTCGCTGCTGCGGTGGTCTTCGTGGCCTTGCTCTTTTCTGTTTTGCTCTTCGTTGCCGGCGCCGTCTCGGCCGCCTTCACGATTTCCGATTCAGAGGTGGTTTTCTTCTTGCTGGTCATAGATAAAACTCGTTGGTGCTCCCAAAGTACAGTTCGGGTGTCAGTTGTTCGTAACAACCCGATGGCAGGTTGTTTAAAACAGTGAGGGTAGACTCCGTCAGGGAGTTACGCGATTACGGCCGGTTGGTCGCGGCGGCCAGCTCCTCGAGGAGTTTGGCTGCGATGTCCCGCGCCCCCGTAAAGGCCTGCTGATACGCGAGGAAGGCCCGGTTCAATTCCAGTGCCTGCTCCGGCGTGTGTTGCGTTCGAAGAATCATATCGCGCACATGGACGGGGTTAGGCAGGACTGCGTCCTCCCTCAACTCGTCTAGCGCTGTACCTGCGTTGTAGTGGTACATGATTCACGACCTTTGTTTTATATTATGACGCAAAAGTCCTTTGTCCCGCAGATAGCCTCTTCCGCGGCACCTGGCCCGGTGTTGCAAGCAATGAAAAAGCACGGCGCCCGGGCCGTGCTTCTTCGTCGTTGGGATGTTTCGTTGACTACTTCGTTCGGCTTGACGGGCCTACACCCGGCAGAGATCCACAGCCTCGCGCAGCGACACCAGCGGCTCCCGCTTCGGCACGAACTCATGCGCCATGTAGCCCTGGAAGCCGGTCTCGATGATCGCTTTCGTGATCGCCCGGTAGTTGAGTTCCTGCGTGTCGTCGATCTCGTTCCGTCCGGGATTGCCGCCCGTGTGATAGTGGCCGAACCACTGGTGGTTGTCGCGAATGGTGCGGATCACGTCGCCTTCCATGATCTGCATGTGGTAGATGTCGTACAGCAGTTTCACGTTCGGTGAGTTCACTGCCTTCACCACTTCAATCCCCCACTGCGACTTATCGCACATATAGTCCTTGTGGTTCACCTTGGAGTTCAACAGCTCCATCACCACCAGGATGCCCTTGTCCTCGGCATACTTCTTCAGGCGGTTCAGCCCGATGATCGTGTTCGCCGCGCCCTCTTCGTCCTGCATGCCTTTGCGATTGCCCGAGAACACGATGATCGACACGGCCTGCGCCGCTACCGCCTGGTCGACCATGGTCTTGAACTTCGCCTCGATGGCGTCGTGGCTCTCCTTCCGGTTGAGCCCGTCCGGAATCGTGGTGGGGCCCGGCACGACCGTCAGCTTCAGGCCGTGCTTCTTCACCACGTCCCACTCCTTGGGATCGACCAGGTCGATCGACTCGATGCCCATCTTCGCCGAGGCCGCGGCCAGTTCCTCGATCGGGACTTTGGAGTAGCACCAGCGGCAGACCGATTGCTTTAATTTGCCTGGTTGGGAGGTTGTCTGGGCGGACATGGCGGCGACGCTAAGCCCTGCGGCGGGGAGGAAAGTGCGGCGTTTCATCCACAACAGACTATCAGAGCAGCCCGAGGCCTGCCAGCGCTTTCATTTAACGAGGTAAGCCCACTCGCCGCCCGCCAGGCAATCTTTGCCCGGCGCCGAACGTCTCTTTCGCCTCTCCGCTTACCATGGAATCATGACCTCGTTTCTGTCCGGCATCCCGGTACAGCGGCTGGATGACTACCTCTTCAGCGCCCTGCGCATCGGCGGCTATCTGGGCGGCGCCGCCCTGCTGAACTTTCTGCTCAGTAAACTCTTCTCCACCGTCGGGCGCGTCTCCGCCGACCTGGTCAGGGAACGCGGCGGCGAAGTCGATCTGGAACGCGCGAAGCAGACCAATACGGTGACGACCATCGCCCGGCGCGTCCTCTTCTCCCTGGTGTGGGCCTTCGCCATCCTGCTGGCCCTCAAGCGCGAAGTGGGCTTCGAGGTCGGCCCTCTGCTGGCGGGCGCCGGGGTCGCCGGCCTGGCCATCGGTTTTGCAGCCCAAAGTGTCCTGAAAGATTGGATCGGCGGTTTCTTCCTGCTCACGGAAGGCCAGATCCGCATCGGCGACGTGGTCAAGGTCGGCGACCTGTCGGGTTCGGTGGAGCAGCTCTCGCTGCGCACGACGGTCCTGCGCGGCTATGACGGAGCGGTCCACGTTCTCGCCAACGGCGGCATCCAGTCGTTCACCAATCTCACCATGGGGTTCAGTTATGCTGTGTTTGACGTGGCGGTCGACTTCGACGAAGAGCCCCAGCGGCTGATGGACGTGTTCCGCGAGGTGAGCAAGGAGATGCGTTCAGACGAGACGTTCCAGCGGCTGATCCTGGCCGATATTGAGATTGCGGGTGTCGACAAGTTCACTGAGCAGGGTGTCGTGGTCAAGGCCCGGCTCAAAACCCAGCCCAGCCAGCAGTGGACCGTCGGCCGTGAGCTGAATCGCCGGTTGAGGGCCCGTTGCGCGCAGGCGGGCATCACCATCGCTACCGCCCAGCGTGCCGTACAGTTGTTCGAGAAAGGATTGCAGTATGATCCAAATCCAGTCCAACCAGCTCGGCGGCCTTGAGTGGAAACAGCTCTCGGCCTTCGCCCGCGCCTATGAGTTGAGGTCGGGCGACTCGGTCCTGGCTTCGGTGGAATTCAAAAAGGTCTTCGGAACCCTGGCCGAGGCGAAAACTGCCCACGAGGCCTGGACCTTCAAACGAACCGGATTCCTGACGCCCATGGTCACCGCCCGGGTTGCCGGCTCGGAGCAGGATGTCGCCCATTACAAGCCCGGCATGATGGGTACGAAGGGCGAGATCTTCCTGCCCGGTGGGGAAGTGCTTCACATGAAGTCCACCAGCTTCTGGGGTAGCCAGTGGGCCCTGATGTTGGGAGACGGCACCGCGCTGATCAAGTTCCAAAACCAGGGCATGCTCAAGCACGGCGCGCACGTGGATATCGAACCGGCGGCCCGGGAGCGGCCGGACCTCCCCCTGCTACTCACCCTGTGCTGGTACATTCTGGCGCTTCATCAACAGGACAGCGCGGCGACCACTGCCGTCATAGCCGCCGGGTGACCATCGAACGCGTTCTCTACTGTGCGGCGCATGGCGGCTTTGGCGGCCAGGCCAGCCCCTTGGGCGGTGGCGCGGCGGTGTCGAACCTGCTGCTGGACGAATGGGCTCGCACGCGCCCCTTCCAGGTGGAACTCATCAGTCCAGCCATCCTGGGCGCGGACGCGCCGTCGGGCCGCCAGTTGGTGGAATTCGACGAGCGCCAGTACGCCGCCTTCTGCGAGTCGTTCCGCGCCGCATCCACGCAGGCTGTGATGCGCGCCGACCCCCGCTCCAGCTCAGTCCTTGTCAACGACATCAGCGAGGGCCCCGACTTCGCCGCCCTTCAGCGGGCTGGCTTCCACGTCGTCACCGTCTATCATGTCGATGTCGTTGCCTACATCTCAGCCATCTATTTGAAGGACCGTATCTCGCCCCGCGGCCTCACCCGTTTCTGGGAGCTGATGCGCAGCCTGCGGCTCGACCGCGTCGCACCCGTGATCCTGCGCCTGATCTTCGCGCAGCAGCGCGCCAGCCTGCGCTATTCCGCCGCCGTCGCCGTCCCCTCGTCAGGCATGAAGGACATCCTGCTCGAGTGCTATCCGGAGACCCCGCCGGAGAGGATCCATGTGCTGCCCTGGGGCGCTCCGCCGCGTTTCGGCCCGCAGGAGGCTGCGCGCGAGGCCGCGGCCGGACTGCGCCGCGAGTTCAACGTCCCCGCCGAGGCGCAGGTTCTCCTCTGCCTCAGCCGCATCTCTCCGGAGAAGGGCCAGGACACCCTCCTGGAGGCGTTGATCGAGGCCGAGCGGCACGGCCGCCTGCCCCAACGTCCGCTGTGGTTGTTCCTCTGTGGCGAACCCGCGTTTATGCACGGCAGGCGTCACATGGAGCGGTTGCAGCAACTGGCCGCCCGCCTGCGTCAGGTCAAGGTCGTGTTCCCGGGCTACATGAGCGGGCTGCGCAAACAGGCGGCCTTTCACATGTCCGACCTCTACGTCTTCCCTTCGCGCCACGAGAGCTACGGCCTCACGCTGATGGAGGCGCTCTCGGAAGGACTCCCCGCGGTCTGCCTGGAGCACCAGGGCTCGCGGGAAGTGATGACGCCGCAGGTGGGCGTGATGTTGCGCGAGCACGAGCGAAACCAGCTTTGGCCCGCCATCTCCGCACTGCTGGCCGATGACGACCGGCGGCAAAACATGGCCCTCGCCGCGCGTGAGTTGGCGGATGCCCGGCCCTTCGCCGTCAGCGCCGCCACGCTCGCCGGGTTCCTGCGGGGGTAGCTGGCCGCTACTGGGTCACCCGGCTCTTCTTCAGCACCATCGGCGCGATCGCGTCCAGGCTGAGAACCTGCCCGGCCGCACCCATGCGGATGGCCTCCCGAGGCATTCCGAAGACGACACAGCTCGCCTCGTCCTGCGCGATCGTCTCCGCCCCGTTTTTCCTCATCGCCAGCAATCCCTCCGCGCCGTCGCTGCCCATCCCCGTCATCAGCACCCCCAGCGCCGCCTGGCCCAGGGCCGCTGAGACCGATTTGAACATCACGTCGACCGAGGGCCGCTGATAGCAGACTTTCGGACTGTCGTCCAACCGGATACGCCAACCGGCGCCGGCCCGGTCCAGCAGAAGATGCCGGTCGCCGGGCGCGATCCAGGCAACACCCGGGCTGAGCACCTCGCCCCCCTTTGCCTCCCGCACCTCCAGTGCGCAGACCTTGTTCAGCCGCTCCGCAAAGGCCGCCGAGAAGACCGGTGGAATGTGCTGCGTCACCACGATGGGCGGCATACCCGCCGGCAGGGCCGTCAGCACTCGCTCAATCGCCTGTGTGCCGCCCGTCGACGCGCCCAGCGCAATCACCATCTGCCGCAACGCACCCCGCGGATCCCCAATCGCCGCGTGCGTCTTCGCCGGCAGCGGAGTGGGCCGTGCGGCCGGCATCCGCGAACGCGCCGCCGCCCGTACCCGGCGCGGCAGGTCTTCCTTCAGATCGCCTACTGAATACGGCCCGCCCGGCTTCGCCAGGACATCGACCGCGCCTTCCGTCAACGCCTCCATGGCCGACTTCGTCGAGCTCTGGGCCAGGGAACTGATGACGATCACGGGCAGGGGATGGAACCGCATAATCCGCCTCAGGAACGTCAGCCCGTCCATGCGCGGCATCTCGATATCCAGCGTCAGCACGTCCGGTGCCAGAGCCAGAATCTTGTCCCGCGCGACATAGGGATCCGGAGCCGTCCCCACCACCTCCAGGTCCGGCTGCGCGCTGAGAATATCGCTCAACACCTTGCGGACGATCGCCGAATCGTCCACCACCAGTACCCGCGTTCTGCGCTCCTGTGTCATAGCCCCTCGCCATAGCGTAACGCCACATCGATAAAACCACCCTCCAGCGGATACCTGAGCCATGGCCCGGAGTCAGCGGCCGGCGCCTCGATCGACTGAGGTGTCTCAATTGTCATCCGCCCGTGCGGCTTCAGCCGGCTCAAAGAGGCCCCGCACAGCATATTGGCCAGTTCGCGCGCCGTGCTGCACTTTTCCGGGAGCGAAACCTCGTCCGTCTCCTTGCCCAGAAACGACGCAGCCAGGCGGCAGCAGATCCGGCACGAGATCGCCAATTGCATGGCCCCGTTCGCGCTGCCGTGGAAACCAGCCCGGATCAGGCAGCTCGACACCTCCGGCGCATCGACCACCTCCAGATCCGCGGCCGGTAGCTCGAAGAACATCGTCTCCAGCACCTCGAGCAGCGCCGCGCGGCAGGCCTGTCGCACCTGGGGCAGGGAAAGATCGTGAATTTCCTCATGTTTCGGCGTCATCAGAATCCCTCAATGCCCGGCCCATCCGCGCCCGGCCCGGCCAGGTCGGGGAAAATGCCGGCCAGCACCTCGCCCAGCTTTTCCGGCGGAAATGGCTTGCGGACGTAACTGCGCGCCCCCAACTGCATCAGCTTTTCCATGCGCTGGTCGGTCGAGTCCGTCGACACCACCACCACGGGGATCGAGCTCAAATCCTCATCCCGTTTCAGCTCCTGCAGCAACCCCTCGCCATCCATCACCGGCATGTTGATATCCGTCAGGATCAGGTCCACCTGCTGCGCCGGTCCGGCGGCGCGCGCGGACCGCAGCTTGGAGAGCGCTTCCAGGCCGTCGCCGGCCTCCAGATAGCACGCCACTTCGAAACCCGTTACTTCCACCGTCCGGCGCACGAAGGCACGCATCACCGGCGAATCATCGACGATCATCAAACGTATTGACACAGAGCGCCCCCCATGGCCGAGCTGCGCTCAGCCTGGCTCATCGGCCGTAACTCCCGCTCCGGTTCGCCCGTCGCGCGGATGATCATCTTGCCCGACCCGGCCTCCAGCCGGACCGTGCGGGAAACGCAACCGCCCACGTCCTCGGCATGCACCATCACACCCGCCTTCCACAGAATCTTCCGCAGCGCCGCGTAGTTCCGCTTTCCGATGTTGAAGAACCCGTTGTCATTGACCACCGCCGCTCCTCCTGCCAGCCGCACCACCAGGCGCTTCTTCTCCGCGCCCTGCTGGTACGCCCCTCGAAACAGTAGCGGCGTCCCTGTGTCGGCATAGCGGAACGGATGATCCTTGCCATTGCCGTTCCGGTCCACGGCGCTATCCGGCAACATAAAGTGCAGCAGCCCCGAGACCTTGGTTACCGGATCCCAAATGACCACCGCGATGCAAGAGCCGAGGGCGTAGGTGACGAGTTCCGCCAAGGGATCGCCCGTCACTTTGCAGTCGCCCACGCCCACCACCAGACTGTTCCCCAAAGCTGCTTCCCCTTCTTGCCATCAACCCTTGCGGCCACTGGGCTTCCGGTACACGGCCGGCATCACGTACGAGAGCTCGTGTTCCATGCCCATCAATCCTTCGGAATGCCCGATCAGCAGCCATCCGCCCGGCTCCAACCGCTCTGCGAAGCGCCGCACCAGCTTCTGCTGCGTCTGCTTGTCGAAATAGATCATCACATTGCGGCAGAAGATCACATTCGCCACCGCCACATTCGTGAACTCCTCCATCAGGTTCAGGCGCTGGAACCGGATGCGCGAGCGCCACTCTTCGCGCACCCGCACCATCCCGTCCTGACCGCCCACTCCGCGTTGGAAGAATCGCTTGCGCCACGCCTCCGGCAGCTCTTTCATCCGGCTTGCGGGGTAGACGCCCGCGCTGGCGGCGCTCAAGGCCCTGGTGGAAATGTCGGTCGCCAGGATCTCGACAGCCGCCAGCTCGGCCTGCCCCAGCGCCTGTGCCAGATGGAAGAGGATGCTGTACGGTTCCTCCCCGGTCGAACAGCCGGCGCTCCAGATGCGAATCGAGGCGCGCGTTGCCAGCGCGGGCAGGATCACACTGCGCAGGAACTCGAAGTGCTGCGGCTCCCTCAGGAAGCTGGTGAAATTGGTCGTCAGCGCATCGATCAGCGCGATCAGCTCCAGCCCCGTGCGGTCGGCCTCCACCAGGTTCAAATAGCTGGACACGTCCTTCAGGCCCAGCTCCCGGATACGCTTGTTCAACCGGGCGCCCACCAGCGCCTCTTTCCCCTCGCGCAGGTCGATGCCCGCCACCTGGTAAGTCAGCGACTGGATCTTCCGGAACTCGCCCGGTTGCACGGTCTGCGACGCGATCAATGGCGTGGTCTCAGGCGGCATGCTCAATCCCTCCAAACAGCGTCGCCAGGTCGAGGATCAAACCCACCCGGCCGTCGCCCAGAATCGCGCCGCCCGCCACCCCCCGGACTTCGCCGAACGTGGGGCCCAGGCTCTTGATCACCACTTCCTGCTTGCCCGCGAGCTCGTCCACCAGCAGGCAATACTGCCGGTCCTCGCTCTCGCCGACGATCATCACACCCTCGCACGGGTCTTCGCTCTTCGCCTCGATGCCCAACCGCCGGCTCAACCGCACCACCGGCAGCAGCCGCTCGCGCACCAGCACCATCTCGCCGCGGCCCTCCACTGAGAACAGGCGTTCCGGCGTCGGCCGGAACATCTCACGCACAGCGAAGATCGGTACGATGTACCGCACACCGCCCACGATCGTGACCAGCCCATCGATGATCGCCAGCGTCAGAGGAACTCTTAAGGTGAAGGTCGTGCCTTGCCCCAACGCGGAAGCGATCTCAATCCGCCCCCGCAACCGGCTGACGTGCTTGCGCACCACATCCATGCCCACGCCCCGGCCGCTCACGTCGGTTACCTTCTCGGCCGTCGAGAACCCAGGCTCGAAAATCAGGTGATACACATCGCTGTCGCTCAGATTCGCGTCAGCGCTCACCAGCCCGCGCTGCACCGCCTTGGCCAGAATCCGGCCCCGATCCAGGCCCCGCCCGTCGTCGCTGAGTTCGATCACAATCTGGCCCGCCTGGTGCGCCGCTTTCAGACGTACCTTGCCCGCCGCCGGCTTGCCCGCGGCCTCGCGATCCGCCGGTGACTCCAGCCCATGGTCCAGCGCGTTCCGCAGCATGTGGACCAGCGGATCCGCCAGTTCCTCGACAATCGTGCGGTCGAGCTCCACGTCTTCGCCATGCAACTCCAGCTCAGCCGATTTGCCCGACTTCCGGGCCAGGTCCCGCACCAGCCGCGTCATGCGCCGGAAGAGCGTCCCGATGGGCACCATACGCATCGCCATGGCCGTCTTCTGGACCTCGGCCGTCACCCGCGCCAATTGCGACAGGTCGCGCTGCACCCGTGGCGAGCGCGCTTCGCCCAGATCCGGATTGTGGTGCAGCATCGATTCGGCGATCATCAGCTCGCCCACCATCTCGACCAGATACTCCAATTTGCCCGTTTCGATCTTGACCAGCGACGCCTCGCTGCGCTTGGGACCCGCTGCCGGCTCCAGTTGCGCAGCGTCTGAACCTGTTGAGGATTCTCTTGACGGCTCAAGCCCGCCCGCCTTCGGCCGCTCCATGGCCAGGGACGTATCGCGATCCTCCAGGTCTTCATCCGCCGCCCCTTCCAGGCCCTGGGGCGTGGCAGCCGCCTGCCGGATGCGATCCAGCAAGGCGGCCGGGTCCTCCATGGGCGGCGGCTCGGCCTTCAGCTTGTTCACTTCAATGCTGCGCAGGCACGACGCC
Organism: Paludibaculum fermentans; assembly: GCF_015277775.1. Classification (NCBI taxonomy): domain Bacteria; kingdom Pseudomonadati; phylum Acidobacteriota; class Terriglobia; order Bryobacterales; family Bryobacteraceae; genus Paludibaculum; species Paludibaculum fermentans. Next base: position 380,271 of record NZ_CP063849.1, read on the forward strand.
AGGAAGTCGCCCGATTGCAGCACAACGTCCACGATGGGCCCGTTCAATTGCAGTGCGTCGTTGCGGGCCAGGTCCAGCAGGCTCTCCACTTCATGGGCCACCTCCTGAATCACGTTGTATTCCAGGAAACCGGCCAGGCCTTTCAGCGTGTGAAAACTGCGGAAAGCGCTGTTCAGGGTCTCTGGCGTGTGCGCGCCCTGCTCGATCTCCAACAGGCGCGCCTCGATGTTTGCCAGGTGCTCGCGCGCCTCCACCAGGAAGTCCTCCACCAGTTGCGGATCCTGGTTCAGCGCCTGCGCCATCTGGCTTGTCTGGCTCATGGGTGCCGCGATGCTGTTGACCAGCGCCTGCAGGTCAGCGTTTGCCTGGGGCGGAGGCTCTGGTGTCTTGCAGGCCAGCCCGCCCGCCGTGCCTTTCTTTTTGGTTGCCATCGAGGTTCCGCCTAGAAGTCCTTGAAGTCGTCATCCATGGGAAACTCCGCTTTGGCCGGAGGCCGCGCAGGCACTTTGGCGGCCGGCGCCTTGTGGACGCCTGTTGCCACCGCCACATGCACCGCGCCTGCATTCTGCCGCGCTCGTTTGACGCTACCCGCCTGCAAGCTTCGCCCCTGGCGCACCGCCGGGCGGACCGCCACCGCGCCGCCCTCACTGCCCACCAGCAATCGCAACCGCCCCACTGAATCGTTCAGCGACAGTGCCTGTGCGCTCATCTGCTCACCGGCCGACGCACTCTCTTCCGCACTGGCTGCCGTCGACTGCGTCACCTGCTGCATCTGGCCCACCGCCCGCGTGATCTGCTCGATGCCTCGCGCCTGCTCCTGGCTGCCCACATTCACTTCGTTCGCCAGCACACGGATGCGGGACGCATTGTCCACGACACGCGAGACGCAGGACGAGACTTCATCCAACCGCACCTTGCCTTCATTCGAACGCACGATCGATTCTTCAATCAGGTCGGAGGTGTCCTTGGCCGCCTGCGCACAGCGCTGCGCCAGATTGCGTACCTCATCCGCCACCACCGCGAAACCCATCCCGGCTTCCCCTGCTCGTGCCGCTTCCACAGCCGCATTCAACGCCAGGATGTTGGTCTGGAAGGCGATCTCATCGATCACGCGGATGATCTTCGAGATCTTCTCGCTCGACGTGTTGATCTCCCGCATCGACTCAATCATCTGCGTCAGCTTCTGGTCTGTCTCCTTCAACAGTTGATCCGCCTTCTCGGTCTCCGTGGCCGCGCTGCGCGCGCTTTCCGCGTTCTTCCGCGTCATCGCGTTCACTTCCTCCGTCGACGCAGAAGTCTCCTGCAGCGAGGCGGCCTGTTCCGACGAGCCCTGCGCCAGCGACTGCGACGACCCCGAAATCTGGTTCGACGCCGACGCCACCTGATCCGCGCCTTCGCCAATCTCCACCGCTATCTGACGCAGTTCGCGGTTGCCATTCCGGATCACCCAGAACGCCATCCCTGCCACGCCCAGGGCCAGCAGGCACACCACCACCGCCAGCATCCGCGCAAAGGAGGCCTTCGAGATGGCCGATGCGGAGCTCGAAATGGCGAACTGATGCTGTAAATCCACCAAGGCCACCACCCGCTGACGCATTTTGTCGAAGTGCCCGCGGAAATACTCCGTCTGCATCCTGGTTGCTTCGTCGAAGCGCTGGCCGCGGATGCTGCTCTCAAACTGCTGCAACTTCTGGATCACCTCTTCGCTCATGGCCGAGAGCGACGCCTGGTGACGCTTCCCCTCGTCCGTTTTGAGCAGCGGTTCCAGCTCCTTCAGCGCGCTGGCCAGCTTCTCGACGGAGTCCTTCATCTGCAGGCTGGACGCTTGCACCAGCGGCGCATCGTTTGTCATCGAGCCCAGCAGCAACCCGCGCTGCGCGCCCTCAATCATAGTGACCGCTGTCTGGCTTTGCATCGCCAGTTCCGATTTGCGTGCTTCCACGTTGACTGAGCGTTCCAATTGACCCTGCACGTCTGACAACGTGTAGATCGCTGAAGCCCCCAGCAGGAGCAGAAACGCCACAATCGCACCCGAAGCGATGTTGATCTTGGTTCCGAAACTGATATTCCCATTCATAAGCACACGCATCCTTCCCTTGGTTCCACAGCGGCTTTTCCGTTATCCCGGCGGCGGATCCTACGACATCGGCAGAGGGTCCGCGCCAGCCCCCATCTCAGGCGGAGGCAGCAGCAGGCCCTGCACCTGGGTCACGCCCTGCACCTCAACTGTCGTCAGCACCTGGTCGATATCCAGCAGGATCTTCACCCGGCCTTTTACCTTCGCCATGCCCAGGATGTAAGGCATCTTCATGTCGGCCCCAAATTCAGGCGTATCCTCGATCTCCGCTTCCTGAATCGTCAGCACTTCCGACACGCCGTCCACGATGACGCCCATCAGCATGTCGCCGTTGTCGTGGGATACCTGCAGCACGATGATGCACGTGCGCTGGGTATATTCCAGTTCCTCCAGCCGGAACTTGCTGCGCAAATCGATAACGGGAATCACCTTCCCCCGCAGGTTGATGACGCCTTTGACAAAGGCGGGCGTCTGGGGCACAGAGGTGATCTCCTGGATCCCCATGATCTCGCGTACCTTCAGGACGTGAACGCCAAACTCTTCCTTGCCCAGATGGAAGACGAGATATTTGCCCTGCCTCTGGCTCGTCTTCATCTCGGCGCCAACCTCAGTCGTATGCATTGATCGGTCTCCTGTCGGGCCACCGTCGTCCGGCCGACAACGGATCTGGCGCTTCGCCACGTTGTCCTGGCTGGCCCACGAGGGTCATATCGGAACCAGTTACGGAATTCATAGAGAATGTGAAGTCCGGTTGCGGCTCCGGAAGACCGCCTGCTATCCTCGGGCGCAAGAGGATGCTTTTGCACTCTTGATCCTGGGAGGATCCATGAAACTCACTCCATGGTTATTGGGGTTGGCACTGGCCACGGCCGCTTGGGCCCAGCCTGTGCAGCCGCCCAAGACCCACCTGAAGGTCGGCGACTCTGCGCCCGACTTCTCACTGAAGACCACGGCGGGCAACACCTTCAAGTTGTCTGAAAACCGCGGCAAGACCGTCGTCCTGGCGTTCTTCCCCGCGGCTTTCACCGGTGGTTGAACAAAGGAACTCACGGCGTACCAGGCTGGTCTCGCCAAATTTGAAGATGCCGGCGCCATTGTGGTGGGCATCAGCACCGACAACCTTCCAACCTTAGGCCATTGGGCGAAGGAGCTGAACCTGGGCTTTCCCCTGGCCAGCGACTTCAGCCAGCGTTCCGTCGCCACCCTCTATGGGGTCCTGAACAAGGACATCGGCATCGCCAACCGTGCCTCTTTCGTCATCGACGCGGAAGGCAAAATCCAACACATCGAAGAAGGTTCATCGGCCATCAACCCCGACGGCACCGCCGTGGCTTGCAGCCGGATCCATAAGAAGTAGCGCCGCCGCGCGCGGCTTGACGCCCTATTCGAAGAAGGCTTCGCCCGGCTTGCGGTACTTGTAGGCGACATCGAGATCGATCTCAAGGCCCAGGCCGGGCAGGTCCGGCACCTTCACCTTCCCGTCGCGCACCAGGGGCGCATCGCCGTTCTTCACCAGGTCGTCGAAGAACGGGACACTCGCCGCATGCCACTCCAGCGCCAGCACGTTTGGCGTCGCCGCGCACAGGTGCGCGCCCGCGATGGTCCCCAGCGGCGAACTGATGTTGTGCCACGTCAGGTTGACGTAGTGCATATCGGCCAGGTCCGCCAGCTTCCTGCCTTCCCACAGCCCGATCTTCTGCACATCCGGCGACAGCACCCGCAGGCCCGCCTCCAGAATCAGGCGCTGGAAGTCGATCCGGAAGAAATGGTTCTCGCCCGTCGCCAGCGGAGTCCGGGTGCAGCGCTGCACCTCGCCCATCGCCCGGATGTTCTCCGGCGGCAGCACGTCCTCCAGCCACAGCAGCCGCAGCGGTTCCAGCGCTCGCGCCAGGTCCACCGCCGCCGCCACGCCGTAATTCCAGTGGCAATCGATCGCCAGCCCCACCCTCGGACCCACGGCCTTCCGCACCGCCCCGGCCAGCGAGGCGGCGAAGTCCACTTCCATCGGGCTCAGGTCCCGGTTGTACTCGTCGGTCTCGTAAGGCGTCGGCACATCCACGTCGAACTTCAACATGCGGAAGCCGCGCTCCGCCATCTCGGCGGCCCGCTCGGCATAGCTCTCCGGTGTCAGGCTCTCCTGCTTGGACGCGTCCCAGCCGTGGTGCTTCACGCTGATGCGCGACTCCTCCACCGGAGCCCCTTCCGCCGCCATCCAGGCCGGCGTCCGCGGCTTCAGCAGCGGCGTAATCGACTCCAGCGCATCGCCCCCGTGGCAATCGGCGTATATCGTGACGGCGTCCCGGTACTTGCCGCCCAGCAACTGCCACACCGGCATCTTGCACGCCTTGCCCAGCAGGTCCAGAATCGCCGTCTCGATGCCGCCGATGGCGTGGAACATCAGGCCCGGCGACGCATAGATGCAACTCGCCCGCATGCGCCGCACCAGCCGGTCGATATGCACCGGATCCTCGCCCACCAGGATGTCGTTGAACTCCCGGATCACGGCCGTCAGGCCGGGTCCCAGGAACGCCTCCCCCATGCCGCTGAGGCCGGCATCGGAGTCCACCCTCACCAGCGTCCAGTCGAAATTGGACTCCATTACGGCGGTCGAGATTCGTGTGATCTTCATGGCGTGCTTGTGTAGTCTACTTGAAATCCAGGCTGATCAGTTCGCCCGCCGGAGCCTGCACGGCCGGAGCCGGTTTCGCCTTTGGCGCGGGCCGCCCCTGCTTGCCCGGTTTGGCGGGCGCCGCGGGTGGCGGCGCGGGCGGTTCGGCCGCGGCCGGGGCCGCCGCATAGCCCGCCTCCACCAGCGGAGCGATGCGCTGCGGGCCGCACACGAACTCGCGTTTCTGCCCGCTGTTGCCCCGCAACATGATCTGGTTGGGCTTGTCCGAGACGAGAATCGTCACCTGCGCCTTCGACTTCGCGGTCGCCGCGGCTGTCTGGATATGGAACTTCAGCGTGGCCGTGGCGCAGTCCACCAGCACCAGCTTGCCCGTCACCGTCGCATCGGCCTGCCGGGGCTCCCAGGTTTTGGGGGTCACAACGCCCGGCTTGCCTGCCGGCTTGGGCCGCACGTTCTGTTCGATCTCCCGGCCCAGTCCCTGGGCCATCGCGCTCTGCTCCGGAGTCGTAGCTGTCTGCATCGCCCGCTGCGCCGCCATGCGCGCCGGTTCGCGCTGGCCCGCCGCCTGCCAGGCCCGTCCCAGGCCCTCCCAATACATCGAATTCCTGGGCAACACGTCTACCGCATGCCGCAGCGCTTCCGCCGCCTCCGCCGCCTTGCCTTGGCGCAGCAGCGCGGAGCCCAGCAGGTACCACGCATCCGCCAGCGACGGGTTCGCCTGCACTGCCTGGCGCAGCCGTTCCAGCACCGTCTCCTCTGAGCCGTGCGTGTCGCGCGTCAGCATCGCCAGTTCGTAATAAGTCGACGCCTGTTTATCGCCCAGCGCGAGCGCCCGTTCGAACTGGGTCCGGGCAGCGGCATAGTCGGTATTCGCCATTGCCAATTGCCCCAGCCCGGCGGCGGCCGCGGGATGGTCCGGATACCGTTTCGCCGTCTCGTTGATCATCTTGGCCGCTTCGGCTTTCTTTCCATGGGCCAGCAAGGCATCCGCCCGCACCAGGCGCGCCTCCACGTCCGGCACCGTTTTGACCTGGAACGAGCCCGGCTGCGGCACAACGCCCACCGGTACCTCGCGCGTGGGGAAGCGCTTCGCGGCCACGGCCTGCCGCGCCTCGGCGAGTGCCTGGTCCATGGTGCGCCCGAAGGCCTGCTCAAACGCCGCTGCCTGCGCCACGCCCGATTTCAGCAGTTCTGAGAAACGCTCCAGCTTCACCCGGGCGTCGGGCGGCTGCATCAGCAGGTGGGTCAGCGCCCAACTCTGCGCATAGACCTGGGCCGCCACGCCGTCTGTCATGTTCTTTGCCTGGTCATGCCGCCATTCCAACAGGCGCGCCGCTGGCAGCCACTCCGACGAGGCCAGCAGGTCGATGTGGTTCTGGATCGGCCGGCCCACCACCGCCTTATCGCCCTTCCGCTGCAGCGTGGAGAAGTAATCCGCAAACCCCTCCTCGAGCCACCCCGGCAGCATTGACTGGGAATAATTCATCGACCGGTGCACCAGCTCATGCCGCCCGGCGCGCAGCGTTTCCTCGCCCGCGTCCAACAGGACGATGTAGTCGCACTCCGTGCCCGGCTGATACAGGCCGTGGTTGGCCGCTCCGTGCTGGAACGGCTGAAAATCCGCCTTGGACCGGAACGCGAGAATCCGTACGGGAGGCGCCGTTTCGGGGACGGGATTCGTCACCGCGCTGAAGACACTATTCATCTCCAGCAGTTGCCTAAGCACTTGCGAACCATCCTTTTCGCTCAGGTCGGTGTACACAGTCCACCGGCCTGACTCAAGCCTGCGCCAGGATGGGTCCGCGGCCCCGCACAAGCTGGCGAAAAGGGTAAGGGCGGCGACCGCGCGAAGTTCAATTCGATGCTTCATACGTGTACTTGGAATCACGACCTATGGTATGGGTCTAATAGAAAGTTTCGATTGGACCCTCAATGGTCCAGTTTCTATCCTACAAACAGCATGGCTTCTTACATGGCAATGGAAACCAATACCAGCCAAGTTTCACTTCTCCACAGAATCAGCAGCATCGTCAGCTCCAACCGGTCCGTGGACGAGATGCTGGGCGAAATCGTAGGTATGACGGTTCAGGTAACCGGATGCGACGCTTGTCTCGTCTACCTCCTGGAGCAGAACAGCGGAGAGATCGTTCTCCGGGCCTCCCAGGTCCCGCACGCCGCGGAAATCGGTCATCTCAGCATGACCATTGGCCAGGGCGTCACGGGTTGGGTGGTCGAAAATAAGAGCGTTGTCGTCCTGGCGGAAAATGCCCCGAACGACAAACGGTTCATGCGTTTGCCCGGTCTGGTCGAAGACACCTACGAAGCCTTTTGCTCCGTCCCGCTCATCGCGGTAGGCGAGGTAATCGGCGTCATTAACGTCCACCACAAGGAACGACACGATCATTCCCCCGAAGAAGTCTCCCTGATCACCTTTATCGGCGAACAGATGGGCGGCGCAATCGCTCGGGCTCGTCTCGAAGACGAAAACGCGCGCCTGATGGAAGAGACCCAGGAGATGAAGCGGCAGCTCGAGACCAGAAAGCTGGTTGAGCGCGCCAAGGGCATCCTCCAGTACAAGTTTAACCTGACCGAAGAGGAAGCTTACCTCCGGCTCCGCAACGAGAGCCGCCGCCTGCGGCGCCCCATGCGCGACTTGGCGGAAGCCATCATCCTTACTGAGGATCTGGCGCGCAAGGCTTCCGAACCCGGTACGCTCGACCGCGACGTCGAGGGCGATTAATCCCGAATTTTGAGCCCGGAGCGAGCTTTCCGGGCGGACAAGGTAAAATAGAGGGTTGCGGCCGTTTCTACCCTATTTCCGCAACCCTCACCTCTCCACTCTCGCCGGAAATTTCTGGAAGAGGGCGATCGATGAAGCTCGTTTTCCCACCCGCGCCGTGCTCTACGGCACTGAGCCCGGCACCCAAGTCTTAATCCACGAGAACCGGCCCGCGGGCGAAGCGCTCGGCGAAGTCTTCCTGCATCATGGCTTGGAAGGCTCCAGCGGCAGCGGGTACATGATCTCGCTGGCGCAATGCCTGCTCGAAGCCGGCTTTGCCGTGCATCGCATCAATATGCGGAGCTGCGGCGGTACAGAGGCGCTCACCCCCACCCTCTACCACTCCGGCCTGACACAGGACGTCCGGGCCATCCTCGACCAGTTTCGCAGGGAGGGCCGCGGTCCCCGCTTCCTCATCGGATTTTCCCTGGGCGGCAACGTCACCCTGAAGTTCGCCGGAGAATCAGGCGAGGCTGCCCTGGATCTCGTGTCCGGAGTCTGCGCCGTCTCCACGCCCATCGACCTGCACGCCTGCGTCCGGCGCCTGGGTGCCAGGGAGAACTGGGTCTACGAGCGGCGCTTCGTGCGCGGCTTGAAGGCCCGCTACCAGCGCCGCCACATGAGCCACCCCGATCTGTTTCCGTTGGATGGGATCGAGTCGGTCCACACCGTGTTCGATTTCGACAACACGTTCACGGCCCGTGCGTTTCAATTCGGTGACGCGCCCAACTATTACGCCACCCAGTCGGCCCTGCGGTTCCTCCAGGGCATTCGAGTCCCCACCCTGATGGTGCAGTCAAAAGACGATCCGATGATCCCCTACGACCTGTTCGAGGGAGCGGAGGTACGTGGAAACCCGAACATCACCCTCATCCCGACGGAGCATGGGGGCCATTTGGGCTTTATCGCCCGGGACCAGCCCAGATTCTGGCTGGACCCTCTTTTACGCGATTGGATTTTACAGCAGCGGAACAAACAGGGTGTTTGCTCCGTCTAGGTCTATGAGATGAAATCCGGGGCCTCTACCTATGAGGCGTTCTCCATTGCGCTTGCCAGCCTGCGGAGCGCCAAACTGCGCAGCTTTCTAACCCTTCTGGGCATTATCCTCTCGACGACGACGCTGATCGCGGTCATGGCCGTGATCAACGGCATGAACGTCTACGTCGAGTCCAAGATTGCCGACCTCGGCGCCGACGGCTTCGTCGTGACCCGTTTTGCCTTTTTTGGCGACTGGGATCCCAAGAAGTTCCTGGAGCTGCAGCGGAAGAACCCCCAGCTGAAACCCGACGAGTTCGAGTTTCTGAAGCAGCGCGCGACGATGGTTCGCGAGATGGGGATGACAAGCGACCATACCGCCGACGTCACCTGCCGCGGTGAGCGGATGGAGGATGTGAATATCACAGGCGGCAATGCGAACCTGAACATTCTCAATAACATCCAGACTGAAACCGGACGCTACTTCACTGAGGGCGAGAACGCCAACCACCGCAACGTGGCCTTCATCGGCGCCGACCTCAAGGAGAAGTACTTCGCCAATACCGATCCTGTGGGTAAGACCATCGAGATCGCGGGCACGGCCTTCCAGGTGATCGGCGTATCCAAGAAGATCGGCAGTGTCTTCGGGCAATCCCAGGACAACTTCGTCCACATTCCCATCTTCACGTTTTTCAAGATGTTTGGAGCCCGCACGTGGCTCAACTTCTCCCTGCAGGCCATCGATCACGGGCACTTTGAGCAGGCCATGGACGAGGTCCGCTCGCTGTTGCGCGCTTACCGGCACCTGCGGCCCGGCGTGGACGATAACTTCATGGTCTTCAACTCGGCGTCCATCATGGGCGCGTGGGAGAAGCTGACCGGCGCCATCGCCGCGACAGCCATCGCCGTGGTGAGTGTTTTCATGGTCGTGGGCGGCGTCGTCATCATGAACATCATGCTGGCCGTGGTGACGGAGCGGACGCAGGAGATCGGCATCCGCAAGTCGCTGGGCGCCCGGCGCGGCGACATCCTGAAGCAGTTCCTGGTGGAGTCCGCCGTCTTATCAGGCACCGGAGGCCTGGCCGGGGTCACCATTGCCTGGGTGATCGCCCTGCTGGTGCGAAGTTTCACGCCGGTGCCGATGGAGTTGCCGCTGTCGTCGGTGTTGGTCGGCGTCGGATTGTCAGCCACGGTCGGCTTGTTCTTCGGCATCTACCCGGCGTCGCAGGCGGCCAAACTCGATCCGATTGAAGCTCTGAGGGCAGAGAAGTGAAGCCATACAAAATAAATAACTTTGCCCTGATCCTGGCCGGCGTGGGCCTGGCCTGGGATGCGATCCGCGGTCATAAGATGCGCAGCTTTCTGACGGTGCTGGGCGTCATCATCGGCACCGGCACCATCATTGGGGTCGGCAGCATCCTGACGGGCTTCGACGGTGCGGTCACCAACGCCATCAAGGGCTTTGGCACTGACAGCGTCATGGTCTTCAAGTGGCAGGCAGGCATCCGGTTTGGCCGCCGTTCGCGGGAAGAGGCGCAGCGCAAGGCACTCACTTACGAGAACGCCGTTGCGATTCGGGAACGTTGCCCTTCGGTGAAAGGCGTCAGCCCCTACCTGTTCCCGGGCCGCGGCCTCCACAAAGCGCACTATCGGGGGAATGACGTCCTCCAGTTGAACCTGGGCGGGACGGACGAGAACTACGTCGCCGGCGGCAACGCCGAGATGAAGACCGGCCGGTTCTTCAGCGGGTTCGAGAACCTACACAAGGAACCGGTGGTCGTGATCGGCGAGGACATCAATAAGAATCTGTTTGGCGCCGAGGATGCGGTGGGCAAGGAAGTGCAGGTGGACGGCCACAGTTATCGAGTGATTGGCGTCATGGTCCGGCCGGCCAATTCCTTCCCCGGCCAGCAGGACAACCGGGTGCTGCTGCCCTACTTCACCATGCGCAAGCTGGAGCCGTCGGCACTGGAGCACATGATCGTCGTGTCGGCCTATCCCGGCGAGTTGCCGAAGGCGATCGACGAAGTGCGGGGCGTACTGAGGCAGGAGCGCCGGCTGAAGTACAACGAGCCCGACAACTTCGGACTCTCCACCGCCGAGCAGATGATCGAGGACTTCCGCCAGGTGACCAGCGTGACCGCCCTCGTCATGGTCGTACTCTCCTCCATTGGGCTGCTGGTGGGCGGTATCGGTGTGATGAACATCATGCTGGTGTCGGTGACGGAACGGACCAAGGAGATCGGCGTCCGCAAGGCGTTGGGCGCCCGCAAGCGCGACATCATCATCCAGTTCCTGACGGAGGCGGTGGTGCTCACCTTCGCCGGAGGACTGCTGGGGATGCTCCTGGGGTGGGTGATCTCCAAAGGCGCGCAACTGGCTTTCCCGAGTCTCCCGACGACCGTACCGCTGTGGGCCGCGGCCCTGGGCATCGTCGTCAGCGTGGGCGTCGGGCTGTTCTTCGGCCTGTGGCCCGCGAGCAAGGCCGCCCGGCTGGATCCCGTGGAAGCGCTCCGCTACGAGTAAGCAGCTTCTAATATAAAGGGATGCGGTATTTTCATTGCGCCTGGCCGGCGGGTCTCCTGCTGTTGGGCGCGACGCTGATGGCTGGGCAGGCCCAGGACAAAGCGAAGGACAAGGCTACGGCGGAGGAAGAGGCGGAGAGCCATCTCCGATATCCGTTCATCACCGACGCTGAGAACCGTATCATCCAGGACTACTACCGGATCGGTTCAGGCCATCTGCCACCCGGCCTGGTGAAGAAGGGTGACGTTCCGCTGCCCCTGGCCAAGCAACTCCATCGCGCGGGCGTGATCCCGGCGGGCCTGGACAAGAAGCTCGACAAGCTGCCCGAGGATCTCGACCGCAAGCTGGTGCCGGTGCCCGCGGGGTATCTGCGGCGGATCTGCGGGATGACGATCCTGCTGATCCTGGAGAAGTCCAGCCTGGTCGTCGACACGATTGAAATTGTGCGGCAGTAGGGGCGATTTTCTGCAAGGAACGGCCGGTCCGGCTCGTATTGGAAAAGCAGAGGCCGTACGACTCGTATGAAGCTGGTGTTCGTTCTATCCGCCCTTTCCGCCGGGCTTTGCCTGGCGCAGCCCCCCGTTGACGAAATCCTCAAGCGCGTTGCCGACAACCAGGAGAAGGCGGCCGAGGCGCGCAAGACCGTTGTCTACCGGCAGGACACTTTCGTCCGGCTGCTGCGCACCAACGGCAAGATGTCGCGGGAAGAGAAGCGGCAGTACACCGTCACTCCGGACGCGAAGGGGACCGACAAGAAGCTGGACAAGTTCGAGGGCCGGTACGAGCGCGGCGGGAAGATTCTGACCTACGACAAGCCGAAGTTCCAATACAAGGACACCGACATCGACGGGGACCTCATCGAGGATCTGACCGATGACATGATCAACGACAAGAAGTCGCGGGACGGCATCTCGAAGGACCTTTTCCCTTTGACCAAGGACGAGCAGGCGCATTACACGTTCAAGCTGGAGGGGACGCGCAAGGTGGGGACGGTGGAGGCCTACCGGGTCAGCTTCGAACCGAAGAAGGAAGACGCCAGCCGCTGCTGGGCCGGCGAAGTGCTGGTCCATCCGGAAGAGTTCCAGCCGATGATGGTGACCACGAAGCTGTCGATGAAGATCCCGCGGGCGGTGAAGATCCTGTTTGGCATCGACATCAAGCAGTTGGGCTTCAGCGTCAGCTACCGCAAGGTGGATGACGGGCTGTGGTTCCCGGCGACCTACGGGACGGAATTCGGCCTGAAGGTGCTCTTCGGCTACAAGCGGAACATCACGATGAGCCTGAAGAACGACGACTTCCGGCGCACCCGGGCCGAGAGCAGCATCGCGTTCGAAGAGTCGAAATAGGCGCCGCTATCTGCGCCCGCCGGCGACGGCCAGGGAGTAGGCGGTGCCGATGATCTCGGGGCTATCGGGATCGATGTTGCCCTGGGCGTTGAAGCGCGCCCGGTAGAGCTTGTCCCTGGTGGTGGGGTCCAGGGGCAGGGGAAACTCCAGCGACTGGCCGGCGGCGATTTCGATGCTCTTGGGCAGGTTTGCGGTGCCGTTGGCCATTTCCCAAACACGCGGCGGCGGGGTCTTGCCGGGGACTTTGGGCGGTTCGGCCGCGGCGATGGATTCGATCGTCAGTCCCAGCGTGCCGAAGGGCACCGTGACCGTTTCGGTGCCGATGTTGTGGATGCTGACGGCATAGCCGGGCGTCAATTCGACGAGGATCGCGCGCACCGGTTTCCAGGCCAGTTCCTTCTCCAGCCGCGTGAGTTCCTGCATCATGGGAGCGGCTTTGCCCAACGCTACGGGATCGTGCGCGAAGCGGAGTTCGACGTTCCGTTGGCCTGCCTTGAGCCGGACGATGAAGTAGCCGGAGTCGCGCTGAAGCGGGGCTCCGCCCTCAATGGCATCGGGCACGGCTGCCGCGAGACGCCTCTGATCCGCTGCTGTGAAGGCCGCGCGGAAGACACCGATGGGCTGGCCGGCATTGAGCGTTTCCTGGCGGATGAGGGTGGCCTGCGCGCCTTCGACAAGGATCCGCAACGGCATGCGGCCGTAGCCGGAGTGTTGCGCATATTCCAGCGAGAAGGTTGCTGCTTCCGCTCCAGGCATCGCCATGATGATACTCCCCAGCAGTCCGATCAGCCGGCTCATGTCACCTCGAGTTCCACCTGGTTGGAGAAGGCGCAGCCGCGCAGACGTGGGCGGCCCGACACCTGCTCCTCACCCAGGTAAGACGAGTAGACGGCCCGCGCCAGGTACAGTCCGGGAACGGGTGGCTCCATGACACAGTTGAAGCGCTGTTCCACTTCTTCGCCGCGCGGGACCCAGAGCAGGTCCATCCCATCATCGCGAATGGGTTCGAGGGGCGAGGCCAGCAACTCGATGGGCGGCGGCGTAAAGCCGGGCACGATTTCGGGTTTGCGGCCGTAGACGAGGATGCACTGCTCCCAGATGTGCTCGCGGCGCAGGGCTCCGGGATGGGTGAGCCAGTAGCCTTCCTTGCCGGAGTTCTGGAAGATGACCATGAGCCGCAGGCGCACCTTGGCGGCGGGCACGGAGTCGGGCATATCGAGTTCGATGCGCAGGCTGCGGAGCGGGTCGGCCCGAACGGATTGGGCCATGCGGTCGAGCTCCTGGAGGAGCGGCCGGGCGGGTTCGAGCGCCATGGGGTCGGTGAGGCCGAGGGTGACGCGCTGGACCACTCCGCCGCAGGCCACGTTGATACGGATGCGGGTATCGGCGGGCTCGACGCGGAAGGGCGGCAGTTCGGTCAGGGCCGCTTCGCGGACGAGCTGGATGGCGCGGCGGACGGTTTCGGCCTTGTCCTGTTTGCGGTAGAGGCCGATGGGCTCGGAACTCAGGTCGACGATGGAGCGGTTGGAAGAGAGGGTGAGGATGCCGTCGCCGGTGAGGGTGAGGCGTTCGTCCCATGCGGAGCCGCCACCTGGGACGCCGGAACCGCTGACGGTGTGGCGCTCCAGCCCGAACTCCGCCAGGGCGGCCTGGTCGCCGGAGAGAGCCTGCAACAGAGCCTTGTCGAGAATGGGGTTCACTTCGTGTTCCAGTTCATCACTTGTTCAGGGTGTCGTAGTCGTAGTCGCGGCCGAAGGTGTTCTTGATGGCTTTCTTGTGAGTTTCGACCATGGCGTGGAGGTGGCGCTTTTTGACCTTGGTCATGTTCTGGCCCATGACGCAGTTTTCGTCGATGCCGTTGATGGCTCCGTCGCCGGTGAGGGTGTCGTCGGTGGCGCCGTCCTTGTATTCGTCGGGGTTGCCGATGCGGTGGCCGGTCTCATGGGCGGCGGTGGAGAGGTCGGGGGCGTCCATGAACCAGTTGGCGGCGTTGGCGCGCATGTTCCCTGGGGCCACGAAGACGACGTGGTCGGCCGCGGTGAAGGTCTCCACCGGGGTGAGGATCAATTCGAGTTGGGTGTCGTAGACGCAGCAGCGGGTGCTTTTCTGAGAGGTGCACTTGGACCGGCGGAGGATGAAGTGATCGCTCCAGCGGCTGTTGGTTTCGGTGATCCAGGCGGCGCGTTTGGCGACGTTGGCGGCGGAGTTGAAATCGTAGTCTGTGAATTCCTCGGGCCAGGTCCCGCCGTTGGCCGAGACGAAGCTGGAGCCGTTCTTGTGGAAAGTGATGGCCTGGTAGTTGGCGGCGGTGATGGTGAAGCCGTCGGGCAGCGACTTCCACTCGGAGCCGTCGTAGTACTCGTTAGGGGCCATGGCGTTGACTCCGGTGCTGCGGCCCCAGCGGTGTCCGTCATAAGGCGCGCCGCCATCCTTGCCGGTGAAGCCAATGGAGCGGAAGTCGATATAGGTAGCGCCCCATGACTTGACGATTTTGAAGTTGGCGGTGAGTTTGGTCTTGAACTGATCGGTCTTCTGCTTGAACTCGGAGTGGTTCCCGAAGCCGTTCCAGGAGTCGTCACGCTTGAAGGTCTCCTCGTTCGTGTCCCGCATGGACTTGACGGTGAGGAGGTTGGAGGTGGCCGGCGCGGCCTTGGCGGCGGTGAACCTGGCTTCGAGTTCGACCTTCTCGAGGAAAGCGGCTCCGCTCTTGAAGTCGACGTCGTGGATCTCCCATTCGACTTCAATCTTGCCGGCGCTGCTCTGGGTGTCCTGCTGGGTGAGGTTGGGCGAGGCGCCCTGCTTGGGCGTGAAGTTGATCTGGACAGCGTCGCCGTCGGGCAGGTCAGTATCGGCCAGCAGCTTGACCTTGTCGCCGCAGAAGCCTTCGGCCGGTTCCCAGCGGGCGTTCCAGATCTTGTAATCGATGGTGGCCAGGGGGATGGGGGCGATGGTCTCGCAGGGGGACTTGAAGGCGATGCGGTCGTAGAAGCGGCAGGCGAAGGTGTCGTGGGTGACGGGGTATTCGCGGCGCTTGTCGGTGTTCTGGCGGCGGGTCTCGCCATCGGACCAGAAGCGTTTGGTGCAGCCTTCGCCGCCCTCGGTGGCGAGCGGGCAGGGCCATTTGCCCGGGGTGACGATGCTGTTGGGGCGGAACAGGAAGATGACGACGCGGCGGTTGGGGGAGTTGGCCTCGTTGCGCGCCTTGGTTTTGCCGGGCTTCTTGAACTCCTTCTCCTCGGCGTTGGAGAAGATGAGCACGGGATTGAATTCGCCGCAGCCCTGGTAGTCGCCCTTGCCATCGGGGTCGGCGCCGCGGGCCAGGAAGTCGTCGTTGGTCAGTTGGAAGGCCGCGCCGGTATCGTCGACGCAGGTCTTGTCCATGTAGGCCTGGAACAGCTTCTCGCGGGTGAGCGGGCCGGGGTCGCCATCGGGGTCGAGTGTGCCGTCGTCGCCCTGGAACTTCTTGACGGCGGCGGTGGTTTTGCCGGAGCCGAAGCCGGTGGCCGGGCCGGGGTCGTAGCCCAGGGCGGTGAGCATGGTCTGGATGGACTTCAGGCCCCAGTGGTCATCCTTGTCCTTGTAGAGGGTCTCCCACAGGTCGGTGTTGCGGGTGAGGATGGCGTAGATGGCGGTGGCGCGGCGGCCGCTGAGCTTCTTGTTGTAGTCGTCCTTGCCGACGGGGTCGGCGTGCCCAAAGATCGAGATGGGGGCCTTGGGGTGGGCCTTCATCTTGGTGGCGAGGAGGGTGAGTTCGGCGGCGATTTCGGGCTTGACGAACGAGGAGTCGAACTCGAAGCGGATGTTGTCGACGCGCCAGCAGGCGACGGGGATCAACTGGGCACGGTAAGCGTTGCGCTCCGTTGCACCGTCGAAGTTGGGGGCGACGTAGAACGGTTGGTCCGGACGCGGCGGATGGTCGGCCGCAAACCCGCCGTCAGCCATGCTGGTTCCTCCGGACTTGCAGGGTTCCGGCCAAGGGGGCAGATAGAGAGCTGGCTTTGCATAAGTAGTCCGGCAGAGAGCCGGCCAGGGGGCCGGCCGCGGACGAGGGCGTCCGCCCTCCCGAAGAGTTGCGGCACGGAATTCGGAACCGGGCTGCTAGCACAGATGGATCTCTTTCAATTTGGCTTGCGTGTCCGCGTCGCATACTCCGGTGATGTCCAGGCTATTGTCGCACTGGAACTCCTCCAGTGCGGAGCGGAGCTGCAGAGGGTCGGGCTTCTCGACGACGCCGGCGTTGTAGCCGAGGTTGTTCAGGCGGGCGACCTGGCCTGACTCGTATTCGACGGGATCGAGCCAGCCGACCTTCATGGGCACGTCGAGGATGTTCAGCTTGTCGACCCGGATGGAGCCGTTCTCCCAGGCGCGCTGGATGGGCTTGCGGAACTTACCGTCGGCGAGGCTGACGGCGCCGGAGTCGCCTTCGATTTTGAACTTGAAGTCGCAGACGGCGGGTTCGCCGTCGTAGTCGAGGATCATCAGGCGGATCTGGAGGGGCTGAGGCTTGACCTTGAAGGTGTAGGTGCGGGAGGTGGGGCGGGTTTCGGTT
This sequence comes from Paludibaculum fermentans, assembly GCF_015277775.1. Lineage (NCBI taxonomy): Bacteria > Pseudomonadati > Acidobacteriota > Terriglobia > Bryobacterales > Bryobacteraceae > Paludibaculum > Paludibaculum fermentans. The sequence goes on from NZ_CP063849.1 coordinate 397,152, forward strand.
TTGGGCGTCTTATCCGGGATGACGACGACGTCGCCGGGGTAAAGGATATTCGGGTTGACGCGGTTGGTCTTCAGATCGGCGTTGGCGCCATCGTCCCAGATGATCGTGTAGTCGAAGAAGTGGTACTTCTCGGCGATCCGGGCCAGGTGATCGGGCTGCGCGACGGTGTGGTTCTTTGGCACGGTGAATCCCTCAGGCGGCGGCCCAGTCTTTGGCGTCGAGGTCAGGGAACGAGATGTCGCAACTGCCGGGGTCGATGTTGCTGAACTTCACACTGCCGTCGGCGCCGAGGCGGCCTTCCTGGATGCTGCCGTCGGTGAGCTTTACCTTGTAGCGTTCGTTGGCGATGGGTTTGTTGTTGTTGTCCACGAGCTTGAATTCGATCCAGGTTTTGGTGGGCGGAGGGGTGGCTCCGGTCCGTCCGCGGGTTGGTGCGGGTGGCGGGTTTTGTGCCGCGGCATTCGGGTTGCTGCCGCCGCCTCCGCCACCTCCACCTCCACCGCCGGCGGCGGACGAGGCGGCTGCTTCCTGTTCGGGCTCGAGGAGGACGAGGCGGTGTTGGCGGAAGGCGTCGTCGAGGCGAGCGCTGAGCCAGCCTTTGTTTTCGAGGGCATTGCGCTGGGGCAGGGAGGTGACGGAGGAGAGCATCTCGGCGAGACGCCGGGCGGTGACCGGGTCGCTCAGCCAGCGGTCGAACGTGGTGGTGGACAGAAATGGACGCTCAACGAACTCTTCCTCCGCATCCAGGTCCATCCTCCGAACGACTTCGTAGGTGCTTCCGTGTATGCGCAGGTGCCACACCTTGCGCCCCGGCTTTGGCATGACAAGATTGTAGACTTTGGCGCGAATCGGGTCAACCTAAGCCGGGGTGCAGGTGGAGTTTGGGAGCTGTGTGAGCGGAGATGGAGGTTGGGATGTCAAGGATCGGTGGCTGGGGGGGGCCGGGCTTACGGGGTGGTTGCGGGGTCAGACGAAAGGCTCAGGCGGGCTGTGGGTGGTTTCCGCGGGGGGCTGGGGGCAGGGTTGGCTCAGGCTGCCGGGATTCGACGGGCGAGCTGGTTGGCGATGGGTTGGGTTTGGCTCGGGCGTCGTTGTGGTTGGGATGGGCGGCCGGCGATGGCGGGGGGCATGCTGGGGGAGCAGTTGGGGTTGTTGGGGCAGACCGAACTGGTGAGTATCCGTGGATTCGGTGACGCTTTCGGCTTCAGCGACAGCGGGTTTGGTCTGGGGGCCTTGCGGTTGGTGTTCGAGGTCACCCTTTAGTTGGAGATTTGGCGGGGCATGGTTTGGATTTGGCTCAGGCGTCGTTGTTGTTGGGATGGGCCCCCGGCGATGGCGGGGGGCGGGCTGGGGGAGCGGCTCGGGCTGTTGGGGCGGGCCGGGCGGTTGGGGTGCAGGTGGGTTTGTTCCCTCAAAATCCGGTTTGGGTTTGCGGGAGGCGGCGGGGCTGTGGGCGGATTCGCGGGTGTCCTGAGGTGGGTTTGATCCCTCAAAAACCAGAGTGGGTTGGGCGGGCGAGGGTGCGTTGGGGGAGATTGCGGGGTCTGCTGTGGGCTCTGTGGATTCATCCATAGATTCAATGGGTTTTGGGGCTTCCGCCGGGACGGGTTCGGCGGGCAGAGCGTCGAGGGCGCGTTGGACGCGGCGGGTTTGGGCTTCGATCCAGCCGGCGTAGCGGTTGAGGGCCTGGATGAAGCCGACCTGGCGGAGAACCCACTGAGTGGCGACGGCTTCGTTGCCGCGGCCGTATTCGAGGCCGGCGTTGAAGAGGGCGCGTTCGCGGCTTTCGTGGAGGCGGGCGTGGCCCTGGAGCATTTGGAGTTCGAAGGAGAGGGCGCGGCGCTGCGGGTTGGCGATGTCGCGGGTGGCGGCTTCGGCGAGGGCGCGGAAGTGGGTTTCGATGCGAGCAGGCATCTGGTGGTTGGCGGAGTAGGCTCCGGTGCGGCGGGCGTTGCCGCAGGAGGCGGCTTTGCCGGCGGCGGTGCGCGGGCCGGTGGATTTGCGGGCGTTGGCGCGATTGGCGGCGAGGCGCTTTTCCGAGATGGTGGCTGCTGGCATGGGGTGGTCCTTTCTGCGCGGGCGGGGTCTGTGATGTTCAGGCGCTCAGTTGGGGTAGAGGCGTTGGACGAGGCGCAGTTCGGCGGCGAGGGTGCGGTGGCGGCGCCAGTAGCGTTCCTCGAGTTTGAGGGCTTCCATGAGGGATTTGCGCTGAGCGGGGTCCATGGTAAGCCAGCCCTGCAGGGCGTGGACTCCGGAGCTGGCTTTGGGGACGAGTTCGTTCGTCTTGTCCCATTGGCGCTGGATCTGGAGGTTCAGGGCGGCGGCTTCGAAGAAGGCGTAGCGTTCGGCGCGCCAGATGCAGTCGGCCATGCGGTCGGCGAGGATGTGCTGGTAGACGTTGGCGGGTTTGTATTGTTCGTGGACGGCGGCACGAAGTTTCTTGTAGTAACTCTTGCGTTCGCAGAAGGTGAGGGCTCCGGTGGCTTTAGGACCGGTGAGGATGCCGTCCTCTTCGACCTCAGTGTGGCGGGTGAGGAGGTCGATGTCGGGGAAGGCGCAATCGGTTGGTTCGGTGATGTACATGGAAAATGTCCTCTATACCCATTCTTGGGAGGGGTGGACCAAGGATTTAGGAGAGGAGTGTCTGTAATTGATTGATTGCAGGGGAGAAGAAATATTTGATTGATTGGTGATGAAGGAAGGTTAAGGTGGGGAAATGGGGGAGAAGTCTGCGGGGTAGGAGGGGGCTGGGGTGATCCACTGGATTCAGAGGCGCGGTGGCGCGATTGGCCTCGGCTCAGGTATCTTCGACTTTCGCTCTCGCTGAAGCTCTCCGATGAATGGCGCCCCGTCCCAGCGGCACTTTGGGTCAATTGCAGCCGTACTTCTGAGTATGTGGCGCGTGGAAGGTCGCACGGTTGAGGTCCCGCAAGCTGTTGCATTCTGGGAAGTTGCGGGATCGTGAGAAATAAGGGCTCGCGGACGCCTGGAGGCAATACCGATCGGCGAGGAGATCTCCGAAGAATGTCTTTCACTAACGCAGTTTCGGATGGAATGGATATATGGCATGAATTCAATCCGGGACCTGGAGTGAAGCCAGAATCTCAGCACAGGGCTCCTTCGCATCCAAAGATCACCGAATCGCGTCGTGCGCAGCAGTTGTCCAGCCTTCCCTAACAGCGCGCCGAAGCGGCGCGGCCCGTGGCAACCGATGGCCACGATGCGCATGACTGGATAAGGATGCGCAGGAGCAGCGAGACACCCAGGAAAACCGCCATTCGTGGATTTCGTTGTTGACTTGTGCAACTGCCTCGTGGGAGGTTGTCGCGCTCTTGGGTTTCACAGTGAGGACCACCCAAACGGAGTCCTCTGCAACTGAGGGTCGCAGATATTCACGTGCGCTAGTAGAATTCAAATAGCCATGAGTTCATTGGAGCGGTCATTCGAGAAACACGTTGGCACGCTTCGGCGTTCGCGGGAACAGGACGCCGAGGCAGGCAAGCACTTGCGCGATATTGGCGTTTGGCTGCGGCGTGCGCCATTTGCTGAAGGAATGTCCGTGTACTCGCAAGGATCCGTTCGCCTCGGAACCTCAACAGCACCAATCGCCCGCGCAGGCTTCGATGCAGACCTCGTATGCCAGCTCCCGGGCTACGCTTGGCGATCTCAGCCCCGGAATCTGTTCGAGACCGTTGGAGAGCACCTAAGAGCGCTACCTGGATTTCGAGGCGACATCCAGAGGAAGCGGAGATGCTGGACACTGGTTTTTAGCCCTCAATTCCATGTTGATGTGACGCCGGCCATCGCGAACGAGAATTCGCAGAAAGAGGACGTTCTCGTGTTTGATGGGCCGTCTCAGGATTGGCGGATCTCCAATCCTTCCGGCTATGCATATTGGTTCAACAAGAGACAGCGGGCTAGGGCCCACTGCTCAGCAATGCCGCTCGTTGCAGTGGTTCAGTTGCTAAAGCGAAGGCGGGATTTGCTTCTTAATGGTCCGGATGCACCCAACTCAATCGTGATAACCACACTGGCTGCTTCCGTTTACTCCGGGGAACCCACGATCGTTGAAGCCTTGAGCAACGTCCTTCGAGGGATGCTCGCCGCACTTGAGGGCTTCGATAAGCACAGTGCTGTCACAAACCCCGTTACTCCATCCGAAGTATACTCTGAAAACTGGATCGGCAACTCCTCTGCGATCAAACTGTTCTGTCGATTTCTTAAGGATCTCCAGAGTAGGCTCGCTTTCGCTGAGAGCGCTCGATGTGAAGGACAGGCAGCCCAACACCTACATGAACTATTCGGGGTGGAACGCGGCAGCATTAACTAGCGATGAGCAAGTTTAGGGTACTGTGCCTCGATGGAGGCGGCATCAAGGGCGCGTTTACGGCTGCAGTTCTGGCTGACCTAGAGCGTATGCTCGAGTCCCCAATTGTGTCCTACTTTGATTTAGTTGTAGGAACCTCAACGGGAGGCATTATTGCTTTGGCACTCGGGCTTGGAGTTCGTTCCGAGGACATCCGTAAATTCTATGAAGAGCACGGCCCCACAATTTTTCCAAGCACTGGAGTCCACAGGCGCCTTGGGCGTATTCTGAAGCACATCTTCCGACCAAAGCACTCCAGTGAAGTCCTGCGACAGACTTTGACAACTGTATTGGGTGCGCGGAAACTCGGAGAGTCAGTTACTAGACTTGCAATTCCATGTTTCGACTGCAACGCCGGGCGCATCCAAATGTTTAAGACCGCTCACCACGATCGATTTGTTCACGACTTCAGAGTTGCGGCCGTTGACGTCGCGTTGGCAACTTCTGCCGCGCCAACATACTTTTCGGCTTTCAACACGGCAGAAGGGCAGAGCTTTCTTGATGGCGGCGTCTGGGCGAATTGCCCTGTGATGGTTGGCTTGCTCGAGGCAATGTATGTGCTGAATATTCCGCCCGAGGATGTGCATATCTTAAGTCTCGGCACGACTGACGACCCCTTCGATGTTTCTAGAGTCAAGCGAATCGGCGGCCTGCTTTCATGGGGAACGACTGCAGTCACACTGATCATGCGCGCCCAAGCGGACGCGGCTATTTCGCAGGCGCGTCTAGTAATCGGAGAGCGGTTGCTGCGGCTTGACGCTATCGTTCGTCCAGGCCGGTTTACTTTGGATGATTCAAGCCGGATTTCCGAACTCGTGGGTCTTGGCAAGTTCACAGCTAAGGATCGCTTCGAGGTCGTCGCGGAGCGGTTCTTCGGCAATGTTGCCGCTCCATTCATCCCCTGCCACACCTTGTCCGCCGCGGTGCAAGTTCCAGAGGTCCTTAAGAACTATAAGTTCATGGGGCACTAAGAGCCGGAGCCAAAACAACTTCACAGATTCGGTTGGATGGTGTAGTTCCAATGAGGCAGCGTCTGATATGGGTATAGGCGCAGATGCTCTAGTTGCTCCGTGGTTGGCTCCATGCCGGTGGGATAGTGGCGGCGATCGAGATAGGCCGAGACAGCTAGGCCGGTTCGCGTGGGCGTCTTGCGGATGAAGTTGAGAATCTCGTGGTAGCTGTCGAGCGGTTCGTCGACCCAGTTCTTCGAGATCTCGGAGAACTGGCGGTGCTCGATGGGAATCCAGTTGGAGGCGCCGGTCGGGTAGTGCGCGACGGTCGCGGCAAGACCGCCGGTGTCGGCCAGTTGAGCCTGCAGTTCGGTCTTCCCGGTTCGCTTTCGGGCGCTGTTGCTGCCGTCGGTATCGGCCAGAATCAGCAGTTGGCGCAAGCAGCAGTATTAGAGAACGACCTCATGCTGCCACCCGGTTCGGGTCGGACCGGTGGCAGACCCGCGGCGCTATTAATGGTTCAGCGCTGAAGCTCGTCTATCCGGAGAATACCCCGCGCGGATTGCGGACATGTCGTTCTGGAGTGCGGCTGGTGGCGCTGCCGATTGGGCGCGCCTGTTGAGCGAACCAGAAGTGGATGCCGAGCCAAGAGCGCTGCGCCGCGCGACACATTCTGGTCAGCCCTTTGGGGATCAGGTGCTTAAGGAGGAAATGGACGCGCAACGAGCTGTACTTTGGGCAAAGGTGGCCGGCAATCAGGCCCCAGCGACGGAGGTTGAGGTGCTGAGAGCCAGATCGTGATTGGGCGGATCCACTGTAATTGGAAGGGGCCGCTCAGAGTAGAATACTAGAGTATTGTCTGGGAAAATATGCAGGTGAAGCGAAATTGACAGGTCAGGACGTCCACTTTCCCCTTTTCATGGCTTTCAAGGCAAGGTCGAACAGAAGTTGGAGAGCACCAGGGGGCTGTTCGTCGCCGTTCAGGGAGTACGGCCCAAGGCTCTCAACTCTTTCAGTGGTCGCGGCTGCAGCATTATTATCGTGGATGGCTATGATCCGGCACAGACTCTCGAAGGACAGATGGATCTTCGAGATGCGTTGAAGTTCAAGATCGAGAAGGCTGCTCATGAAGGTCTGGCGTTTGTTTCGTTAATGGAATTTCAACTCTGATCGGAATACGGGAGGACCGCTGATGGACGCCAATGAAATTATCAAGCAGGCTCCAGATTTGCTCAAAGGCGGGGCCGCTATTGCTGGTGCCCTGAAGTTCACCGACATCATCAAGGCGATTCTTGGTCCCGCTACGGCTGAGATTGCAGATCGGTTCCGTGATGAAGTTCGGCGCTATCGCTACGGTCGCCAATTGGATTGTCTAAGAAAAGCAGAGGAGATGGCGAAGAGGGCCGGGTTCACCCCCAAGGCCGTTCCGATTAAGCTGTTGTTCCCGCTACTGGAAGGTGCATCGCTGGAAGAAAGCGAAGACCTCCATACTATGTGGGCGGCGTTACTTGCCAATTCCTCGAAAGCACCTGAGCAGCCAATCGTGCGGATCGGGTTTCTCGACGTGTTAAAGCACATCTCGAAGGACAGCGCACTGTTGCTCAATGCTATTTGGAAAGAAGTCAAACAAGGTTTAGACTTTGAGAGAAGCATGGGAGCATTGCCCAATCCCACGAATCTTCTTTTTGTCGGGGAGTTCACGGATGTTCTGCGAATGTACGTCGCCCTCGGTGTTACTACAATAGGTGATGAAAAGAAGATGGCGACTCTGGCGAAAGTGGAGCTAGGCAAGGTCGTTCTTGGTGACTTGAAGCAGTTTTGGACTTGCGTGGATGAACTGATGCGTGAGGACATTCTTGTGTATCGCATCGAAACGGAACGACTCGACCGGATGAAGGGAAAAGAAAGGGTGGATGTTGAAAATTACTACCTGACCGTTTTCGGCATTGAATTCTTGAGACTTTGCAGTCCACCAGGCGAGATCCAGCTTTAGGATCTCGAATTCCAGTCGAGAGACGGCTTGAGGTTTTGCCCACGAAAAGCCGCTTCGAATGTGAGCCGGGGTTTGGTAGAGGACTTAGAGACATGAAGCAAAGAGAGCGGAGTAAAACGGTTTCTTGATGATTGAGCCTCTGATGTGGATAGATGCCGAATAGCCAGATGGGGACTCCTACAACGCGAAAGTGAGCTTCCTTGAACAATGTCAATTCCCGACTACTAATCGTTGATGCTCCCTGTTCTGCGGCTCGTTGGAGACCGCAAGGAGCATCCACTCGCCGAGATGCGCCAGCGAATCGCTGATCAACTGAACCTCACCGAAGAGGAGTTGGCCGAGCGGCTTGCCAGCGATTCGCAGACCGTGGTTGCAAATCGGGTCGCATGGGCGGTTCAGTATTTGAAATCAGCGGGTGCGATCCGAGCCGTGGCAAGGTGGACGTGCTGGCATGTCACTCTCGAATTTGGACGAGAAGAAATCATTCTGCAGTGTAGTGATTGATTAGAATGCCTCGATCCGCTCGATTCATTGCGCCAGGCGTAGCACATCACATCACCCAACTTGGTACCGACCGCCAATTAGTGTTCCATTCCCGACGCGACCGGCTGACCTACCTGCGTTTGTTGCGCGAACAGGCGGCCGTCAGCAACCTCTCGATTCTGGCTTAGTGCCTGATGGCCAATCAGATCCACCTGATTGCCGTGCCGCACGAGGTGCCTGTCCTGGCCGAAGTGATGCAACGTGTGCACGGCCGCTACGTTCAATACTTGAATGCTTGCCGGGGGCGTTGTGGGCACCTTTGGCAGAACCGGTTCAATTCCTGTCCCTTGGGTGCATCACATCTGTGGGCGGCCTTGCGCTATGTGGAAATGAATCCGGTTCGGGCCGGACTGGTGGCCGACCCGCGGTGCTATGAATGGTCCAGCGCTGAGGCTCATCTATCAGGGGACGACCCCGCGCGATTGCGGACCTGTCGTTCTGGTGTGCGGCAGGTGGCGCTGCCGCTTGAGCGCGCCTGTTGAATGAATCGGAAGTGGATTTCCAGCTAAGAGCGCTGCGCCGCGCGACACACTCTGGCCAGACCTTTGGGGATCAAGCGTTTAAGGAGGAAATGCGCGCGCAACGCGCTGAGCTTTGGGCGAAGGTGGCCGGCGAGCAGGCCCCAGCGAGGGAGGTTGAGGTACTGAGAGCCAGATCGTGATTGGGCGGATCCACTGTGATTGGAAGTGGCCGTTCAGAGTAGAATACTGGAGAGTATTGTCTGGGAAAATATGCAGGTGAAGCGACAGTGACCGGCCAGGACGCCCCCTTTTCGCATCATTGGCCGGTTTTCAGGTGTCCCCCGAGGGATTGGCGCACCTTGATAGCGCTATAATCAGGCACTGCCTCTTTGAATTTGCTCGCTTGGGATTTGATCCATGAATCGACTGAAAATTGATCTAGAGAACTGCTACGGTATCAAAAAGCTGAATGTGGTGCTAGATTTCTCCGTACGTAAGGCGTTTGCGATCTACGCCCCGAACGGCTCGATGAAGTCATCGCTCGCGCAAACCTTCAAGGATCTCGCCGACGGGACCACGTCGAAGGACCGCATCTTCCCTGCCAGGCCATGCACGAGGAACATTGCGGACGAAAGCGGTGCGCTGTTGTCGAAGGAGAGCGTGCTCGTCATCCGCCCCTACGATGAGGTCTTCGGTCACACCGAGAAGACCAGTACACTCCTCGTGGACGCCAAATTGCGCAAGGAGTACGAGCAACTCAACGTCGATATCGACAAGGCGCAAGACACATTTCTCAAGGCGCTCAAGGAACAATCCAAGACAAAGAAGGATATCGCGACCGAAATCGCCAGCACGTTTACGACGAGCCCTAATGAGTTCTTCAAAGCGCTCCTGCGCATCGAGAATGAACTCCAAACTCAAAGGGACGCGCCGCTCGCCGACATCCATTACGATACGATTTTCGACGACAAGGTCCTCAGCCTCCTAGAGACGAAGGACTTCAAAACGCTCATCGCAGAATACACGAAGAAGTACACCGAGCTCCTCGGCAAGAGCACTTACTTTAAGAGAGGAACCTTCAACTACTACAACGCCGAGACCGTCGCCAAGAGCCTGGCGGACAACGGGTTCTTCGACGCGAGCCACACCGTCAACCTTAACGCCGGACAACCACTCGTCATCACGACACAGAAGCAGCTCGTCGACCTGATCTCGAGAGAGAAAGAGAGCATTACCAACGACAAGGACCTGCGCAAGAAGTTCGCGGAGATCGAGAAGCTCCTCAACAAGAACGTCACAGTTCGAGACTTCCATGCGTACCTGGGCGACCATGAGGAGCTCCTGCCCAAGCTCGCCGACATCCCGACCTTACGCGAGGAGCTTTGGAAGTCCTACATCAAGGTGCGCTACCCACTGTACGAGGATCTCATAACAAAGTACCGTGCGGCAGAGAAACGCAAGAAGGAGATTGTAGCTGCCGCGAACACCCAGCGCACTCAGTGGGAAGCGGTCATCGACATCTTCAATGACCGGTTCGTCGTCCCGTTCAAGCTCACAGCAAAGAATAGGACCGCTGTCATTCTCGGCGAGGAGCCCATGCTGACACTTGGATTCACCTTCGACGACGGTCACGAGCAAGCGACCGTGGAGAAACCAACGCTGATGCAGGCGCTCAGCACCGGCGAGAAAAAGGCTCTCTACATCCTTAACATCATCTTCGAAGTCGAAGTCCGACGCAAGGCCAGCCAGGATACGATCTTCGTCGTGGACGACATCGCTGACTCCTTCGACTACAAGAATAAATACGCCATCATACAGTACCTGCAAGACATCGACGAGGATCCGCATTTCAAGCAAGTCATCCTCACTCACAACTTCGACTTCTTTCGAACCATCCAAAGCAGATTCGTTAGATACGACCACTGCCTCATGGCGAATAAGAACACGAATGGCATCACTCTTGATAAAGCAACCGGCATCCAAAATGTATTCGTCAAAGACTGGAAGATTAACTTTTTTACGAACCAGCGCAAGAGGATCGCGAGTATCCCCTTCATCCGAAACATTATCGAGTACACCAAAGGCGAGCAGGACGCTGACTTCGCCGCGCTCACCGCACTCCTACACTGGAAAGCTAACTCTTGGCAGATAAGCCACTCAGACCTGGACAGCATGTACAACAAGGTCTTCGGCGGTACCGAGGTGTCACCGGCCTCGAGCAAGACCGTTGTCGAGAGCATCCATGAAGAAGCAGCAGCTTGCCTCAACGCGGACACGGGGATAAATTTCGAGAATAAGATCGTCCTGTCGATCGCCATACGACTAGCAGCCGAACAGTACATGATCGACAGAATCAACGACTCCGAATTCGTCGACAGTATCACGTCAAACCAGACTCGCGCGCTCCTAAGCAGGTTTAGGACCCAATTCAAGAATGACACGGCAGCAGTTCACGTCCTCCAACGCGTCGCGCTGATGACGCCGGAGAACATCCACTTGAACTCGTTCATGTACGAACCCATTCTAGACATGAGCGACGAACACCTCCGCAAGCTTTACCAAGACGTCAACGCGCTGAACGCCACACTGCCAAAGCAAACCGCAGTCAAACCAGCCCTCGCATAAGAAGCCAAAGCACGCGAGATCCCTCCCAGAGTCGATACCTGCGCATACTACGACTTGGATCGTCACCACTTGGATGCTAGGATGAACCAGCGTTCTGCTGCTGCGGTCCTTGGCTAGCGCATGCAGTTCAGATTCAAAAGGGTGATCGACAGATCAGGCCTCGAAGGTACAGTGAGGCGTTCCGACTCTTGCGCGCCGGCCATTCCATCCCCTCCAAACCCTCGGGGGACACCATAAATCCGGCCAATTAGGGACACTTCAAATCCGGCCAGTGCAGCAAGGGACGGTGTGTTTTCCCTCGACAGCCACTTCTCATGGACGTCCCGCTTCCCTGGGCTGGGATGCCCGCGCTTGTGTTCTGTGGACTTGCGACGTGTCGCTGCTTCTCTTGACAGCCAGTAGAAGCCATGGCACACTTCTACTGACGATCAAGAGAAGAGGCAACGATGGTACAGGGAACCCTCGACATGCTGATATTGAAGACTCTCGCGCTCGAGCCCATGCATGGATGGGGCGTCGCGCAACGCATCGAGCAGGTCAGCGGCGGCGTCTTTAAAGTGAATGCGGGGTCTTTGTTTTCGGCCTTCCTGCGGCTCGAGCGGGCAGGGCGGGTCAAGACCGAGTGGATGATCAGCGAGAATAACCGGCGCGCGAAATACTATTCGCTCACCGCCGCCGGCAAGAAAGCGCTCGCCGAGGAAACGCGCGAGTGGGAACGGCAGGTTTCGGCCATCGCCAGAATCCTGGAGGTGTGAGTGCTCCCCAAAAAGAAGCAGGACCTCGACGAAGAGCTGCGAAGCTACTTCGAGATGTCGGTCGAAACCAAGATGCGCGCCGGCATGACGGAAAGCGAGGCCACGCGCGCCACCAGAATCGAGATGGGCAGCATGGACTCCGTGAAAGAAGCGGTTCGCGATTCCACTTGGGAATCGGTATTCGGTGACCTCTGGAGGGACCTTCGCCATGGCCTGCGCCAATTGCGCCGCAGCCCCAGTTTCACCGTTATCGCGATCCTGACGCTGGCTCTTGGGCTCGGCGCGAACACCGCCATCTTCACGCTCATCCACGGGGTCATCCTGAAGCAGTTGCCCGTGTCGAACCCTGGGGCACTGTACCGCATCGGCGCGGGCGAGAACTACTGTTGCCTGTGGCTCGGCATGCAGGACTCATGGGGCACCTTCTCTTATCCGTTCTACCGGCACCTGGCCGACACCAACAAAGCGTTCTCGCATATCGCGGCCTTCTCCGGCGCGAATCCGTCGCTCGGCGTCAGGCGCGCTGGTTCGCGTGAAACCGCCCAGACGTTAACTGGCGAGTGGGTCTCCGCCAACTACTTTGCGACGTTCGGTTTGAACGCCAGCGCCGGGCGCTTGTTTATTGCGGCGGATGACGGCGCTACGGCGCCGCCCGCCGTCGTGATGAGCTGCAGGGCGTGGAAAGAGAAATACAACTCGGATCCTACACTCATCGGCTCGACGCTCGTGGTGAGCGGCCGCGCCATGACGCTGGTGGGTGTCGCGCCGGAGGGTTTTGAAGGCGCGCGCCTCACCCCGCATCCGCCGGAACTCTGGATTCCACTCGGGCAGGAACCAATGTTTGCCGGGTCCCCACAGAACTCCATGTTACCCCAGCGGCAGGCTTCCTGGCTGTTCCTGATCGGACGCATGAATCCGGGCTACCCGGCGGCCGCGGTGGAGGCGCAGATTACGAACGATTTGCGGCAAGACCTGGCCGAATACAGGACTTCCGATGAGGACCGCGCGCGGCTCTCCAAGCAACAGGTTCGGGTGATTCCCGGCGGCACTGGCGTCTCTTCGCTGCGCTCCGACTCCGAATCCGGCTTGCAGTTCCTGGCGATTGCCGCTGGCCTTGTCCTGCTCATCGCCTGTGCCAATCTCTCTAACCTGCTGCTGGCCAGGGGCGTCGCTCGCCGTCAGCAGATGGCCCTGCGTCTTTCGCTGGGCGCCACGCGCTTCCGGCTGATGCGCGGGGTTCTCGCCGAAAGCCTGCTGCTCTCGCTCTTCGGCGGCATCGGAGGGATTCTCGTCGCCTACGCCGGATCGGGGATGATTCTCTGGATCGCATTTCGTGGCGATGCCTTCATCCCGGTGAGTGCGAGCCCTTCGCTCCCGGTGTTCGGCTTCGCCTTCGCGCTCGCCACATTGGCCGCATTGGTCTTCGGTCTTTTCCCGGCGTGGAAGAACACGGACGCCGGAGCGGGCGAAGCGTTGCGCAGCGGCGGCCGCACGACGTCCCGCGCCTCCTCCGGGCCGCAGCGCATGCTAGTCATCCTGCAGGCGGCGCTTTCGATCGTGCTGCTGGCGTTGACGGGGCTGCTCACGCAAAGCCTGCGCAATCTCGAGACTACTCAGTTCGGATTTGCTGCCCAGGGCCGCGTCATCGCTAACATCAGCCTCGACTCCGCGGGCTACAAACAGGCGGATCTTCCGGCGCTCTATCCGCGGCTGGAAGAGACGCTGCGCTCGATCCCGGGTGTGCGGACCGCGAGCTACTCCCTGCAGACGCCGCAGCGTTCCTGTTGCATCAACCTGGGCATTCAGATTGACGGGCGGACCGAAAAATGGATCAGCGAAACCAACGTCCTGTTCAATCGCGTAAGTCCGCAGTACTTCGAGGCGATGGGGGTACGCGTGCTTCGCGGACGTCCGTTCTCACCCCGTGACACGCAGGCGGCCGTACATGTCGCCATTGTCGATGAGTGGTTCGCGGCAAAGTTCTGGGGCAGCATCGACGAGGCACTGGGCAAACGTTTCGGCGCGCGACTGGATGGCCATGCCCGTGATTTTGAGATCGTCGGCATCGTCAACGCGGTGAAGTACCGCAATCCAGCTCTGGTGCAACACCCGATGTATTTTCTGCCGTTCACGCAAAGCACGGATTACCGCCAGGAGGATTACCGCCGCCTGGAAGAAGGAACTCTGTATCCACAAGCGATTCAGTTGAACGTCTCCGGCCCGCCTGAGCGTTTCGAGATGCCTTTGCGCAACGCCCTAGCGAGCCTCAATCCGAATCTGCTGCCGATCGAACCCAGGTCCTACAGCGAACAGGTGGCCATGCAGTTCAATCGCGAACGGCTCGCCGCCCGGCTGACCGTCATCTTCAGCCTGCTCTCGTTGCTGCTTGCCTCCCTGGGCCTCTACGGCGTCACCGCCTACAATGTCACACGGCGAACCAATGAGATCGGAGTGCGAATGGCACTCGGCGCGGACCGGACCAACGTCGTTTGCATGATCCTCAAAGGCGCGCTCACCAATGTCGGCATCGGCCTGTTGATCGGCATCCCGATCGCCATCGCCGCGGGGCGCGCGCTGGCGTCCAGGCTCTACCAGATCGCGCCTTTCGATCCACTATCGGTCGGCGGCGCGGTCGCCACGCTGTTGTTCTTTGCCGCGTTGGCGGGGGTCATCCCGGCGTTGCGCGCCGCGTCCATCGCCCCGGTGACTGCGCTGCGGAACGAGTAGGGCGCAAGTTGGGAGTGGGGCCCGCAGCCGGCAGAAAGGCCATTGTCACGTGGCCCACCGGGCTCATCCCGCAGCCGCTGGAGCTGACCTGGAGGTCCAGGCTACCAGCGCCGTCCTGATCGCGGTTTGGGTCCGCGCAGGCCCAGCGATGCGGGTAATCTGTCCCAATTCTCCGAGTCTCCCGAACGAGGGCGGTGCTGCGAATTGTCCCGGGACATTGCCTGTGAAAGCCTCCGGGCGGCAGGTCCGGTTCATTGGCACGATTGAGAGCCTGAATCAGGACAATTCGCGCAGCATTTTAAATCCTGGAAGAGCGGCGGGAAGGTGGATCCTGTTTATCCTGTGCTATTCGTGAACCAGAAAGAATCGAGTTTCGGAGAGCGTCTGGCCATCCAAGGAGCGCCAGGATGGCTCGTCACCGAATGCAAGTCCTTGTTGGGCTGGTATTTAAGAGACGCGCAGACGTTCCCTGCCAATTGCAGCAGCTACGAAAAAAAGCTGAGTGGAATTTACGTAGACGATGAGGATGTATTCTCATTGACCAGCTATTCAGAGTAGAATACGGGAGTCCGGAGTACGGATCAGCGTGGGGTACCAGTCGAAGTGACAGGCCAGTAAGTCTCCATTTCCCGCCCCTATTGCCCTGCTTGTCGTTGCGGGGCGGGAATGAATTACAGCCTGAATGCATTTGGCGGCGAAGACTTCAACATTGGAATTGGGTGCCGGTGAGCCCGGCAGGGATCCACTTCGATCCATCTGGGTTCGATGGATGCTGGTGCTGTCGCCGGCGATGATCATCTTCGGCATTCCTGGTGGATTGTTCCGGGAGCTGCGGGGTAACCCTACCGTGGCGTTTACCTACCTGGGGTGCGCCTTTCTGTTTGCGGCGGCTCGCCCGGGGCGCTGGGCCGCAGCCGCAGCGGTGGGCGTTGGCGGGTTGCTGTATGCGGCGCTGGACTGGGTGGGTGAGCCAAAGCCGGAGTACTTCGGTTCCGAGTTCATCAACCCTGCGAGCTACCTGGGCGTGGGCTGCCTGCTGGTATTGGGGGCACGGGTCTTTCTTGTGTCCGAGGCGCAGCGCTGGCCGGCCAGCCGGTTCTTTGCGATCGCCTGGATCAGTGGGTGGTTCTGGGTCTCGCTTGGCTTCCTTCGTCCGCTGAACCAAATCATGTGCCCGCTTACGATCGATCCACTGTTTCACGCCGTGGATGGGCAGTTTGGGTTCCACCTGAGTTTTCTGCTGGGCGGGATTCTCGCCGGGCGGCCGGCGTTGTGGAATCTGACGGCGACTGTTTATAACGCCCTGCCTGCGATGGCCGGGCTCGCGCTGGCCGTTGATTTTCGCGATCCCAATTCCCCATACCGGTCCTTTCAGATGTTTGTGAGCATGGGGCTCATCGGCTTCAGCCTGTATTGGTTTTGTCCCGCGGCCGGCCCCCAGTTTGCGTTTGCGGCGGACTGGCCCAGGCGATTGCCGCCGGCGGACAGCCTGAGTGCGATGAGTTTACCGGGCTATGTGCGAAACTGCATGCCGTCCCTGCATTTTGCCTCCGCGCTGGGGTGCTATTGGGTTCTGCGCCATGCGCGCCGGGTCTATCGCGCAGTGGCCGGCGTGTTTCTGCTTGGGACCTTCTTCGCCACACTGGCGTTGGGGGAGCACTATCAGATCGATTTGATTGTGGCGGTTCCGTTCACGCTGACGTTCCTGGCGGGTTGGGTTCACGCCCTGCCCTGGAAAGCGGCGGAGCGGCGCGCCGCGGTGATTGGAGGGTGTCTGCTGACGGGCCTGTGGCTGGGGCTGCTGCGGTGGGGCGGTTCGCTTCTGCTGGGTTCGCGGATCACTGTCTGGGTGTTGACCTTCGTCACACTGGGCGCCTCGTTTTTCCTGCACAAGCGGCTGATGCGGGCGATCGACCGGAGCCGGGTTGGCGTGCCGGCGGCGGAGGTAGCGGCGCGTCCAGTGGAGGAAGAGTGCGGGTGTGCGGGGTGAGATTATGGGGGCGGTGGTGAGGGAAGAGGCGGAATGAGCCGGGTTGATGGGGCTTTCTCCGCCGATGGTCTTCTGGCCGTTGATCACCGAGCTTTATGAAGTGGACCATGGCTCGACATCGGTGGGCGCCAGGCCATCCCACCGACTGAGAACCGGAAGGCTGTTTGAGACCGAGGGTCTCCCGATCCGACGGCAAGCCCGCCTGAGCGGTTCCTCTCCGGCAGGCCACCTGCTGAGGGGAGCGCGCGGCAGTTGTGGAAGGCGCCGACAGGGACTCCGCCCTATCTGCCCGGTGGCCCGGCCTGCAGGGTTTCCGTCGATCTCAGCCCGCGGAACAGGAACCACAGGCTGAGCAGAACCTCGAAGGTCATGGGTGGCAACTCATACCAGTTCGGCGACAGAATCGCCGCGAAATTCGGGTGCATGAGATACGCGAAGCCGCAGCACCCCTCGTACAGCGAGCCCAGAATGCCCCAGAGCGCCAAGGGGCGGGGTACGTAGCGCGATTGGAAAAGGACACAGGCGAACAGGGCAGTTCCCATCCCGTGGAAGACCAGGCCGATGTAGTAGGCATCCCGGCTCACGCCGAATTGCCATCCCGCCAGGGCGGCCAGGCCGTCCGGCCCGAAGTTGCGCAGCGAGCCGGCGCCTTCCAGCAAGCGCAGGGCGCCGAAGATGTGCATCATCACGATGAACCAAAACAACGCGTAGGTCAGCTTGGAGAATGCCGCGAACATGGCAATGCCCCGATTGACAGGGAGAAGGATCGTGTACAGCGCCGCCGGAAGGACGATCAGCCCCACCCCGTAGAAGAAGGCTCCGGCCAGGTAGAGGCGAACGGCCTGTTCATGGGCGATGAAGCGGCGGGCGGTTTCTTCCCCGTTTCCCCAGACCAAGTAAGGAGCATAGAAGCGGGAAAACGCCAGCGTGATGATCACCAGGCTCAAAAGGAACGCGATGCCGAAGATCCTGGCCGCCTGGAGTTGTGATCGTTCCATCATTGCCTCGATTTCCGGGTCAGGACAGCTATGCGGAGTACCGTGACTGGCCCCCTGATGCCGTTCGATTGCGATTGTTGAAAGGGGCGTTGTTTCGGCCTGTCGAAGCGGTCCGCTCCGCTCGGTGGAGGGGTAGCCTTTCCGGCCATGGGGGATTCGTCGTACGCAGGCGCGATCGAGCGTAGTGCGGTGGTTAGACGGCCTCTAGTCAGTGGGTGGGGCGAGCAGTTCCTAAGCGCGCCATTGAACCTGGAAAGGCGGACGCCATGGCCGGTCACTCCCGCATTATCACGCTGTTATTCCTCACGATCCATGCCAGTATGCTGAGCTGTGCGCGCTCATGCCGACTCCGTCGATTCGCGCTGCTCACGCTCTCACTCAACACCGGAAGGCGGCGCCGCGAATCCATTGGGAGGCTCCAGCCCGTCCACGATGCACTGGCCCGATTCCCCATGCGGCTTGTGTTCCGGCAGCCGGTGTCGGCGACGCCCGAACCGCACTTGGGTCAGGCGGGGGGCCACCACTTTCGCCTGCCTAGGATCAACTCATGCTTCGACGAGCACTTGCTGGAAGGTAGCGGCCGTGCCGGGATTGGGATGGTGCCTGGTGGCCCTGCGCACCTCCGCGCGGTTGCGCATGGTGTTTAATGGATCTCGAACGATCTTTGTTCTTCCTCGAAAGGAGTTGCGATGCGCCCAGTTCACCGGACCGCACGACGCACTCATGGCGGCTTGTTCCTCTCTTCTTTTCTGCTGTTGGCGGTTTTGGGGTATGCACAGCCTTCGGGCGGGCCTTATGGACCGATCGACCAGCGCTACGAGATTCCCAAGGCAGCACACGTTTTCTACGTCGCACCGAATGGCGTAGCGGAGTCTCCCGGCACCGACCTTGCACAGCCGACGACGCTGGAGTCGGCGATGGAACGGGTGGTGACGGGCGATGCGGTTGTGCTGCGCGGTGGGGTGTACCGGACGGGCGGGTTGGTGCTGAACCAGGGCATTACGATGCAGCCCTATGGCGATGAACGGCCCGTGCTGAAAGGGACGCAGGTGGCGGTGAAGTGGGAGGCGCTGCGCGACAACGTCTGGCGGACTCCGTGGAAGCGGCTGTTTCCGGCCGCGCCGCTGGGCTGGTGGCAGCGGGGCCGGGAGGGCATGCGGACGCCGCTGCACCGGTTCAATAACGACATGGTGTTCCTGGATGGGGAACTGCTGCAGTCCGCCGGATGGGAAGGGGAGCTGACCCCGAAATCCTATTTCATCGACTACCAGGGCGGCTACGTCTATCTGGGCGTGAACCCGGCCAACCACCTGGTGGAGATCACGGCCTTTGACAGTGCGCTGGTGAGGACGAGCTCGGCGGTTCACGGCAAGAGTTCGGACCACAAGGGTCCGGTGATCCGGGGAATTGCATTCACGCAGTACGCCTACCGGGCGCTGGAGGTGGAGGGCAAGAAGCACTTCACGGCGGCCGATGAACCGACGGATGAACCGGTGGGTCCCTCGGATCCTTCGACTTATGGCAAGGAGGTGACGGGGACGGTGTTGGAGAATGTGTCCATCACTTATTGCTCGCGCGTGGCCGGTTACTTTCGCGGAGACGGGCTGGTGATTCGGCAATCGCTGATCAGCGACACCAGCACGGAAGGGCTCTATGTGATTGGGTCGTCCGACGTTCTGCTGGAGCGGAACATCATCCGGCGGAACAATATTGAGCAGTTGACGGGGTACTATCCGGCGGCGGTGAAGATCTTCAACCAGTCGCACCGGGTTACCGTGCGCGACAACCTGATCCTGGATAATCCCAATTCAAGCGGGGTCTGGTATGACGTGGGCAATCGCGACGCGGTATTTGTGAACAACTGGGTGGACCGGGCGGTGAATGGTTTCTTCTTCGAGATCTCGCGCGGCGCGACGGTGGCGGGCAATGTCTTCCTGAATTGCGACCGGGGTGTCTACATCCTGAACTCGGCGGGGGCGCGGATTTACAACAATACGTTCCTGGATGCGCCGGCCTCGTTCGAGCGCAATCAGCGGAGCGCCACGGGCGACCATTTCGGGTGGCATCCGGCTACGGGTCCGGGTGTCGACCAGCGCGAGGGACATGTGTTCGTGAACAACTTACTGGCGGCCAGCGAGGCGAGCCGCCGGCCATTGCTGCGGTTCGAGCAGCCCGCGGCCCTATGCGCGCAGCTTCCGCGTCCGCAGGCGCAAGTGCTGGATGGGAATGTGTATGCGCGAGCGGCGTTGCCGGGCGTAGAGACGAAGGCTCCGTTGGCGACATGGGGTCCGGCTGCGACGGAGAGTTGTGTGGCGACGGCGGTTTCGCTGGAGGAGTTGCGCGGGTTGGCGTCCGGGTTTGAGGCCGGCGGGCGACAGTTGGACCGGACTCCGCGGTCAGTGTTCCAGGGGGTCGATGTGGGCCGGTACGAATTGCTGCAACCGCTGCCGGGTCTGGCGGGCGGGTTGCCGGCGGATGTGCGGAAGCTGCTGGGCTGGAGCGAGCAGGAGGCTCGGACGACGGGGGCTTATCCGGTCGGGCGGTGACGGGGGGTGGTTTGTTCGCTTTGGATAGTGCCAGGGTGCCGTGGGGGCTCGGTTGAAGATGTGGCGGCAGTGGGTGGCTGTGGTGTGTTGAGTGGGGGATTGCGGTGATTCCACCGCTCCCTCACGGTCGCGGCTCAATTTGGCCGCGGCTCAATCGCCTTGGTTGCGAGGATCCCGGCGGCTGTGGTTTGCAGCCGGATGGTTTCACACTTGCCGTTGGAAGACGAGGTCCAGGAAGGTCACTTGGGAGGTATCGGCGCGGCCGATGTCGAGGATGTCCACCATGGCGAAACCTCGGCGGTCGAGTTCGGCGATCATGCCGGCGAAACGGTAACCTCCCTCGAAACGCCTGGGGACACTGACCTCCAGGATGAGGAATTCCGTATCGCGCAGAGTGGCTGCGGCGCCTTGGAGGATGTCGAGTTCCGCGCCTTCGGCGTCGATCTTCAACCCGAAGGGACGCGCGTAGGGTTGGGCCGCGATGACGCGGTCGAGTGTTTCCACCTGGATGCGGCGGATGTCCGGGCGGTCGCCGGTCTGCTCCAGGCGGTCGCGCTTGTAGAAGCTGGTGAGTTGCGGGAGGCGCGGCTCGACGAAGAGGTCGGTTTCACCTGGGGCGCTGCCCAGGGCGACGGGCACATGGACGCCGCGGCGGGCCGCGAGGATCCTGTCAATGTCGGCGGTGAACTCCGCCACCGGCTCAATGAGCAGCAGAAAGGCGTCGGGAAAGGCGCGATACAGCTCAGTTGTTCCATGGCCCACGCCGACATCGATGACGGTGGCCGGCCGGAAGCCCAAGCGCTGGATGTAGGCGGCATCCCAATATGTCCTTCCACAGCTCCAGCCCTCGGGCGCGGGGACTTCGCGCTGCACGCGCCAGCCTGCCGAGAGCAGCTTCCGGTGGACGAAATTCTGTAGCTCGTACCAGTTCAAAGGGTGATTCTCTTCCTCATAGTAGCGGTTGCCCGGTGCGGATCCTGGAGATCCAGTCAGCGGAGGTCAGTTTCTTTTCCAGCCGTGCTTCTGCCAGGCAGTGGGCGGCCAGCCAGCGTTCGAGGTGGGGGCCCTGGATCTCGGACCAATGCTGGAACGGGACGACGGGCAGGCCGCGAAAGAGCGGGTCCAGCGAAGAGGCCGGTGTCAGGACGATGTGACCCAAGGCCAGCGACTCCCACAGCCGGTGGGTGTCCAGGCCATTGCCAGGGGGACTGAGGACGAAGGCGTAGCGGCCGCGGCGGCGCCACATCTCGGAGCGCCCGAGCGGCGCTTCCTGCAGGCAGACATGGGGATTGCCGCGCAGCTTGTGGATCAGGCCTTTCCGCCCGCCGAGCCGCGTGCGTTGCCATCCGAAATCCACATAGACCGACGGAATTCGTTCAGCGAGCGGCGGCAGGCTGTCGCGGATGGACAGTAAGACGCTCTCCTGCTCAGCGGGCGAGGCGATGGGCTCGCCCCACATGGGTCGATCGCACAGAGTGTGGTAGTCGATGCCGATGGGGGCGGGGGAGATCCGGGTCCGGTGATCGGAGCCATCGTAATTCTGGGCGTACCAGTGGATCAGGCGGGGGTCGTTCACGAGAGTCCGGGCTACCCGCCGGATGCTGGAGGGGACTGGGCTGTCGGAGTCGGCAGTCACCAGAATGAAGCGTGAGCGGAGCAACGGGAGTACTTGGTGGAGGAAGGATTTGATCCAGGACAAGCGCAGCCAGATCACCGCACCATCCGGGATCGAAGCATACGTGGAAGGAGCCGGGATCAGGTTCCTGGGCGTGCGCCAGTTTACATCCGCGCCGGCGAGAAGGGGGGCGGTGGTGTAGCCCAGTTCCGGTGGAAACTCGTCGGGGATGCGCCAATCGGAGAGCGCCGCGAGGCCCTTGTTCCAGATCAGGTTCGCTCCGGGCGGCTGGATGCGTGACGCGGCGCGCGCGAGCAGATCCGGGTGGTTGTGATGAGCGCGGCTCTGCGCTTCCAAGCTGCCGGATTTGGTGGGTGAATGGCCAGAGGATTCGGGCTGGCCGGGCCGGAGCTGATCCAGCAGGATACGACGGAGCCGGCTTGAGTAGTGCGTGAGCGGCTGCACGGGTCCTCAGAAATGCCGGCCCAGGCAATCCCGGAGCTCGGCGGCGACCAGATCGGACCGATAGCGCGCACACAACCGACTGGCCAGGACCTGGGCTTTGGCCCTGCTTTCCTCAGGGTGTTCGTAGACCTCACGCAGGAAACGGGCACCCTGGCCGACGTCCGGTTCGGCCCAGCGGTGACCGAACTCGTAGTCGAGCAGAGGGCGGAAGGGCGGTGAGGTCATGCGGTAGGGGACGCGCCAGGAGAGGTCTGGTGGCAGAAACTCAGTTTGTCCGCCGTAACCTGTCATGACGACGGGGCGGCCGGAGGCGGCGGCATCGAAGGCGCCCAGCCCCCATCCTTCGGCATGACAGAGCGAGACGTAGCAGTCGCCCTGGCGGTGGAGGTCCTGGATGCCGGATTCCGGTAGCTTTTCCGTGAGCAGGGTGATGGGCGGAGGGTCGGGATACCGATTTCGCAACCTCTCGGCCAGCCATTGGGTGCGAACGGGCCAGCACCCGGTGAAGGGTACGCGCAGGGACAGGTGTTTCTCGGTGGTTTTGAGGACGAGGCGTACCGGATCCTGGGCGGTAAAGGCCCTGAGATAGGCGGCGATTGTGCGGTCGACCGCCTTACGGTCGTCCCAGACGTTGATGGAGTAGAAGGTGAACGGGCCGTCGCTTTCGGCGGCAGCGGGCAGTGGGGCCTGGCCCGGAAGGAGAGAGTGCGGAACCACCTCGACGGGCTGCCGGAAGCCGCCACTGCGCATCACGTCGCGATTCCAGGGGCAGGGGACAATCAGCAGGTCGAGGCCGCTCAGGTGGGTCTTCCAGGAGCGGGGTACGCGCTCAGTTTCCCAGGCTGCGTAGGCGGCGACGCGGGTGTCCGGAAACATCGCCCGGAGGTGAGGATAGTATTCCGGCTGGGTGTGAAGGAGGACGACGTCGTAGGGGATGGCCCGGTTGCACACAGGATCGAGCTGCGGGTCGCCGATGGAAGTGCCCTCGTACGGCTCAAACTCCAGGCCCCAGGCCGGGCCAGGGACTAACGGCGTCCAGGTGACGGGTACGCCGAGCCCTACGAGCCCCAGCAGATACCGGCGCGCGGCCTGGGCGTAACCGCTGGTGCCGGTTAGCGAAATATAGCGGATGCCGGTCATCGCGAAGGGGGGCGCGCGGGAGCGGGCGGCTTGCCTGAGGCCACGCGCCGGACGCCGAAGGGCGGTTTTTGCGACCAGATCTGCCGGACGGTCATGGACTCAACCGATCCTGGGCAGGGTAAGCCGGTACGGGCGGCGGTGACAGAGGTGACTCTTGACGACTCGGATCGGGTTCGGGTCCGATTTTGGACGGCATTTCGGTTAACGGACGTGCTGACGCGCGCATCCTTCGAGGCATCCGGGCCGTGTTGGGTTTGGGGACTGGCGGCGGGCACGCAAATTCATTGAAACGCACTGTCCCAGCCTGCGTCGATTCTTCCAGAGATTCCAGCAACTCGAAGACTAAAATAACATTGGCCTGCCTCGGAATGCACCATGCAGTGCGGCGGCAGTTCCGTTCCACTGGTCGATTGAGTTTGGATTCCTTGTCCGGCGTGGTGGCGGGTTGCTTTGCGCCGGGGCCACGCCGTTTTCTGTTGCCGGAGCCCAGGAGGGCACGCCGTGGGTAAAGGTCTTTTTCTCGTTTGGTTCAGCGCGCTGGCCGTCTCATGCAGTACCGCCTGCGGACAAGGGGCTGCGCCTTCTTCGCGCGAGCTCGTGCTGGCTCTGACGCAGTCTTCTCTTGCTGACCAGATGGGGTTATCCTCGTGTTCTTCTGAGCGCGAGGGCCGGTATCGCCGGTTGGTTGAGTCACTCTTGCGCCAACGCGCAGCGTCGCTGGCCGAACTGGAGCGGGCGCTGGATTCGATCGAACAGGCCGGCGCGGAGTCTGAGTTTGCCACGAATGGGGCGTGGGTCGTGAGGGCCTATGCCCAGATCGGACGTCAGGATGCGTTCCCGCGTTTGCGCCGAATGGCCGATGACCGCACCCTGGCGAGGCTGGGCCTGCAACTCAATCAGGCGCTGGCGGTCTCGCTGGGACTGACGGCGTTTGTGTCTCGTGCTGATCGTGCGGGCCGCGTTTTCCAGTGTAACGGTGTCTTTTCCGCCGGATTGGCGCTTGATCAGTTTGTTCGGGCATGGGTGAGCGATGATGCGGTCCAGTTTGAAGCCAACTTGGGGCCCCATGCTCGGAGCGCGCTCGCCCAGATGCTCTCCGGGCAGACCTGGGCTGAGTTGCGCGCTGAATTGTGGCCCGGAGGGCAGGAGGGTGCGGTTGTGGGGTATCGGTTGCCGGCGCAGGGCGTGGTAGGGCACCGACCGGGTACGACGCTCGACACTGTGTTTACCGATCGCCTTGGACTTGAGTGTGGCCGGGTTGCGGTTACGATGGTCGAATCGAAGGAGGGCGGGCTGCTGGCCGCCGATTCTGTGGATCAGGCGGAGCTTGGTTTGCTGATGCGGATGATTGCGAGGTGTGCTTCGGAATAGCCGTCTGGTTGGTGGGGGCTTCAGTCCTCGGTTCGCGGTTCGGGCTCTCGTGGTGGATGGGGGACTTTCGGTTGCTCCTCCGCTCATTTACATTCGCGGCTCTGCTTGCTGCTGATTCGCGGGGGGCGATTGGGCTGGGCGGAGTTCCCTCGTGGCGGCGCGCCGCTGCGTTGCCGGCTCCGCACGCAGTCGAGACTCCGCGCCAAGTTTCCCAAAATCCTGATTGTGCCGGGCACTGTGTTTTACCGCAGCTTTACCGCAAAGGACTGATCCGGGATCTATTTTCCGCCGAGGCAAAGTTCGATCCAGCCACAGGGCAACGGACGCGGCCCAAAACGACGGACCCATCGCGGCGCGACCGGATTCTGCAGAAGCACCAGAACTACATTGCCAATATCCCAGGCATGCGGTCGCCTTTCGGCAAGGATTTGACCACGTGGATTGGTGCGGGGTTTCCCGCCGATGATTACCCCGTGCTTCGTTGAACCAGATCAGCCAGAGCCTGCGGGACATCCCCAAGTTTCCGGAGATCGCCAAGAACGTGGCGTACCTGCTGCTGGGAGGGCATCGTATTGCGAAGATCGACAAACAGGAGGATTGGGGCGAGGCGTTCGGCTGCAGTCCGGATCAGTTGGCTTTCGTGCCGGGGACGTTCCCGCAGTGCGCGGACATCATGGGGTACCGGTTTGGTATGGAGAGCTGCTACGACCACGGGCTGGGGATGTTGGCCCGGAGAAATGCAACTCCCCTGCATTTCCACTTTGTTGTTTCGGATTGGGTGGAATCCAGCATGGGCAATATGGCGATGACGGCGGGCGGCTATTTCGCGCATGCTTCGACGAAATATCAGCAATCGACTCTGTGGCGGCGCACGATGAACGGCGCACTGGAAGACATCACGCTGAATGACACGTTCTGGATGAAGCGGAGTACGCAGGCGACCCTGCTGAATGGCGATCTGGCCTCGCTCGCGCCGCCGATTCCTTTGGGCATGAAGCTGTGACCGGCGGGTGCGCGGCGTGTGGAACCGAGCGGGCAATGCCCGGCGGCCGGGCGTCCTCTAGGCAGGAACGGCTTCGCGACGAATGACTGGTTGCTGGGCCGCCGTGGAGTGGACTGGAACCAGGCTCACCAGGTCGGGCCACCAGCGTTCCGCCATCAAGCGGAAGTCGTGTTCGTCTAACAGGCGAATGCCCCTGGGAGGCGCCTGCAGCACGAGGCTCCAGCCTTTGTACCAGGCCGCGCGTCCGTCTTCCAGTTCGCCTTTGGCTCCGTGAAGTGCCGCCTTCGCGCGCCAATAGTCGGAAAGCGATTTGTCCTTGAAGCGATCGAACCAGAGCTGGGCAGCTTCCGCATCGCCCCGGTAGATGGCCTGATAAAAGGAAAATTCGGGCGCGAATTGCGTTACGGTCTTCTCCGGCCAATGCTTCGCATGCTGATGGATCAGGTTGAAGTATTCCTCGGCCCGCTCGATTTCGCCACGGAAGCGAAAGTGGACTAGCGCAAACAGGATCGCTCCGGGGTCTCCGCTGCTGCCGTCCTCCACGCGAGCCGAATCCTCGACCAGGTCGCTGGGCCAGTCCTGCGGGGAAAGATCCCCGGTGATCGACAGTCCGGTGTAGAACTGGAAGACAATGCGCCTGCTCCACGGACCGTTCAAGGCGAGTTGCCAGAGCCGCGCTCCGTCGGAGTAGCCGCCATGCTCGGTCCCGATGGGCAGCAGATTGACAACGGAATCGATGAGGCACAAGACGGTCAACGTGCCGAGGAGATCCCAGGCGGGCTGCCAGGGCGCGTTGCGCGCGGTGAGGAACAGCACCAGGCAGATGGTTCCAGAGGCAAATGATGCGGCGGGTCCGGCGGCGATGGTGAACAGAGCGCCGGAGCGGATGCCTCGCGGTCTGGTGGGCAGGGCGCCGGTGGCTCCGCCTAACAGGCCCGCCCACTCGAAGCGCCACCGGCCTTCGAGCTTGGAGACGCTGAAGGGACCCACGCGGAACATCCGAACCTGGAAATCCGAAGCCCAGGCTCCGATGGCGTGCCCCGACTCGTGAAAGAAGATCGAGAGGAGGATAGCCAGAGGCAGCACGATCAGGCCCGTCAGGGGGCCCTGGATCGCTGTTAAGCCCAACTGGGCGGCGAGCCGGCCGACCCAGCGGAATCCGGCGAAGGCGAGGATCCACGGAACGATATAGACCGCGGCCTGAGTGAAGCGCGAAGTTCCATCGCCAGCCTTCGGCGTGTGTTCAGGCGGCCGCTCGACGTGAAGGGCCTCTCGCTGTTTCCTGCGCATGAAAACCACGAGGCCGGCGATGGTCACGACTGGCCCGATTGGCAGTATCAGGAAATGGGCGATGGACGCGGCAATGGCCCAACGGCCGGCGAACTTCCGGCCCCGCTTCATCTGCCACCAGGCCATGGCGGCGGCCAAGCCAGCTACGAGAAAGTACGAAATGATTATGACGTAACCGACCATTCCCGCTGCCGGGCGCTCAGCGTGAGCGGATTTCCACCACGCCTTGATCAGTAATTGAACGCAGCTGGGCACCAGCAATATGGCGGAGAGGCCGAAATACCATTGTAATATGCGAGCCGGAATGCTCATGAATTAGTCTCTTCAAGACATCGTTGCCGAAAAGCACTGGGTCATTCCATCAGCAACATAGCTTAGGGTTTGTGTAGATACTCGGCTAGGGCCGTACACGCATTCCGGTCTCTGGCGGCGAAGAGCCTACCAGAGGGTGCTGGGGAGGGGCTTCAGTTCAACCTGGCTGAGTTCACCGCGACGGACGGTGAGCCGCGTCGCCTGGATAAGAAGCGTGCGGACCAGGGCCGGATCAGTGAACTCGTCGTGGTCCTGGGGCTCGTCGAAGGCGAAGGCAAGGTACTCACCGGGCCTTAGGCTGCCGATCTCGAAGCGGCCCTCAGCGTCCGTCTGTGCGGCATTGATAAACTGCTCGTCCCACAGTGCTTCCTCGGCGGGGAGCAGGTAGACGTGGGCGCGGCTGCCCCGTTCGACTGAGCCTCGCAGCCTGCCGGCTCGAGGCAGGTAGACGATGCGGACGGATGGGCTGCCGGGGCGGAGGTCCACGGCCCGCGTGAGTACTTCCTGATCGCCGACGTATATGGCGTCCAGGTACCAGTTGGGGGCGAAACCGACTGGCCGGATGCGATAGCGGCCGGGATAGATGGAATCCCAGTGCAGGCCGCCATCCTGTGTGTGGAACTTGAGCGCGATATCCGCGCCGCCGTCCTCGGAGGTCATATAGACGCCGCTGACCAGCCGCTTTCCTTCCTTGTCCCTAGGCTCGTCGCGATCGACGAATCCGTTAAGTGGGAACGGCGGAGTGAGTTCGAGGCGAACCGAAGAGAGGTCCGCCTTGGTGATTGAAAACCGCAGGCTCCCTTTGAGCGTAACGCCGCTGTGGCTGGCGGAGGCGTGAAGATCCCAGTCTCCGGCGCGCACGTCTTCCAGTTCGAAGCTACCATCCGCGCGGGCGGTGGTCTCATACTCCGAACCGAACCAGGAGTCGGCTGCGAAGAGTTGCACGGCTGCCCCGCCGGCGGGCTCTCCACGGTCGTCCACGACGGTGCCGCGCAGGCGGTAGACCGGGACTGGACGGAGCCGGAGATCGTGACCGCCCAGGTCCATGCCGCCCTTGATACTGAGCACCTGTGCCTCCGCGGGGGATCGGCCTTCGGGGAAGAAGGCCGGCGCCCAGGCGGTTCGGCCGCCTTCCTGGGTGGGGGCCTTGGCCGCTGAGTAGCCGGGGAGTTTTCGCAGCGCTGCGCCGCGTGCACCGGCGCTGAGCAGGTAGCGGCCGGGCTCCAGGGCATTGAAAAGGTAGGTGCCATCCTCGGCGGTAGTGGTGGTGAAACGGGGCCGGCCGCCACGGCGGCGGATCTCGACCGGAACGCCGGCCGCGGGATGATCGGGCCCGAGGGTAACGCGGCCGGAAACGCGGGCGTACGGAGTCAGGCGGGCGTCCACCTTCGTGGAACCGGCGGCAATTTCGACTTGTTGGCGGTGGCGCACGAAGCCGGGTTTGGTGGAGTCGAATTCGTAGTGGCCGGGCTTCACGTCTTCGAAGTGAATTCGTCCATTCGGTCCGGAGGTGGCGTTGAGAGATGTAGCTTGTGCTGAACCCAATGGAATGAGAAGCACCTGGACGCCGGGGAGGGGCTCGCCGGTGATGGAGTTGGTGATGAGGCCGCTGAGGGAGCCAGTCGTCTGGGCGGGGAGGCGGACGGGGACCAGCAGGCAAAGACAGAGGAAATTCACTGGAAGTGTAGCAGCCCAGGTGCGCATGGGAAGGAGATTATCAGAAATGCAACCCACGTTGAATGTGAAAGAGGCATGGGGTTCGCGAACAGGCGAACGGCCCATTCTGGTAAAAGAGGCGCTTGTTGCCAGATGGCGGAGTGATTCGATTCCTGAGAATGCTATTCTTTGCACATAATGTTCACGGCAGTTCTTCTGTATGCGGTGTTGTTCCCGAACGGAGTAACCCGGCCGGCGGGTTTGCCTGATGCGGTTTCG
Source organism: Paludibaculum fermentans (assembly GCF_015277775.1). NCBI lineage: Bacteria > Pseudomonadati > Acidobacteriota > Terriglobia > Bryobacterales > Bryobacteraceae > Paludibaculum > Paludibaculum fermentans. The sequence continues at coordinate 426,237 of NZ_CP063849.1, forward strand.
AGACCCGCGGAATGCGAGGTCGATTTCGCGGATGCCGATAGAGGGTGGCTGACGTGCGGCCTCTCTGGTCCGAGTTACCGGACTGGAGATGGAGGGCGTAGCTGGCAGCGGCTCGCCTGGCCCGGGAAGGGACGAGTGGACCCCCATGCCCCTGGGCCCGCGTCTCCGCTGCGCTACCAGTTGCGTGCGGGTGGGCACGGTTGGGCTGCGATTGACGAGACCGTGTATCTGACCTCCGATGCCGGGCTCAGTTGGAAGCGATTGTGTTCCATCCCAGTAGGGCCTTCGTTGAAGGACGGACGCCTGGAGTGGCTCACCGTTGGCAGTGACGAGAGCGCGGTGCTGGCGCGGGTGTCGACGCCGGATGGTCCCGGGCGGTTCGCCGACCAGTTGCTGGTGAGTCAGGATGCCGGAAAAACCTGGGAGAAACGTCCGCTGCCATCGGGGAAGTTCGAGATCATTCAGGAGGGGCGCGGTTCTGTGTTCTTTCTCTTTGGAAAGACAGCCGCGATGTATTCGAAGGACAAAGGGCGAACCTGGGCCGACAGCCAGTTCTCTTTCGCGGGCGGGCATTCAGAACATTTTTTGGGTAGTGCCCAGCCGCCTTTGGCGGTTGTGTTTGCCGGCGAGTTCCACTGGCTTTTGCAGGGAGAGCACCTTTTTCGCAGCGAGGATCAAGGGCGTTCGTGGCTTGAGTTGGCGCGGCCGACGCAGATCTGGCCCCGAACTCCCGGGCCTGGCCATCAGCGAATTCAGTTTCTGACGGTGGATCACGGCTACGCATTGGGCCGTGATGGAGTTCTGAGGGAATCGGATGACGGAGGATTCCAGTGGACGGCGATTCCGATGGCCGGAGATCAGGTGGTGAGCTTTTCGTGCTTCGACGTGACTACGTGCTATGCGATCACGCAGGGGCGCGGGCTACTGCGAGTTGAGGCGACGGGGATGGGCGGCCGGTGAGAAGCGAATCGTAGTAGAAGCGCAGTTCCCCGGCCGTAGAATTCGGGTGCTCAGTCGCGCCTCACGCCGAGACACAATCCCGGCACCACACCCCTTGCCCCTTGCGGCGCCATTCGGCTTCGCCGTAGTGGAACGGAGTAGCCGCCGAGATTGGCAATACACGATGGACATGCTCGGGTTCGGGCGCCGCGGAGATAGTGCCGCGCTGCGCGAGTGGGATGGGTCCGATCCAGCGGTCCAGGCCCGGATTCAGGAAGAACGGTAGAGAGATGCGATCCCGGGTCCGGTTCATCACGCGATGCGGAGTGGCTCGGAGACCGGCTGAGGTGGCGAACTGCAGGATCTCCCCGATGTTCACGATCAAGGAGCCTGGGCGCGGATCGATATCCTGCCACTGACCCTCCGGCGTGCAGGCGGAGAGGCCGCCGGCGTCATCCTGAAGGAGCAGCGTGATCCAACTAAAGTCGACGTGCGGAGCGACTCCGGAGCGAGCCTGGCCGTCCGGCGGCGGCAGATAATGGATCAGCTTCAGCAGGACGTACGGGGCTTCCTCTTGCGGCAGTAGTTGATCGGGCGGCAGGCGCAGGCCGGAGGAGATTCCGTTCAGGATGTCGCGGCCGGCAGTTTCAAAGTCCGCGATCAGGCGCAGGATTTCCGAGCGCCACTCGCCGCTGACCGGCCAGAGATTCGGTCCGGACAGGCGATGCGCGCCAGCGGGTTCCTCGCGTCCGAAGTGCATCTGCTCGCGCCAATCCCTGGCGTTGCGCATCTCGCTGTAGCCGCGGAAGTGCGCCGAGTTCTCGATGGCGAGCGCCTGTTTTTCGGCCGCCGGCAGGTCGAAGAATCCGCGTGCCAGTTGGATCGCCTGACTGCATCGCTTCCCGTCGAACAACGGATGCGTGGCGTGGAAGAAGCCGATCCCGGCTGCGGCCCGGTGCAGCCGGGCGGTCTCACCTGCATCCATCGGGCCAGAGAAATCGAAGACGGGGATCGTCACAGTGCGCCCAGCAGCCACGCGCGCGCCTCCGGCAACCGGGCGAAGACGAGCGGGCTGGCCTCTTCATAAAAGCCGGCGGCCAGCTTCTGCCGCAGCTTGGCGATGTGCTGCGGGCGTTGCAGTTCGCGGTTCAGAATGGTGCGGTCGAGCGGGAAGCTCTTCTCGTGGAGGATCTCGAACAGGAGCCATTCGCCGGCGAGCGCGAGCTGGTGGTCCGGCGAGGCATCCAGCGTCGTAAAGAGAGTTCGGGCGAGGCGCAGGCGTTCCGGAGCCAACTGCCAGAGCAAGGGGCCCGCCTGCTGGATGGAATCGAGAACGTAGGGGAGGATCGCCGGTGTAGTGGGGCTGACATCGGGGCAGTCGAAGCCGAGCGCGAGTAGATCCTCGCGGATCTTGTAGCGGGCGTGATCGAGGTCGTGATAGAAGAACTCGGCAGGCGAGCGCATGCCTCCGTCGGCCCAGGCCGGTTGGTCCACGATGCCCAGGAGATGGACAGGCAAGGCGCGCAGCAGGATAAGGAAGCGGCGCGATGCCGGGCCGTGGCAGTGCAGGGCTCCGATCAATGGCTGGAGTGCCTGGAAGGGCACCCACTCGGCGGCGGTCTTTTCCTGGAAGGTCACTGCGGCCTCCACCAGCGGCCCTGGCGCCGGTAGCCGGCGGCGCGCACGAGGCGCAACTCCCATTCGAGAACGGTGCCGCGGAAGTCGCCTTCGGAGATCAACAGGAAGGGCTGATAGTGGCGGAGGCCTTCCTCGATCCAGGAGCGATTCAGGTCGCGGGTCCAGCGCACGTTTGGCAGGACGAGCATGTCGTGGGCGGATCGCTCACGCAGACGCCGCAAGTCATCGAGACGGCCTAAGGTCTTGTGCGCCAGGGTTGTCACGGTGGGGATACGTTCCAATATACAACCCGGAGGTTGGCAGGCCGTGCGGAATTCGTTCCCGGTCCAACTCGTGCGCTGTAGTTCTATTCTGAAGTTGAAGCCATGACTGCGCGTGTCCATCTGGTGGATCAGCACCGCTCGGTGCTGCCCGGTGTCGAAGCCCGCACGCTCGTGACCAATGCCCAGTTTCCGCGGCACTTCCACGATCAACTCGGTTTCGGTGTGATGACCTTCGGCGGACACCGCTCCTGGAGCGGCATCGGGGCGGTGGAAGCCGCGGCCGGAGACGTCATCATGGTGAATGCGGGCGAGTGCCACGACGGCGCTCCGCTGGGTGGGGCGACTCGGGGCTGGCGTATGGTGTACCTGGAGCCCCTACAGGTGTCCTCTCAACTGGGTGAAGAGTTGCGCGGCTTTCCGGAAGTCCTGCGGCCGGTTGTACGCGACCCGCTGCTGGCTGGGCGATTCGCCGAATTGTTCGCGACCTTGACGGACGACGATCCGTTGGCCGCCGAAGAGCGCCTGGTGCTCGTGCTGATTTGCCTGCTGCAACGGCATGGCGTGTCGAAACCAGGCACGGCGGGCCCTCCTCCTTACGTCCAGAAGGCGATCGACCGGATCCGCTTCGATCCCGGGCGGGCTGCCTCGCTCGCCGAACTGGCGTCCCTATGCGGTGTGAGCCGCTTCCAACTTCTGCGCGGCTTCGCCCGGGCCACGGGCATCACTCCGCATGCCTACGCCGTGCAGCAGCGATTGCTGACGGTGCGCAGGTTGTTGGCGGTGGGAGTGGCGCCGTCAGAGGCTGCGCTCGAGGCGGGCTTCGCCGACCAGAGCCACATGACCCGGGCGTTCGGACGCCAGTTCGGGGTGACGCCGAGCCGCTACCGGGCAGCGGTCCGCTGATTTGCCGCAGCGGCCGCAATTTCGTTCAAGACGACACTGCCTATTCCTGCGATTCTGAATCACCGGCTGCCCGAGGCAGGCCGCGCGCGGCTTCGCTCTGCGGGCTGACACGAGAGGACGAATATGATTCGACGTTGCGGCGAGGCCGACTTCGAAGCGATCTGGACGATTATCAACGATGGCGCCGGTGTGTACCAGGGGATCATTCCTGAGGATTGCTGGCACTCGCCCTACATGGGCAGGGCGGAGCTTCAGGCTCAGTTGGCGCAGGGTGTCGAATTCTATGGTTATGAGGCTGGTGGCGAGTTGGCTGGCGTGATGGGCCTGCAGCCGGTGCAGGATGTCACGTTGATTCGCCACGCCTACGTCCGTAGCAGCCGTCAGCGGAGTGGAATCGGGGCTCAATTGCTGGCGCAGCTGACAGGACTCGCCGGCACGCCGGTCCTGATCGGGACCTGGGCCGCGGCGTTCTGGGCGATCCGGTTCTATGAGAAGAACGGATTCACCCTGGTGTCCGAGCACCAGAAGGACCGACTGTTGCGGCGTTACTGGGGCGTGCCGGAGAGGCAGATCGAGACTTCGGTAGTGTTGGCGGACCAGGCATGGATGGAGCGGCAGCCGGGTGTGGCACTGCGAGGGTAGTCGACGGGCGGACCATTGCCTGGCGGCATTGTTTGTCTCCAGGCGTTCACTGCGGGACACCAGTTGATAGGATCAAGGCGGCAGGTCTTGGACGCAGATGAGATGGATGTTTGAGAAGGTGGCGCGAGGAGAGCCGTGAAACTTCCTTCCTGGTTCACGCGCCGCTCAATCCTTCGGGACTCGCTTGCTTTCGGGCTGATGTCCGGCGCAGTCGAATGGTACTGGGCCGAGGGTTGGAGGCGCTCAGTCCTTTTCATCCTTGGTTCGTCGCTCTTCTCCGGACTACTCTGGGCCGGAATTCTAAAGCTACTGGCTCCTGGAAGGGCGGATGGCAACGCAAGGGTGAGCCCGCCGAACTCCGACCGGCCTGCATGATGTTGCGCCCCATTCATCGATCCAACCCGCAGGCCCGGCGGTGGAGTTATTGGAAAGCGACAATCACTTTGCTCTTTACGGCAGCGGAGCGAAAAGCGCCAGCAGCAGAAACAGCAATTCCAACGTAGCAATCACATAAAAGACAATGCGGATTTTGGGCCAGAGCCAGACTGGGAGCTGGTCCGCCATTTTGTCGGCCAGTGTCTGGTTGAGACGCATCGGGGGAAACTCCAACTGCTCCTCCGAGGCCCAACGCGCCGACAGCCAGTTGCCCCGGATGTTGGCGAAAAGCAGGGCCAGGAAGATGATGCGAACGACGCCGAAGCCATTGCCCGAGTAGCGCTGCAGGACAAAGCCGCTGAGTAAATAGCCGGCGAAGGCGGCAATTCCTGCGAAGCGGTCGCGCTGCCGGACGCCCACTCCGGCCAGGAAATAGAACAGGCACTCGAAGGCTCCGGCCAGGGGAAAACCGGCGAATGCGGACAGCACTGCATTTACCGCCGCGACGATGTAGCAGATCCAGAGGCCCTGCCTGGTGATGTAATCGAGATCCCCGACATTCCGGATGGTGGGCCAGAACAGGGCTCGCCAGCGGCTTTCCGTGCGGGGTGTTGAATCCGACAGGCCGAGGGTCTGCATGAGTAAGTTTTATCTTAGCTCTGAATCTCGGCGTAAGCAGGAAATGACAGGCCTGAGAGTTGCCAAAAAGGTATGGAATTAGGCCGGCTGCGGCCGGGAATGACGCTAGGGGCGAGCAGGGGTGTTCGGAATGTTGGATAGCTGGCCCGAGGAGTCGCTGAGGTCTGGCCTGTGAAGAAGCTAGGCCGCGTTGCGCGCCTCGACATGCAGACGCTTGCCGAGTGCGGCGAAGGCGGATTCGAGCTGATCGAGCCTCGACTGGTGCCGAAGCGAGAACAATCGGTCGATGTGTGTTTTCGGGATCCCGATGCGCCGCGCGAATTCTGCCTTTTTGAGGCCGGAGGATTGAAAGGTATTGTAGAGATCCACCTTCGCGCACTGCAGGGCCGTCAATGCCACGGGGCGAAACTTTGCTCCCCGGCGACGTTTGGGGGTGGGCAGCGGTTTTCCGTTCCGGATGAAGTCGCCAATGGTGAGCATCAGAAGGTCCCGAGCCAGATCCGTAACTTCCTCCACGCTCTCGCCTTGTGTGACACCGTAACCGAAGTCAGGAAAGGTGGCTAAATAGCCGCCGTCCTTTTCGTCAGGTTCGAATCGGGCTGGATAGTGCTCCATGGGCCCTCTGAGCCTACAATGACCCGTGTGTGGCGGGATTCCATCACGAACCGGCTGTTCTGCCTATTGAGTCAGCGGCACAGCTCTTTTTCTCTCGCGTCTCGAGGGTAACCAGATTTGGTTACGCAGTCAACGACGGAGAAGGCTACCTGCGGATGAGAGCTCTACATCGGCAGAGCCCGCTTCTTGGCCTCCTCCGGAGTCAGTATCGGGAAATCCGGCGAATCCGTGCGGGCCGAGGCCATGATCTGTTTGATCTTCGCGAGCACGGCCGGATTAGCCGCCGAGAGGTCGTGATGCTCGCTCAAGTCAGTGGCCAGGTCGTAGAGCTCTATTGGCAGTTCCGGCCCCTTACGGATGCCCTTCCAGTTGCCCATGCGGACGGCCTGGTGGAAGCCCAGTTCGTGGAACTCCCAGTAGAAGTATTCGTGCGGCTTCTGCGTCCTGCCTGTCAGCGTGGGCACGATGGACGTCCCGTCCAGACCCTTGGGCGCCTCGACACCCGCAAGTTCCGCGAAGGTCGGCAGGATATCCCAGAACGCCCACGGAAACTCGCTCACCTGGCCGCCTTTGATGCCGCCGGGCCAGCGTGCGACGCAAGGTACGCGGATCCCCCCTTCGGTCAGATCGCGCTTGATCCCCCGCAGCGGGCCGGAACTTTCGAAGAACGACGGGGCATGGCCTCCTTCTTTGTGCGGGCCGTTGTCCGACGCGAAGAGGACCAGCGTATTCTGATCCATGCCCTTGCGCTTCAGAGTCGACATCAGTTGGCCGACGTCGGAGTCCATCCGGCTGATCATGGCGGCGAAGTTCTTCTCCACCTGCGGCCAGTTGCGATCCGTGTAGGGCGCATCGGACGGCACCTGCATGCCGTTGCCGGTATCGCGGCCCATCTCGTTGTTGGCGTGCGGCTGCGTGTAGCAGACGTGCAGAAAAAAGGGCTGCGTCGCCGATTGCCGCTCCAGGAAGCTCACGGCGTGCTTCGTGAACAGATCGGGCGCGTAGTCCTTGTGCTGTGTGCCCATGTTCCCGCGCAGCAGGAAGCTGCCTTCCTGATCGAGCAGGTGCTCCGGGTAGTAGTTGTGGGCGTGGAGCTGTGAGAAGAAACCGAACCACTCATCGAAGCCCTTCTTCGTCGGATAGCCGGTGGTGCCCAACTGGCCCAGGCTCCATTTGCCGAACAGGCCTGTCCGGTAGCCCGCCTTCTTCAGCAATTCCGTTACGGTGACATCGCTGGGCCGCAGCGGCAGGTCGTTCCCCTTGTTCCCGCGCGTATGCGCATGCCCCGTGTGCAGGCCGGTCATCAGGGAACAGCGCGACGGCGCACACACGGTGGACCCGGCGTAAGCGGAGCCGAAGCGGATGCCCTCGGCGGCCAGACGGTCGATGTTCGGAGTCTGGATGCGCGTCTGGCCGTAGCAGCCCAGGTCGCCGTAGCCGAGGTCGTCGGCCAGCACGAACAGAATGTTGGGGCGCGGCGGAGTGGCGATGGGCGCCATCGCGGCGGCGGAGAGGGTCTGCAGAAAGTGTCGGCGTTGCATGATGGTGTTCAGCGGCCCAGGGCGCGCAACTGGCGTTGCGTGAACTCCTCGGCTCGGCGATTCTCCTCTTCGGGCGAGCAGATGCGGCGCAGTTCCCCTTCCAGCCGTTTCACGGCTTTCGGTTGGCTGGCGGCGAGGTTGTTCAACTCGTCGGGGTCCTTGTCCAGATCGAACAGTTGATGGGGTGCGGCGCAGTTGAAGATGAGCTTCCAGCGGCCCTGGCGGATGAGAAAGGCGCTGGCGCGGGTCCCGCCGCCCTGAAATTCGCTGAAGACGGCGCGCTCCTCGTCATATTTCGGCATCGATTGCAGCGGGTGTCCGCACCAACCGGCCGGCTGTTTCGCTCCGGCCGCTTCGAACATGGAAGCTCGCAGGTCGTGCAGATCGACAGGCGTCCGGACGCGCTGGCCGGCCTGGAACCCGGGCCCGGCGACGATCATGGGAATGCGGGCGGAATCCTCGTACAGGCTGCGCTTCCACCATAGGCCGAACTTGCCCAGCATCTCGCCGTGGTCGGAGGTGTAGGCGATGACGGTGTTGGCAGCCTGTCCCGACTTCTCCAGCGTGTCCACCAGCCGTCCGAGTTGCTGATCGACGAACGTGATGCAGCCATAGTAGCCGCGGCGCAGGCTGCGGATCGTCTCCGCATCATAGCCATCGGTGCCGAAGAACTTCCTCAGATCCTCGGCATATGGATACTTCGCGCCGGAGCTGTCGAGCCCATGCTTCGGCAGGTCGGCGTGTTCCGCATACTGCTCCCACAGTTCGCGGGTCACGTTGTGCGGGAAATGCGGTTTCAGCAGATTCACGGCCAGGGTCCACGGCTTGCCCAGCCTGGCGGCATTTCGGGAGAGCCAGTCCACGGCCAGATCGACCTTCTTGAGATCGCCGCCGAACGGATTGGCCGTCACGCCGAAGCCGGCTCCGCGGCCTTCGCCGTCTTTCTGGACATCTAGTGGCACGCGCGACACCAGAGTGTCGCCAGGCCTGGCGCGGTCGCCCGGCGCGATCATCTCACTGAACGCGAGCGTCGAGGCCTGGTTGTAGACATCGGTCTTCCCGATGTGCACGGAGTGGACGCCCTGCCCGTCCAGCACCTTGCCGTAGCTGGGCGTGTCGACCTGGAAGACATTGCAGTTGCCGTAAGTCTGCAGGTCGAAAACCCGGCGGCCCGATAGGAACGAGGACCGCGAAGGCAGGCAGAGCGGGGAAGGGCAGTAAGCGTTCTGGAAGACCGTGCCACGCTGGGCGAGCTTCGCCATATTGGGCGTAGTGACGAAAGAATGCCCGTAGGGCTGGCTGAAGAATGGATTGTGCTCGTCGCTCATCAGCAGCAGGACGTTGTAGCGCGGCGCCGGGCCGGCGGCGATGGCCGCGGCGGGCAAGGTCTGTAGGAAGTCTCGTCGCTGCATAGCTCTAGCTTCGCGCCTCCCACCATCCGTGGGGCGGCTCCTTCTGTACGCGCGGAGGTGTTCGCGCAGCCCGCATCCATTGGTCGAACTGCGCGGCGAGCTTGGGCTGCGCCGCCGCCAGATCCTTCGACTCCGTCGGATCCGCGGCCAGGTCGTACAACTCCACTACGCCATTCTGCTTGGGCCGCACCGCCTTCATGTTGCCCCGGCGCATCGCCTGCATCGGGAGGCCCGGAGCGAACTCCTGCGTCTTCCAGCCATAGTCGGGATTCTCCCAGTACAGCATCTCGTGCGGTTTCTGCTGCTGTCCCAGCAGGGTAGGCAGCACAGACAGGCCATCGACGCCTTTGGGCAGATGGCGGACTCCGGCCAGTTCCGCCGCGGTCGGCAGGAAGTCAGGAAAGTACCACTCGAAGTCAGACGTCTTGCCGGCGGGCACATGGCCCGGCCAGCGGGCGATCATCGGGGCGCGCACTCCCCCTTCATAGAGGTTGCCCTTGTGGCCGCGCAGGCCCAGGGCGCTGTTGAAGAAGAACTCGCCGATCTCGGGCAGGGTTGCGCCGTTGTCTGAGGTGAAGAACACGATGGTGTCCTGGTCCAGGCCCTGCGCACGCAGCTCCGCCATGATGCGCCCGACGTAGGTGTCGACCCGGGTGACCATCGCGGCGTAAGCGGTCCGCACATCCGGCTGGGCCTTCAGCCGGTTGTTGGCCTGGCTCCACGGCTTGCCCATGGGAAACTTGCCGCGGTACTCGGCCATGGAGTCCTCCGGCACCTGCGGCTCGAAGTGCGGCATGGTGGGCGAGTGGTAGAGGAAGAACGGCTTGTCCTTGCTCTGGCGGATGAAGTCGACCGCGTGGCTGGCGATGACGTCGTTGGCGTAGGTGACGCGCGCGCCGTTTACGTTCCCGGGCAGCGGGAACTCTTTGCCGTTCTCATAGAGAAAGCGCGGGTATTGGAAGTGCGCGTGCGCCTGATGAAGTGTCCCGAAGAACTGGTCGAAGCCGTGCTTCCACGGCACGCCGTCCGTGCCGATATCGCCCAGGCCCCACTTGCCGCAGAGGGCGGTCGCATACCCCGCCGATTTCAGTACATCGGCCACGGTGCCCTCACTCGCCAGCAGCGGCACACCGCCCGGATTCGAGCGGATGGGCGTATGCCCGTTGTGCTGGCCGGTCATGAGGCTCGACCGCGAGGGGGCGCATACCGTGCCCCCTGCATAGGCGGTGCGAAACAGCATGCCCTCCGCCGCCAGCCTATCGATGTTGGGCGTGCGGATGTACTTCTGTCCATAACAGCCGAGGTCGCCCGGGCCCATGTCGTCGGCCATGATCCAGACGATGTTCGGCTTGCGCCGCGGCTGTGCGGAGAGGAGTCCCGGAGCCGCGGCGAGCGTTTGGGTGAAGGTGCGCCGGTTCATGGCTAGAAAGCGTACTTGAGGGCGAACTGGATGCGGCGCGGATCCTCGGCGGTAGTGATCTTGCCCGCGTTCGGAGTCCCGACGGCTGTGTTGGGCGAGCCGAAATTCGCGTGATTCGCGAAGTTGAACGACTCGAAGCGGAACTGGATGTAGTGTCCTTCCCGGGGCATGTTGAAGCTGCGCGACACCATGATATCCAGGTTGGTCCGGCCGGGCGCATAGATCAGGTTGCGGCCCGCATTCGACACCACACCCGGGGCGGAGGCTACAACGAAACCGGTATCGAACCAGCGGTCGATGGTCCGTTCCGAGGATGGCAGGTTCGGACTCTTCACCCAGTCGCCGCGCACGGCGCCGCCCAGGTTCTGGTTGTTGACGTTAAAGCTGTGGCCGATGGCGAGACCGGACTGCATCGAGAAGATGCCGCCCACCTGCCAGCCGCCCAGCACCGCCGCCGCAGGACCGGAGCTGAGGTAGCTGCGGTTCTTGCCGAATGGCAGTTCGTAGACCGAGTTCAGGACGAACGCCCGCCGCCGGTCGAGGTTCGAGTTCGACCGTTCACGGGACATATCCCACGGCGTGACGCCGCCGCTGCCGCCGTCGAGCAGGTCCTCATTGCCCTGGTCGATGCTGTGCGACCAGGTGAACGAACTCAACAGGGTCAGGCCCTTGGAGAACCGCTTCTCTACCTTGGCCGTCATCGAGTTGTAGCTGGAGTTCAGGCTGTTCTCGTGCAGGCTGATGGCCCCGAACTGGGGCCGGAAGTAGCGCTGGTTGGCGGCCACGGTCGCGCTGGGCGTCTGCGGCAGATTGATGTTCCGGATGTTGTGAAGGTGTGTGCCCTTGGTGCCGATGTAGCCCACGGTGAGCAGGGCGTCCCAGGGCAGATTGCGCTGCACATCCAGGAACCACTGGCTGACATAGAGTGTGGGCCGGAAGTCGGGGAAGACGTACACGGCCGAACCCTTCTGGACGACCGAGGTCGAGAAGCCCGGGTAGCCGTCTTTCACGTAATAGGAGGTCGCTTCCGGCGTGGTCTGCAGCGCGATGTCGGCGCTCTTCGGCGGGCCTGAACGGAAGTTGGCGTTCTCGGTACTCAGGCTGTTGGCCTCTCCATAGAAGGTGCCTGCTCCGGCGCGGATCACCGTCTTGGCATTGGCCGAATAGGCCAGGCCGATGCGCGGAGCCCAGTTGTTCAGATCGTTGGTGCCGCCGCTGTCGGAGTCGCCCGTCGGATAGACGAACTTCTCGTCCGCCTGATTGGCCACATTGATCCCCTGATACAGATACCGGCTGACGCTCTGCGCGGCGGAATTCGGGAACAGCGCTTTCTTGAAGACCTCGTAGCGGATGCCTACGTTCAGGGTAAGCCTTGATGAGATCTTAAAGTCGTCCTGCACGAAGAAGCCGTAGTACCAGTTGTTGATGTCCTCACCCTGGTTGTTGCCGTAGTTGCCGCCCGAGACATAGCCCAGCAGCATGTCGGCCATGCCGTTGCCGGTGTTGGCGCGGCTGGTGCCATTATTTGGCGATTCCGAGGTGAACTGGCCGTTGAAAGCCAACTGGCCGCGCCGGTAGCGCGCCGCATTGCGGAACACATTGGAGCGCCGCAGCTCACCACCGAACTTGAAAGTGTGTTTGCCGTGCTGCCAGACGATGGCGTCGCTCACCTGGTAGTTCGACAGGTTGTTCACATTGGGCCAGAAAGCCCGTGGGCCCATCTCCACGAAGCCGGAGGGTGAGAAGAGCGACCAGCCCTGATCGTACCCGTCGCCGATGGCATCGCCCGGGGCGTTCTTGATGCCGTAATCCTTGTTCATGTTCTTCGTGAACGGGATGTCGAACGCCGTGTCGAATTGCGCGTAGCCGAACCGCGCTTCGTTGAAGAGCGTGGAAGTCAGTACACTGCTCAACGCACCTGCGACGTTGTTGCCGTTCAGCTTCACGGTCTGCCCCTGGCCGCCCATGGCCGGGTAAGGCAGATAACCGTTCTGGTTGCGGAACTGGTCGCGCCGCGAGTAGCGCGCGAAGAAGCGGTGCTTATCCGAGAAGTTGTGGTCGCCGCGGAAGTCATACTGATCCGCGTCGTCGGAGTCGCTGGGCCCGAAGTAGTAGTTGTTCGTCAGGTTGTCGTTCGTGCCGATGTTGGCGGTGGGGTAGAGCGGCAGGATGTTCTTGACGACTGGATCCCAGCGCGACTGCGGAATGATGTTGCCGGCGAAGGGACTCCGCTTGGCCGTGGCGCCCGTGCCGGTCTGCGTCAGCGGATCGAAGATGTTTTGCCGGACGGCGGGTTGCTTCGAGAAGTCGCCGCGTTCAATGATGTCGCGGCTGGGCAGCGTCGAAATGTAGCTCTGGCCGGTGCGGATGCGCGTCCCCTGGTAGCTGCCGAAGAAGAAGGTGCGGTTTTTGATCACCGGACCACCGAGCGTGGTACCAAACTGGTTCTGCCGGTAGGAGGGCTTCTTCGCGCCGGACCGGTTGGCGAAAAAGTTCGTGCCATCCAGTTTCTCGTTGCGGAGGAACTCATAGGCGGAGCCGTGGAACTGGTTTGAACCGGACTTCGTCGTGACGAGCACCTTGGCGCCGGCGCGGTATCCGTACTCGGCGCTCATATTATTAGTGACAACTTTGAACTCGGCCACCGCATCCACGGGCGGCTTCACCTGCTGGGCTTCGTAGCCCAGGGGGCCGCCCGAGGTCCGCGACGAATTGTCGGTGCCGTCCAACAGGACGTTGTTTTGAGCAATCTGCAGCCCGACGGCCGAGAAGGCTCCCTCATCTCGAGCCCGGCTGCCGACGCCCAACCCGCCGCCGGGCAGCACGCCCGCAGTGAACTGCGCCAACTGGAGATAGTTGCGTCCATTCAGCGGCATCTCCAGGATGCGCTTGGAATCGACCACCTGGCCCACTTCGGAGGTCTCCGAATTGATGAGCACCGCCGAAGCCGAGACCTCAATCGACTCGGCTATCGATCCGGTCTTTAGTTCAAAGTCGAGGCGGGCGGTCTGGCCGGTTTCCAATCGGAACTCCGCCAGTTTCTGCGGAGCGAAACCGGATGCCTCACATTCCACGCGGTAACGGCCGGGCGGCAGCAGGGGGAATAGGTAAAGCCCCTGCCCGTTCGTGGTGGCCTGGGCGGCAACGGAAGTGTCCAGATTGATGGCCCTGACTGACGCGTTGGGAACGACTGCCTTCGTCGGGTCGATCACCGACCCCTGAATCCCGGAATTCTGCGCGAAGAGGACAGATCCGAGGCAAAACATCATAATTACAACGGCGAGGTTGCGCATGGTGACCATCCTTCCAATCAAACCGGATGGGGCTGCATCGTTGCGGCCCCTGAAGCTCCGCCAGCAGTTATGCGCCTTCGATTCCGGAGTGTCCAGCAAAGCCGTGTGAAAAATAAAAAACAGCATAAAATACAGCTAACCTACTGATGCAGCAGGAAGTGTTTCACTTTGGTCCGTTCTCGGCCGACGCACAGTTACGTACGTTAGCGCGGGACGGCGCACCTGTTGCGGTAACCCCCAAAGTGTTCGACGCCCTGCTCATCTTTCTGAAGAGCGGCAACCAGGTGGTGACGCGGGAGGAGCTCTGCGCCCAGCTTTGGCCGGGCCAGGTGGTGACGGACGCCAACGTCAATCAGCACATCTCCATGCTGAGGAAAGCGCTGGGCGACGGCGGCTCCGGCGAGAGGTATCTGGTGACGCTGCCGGGCCGCGGTTACCAGTGGGTGGTACCCGTGAGCCTGCCCCACTCTCACGAAACCGTCAATGTCGCCTGGAGGCTGGCCGCCCTGGCGGCGGGAGTGATGCTGATGCTGGGTGCCCTGGCCTACTGGAGCCAGCGGCGGTCCACCGCCCAGATCGAGTTCGGCCAACGGCACTCGCTCACCCGCCTGCCGGGCAGTGAGTACCAGCCCGCGCTCACTCGTGACGGAGCCAAAGTCGCCTTCATTTGGGATCAGGATGGGGCGAACAATCCGGCCGTTTACGTCCGCGGCCCGGAAGACGACGAGCCGCGCAAGGTAAGTGAGGGCCACTACGAGCACAGCAGTCCTGCCTGGTCGCCCGACGGCCGCCACCTGGCCTACATCCGTTACGAAGCCTCGTCCCTCCGCGTGGTAGTCACGCCCGAGCGCGGCGGCGCTGAGCGGGAGATCGTCCAACTCTACCGCTCTCGCTATGGACTCAACTGCCGCCACCTGGACTGGTCGCCAGACGGGACAAAGCTCGTCGTCGATGACAAGGAATCTTCCTCCCAGGCATTCGGCCTGTTCCTGGTCGACATCGCCACCGGCAGCCGCACCCGCCTCACCCGGCCGCCCGACGCGATCATCGGCGACGTGGATCCGCGCTTCTCGCCCGATGGCCAACGCGTCTCTTTTGTGCGAATGGCCGACCGCTTCCGCCAGGAACTCTGGATCACCGATCTCTCCGGCGGCAACGTGAAGCAACTCACCTCCGCCGATCGCACCATCAGCGGGCATGACTGGTCACCCGATGGCCGCCGTCTGTACTTTGGTTCCAACCGGCGCCGTGAGTTCGAGGTCTGGTCCGCCAACGTGGATACGGGCGCCGTGCAGGGGACGAATCTCTCCAGCGCCAACCCGATGCAGCTCTCGGTGGGCCGCTCCGGCGAGCGTATGGTTTACTCCGACCTGCAGCAGGATCTGAACATCTGGAAGCTGGATCTGGAGGCGGCCCGCCGCGGGACCAACGGCTGGAGCCGCGTCATCTCTTCCACTGGCGAGGAGATCCTGCCTTTCGTCAGTCCCGATGGCAAGCGGCTCTGCTACCGGTCCGACCGGTCAGGCGAAGGACAGCTCTGGGTGAGTGGTGTCGATGGCGGGCGCGCCATGCAGATCACCCGGGGCGCCATCCATCCGGTGGCCTGCCGCTGGTCCCCCGACAGCAGCAAGGTGGTCTTCAACGACGCCCTTACGCAGCGCCTCTATGTGGTGGATGCCGAAGGCGGATCGCCGCAGATTCTGGGAGGACCGGAGGTGGTCGGCGGCCACCCGATGTTCGATGCCGAGGGCCGCAACCTCTTGTATAACGCCCAGGGCTCGATCTGGCGGGTTCCGGTGGGGTCGATGACCGGCACCAGGATCGTCGCGGCTGACGGCGTTCACCAGAAGGTGCTTGCTCCCGATGGACGCAGCCTCTATTTCACGCGCGCCCGCACCGGGACCACAATCTGGCGTTACGACCTCGTGACCAGGGCGACAACCCAGATTCTGGACGGGCTGTTGGCCGGCTACTGGGGTGCCTGGACTCCGGGCCGTGATGGCATCTACCTGCTGGCCGAGAGCAGCCAGCCCACCGGCGGCGCGGCGGTCGTCTTTCATCCCCTGAACGGAGGGCCGAACAAGGAGATCTCCAGATTCCCCGGCCAGTTGCCGCCCATCGGCACATCAAGTTGGTCCCTCTCGCCGGATGAGCGCTATCTCTATTGCGTCCGTGTCGATGTCTCGCACAGCGACCTCACCCAGGTGGAAGGTGTCCGCTGAGCCTCAGTGCCAATCCCAGCTTCGGCGGCACTCCTCCATCAACTCGCCGAGGCTGTTGCAACTCTCCAACTGCGCCACTGCCCGAGCCGAGCCGCCCGGCCACCGGCTCCAGGAACTCTCCGGATCGCTGACGAGTTCGAGCAGCAGCTTCCGTGCCTCGGCCAGCTTCAGCGTCTTCAAGCGCTTCAGCACCAGATGAACGTGGAACGTGCCGGTGCCCATGTCCAGCACCCACGATTTCCGTCCGAACTCCCTGGCTTTGACGATCCGGTGCAAGTTGCCGGCCGCGTCAATCAGTTGCAGCGACGGGTAGTAGAGGCCCGAGCTGCCCTGCGTGGAGGTGAGTTTCTCCACCGTATCCATTACGAGGATCCGGCCTTCGCCGAAGAGCAGGACCGGGTACTGCAGGGGCAGGGAAGTCCCCGGCTTGGCTGAAGCCTGAGCGCCGCGGCCTGCCAGCAGGGAGAGAAGGAAACCGAGCATTTCAGTCCATGATGCCTCAAGTGCTGCAATTACATGCAGGTACCAGCCCATCCCAAGCCGCGGCTAAGGCCTTCTGCTCAGCATTTCTCAGGGTATTTGCCCCGTTCCCATCTACGGAAACCGCCGATAATTTAGATATGACACGGCCGGTCAGGAAGTATCTTCGCGTGCCGTCGGAGTTTTTCGGAACCCTCGAATTGCAGGCCCCCAACGAATCCAGTCCCGCTTATGGGATACGGATTACAGACGTCTCGTCAGCCGGCGTCGGCATTCTCCTACGGGGCGAAATCCCGGTAGGAACCAAAGTCAGGCTCATCTTCGACAGCGGCGCCGTGGAGGGCGAAGTCATCCATTGCCGGCAGGAAAAGGGCCACTTTGCCGTGGGCGTCCAGGTGGAGCACAATGCGGTGGCGCTGGCGCGAATCCGCTGGGCTGCCTCGCTGAAGCTGCACGGGGCCGCCAGTTCCTCGCCTCACCATCACGTGCCGGTCTGACCGGGCTATTCCGCCCTCAGCGCCTCCACCGGATTCACCGACGCTGCCCGCCGCGCGGGGATGAAACTGGCGAGCATCGAGGCGACACCCAGGACCAACCCGACACTCGCAAGTGTTGCCAGATCCCACGTCTTCACACCGAACAGCAGGCCACGAATCAGCGTCGCCGCGCCCGTGGAACAGACCAGCCCGACGATCACGCCAATGGCGGTCAGCCAACCTGCTTCCTTCAGGATGAGCCGGTAAACGGCACCCGGTTGGGCGCCCAGAGCCATGCGCAGCCCGATCTCGCGCGTCCTCTGGCTGACTGAATAGGCCACGACCCCATACAAGCCAACCACGCCCAGTAGCAGCGCGAGCAGCGCGAAGCCGCCCACCAGCCAGGCCGACGAGCGGTGCAGATACGCCGAGGGCGAATCATTGATCCGTGTCGTCATCGTTGCCCCTTGCGCGGTCACGATGCCCGGGTCGAATTCCCGGATCGCGCTGGTCATGGCCGGCAGCAGCTGCTGCTCCGATTGGGCTGTCCTGACCACCAGGCCGAAGTACCTGCTCGCACTTTGGTTGAACGGGATGTACAGCGCGGGGACGGTCGCCACCTCCAGCGGGCCTTCCTTGATATCGTCCACGATGCCCACGATCTCGATTGGCTTTGGTGGTTCC
The DNA here is from genome assembly GCF_015277775.1 of Paludibaculum fermentans. Taxonomy (NCBI): domain Bacteria; kingdom Pseudomonadati; phylum Acidobacteriota; class Terriglobia; order Bryobacterales; family Bryobacteraceae; genus Paludibaculum; species Paludibaculum fermentans. Next base: position 443,779 of record NZ_CP063849.1, read on the forward strand.
GAAAGGTAAGTAAGATGCTGCCCGATGGGATCCTCGTTCGGGAAATACTTCCTCACCAATGCCTGATTGATGATGGCAACGCTTGGCTTCGATCCGTCCTCCGCCTCAGTGAAGAACCGGCCGCGAATCAGGTTGGCGCCGAGGGCGGTGAAATATCCGGCACTGACATCGCGTTCCGGCACCTCATTGTGTTCTCCATGCCAGGGACGCCCGATCACGCGGAACCAGGTCGTATTGCCATTCCCGCTGACCGGCAGGCTGGTGGTCACCCCCACCGACGTCACGCCCGGGATGGCTTCGATGCGCCGCACCAATTCCCTCTGCAGGACGATCGCCTGCTCATCCTTGTCGTAGGCCGCCTTGGGAGCCGCCACCTGCAGGGTGACCAGATGCTCCGGCCGGAATCCGATATCGACGCGCAGCAGGCTGTAGAGGCTCTTGCCCAGAAGGCCCGCACCCACCAGCAGCACCACCGCCGTGGCCAGTTCCAGCACCACCAGTTTCGAGCCGAGCCTCCGCCAGGCAGTGCCCGCCGAGCCGCGGCTGCCATCGGCAAGCCCTTCCCGGGTCTGCCCCAAGGACAGGTGAAACGCAGGAGTCACCGTAAAAAGGATCAAGGCCAGTACGGCGATCTCCCCAGCGAAGGCCAAAACGCGGGGATTCAAACTGAGCCCCATCAGGAACGGCATCCTCAGCAGGAGGTTCTCGGGCACCAGCCGCGTCAGAAGCTGCATGGTCCACCACGAGACCACCAGCCCCAAGGCACTCCCGGCCGCCACCAGTACAAGACCCTCCGTCACGAACTGCCTGATCAAGCGGCCTTTCGACGCGCCCAGCGCGCTGCGGACGGCCATCTCGCGGCGGCGGCTTTCGGCGCGCACCAGCAGCAGATTGGCCGCATTGACGCCCGCGATCAGGAGCAACAGACCCGAGCCGCCCAGCAGGACCAGCAGTATGGGCCGGATGTCGCCGGTGATCACCTCCGCCAGGCTCGCCAACGTGGCGCCCTGGTCACGATTCGAGTCGGGATACTGGGCCTCCAGTTGCTTGGCGATCACCTTCACATCGGCCAACGCGGCCTGCATGCTCACGCCCGCTTTCAGGCGCGCCACGCCGTAGAGGGAATGACAACTTCGCCGTAGATCACAGCCGCCCGCGGGATGCAGCGTAGACCAGAATTCAGCCGGTTCCGCCGGCGCAAAGTGGAACTCGCGCGGAAGCACACCGATGATCGTGCTGGGCTCGCCATCCAACGTAACCACCTGGCCCACCACCTCCGGCTTGCCGCTGTACCGCTTCTGCCAGGCGCCATAACTCAGCAGCACGGCCCGGTGCGCGCTGGGCAGGTCCTCGCCCGAGAAGAAATCGCGACCCAGTACGGGTGAGACGCCCAGGGTACGGAAGAAGCCGTCGGTCACCCGCGCTGCCCGCACGGGTTCCACTCCGGCGGCGGTGCTGAGGATGAAGCCCCGCTGATCATACGCGTCCAGGGATTGGAAGACTTTGTTCATCTTCTTCCAGTCCAGGTAGTCCGCATACGAGAGGTTGGAACGAGGGAACATCGGCACGGTTTCGAAAACGCCCACCAGCCGCGTCGAATCCTTGTACGGCAGCGGCTTAATCAGGGTCGCATCAACGAAAGCGAAGATGGCCACGCTGGCGCCCATGCCCAGGGCCAGTAACAGAATCGCAGTGAACGTGAAGCCCAGGGTCTTCCGCAGTTGCCGCAAGGCGAAGTGTGCGTCCTGCAGGGTGTTGTCGATCAGGTTCAAGCCTCGCATGTCGCGGCACTCCTCTTTCCGTTGTTCCAATCCGCCCACTGATCGCAGCGCCGCCCAGCGCGCCTCAGCGCGGCTCATCCCGGCGGCGAGGTTCTCGTCCATCTCTCGATCGAAGTGATACCGCAGCTCTTCGTCGAGTTCGTCTTCCACCTGTCTTCGCGAGGTCAGGGTGCGAAGCCGGAGACGCAGTATTTCGGGCCAGCGCATAGCGGGACTCCCGTGTCAGGCCGTCCGCACAATCAGGGAGATAGCCGCGGCCAGCCGCTCCCATTGCGCGGTTTCGTGCGCGAGAACCTGGCGGCCCGCCTCGGTCAAGGTGTAGTATTTCGCCCGCCGGCCGTTGTCGCTGACCGCCCATTCGGACGTGATCCAGGCGCTCTGCTCCAGTTTGTGGAGCGCCGGATACAGGGCTCCCTGGCCTACCTGCAGCACTTCACCCGACATTTGCCGGATGCGTTGCGCAATGGCCCAGCCGTGCATCGGCTCCAGCGCGATGACCTTCAGGATCAGCATGTCCAGGGTGCCCTGGACCAGGTCGGTTGGTTTGCTCAATGGCTCTCCCCTTAGTAACTGACAACAGACTAAGCGGAGAGCCCCGGCAACGTCAATGCATCAGAGAAGAAGTTACATCGAGGCGGGCGAACGGTTTCGCTGTGTAGGATTCAGGCTGCCCTCTTACGGCGCAGATGGGGTAGTCTGGACGGAGTTGAATCTAGAGCCGGACGCTGGGAATTTACAAATCTGAAGGCCCTCCGGCCCGCCTGCCTGTTGCAGGGGCGAAGAAATGGCGATACAACAGTGACACCACTTTGTTTTTTTCTTGCGAGGCGGTGTCGATTTCAGCCACTCGCGTTCGACGACTTAAAGGAGACCCTGGGATGAAGTACATGTTGCTGATTTATGCGGAGGAACACGTTTACACCGAACCGGAGCGTGTGGAGTGCTACGGCGAGTCTTCCAATCTCGCCCACCAGCTCAGCACCAACGGCCAGTATGTGAGCGCCTCTCCCCTGCAGTCGGTTTCCACCGCGGTGAGTGTCCGCGTTCGTGACGGCAAACGGCTGGTCACCGACGGCCCGTTTGCTGAAACGAGAGAACAATTGGGCGGCTACTTCATGGTGGAAGCCAAGAATCAGGACGAAGCCATCGATATCGCCAGCCGGATCCCCGGCGCCCGCAAGGGGACTGTCGAAGTCAGGCCGGTGGTGGAACTCCAGGGATTGCCGGCACAGGAATAAGCCGGCCGCGCTGTGCTTGCCTGGGGCTTGCCGGTGCGATGCCCACGTTTGGGATCAGGTTCGAAAGGAGCTGAGGGATGAGCAGCGTACGAGTACTGGTTGGCACACGCAAAGGTGCCTTTGTTCTGGAATCGGATGCGAAGCGCGAAAAGTGGGATGTCAGCGGCCCGCATTTCGCGGGCTGGGAGATCTATCACGTCAAGGGATCCCCTGTCGATCCCAACCGGATCTACGCCTCGCAGTCCAGCGGCTGGTTCGGCCAGCTGATTCAGCGATCAGACGATGGCGGCAAGACCTGGTCCCCCATGGACAACAAGTTTGTCTACGACGGCGTGCCCGGCACCCACCAGTGGTACGACGGCACTCCGCACCCCTGGGAGTTCAAGCGCGTCTGGCACCTGGAGCCGTCGCTTACCGACGCTGAAACTGTCTACGCCGGCGTCGAAGATGCTGCCCTGTTCAAATCGAGCGATGGCGGCAAGTCGTGGGCCGAACTCTCGGGCCTGCGTGAACACGGCACCGGACCCAAGTGGCAGCCCGGCGCGGGCGGCATGTGCCTGCATACGATTGTTCTCGACAAGAACGATCCGGGCCGCATCTACATCGCCATTTCGGCCGCGGGCGCCTTCCGCACCGACGATGGCGGTGTTACGTGGAAGCCCATCAACCAGGGACTGCGTTCACAGTACATTCCCGATCCCAAGGCGGAAGTGGGCCACTGTGTCCATCGCATCGCCATGCACCCGTCACGTCCTGATACGCTCTTCATGCAGAAGCATTGGGACGTGATGCGCAGCGACAACGCCGGCGACATGTGGCAGGAGGTCAGCGGCAACCTGCCCACCGACTTCGGTTTTGTCATCGACGTCCACGCCCACGAACCGGAGACCATCTACGTAGTGCCCATCAAGAGCGACTCCGAACATTTCCCCATCGACGGCAAGCTGCAGGTCTTCCGCAGCCGTACCGGCGGCAATGAATGGGAAGCGCTCACCAAGGGCCTGCCGCAGAGTGACTGCTATGTCAACGTGCTGCGCGATGCCATGGCCGTCGACAAGCTCGACCAGTGCGGCGTCTATTTCGGGACCACCGGCGGCCAGGTTTACGCCTCCAACAATGCCGGTGACAGCTGGGCGCCCATCGTCCGCGATTTGCCCGCGGTCCTGTCCGTGGAGGTCCAGACGCTGTCATGATCCGCGTCGAACTGCCCGCCCATCTCCGCAACCTGGCGGGCATTCAAGGCGAACTGCAACTCGATCTGGCCGGCCCGGTTACCATCCGGGCCGTGCTGGACGAGTTGGAGCGGCGCTACCCCATGCTCGCCGGCACGATGCGCGACCACGTGACCCGGAAACGCCGCGATTTCCTGCGTTTCTTCGCCTGTGAAGAAGACTGGTCGCACGAGCCGCACGACAAGCCCTTGCCCGAGACAGTAGCCACCGGCAGGGAGCCGCTCATCATCCTGGGCGCCATCGCCGGCGGGTAGCCGGTTGCCCATTCTCCTTTTATTCAGGTCAAATTGAGCGCATTGATCGTGACATGCGGCACCCACGGGTGCGCGGCCTGGCTGATAAACTTGTCGAATGCTCGACCACAATACGGACCAGGACTGGGAGGAATTCGCCAGGACCGAACCCTACTGGTCTGTTCTCTCCGCTGAGGAGTTCCGCAGGAAGAACCTCCGGCCCGAGGCCGTCGAGCGCTTCTTTCGCAGCGGCGAGGAGAGCATCTCCTCCATTGTCGATGTGCTGGCCCAGCACTATGGCTCCCCAAAGACCTTTGAATTGAGCCTGGATTTCGGCTGCGGCCTGGGGCGGCTCCTGCTGCCGCTGGCCGCCAGAAGCAGGAAAAGCATTGGTCTGGATGTATCCCCCACGATGCTCAAATTCTGCCGCGAGAATGCCGAGCGGCGAAATGTCAGGAATATCGAACTGGTCCAGTCCACTGACGACCTCGCCGCCGTAGACAAGTATGCGGGCGCCGTCGATCTGATCACGAGCTACATCGTCTTCCAGCACATCCCGCCGCGCCGTGGCTTTCGAATCCTCAATGGACTTCTGCGTCTATTGCGGCGCGGTGGAGTTGGATATCTTCACTTTACCTTCGCCGCGGAAATCCGGAGTGTAAAGTACGAAGCCGACAATGTGAGCGGTTCACTGTACCGTTTTTTTGAGCGGACGCCCGATGGCATTCGCAAAATGGTGGAGCATCCGGCCGGTGACACGCAAATTCAGATGAATCATTACAGCATGAACGAATTGTTGTGCTACCTTTACGAAAATGGGATTGCCGACGTGTCCATTCGATTCACGAATCACTCAGGAACGCTCGGCGCGGAGTGCTACGTCCGGAAATCCTGAAAACGTGAGGTTGTGGCAGGCGGATGCATAGCCTTTTCGTCATTGGCGATGTAGGCGGTCCGGAACAGTTCCACCTGGGCGACGAGGCGATGCTCGAGGCCAACCTCCTCACCCTGGCGCGGCTCATCCCTAATGTCCAATTTACGGTTGCCTCAGCGGACCCCGGCTGGTCCAGCCAGCGCTACCGTGTGTCCTCAGTCAAATCCCCTCTCGAACGCCCGATTGAGAAAGCCCTGGCTGGCACGCACGGAGTTGTCGTGTCGGGTGGCGGGAACCTGTGTTCCACCTGGCCCGACAAGGTCATGGATCGAATCGCGCTGCTGGAGCATGCTCAGGCGTTGAACCTGCCCACAGTCGTCCTGGGACAAATGATCGGACCGCACTTGGCCGCGGACCAGGAACGCCTGCTCTCCGCTCCACTGCGGAAGTGCGATTGGGTGGGTGTCCGCGACGCGGCCTCTGCCTCCATCGCCTTGCGGCTGGGCGTGGATCCGGCACGCCTGCACAGGCAGATGGACGATGCCTACTTCCTCGAGCCGCTCCCTGTGGAGGACGAGCGCGCGGAACCGCTGCGCAGTCTGCCGCAACCCTGGATCCTGGTCACGCTGGATCCCTCTTTTGCCACTGAACATCGGGCAAAGACGCTGGAGGTGCTCGCCAGCCAGCTCGACGGCCTGGCCGCCAGCCTGGGCGCCTCGCTGATCTTTGTTCCACACGTCGGCGGGCTGCCGGGCAGCGGCGATGCCGAGGCCGGCCAGGCCCTGCGCTCCAGGATGCGGGCCGATCTCCTGCTGCTGAACCCCTGGGCACCGCGCGAAGCTGTATGGCTCACCGGTCAGGCGGCCATGGTGGTCTCGGCCCGTTATCACCCCCTGGTGTTCGCCACCGCGTGCGGCGTCCCGGCCTTGGGTATCACCGTCGATGAGTACACACGGACCAAGCACCACGGCGCCCTGGCGTCTGCCGGCATCGAGGGGTGGTGCCTGTCCGCGGCCGAAGTGGAGCGCGGAGCCCTGCTGCCGCTCGCCCTGGAGCTGTGGGACCACAGGGCCGGTCTTCGCAAGCGTCTGGCGGATGCTTCCCAACGGGCCTGGCAACACGAGAAGCAACGCTGGGACGGAATCCTCCGTGCGTTGCGCCTCGCCCCTGCTTCTGAAAGCTGGCCGGCCCCACCGGCGATTCATGTGCCTCCGGATCGCGACGGGCGCCCCACCCAGCTCATCAGCAGCGACCAATGGAGGGAATACGACCGCAACGGTTATCTCCGCCTGGGCCGGCTGTTGGATGATGACCAACTAGCCCGGCTGCGCGAGCGGCTGGACGGCATCATGCTCGGCCAGGTGCGCTATCCCACCCTCCATATGCAGTTGGACACGGGTGGGGCGTATGAGGATCTACCGGATCCGGTGGCCGGCCACTCCGGCGCCACGCTCGCTTACCGCAAGATCCAGGGCCTGGAGGCCGATCCGCTGATTCTGGAGTTGGTGCGGCGCGATCTCTTCCGCGAGATTTGCGCGCGGCACTACGGCGCTCACGTCCCCATCTCGATTTTCCGCGTGATGATGATGAACAAACCGGCCGGCCAGGGCACCTACCTCCCCTGGCACCAGGACGCCGGCGACGTGTGGAAGCTCGATCGCGATCCCCTGGTCACCTCGTGGATTGCGCTCGATCCGGCCACACGCCTCAACGGCTGCGTGCAGGTCATTCCCGGCTCGCACCACCTCGGCCTGCTGAGCAAGAACGGCAGCACTCTGAGTCCGGAACACGTGGAGCAGTACTGTCCCGCAGACCGCATCGAGCATCTCGAACTGGAGCCCGGCGAAGGACTGCTGCTGCACAACTGGCTGCTGCATCGCAGCGAAGTGAACCGCACCGGAATACCGCGGCGCGCGCTGAGCGCCTGCTATATGGACGGTCGAACCCTGGGGACGCTCACCGGCACGCGCTACCCGGTTATCTTCGGCGCCCACGAGGACACCGAAACCGCCATGCCCTTTCTGCGCGGACTGCTGGCGGAATCCGCCCAGTTGCGCGAGAGGGCCACGGAAGCCGAACGGTACGCCCGCAGCCTGCTCGAGGACAATCAGCGCCGCGAGGAAATGCGGCTGGAATCAGAACGCTATGCGAAGTCGCTGGAAGCTGAACTGAAGAAGATTCGTGCGCCCCGCCGCATGTTCTTCCTTCGTTGATGGAACGCGCCATGGGTGGCACCGCTCTATTCACAGTCATCGCGAAGAACTACCTGGCGCACGCGCGCCAGCTCATGCGCTCGGCTGCGGCGCAGCATCCGGATTGGCGCCGCTTTGTGATCCTGGTCGATCGTGTCGACGGCTACTTTGATCCGGCCGCCGAAGACTTTGAGCTCATCCTCTCCACCGGCTTGTCGATCCCTGAATCGCGCTGGTTTCATTTCAAGTACAGCATCCTGGAACTGAGCACCGCGGTGAAGCCGTATGCCTTTGAGCACCTGTTCCGGCTGCACGGCTTCGACCGGATCGTGTATCTCGATCCCGACATTCGAATCTACTCACCCCTCAGCCGCGTCACCGAATTACTCCAGGCATCGTCCATCGTCCTGACGCCCCATCTCACCGCGGCGCTCGAAGACGGCAAGCGGCCCAGCGAGATCGACATCCTCAGGTCAGGTTCGTATAACCTCGGGTTCATCGCCGTCACCCGCTGCGCGGCGTCTTCGGCCTTTCTCTGCTGGTGGCAGCAGCGGTTGTTCGACCATTGCCTGGTGGATCTCCCGCGCGGCCTGTTTGTCGATCAACGCTGGGTGGACCTTGTGCCCGGCCTGTTCGAGAACGTGGCCATCCTTCGCGACCCCGGTTACAACGTGGCCTACTGGAACCTGTCGCACCGGCCCATCACTCGCTCTCCAGGCGGCTATGAAGTCGCGGGCGCACCGCTCGCCTTCTTTCACTTCAGCGGCTACGACGTCGATCATCCCGAAAAGGTGTCGAAGCACCAGAACCGACACGAGATGCCTGCGCTCCCGCCCGTCGTTCGGCAGATCTTCCACGACTACGGGCAACAGTTGCTCGCCGAAGGCCTCGCCGCGTGCCGCAATTGGCCTCAGGCGTATTCCTATTTTGAGAACGGTACCGGCATTCCCGATATGTGCCGGCCCATCCATCACGAGGAGCCCGAACTCGCCCGGTCGGTCGCCGACCCCTTCTCCGACGAGGGCTTCAAGCTGTTTGTGGAGGTGTGGAACCGGCCCATCCAGGAGCATGCCGGGCGCCCTGGCATCTCCCGCCTCGCTTACCGCATCTACCGCACCCGGACCGATGTCCAGGCCGCGATGCCCGATATTTTCGGCGGCCATTACTTTCGATTTCTCGAGTGGTTGCTCAACAGCGGCCGCCTGGAGCACGGCGTCGGAGACGCGTTCCTCACCACCATCACGGCGGCGGCCCGCACCTACCGGGACCATCGCGAGAGCCTGTCGTCGCCAGATCCGCTGGACGAACGCGAAGGCGTCGACGGTACCTCCGGTGAGGCGCCGGCCGACGGCACCCGGCTCCACCTCACGCGTCTGGCCGCGGCGATCTACAACGCGCGCCCTGAATTGCAGCGCACCTTCCCAGATCCGCGTGGGCGCGACCGTGCGCGCTTCCTGGTCTGGCTGCTGACCTATGGCCGCCAGGAGTATCAGCTTTCCACGCACCACGTAGCCATCCTGAATCAGCAGTGGCGCGCGGTCCTCGACTCCCTGCCCGGTTCCCATGCCAGGCTTCGCCACCAGGCGATCCTGGCGGCGATGGGCGCCTCCCTGTCCACGCGCGGCCTGCTGAGCCGGGCCAGGTCCGTCGTCGGCCTGTTCCACAATGGCTCCCAGCGAACACAGACGGTAGACAACCTCCCCTACGCCGCCCCGTCCGAGTTGGCCGTTGCCGCTCCGCCCGAACCAGAGTCCGCCGAGTTCGGCGTCAACCTGGTGGGGTATTTCCGGTCTGAAACCGGAGTGGGTGAATCGGTCCGCGCGGCGTGTGGGGCTCTGCGCTCCGTCTCAGTGCCCCTCAGCCTGCGCGCCGCGGAGGAGGCCGGCTACTGCCAGGCCCGCGACCGCTCGGTGGGTCCGATGTCCGCCGAATTCCCCTATTCGACCAACCTGATCCATGTCAACGCGGACCAGGCCGCCCATGTCGCCAGCCAACTCGGAGGGCGCTTCTTCCGGAACCGCCACAACATTGGCTACTGGGCCTGGGAGTTGGAGGAGTTTCCAGACCGCTGGAGCGATGCCTTCTCCTACTACCACGAGCTGTGGACACCCAGCGAGTTCTGCAGCCGGTCCATTCGGCAGAAGTCGCCCATACCCGTCCACGCCATCCCGCACGCGGTGAGTCCGGTGGTTTCCGGCAGCCTGGACCGGCAGCACTTTGGATTCAAGCCCGGACAGTTCGTGTTTCTGACTGCGTTCGACGTGCTGAGCGTGATTGAGAGAAAGAATCCGCTGGCGTCGATCCGCGCATTCCTCGCGGCGTTTGGCTCCAACCCGGATTGCCAGCTCGTCGTGAAGGTCAACAATGCAGCCACCGCGCCAAGGGAGCATCGGAGAGTCCTGGAGAGTGTGGCCTCCGCGTGCGCTTCGCCCAACATTCGAATCTTTGATGCCACGCTGTCCCGCAACGAAATGCATGCCCTCACCCAGTGCGCCGACTGCATTGTTTCGCTGCACAGATCCGAAGGCTTCGGCCTCCACATCGCGGAGGCCATGTATTTCGGCAAGCCTACGATTGTCACCAACTACTCCGGCAACGTCGACTTCACACGCAGGGAGAATTCGATGCTGGTGGACTTCCGCCTGATTCCGGTCGGGCAGGGCTGCCTGCCCTACGACGAGAACAGCCGTTGGGCCGATCCCGCTGTCGAGCAGGCGGCCAGCCACATGCGGACGATTGTGGCCGAGCCTGATCTGCGCACCCGCCTGTCCGCCGCTGCCAGCACGTTCGTACGAACAAACCTGAGCCCCGCCGCAGTCGGCCAGTTGATGCGCGAGCGGTTGGAGGCAATCGCGCAGGCCCACGCCTCCGCTGGGTTCCCATCAACTTCAACCCGGAGCCAGCCGGTTCCGTCTGCAGCCATGCGCGCCGGGTGTTAGCGCTCGTTGGTGACGTAACCTCTCAACAGCACCCGCGACAGCCGCACCACAGAGCCCTCCGCCTCGCCCGGAACCTCGGCACAGATCCGCGCCTCCGGACGAACCACGAAGCCTGTCGTCATACGCTCGCTGGATCCGCCATTCCCAAACCCATCCAGGCGAACCGCCGATTCAAACGTGCGCCTGGACTTCGCCGGATCCCCCAGGTTCTGCACCAGCAACCGTAGAACCGCGAACTGATTGGGCGGTCCCGTCACATAGCGCCAGTCGACATCCGTGATCACCAGCAGCGAGCCTTCGCTCACTCGAAAGGCGGACGTCTCCGCGCTCCCATCGCCCCACGAGCGGACAAACTCCATCTTGTTCGTCCCGCAGCCGTCCTTGAAGCCAGGTGTGAACTCCAGCAGGACGATGTTCGACGCTTTCGGGCGGCTGGGCCCCGGCTGGGCCGCGGCGCCCATCGCACAAACAGCGAAGCTCATAATCAGCAGGCAGAATCGCATGGGAATCGATCGGGGCCCTTTCCTCGTGAATGTTCGCCGGCACGGTAAGGCGTGTGCGCAATCTGGTGGATACATCCATTTTGCCGCACTCACCGCCTGCCTTCAGTGCCTACTGGAATCGACGTGCCGGGGCAGGGAATTGTTTCGAGGGCACCAGCGGCATTTCTTTCGATTCCCGTGCCTCCTAATCCTTCACTCTTTCCTCCTCGATGTGTTAAACCTGATGGACATGCCACAGGTGATGAGGGGCTCACCGGTTCACGATGTCGTTGTCATCGGCTCTGGAGCCGGTGGCGGAACCGTCGCCCATGTTCTGACGAAGCTCGGCGTGAAAGTCACGCTGCTGGAAGCCGGGGCCATGCTCAACCCCGCGCGCGACTATAAGGAACACAAGACGCCCGCGGACTACCCGCATCGCGGCGCCGGCGACGACGCGGCCTCCTACTTCGGCCGCAAGGACTTCGGTTTCTTCAGCGCGCCCACCGGCTATTGGGAGATCGACGAGGAGCCCTATACCGTCGCCGAAGGCAGTCAGTTCCGCTGGTTCCGCTCGCGCATCCTCGGCGGCCGCACCAATCACTATGGCCGCATCTCGCTGCGCTTCGCCGATTACGACTTCAAGGCCAGCCTGCTCAACGATGGCCTCGGCTCTGACTGGCCCGTCTCCTACGAGGAGATCGCGCCTTACTACGACAAGGCCGAAGACTTCATCGGAATCTGCGGCACCGCCGAAGGCTTGCGTTCCGCCCCTGACGGCAAGTTCCTGCCCGCGCCGGCCCTGCGCGTGCATGAGCACCTCATCCAGAAGTCATCCCGCAAGCTGAACATCCCGTGCGTGCCGTCGCGCATGGCCATCCTCACCAAGCCGAAGAACGGCCGCCTCGCCTGCCACTACTGCGGCCAGTGCGGACGCGGCTGCGTCACCGCCTCCAACTATTCATCGAGCCAGGTGCAGATCTTCCCGGCCATGAAGACCGGCCTGCTCACCGTCATCCCCAACGCCATGGTCCGCGAGATCATCACCGGCGCCGATGGCAAGGCGAAAGCGGTCAGTTACATCGACAAGACCACACGCACCGAGAAGCAGATCAACTGCCGCGTTGTCGTATTGGCGGCTAGCGCCTGCGAGAGCGCCCGCCTGCTGCTGAACTCGAAATCCTCCCGCCATCCCGACGGCCTGGCGAACTCCTCCGGCAGCGTCGGCCGCAATCTCACCGACACCGTCGGCTACAGCCTGGGCGGCTACGTCCCGGCGCTGGAAGGCATGATGAAGCACGACACCGACGGCTATGCCGGAGGCCACGTCTACATGCCCTGGTGGGGCCTGGAGCAGAAGAACAAGGACTTCCCGCGCGGCTATCACATCGAGGTCGGCGGCGGCTACGGCATGCCGATGCTCGGCAGCTTCAACGGCGTCTGCCGCTCCCACGAAGGCTACGGAGCGGGGCTGAAGAAGGCCATCCTCGACAGCTACGGCTGCTCCGTCGGCTTCGCCGGCCGCGGCGAGATGATCCCCAATGCCAAGAGCTACTGCGACATCGATCCGCATGTCGTCGACCGCTGGGGCATCCCCGTCCTCCGCTTCCACTTCGAGTGGAGCGACTACGAGCTCAAGATGGTGAAGCACATGCACGACACCTTTGCCGCCATTATCGAAGGCATGGGCGGACGCGTGAACGGACCCAAGACCGTGGCGGACACAGCCCGTGCCATCTCCACACCCGGCGAGATCATCCACGAACTCGGCACCGTCCGCATGGGCTCCGATCCGAGTACCAGTGCACTGAACAAATACTCGCAGGCGCACGACGTGAAGAACGTATTCGTAGCCGATGCCGCGCCATTCGTCACCAATCCCGACAAGAACCCGACCCTGACCATCTGCGCCATGGCTTGGCGCGCGTCCGAATTCATCGCCGAAGGACTCAAGAAGGGAGAGCTGTAATGGAATCGACGCGACGCGACCTCCTCCGCAACGTCGCCGCCGCCGCCCTGCTCGGGCAGTTGTCGGCCGAGGCCATGCAGCACGTCCACGAGCATGCCGCCGAGGCGAAGAAAGCCACGGCCGGCGTGTACAAGCCCAAGGCCCTGAACGCGCACGAATATCAGACCGTAACGAAGCTGGCGGATCTCATCCTGCCGCCCGAGGGCGGGGAACCCGGTGGCGCCACCGCCGGAGCGCCCGAGTTCATCGACCTCCTCTGTTCCGGTTCTGACCGCATGGCCCAGATCTGGCTGGGCGGCCTGGCCTGGCTCGACGACCAGAGCCTGAAGCGCTACGAGGCCACATTCCTCGACGCGAAACCGGCGCAGCAAACGGAACTCCTCGACCTCATCGCCTATCGCCGCAACGACACGCCCGAGACCGGCCCCGGCATCCGCTTCTTCGAGTGGGCCCGCCGCATGGTAGTGGACGCCTACTTCACCTCGCCCGCCGGAGTGAAAGCGTTAGGCTACAAGGGCAACGTGGGCATGCAGGTCTTCCAGGTACCCCAGGAAGCCATCACCTACGCGATAAGCCGTTCCCCGTTCAAGGAAGGTTGAGCCCGGCACCCGAAACAGAGCCGCGAGTGTCAACGAGCGGGCAGTCCGAATGCTGCCCCAGCACTTCAGCCGGCCCGTCACTCCCCGCTCTGCGTCAACAGCTTAGCCACCAGCGCCGTCCAGCCCGTCTGGTGATTCGCTCCCAGCCCGGCCCCGTTATCCCCATGGAAATACTCATGGAAGAACAAATAATCCCGGAAGTGTTCATCCGTCTGGAACAGCTCCGTATCCCCGTAGCACGCCCGTCGGCCATTCTCATCCCGCAGGAAGATATGCGACAACCGCTTGGAGATCTCCGCCGCGATCTCGGCCAAGTCCATCACGTTTCCCGACCCCGTTGGAAACTCCACCTGCAGCCGGTCTCCAAAGAAGTGGTGGAACTTCTGCAGCGACTCGATCAGCAGGTAGTTCAACGGAAACCAGATCGGTCCCCGCCAATTGGAATTCCCGCCGAACATGCGCGACGACGACTCCGCCGGACAGTAATCCACCCGGTACTCATCCCCGTTCACGTGCATCACGAACGGATTCTTGCGGTGCACCTGCGACATCGACCGGATCCCGTATGGCGACAGAAACTCTGCCTCGTCCAGCATCAGCTCCAACGCGCGGATCAGGCGGATGGGCTGGATCAGCGCAATGATCCCCAGCGGGTTCCGGTCATCCGCCGGATGCCACAACAGGTGTTCCGTCAAATCGCGCCGATGCTCGATGAACCACTTCGTCCGCCGCTGGAACCCATCCAGGTTGGCGGTCAACTCGGCGTCGAAGGTCTCCACCGCAAATAGCGGGATCAGGCCCACAATCGACCGTACGCGTAGCGGGTAGCAATGGCCGTTCGGCAGCCGCAGCCGGTCGTAGTAGAAGCCGTCCTGCTCGTCCCACAGTCCTGCGCCGCCCAGCGTATTCATGGCCGACGAGATGTACAGGAAGTGCTCCAGGAACTTGCTGGCGATATCCTCATACGCCGCATTTACCTTGGCCAGTTCCAGTGCGATGCGCAGCATGTTCAGCGAGTACATCGCCATCCAACTGGTTCCGTCCGACTGCTCGATATAGCCGCCTGTCGGCAGCGGCCGCGACCGGTCAAAGACGCCGATGTTGTCCAGCCCCAGAAAGCCGCCCTCGAAGATGTTGTCTCCAGTCGAGTCCTTGCGGTTCACCCACCACGTAAAGTTCATCAGCAGCTTGTGGAAGCAGCGCTCCAGGAACTCGTAATCCGGCCCGCCGTTCTCCTTCCAGTCAATCTTGAACACGCGGTAGCAGGCCCACGCGTGCACCGGCGGATTCACATCGGAAAACGCCCACTCATACGCCGGAATCTGACCGTTCGGATGCAGGTACCATTCGCGTAGCAACAGTTGCAATTGCGTCTTGGCGAACTCCGCATCGACCTGCGCGAACGGGATCATGTGAAACGCCAGATCCCACGCCGCAAACCACGGATACTCCCACTTGTCCGGCATCGACAGGATGTCGTCGGTGAAGAAATGCCGCCACTCCGAATTCCGGCCGTTCAGCCGCTCCTCCGGAGGCGGAGGCGTCGCCGGATCGCCCTTCAGCCAGTCCTCCACGACGTAGTGATAGTACTGCTTCGACCACAGCAAGCCCGCGAACGCCTGCCGCTGCACCAACCGGGCATCGTCCGACAAAGTGCAGGATCTCAGCTCGCAGTAGAAGTCGTCCGCCTCCTTCAGGCGCTGCGCAAAAATCTCGTCGAAATTCGAGAAGCCTTCCGCCGCAGGAGCGTCCGCCCGCAGCCGCAGCCGCACCGAGACGCTGCCGCCCGCCGGCACTTCCAGTTGGTACCAGCCGCACATCTTGGAGCCTGTCTGGAGTGGATTCACGGCCTCCAGTTCGCCGCTCACGATCCTGCGGTGGAACGCATCCTTTGTATACACGCTGCCTTTGGAGTTGCCGTACAGCACGTGATCATTCGACTCATTCTCCGTGAACAGCAGCGGCGGCGCGCCCTCCAGCGTGAAGCTCCAGCGGCCCATCGTGGCTTCGCTGGCCTCCACCTGGCCCGGGCCCGTTTCCGTGATGCTGGCCCGCGGGCGATCCTTGCGGCCCCACGACCAGCGGTTGCGGAACCACAGCGTCGGCAGCAGATGCAGCGGAGCCGCCACCGGGCCCCGGTTGTGCACCGTCAGCCGGATCAGGATGTCGTTCTCTTCCGCCTTGGCGTATTCCGCGAACACATCGAAGTAGCGGTTCTCGTCGAAACAGCCGGACTCCCATACCTCCGGCTCATGCTCGTGCAGGCCCAGTTGCGCCGCCCGCCGCCGCAGCCAGTCGTAGGGGTAATGGCGCTGTGGATACTTGTACAGCGCCTTCATGTAGGAATGAGTCGGCGTCGAGTCCAGGTAGAAGTAGACTTCCTTGACGTCCTCGCCGTGATTCCCCTGGCCGTTGTTCAGGCCATACAGGCGCTCCTTGAGGATCGGATCCCTGCCGTTCCATAGGGCCACCGCGAAGCACAGCCGCTGGTGGTTGTCGCTGATGCCCAGCAGTCCATCCTCACCCCACCGGTAGGCCCGCTGGTGCGAATGCTCAAAAGGAAAGGAGGCCCAGGCATCACCCTCGGGCGAGTAGTCTTCGCGCACCGTGCCCCATTGGCGCTCCGAAAGGTATGGCCCCCAGCGCTTCCAGTGCTTGACGCGGTCTCGGGCCTCCAGCAAACGCTGGTGCTCAGCAGACATATCTTTCAGTGTAGATAGATTGTCCCGGTCGTTCCATCAATTCGCGACTGGTTGACGGAGCTGACCCGGTCTGGCCGTCACGGCGTCTCCACGGTCAGGAACTGTGTCCCCGGAGCAGGCGGCTCCTCCCCATGGGCTCGCATCGCCTCCAGGTGCCGCCGCAGGGCGACAGCGAGGTTTGCTTTCAGTTCTTCCAGATCGCTGCCCGTGGCGACGCACCCGGGGAGATCAGGAAAGTAAGCAGAGAGGTTTCTCTCTCCCTGTTCGACCACGGCGATGTACTGGTCAGCCATCCTTCCATCCTCCCAGGATCAAAGATCAGCGCAATCAGGCCGCCGCCCGCTGCATTCGCCTCTTCCGCACCATGACAACGATCAGCGCAACTACGAAAGCAGACAGGCCTCCACCCCACACCAGCGTCGACCGCTTGGACCTCTGGTGCTCGTCGAACCGCTTCGCATAGCCCTGCGGATCGCTGAGGAAAATGGGAGCCTCTTCCTTGCTCACCGCATACCGCACGCCGTCCAGGAAATAGGCGATGCCCGAAGACCCGACGGTCCCGTAGCAAACCACGCAGACCTCTTCCGGGCGAGCCGGCACCGGACCCGATAAGTCCGGAGCCGAAGATCGTACCACCACCGCCAGCACTAAGGCCAGCAGACACACCTGGAGTACTCTTGCAGTCATAACCAGATATGCCCAACCGCGGCGCGGCTATTCCTCACGCCGGGACTGGGGTCTCCGCCACCTCGCGCTTGTACTTGCACTCCTTGTTGGGGCACTGCGCGAAATGGCCTGATTTCAGAACCTTGTCCACCAGGTACGGCGATCCGCACTCGGGGCACTTCTCTGGGATCGGCCGCGCCCAGGCGACAAAGTCGCAATCCGGATACCGTGTGCACCCGTAGAACGTCTTGCCGCGTTTGCTGCGCCGCTCGCTGATCTCGCCCGTGCCGCACTGCGGGCACATCACCCCGATGGTCTTCTGCTTGACGTACTTGCACGTCGGGTAGTTCGAACAGGCCGTGAACTCGCCGAAACGGCCGCTCTTCGTCACCAGGTTGTGATCGCACAGCGGGCACTTCTCGTCCAGGATCACGTCCGGCTGCTTTTGGGCCTGGCCCAGTTGCTTGGTCGTCTTGCAGTCCGGATAGCCGGTGCAGGCCAGGAACGTTCCGAAGCGGCCCTTTTTGAGGACCATTTCGCGCCCGCAGTTCGGGCAGTACTCCGTCGCGTCCTGCTCGGAGATCTCGACCTTCTCCTCGCCGTTCTCCGGGCTGTCCAGCTCGTGGATGCCCTTGTTCAGCTGCCGCGTATTGGTGCATTCGGGGTAGCCGGTGCAGGCCAGGAAGCTGCCGTGCTTGCCCCACTTGATCACCATCGGCTTGCCGCACTTCTCGCAGATCTGGTCGGTCGGCAGCTCCATGCGCTTGATGTCGCGCATCGACCGCTCGGCCTCTTCCAGGTCCTTCAGGAAGCGGTTGTAGAAATCCGCCATCGCGACGTGCCAGTCGAGTTTGCCTTCCTCGATCTGGTCCAGGTCGTCCTCCATCCGCGCCGTGTAGTTCACGTCGAAGATGTCGGCGAAGCTCTCCACCAGCAGCTCCGTCACCACCACCCCTAACTCGGTGGGGATGAACTTGCCGCCCTCGCGCTTGACGTACTCGCGTTCCTGGATCGTCGACAGAATCGAAGCGTAGGTCGACGGCCGGCCCACGCCATCCGATTCCAGCTCCTTCACCAGCGTCGCTTCCGTGAAACGGGGCGGCGGCTCGGTAAAGTGCTGCTCGGGATGGATCGCCTTGAAGCGCAGCGTCTCGCCGTCGCTTACCTGCGGCAGCCGGGCGCTCTCTTCGTCGTCTTCCTCGTCCTTCTGGTCCTTGCCTTCCTTATAGACAGCCTGGAAGCCATCGAACTTCGGCACGCTGCCCGTCGCCCGCATCAGGTACTCGGAGCTGTCCGTGCCCTGCGCCACCACTTCGATAGTTGTCTGGTCGAACACCGCCGGCGTCATCTGCGACGCCACGAAGCGCATCCAAACCAGTCTGTAAACTTTCAGCTCGTCTTCCGACAAGTAGGGCGCCACCTGGTCCGGATGCCGCATGGCTGACGTCGGACGAATCGCTTCGTGCGCGTCCTGCGCCGCCTTCTTCGTCTTGTAGACGTTGGGCGACTCCGGCAGGTACTGCTCGCCGAAGCGCTGCCCGATCATCTCCCGCACCTCTTTCAACGCGTCGTCGCTGACGCGCGTCGAATCGGTACGCATGTAGGTGATCAGACCGACCGAACCCTCTTCGCCGAGCTCGACGCCTTCATACAGCCGCTGCGCCAGCATCATCGTGCGCTTCACGCTGAAGCGCAGCTTGCGGGCCGATTCCTGCTGCAGGGTGGACGTGATGAACGGCGGCACCGCATGACGCCGCTTTTCGCGCGTCGTCACCGTGCGGACGACATACTGCGCGCCTTCCAGCGCCGTCACAATCGCATCCGCTGAGGTCTGGTCCGCAATTTCGACGTTCACCCCGTCGCGCTTGGCCAGGTTGGCCTTGAGCACGGGTGCCTTTTTCGCGTTCAGGTGAACTTCGACCGACCAGTACTCCTGCTTGACGAAGGAGCGAATCTCACGCTCGCGGTCCACAATCATGCGGAGCGCGACGGTCTGTACCCGTCCGGCCGATAGTCCGCGCCGGACCTTGTCCCACAGCAGCGGGGAGATCTTGTAGCCCACCAGGCGGTCCAGTACGCGCCGCGCCTGCTGGGCATCTACCAGGTTGGTGTCTACGGCACGCGGCGTCTCAAACGCCTTGCGCACCGCATTGGCCGTGATTTCGTTAAAGGTGACGCGGTATACGCTTGGCCCTTCACCCTTCTTGGGCTGGAGCTCTTCCTGCAGGTGATAGCAGATAGCTTCGCCTTCCCGGTCAGGGTCAGCTGCGAGATAGATGGCGTCGGATTCCTTGGCCGCCTTGCGCAGTTCGTCGATGAGCTTCTTCTTGCCCTCGATCACTACATAAGAAGGACGGAAGTCGTGGTCGACGTCCACCGCGATGTCATTCTTGGGCAAGTCTTTCACGTGGCCGAGACTGGCCTTGACCGTGAAGCCCTTACCCAGATACTTGCCGATCGTCTTCGCCTTCGCGGGCGATTCGACGATCACGAGAGATTTGGCCATAACAGGTAACTAAAAAGACGAATTCCGATTTGACACGGCTCCGGGGCGGCAGGGCCGGCTCCCAGGCAGTTCACTCGTACCACACCTTAACATAACTGCGGCCGGGGAGTTGGCGGACCTGACCTCGCAATTCCAGTTCGAACAGCGTGGCGATCACCTCGGATGGCGAACAGTCCAAGAGATGCTCCAATAGGGTGTCAAGATGCATCGGCGTATCAACAGTAAGAAAAGAAAGAACTTGCGAAGCGATGGCGGCCATCGGCCCAGGCTCCTGGCCCGCACCCTCCTCCAGGGGAAGCTCTGCCTGCCGCGCCAATTTCGACCTTGTTTCCCAACTCAATCCGTCCAGAATGTCGGCCGCCGATTGCACCAGCTGCGCCCCCTGTTTCAGTAGAAGGTTGGGTCCGAAGCTCAACTTGGAGGTGATGTTGCCGGGCACGGCAAAGACCTCCTTGTTCTGGTCCAGGGCCAGCCGGGCGGTAATCAGACTGCCGCTGTACTGTACTCCCTCGACCACCACGACGCCGTCGGAAAGGCCGCTCACGATCCGGTTCCGGATCGGAAAATTCTGAGGATGGGCCGGTGTCCCCAACGGGAATTCGCTCAGCAGCAGCCCCTCCGCGGCGATCCGTCCCGCCAGCTTGCGGTTCTCGGCCGGGTAGATAATGTCCAACCCGCACCCGAAAACGGCGCACGTTCCCCCTCCTGCCTTCAGTGCCCCCAAATGGGCGGCGGTGTCGATGCCCTTGGCCATGCCGCTGGCCACCGTGACCCCTGCTTTGGCCAGATCGATGGCCAGGTGCTCCGCCGCCACCATCCCATAGGTGCTGGGTCTCCGGCTGCCCACCAGCGCCACCATGACCGTGTCCAGCAACTCCACGTGCCCCTGCACGAACAGTAGCGGAGGCGGATCGTAGATCTGGCGCAGTTGTGGCGGGTACAGCACGTCGGTGAACGCGACCACTTGCGTGCCTGTCGCCTTGAGCCGCTGCTGCTGCTCCGCCGCGTCTTCAAAGGCGCAGCCGCTGGCCAGGCTGCGCGCGACCGAACCAGCCAGCCCCGAGGCTTCCAGTTCTGACGTCGAGGCCCGGAAGATCGCTTCCGGCGAGCCGAAGCGTTCCAGAAGAAGGGCCGTCTTTCGAGCCCCAAGACCCGGCGTGAGGCGCAAGGCCAGCCAGTGCAGCAGTTGTTCATTCGTGTGGACACACTCGGAGGGCGGCATATTCCAGTAAGTGAGTGGGTTGGCTGGGGAACTCCTCTCTGTCTGCGTTACGCTGGAAGAGCACTATGCGCCGGGAAGACGCCTTTTTTGGGGACCAGGAACTAGTCCTTATCTATATAGGGAAACGACTCAGCGAGTCGAAAGCCGTAGAGAAGTTGTTGGATGAAGCCGGGCTGGATTACCTGGTCGAGCCGGACCGCTATCGCGGAGGCGTGCTGTTCATCCGCGAACTGATCGGTGCGTTTTTCTATGTGACTGAGGAAAATGCGGATACGGCCCGCGAGCTGCTGCGCGCCGCCAAGCATGCGGTGTATGTCCCAGGCGGCCAGGCCGCCAGATAAAAAAGGCCGGGCAAGCCCGAAGGCCTGCCCGGCAATTGTCCGGATGTGCAGCGTTTCCGCTGCTAGGGTTTGATCCTCACGACAGGAATCGTGAAGATATTTGAGACTTGGAAGCTCTGTGCGATAGTCACCTGGGTCTGGGCGTCCGTCACGAGGTCCGGGTTGAGTTCCAACTGGACTTCGTAGATGCCCACCGCGCCGCGCCGCAGCCCGGCAAACAGCACATTCGCCGTCTTGCCGCCCGCCAGCGCGGAAACCGATTCCGAGGCGTCATTCAACGCGGGGCCGAAGTAGGGCATGCCCGTCGTCATGGCGTCCCGCGCTTCCTGCGGATTCACGATCCCCAGGCCGCTGGCCAGCACGACAATCGTCTCGCCCGGCACCGCCGGATTATCCGCCGTGACCGGAGCCCCTTCTTCGTTGGAGCAGCACAGCGTCGAGTTGAACGCGGTCACGATGACCGAGGAACCCGTCGAAGCCGTCGCGGAGAAGGGAATTCCATTGCCCTCCGGGCCAGGGATGCGGGCGCGCAGCCTCAGGCGCGAGTAGAAGCCGGAGGGAAACGCCTCCACTTCCGGGTCGCTGGCGTTGATCAGCGCCACCAGGGCGTCACGCACCATCACCAGGGTGTCGTTGGACTGGACCGTATACTTCGTCACGCGATCATGGATGTTGATCGTGATCACGTCACCGCCCTGCGCCGTGCCGTCCACCGAAATCGTGCCCGTCGCCGAACTCGAATAGTGGTAGGCCAAGCCGGGTTGCGGATCGAATTGCGTGTTGCTGAAGACCGAGGGGTTCTGGCTGATGATCGGAATCGCAACCGCCGTCGAGACGGTCACCGTGCCGTCATTCCGCTTCACCCTCAGAATGCCCGCTGCGCTTGTGGAATCATTGGTTTCCAGCGGAATCTGGGCCAGGATCCGGTTGGGCGCAACAGCCAGCAAGGGTGCTTGCAGGCCGTCCACGTAGAACTGCACTCCGCCCAGTTCCTTGGGCAGCGGCTGCGTCAGGTCGGCGACTGCCGTCGTTTGATCCGACAGGTTGTCACCCAGGATCGTCACAAGCGAAAACGGTGCAATCAGCGAGGGGTCCTGCCCGCCGCTGAGCGTGGCTCCGCTGGTGGTGACCGTCAGTTTCGCCGATCCCGGTGTCACACCGGTGACGATCGTGACATTGTTGCCTTCCACGCCGGAAGCGCGCGCTGACAGCACGACAACCTGGGCGTCCTTGTTCGGGGCCGCCATCACATACGGATCGCTGCTGTTGATGATCGAGACCAGTTGGTCGATCACCGTATCGAACGTATCGTCCTTGACGGTCTTGTACTTGTATTCGGTCGGATCCACCACCGTGCCGTCGGTGTTCTTAACCGTGTTGTTGCCGATCTTGACCGAGATTTCGTAATCCGCTTCCATCGTTCCGCCCAAGGTGATGCGGCCTGTGGAATGGTTGTCGGGACTCGGTGCGTTGCGGACGGCCGTCAGCGGCAGGGAGAAGTCTCCCGGCGTGTAGGCGACCACTCGGCGGTTGAAGGTGTCGGCGACGTACAGATTCTCTCCGTCCCAAGCCATCGAAACCGGAGTCCGGAACGAGTCGGTGGAAGAGATGCGGCGCGGTTCAGCCGAATCGGAGGCCAGGTTCAGGGAGGGACCCTGCTGGCCGATGATCATGTCCGCAACCTGCGCGTTTGCCGTCGGAAACGAGTTCCAGATCATCACACGATCGTTGCCGGCGTCGGCCACATACAGGCGCACGCCATCTGAGATGACGGCGCGCGGCATTTCCATCGTGCGGCCGCAACGGTCGGGATAGGTGGGCTCGTCATTGGCATCCACACCTTCGGCGGGGCACAGATCTTTTGAATTGTTGTGCAGATTTGATACGAAATCCGGCTGGCCCAGCACCATGTTCGCCGGCTGCTCAGTCTGGGTCGGAATCGTGTTCCAGATCAGGACCCGGTTCGCACCCAGGTCTGCCACGAACAATCTCGAACCGCTGATAGCCACCGAGGTCGGGGACAGCAGCGAACGGTCGGTCGTCTTGTAGTCCGGGAATGCGGCAAGCTGCTGATCCGTATTGAGATCCTTCTGACCCAGGGCCAGCTTGGCGCTCTGTCCGTTCTGTGTGATCTCGCCGTAGTAGAGAACCCGGCTATTGCCTGTATCAGCCACCCAGAGACCATTGTTGTCGTCCAGCCACAGCCCCTCGGGACCACGCAGCGTCGAGGCGGTTGTGCCCGGCTTCGAGGTCGTGAAGCTCGACTGGCCCACCACCAGGTCCGCCGGTTGCTTGTTGACGTTCGGCAGGCTCTTCCAGATCAGAATCCGGTTATGGTCCGTATCGGCGACAGCGAGGATTCGCCCGTTATACGCCACGCCAAGCGGTCGCCGGAGATTATCCTGAGCCGTGGCGGGTACGTCCTTCTGGTCGATGGTTCCATCTTCATTGACGTCTGTGATGGGCCCGCTGGTAAAATCCGACTGCCCCAGCACAACCGTAGCCTGGCCAACGCAGGCGTTGCAGCGGTCGCTGATCTGGGGGAAGGGCGCCAAACGATCAGGCACGAAGGATCTGACGTTCTTGTAGATGATCACCCGATTGTTGATCGGAGTGCCACCAACGCCATTGGAATCAGCAACTACCAGCGTATCGGCAGCATACGATACACCACCGATGGAACCCAGCCGCTTGTCGCTGGATCCTGGATCCTGGGCGGTGAACGGCAACTGGCCTATCACGAGTCGGGCCGCTTGGCCGGTGGAGTACTGCTGCGCCTGGCACAGTGCCGAGGCAGCGAGTAAGAAGACGGTCCACTTCATTGTTGGTCTCAGGTTACGCAAACTCTCAGTATATCAGGGCTTACCCAAGTACTGACGCGCCATTCACCAATCCCGGTTTCACCATAAAAAGTCTTTCGCCACTTTCCTTCGCTCATGGCTGTCCAGAACGTGAACTACACGTAGTTTCTTCAGCTTAGTAGGGGAAAGCTGGCCGATCGGGATGTAGATAATCTGGCGGTTCAGGTGCGCCGCAATAGACCGGAAGATGGACCTCGGCGGCTTGGCGGCGACATAGACGACATGCCGCTCCACTGAGTAGTCGAGCGCGGCCATCAGCAACCGCTCCGGCTTTGATTCGGCAAAGTCGTAATCCGGATCGTTCCAGACGTCGAACATACGGCGCGGCGGCAGCACCATCAGGAACCCGCCATACTCCGCCCGGCCGATTCCGGGGCCCACCAGATGGTCGAAGGGCTGCGTGGCGTAATACGCCATGTCGCTCTCGTTCTGGTGCTCGCCCAGCCACGTCGTCATATACGTATAGCGATCCAGCGGATCCTCGTCGAAGATCACGACCACGGCCCCGACATCGCCCGACAGCCGCTCGAACTTGCGGACGTAGATCTTGCCCTCGTGCCAGTTGCGGATGGTCTCGCGGATGTCGATGCCGTCATGCACAGAGGTCGTGAACGGCTCCACCCGGACCCGCTCCTCCCGCAGGATCGTCTTGGCACGCTCCCGCAGGAACTTGCCGTAGTCCTCGATCACCAGATCCTCAGGCGGATAACTACAAATGGAGTTTCCGTCCAGCTGCTCCGCCCATTCGCCGGGATGCTTCTCCTTCGGCCGCTCCTTCAACCCGCGCGGCATCAGCCGCTGCTTCTTCCGCGGCAGCCGCCGGCGCAGCCGCATCCGCCGGCTGTGCAGGTAGACCTCTTCGGCGGAGAGATTGAGGGTCTCCAGTGGGGTGTGCTCATCCTGCCAGGCGTAGGAGTTGGCGGCGTGCCACACCTCCCAGGCGTAGTTGTCGTCGACGACAGCCCGGGCGGCCACCGTGAGATCGAACAACCCGGCCACCAACTGGTTCTCGAGCATCGCCAGATTGCGCGTGTACCGCGCCATCATCCGCCGCTGCCAGTGGGCGATGGCATCGCCGGTCTGGGCCAGGTAGTTGCGCTCGGCTTCCTTTAGTAATTCGTACTGAACCCGGCGGCGGTCGACCCGCGCGTCGTCGCCCATTAACGCCCGATAGTGCTCATACCTCTCCTGCAGAAAGGGGTACTCCTGGCTGATCTCCGCCAGGCAATCCGGATGCGGATTCACGAGTTCCGCCGTCAGGTCCTTCCGGTCACGCGGCGGATCCTGCGGCTTTTCCATCGCATCCAGGACCGCGTCGAACAGGTTGAGGCTCAAAACGACAGTTGTTGGTTTGGTGGAATCCGTGCCCTGCAGCCGCCACGCCAT
Source organism: Paludibaculum fermentans (assembly GCF_015277775.1). NCBI lineage: Bacteria > Pseudomonadati > Acidobacteriota > Terriglobia > Bryobacterales > Bryobacteraceae > Paludibaculum > Paludibaculum fermentans. The sequence continues at coordinate 468,999 of NZ_CP063849.1, forward strand.
CCCGGCGGCATGGTCGTTGATCTCGTCATTCCGCGCCTGCGGGAAGAGCCGGTAGGCTTCGATGTACTGATCGAGCAGAATGGAACGCAGCGAGTGTGAATCGGGGTAGAGATCCGGCAGATGCGGCCGGTCGATGGCGTTGGGCTCCAGGAACAGGAGCTCGGCCCCGATCTCCTGGGCTGTCCGCAACGCTTCGACAAATGGATCGGCCGGTTCCACGACGACATAGACGCCGCGCTCGCTCTCGCCGCCTTCGGGATAGACCACCACCGAAAACTGCGGCAGGCGGTCCAGGGCTTCCATGTAAAAAGGTTGGAGCCAGGCCGGCAGTTCCACCGCGACGACTCCGGGCCGGTTGGCCAGCAACTCGCGGCGGACGGCGGCGGCAAACTCCAGGCGGCCGGGCACCACGGGGAAATAGCGCAGGTGTCCGCGCTGCAGGCTGGAAAGTTCTCCGGCCGGACTCTCAGGGGCGCCGGGCATAGCGCAGAGCTTCCTCGCCGAGCACTTTGTCGATGGAGAAACGCACCGCATGCGTGAAGTCGGCGCGGGCGTCCAGGGTGGTCATCAGTTTGATCGCATACCGCCCGATGTTGATGCCGTCGCGGACCGTGAAGCGCTCTTCATTGTTGTGCGCCTGCTGCAGGAAGTCCGTGACGTATTCCAGCATCTTGTCCTCGGCGAAAGGCAGGTTTTCGCGCAGGATGGACAACTCTTCATCCCGTTCCGGGAAGTCGATCAGGATCTGCGGCTGCAGCCGCGAATGGATGTACTCGGGCAGGTCGAACGTCGAGCTGTCGTCGTTCATTGTGGCCACCAGCCGGAACAGCGGATGGGCCTGAATCTTGATGCCGGCGACGATGCTTTCTACATAGCGGCGCGTATCGAGCAGCGGAGCCAGGCTCGCCCAGCTCTTCTCCGACATCCGGTTGCCTTCGTCAAGAATCACGATGCCGCCGCGCAGCATGGCGGTCACCAACGGCGACGCAACATACCTCAACTGGCCCGGACCCTCGATCACCGGCTGGACAATCAGGTCCTCGGGCCGTGTATCGACCGTGGCCTGCATGATGTAGATTTCGCGCGACAGGCGCGACGCGGCGGCATAGGCGAGGGTCGTTTTGCCCACGCCGGGTTTGCCCACCAGGCGCGGATTCATCGGGATGTCCCGCTCATCCACAACCAGCCAGGCGGCCAGCAGTTGGCGCATGACCTCCTCTTGCCCAACCCACTTCACGGAGAGTGCGTCAGGGTGAGCCAGATGCAGGGGTACGCCGTCGATCTCAACAATCATCCTCTCTATTGTGCTAAAACCAGCGTCGGATGCCTAGGATTCATTGTTCGGTTTGTGGGATCGCCTCCGATCAACTGGCGGCCCCCACGGTCTCTCCTCAGTTCGCGCCCGATCTGGACACCCGGCCGGGCGAACCGCTGCGCTCGACGTTGCCTGCCTGGATGCAGCTTTGCCCGAACTGCGGCTACGCGGCGCCGGACCTGGCCTACGCGGCCGAGCTGGTGCCAAATTGGGTTCGAACGTCCGATTATCGGTCTCTGACGGACGCGTTCGAGCGCCATGCCTGGCTGCTGGAACAGCTTGGCTACCTCGCCGATGCGGGCTGGATCACCCTACAAGCGGCCTGGAATCATGAGGATGGCAATGATCTGGACGCGGCCCGGCGCTGCCGCCGCAAGGCGATCCGCCTGTTCCAGGCAAGTAAGGCGGCAGGCCAGGATTTCCTCGACACTCCGGCCGAGGAACTGGCCCTGGCCGTTGATATCCTGCGCCGCATCGGAGAGTTCGAGGCGGCGGCGGAGACCATCCGCATCGCGCTGCAGGAGGAGGAGCTGCCCGAAATGTTGGAGGCCGTGCTACGCTTCCAGACCGGTCTGGTCCAGCGCCGCGACACCGGCCGCCACACTCTCGATGAAGTGCCGCGCGGTCCGGCCGGTGAGAAGCCGGTCCGGCTGACCTGAGAGATCCACAGCTGCCATGCTGGAAGTATGCTGACCATCCGACTCGCTGGAACCGGGGACGCCGACGCCGTCTGGGCGATTCTGGAGCCTGTCATCCGGGCCGGCGAAACTTACACCATCCCGCGCGACCTCAGCCGCGAAGAGGCGCTCACCTACTGGTTCTCGTCCGACCATGAAGTCTTCGTGGCCGAGGACGACGGGCAGGTGGCCGGCACCTATTACCTGCACCCCAACCAGCGAGGCGGCGGAGCCCATGTGGCGAACTGCGGCTACATGACGGCCGCGCAGGCCACCGGCCGGGGTATCGCGCGAGCCATGTGCCTGCATTCCCAGGAACATGCCAGCAGCCGGGGCTACCGGGCCATGCAGTTTAACTTCGTCGTGAGTACGAACGAGCGCGCCGTGCGGCTGTGGCAGCACCTCGGCTTCGAAATCGTAGGCCGGCTGCCCGAAGCGTTCCAGCACCCGTCGCTCGGGTTCGTGGACGCCTTCGTCATGTACCGGATGCTGTGAGGAGCTAGACGATCCGGAGGCCCAGCACCTGGGCCAGGATCATCGCCTGGCCGGGTTCGACGATGGCTCCGCGCAGGTCGTGGATCCCCACTTGCATGCCTTCCAGTTGGGAGGTGCGGAAGTCCGTGTCGCGCAGCGTGGCGCCCTGGAGATCGGCCCGGGCCAGATCGCAGTTGCGGATCACCGTGCCGCTGAGGTCGGCGGACCGCAGGTCGGAGTCCTGCCAGTTGCAACCCTCGAACTCGGAGTTCTGGAAGCGGGCGCCGCTCAGGCTGGCATACCGCAGGTCTGAATTCAGAATCAGCACGTCGCGCGCATCGAGGGATCCAGTGGCCAGGCCCGCCAGCCGGCAATCGACGAACTCTACTCGTTCCAGCACCATCCGCTGTGCCCGGAGGTTGGCCAGGTCGCAGTTCACCAGCCGGACGTCTTTCCAGACGACGGATTCGAACTCGGATTCCGCCAGGCGCGTTTGATCCAGGATGCATCCGTCTGCCGTGAAGGTCGCGGCTTTCCGCCCGGCGCATTCCCCTTGACGGATGTGCTGGAGGTGCAAGGCGATCATCTCGCCCTGGGCGAACGGGCTCTGCGGATCTGCCGGAGCCGCAAGCCCGGCGGCGAGCTGAGGGGCCGTTCGGGGCGCGGCCGAATTCTCCTTGCCGCTCGGACTGGGCTGGGCCAGCGTTGGCAGCGCTGGGGCGGGACTCGCCAGTGCCCGGATCTGGTCGGCATGGCGGCGGGCGTGACCGTCCATCAACTGGACGAGTTCTGCGCCGTTCACCGGTCCGAAGAACGGATGCTTGACCCCAATGGCGTACATCGCGTCACCGCGCGCTTCCACCAGCCGGATGGCCCGGTCGCGGGTTTCGAGGAACGCCTGCGCTGCTTCGACCAGGGTGGTGAATCGGCCTTTCGGCCGCAGGGCGGACGGCGCCTCCCGCTTTTCGAACTGGTTCCGCATGATGGTGAACAGGCGGAGTTCGCGGTCGTGATCGCGCTGAGGCTCGATCGAGCGCCCCATGTCGATCCAGCGCAGATGGCGCTCCTCGACGACGATGACATGCTCGATGCACTCAAGAATCGACCACTGGTTCGGGTCCGGCTTGGCGGGGGCCTGTTCCTCGGTGACGCCGGACAGGGCGTCCAGGAAGTCCTGCCGGCCAGCTTCGAGCAGCGCCGCAAGCCGCATAGGCTGAGTTAGTTGGAGCGAACCGCCGTGTAGATGGCCTTCTGGGCCACCGTGCCGTCCTTCATGAGCATCACTGGGATGGCGTCGTTGTCTTCGATGTTCGGGACGACGACGTTCAGGCGCTTGGCTCCGGAACCGTCACCGGCCTCTCCGGCGTAGCTGATGTCGGCAGGCATGTGGCCGAAATAGATCTGGATGCGGCCGAGTGTCTCGTTGATCTGCTCGTCGGTATCACCCAAACCGTTGGCGTACATGGTGATCGTCTCGCCGATGTGCGCCGGGCGGGAAGCCGTGCCGGCCAGGGCGTCGGTGGGCAGCACCAGGGTCTGGTTGTCGCTGAGCAGGGCGTTCACGTACTGCTTGCCGCCGAGGTTCAGCGAGGTGGGGGCCGAGAGTCCGAGGTCCACCACCGGGGTCAGCAGGGCAACGCGGTGGTTCTGGTTATCGGTGACATAGATCTTACCGCCGCTGCCGATCGTGACCGAGGAAGGGAAGCGCAATTCCGCGTCAATCGCCGCGCCGCCGTCGCCGCTCAACCCATAGGTGCCGTTGCCGGCGATGGTGTGGATGATGCCGTCGGTGGTCACCATGCGGATGCGCATGTTGAAAGAATCAGCGATGAACAGGTTGCCGGCGGTATCGACCGCCACCCACTTGGGGTAGAACAGGGAGGCCTGGGTAGCTGGGATTTCGTCGCCCGTGTAACCGTATACGCCGCTGCCCGCGACCGTCTGGATGTTGCCGTCCGTCGTCACTTTACGGATGACGTGGTTGTTCGTGTCGGCGATGTAAAGATTGCCGGCCGCATCGAAGTTGATGCCTTGAGGGTCGAACAGCGAAGCTTCCGTGGCCAACCCGCCGTCGCCGTAACGGCGCTGCGCACCATCACCCACTACCGTGTCGATAGTGGAGTTGCTCGCCAGGATCTTGCGGATGCGGCTGTTATAGGTGTCCGCGATGTACAGATTGCCGCTGGAGTCGCGAGCCAGCGCAGTGGGCCGGTTCAACTGGGCCGCCGTCGCCTTGGGGTCGGTATCCGTGACGGTTGCGGTGCCGGTGTCGACGCCGTCTCCGTCGCCGCTGAAACCGGCGACATTGGTCCCGGCGAAGGTGGAGATCTTGCCGGTCGAGGTGGTGATCTTGCGAATGACGTGGTTCAGCGTGTCGGCGATGTAGATATCGCCCGTGGGGTCGATCAACAGCCCACAAGGCGCGTTCAGTGTGCCGCTGGTGGCCACGGCGTCGTCGCCTGTCCAGGAAGCGGTGTCGGTTCCGGCGATGGTCGTGATGATGCCCGAGGTGGAGACCTTGCGGATGCGGTGGTGCACCTGGTCCGCGATATAGACGTTGCCGGCGGAATCGATGGCGACGCTATACGGGTTGTTTAGCTGGGCCGAGGTAGCGGGACCGTCGTCGCCGGCGAATTCCGTAGCGTCGTTGGCGCCGGTTCCGGCAAAGGTCGAAATCACGTAGGAGGGAACAGACTGGGCGGAACTAACGAGTGGCAGCCCCAGCAGCAGGCCGCCGCCAACCAGGGCGCCGGCAAACTTCCGCTTCAAACCGCCAATTCGAGCAATCGACATTCGCAAAGGTCCTTCCTTCTCCCCAAATTCGCACCTCTGGCAGCATTGCCCCGATATGTGCGAAACAACCTAGACGGCCACACGGTCCGGCAGGTTTCCTGAACCTCTCCGGGCCTACGATCGGGCTCAGCCCAAAGGGCTTCCCAATACATCGGAGTATACCACTTGGGCTTTGGAGATCCCCTTTCCGCTGGCGCCGCCTCGGCTCGGCATGATATGACTCTTTCGATGCTTACCCGCCGATCGCTGCTCGCCGCCGCCGCCGCGGCTCCCCTGGTTGCCGCCAATCGCGCCAAGATCCGAATCGGGGTGATGGATGGCGTGGTCGGCAAGCGCTCCGATCCGGCGTCCGTCGAACTCGCCAGCCGCGCCGGCGCGGAAGGACTCCAGGTCACCCTGGGGCGCCAGTCGTCAGACGGGCACCTGGTTCTCGCGAACGCCGCACTGCAGGGCCAGTTTCTCGCTAACTCCAAGCAATATAAGCTTCCCCTGGTCGCCACCTATATCGACATCCTGCATGCAAGTTGCCTGAAGAGCGATCCCCAGGCGGTTAAGTGGGGCGTCGAGGGCATCGACATCACCCGGCGCCTGGACGCGAAGATCCTGATGCTGGTCTTCTTCGGAAACTGCGCGCTCACCGCCCGAGCCGAGATGGATGCTGTTGTGGGGCCGCTCAAAGAGCTGTGCCGCGAAGCGGAAAAGGCCCACATCACGCTAGGGTTTGAGAACACGATTCCGGCTGACGACGATCTGCGGATTCTGGACCAGGTGGGTTCGCCTGCCTTGAAGATCTGGTACGACATCGGCAACGCGACCAACCAATATAAGGTCGATCCGGCGCAGGAGATCCGCCAGTTGGGCCGTGAACGGATCTGCCAGCTCCACTTCAAGGACAAGGGTTACCTGGGTGAGGGCGACGTGAATGTGAAGGCGGCCCTGGCGGCGTTGAACGACATCCGGTATGAGGGCTATGTCACGCTGGAAACCAACGCCCCGTCAAAGGACGTGGAAGAGGACCTGCGCCGCAATGTGAAGTATCTACGGCGTCTGCTGTGACGGCTGGGTCTCCGATTCGCCCATCCAGTAGCACAGCAGCGGCGCCGGGACGCGCATGATCTTGGCCGCGCCTTCCGCCGTCCCGGGCAGCAGGCCCAGGTCAGAGGGCGACTTCGTGACGACGTAGCCGCGCTCCACGTGCTTCTCAGCGCAGAATTCCAGCAGGCCTTTCAATTCGCGCAGCCCGGTGTGCTGGGCGCGGTACTTCACCTCGAACGGGATCAGCATGCCGCCGAGCTCGGCGATGAGATCCACCTCCCGGTCTTTCTTCCCGCGCCAATAGGTGAAGCGCACCTGCATGGAGTAGTAGCGGGCGTAGAGGTGCTTGAAGACCGCTGTTTCGGTGGCGATGCCAAGCCCGGTAGGGTCGTCCAGCAACCCCTTTCCTTTCAACATGACGGCAGGCGCCAGCGCCGCGTCGGCGAGGTAGATCTTGTACTTCCCGCGCAGGACGTCCTTGCCGTAGCCGAACGGCTGCAGGCGGTAGATGAGGTGCGTCGCCTCCAGCAGTTCGATGAAGTGCTGGGCGGTGGGCCGCTTCACTTCGAGGTTGCCGCACAGATCCGGCATGTCCAGCAGTCCGCCGTCGCGAAGACATAGATACAGGAAGGTTTGCTCGAGGTCCAGCACGCGGCGCACGCCGAACAAGGCGGTCATGTCGCGCTTCAGCACCTTGTCGATGATGTCCTCGCGCAACAGGCGCTGGACGCTGGTGATGCTCTCCACCTGCGCGGTTTGCGGGAAACCGCCGCGCATCAGGTACTCGTGGAAGTGGGCCACGTAGGGTTCAGCGAGTTCCTGGACGTCCCGCAGTTCGCCCGGTTCCCAGTCGAACAATTCGGCCAGGCTGCGCAGGCGGGGCAGGGAAGGCAGGACGACCTTCTTGATCTGTAAATATTCGTAAAAAGAGAGAGTTGAGAGCCGGATGGCGTGCCAGCGCCCGACCGCCGATTCGGGATCGGTGACCGCCAGCGGCATGGCGGAGCCGGTGAAGACAATGCGGCGGTCGCGGGTGAAGTCGACCTCCAGCTTGATCCAGGTGCCCCAGCCGCGGATGAACTGGGCCTCGTCCAGGAAGAGGTATTCGGGCCCTTCCGCGCGAGGTTCGCGCTGCCGCCAGGCTTCCAGGACGGCGTCGATTCCGGCCAGTTTCAGCAGGGGGTGGTCAAAGGTCGCGTACAGGATATTGGCCGCGGGCACGCCATCGGCGAGGAGTGCGGCGACGGCCTGGAGGAGGAGAGTGGTCTTGCCGACCTGCCGGGCGCCCGAGAGCAAAACGGCGCGCGGCGCGGGCGGCTTCTTCAGCCAGATTTGCAGTTCGCGCCAGGCGGCCCGGCGCCAGGGAGGAAGCTCCGGCAGCGGCTGGCCGCGCCACCAGGGATTGAAACGGCCCAGGACGGCGGCGAGTTCTTCGGAAGAGACCTCCATGAGAGGATAATAGCACTAAAAGCGGTGATTAGTGCAAGTGTACTTTAACTAATAAGGTGAAATAGTGTGTTTTGGTGAGATGTGGGGAGCAAAACGGCCGTTTCGCTCCCCTACGGGCAGGTCAGGCGCCGAGGCGCTCCAGGTAGCGGATGACGGCGTCGATGCCGTTGTAGAAGTTGGGTACGTGGAACTTCTCGTTGGGCGAGTGCAGGTTGTCGTCCGGCAGCCCGAAGCCCATCAAAACACTGGGGATGCCCAGGTGGGTGTCGAACAGGCCGACGATCGGGATCGACCCTCCGCTGCGGATGTAGACGGTCTTTTTGCCAAAGACTTCTTCCATCGCCAGGGCCGACTCGTGAATGAACTTGTTGTCCGGGTTCACCAGCGACGGCCCGGCGCCGTGCAGGAACTTGTACTCCGCCTTGACGCCCTTGGGGGTGACGGCGGCGATGGCGGACTTCAGTTGGCTGATGGCTTCGTCCGGGCGTTGGTCAGCAACCAGGCGCATGGAGATTTTGGCTACGGCGCGGGCGGGAATCACCGTCTTGGCGCCTTCGCCGACAAAGCCGCCGCGAATGCCGTGGACTTCGAAGGTCGGGCGGGCCCAGGTCTTGTCGAACACGGAGAAGCCGGGTTCGCCGGTGATCGCCGTGGCGCCGATCTCCTTTTCGAGGTACTCCTTCTCGTCGAAGGGCAGGCTGGCCCACGCCTCGGCCTCGGCCGGAGCGGGTTTCACGACGCGATCGTAAAAACCGGGAATCAGGATGTGGCCGTCCTTGTCCTTGAGGGCGGTGAGGATCTCGGCGATGGCCATGATCGGATTGGGGGCGGCTCCGCCGTAGACACCCGAGTGCAGGTCCTGCCGGGCGGCCTCGACGTGCAGTTCGCCGTACACGATGCCGCGCAGGCCGATGCAGATGGAGGGCAGACCCGGCGCGAACATCTCGCTGTCGCAGATGATGGCGGCGTCGGCGGCCAGTTGGGCGGGCTTTTCAGCGACATAGGCTTCGATGGCCTCGCCGCCGCACTCTTCCTCGCCCTCGATCAGGAACTTGATGTTGATGGGCAGTTTGCCGTCACGCTTCATCAGCCACTCGACGGCCTTGACGAGAATCCACGTCTGGCCCTTGTCGTCGGTGGCTCCGCGGGCGTAGATGTTGTTGTCGCGAATCTCGGGTTCGAAGGGGGGCGACTTCCACTCGTCCAGCGGGTCGGCCGGCTGCACGTCGTAGTGACCGTAGAGCAGCAGCGTCGGCTTGCCGGAGGCGCCCAGCCATTCTCCATAAACCAGTGGGTGATTTGCGCGATGGATCTGTTCCGTGCGCGTCATGCCGGCGCGGAGCAGGGCGGCTTCGACGGTGTCGGCGGCCTTGCGCATGTCCGGCTCGTGTTCCGGCAAAGTGCTGATACTTGGGATCTTGAGCAGTTCGATGAGCTCGTCAAGCGCTTGTTTCTTGAAGCTTTCGATATCAGGCATGAATCCAACCTCTCGTCCGTTAGAATAGTCCTTTCCCGCACCTTCTGGTCTTACCCCCATGCATACAAATCGTCTGATTCACGAGAAGAGTCCCTATCTGCTGCAACACGCCCGCAATCCGGTGGATTGGTATCCCTGGGGGCCGGAGGCTTTTCAAAAGGCGCGCGACGAGGACAAGCCCATCTTCCTGTCCGCCGGCTACTCCACCTGCCACTGGTGCCACGTGATGGAGCGTGAATCCTTCGAAAACGAAGCCATTGCAGCGCAGATCAACCGCGACTTCGTGGCTGTGAAACTGGATCGCGAAGAGCGCCCTGACATCGACCGCATCTACATGCTGTTTGTGCAGGCCACGACGGGCAGCGGCGGCTGGCCCATGTCGGTCTGGATGACTCCGGACCTGAAGCCGTTCTACGGCGGGACGTACTTCCCGCCCGACAACCGCTACGGCCGGCCCGGCTTCGGCTATGTCCTACAGCAGTTGGCGCAGGCGTGGAAGGAGCAGCGCGACAAGCTGATCTCTTCGAGCATCTCGATCCTGGGTGAGTTGGAGAGCCATTCCCAGGTGCAATCGGCCGGCACCGATATTGACCGCGGAGCGTTCGACTCCAGCTACCACTACTTCCGGCGCACCTTTGATACGCACCACGGTGGCTTTGGCCAGGCTCCGAAGTTTCCGCGGCCCAGCGTGCTGGACTTCCTGTTCCGTTACTCGGTGACGGCGAAGGAGGAAGAGGCTCGCGAGATGGCGCTGACGACGCTGCGCGAGATGGCCAAGGGCGGGATGCACGACCAGCTGGGCGGCGGCTTCCACCGCTACTCGGTGGACGAACGTTGGTTCGTTCCTCACTTCGAGAAGATGCTGTACGATCAGGCGCAGCTTGCGAGTTCCTACCTGGAGGCGTACCAAATCACGCGGGATGAGGCATTTGCGGAGGTGGCGCGCGGGATCTTCGAGTATGTCCTGCGGGACATGACTCATCCCGAGGGCGGGTTCCTTTCAGCCGAGGATGCGGATAGCGTCATCGATCCCGCGAATCCACACGAGAAGGGTGAGGGGGCGTTTTATGTCTGGTCCATGGACGAGCTCAAGCAATTGCTGGGCGCGGACCGGGCTCTGGCGTTCGCACAGAAGTACGGCTGCCGCGAGAACGGGAATGTCGACAACGATCCGCATGCCGAGTTCACGGGCAAGAACATTCTGTACCTGAAGGACGCGTATCCGGCTCCGGAGTTCGAGAAAGAGCGTCAGGTCCTGCTGGCGGAGCGTTCGAAGCGGATCCGGCCGCACCTCGACGACAAGGTGCTGGCGTCCTGGAACGGGCTGATGATTTCGGCGTTTGCCAAGGGCGCGCAGGTGTTGCACGAGCCGCGCTATCTTGATGCGGCGACCAAGGCGCTGGCGTTTATCCAGGGGCAGTTGGTCGTCGATGGGAAGCTGATGCGGCGCTGGCGTGAAGGCGAAGCGGCGATTGCAGGCTTCCTGGATGACTACGCGGCGCTGGCCCAGGCGTGCGTCGATGTCTATGAAGCGACGTTCGACCAGGCGCATCTGGCCTTTGGGAAGACGCTGGCCCTGTCGATGTTGGAGCTGTTCGAGGACAAACAAAACGGCGGGTTCTATTCAACGGCCGGGGACAGCGACGAACTGGTGCTGCGGCTGAAGGAAGACTACGACGGGGCCGAGCCGGCGGGCAATTCCGTGGCGGCCGGAGCGCTGCTGCGGCTGGCGGAGTACTGCGAGTTGGAACCGCTGAAAGAGGCGGCTGGGGATACGCTGGCGGCGTTCGCTTCCCGCATCAATCAACAGGGCGTGACGATCCCGCGGATGCTGTGCGCGGTGCTGGAGAGCCAGGCTCCGAAGTCGGAGGTGAAGTTCTCGGGCGAGGCCGAGCCGCTGATCCAGGAGTTCCGCAAGCACTTCCGGCCGTTCACGACCGTCCATTGGGATCGAACCGGTGAAGCCTCGGCGATGGTATGCGAAGACTTTGTCTGCCAACCTCCAGTGACAACCGCCTCGGATTTGGTCAAACTAATAGGCTGAGACTTGGAGGATTCATGCCCCGTACAACTAGTTTTAAGGGAATGCCGCTGGAACTGGCCGGACCTGAGCTGAAGGTGGGCGATCCAGCGCCTGACTTCGATGCCGTGGACAAGTCGCTGCAGCCCATCTCGCTGGAATCCACCTCCGGTGTGCGCGTTTTCAGCGTAGTCCCCTCGCTGGACACTCCGGTCTGCGACATGCAGACCAAAAAGTTCAATGACGAGGCGGGTAAGCTGCCGAACATCGGCTTCTACACCATCAGCGTCGATCTGCCGTTCGCCCAGAATCGCTGGTGCAACAGTTTCGGCGTGGATAACGTGAAAATGATCAGCGACCACAAGTTCGCCAGCTTCGGTGAGAACTATGGCACGTTGATCAAGGATTGGCGCGTAGAGTCGCGGGCGATCTTCGTCATCGACAAGGACAACAAGATCCAGCACGTGGAGTATGTGCCGGAAGTAGCAGAGCATCCCGACTACGACACGGCGCTGGCCAAAGCCAAGGAACTGGCTGGCTAGTTTTGACTTACGGACGCGGGGTGTTTCGGGCCGCAGGGGCGGCGGCACCCCGCGTTTTCGCGCCTACATATCGAAAGAGACCCATTTCCGCTACTTCGTTTCGACGTAGTTTCCGGCGTAGTAGAGCAGCGGTTTCCCCTCGCGAACGTCCACTTTTCGCACTTCTCCCAGGAAAATTGTGTGATCTCCGGCTGCGATTTTGCGCTTCGTCTCGCACTGAATCACAGCCAGGCTATCGGTGAGGACCGGTGCGCCCACTTCGCCGAGGGTCCAGTCGAGGCCCTCAAAGCGGTTGGGATGGGAGGATGCAAAGCGGATGGAAAGGTCCTTTTGCTCAGATCCCAAGATATTGATTACAAAAGAAGAAGCGCTGGCGAATGGGCCGTGGGTCGCGGCCTTGTGCGCCACGCAGATGAGCACCAGCGGCGGGTCGAGCGAAACTGAGGAGAAGGAATTGGCGGTCAGCCCGTGCGGCTTGCCGTCGCGTCCGAGGACCGTGGCGACGGTGATGCCGGTGGCGAACGCACCGCAAGCGCGCCGGAACAGGTTGGGGTCCAGTTTGACGACTTCCGCCGCAGAAGTGTGTAAGCGTTGGCTTGACAAGGCTAAAACCCTAATCTTATCATAGGCTTTGCGGTGCGGAAGGGGCCGTGGTTGGCAAAGCTCCCCGCTCACCTGTTTAGGAGGCGCCCTTGATCAAGCTGGACATCGTCAACGAGGTTGTCAACCGGACCGGCATCACCAAAACGAAAGCCGAAATGGCTGTCGAAACCGTGTTTGAGTCTATGAAGCGAGCCCTGGCCCAGGGCGAGCGCATCGAGCTCCGCGGCTTTGGTATTTTCAACGTCCGGCCGCGCAAGACCGGTATCGGCCGTAACCCGCGCACTGGCGCCGAGGTAGCCATTCCTCCGGGAAAGGCTGTCCGCTTCAAGCCGGGCAAGGAGTTGCAGTCGCTGGAATAGGGCGGCTCAGCTCAGGTGGATTCCCAGTCGTTTGAATCGGGTTCCGGCGGAGAGACGCGCTATTGGCTGGCACGTCCAACGGAACCCTTTCAGCCTGTTTGGCGCCGCCGTTTGTGGCTCCACGTCCTGTTGTTCCTGCTGACAGCTCTCACCACGACGACGCTGGGCGCCCGCCTGGCCTTCAACTTCACCCACAATCTGCCGCCTTTTGACCTGGAACATGACCTGATGGTCTTCCTCCAGGTCTTCCGCAATCCAGCGATCCTCAGCGACGGATTGCCGTACTCCGTCACCCTGCTGCTGATCCTGACTGCGCATGAGTTCGGCCACTGGTTCGCCTGCATGTATCACGGCATCGACGCCAGCCTGCCATTCTTCCTGCCCGCGCCCACCTTCATCGGTACCTTCGGCGCGTTCATCCGGTTCCGGTCGGCTGTGAAGGGCCGCCAGGAACTCTTTGATGTCGGCGTGGCCGGACCGCTGGCCGGGTTTGCTTTCGCGATTCCCGCCATGGGCATCGGGCTGGCGTTGTCGAAAGTGGTGCCTGGCATCGGGACGCAGGGCGAGATGCAGTTGGGAACCCCGCTGCTGATGCGGCTCATCGAACTCTGGCTGTTTCCCGGCGCGGCGGCGGCGGATGTCTACCTGCATCCGGTGGCGCGCGCGGCTTGGGTGGGTTTGCTCGCCACGGCGCTCAACCTGCTGCCAGTGGGCCAGTTGGATGGCGGGCACATTGTGTACGCGTGCTTTGGGGAGAAGCACTCCAAGGTCTCGCTGGCCGTGATCGCCATGCTGGTGCCGTTGGGGTTCATCTACTGGCCGTGGTGGTTCTGGGCCGTGATCCTGTTCTTCTGGGGCCGCCGCCATTTCACCGTCTTTGAATCTGGACCTTTGGGTCGTGGACGCTGGCAGCTGTTGGCCCTGACCCTGCTGATCTTCGTACTGTCTTTCATCCCCGCGCCTGTTCTGTACAATAGCGATCAGACGTTCTTGCCCTAAATCGCGAGCGATGAAGATTTCGGCGACCATCATCACCTACAACGAGGAGCGGAACCTGCCGCGGGCGATCGAGAGCCTGCGGTGCTGCGACGAGATTCTTATCGTCGATTCCGGCTCGACCGACCGCACGGTGGAGATTGCCGGGAAGTTCGGTGCGCGCGTAATCGAAGCCAATTGGCGAGGCTATGCGGGGCAGAAGAACTATGCGTCGGAGCAGGCTACGTACGACTGGATTCTCTCCATCGATGCCGATGAGGCGCTGAGCGAGGATCTGGAAGGCGAGATCTGGCAACTGAAGAAGAACGGCGTGGAGTACGACGCCTACACGTTCCCACGGCTGGCGCAGTATCTGGGGAAGTGGATCCTGTACTCGGGCTGGTATCCGGACCGCAAGATCCGACTGTTCGACCGCCGCAAGTCCGAGTGGGTGGGCGACTATGTGCACGAGTCGGTCGTCAGTACCGGGCGAGTCGGTACGTTGCAGGGCAACCTGCTGCACTACACCTGTGGATCCCTAAGCGAGCACCTGAAGACGATGGACCGCTACACCACACTGGCGGCCGAGGAACTGGTGTATCGCAAGAAGCCGGTGCGCTACCGCCACCTGCTGGTGGATCCGGTGTGGACCTTCTTCAAAACATACGTCCTGCAGCGCGGGTTCCTGGATGGCGTCGAGGGACTGGCCATTGCTTACATGGCTTCGTTGTACACGTTTCTGAAGTACGCCAAGGCCCGCTTCATGAGTTGGGGGCGCTGAGCGGATGCCGGCGCCGCGCGTGCTGCACCTCGACACCGGGCTGACGATGCGGGGTGGGCAATACCAGGTCCTGCAACTGCTCAAAGGTTTGAAAGACGGGGCACGGCTGCTGGCACCGGAGGGCAGTCCGCTGCTGGAGGCGGCCCGAAAGCTGGGCGTTCCGGCCGGGCCGATCGATTGGCGCGCGGTGCGGGCCGGGTCGAGGGAAGCCGACTTGATCCACTGTCACGATGCGCGGTCTCATACCTGGGCGGCACTGCGCTCGCGGTGCCCGTTCGTGGTCAGCCGCCGGGTGGCCTTCCCCGTGAAGAAGGGCTTGCCGTCGTGGTGGAAGTACAGGCGGGCGGCGCACTTCCTGGCGATCAGCGAGGCGGTGAAGGGGACGCTGCTAGAGGCCGGAGTCGGACCGGAACGGATCAGTGTCGTGTACGACTGCACGCCCATTCCGGAGAGAGCCAGCGACCGGACCGGCGGCGTAGTGGGCATCGAGTCTGACGATCCGGGCAAGGGAGGGGCGCTGCTGCGGCAGACAGGCCTGGAGATTCAATTCAGCCGGGATCTGGCCGTCGATTTCGCCACGGCCCGCGTCTTTGTCTACGTGACTGATATGGAAGGGCTGGGGTCGGCCGCACTGCTGGCAATGGCGCATGGGGTACCCGTGGTGGCGAGCAATGTCGGCGGATTGCCGGAGATCGTCCGGCACGAGGAGACCGGTTTGCTGGTGCGGAATTCCGCCGGAGAGGTGGCCGCCGCGGTGCGGCGGATCCTGAATGAGCCCGGCCTGGCGGACCGGTTGGCTGCCGCCGGCCGCGCGCTGGTGGAGTCGCGGTTTACCATGGAGCGCATGGCGGCCGATACGCTTGCGGTCTACCGGAAGGTCCTGAATTGAGCGAAGCATTCCTGTATACGATTCTGGCGGGGCTGTTCGGGCTGCTGATTGGCAGTTTCCTGAACGTCTGCATCAGCCGGTTGCCGGACGATTACTCCATTGACGAGCCTCGGTCGCAATGCCCGCGCTGCGGAAAGATGATCCAGTGGTACGACAACATCCCCGTACTGAGCTTTGTGGTGTTGGGCGGGAAGGGCCGCTGCTGCCGCGAGCCGATCTCGTTCCGCTACCCGTTGGTTGAACTGATTACGGGCCTGCTGTTTGCCGCGGCAGTCTACCGCCTGGGGGCAGGGTGGGCGGCGGTGAAGTGGTGCCTTTTCATCGCGATCCTGATCGAGCTGATCTTCTCCGACCTGGAGAGCCGGATCCTGCCCGATGAGTTCACGAAGTGGGGCGTCGCCCTGGGTGTGATGATGTCGCCCGTTGTGGCGCTGCCTAACGGGATCATTCCGGCGATGCTCTCGGTCTACTATCCCGCGGGCAGCGGTTCACTGGCTTCGTTTCTGAATTCGGGGTTGTCGGCGCTGCTGTTGTCGGGCGGGCTATGGTTCCTGGGCTGGGGCTACGAGAAGATCCGGGGCAGGGAAGGCCTGGGCTTCGGCGACGTGAAAATGGTGGCGATGATGGGTTCGTTCCTGGGCTTGGAGACGGCGCTGGTGGGGCTGATGGCCGGGTCGCTGCTTGGGACTGTTCTCGGGCTGGCCTGGATTAAGCTAAAGGGCGCAAATTCCGACAGTTACGAGCTGCCGTTCGGCTCATTCCTCGGCGTGGGCGCGCTGGTGGCTGCCATTCTCAGCCTGTAAGTCGCTGACTCCAAGGCTTTGGCGCAAGCGTTGCAGCGCGGCGTCAGCGAGATGCAGGCCGCCGAGCGTCAGGTCAGTGCGGTTGAACGCGGGCTTGGTTAAGCCTTCCCTGTCGTGAGCGGAACTGACCGTGAGAACGTGCAACATCTCATGCACCAGCACCCGGCCCAGCGCACGGCCGAAGACCGTCGGCGGCAGGTAGGGCGTCACCCACGGGCTGCCGCTCTCCATGACTCGCAGTACGGTATCGCAATTGATTTCGACAAAGGGGAGCACCGTGCCATCCGAGATGTGCGTGAACCCGAGTACGTGGGATCTTCGCACGATTTCCGGCCGGACGGGCACGCAGCGGCCGATGAGGCGGAGACTGACGACACGATCGTAGGTCTCACGAGCCGCCTCTCCCTGGCTGAACGTCCATAGCAGTTCCATTCCGCTGTTCTTCAAGGCTTCTTCTGTTTCGGCCTGGAGCGCTTCGATGACGGCGGCCGGCGTGGTGGGCGGAACATTGACCAGGATGCCCACTCGCGAAGCTTGCGCCGCGTGGGCCGTGAGGACGGCGCCCGCGAAGCAAAGCATGCGATAAAAGGACATTTTTATCTCCTGTTTAGATCCTGTTACAACGTGTTTTCGATTTCAATACAAAACTTCAGAAATGATAGAAGATTCATGCGGTTGGCTCAGGTGGGCGGAAGGGAGCGAGCGGCCGGCCCGTTCAAGACCCTTCTTTGGGCTCCTGTCCGAGCCGGATGCGATAAGATGTGAAAGAATCCTTATTCATGCAGGCGCTACTGCAGACGCTAAAGCCGGGCTCGCCCGAATGGGTACTAGCGCGGTCGCTGGATCCGGCGCGTCTTCCCTCACATATCGGAGTGATCATGGACGGCAACGGCCGGTGGGCCAACAGCCGCAGCCTGCCGCGTGCGGCCGGGCATAAGGCCGGGGTCGAACCGGTGCGCATGACGGTGGAGACCTGTGCGCGGCTCAATGTCCACAGCCTGACGCTTTATGCGTTTTCCGTGGAGAACTGGAAGCGCCCGCGCACCGAGGTGGAGACACTCTGGCGACTGCTGCGCTACTACCTGCGGAAGGAAGTGGCGCACCTGATGCAGAACAACATCCGGCTGCGGGCGATTGGACGGCTGGATGAGCTTTCGAGCGAGATCCGGAAGGAACTGGACGCGGCGATTGCGACGACCGCGGGCAACAGCGGCCTGATCCTGAACCTGGCGATCAATTACGGCGGCAGGACCGAGATTGTGGATGCGGTAAACCGCATCATTGACGAAGCCAGGCGGGCGGGGCGCCTGGACGACCTGAAGGTAGACGAGGACTCCCTCGGCAACCACCTGTATACGGCCGGGCAGCCCGAGCCCGACCTGCTGATCCGTACCTCCGGCGAAATGCGGATCTCGAACTTCCTGCTTTGGCAGATTGCCTACGCCGAGCTCTATGTTACGGAGACTTACTGGCCGGATTTCAATCGGATCGCGCTGCTGGAAGCCTTGAAGGCGTACCAGAAACGCGACCGCCGCTTCGGGGGCATTCGCCAGGCGCCGGTTCCACCGGCCGCCGACGAACCCGTGTTGGAAGCCGTCAGCTTACCCACTCGATGAAGCGGCTTCTCACTGGTCTGATCATTACCCCGTTCTTCTTCTATGCCGTCGTTTTCGCTCCGGACTGGTTCTTCCTGGCGGTCCTGGCGATTGTCGGCTGCCTCTGCTACTACGAATACCAGGGCATAGCCGGCGCGCACTTTCCCGGCACTGGTCCGGATCCGCGGCACAGCCCCATCGGGTACCTGGCCGGCCTGCTGCTGCTCGTGCTGCCCAACAACGAGTCGCTGTACCTGACATTGTTCGCGCTGCTGGCCTGGGTTCTGGCCATGCGGCGGCGGCAACTGCCGCAGGTTCTGCCGATTGCGGCGATGACCGTGTTGGGCGTGCTGTACATATTCGGAGCGTGGCGCTGCGCGGTGTTCCTGCATGGCCGGAGCCCCTGGTGGATGCTGTTTGGGATCGCCATCAATTGGGTTGGCGACACGTTCGCCTTTTATTTCGGCAAGAACTTCGGGCGTCACAAGCTGGCGCCGTCGATCAGTCCCGGTAAGTCATGGGAAGGGACGATCGCTTCCACGATCTCTTCGATGGCCCTGGGCGCTCTGTTCCTGCACTGGAAGTTTCCCGAGGTGGCCGTGGGGCCGGCCCTGGTGCTGTGCCTGGCGGCCAACGTGGCCGGGCAGGTGGGCGATTTGTGCGAGTCGGCCATCAAGCGCGGAGCGGGCGTGAAAGACAGCGGCAACCTGCTGCCCGGTCATGGCGGCTGGCTGGACAGGGTCGATTCCAGCCTGTTTTCGGTGCCTGTGGTTTACTGGTTGTTACAGCAGCGATGGATTCTCCCCTGATCTTTTTCGCCATCCAGTTTGCGGCGGCAGCGCATTCGGGACAGTATCGGAAGGGTACCAATGTTCCGTATCTGATTCACCCCATGCGTGCGGCGGCCACCCTGCTGGAAGCGGGGTGTCCTGAGAAGCTTGCTGTGGCGGCGATCCTGCATGACACGGTGGAGGACTGTTTCGTCACCTACCAGCAGATAGAGGCACTTTTCGGCGCCGAGGTGGCGGACCTGGTGCGCGGGGCGAGCGAACCGGAAAAGGCAGCTTCGTGGGAGCAGCGCAAGCAGCACACGATCGAATTGCTGGCGACGGCGGGCGAAGATCTGCTGCTGGTGGCCATCGCCGACAAAATAGACAATATCCGCTCAATCCGTGAGGATATTGAGAAGCGGGGCGATCATGCCTGGACGCGGTTTCGGCGGGGCCGCGAACAGCAGCGGTGGTATTACGAGTCGCTGGCGGCGGTCTTCAGCGCACGGCTGACGGGTGCGCCGGGCGCGGGATTGGCCACGTTGTTCCGCACTGAGGTGCAGGCTGTATTCGGATAGCCGCTATCGTTAGATAGTTATGTACTACAGCAGCTTTACCTAATAATTACAATCACCTGTCACCGTTCGCGTCCTCTTCTGCGTCTTATGATCAGCATGCTCGTCCACCAACCTACCCGGGGTGTATCCAGGCTGTCGAAGCTTGCATTCACGCCGATGCTGGCGCTCTGCGCAATGTCGGGATCTCTCTACGCTCAAGTCAACGTTCTGACTGCAAATTACGATTCTTTCCGAACGAATTCCACGAATTCGGAGACGGTTTTGCAGCACTCGAACGTCAACCCAAACCAATTTGGGAAACTCTATTCACTGCAAGTAGATGGCCAGGTTTACGCCCAGCCGCTGTACGTATCCGGTGTGGAAGTACCCGGCTATGGGAAGCGGAATATCCTGGTCGTCGCCACTATGCACAACTCGGTGTACGCCTTTGATGCGGCGGCTCCGCCCACGAATCCACCGCTGTGGAAGGTCAGCCTGGGTACGCCCGTGCCCTCGGCCAACTACAGCATCGAGTACTACTACACCGACATCAGTCCGGAAGTTGGGATTCTATCGACTCCGGTGATCGAGGCCTCGACCAATACGATCTATGTGGTCGCCTCCACCTACAGCGATCGCGCTTACTCGTTCAAACTACACGGTTTGGACCTGGCGACCGGCGTCCAGGTGGCGGGCGGGCCGGTCACCATTTCCGGCCAGGTGGAAGGCGTCGGCAGCGACAACAAGGACGGAATTGTGTCCTTTGTGCCGTTTGCCCATATCCAGCGTCCAGCGCTGCTGCTCCACGACGGAGTGGTGTACGTCGGATTTGGCTCCCATGGTGATTCCGGTGTCTATCACGGTTGGCTGTTCGGCTACAGCGCCGCGAATCTGACCCAGCAGGTGTCTGTCCTGAACACTTCCCCGGATGCCGAGGGCGCCTCCTTTTGGATGACCGGCCACGGCCCATCGGTGGACGAGGATGGCAACATCTACACGGCTACGGCGAACGGAGGCTTCGACGGCCAGCGGGATTTTGGGCAGAGCTTTCTGAAGCTTGACGCCAATTTGGGGGTACTGGACTCGTTCACGCCGGACAACTGGCAGTATCTGAACGACGTGGACAACGATTTGGGCTCCACCACGCCGATCCCCCTGCCTGGGACCGATCTGCTGATCGGCGGCGGCAAGGAAGGTGTGTTGTACGTGATCAAGCGCGGCAACATGGGCCAGATGAGCGAAGGTAACCCGCTGGCGGTGCAGAGCTTCCGCATTGCCGAGGCGGGACTGTACAACATGGCGTACTGGAATCGGCCGGGGGCTCCGTTGCTGTTCGTGCAGGGCTTCGGCGCTCCGGTGCGGGCCTATCAGCTCAAGGACGGAAAGTTCGACACGACGCCGGTGAACGAATCTGTGAACGCGGGCGGCATTCCGTTTCTAGGGATGACCGTTTCATCGAACCAGAATGATCCTTCGACGGCGATTCTGTGGACCACCTCCACCGACGGCGGCAACGTGGGCCGTCCGTGGCCGGGCGTTTTCCACGCCTTTGATGCCACGGACCTGACGCAGGAAATCTGGAACAGCGACATGGCGGCTGGGGATACGCTGCCCAGTTTCGCCAAGTTCGGGAATCCGACCGTGGCCAACGGCCGCGTCTACGTTCCGACGTTCTCGAATCAGATCGCGGTCTACGGGCTCCGGTCCGGAGGCAGCAACGGTCTCTCTGAGATCACGGTTGGCAACGCGTTCAGCATGCAGGGCGGCGCGGTCTCACCGGGCGAACTGGTGGCCATCACGGGTACGGGCATCGGTCCGGACACGGCGGTGGAGTACAAGGCCGACGACAGCAGCACCGGCACGCTGCCCCAGATTCTGGGCGGAGTGAAGGTGCTGTTCGACGACCAGCCGGCATCCATCGTTTATGCGTCGTCCACCAAGGCTCTGGCGGTGGTGCCTTATTCCGTGATCGGCAAAACTTCGGTCACGGTGACACTGCAACATGACGGCCTGACAACGGAACCCCAGGCGCTGGAAGTGACGGATGCTCATCCGGGTATCTCCACCGTGGACGGTTCCGGTGTGGGCGCGGGCGCCTTCGACAACGAAGATGCAACGGCCAACTCACCGCAGAATCCGGCCTATCCGTCGACGACGATCTCCGGGTTGATTACCGGTGTGGGGATCACTGATCCTCAGAACGACAGTATCGATGAAACGTACATTCCCTTCAACTTCCCCCTGCCGAAGCTGACGGTGACGGCGAGCATCGGCGGGGTGGATGCCGAGGTGCTGTACGCGGGCGGGAAACCGGGTCTGCTGGGACCGGTGCTGTACGTGCGGATTCACGTGCCGGACCAGATCCAGCCGGGCAGCGCGGTTCCGTTGGTGGTCCGTGTCGGCGAGTTCACCAGTCCGGCGGTGACGGTGTCTATCGCGGGCGACGGAGCGGCTCCACTCTCCTCGAGCCAGCACGTTGTGCCGAACCGTCAGTTCGGGAAGCGGTAAAACAGAAGGGGCTACCGGTGCTACCCGGTAGCCCCTTTTATTACTAAAACTTCCAGCGCAGATTCAACTGGCCCTGGCGCGGTGAACCGGCCGGCAGGAAGACGTGGGTGCTGGTGATGACGCCGCCGTTGGCGTTGTTCACGGTCATGTTGGGCTGGCCGTAGTTGACGTGGTTCAGCAGGTTCTGGAACGAAGCCCCGATCTGCACTTCGCCCGCCTTTTCAAACCTCACCTTCTTCATCACCCCTGCGTTGAACACCACATAGCCGGGTCCTTCGACAGAGTTGCGGGCGGCGTTGCCGAAGCGGCCGGCAGTGGGCACCGCGAACGTTGTGCGGTCGAACCAGGCGCCGAGCGTCCCCGGGTAGCTGACGGCGCTGATGGCATCGGGGCGGCCGCCGACATTGTTGGTGTTGGACGGGTCGCTGCCGGAGAACTGCGGGTTCAACCAGTTGCCGGTGCTGAAGTTAATGAGCGCATTGAGCTGCCAGCCGCCCAGGAGCTTGCCCTTGCCCAGGGGGAGTTCCCACAAGGCCTGGTTCATCCACTGGTGGCGGGGGATGGAGTAGACATCGGCGCGGTCGCGGCGGCGGTCGTAGGCGTCCTCGATCTGGGTGTTGATCTCGGCGTTGTTGGTGTCGTCCACTTCGCTGAGCTCCTTGGCCCAGACCCAGGTGGAGTTGAACTGCAGGCCGCGTGACATGCGCTTGGTGATGCCGGTCTGGAGGCCCTGGTAGCTGTTATTGGCTCCGTTTTCCGCAAAGACCACGTTGTTGTAGATGGGGTAGGGGCGGCGCGACTGGGCGAAGGCCACGGACGAGGCGCGGGGCTGATTGATGTTGCGCATGTAGGGCAGTTGCGTGCCCTTGGAGCCGATGTAGCTGAGGCGCAGGCCGAAGTCGCGGGACAGTTCACGCTCGAGCGTGAACGAATACTGCAGCGAGTAGGTGTTCTTGAGGTCTGACGCCAAGCCGTTCAGATTCAGCGTGCCGGCGCTGCCGGGGGCGGCAAAGGGCTGGGCCAGGGTGAACAGCGGGGCTCCGTTGGCGAAGGCGTTGTTACTGGTGGTGGAGACGGCGAAGGGGCCGGCGATCTGGCCGCCAAGAGCGCCGACGGAGTAGTGGCCGTAGTAGATGCCGGCGCCGCCGCGGATGACGGTTTTGCCCGAGTTGTCGACGCGGTAGGAGAAGCCGGCGCGCGGGGCCCAGTTGTTGTTGTCGGAAGTGCGCAGCGAGCGGCCCAGGCCGATGCTGTCGGCGGTGATGATGGGCAGGGTGGAGGGGTAGTAGGGGCTGACGAGGCTGCGCGCGGCGGAGGTCGGCAGCACGGCCGCGCCGGTGGCGACGTCGAAGTTGTAGAAGTTGTCGCCGCGGGCCGAGGCGGGCTGGTTGTACTCGTAGCGGATGCCGTAGTTCAGGCTGAGGCGCGCGTTGAGTTTGAAGTCGTCCTGGACGTAGAACGAAGCATCGGTCCAGCGGAAGTACTGGGCGGCGTAGGGGTCGAGGCGGGTGACGGTGGTGGGCAGGCCCAGCAGGAAGTCGCCGTAGGGCTGGCCGGTGTAGCGGTTCTGGAACGAGAAGTTGCCGAACAGGGCGGCGTTCGAAGTGACGTGCTTGTTCACCATCCAGTGCACCATCTCGGCTCCGGCCTTGAAGGTGTGGCGGCCGGCGATCTTGGTGATGTTGTCGGCGAGCTGCCAGTGATTGTCGACCACGGGGTTCAGCAGGCTCTGGGTGTAGGTGCTGAGGCCGGTGACGGCGAAGTTCGGTACACCAGGAGCTCCGGAGCGGACAGGCAGGCCGGTGATGCCGATCTGGTCGAGCAGGCTCTGGCCCTTCACGTCGGCGGACGATTTTGATTCCAGCGCGACCAGGCCGGCGCGGAACTCATTGAATAGAGTGGGGCTGACGGTCCAGATGTCCCCGAAGCTGACGAAGTTCATCTGGCGCAGGTTCTTGGAAGTGCCTTCGGTGACGGGTGGCAGCTGGCCGCGGGCGCCGGGGATGTCGTAGTCGTCGTACTTCCACTGGTAGCGCAGGAAGGCGGAGTGGGCGCTGGTGAAGTTGTGGTCGATGCGGGTTTCGAAGAGGTGATGGACTTCCGGGCCGTTGAAGGCCGCGCGGTAGTTGCCGGCGGTGAGTGAAGCGTCGCCGAAGTTGGGCAGCGGGTAGAGCAGCGCCTGGGCCTTCAGGGCTTCCGGCGTCAGGCGGCTGACGGGGATCTTGTTGTCGGTGAAGGGCGCGTTGTTGGCGAAGGGGTCGCGGACGGCGGCGTTAAACTGCCCGCCGCGCTGGGCGAGCGTGGGGACGCTGGAGGTGAAGGGGTAGCTACGGACGCCGCGGATCTCCTCAAACGTGAGGAAAGCAAAGGTCTTATCCTTGCGGAGAGGGCCGCCGGCGCTGAAGCCGAAGTCGTGGATGTTCTGGAACGGGCGGGCGGTGAGGAAGGGGTTGCGGGCGTCGAGCGCGGCGTTCTTGCCGTACCAGAAGAGGTCGCCGTGATACTGATTCGTGCCGGACTTGGTCACCGTGGTGACCGTGCCGAGGCCGCCAAATTCGGCTCGGTTGGTGGTGAGGTTGGCGGTGAACTCCTCAACGGCTTCCATGGAGGGCTGGGAGACGGGGTCCGGGCTGCCGAAGTTGCCGAAGTTGGTTTCGATTCCGTCGACCTTGAGCTTCAGGCCGTTGGGGCCGCCGCCGGGCACCATCCAATAGGCTCCGCTGCCCATCTGGACGACACCGGGCACGGTGAGGGGCATGAGGTTGGCGATGAGGCCGGAGTCGCCGGAGTTGTTGTAGACGCTGCGCAGATTGGAGGGCAGTTCCTGGATCTGCTGCTTCGAGAGGCCGAAGGAGACGCTGGGCGACTCGGTCTGAATGACGGGCGAGGCGGATTCGGCGACGGTGACTTCAGCCGACGACGATTCGAGTGCGAAGTGCAGGTCCTGGCGCAGGGTACGGAACGCGGCCAGCGAGAGTCCGGCGGCTTCCAGTTTGCGGAAGCCCTTGGCCTCGGCGGCGAGTTTGTAGGAGCCGGGGGCCAGGTTCGGGAAGAGATAATTGCCGGTGCTGTTGGTGGCGGTCTCGACGCGGACGCCGGTGGCCTCGTTAGTTAACACCACGGTAGCGCTGGGGATAGGAGCGCCGCTAGGGTCGACGGCCAGGCCTGTTACGGTGCCCAATGGCGACTGGGCCAGTAGACATACACTGAGAGCGCACAGGAAAAGAAGAAGACGCATAAGTCTTCATTTTGACATCATTGGACGCGCTCATGCACATAACCGGCGGTGGTAAGGGCCGCCATGAGTTCCTGAATATGGCTGGTGCCGCGAGTCTCCATGGTGACGTCGATGACGGTGTCGCCGAGGTTGACGCCGTAGTAGGCGCGGTCGTGCATGGTTTCGACGATATTGGCCTTCTGCTCCTCGATGACTTCGCAGAGGCGGCGCAGGGCTCCGGGGTGGTCGGTCAGGTGGATGCGGAGGCGGACCAGGCGTCCATCCTTGACCAGGCCGCGTTCGATGATGCGGGAGAGAAGGGTGACGTCGATGTTGCCGCCGCATACCAACAGGCCGATACGTTTGCCCTGGTAAGCGGTCTTCCGCTGGAGCACGGCGGCCAAGGCTGCCGCTCCGGCGCCTTCCGCCAGCATCTTCTCGCGTTCCAGCAGCAGGAGGATGGCGTTGGCGATCTCTTCCTCCTCGACGACGACCATGGAATCGACGTATTTGCGGACCAGCGGCAGTGTGAGCTCTCCGACGCGGCGGACGGCGATGCCATCAGCGATGGTGGTGGCGGCGTCGACGGTGACGGGGCCGGTGCTCTTCAGGGCAGCGGCCATGGACGGGACGCGGGCCGCTTCCACGCCGACGATCTCGATGCGCGGGTTGATTTCCTTGACGGCGCAGGCCAGGCCGCCCAGGAGTCCGCCGCCGCCGGCGGGCGCGATGATCACGTCGAGGGCCGGGTTCTGGGCGAGCATTTCCAGGCCGAGCGTGCCCTGGCCGGCGATGACGGCCTCGTCGTCGAAGGGGTGGAGGAACGTCAGGCCGTCGGCTTCGCACTGGCGCACGGCTTCCTGGTAGGCCTCGTCGTAATTGCGGCCGTGCAGGACCACCTCCGCGCCATAGCCGCGGGTGGCGGAAACCTTCACCAGGGGCGTCGCGAGCGGCATGCAGATGCGGGAGCGAATGCCGCGCGCGGTGGCGTGGTAAGCGACCGCCTGGGCGTGGTTACCGGCCGAGGCGGCGATGACGCCGCGCGACTTTTCCTGATCTGTGAGCGTAAGGATCTTGTTGAGCGCTCCGCGTTCCTTGAACGAGCCCGTGCGCTGCAGGTTCTCCAGCTTGAGGTAGAGTTCGTTGCCGGAGAGCGCGGAGAGGGACTCGGAATGGACGAGCGGGGAGAGGCGGATGGACTCCCGGATGCGGGCCATGGCCTTCTGGATTTCCACGAGTCCGATCATTGGGGCAGCACCTGGGGCATGTATTTCAGACTAGCGCGGATGGGTGGGGCGGCTGTAGCCAGGAGGGTTCCGACGACGGTGATTTCCGGGGTGGCGCCGATGGGTCCCGGGCGCCGGCCGGGCTGCCTGGAAGGCTGGGGTCAGGAGCGGCTCGGAGCAGGGCGGCCGAAGAAACTTGGCGAAAAATGGGCGTTTTCGCTAAAATGGTATTTCCTTGATTTCCGTCAACAACCTCACCATGCGCTTCGGCGCCAAGATTCTGTTCGAAGACGTCACCACTACGTTTCTGCCCGGGCGGCGCTACGCCATTTCCGGGCCGAACGGAGCGGGGAAGTCGACGCTGATGAAGATCTTCACCGGCGAGCTGGATGCCTTTAAGGGCTCGGTCACTAAACCCAAGCGCATGGGCGTGTTGCGGCAGGATCAGTTCGCCTTCGACGCATTCCGCGTGCTGGACGTGGTGATCATGGGCAATGCTCCGCTGTGGCAGGCGATGCAGGAGCGTGAGGTGTTGTACGAGAAGGACCCCGCGCTGCTCACCGACGACGACGGGATGAGGTTGGGTGAGTTGGAAGGCATCGTTGGCGAAGAAGGCGGCTATAGCGCCGAGAGCGACGCGGCCATCCTGTTGTCCGGGCTGGGTGTCGACGACGAACTGCACGAGCGCCGCATGGGTGAGTTGCAAGGCGGGCAGAAGGTTCGCGTGCTGCTGGCGCAGGCGCTGTTCGGCAATCCCGAAGTGCTGCTGTTGGACGAACCGACGAACCACTTGGATTTGGACTCGGTCCACTGGCTGCAGGACTACCTTTGCAAGTATGAAGGGCTGCTGATCGTCATCTCCCACGACCGCCATTTCCTCAACAGTGTCTGCACGCACACGGCGGATATCGACTACGAGACGGTGATCACCTACACCGGCGGCTACGACGACATGGTGCTGGCGAAGATGCAGATCCGGTCGCGCATCGAGGCCCAGAACGAGCAGCGCGAGAAGAAGATCGCCCAGTTGAATGAGTTCATCGCGCGGTTCTCGGCCGGTACGCGGTCGAGCCAGGTGACATCGCGCAAGAAGGAAGTGGAACGGCTGCAGAACTCCGACCTGGCGCGTTCGAATATCCAACGGCCGTTCATCCGCTTCCAGATCGAGCGCCCCTCCGGCCGCCATCCGCTCGAGATCCAGGGCTTGTCGAAGTCGTACGACGATCTCAAGGTGATTACCAAGTTCTCGGCCAAGATCGCTCGCGGCGAGAAGATTGCATTGATGGGCCGCAACGGCTGCGGTAAGACCACGATGCTGCGCAGCGTGCTGCGCAATGCGCCGGGCGGTGTCGATGAAGCGGACCGGGCGTTTGCGATCGACGCAGGCACCGTTACGTGGGGGCACGAGGTCTCGGTTGGCTACTTCGCGCAGGACCATCGCGAGTCGATCCAGCACGGGATGACGGTGATCGAGTGGCTCTACCAGTTCGACCCGCGCGCGTCGCAGGAAGAGTTGCGCGGGCTGCTGGGGCAGATGCTGTTCAGCGGCGACGATGCGTTGAAGCCCACACAGGCCCTTTCGGGCGGCGAGGCGGCCCGCATCATCTTCTGCCGGCTGATGCTGCAGAAGCCGAATCTGCTGGTGTTGGACGAACCCACCAACCACCTGGATCTGGAATCGATCAATGCGTTGAACATCGCGCTGCAGAAGTATGAGGGTACGGTGTTGCTGGTGACGCACGATCACGATGTGATCGAAGAAGTGGCGACGCGCATCTGGCACTTCGACCACGGCAAGATTGAAGACTTCCCGGGGACCTACGAAGAGTACCAGGCGGCCCAGGCGCAGGAGAAAAAGTAAGGGCCGGCAGATCGCCAGCCCTCGCTTGCATTCAGTTGGTTGACGGGGCTAGTCGCGTCCCGGCTTCACCGGTTCCGGCATCTGCTCCTTCGTGAATCGCGGCAGCATCTCGTCGCGATTCGCCAGATGCCACACGGCTCCGGCGATGACGATCGACGCGTTCATCGCGTCCTCGGGCACGATGCGCTCATACGTATCCAGGTTGGTGTGCCACGTGGTGCCGAAATACTCGATCGGATCCTGGCCCAAGCCGATGCCCGCCAGGCCGGCCGCGTTGAATGACGTGCTGTCGGTGCCTCCGGTGCGGCGGCTTTTGCTGGCCGAGGCTCCGGCGACTCCGAGATCGGCAAACGGATCCAGCGCAGACTTCAGTACGTCGGCCGCTTCCTGCGGTCCGAAGACGTTGGCCATGCGCACACGGCCCGTACCGCTGTCGATGTTGAAATAGGCCACCAGCTTGCCGAACTCGGCCTTCGGCTCTTCGAACGTTCCGAAGTGCTCCTTCACATACGCCTGGGAACCCAGCAGGCCCTGCTCTTCCGCGCTCCAGAGAGCGATGCGGATGGTGCGGCGAGGCTTCTCGCCCAGCGACTGGATGAGACGCGCGGCCTCCATCATCATGGAGGAGCCGATGCCGTTGTCGGTCGCGCCGGTGGCGGAATGCCAGGAGTCCAGGTGGCCGCCCAGCATCACGACTTCGTCAGCCTTGTCGGTGCCGGGAATCTCGGCGACCACGTTATAGGTGGTCTTGCCCTCCGGGTAGACGTGGTTGGTGATGTCGAACTCCATCTCCACCTTTTCGCCGTCGTCCAGCAGGCGGGCGATGCGGCCGTAGTCCTCGTTGCGCAGGACGACCGTGGGCACCACTTTGGCGAGGTCGTACGACCGGTTATTGAACGCGCGGACCATGCCGTGGGCCATGGCGGCGTCGTTCACCCGGACCAGGGCTCCGCCGGCGACCAGCCATTCGTCCAACTGCGTGTTCACCTGGGCGGCGGTGAGCTTGCCGGGCTCGGGCTTGGCCGGAGGCGTGCGGTTGGGGCCGCCGGGTCCGCCGGGCCCGCCCTGTCCGGAGAGCCGGCGCTGCAGGGCTTCGTCATCCATGCGCTTGGCCACGGCGGTGAAGTTGACCGGCACCACGGTGGGCTTGCCCACCATGACGATCCGGCCGCTGACCTTGTCCTTGTTGGCGGCAAGCCATGCGGTGAGTTCCTCCTGTGTGGGGGTCTTGGGCGGGTCCACCAAGACCGCCTGTGACTTCGCCGCGCCCTTGGTGGAAGGGGTCCACGAAAGAACCTCGAACACCAGGTTGTCCTTCACCGGGGCGGTGACGTAGCCGGAGGCGCGCTCGTTCAGCCAGCCAGGATGCCCGAAGTCCCACGACTCCAGGTGCGCATTCTTGAGGCCCCACTCCGTCATTTTGTCGCGAGCCCACTTAGCTGCCGCTTCGTGGTTGGGCGAGCCGGTCAGGCGCGGTCCGTAACGGTCCGTCAGCATGTGCAGGGTCTTCATCACCTGCGAGTTGGCGGCCTCTTCCTTGCGGAGCTTCTGGTTGACGTCCGAGTTGATACGCTCTTCGGCGGTAACGAGGAGAGCGCTGGCGAGTAGGAGCAGAGCGAGACGCATATGGAGTCAGGATAACTGACGCGATACCATATTCGTTGCCATGGAACTGAAATCGGTCCGCCTGAGCATTCCCGAGGACGGCAACATTATTGTTGGTCAAAGCCACTTCATCAAAACGGTGGAGGATCTCTACGAAGCCATCGTCAATACAGTGCCGCAGATGAAATTCGGCATCGCGTTCTGCGAAGCTTCCGGCGCGTGCCTCATCCGCGCCGACGGCAACGACGACGCCTTGAAAGCACTGGCGATCCAGAACGCCCAAGCCGTGGCGGCCGGCCACACGTTTGTCATCTGCATGCGCGAGGGGTATCCCATCAACCTGCTGTCCCGTATCAAGGACGTGCCGGAGGTGGTGGGCCTGTTCTGCGCGACGGCCAATCCGGTGGAAGTGATTGTGGCCGAATCGGAGCAGGGCCGCGGCGTGTTGGGTGTCATCGACGGCGAGAAGCCGAAGGGCGTCGAGGGTCCGGACGATATCGAGTGGCGGCATGGCCTGCTGCGCAAGATCGGGTACAAACGGTAAATTGCGGCGGGCGCCCCGTGGAATCGAGGCGCCCCCATTCCATCCGGCAGGGCGGAGCTAGCCGATCAGCTTCCGTCCGTGGATGGCGCTGTGGCGAATGGCCAGGACCGAGGATCTGCGCCACTCCTCGATCTCCTCCGGCTCGCTGGCTGCGCCGGGGCTCGTCGTCACTGGGACGGGCCCGGTCAGGTCATACTTCAGCCACAGCCATACAAACAAAGCCCAATAGACGGGTCCGGCGACGAACAGGCCCGAGAACAGAAAGAGGCTCGTACTCGGATGCCTCATCACATGCCATGCCTCAATGCCCGCCAGCACGCCAATCACCAACAGGAAAATAAACAGCGCTCGCTTGATCACCAGGTTTCGCATCATCGTCCCTTTCGATCGACCGTTGCACTTCTGCCTCTCTTGGATGCGTCCAGTATGCGGCGAGCAGCAGGCAAGGTCCTATCCCGTCCGGAGAGTATCTTTGGCCCCGTTGACAGAGGGGATTTGCCCGGCGCCTCCTCACTGGAGGGGGTCAACCTGCGCGTGGGCCGCAGCCATGGCATCATAGGG
The DNA here is from genome assembly GCF_015277775.1 of Paludibaculum fermentans. Classification (NCBI taxonomy): domain Bacteria; kingdom Pseudomonadati; phylum Acidobacteriota; class Terriglobia; order Bryobacterales; family Bryobacteraceae; genus Paludibaculum; species Paludibaculum fermentans. The sequence goes on from NZ_CP063849.1 coordinate 499,635, forward strand.
AAAATGTCCAAACTTAAGGATCTGCAACGCGAATTGGGCTTCAATACGCGAGCTCTCCACGCCGGGTACGACCCTGACCCGTCCACGAAGGCGCGCGCCGTACCGATCTACCAGACCACGTCGTTCACGTTCGACGATTCGGCCGACGCGGCCCAATTGTTCGCACTGCAAAAGTTCGGCAACATCTATACGCGCATCATGAACCCGACCACCGACGTGCTGGAGAAGCGCGTGGCGTCGCTGGAGAATGGCGCGGCCGCATTGGCCGTGGCGTCGGGGCAATCCGCCCAGTTCCTGGCGCTGAATTCGTTGCTGCAGGCCGGCGATCACTTCGTCTCCTCCAGTACGCTGTACGGTGGCACGTACACGCAGTTCGACGTCACGTTCCGGCGCATGGGTGTCGATGTGACGTTCGTTGAGCCCGACGATCCGGAAAACTTCCGCAAGGCCATTACACCCAAGACGCGCGCCATCTATGGCGAGACGTTGTCGAATCCGCGCGGCAACGTGCTGGACATCGAAGCCGTGGCGAAGATCGCGGCCGATGCCGGCCTGCCGTTCCTGATCGACAACACCTTTGCTTCGCCCTATCTCTGCCGTCCCATCGACTGGGGTGCCAACATCGTCCTGCACTCGCTCACCAAGTTCATTGGCGGTCATGGCACGTCCATTGGCGGCATCATTGTCGACGGCGCGAAGTTCGACTGGTCGAAGGGTCCGTTCCCGATGATCAACCAGCCCTCGCCGGCCTATCACGGGATGAACTTCGCTGAAGTCTTCGGCGCCATCGCCTTCATCCTCAAGACCCGTGTGGAAGGACTGCGCGACCTGGGGCCGGCGCTGAGCCCGTTCAACTCGTTCCTGTTCCTGCAGGGGATCGAGACGCTGGGCATGCGTATGGATCACCATGTGCACAACGCGCAGGTAGTGGCGGAATGGCTGGAGGAGCACTCCTCCGTGGCCTGGGTGAAGTACGCCGGGCTGAAGTCCAGCCCGTACAATGCCCTGGCGAAGAAATATATGCCCAAGGGCGCCGGCGCGGTGTTCAGCTTCGGCATCAAGGGCGGCTACGACGCGGGCGTGAAGTTCGTCAATAACCTGAAGGTGTTCTCGCACCTGGCGAACGTCGGCGACGCGCGGTCGCTGGTGATTCACCCTTCGTCCACCACGCACCAGCAGCTTTCGCCGGAGCAGCAGGCGGCGGCTGGTGTGACGGGCGACCTGATCCGTCTGTCGGTCGGCTTGGAGGATCTGGAGGATCTCCTGTGGGATCTCGGCCAGGCCCTCGAAGCCTCGCAGCAGTAGTTTTCGACGACGTTTGGCTTGACCGCCTTACTCCTGCCTCAGCGCCGACATGGGATCCACCCGTGCCGCGCGCCAGGCGGGCAGGATGCAGGCCGCCATGGCGACGCTGAGGAACAACGCGCTCACGCTAAACAACGTGAGCGCGTCCATTGCAGAGGTCGCGAAGAGCATGGATTGCAGGAACCGCGCCAGGGCCAGCGCGCCCACGAAGCCGGCGCCCAAACCTGCCAGCACGGGCAGAGAGCCGCCTCCCACCACGAGCCGCATCAGGTCGCCGCGAGTTGCTCCCATTGCTGCGCGGATCCCCATCTCCTGCGTGCGCCGGGCCGTCACGAACGAGAGGACTCCGTAGATGCCCGCGCACGCCAGCAGTAATGCCAGCACGGCGAAACCGCCCAGCAGCAGCGCCGGCAGACGGCGGTCCATCACCGTTTCCTCCTTCATTTGTGCGACCGTCATGGGCCGGTCCAGCACCTGATTCCTGTCGACGCGCCAGACGGCAGCCTGCAGCGACTTGATCAGAGCCGATGGATCGCCGCTGCCGCGGGCAACCACGCCAAGGCCGATTACGGGCACTTGGGCGAAGGCCGCATAGCAGCCGTCATCGGTGGCGGTGTCGAGGCCATTGCTTTTCTCGCTGCTCACCACGCCGACAATCTCCCAGGAGACCTCCTCGCCGATTTCGCGGCGCGAGGGCAGCAGACGGTTGGCGACGATACGTTGGCCAATCGGGTTCTGGCCCTTCATGTAACTGCGCACGAACGAATCGTTCACGACAATCACCGGCGGGCCTCCAGCGACGTCCTGCTCAGTCAGGACGCGGCCGGCGATGAGGCGCAGGCGCAAGGCGGGGAAGTAGCCGGGCGTGACGACCTTGAATCCAATCGAGCGGTTCTCGCGGGCTTTGCCCGGGAAGTGGAAGGGCATTCCGTCGCCCCAGCCCTGCAAGGGCAGGGCACTGGCCAGGGCGGCCTCCTGGATTCCGGGCAGGCTGCGCGCCTCTTCCACAAGCTGGTTCGCATAACGAATCAGTTGTTCCGCCTCTGGTTTCCCCTGCCGGTCCTGGGGCAGGTAGCCGGCCACCACTCCGGTTTCATCGAAGCCGACGTCGACATTCAGCAGCCGGTGCAAGCTGCGCATCAGCAGGCCGCCGCCCGTGAGCAGGATAAACGCCATGGCCACCTGAACGGCGACAAACCACTGCCGGGCCAAGAACTTGCCGCGGCTGGCCGAGCCGCCGCGTCCGCCTTCCTTCAACGCTTCCGCCGCACTGCCGCGAGCTGCCTGAATCGCAGGCGCCAGGCCGAACGCCATGCCGGTGAGAACGGTGGCAGCGGCCAGGAACAGCAGGACGCGCCCGTCCAGCGCAATGCTGGATTCGTTGGGGAAGTAGTAGGGCGGCAGCACGCTCTGGATCCATCTCAGCAGCCCCGCGCCCAGACCGACGCCGAGCAGGGCGCCGACCGAAGACAGCAACAGGCTCTCCGTCAGCAGCATGCGGACCATGCGGCCGCGGCCCGCGCCCAGGGCCATGCGGAGCGCGATTTCTCTTGAGCGTAGTGTCGAGCGCGCCATCAGCAGGTTCGCCAGATTCGCACAGCCGATGAGCAGGACGGCCAGCACCGCGGACATCAGGATCACCAGCGTGCTGCGCATCTGCTGGCCCACCAGGCGGTCGAGATAGCGGTCGACTGTAGCACTCCAGCCAGTCTTGCCGACCGCCGGGTAGAGGTCTGCGATGTGTGTGGCCAGCGTTTCCATCTCTGACCGCGCCTGCTCGATGGAGACGCCGGCTCGCAGGCGCGCCACCACGCGCAGGTAGTGATAGTTGCGGGCGGCATCCGGCGCCAGCACCAGCGGTACGAACAGATCCGGCCAGCCGCGATCATACTCCGTGCCGCCCGGCAGCACGCCGATGACGGTGTAGGAGCTGCCATTCAAGCTAACCTGCCGGCCTACGACGCCGGGCTCTCCGCCGAAGACGCCTTGCCAGAGCCGGTTGGTCAGCACGACTACCTTGTCTTTGCCTGGCTCGTCTTCCTCCCTGGCAAAGGTGCGCCCCAGGGCCGCGCGGGCGCCGAACACGTCGAAATAAGGCGCCGAGACGGTTTGTGCATGCAGGGAACGCGGCTCCCCTCCGCCGGTAAAGCTCATGCTGCCGTCCGTCAGAGCGGCCATCGCTTCGAACGAATGGCTCTGCTTCGCCCAATCCCGGAAGTTGCCACCAGAAACACCGTTTCGCTGGTAGCCGGGCGGTTTCTCCCAGATCTGCACAATGCGCTCGGGCTCCGGATAACTTGAGGGTTTCAGCAGGACTCCGTCCACGAGGCTGAAGATAGCGGCGTTCGCGCCCAGGGCGAGCGCGATGGTGAGTACGGCGAAGAACGTGAAGCCCGGACTCTTGCGCAGCACGCGGGCGGCGTAGCGCAGATCCTGCAGAAGCGTCTCAATGCTGGAACCCATGCGTGCATCCCTCACTTTCTCTTTAACCTGTTCCAAACCCTCATATTCCAGACGGGTGGCTCTCAGCGCCGCTTCTCGGGATTGGCCCTTTCCCATGCGGCGCTCCACGTGGATCTCGAAGTAGGTGCGGACCTCTTCGTCGAGGTCATCTTCCACCTGGCGGCGGCGTAGGAGACCGCTCAGCAGGGCGCGCGTGCGGCTGGTCCAGCTCACGGTTCAGGACTCCTCGGCCAGAACCTGGTTGACGGCCGTGAAGACTTTCCGCCAGTTCCGCTTCTCCACCGTCAACTGGGCGCGGCCTTCTGGAGTGAGCGAGTAGAACTTGGCCCGGCGGCCGCTCTCCAAGGTGCCCCATTCGCCTTCGAGCCAGCCCTTGTCGGCGAGGCGGTGCAGGGCAGGGAACAGGGACCCGGGGCCGACAACAAACACGCCGTTGGTTACCTGCTCGATCCGGTCGGAGATGCCGACGCCGTGCAGGGGGCCGTGTTCGACGGTGCGCAGGATGAGGAGGTCGAGGGTGCCTTGCAGCAGCTCGGCGGGCTTTGACATGGGTCGATAATATCGATAGTCGATATCGACGGTCAATAGGAACCGAAGAACGTTACATTCGTTGCCAGGCGTAGCGGGGCAGGGCCGCCTCCGTTGTCACGTTGGCTTTCCCGCCCCGATTTATCCGTGGATGCGTCAAGCCTGCGCGTGGGCCGCCTCCAATGCAGCAATGTCCATCTTCTTCATCTGGAGCATCGCCTGCATCACCCGGCCCGCTCTCTTCGGATCGGGGTCCCCCATCAGACGGCCCAGGCACTCCGGGATGACCTGCCATGACAAACCGAACTTGTCTTTCAGCCAGCCGCATTGGCTCTCTTCGCCGTCTTCCGTCAGCGCGTCCCAGAACTTGTCCACCTCGGCTTGAGTCTTGCAGTGGATGGTGAACGAGACCGCCTCAGTGAACTTGTACTTGGGTCCTCCGTTGAGACCAATGAACGGCCGGCCATCCAGTTCGAATTTGACGAGCATCGCGCTGCCCGCGGGACCAGGACCTGCGTCGCCATACCGTGAAACATGCAGGATCCGGGAGTTCTCGAACAGGGAAACGTACAGGTTCGCAGCCTCTTCGGCCCGGCCGTCGAACCAAAGAAATGGAGTGATCTTGTTCATGTGTGTGGTTCTCCTTGACTAGTAATCAGTTGAGTTCGGGTCCGGCCCGTTAAGCATGCTGGGGCTTGTGATCGAGTCGGCTTGTCCACGCGACCGCATCAGGAACAGCCAGGCGCCCGCCCAGGAACACGGCAGCGAGCTGAGAGCGAGCAGCACGGGGTACCAGTGGGGTCCAAACTCCGGCCCCTTGTCCCAGGTCACGACAGCGCCGAAGGTGGAGACGAGCAAGCCGGCACCGCCCATCACGGTCGCCTGCGGCATCACCCAAGTCGGAGCCAGCCACGACGTCAGATAGCTGCCCGCGATCGCGAACAGGCAGCGGTAGGCGAGGGCGAAGGCGAAGAGCGGGTCGGACATCCGCTGGCCCATCGCGGGAAAGATCCCCGTTGAGTGAAAGAGCAGGTCGGCGGCAGTGGACGTCACCACGACGAAGACAAAACCGGCGAAGATGGCGCCGGCGCGCCGGGTTTTCGAAGTAGTCGAGTTCATGGAATGTTCTCCTTGCGACGACGGCCTGTGAATTGCGCGATGAGCCCGGTGGACTCTCTGGATCCTACTGCACAGTCGAATCCGGTCCGTCGAATTCGACATCCTCCCTCGAGAATCGCGGAATAAATCTCGCTGTCCGGTCTCTCGAAGAACGGCAGGGTGCTCGAACCCAACCGGTGGACGGGGCTTACCGGGTCCGAGGCCGGCCGCGAGCGTGGCTACCGGCTGACGGAGGAGGGGCAATCTCGTTACTTGCGAGAATCTCAAATTAGAGATACAATCTCTAAATGGAGACGTCACAGCTCCTCGAATCCTCCACCGATCCCATCGAACAGCGCATCGCGAAACGCCTCTCCAGCCTGCGCGCCGAGCACGGCTGGTCCCTGGAGGCGCTGGCGGAACGCACGGGCATCAGCCGCGCCAGCCTGTCGCGGCTGGAACGTTCGGAACTCAGCCCCACTGCTGCCATGCTGGGGCGCCTGTGCTCCGCCTTCGGCTGGACGCTGTCCCGGCTCATGGCCGATGTCGAAACGAAGCCCGCGAATCTGGTCCCGGCCGCGAACCAGACTGACTGGACGGATCCCGAGAGTGGATACCACCGACGGGCCGTCTCGCCGCCAGCACCGGGCCTGCGCGGCGAACTGGTAGAAGTCCGCATTCCAGTGGGAGCCACTGTTTCCTTCGCCACCGCGCCGGTCCATGGGCTGGAGCACCACCTGTGGATGCTCGACGGCTGGCTGCAGTTGGAGGTCGACGGGACCGTCTTTGACCTGCGCAGCGGCGACTGCCTGCGTTATCTCCTCACCGGACCGACTCGCTTCCGGTGCGCGGGCCGCCGGGAAGCCCGCTACCTGATCGCGATGGTGCACCCATGACAAAGACGCCCATTCAGATCGCGGAGTGGCGGCCGGAGCTCCTGGACGATGCCGCGGTGGGGCGCGACCTCACGATGCTGGCGGAAGTGCTGCGGGCAGTGGTCTATGGCGGAGCAGGAGTCAGTTTCTTCGTGCCCTTCTCACTGGACGATGCACGCGCCTTCTGGACCGCGAACGTTCTGGCCGGCGCGCGGGCAGGCACCCGGCGTGTGCTGGTGGCGCGCCAGGCAGAACGGATCGTCGGAACCGTGCAGCTCAATCTGGCTGTGCCGCCCAATCAGCAGCACCGGGCGGATGTCGCGAAGCTGCTGGTCCATCCCGAGGCGCGCCGGCAGGGCATCGCGCGAGCGCTGATGCTTGCTGTGGAGCCAATCGCTCGCGCGGAAGGCCGGAGCCTGCTGACTCTCGACACCGTCTCGCGGAGCAACGCCGAAACTCTCTACCTGGAACTCGGCTACATCGCCGCCGGGTTCATCCCACGCTATGCCCGTGGGTCGCTGACGCCAGACCTGGAGGATACCACCATCATGTATAAGGAGCTTGGGCCGGCGTAACCGGCGCCGGACGTGCCCCGGCTCCAGGACAGTCCCGGCCGCCTACGGCTGCTTTGTCCGTAAGCCAATGGGCCCGCGGCTACCAGCGAACCAGCTCCACCCGCCGGTTCTTTGCTCGCTCCTCTTCCGACGCATTCGAGGCGGCCGGCGCATAGGGCCCGCAGCCAAAGGAATCCATCCGGGTGGCCGCCACGCCGTACTTCGACGCAAGTTCCCGGGCCACGGTCGCGGCCCGCCGCCGGCTCAGGTCCAGGTTGTAATCCGGCTTCCCCTGGTTGTCCGTATGGCCCACGACATGGATGCTCAGGCGCGGATTGTCCGCCATCAGCTTCCCGATCTCCTTCAGCGTCGGTTCGGAGTCGGGCCGCAGCGTGTCCTTGTCGAGATCGAAGTTGATGCCGTAGAGCACGACCTTCCCGAGGTCGTCGATCGACTTCGACATCTCCGCCGCGTTCAGCAGCGTCATGTTGGTCTCCATCGCCTGGGGCGCGATGACGATCAGTTCCGCCAGCGCGATGTCCTTCTGGACTGCGCTCTGCAGACGCTCCGGGATGACGCCGTCTTTGTAGCTCGTGACGAACAGATAAAAATAGGTAGGCTTGGCGTCCTTCGATTTCGCCACCAGGACGCGCTCCTGTGCCTCGTTGTACTCAAGGATCTGGCCCACCTGGTCTTCATCCGAGACCTGGCTCAGCGTGGGCCCGAACCAGCCACGGTCGGCGGTGCCCTTCTGGTACAGCGTCGTCAGGCCGAGCCGCTGAAATTCCAACTGGTAGTTGCGGTACAACTCCGCCGGCGAACGGCCGGCAGGCGCCGCATAGGTGTACCGGCTGACCAGTCCATCCACCTTTTGGCTCTTCGCGAACTTCGGCGGACTGATTTCCGTGGGCGGCCCCAGAGGCAGCACGAATTCGTCAAACTTAGCGGCGCGAAATCCGATGATCTCGCTGCCGGTGTAGCGCTTCACTCCGGCCGGATCCTGCGATCCCGGCACGTCGGCCCCCAGGGCAGGGAAGGCGAGCGACAGTAGGAACAAACCAAGAGCGGAGCCAGTGCGGGCGGTCATTGCATCCTCTGGACGCATTGTAGCCCAGCCGCACACACGGTCTGGCCAGCACTGACGCGAAACCGGGCTATGCCCGGCCGGCGAACCCGCGAGTTTCCGTCGACACCCGCACCTTCTCGCCTTCCTTGATGAAAAGCGGCACGCGGATCTCCAGGCCTGTCTCCAGCGTCGCCGGCTTGGTCACCGTCCCACTGGACGAATCGCCTTTGACGCCGGGCTCTGTCGACGTCACTTCCAGTTCCACGAACGTGGGCAGTTCCAACCCGATGGGGTTGCCGTTGTACTTCAGCATCTCCACCACGGCGCCCGCGATCAGGAAGTCCTTCGCTCCGCCGAGCATGTCATCCGTCAGCGAATGAGTCTCGAAGCTCTCCTGATCGAGGAACTCCGCACCGTCGCCTGTGCTGTAGAGGAACGAAGCCGCGACTCGCGACAGGTCGGGCTCCTTGAACTTATCGCTCGCTTTGAAGGTCTTCTCAAACACCGCGTTGGTGAGCAGGTTGCGAATCTTCAGGCGGACCAGCGTCTGGCCGCCCCGCGCGGTAGGAGTGTTGACCTCCGCCTCCAGGCAGGAGTACGGAACATTCTCGTGCTCGAACAAGGTTCTACGCTTTACGCTGATCGCATCAATCAATACGGCCATAAACTCCTCAGGGGCGGATGTGCAGGGAAATCGAATGCAGGCCCAGCTTCGATTTTCGCTCAAACCGGGCACACGGCGCGAGTGTCGCTGACGTGGTTCTGGCCGCTGTGGTGCCGGGCGGCGCCCTATTCCTGCATGGATGGATGTCTCATCGAGGCGGAACTGCCTGGGTTCCCATACGGCAGCAGGGAGTTCAGCAGTCCGCGGCTGCTGTGCCACTCGCGGCTCCGGCTGCGTGGGCAATTCGCACAATTTCCCGCGAGATGTCCTCCGGCGACAGGACAAAATCAATACACCCGCTGGCAATCGCGCTCTCAGGCATATCCGGCTGCACGGCGGACTCCGGCGTTTGGGCCATCGTAATCCCGCCGACTTGCTGAATCTCGCACAGCGCCGCTGCCCCATCCCCGTCATAGCCGGAGACAATCACCGCGATCAGTGGCCCGTCCCAGTGCTCCTTGAAAGAACGGAGAAAGACGGTGATGACGTCAGGCCAGCCCCTCGGCTTGGAGATCGGTTCCAGCCGGAACTCTCCCTCCAGGACGTGCAAATCCCTCTGTTCCGGGATGATGAACACCTGATTGGGCTGAACGACCAGTCGATCCGTGATGAGCGTCACCGGCATCTGCGTGTACCGCGGCAGAATCTCGTGCAGATGTGTGGCCACGGTTCTCAGGTGATTCACGATGACCACCGCGATGCCCAGATCGCACGGCAGATGTTTCAGCAATCGAGTGTAGGCGTCCAGGCCTCCGGCCGACCCGCCCACGCAAACAACGGGGAAATTCGCCTCAGGGCCCAGCTTACTCATTGCCAGCCACCACGCCGAGGCGGCCGGACTTCACATTGTCCTCGCTTCAAACTGGCGCACCTCATCTGCCTTGATGACGTAGCGCACCTCAATCGGCTGGCAGCACACTTCGCAATCTTCCACATAGGTCTGCCCCCGGACTGAGGTGTCCAGCACCATCGAAATCCGCTCACCACAATAGGGGCAGGTGAAGAAGTGCTCCATCAGCCAAGCATAGCGGGTTCGCGGCGGAATACCAGATCTATAGAGAGTGGACCCTCGTTGTCGAGTCCTGGTGCTGCAGGGCCGCACACCGCCGCGGTTTGGAGCGTGGTGCTGAGCAAACATCCGCTTGCGGCCCGGCACACACGCATTGCTATGTTGGATGAATGTCCGCAGGTGTCTCCGAATCCACCCGGCGCGAGTACGCCGCGAGGATGAACCGGGTCGTCGATCATATCCAGGCACACCTGGACGAACCCCTCGATCTGGAGCGCCTCGCTGCCGTCGCCTGCTTCAGCCCATTCCATTTTCACCGTCTCTTCTCCGCCTGGATGGGTGAGACCCTTCAGTCTTTCGTCCACAGGCTACGGCTGGAACGCGCGGCTCAGTTATTGGTGTTTGACCGCCTGCGCGGGATCTCCGGCATCGCCCTGGAGTGCGGCTTTTCCAGCGCCAGCACGTTCGCCCGCGCGTTCAAGTCGGCCTATGGCGTCTCTGCCGGTGAATGGCGAAACCGCAAGATCTGTCAAACGAATAGCAATCCGGGCGAAGCGGAAGGTGCTGTTTCCCTGGGATTCTCGAAATTGCCGGGCCCCTCGGGCCGCCATCAGGAGAATCCAATGACCACCGCTATCCTCGACGTTCACGTGCGCCGGCTCGCCCCCTTCACCATCGCCTACCTCCGGCACATCGGGCCCTATAAGGGCGACACGGACCTGTTCCGCCGCCTGTTTGGCAAGCTCTTCGCCTGGGCTGGCCCGCGCGGCCTCATGCCGCCTGGCTTTCGCTACCTCAGCCTATTTCAGGACAATCCCAACCTGACGCCGGCTGCAAAGCAACGGCTCGAAGTGGCATTGATAGTCCCCTCCGGAACTGCGCCCGGCGGGGAGGTGGGCATCAGAAAGGTGGAGGGCGGCCTCTACGCGACCGCCCAGGTTCGGGTCCGTTTGGAAGACTACGCCGCCCAATGGGATGCCCTCGTGGCGGACTGGCTGCCCGCCAGCGGCTACCAACCGGATCATCGCACCGCGATGGAGTTCTATCTGAACAATCCGGACACCGATCCGGAAGGCCGGTATCACATCGAGATCTGCCTGCCCGTGCGGCCGCTCTGATGCGGCGGTGGCGCCGTCGGCTCCGCGCCGACTATCCTGGGGACCTGGACTCCCATGCCCATCACACACGGATTCGCCCAAGCCAACGGCATCCGGATGCACTACGCGGAAGCAGGGACCGGCCCTTTGGTCCTCCTGCTGCACGGCTTCCCTGAACTCTGGCACGCCTGGCGTCACCAACTGGCGCCGCTCGCCGCGGCGGGCTGCCGGGCCGTCGCCCCCGACCTGCGCGGCTACGGTCAGACGGAGTGTCCGGAGCCGTTGGAGGCTTACGACATCTTTCAACTGGCCGGCGACCTCGTCGGGCTCGTTCACGCTTTGTGCGAATCGCGGGCCATCGTCGTGGGCCACGACTGGGGCGCGTGGATCGCGGCCCACCTGGCTTTGCTGCGCCCGGACATATTCCGCGGGTTGGTGCTGCTCAGTGTGCCCTACGTCCCCCGCCGTACTGTGAATCAGACCCAGTGGGAACAGCAGACGTTTCCCGGACAGGTCTTCTACCAGGCGGGGCTCCGCTCGCCGATGGCGGACCAGTACCTGAAGCACGACGTCCGCGCCAGCCTCCTGCGCGGGCTCTATTCGCTCTCCGCCGAAGCCGGTCCGGAAGAGCGCTTCCGCCCGGCGCGTGCACCCGGTCCACCCTCCGGCGCACCCCCGGCCAGGGGTCCTTCGTGGATCGCGGAAGGGGACATCGACTATCTAGCGGGCGAGTTCCAACGGACCGGATTTACGGGCGGTTTGAACTGCTACCGCAACATGGACCGCAACTGGGCGCTGACGCCGTTCCTGGACGGCGCCAGAATCCACCAGCCCTCGCTGTTCGTCGCCGGAGAGCAGGACCCCGTCCTCGAATTCCTCCAGCCCGAATTCGCGGCGTTGCAGCAGAACATGCCAAATTTGACAAAGAAAGTCCTGCTCCCGGCCACAGGCCATTGGACTCAGCAGGAACGCCCTGGCGAGGTGAATCGGCTGCTGCTGGAGTTCCTGGCCGGACTGTGACCCTCGTTTGTTCGGCTTGTGGGCTCGCTCTGGGCTTTCCCGCCGCGCCGGCGACTGCGGACCGCGATGCGCTATTGGACGGAGGCGTCCCGGAATCGCACACATGGGCCGCCTCTCGACTCAATAGAATCAGCTTATACAGCCCTGGCAGCAGACGTGCACATCCGAAACATTGTCATGCGGTACTTCTGGAACGAATTCGGCTCGGCGGTTCGCCTGTTGCGCAACCGGCCCGCTTTCTCGGCGCTCGTTGTGGCCACCCTGGCCCTCGGGATCGCCGCCAATACTACTGTATTCGCGTGGGTCGACTCGCTCCTGCTGCGGCCGATTCCGGGCGTCGTCAATCCCGGCGAACTGTTGGCCCTCGAGGCCGCCTCTCCTACCAACCCCCGCATCGGACAGCTCCAGCATCCGGATTTCCGCGACTTCCAGCGTCAGATGACATCCGCCGCCGGTGTCATTGCCTCTCACATCTCGTTCTTCACGGTAGGTCCCGTCGATCATCCCCGCCGCGTGTTGGGCCAAGTGGTCTCGGCCAACTACTTCGATGTGCTCGGCGTCAAGCCGGCACTGGGCCGCATGCTGCTCACCGCGGAGGATCGCGACGAAAAGGGCGCGTACGCCGTCGCGGTGATCAGCCACCGTTTCTGGCTGAGCTATTTCCGCGGCGATCCCGGCGTAGTGGGGCAATCGGCCCGCGTCAACGGTCATCAATATGTGATCGTGGGCGTCGCACCCGCCAACTTCGCTGGTACCTACGGAGGGGTTGCGTTCGACGTGTGGATTCCCCTGAGCCGCATTGTGGAGGCCGGCGCCCTGAACACCTGGGCCGCCTCTGACCGCAACGCCCGCTTCCTGGATGTCATCATCCGCCGCAAGTCCGACGCCTCACTAACCCGGGTCCGCGCTGAGGCTGCGGTGGTAGGAACTCGCATCGCGGCCGCCTTCCCCGATACACACCGCGGCATCGGCGCGACCCTCGTTCCCATGGCCGATGCCACCTCTGGCCTGCAGGCCAGCCTCGGCAGCCCCCTGCGCCTGCTGATGGGGGTGTGCGCGCTGGTCCTGCTGATTGCCTGCGCCAATGTGGCGAACCTGCTCATGGCGCGTTCCGTGAGTCGCCAGCGGGAGTTCGGCATCCGCATCGCACTGGGTGCCGGCCGGACCGCGTTGCTCCGGCAGATTTTCTTTGAAGTGCTCGTTCTGGCGGGTGCCGGCGCCGTCGTTGGGGTCCTGCTGGCGCAGTGGCTGGGCGAATCGCTCTTCCAGGTGATGCCGATCTTCGATTCGACGCTGCGCGAGGCGATCGAGCCGCTGCTGCAGCCGGAGCCGCGCCCGATCGTGCTCGCGTTTTCGGCGCTGGTTGCCATCCTGGCTGCCTTCTGCTCGACGATTCTGCCTGCCCTGTACGCCGCCCGCGTGGATGTCAACGAATCGCTCAAGGACGGGTCCCGGAACGGCACTTCGGGTGTCCGCACCCATCGTGCGCGCTCCGTGCTGGTGGTGGCCGAAGTCGCCTTGGCCTCCATGGCCCTGGTCGGCGCGGGCCTGGCCGTCAATGCCTTCCAGAAGCTCTCTCGCGCCCGCCTTGGATTCGAACCGCGCAACGTGATCACGGCGCAGTTTCACCTGTCCACCAATGGCTATTCCCTCAAAAAGGAGCGGGCGTTTTCGCAGCAGCTCAGTGCCCGCCTGCAGTCAGCTCCGGGCATCGAACAAGTAGCGTATGCGAATTCGATTCCGCTCTCCATCATGGGTTCCGCCAGCGACCGGATTCGCGTCCCCGGCACCGAAAAGTCGCAGGGCGTGGTTTCCGTCTACGCGACGGCCGTCTCGCCCGGATACTTCGACCTGCTGAAGATCGCGCTGCTGGAAGGCCGGGACTTCGCGGCCCAGGACGATGCCACGCATCCCCGGGTCGTCATCGTCAATCAGACTCTGGCCCAGCGTTTCTTCCCGGGCTTGAACGCCATCGGCCGCAAGCTGCGCGTGAACGACGACGACTGCACCGTCATCGGCATCGCGCAGGACAGCAAGATCCGCAGTCCTCGCGAGGGACCGACGCCGGCTGTCTTCGCGTCCTTTGGCCAAAGTTTCTACTCCGGTCACAACAACTTCCTGTTCATCCGCACCCGCGACTTCGAAGCAGCCCGCGAAACGCTGCGCCGGGAAGTCCAGGCGATGGACACCAACCGCGCGTTGTATGAACCTTCGACCCTGGCCGAGCAGACCCAGGCGGGCCTGTTTGGCGAGCGCGTCGCTGCCGCCATGCTCTCCGCGCTGGCCCTGCTGGCCCTGCTGCTGGCCGCCGTCGGGCTGTATAGCGTAATGGCTTACGCGGTGAGCGAGCGCACGCGGGAGATTGGTGTCCGTATGGCGCTGGGGGCCCAGCGGCGGCAGGTCTTCGCGATGGTGCTGAACAATGCCCTCGCCTTGACGCTGACAGGGTTGATCGCCGGTGTTGCCGCTGCCATCGCCGCGGCTCGAGTGGTATCCAGTACCGTCGAGGCGGGCCTCGACTTCGCCGGCCCGGAGGTGTATGCGATAGCGGGTCTGCTCGTGTTGCTGGTGACCCTGCTGTCCACCTGTCTGCCCGCGCGCCGGGCCACGCGCATCGATCCGATGTCGGCGCTGCGGGCTGAGTAGGAGGGCGATCCGTACGGCCGGAAACATCCCGCCGCGGTCCGGCCGCGAGCGCGGAGGCGCTCCCAACCCGCCGGCAACCAGCGAGCGGCGCGACTACACGATCGTTGCGGCGGCCTATCCTGGCTCCGACAATTCCAAGGCAATCATTGCTCCGCGATATCATCACTTCCAGAAGTTATGCGTTTCCGGCTGTTGTTTGTAGGATTTCTTATTGCCCTAATCGGCTGGACTGCCGCTCCAGCAAACACCCGCCTCGCGGACAAGCTTGTCGTTAATAAATCGAAGCGCGAACTCCTGCTGTATAAGGGGCAGACTGTCATCCGAACCTACCGTGTCGCTCTCGGCCGCGATCCGGTTGGTCCAAAGCGCCGCGAAGGCGACGGCAAAACACCGGAAGGCACATACACAATCAGCGCCAAGTACGCCCAAAGCGCTTATCACATGGCGCTGCATATTTCGTATCCGAGCCCCGTTGATCGTGAGCGGGCACGCCGTGAAGGTGTCGCTCCAGGCGGCGACATCCTCATTCATGGACTCCCCAATGGTCGAGGTTGGCTTGGCGCCGCCCACAGATGGATGGACTGGACCCAGGGCTGTGTGGCCGTAACCAACGAGGAGATGGAAGAGATCTGGCGTCTGGTCGCCGTCGGAACGCCAATTCAGATCAATCCCTAGCCGAGTCGTACCGGAACTTCAGCGGATCGAATCCACGCTCCTCATTCTTACCCCACATCCCCACTCAATCGGCAAGCCTGCGCACGCGCAACCAGGCCAACGCTCTGGCGATCGCCTCATCGCGCGCCGCCAGCGTCGTGCCCCCGGAACCGAAGCTTCGCTTCATCGACTTTTCGAGCCTTTCCAGGGCCTCATCGCAGTACCGTGCCCCAAGTTCGGTGCGGCGAGTATCCGCCATCACCACGGCGAGCACGCGTGCGCCGGGCTCCGATCCGGACACGGTAGAACCGTACCATAGGAAGCGGTACCTGATTTCGTCTTTGGCCTGGTATTTGCCCACCAATGCTGCGAGTTTCCGCCATTCTGCGTCCGTGCCATACTTCTGCAACAACTCCAACGCATTCTGTAGCTCGCTACCGGTGGCATCCGCCTGGTCAACCACTCTCAGGGCGCTGCTCAGCGCGTTGGGCAGGATACCCGTATGGCCTTCGCTGGCGAGAACGAAGGCGACCTTCGTCGTCCCCTCCAGATCTCGCTGCAAAGCCTCCCTCAGCAGGCGGATGGTCAGTGGGTGCTCCGCGAAGTTTCGGAGCGCCCAACCCGTTCGCCCCGCATTCACCGGAGCCTCGTCCACCCATGCTTGGATCAGCAGGGCCTCGCAATCCGTTCCTGGCCCGAGCTTGCTCAATACCTCGGCCATCAGATAGATGCGTTCGCGGTATTTGGAACTACGACGATCTACCTCTCCGCCCAGCATCTGAGCAACACTTGGACTCGGGACCCACTGCGTTGCCACCAGATTGGAGCCGATCTCCGCCCAGCGGAGACGGTCATTGCCGACCCTGGCTGTCAGCAAGGGCATGAGCTCGAGCGCCAGATCTCTCTCCTGGTCGGCCAGGTAATCGGCGAGATCAAAGACTTCCTTCGCGCCGCCGTAGCTCAATGTGTTGGCAAGTTCGCGATCCAGGAAGGCCCGTGCCGTCGCGGGCGGTGGTTCCGCGTTCGACATGTCGGCCCTCACCGGGATCACCAGTCGACCACCCGAATCGTGCGTGAGCCGCCACGGCTCATCCGCCTGATTCCGGTTGTCATGGAGAGGCAGGATCAAAACCTGACCCGCCTGAATGTCTGGCAACGGCGGAGGACTACCGATCGAGCGGAAGTGGACTGCCGGACTATAGGCCAGGAACCGCACCCTCATCCGGCCAAGGCTCCTGCCCTCCTCCGAATCGGGAAAACGGCGGAGCACCTCGATCTCGGCGATCCTTGACCAGGTCTCATCACTCCACCCGGTTGCGGACGTGGGAAGCCGTTCCCCTTTGAGGACGGCCATCACCCGGCCGGTCACCAGGACTGGGGCCTTCTCAGCGTCCTCCAACTGCCAGGGAAACAGGATCTTTGCCGGAAGGACTAACGGCAGGCACGCAACAACCACGAGAAGCGACAGGAACCGGAGCATCTAAATTCCCATTGCACTGCGCACGCTGGCTCTCATAGGTCCTCCATCATCCTAGCAGTCAGATGCACCCTCGACTCCGCAGGTTACGCCCAGTCATTCTGCCCGCCACCGACTCGCCCAAACGTGCAGTGACCGCGGTGCGCCAGCGTTTGATCTGCGCCAATCTGCGACAGGACTTGGAGACCTGATGAATCGATCGGCAACCCAGGAATCCGCGATTGCATGAACCATCGGGCCTCTCGCCGTGGCCAGGGGTGAAGCCCGGCCGCGATCAGACGGAAAGCCAAGAGCTGATAGATGACAACCAACACCTGACAGCTATCAGCGAACCGCTGCTCCCCCTTCCCCCGGCTGCTACCATATTCAAATACACGTCTTGTCCGAGACCTCCGTCGGTCTCCGAACTCCAAAGTCTCTATTAGTCAAGCGGCGCCGGGCGGTGGTCCTTCCGTCACGGACCCTGGGAGGTTCATTGAAACACACACAGCGAAAGCTCATTCTTGCGGGACTGACGGCATCCACACTCGGCCTCCTGTTCCACATCACGGCCTGGAACAGTCCGGCACAGTCGAACGACGCGAGCCTCATCGCAAAAGCGAAGAAGATCCACGACCACGTCATCAAGCTCGATACCCACAACGATATTGACGCGTCGAACTTCACCGCCGACTGCAACTACACCATGCGCCTGACCACGCAGGTGAACTTGCCCAAGATGATTGAGGGCGACATGGACGTCTCGTTCATGATCGTCTACGTCGGCCAGGGGCCGCTCACCAAAGAAGGCTACGACAGCGCCTACGCGCAGGCCGTCGAGAAATTCGAAGCCGTCCACCGGCTCACCGAGAAAATTGCGCCCGACAAGATCGGCCTGGCCCTGACACCTGCTGATGTCATCGCCCTCCACAAGCAGAACAAGCGCATCGCTGTCATCGCCGTCGAGAACGGCTATCCGGTCGGTACCGAGATTAAGCGCGTCCAGGAGTTCTACGATCGCGGAGCGCGCTACATGTCCCTCGCCCACAACGGCAACAGCCAGCTCGCTGACTCGAACACCGGCGAGGTGCAGGGCTACCTCTACAACAACGGACTCTCGCCGCTGGGCCGTGAGGTCATCGCCGAGATGAACCGCGTCGGCATGATGGTCGACCTCTCGCACCCCGCGAAGGGCGCCAACCTGGAAGCGATCCGTCTCTCTAAGGCCCCTGTCATCGCCTCCCACTCCGGCGTCCGCGCCCTGGCCGACGTCAGCCGCAACATGGACGACGAGCAGTTGCTCGCCCTCAAGAAGAACGGCGGCGTGATCCAGATCGTCGGCTTCGCCTCCTACTTGAAGGCGGAATCGAAGGAACGCACGGAAGCGCTCACCAAATTGCGCGAAGAGCTGTTCGGCTCCATGACCGGCGCCCGCGGCGGCCGTCGCGCGGCCGGCGGGGAAGGTGGTGCGGCTCCGTCGCGAGCCTGCCCAGTGGAGACTGAGACTACATCGGCTGCTCCGGCTCGTCGAGGCGGAGGACGCAACGGGTTCCTCGCCATGCTGCCGGCCGACAAGCGCGCCGAGTATGAAAAGCGCATGGCCGAGATCGACGCGAAGTTCCCGCCCGCGCCCCGCGCCAACGTCCAGGACATGGTGAATCACATCGACTACGCTGTGAAGCTCATCGGTATCGATCACGTCGGCATCTCCTCCGACTTCGATGGCGGCGGCGGCATCGATGGCTGGAACAGCGCCTCGGAAGCCTTCAACGTGACCCTCGAACTCGTGAAGCGCGGCTACACGGAAGAACAAATCGGCAAGCTCTGGAGCGGCAACCTGCTGCGCGTCTGGGGTGACGTCGAGAAGGTCGCCAAGAAACTGCGCAAAAGCTAGAACACTCCGGCAGGCTGGGGTGGCTGCTCAAGGCTCCCCAGCCTGACCCGATCCGCCCTGGTTTGCAAGCTTTAATCGTCATCAGGGGGGAGTCTCGGAGAGATCTTCGATTCCCCCCCTGACTCGTTCCCGCCGCCGGCGTTCCGCCCCAGGAAATCCCCTTCCAAAAGCTCAAAATATCCAAACTCAGCGTGTGGATTGTCCCCTGCTGGCTGGATAAACTATTCGCAATATGTCCCCACGGTGGATCGGTATTCGAGCGAGCGCGGTGATCTCGATTCTCGGCAGCCTGGCCTTGCTGCTGATTGCAGGACTCATGTTGGTCTCCGTGTTGATCAATCCGCCAGCTCCCGAGGCCCCAACCCTTCCATTTCCAATGAAGTACTTCGTCATCGGCATGGCGAACGTGGTGATCCTGCTTGCTGCCTGGGGCATCGCGACAGCCGTTGGTATCTTCCGCCGCCGCCGTTGGGCCCGAATGTCCATCCTCATCTTCGCCGCAATACTCGCCTTCTTCGCAGTGGGAGGGGCTGCGATGATGGCGGTCATTCCCCTGCCGGAGACGCCGGGCGCGGACCCCAGCATCATGCCCATAGTCAGGGCCGTCATCGTCGGGTTTTATTGTGTTCTCGCCGCGATCGGCGCATGGTGGTTGGTGCTCTTCAATCTGACTCGCAGCCAGCCATACTTCTCCGGTCCCGTCACAACATCCGAACCCGTCCGGCCCCTGAGCATTACCATCATCGGCTGGTATTTCCTCTTTGGGGCCCTATGCTGCCTGCCCATGGCGCTATTCCGATTCCCCTTTATGTTCCTGGGCATCATCTTCACGGAAGCCGGCGCCATCTGCCTCTACCTCGCATTTGCGGCGGTGCAGATGTATCTGGGCCTCGGGCTACTCCGGCTCCGAGAGCCGGCGCGCGTGGCCAGCATCGCCTATTTCTGCGTCATGGTCGTGAGTGGAATCAGCTCCCTGGTGCCTTCGAGACAACAGGAGCTCCTGCGGCAGATGAGACTCGCTTACTCCTGGATGAACCAGCCTGGTCAGGATAGTTACCCCTTTCAGTTGCAATGGCCCTTCACTTTGCTGATGCTGCTTCTGGCCGGGCTCCCTGTTTACTTCCTCCACCTTCGCCGGGCTGCATTTCTGCCTGCCTCGCTCACAACCCATTCCAATGGCCCTGGTGAGCGATCACAGGCGCTTCCATCAGGCGCCTCCGTGGAACCCGAGCCCTCAGGGGCTGGGGAGGGGCCAGGCCCGGACAAGGAGGACTGAGATCCGCCTCCCCCTTGACACCAATTCCTCCTCCTGTTTGTCTTGCGGCTCTGTCCGCATCTCCGGCTACTTGCCCAGCCTCCATCCGTCGACACCCGCTATTCCGCCAATCCACTAAACTGCCGTTCCTGCCCAACCTCAACGCCGCTACACTAGAGGCGCATGAGCGACAGCATCGACCAGCTTCACGCGGACTACAAATCGAACACCAGCCGCGATCGCGATCAGCAACTGGTTGCCCGGCTCCGCTCCACTCCTGGCCTGGCCGCGGAACTCATCCAGCGGCTCCTCCTCGATCTACCCAATCTCCCCGGCATTCTCCCCGCGGCGCTGCTCGGCTTGCAGCTTGACCAGTTTGACCCTTTGGCCCGCACGGCGGCCTCCACCCTGCGCCAGGACCCCTGCCATGCCGCTGCCCAGGATTTCATAGCCCACGCGAGTCTACAGGCCCTGCCCCCCCTGCGCCCCCATTTGCAGGAGTTGTTCTACGTTCAGCCGAATTGGACCACCTACTACTCCATGTGGCCCTGGCGGCAAACCGGCGTAACGGAATTCGAGTTCCTGAAGCGTCACTTAGGAACGGGCATGACGTTCTGGGATGGCGGCTCAAGCAGGACCACGCAGCGCGCCGCCCTGGAAGCCCTCTTCGAGACCCGGGAACCGGAAGTTCTCGAATTCCTGGAAGACCGTCTCCCCCGAGAGGACTTCCACCTCCATGCCCGCGATATCGGCATGGAAAAATCCGCCGAGGGGTATCGGAAGCTTCACAGCGAGCAGACGTTCCACCTCTCCTTCCCATCCAGCTACATCGACGGAAGCGCCCTCGCGGCCCGCTGGTTGCCGATGGCGGGTCTGGAGTATCACGGCCTCTGCCTGCCCCAGGATCACATCTTCGGGGGAGAAGGCACCGGCGAGTGCCGCCGTTGTCATCAGAGACTCGTCAACCTGCTCACACTCACCCCCGTGCCGCCCGGCCTGGGCGTCACGGGACTCGACCAACTGTCACTGCAGGTCTGCTTCTCCTGCCTGGATCTCGGAGTCCTTTTCTACGAACACGACAACCACGGCAGCACGCGCGAATCCGCCCTGACGGTGCGCGAAGGGGTTGGCCGGGTGGAGAACTGCGGATCCCTGCGCCAAACGCCGGTAGGTCTTATCCGAACGCCCGAGCGTTGGAAGTGGCAGGACTGGGCGCTGTCCAACTCCCGCGAAAATCTGAACCGCCTCGGAGGCCATCCCGCCTGGATCCAGAACGCGGAGTACCCTGCCTGCCCCCAGTGCCGCCAAACCATGATCCACCTTCTCCAACTCGACTCCGATCTGCCAATGGAAAATGGGAGCGAATGGTGGTGGGGCAGCGGTGGCTGCGGCTATGTCAGTTGGTGTGACCAATGCAAAATCAGCGCCGTCCAGTGCCAGTTCACTTAGCGGCAACCCTTACCCCAGTGGCAGGATGAGAGTGCTAGGGCACTCGGCCGCGCCTCCTTGGCCTGATGTTCATTGACCGTTACGGCTTCAATGAGCAGCCGTTATCCGGACCCGCATCCCAGGGCTCTGTGACGTACCGGAAGTTCTTTTCGGAACGCCCCGCAAGTGCGAACCCCTCCGAACCAAGCCTAAATTCGAGGTCGTAGAGTTGGCGCGGAAACCCAGCGGGCCGTTCTTCCGGCTGGACCGCGCGATTCCTGGGCTCGCCCTGCAGTTTGCCGGCCGCGGGCAGTCGATTGCGGCCGTATTCGACAACCAGGTGCAAGGTTCCCTCTTGATAATCGGCCGATTTCAGGCTGGCCCACGTGAGGCATCCAGCGCCCCGGCCCACCGTATCCCTGAGTTGGAGGAAGAACTCGGAGTCTGGAGGAGTCCGCGTGAAATCCAGCGTATAGAGGTTCGTATCGACCACGCCCTCTACGCCCACGAAGTTGGTTTGGCAGAGCAGGATGTCTTTCTTCGCGGAGGTTGGGATCAAGCGGCAATAGGCCGCGTTGAGTAGATCATTCCGGAATCGCAACGCCCACCCACCGCTGCCTCTGGAAAACACGTAATTGGCCGGCGAGTAGCCATTTGGCACTGGCAGGAATTGCATGGCGACCACCGCATCTCGACCGCCACCGAAGAAATGTCCATGCACCAGGGAGACCTCGGCTTCGACCGCTGCCTTGTTCCCTTGGCGTCCCACGATTTGCACGATCCCGGCATCTTCAGGCCGCGCCGCGTGAACATCGTTTCGGAAGGGCGGATCGAAGCGGGAAGCCTCGGTGCCGTCGGTAGAGGCCTGGCCGCAGGCGACAGCCGCAAGCGAAACAACCATCAGCGTGCACAAAACTGCGCGACTTCCAACGAATTGACGGATGGTCCTCGTCAGCATTGCGGCTCTCAAGCTCCTTGCGCTGCTTTCGCATTTTACCAGCCAGTCATCGATGCTTTCGCGGCAAGCCCGCGGGTGACCAGCCCGGACGCCCACTCGTCGGCCGGCGGGCTATCATGGCAGACGATGCGTGACCATTTGTACTTGACCCTCGCGGCCGGGTTGACCGCAGTCCTGCTGCTGCCCTTGCATGCGACAGCCGGCCAATCGTTTGCGCTCGATTCCACCCAGGGACTGCAACCGCACGGTGTCACCGTGGAGGCCGTCACTTACCAGGGACGCAAAGCCGTGCGTGTGCTGCCGGCAGTTGCCGCGAGCGAAGAGCCGCAGGCCGCGAAGAACGGCGAGGGCGGCGGAATTGTGGTGCTGCCAGCCACCGAGTTCCAGGACGGAACGGTTGAGTTGGAAGTCGCGGGCAAACCCCGGGCCGGCGCCGCGGGCGGTGCGCGCGGGTTTGTCGGGATCGCTTTCCGGGTGGCCGCTGACCCATCGAAATACGAGTGCTTTTACCTCCGCCCGACCAACGGCCGCGCCGACGACCAGTTGCGGCGCAATCATTCGACACAGTACATCTCCATGCCGGAGTACGAGTGGTCGCGGCTGCGCAAGGAAACACCCGGCGTGTACGAGTCCTATGCGGACCTGGCGCCGGGCGAGTGGACCAGGATCAAAGTCGTAGTCAGGGGCGGCAAGGCCCGCCTCTACGTGAACGATGCGCCACAGCCGGTGCTGCTGGTCAACGACCTGAAGCACGGCAACGGCAAGGGCGCCGTGGCGCTGTGGATCGGCATGGGCACCGAGGGGTATTTCTCCAATTTGCGGCTGTCGAATTAAACTAAGCCCAGACTGAAAGCGTCAGGAAAGAAACGGCTCGCGCGCAGCGGGCAGCTCACATTGCGGACCATCGAAGACGGAGCCCGGCGCGCGCTGGAAGGGGATCGCGACGCGCTCGATCGTGTGGTGCGTGGTTTGCAAGGCGACCTCTACGGCCTTGCCCTGCGCATGCTGCTGAACCGTGAGGATGCCGAGGATGCCACGCAGGAGATCCTGGTCCGCATCGTCACCCGGCTCCCTCCGAAGCCGAGCGCTTGCTGTTGATCGAGGAGGTGAAGGGCTCCTGCACGTTCGCCATGCTCCAGTGTCTTGACCGGCCGAACCGTCTCGCTTACGTGCCGGGCGAAATCATGGAACTCTCCGGGCCCGGCGCCGCCGAAGCGCTGGAGATCTCCGCCGATTTGTTTCGCAAACGCCTCCAGCATGCCCGCCCCGCCATTCTCGCTTTCACCAGATCCCGGGCAGGGAAGATCCGTGTGGACTCCTGCGCATTCGCAGGGAACGCATCGTCGTTCCAGGAGGCGCGCGCGATGGTCCGCCAGGTGGATGAGGCGCGCTGGGCCCTTGAGGTTCACCGGACCAACCATCCCCGGCATGCCTCCATCGATTTCGCGCGACGAATCGTCGCAGCCCTGGATGCCCGGGATCGGCCCGCCGACTGATCCTCCATCCGCCAGGGAGTTCTGCTCCGGATCAACCGGTTCGGCCATTTCGTAAAAGAAAACAGCCTCAAGTTTTCACAGCGCCCTCTCCGCTCTCGTCCAAAGGACGAACAGGAGAACCAGTTTGCAGACAATTCGAATCGGAACCATGATGTGTGGGATGGCGATCTTCGCCGCCTGGCTGTCGCCGCCCCTCAACGCCCAGAGCGCTGCACCGAGCCATCAGTCGGCCCTGGCCAATGAGGCCGGTACTCTGTCGGACAAGTTCAGCGGACTCGCCCGTGTGATGGCGGGCAAGTACGAATGGAAGCCTGGCGAGAGCGTACGCTCCGCGGGCGATGTGTTCAATCTGATCGTTAGGGAGAATGGCATGCTGAGCAGTGTGCTTTCGGGTGCGGGTGCGCCGGGCCGCGGCGGTCCGAGGCCTGCTCTGATTACCGACGCGGACAAGCTGCAGGAGGCACTCAATTCACGGGCGAACTCAGCAATAACCTGCCCAGCCAGCGTTGGGCGCAGGCGGCCATCCCGAACTCGCGGCTTTTCGTTTACACCGCAGCCGAGCAGGGTGATCACCTGCTGATGTTCAGGAACCCGGTGAAGTTCGCAAACGACCTGCAGGCGTTCCTGGAGAAATAGCGAGCGCGCGCCGGATTCCAGCTCGGGAGAGCTCTCAACGCGATGGCCAGTCAGCGCGCGAGGCCGAGGAGACTGGCCCGAGTCGCGCATCCGTTGACCCGGCGGTGCCGTGACGCATACCGGAATTGGAGTTCACTCCACCCGCAGCACGACCAAGGTAATGTCGTCATGTTGCGGGGCTCCAGCCGCAAAGCCGTCGACGGCTCGCACCAGCGCGTCGCATAACTCCGGCACGGAGAGCGCCCGTCCGGCGCAGATTGCCTGGGCCAGGCGCGCCTCACTGAACTCTTCCCCTTCCGGGCTCATCGCCTCGGTGATGCCGTCGGTGTAGAGCACCACCGTATCGCCGGGCCCCAGTTCCAATTCCGCCTCCGCGAACGCCGCTCGCCGCTTCAGTCCCAGCGCCAGACCCTTGGTCCGGATCCACTCCACTTCGGAGGCGCCACTGCGCCACAACGCCGCGGGGTTGTGGCCGGCTGAAGAGTACATCAGTCGGCGTGAGCCTCGCGCACAGGCCAAAGCAAAGAGCGTGATGAAGCGGTTGGCCGGCGTCGAATCGAATACCAGCTCATTCAGGCGCCCGAGCATCCCGTCGAGATTCTCCCCGGTGCGGCCAAAGGCCAGTCCGCGCAAACTCGCCTGGAGATTCGACATCAGGAGCGCCGCCGGCACTCCTTTGCCCGCCACATCGGCGATCGTGATCAAGAGGCGATCGCCGGCTGCGATGTAGTCATAGGAGTCGCCTCCGATCGACTGGGCGGGACGGCAGATGCCGGAAATCCTGAAGCCAGGCAACTCGGGGTCGCGCTTGGGCAACAGGCGCGCCTGGACGTCCTTGGCAATCTGCAGTTCGCGCTGGATGCGCTCGCGCTGCACCGCCTCTTCGGCCACCCGGTGTGTGAGCCGCGCATTCTCTATCGCGAGCCCGGCCTGGTGCGCCACCGACTGCAACAACTGCTTCTCCGCCGGGGAATAGGGTTCCTGGCTCTTCTTCGGTCCCAGATGCAGCCCGCCCAGCACGCCATTGCGGCCCTGGACCGGCAGCGCCAGGCACCCCAACGCGGTCTCGGCCAACCAGTCGGGTGAAGGAGCCGTGCCGGCCAGCCAGGTGCGGACCTCCGGCACATGCAGCGCGGACGACACATGCCCGGCCACTGAGGCCAGCACCGCTTCGGGTTCGGTCATCGTGCGCAGCAACTCGCCGGTCCCGGCCAGCACCCGTTCGGCTTGCAGGGCCTCGCGGAAGAAGCGCCGGTCGACCCAGCCGTGCAAGCGCCTGGCCAACGGACCCACCAACAACATGGCCAGCAGGCTCCACGCGATCGCGGTCCAGCGGTTCTCCAGCAGTACCAGCGGCGCCAGCGCCAGCAGGATCCGCAAGGCGTCGACGGAGCGCCGCGCGAACGCATACTGCAAGCCTTGCCGCACCACGACGCCAACGTCCATCGCCCGCTCCACGATCAACACGTAGGCAAAAGTCAGCGGCACCAGCGACAGCAGCAGGTACGCCACCCAAGTGATCACGGGATAAGCGCTGTACGAAAGGCCGGCCGCCAGGTTCGTGAGCTCCATTGCGAGCAGCGGACCGCGGCCCAGCAACAGCCCCGCCACCAGCAGGCGCAGCCTCCGCCGCGTGTCCGGGTCCGTCTCCCCCGCCAGGCGATAGATGATATTCGCCACGCCTAACGCCATCGCGCCATACAGGATCGTGGCCTCCCACGAATCCGGCAGATCCCAGGCCTTCCACCGGTCGAGCCCGGCCGGAAACTCGGCGCCCATCAGGGCCAGCGCCGTATTTAGCGCCGCCAGCCACACCACGCTCAAGGTCAACGGCCAACGCAGCCAGGAGAGCAAACGCCGCGGACTGCGCTCGGCCCCAAAGTCCAGTCCGAACCAGAGCCAGGCGGCCGCGCTCAACTGCCCGAGCCCGCGATTGAAGAAGCGCATCAGGCCCGACCAGAACGGCGGCCAACCGTCCACTTGAAACAGGTAGGAGTTGAACTGCGCTTGAGCCAGCAGGATGGAGAGCACCAACCAGGCCATCCGGTCCGTGGGCCGGCGGTACACGATGAAGAATCCCAACAACACGCAGAACGACGGAACCAGGATGTTCTGGACGACCATGAACAGCCGCTCCACCGGTCCGATCCTCGCTGGAAACGGTCGCGTCGGCGCCGAGACGTCCAGCCGTCGCCCTTCGCGCTCCACGGTCAGCGGCACCGGCGGACCCATCGGGCGCCGGGTGAGGGCTCGATGCGCCTGCCCCCTTGACGCCACCGGCGTGCCGTCGACTGCAACGATTCGATCGCCGCGCCGCAGGCCGCCAAACTGGTCGACATTCACCTTGAGCGAGTCCGTCATCGGCAGACGGTAATGGATCGCCTCGGGATGAGCAGCGAACTCAATCGTGGTGACGACGAGGCGCACTTCGAGCGCGGTGACAATCGCGAAGATGATCCCCAGCAGGGACAGGCAGGCCGTGCGAGCCATCCTGCTATGTTACTTCCTCGAGCCCCGGTGTCCAGTCCGTCGTCGGCTGGCGGCCGGGCGATTCGGTGCCAGTCTCTACCTCGGCGTGATCAAGCCGCCCAGCTTGTCGCTCTCGCTCTCAGAGGTCCTTGGGAATAAGGTGGAGTACGCCTCCAGGTACTTCAGCCCGGCGCCCGTGTTGTAGACCACGATCTTCTCTTCCGGCTGCAGGAAGCCGGTCTTCAATAGATGATCCAGAGCAGCGAAGCAGGCCGCGCCCTCCGGCGCCGCGAAGATGCCTTCCCGGCTGGCCAGTTCCGCCCCTGCCAGCAGGGACGCCCGGTCGCTCACCGCCACGCACGTCCCCTTGCTCGCCCTCACCGCCTGCAGGATCAGGAAATCGCCCAGCGGCTTCGGCACCCGCAGTCCGCTGGAGACCGTCATCGCGTTCTCCCAGAACGTGCTGCGTTCGGCCCCCTGCTCGAAGGCCCGCACCACCGGCGCGCAGCCGTCCGCCTGCACGACAATCATCTTCGGCCGCTTGGACCCGATCCAGCCCAGCGCCTCCATCTCGTCGAACGCCTTCCACATCCCGATCAGGCCCACGCCGCCGCCCGTGGGATAGAAGATGGCGTCGGGCAAATTCCACTGGAACTGCTCGGCCACCTCGTAGCCCATCGTCTTCTTGCCCTCGATGCGGAACGGCTCCTTCAAGGTATTGATTTCAAACCAGCCCTCGGCCTCTTTCCGCTCCACCACGATGCGGCCGCAGTCGCTGATCAACCCGTCCACCAGGGTGACCTTGGCGCCGAAGCTCTTACATTCGATGTAGTTGGACTGCGGCACGTCCTCGGCATAAAGATATGCGCTTCGATGCCCGCCGCCGCGGCATAGGCCGCCGTCGCACTGGCCGCATTGCCGGCCGAGCCCAGGGCCACCTTCTTGATCCCCAACTCGTGGCACATCGAGATGCAGCACGCCAGGCCGCGCGCCTTGAAGCTGCCGGTAGGATTGATCCCCTCGTCTTTCACCCACAGGTTCTGCGCTCCAATGGCCGCGCCGTAGTGCCTCGCCCGGATCAGCGGAGTCCAGCCTTCCCCCAATGAAATCATGGACATAGGCTTCGACACAGGCAGCACCGGGGCATACCGCCACATCGACGACGGACCACTGGCGATCCACTCCCGGCTCCAGCCATTGCGCGCGGCTTCCAGGTCGTAGCGCACCAGCAGCGGCCCGCCGCACTCGCAAAGATTGTGCGGCTGGTTGGCCGGGTAGGTTTTTCCGCACAGGCTGCATTCCAGGTGTGTGAGAGTGGTCATCTCTTGCAGCATACTGAAAACATGTCTCGCGTGACTTGTCCTGCGGTCCTCTTTTTCCTCGGCGCCAGCCTCGCGCTGGCTCAAACCCAGAAGCTCGACGACGGTTACGCGAAGAAAATCCGCGAATTTACGACGGATCCGATGTTCCTGACGGAGTTGGTCGATCACCTGCCTGCTTCAGACAAAGTGCCCACTCCGGAGAAGTTCCTCGGCTACATCGCCGGAGCGCAGAACAAGCTCACTTACGCCAAGGACATCTACCGCTACATGCGCGAGGTGGAGAAAACCTCGCCGCGCGTCCGGGTCCTCTCCATCGGCCAGACCGAGGAAAACCGCGAAATGGTCATCGTGGTGGTGTCGAGCGAAGCCAACCTCGCCCGGCTCGATCGCCTCAAGCAGATCACCGCCACGCTGGCCGATCCGAGCAAGACCACGCCCGCCGAGGCCGAAAAGCTGATCGCCGAGGGCCTGCCGTTCTATTGGGCCACCGCCTCCATCCATTCGCCCGAGACCGGTTCTCCCGAGATGTCGATGGAACTGGTCTACCGTCTGGCGGTCGAAGAGACCCCGTTCATTCAGAAGATCCGCGACAACGCCATCGTCCTGGTCACCCCGGTAGTTGAGGTGGATGGCCGCGAGAAGATGGTCGACCTCTACCGCTGGCGGAAGGAGAATCCCGGCAAAACCGCCCCCAGCCTCCTGTACTGGGGTAAATATGTTGCACACGACAACAACCGCGACGGCATGGCCCTCTCGCTCGCCCTTAGCCGCAACATAACAAAAGCCTTCCTGCAATTCCACCCGCAGGTTCTGCACGATCTGCACGAGTCCGTGCCGTTTCTTTACACGTCCACCGGCATGGGGCCTTACAACGCTTGGCTCGATCCCATCGTCATCAATGAGTGGCAGAAGCTCGCCTACTACGAAATTGAAGAGATGACGAAGCGCGGCGTTCCCGGCGTCTGGACCCACGGGTTCTACGACGGTTGGGCCGCTAACTACCTCATGGAAGTCGCCCACGGGCACAACTCGATCGGCCGGTTCTACGAGACCTTCGGCAACGGAGGCGCGGATACGCGCGAGCGCACCGTCCCCGCCGCCCAGACCACCCGCGCCTGGTTCCGCCCCAATCCGCCGCTGCCCAAGGTGAACTGGTCGCAGCGCAACAACGTGAACATGCAGCAGTCCGCGCTGTTGCTGGCGATGAACTACACGGCCACGAACAAAGAGACATTCCTGCGCAATTTCTGGCTGAAGAGCCAGCGCAGCGTCGCCAAGGCGACGACCGAGGGTCCGGCCGCCTACATCATCGACGCCGCTGCCCGTCCGAACGAAGCCGCTTCGCTGGCTGACCAACTCGCCCTGCACGGCGTGGAAGTGCAGCGCCTGACCCAGGCCTATCAGGGCAATGCCGCCGGATCCTACGTTGTCCGCATGGACCAGCCCTACTCGCGGCTCGCCGACATGCTGCTCGACCGGCAATATTACAACGCCAACGACACCCCGCCGTATGACGACACGGGCTGGACGATCCAGGCGCTGCGGAACCTCAAGAGCAGCAGGATCACCGACGTGGCCGTGCTGAAAGCGCCCATGGCGCCGGTCACTGGGCCGGTCAAGCCGGAAGGGAAGGTCATCGGCGACGGTTCTGTCTATGCTGTGAATCACAATGGCGACCGCGTCCTGGCCACCTTGCGCTACAAGCTCAAGGACGTGAAGATGGACGCCGCCGAGGAGTCCTTCGAAGCCGAGGGCCAGAAATTCGCAGCGGGTTCGTTCCTGATTCCCGCGGCCGGTAATCCGGCGGATCTGAAACAGCGGCTGCAGTCCGCCGCGACGGAACTGGGCGTCAACATCGTAGCCCTGAAGGCCGCGCCTAAGACCGCGCAGCATCCGCTGGCCGCTCCGCGCATCGCCCTGGTCCACAACTGGCTGAATACACAGAACGAAGGCTGGTTCCGCCTGGCCATGGACACGACAGGCGTCCCTTACACCTACATCTCTGATCACACGGTGGCGGCCACCTCCGATCTGCGCTCGAAGTTCGAAGTCATCATCCTGGGACCCATGGGCGGCACCGCCCAGCGCATCGTCAACGGCATGCCGAAGCGCGGCGATCCGGTGCCGTGGAAGGCCTCTACGTTGACCCCAAATTTCGGGACGTCGCCCGATCAGACCGATGACATCCGTGGCGGCCTGGGCCTGGAAGGCGTGCAGCACATTCGCGACTTCGTCGAGGCCGGCGGCCTGTTCATCACCATCGGAGGCAATGCGTCATTGCCGATTACGTATGGCTTGATCGACGGCATCACCATCCAGCCGACACGGGAATTGAAAGTGCGCGGCAGCGTCCTCGATTCCGGCATCTCTGATCCGCGCAGCCCCATCGCTTACGGCTATTCCGAGCATCTGCCGGTCTACCTGGGTTCGGAACTGGTCTTGAACGCCAGCGCCACCGCCGGTTTGGGCGGGGGCGGCGGACAGGCAGGCAGCGTCAGCGGCCAGAACCGCGCCAGCGGCCGTGGCGGTCTCACCGATCCGGATGTCATCCAGGGGCGTCCTCCGGCTCCGGCCGTGCCCGAGCCCAAGCCCGATGAGCCCAACGCCGAGATGCTCGAGAACATGCGCGCCTACCTGCCCACCCCGGCCGAGCGTCCGCGCACCATCCTCAAGTTCGGTGAGGAGAAAGACCTGCTCATCTCCGGCCTGCTCGCCGGGGGCAGGGAACTCGCCGGCAAGCCTGCCCTGGTCGATGTACCCCAGGGTAAGGGCCACTACGTCCTGTTTGCTATCAACCCGATGTGGCGCCAGCAGACACAGGGCAGCTTCATGCTGCTCTTCAACGCCGCCATGAATTTTGAGAACCTGGGAGCAGGCCGGTCCGCCGGCAATGGCCGCTCGACCGGGACGCCCACCGCCGGTGACGACGACTACAACGACCTGATGCAATGAAGCGCTTTGTTCTTTTTCTCGCTCTCGCCGCCCTGCCGCTCGCCGCGGCCGATATCGCCGTGCTCCACACAGGCGCGCGGATTCGTGCCCAGCGCATCGAGAAACTGGACGACCGCTACATTCTCACCACCGCCGACAGCCGGATCGAGTTGAAGGCCGACCTGATTGCGGACCTGGAACACGAAGACGATCCCCCTCCGCCGCCAGCGGTTGTGGCGGACAAGTCCCTCACGCCCCCGCCAATCAAGGAAACGGATCCCAGGAAGCTGGTCACCGAGGCCGCGATCAAGTACGGCCTGCCACCCGCCATCGTCCACGCCCTGGCCATGACCGAATCCGCTTATCAGACGAACGCCGTCTCCCGCGCGGGTGCGATTGGCGTGATGCAACTCATGCCCGGCACCGCCCAGTCTTTCAACGCCGATCCCCGCGATGTCGAGCAGAATATCGACGCGGGCACGCGCCTGCTGCGCGAACTGCTGCTGAAGTACGAGAACGATCCCAACCCGGTGCGCCGCGCCCTCGCCGCTTACAACGCGGGTTCCGGCGCCGTCGCCCGCTACAACGGGGTTCCGCCCTATCGCGAAACCCAGGCCTACGTGGAAAAGGTGATCGAGCGCTACTGGAAGCAGGTCAACGCTGCGCAGCCGGTATCACTCGCAGCTCAAGGTTCTGCGGTCCAGACTCCCGGACAGTGACCTTCTTCGCCCTGGACATCAGCGGCTTCAGGAATTCCTCGTCTTCCAGCGCGCCCGGCTCCATCTGATCCAACGACAGGATCGCGTACTCCCCCGGAGCCACATTGGGCAGCCTGAAGGCGCCGTTCTGGTCGGTGCGCGTCACCCTCACGCGAAAGGCCTTCTTCGGCACCGGTACCAGCCCGACATTCACTGAAGGCACTGGTTCGCCCTTATCGTTCTGCACGACTCCGCCCAATTCGGCCGTCGCCAGGTTCATTGACACCGCTACCGGCGTCGCCGCGTTCGAGATTTCGGCCTCATCGCTTTCCAGTACCTTCTCGCCCAGCTTGATCTCTTTTACATAGTGGGTCGAGGGCATGCCAGTGAACGCGATCCGGTACCGGCCCGCCACCAGATTGCCGAGCACGAAATCGCCGTTGTCGGCCGCCGATGACATCGCGAACGTCGCCACAATGTCGTCCGCCGGTACGGCCACGATCTTGATCGACCCGACCTTCAGGTCCGGAGAGGGCTCCGCCGTCAGATGCCCCTTCACCTCAAACGGAGCAGCAGCCTGCACGGTCACCTTCTCGATGGGTTGGTCACCGATCTCGATGGACGACTTCACGACGAAAGCCGTATTGCCCAGTCCGGTCGGCAGCGTCTGCAGGATATAGGAGCCAGGCGGCACGTTTTTGAAGGTGAACTTACCGTCCGCCCCCTGCAGCAGCGCCCGCGGACCCATCGCCCGGCCCATCGGCCCCATGTCCTTGGGCACCAGGCTCAGGTAGGTCACCGACGAAGTGCCGGGCGGTACTCCGGCAATCTCACCCGTGAACGTCACCGTCTTGATCTTGCTCAGCCGGATGTCGATACCGGGCACCTCGGACGCGTCCTTGATGTCGATGGACTGGGCCTCCGTCATGGTGGGCACCGACGGGAAGCACGTATTCGACAGCGCCTCCTCCACGCCCGTCTTGACGTCCTTGGGGTTCAGTTGCGGCTGGTAGGATCCTTCCAGCACCGCGCAGACCACGAACTTGCCCGGCGGCAACTGCCCAATCCTGTACTCGCCCAGGTCATTGCTCATCACGGGCACGGTGCCAGCCGGCAGGCGAATCTTCTTGCCGTTGGCATACATGCTGTTCATGGCCAACACCAACGCCTTGGCCACCGGTTCGCCCTCGTTGTCGGTGATCTTGCCGGCGATCACCCCCTGCTTGGGGAGCGCGATGTTTAGGCCGGTCAGCGCGGCTCCGGCGTCAATCCGCAGCGTCTGCCCCAGCGCTTCGCCCGGATTCTTCGCGCCATAGCCAGTCGCCTGGTATCCGGCCCTCTCCGCCGACAACCGGTAGCGGCCCGGCTTCACATCCTTCAGAATGTACTTGCCGTCGTCGCCCGTTTCCGCCGACTGTGCCTGTTCGCTGCCGCCGAGCAGAGTCAGCGTCACCTTCGCCTTCCGGATCGCCGTCTGCGTGGCCGCGTGGGTGACGGCCCCTTCCACCGTGGCCGGCTTCACCTCCTGCGTGGCCGGAGCCTGCATCAGCATCGCCATCACGAACAGGGAAATCATGTTAGGAACCTCGCAACAGCACCTTCAAAACCCCGCGTTCCTGCGCACGCGCAAACGCCCGC
Organism: Paludibaculum fermentans; assembly: GCF_015277775.1. Taxonomy (NCBI): domain Bacteria; kingdom Pseudomonadati; phylum Acidobacteriota; class Terriglobia; order Bryobacterales; family Bryobacteraceae; genus Paludibaculum; species Paludibaculum fermentans. The sequence goes on from NZ_CP063849.1 coordinate 532,795, forward strand.
GGCGCGTCGGCCAGCGGACATTCTTCTGAAATCATCTGGTCCAATTGTAATTTGCCGGTTTGCAGCAGTTTCAGCGCCGGCTCAAACCGCCCGCACCGCGAGCCCACCAGCGTGATCTCATTCACGATCACCGGAGCCGCATCCAGCGGGACCGTGCCGTGCACGGTCGACTTCATCACAATGGTCCCTCGCGGCCGGGTCATCCCCACGGCCTGCATCAGACCTTCGCTGGAGCCGGTTGCTTCCACCACATAGTCATACGCGGCCGCCGGCAATTTGTTCGAAAATCTCGCCTCGATTCCAGCCGCCTCCGCCACCCGCAGCTTCTCCTTGTGCCGCCCATATTGGTGGACTTCCAACCCCGAAAACCGTAGCGTCTGCCCAATCAGCAGCCCCAGTTTCCCATCGCCGAGCACGGCGACCTTCTCTCCACGAGGAATCTTGACCTGGTCGAGAATCTCACAGGCGGCCGCGATCGGCTCGGTGAAGACCGCATGTTCCGTCTTCACCTTGGCCGGCACGGCGCGCAGGTTCGCCTCCGGCAGGGTCAACAACTCGCGAAAGGCGCCCGGATGCCGGACGATCCCCAGCACGGTCCGCCGGGGACAGTGCCGGCCCAAACCGCGCTTGCACCACTCGCAGTGCCCGCACGGCAGGTTGATCTCGCCCACCACCCGTCGCCCCACCCAGCCCGGATCGTCGCTCTCCACCACTTCGCCCACGAACTCATGCCCCGGCGTACCCTTAAACCCGTAGTAGCCGCGCAGCAGCTCGATATCCGTATTGCAGATGCCGCCGCAGATCAGCCGGATCAGCGCCGAGCCCTTCGGCCTGCGCGGAGCCGCCATCTTGCGGACCGTCACCGCCCCCGCCTCGAGATGGACTCCAATCATCGGATCTGGCCCTTCCGTACCCGGCTCCAATGCCACCAGTTGCGCTGCTCGGCCGGCAGGTTCGGATCCTTTGCCTGCGCCACCGCGCAGACGAATACATCCAGCACGCACGGATCCTGCCGCTGCCCGGTCAGCTCACACAACCGGTCGTACATCCTCCGCCCCGACTGCTTCTTGAGCTGATCGATATTCGCGACGCCCAGCAGCTCGAAGTCCTTCAACATCTTTGGACCGATGCCGTCCAATTCCTTGAGTTTTCGCAAATCGGCCATGGCAAGGGATATGATGCCAGAGATGCAACGCGTCTGCTTCCTCCTTCAAGTCAAGAAAGACCGCCTGGCCGAATACAAGGAACGCCACAAAGCCGTCTGGCCCGAGATGCTCCAGGCCCTGAGCGGCACTGGCTGGCACAACTACTCGCTGTTCCTGCGGGACGACGGCCTGCTGGTTGGCTACGTGGAAACACCCGATTTCCAGGCGGCGCTCGACGGCATGGCCGGGCTCGAAGTGAACGCCCGCTGGCAGGCGGAGATGCGCGAGTTCTTTGAGGACACCACCGGCCGCAATGCCGACGAACGGATGCGTCCCCTGGAGCAGGTTTTCTACCTCGCCTGAGGGGCGCCGCAGGGCCGGTTAGGATTCTGCGAATCCTCACTAGTAAACTAGAGGGTTGGAACCCGCATTTCTTTCCTGCCTGAACCACGACTGCCGCGCCCAGTTCGCCGTCGAAGAGGTTCTCTACACCTGCCCGCGCTGTGGAGCCCTGATCGAAGCCACTTACCCCGGCATGGCTCTGGAACCCGCCGCCACCAAACGGCTGTGGCGCGAGCGACGCATGTCGAATGCGCCCATCGACCAGTCGGGCGTCTGGCGCTACCGCGAACTGCTCGGCTTCGTCGACACCACGGTCCACAAGGCGGTCACGCTGCGGGAAGGGAACACCCCCCTGTTGCCGGCCCCGCCCGCGGCCCGGTACGGCGGCCTGGATGCCCTCGTCTTCAAGCACCAGGGCTTCAATCCCACGGGCTCGTTCAAGGACAACGGCATGACCTGCGGAGCCACGCAGGGCCTCCGCCTGGGCATGCGGCGCGTGGCCTGCGTCTCCACCGGCAACACCTCGGCGTCGATGGCTGCCTACGCGTCCAGCGCCGGCATGACGCCCATCATCTTCCTGCCCCACGGCAACATCAGCTACGGCAAGCTCGCCCAGGCGCTGGAGTACGGCGCGCTGACGCTCCAGGTGGAAGCGAACTTCGACCAGATCCTCGCGCTGGTTCGTGTGCTGGCTGAGAAGACCGGCATCTATCTGCTCAACAGCGTGAACCCGTTCCGGATCGAGGGCCAGAAGACGATCATGGTCGAAATGCTCGACCAGCGCGACTGGCAGGTGCCGGACTGGGTGGTCGTCCCGGGCGGCAATCTCGGCAACATCTCGGCCTTCGGCAAGGGCTTCCGCGAACTGCTCGCCATGGGCTTCATCGACCGCCTCCCCCGGTTTGCCGTCATCCAGGCCGCCGGTTCGGCGCCGTTCTACGACTACTTCCAAGACCGTTCCGAGTTCCGTTCCATCCCGGATCCGGAGACCCTGGCGACCGCGATCCGCATCGGCGATCCGGTATCGTGGCCCAAGGCAATTCAGGTCATTGATGATTCCAATGGCGTGGTGGAGAGTGTGACGGAGCAGGAGATCGCGGACGCCAAGGCGATCATCGGCCAGTGCGGCATCGGCTGCGAACCCGCCTCGGCGGCGACGCTGGCAGGGATCAGGAAGCTAACGGCCGCGGGGGTAATGGCTCCGGACGCGGACGTGGTGGCGATCCTCACGGGCAACGTCCTGAAGGACCCGGATTACATCTACAAGTACCACACGGGCCAATTGAAGACCCCCTCCTCGGTGCCGATCGTGCCGACGTACGGAAATGCCCCCATAGTGGTGCCGAACGACCCGGAGAAGATCGCGGCGCTCCTGGCGGAGAGAGTCGGCGCGTAGGCGCTGAGCGCGTGCAGTCCGAAAAGTAGGTAGGTCCTGGGTGCAGTGGTAAAATTACAGCAGGCTGATCGCACTTCATCCAAGGCAGAAGATCCGCCCGTGACAGCAGTTTGGGACCGTAGCTCAGCCGGATAGAGCATCTGCCTTCTAAGCAGAGGGTCGCAGGTTCGAGTCCTGCCGGTCCTACCATAAACTGTTAACTTCGCGCGGCTCATTCCATTCCACCTCGTCGCGTGCCGTCCGCGCGAGAGCCCAGCGCCGAGTGTGCCAAACTGCTCTCCGTTTGGCTCGGCTTTGTCGGAAGACGCTCCGGCCATTCACAAGCGTGCGTTCGGCGTGAAGCCCCCCTTAGGAGCCCAGAGCTGGATCGACTTCTGCGGTGTCCACGGCATCCAGATCTGCCGGTCCCCGCCAGGCAGGAGTTGTCGCGCGACCGGCAGCACTCTGTCTGGGAATCTGCCGGCGTCCGCTCCAGGAGTGATGATCTCCATCGGTAACCCTCGGCCTGTGATCACCGGTATCGATTCGTTGCTCGCCAATACCAGTCTCCGCAGGGCCTTGATGGTGTTCCAGTCGAGGCGAATGGCCAGACGCCTCCGCAACTGGACACGGAGGCACCGATCGGGCGTCAGGTTTGTTAGTGTCGGGTTGCGGTTTCGCTCCTGCATCAGCCCACGACAGTGCAGGAGACAAGTCTCCAGCAACTCCTCGCTGAACCACCAGTCGCCTATATAGGCCGTGTTCCTTCTCAGGTCATCGGGCTCAGAACCCTTCTGCCGCGACGACATTGCCCGATAGAGACTCATCGGGCCCTGAATGACCTCTGCGCGAAGCGTTTTGTCTTCCGCCAGGCAGCCCAGTTGCTTCACCTGGCTCACAATCAACTGAGCATACGTACGGCAGGTACCCTCGTAGGACGGCGGCATCGGGTCCGGCGTGTGCTTCAGATATTGGGTGAAGGGAGGCGTCAGGCCGCCTTTTCGCAGCATACTCGTGTAACTGGGTGTTCGGAGCAGACAGTCGAACAATTGGTGAGAGAGGATATGCGCAAGCTGCTGGCTGACGTCGTTCCACATTTGAGCCTCAGTTTTTCGTCTCTTGGCGGCTTCTGGTGTTTGAACTCGACGTCCTGGCTCACTGCCCCTGGACATAGATAGAAATCATTAGCGCCGATCTTCGATGGCGGGCTGGAGAGATCCTTGTTTCGTGCGCCACCAGGAATGCTGTGCCTTCGGCCTCGCACGCCGAAGGTCTACGCTCTTCCTCCCCGAATGCTGGAGTCCCCCCGTGCCCCGCACGATGCATTCACCGTACGCATAAGTTGATCGGAACTCCGGATCTCGTCTGGCAGGGCCAGAACCGCCAATTCGATCGGTGGCTTCATGGAACCACAGACCGGCTCCATACGCAATTGACCATAATTCTGAATTCAGAAGGTGTACGACCCACCAAACATAGGCACCACAGTGCTGCGTAGGCCACTATCGTTCATCTTGAAGATCAGATTCGCGGTCAGCACGAAACTGGAAAAGGGGTTCAGTTTAAAACCCAGGGAACCATTGTTCAGATTGAAGCTGTGGTTCGACAGGGCGATGTTGTTGAATGTCTTCGAGCTATTTTCCGGGTGGGCGGTGGAGGCTGCCGTCGTGAACGTGGTTCTGACCACTCCGGTGGCATCAATGACACGCTGTCCCAGGAAGTCGAAAGTAATGGTTAGGGGCTTGGCCGCTGAGAATTCTGTCCCCAGCGAGTAGAAAAACTGATTCGGGAGATGAGCCTTCACATTGCTCGTGACGTCTCCGGCGAGAACGGAATCGCCATTCCACTGATAGCCGACATTGACGTGAGGCGCGAAGCGGCCGGCGTGCAATGAAGCGGCGACGAACGGCTTGAACCCGGCAGCGCCAGACCCCAGAAAGTTCTTTTCGTCTCCGGTGGGGGCGCGAAAGTCCGCGGCCACGGCGAGCCCGGCCTTTGCGTTCTTCCAGACATTGCCCTTCAATCGAAATGTCACGTCGCCCAGGCCCGTGGAGGATCCACGGCCAGTGAAGGTCTTATTGATGCTGCCCGTCGGATCAGCGGAGTCAAAGTAGTGAGCTTCCCCGAACTGGGAGTTGGGTCCGGCGATGCGGCGGATCGTAGCGTTCGACTTCACGTCCAGCGACACATCCATGAGTGGAATGGCCACGGAGAGGTCGATGCGGTTGGTCAAGCCTACCGCGCCAAAAAGAGTGAATTGGTTGACTTTGAAGTTAATGTCGTTATCGGTCGTAATAACGTCATTCTCGTATTCAGGTTCGGGCGTTATGTTCTCGGCATGCGTGTGGGTGAAAACGGCTGGCAGGCTGTCGAGACTAACCCCATCGACGCTGCTGAAATTGAAGCGCTGGTAGGCGAACGATAGAAAGAACTTGCCCCGGCCGAGTGTCTCCGCGCGTTCCGTCAGAATGGGGCCCAGGCTCTGGGCTGAGCGAGTGTAGACGCCTGCGGTCCTGTCGAAGGTATACGTGAATCCCGAGGCCGGGGAGGCCAGCGGCAACAAAGTCAGTTGCGTCGCCAGCGCGCCGCCCAAAGGGGTGAAGTTCGACTGGAACGAACTCACAAAGTGCGCCTGATGGAAGGCGTTCGGAAGCACCAGCCCCTGCGGCCCGTACAGATTAGGTATCACGCAGGCAAGCTTGCTGCTGCTCGCGCAAGCAGTGCCGGCAGTTGTTTGCCCCAAGGCAGACCCCACCCCCGCGCAAATCAGAAGGCACAACCCAATTGAATCACTCGTTTTCACTGCTGGACGCTCCTTCCGAGGCATTGCAATTACTCACTTCTGACGGCAATCACGCCGCACGCACACGTCTCCTCAGGCAATCCACAGTGGCGTGAGGCTTCGATCTGTGATTCAGTCCAGTATCGTCAAGTTTGTAGAAATTGTAATCGTAGCCTTCGCCGGCTGCAAGGATAATCTTTGGTGCCAAGTGCTACAAACTGGGATTCTTGTCCGCAAGATTCCTTATTGAATGGACGAGATGGACCAGGCGTCCCCCTGCTTGACGAAGCCGATTGTGACCCTGTCCCGCGCAGCCGGCGGTGCGCCGTCCTTGTATCTCTGGGTCATGCTTCTGGCGCAGACAACCGAAGCCTTGGACCCTGAGATGACCGGTGCCGACTCCGGCTGCAACTGCAAATCGATCGAAACCGCGTTCTTAAATGCGGTTTTGAGAAGAGCCAGCGACTGGCTTGGAATCGATGGCCAGAGGGCACGAACCTGGTCGGCATTCTTCGCGGCGAATGCGGCAGAGTAGCGGCTCACCAGGGCCAGAATAGCCTGCTCGTCGGCTTTCGACTGTGAGGCGCCTGCGAACTTCGCCAGCTCGTCCCTGGCCTGCTGAGAGTTGGCGCCCCTCGGGTGCTTTTGCAGAAAGGACTCCAGGTCCGCTTTGTTCGACTTATTCAGGTTGTCCCACTCGATCTTCTCCACCGCGCGGGCAGCTTCCGCGGCAAAACGGCCGTTCGGGTACTTCTTCTGGAAAGCATCCAAGGCGGCCACGTCCCTGGTGCTGCTCAGACCCGCCCATTCCACCTGTTCGATCCTGTGTCCCGCCTCCTCGGCATGCGGGCCATTTGGAAATTTCCTCCGGAACTCCTCAAGCGCGGAGGTGTCGCGGGTGTTTTGCAGGGAGGCCCATTCCTGGGCCTCGAGAGCCCGCGGATCGGCCGGCTTCGGAGATTCAACGGGCGGAGGAGGAGACGCGGGCTTGCGGATCTCCTGCATCTGTGTCCGCTCCGGTCCGAAGCGCACAGTCGAGCCAGGATCGAAGCGGCTGGCGATCTGCCGGGGCGTGAAACCGTCCTTCCTCAAATCGATCGTGTGCTCACCAGATGGCAGCCGGCCCGAGTAGCGGCCATCGGCGCCCGCAAGTCCGTGTTGCCGGCCATCCACCAGGACCTCCGCGTTCGGAGCCAATCCCGCCAGTTCCAGGTTCGCCTCCCGCGGCGTCAGCCGGAAAGAGAGGCGGAGCACCTCGCCACGGTGCAATTCTACGGACTGTTGCCCGGTCGTGTCGTAACCCGGCTTCTCCACTCGAACCGTATACGATTTGGATTCCAACGGAAGCTGCAGGAGTCCGCGGCTGGTGTAGCGCCGCGAGCCCACCACGACATCGGCTCCGCTTTCATTCGTCTCGACAACCAGAGTGCCGACGTCCCGATTGGCAGTCAGGAAAAGATTCATTGAGGGAGAGTCATGCGTCATCAGAACCAGAGGACTGCCATTGCCGACCTTCAACTCATGCGTTCCGGCTCGCATACTCGCCACTTCCAGCGCGGGCGGCTTCATCACACCCGACGGTTTCCCATCTACTGCGACCGGCTGACCGGCGCAGTTGCACAGCAGCCGGATTTTGCCCGCAAAGCTGGCGACGGCGACGGTCTTGAGTTCGTTCGAGTTGATGAGATTGGCGAGCCCGGGCATGGCATCGCGGTGAACCTCGAACGACAATGACGCATTCCCATCGGGACCGGAGATCCTCAAGGTGTGCTTGCCGGGTGCGGCTTCAGTCAGGCGGAATTGACCATTCTCAAGCTTTCCTGCCGGGCGATTGTCGACCTGCACCGTGGCTTCCGCCAGATTAGTGGTCAGTTCGAGGATGGGCGGCGGAGGCTCCGGAATGGCCGTCTGTTTCGGACCTCCGGCTGCGCTGCCTTCAGTGGCCGTCTCTTTCCCTGCATGGGACATGCGCCGGATCGCGACAGTGCCCCCTATTAGGGCAACTACGACAACCGCCGCCGCCGCCCAGCGCGGAATGCCGGCGATGAGCGGCGCCTTCGCCGGTTCGGATGGGGAGGACTCTTCCACGCCGGCAGGCACAGCGGCCGCCAGGGCCACGGGTTGCTTGGTTGTGGCAGGGGCCGGCGGCCCGCTCAAAGGTGGTGAGGTAGCGGCCTTCGGCGGTTCCAATCCCTGTAGGGCGGCCTGGATCTGGGCGATGGCCGCCTCGGTCAACAGTTTAAATTCACGATCGGCGGAGAAAGGCGCCGCCAGTAGCCGGACCTCCTCCAGGCGCGCCTGCAACTTGCCGGGCTCGCGGACGTTGGCGGCTGTTTGCCCCAGCTTGTTCACTTTTGCCGCGGCTGCTTCACGTGCCTTCTGCAGGCTCCTTTCAGCGGCAATTTCAGCCAGCGACGCCAGGCTTGGCTCGTCGGGAAACTGAGCGCGACTGCGCGCGAGGGCTTCCAGCGCCTCCTCGCAGCGGCCCTTGTCGATCAGCGATTTGGCGGCCTTCTCCGCCTTTCGAAGTTCCTCTGCTCGTTTGTGCTGCTCCAGTTCCGCGGAGACTTCCTGCTGGACGGCGGCCAACCGCGGATCCGGCCCTGATTCCTTGACCGCCCGCTCGATGCGTCTGAGTGCGTCGGTGAATTTCTGTTTCTGACGCAACCGGTTCGCCTCGTCAATTGCGGCGCCGATAGCCTGGCTGAGCACCTGCGCCTGCCGGGCGGCCGTTGCTCGTTGCAGGAGTTCCGTGAGCGAGCGTTCACCGGGAAACTCGCGCAGCCCTGCTTCCAGCGCTTGTATGGCGCCGGCGAAGTCCTCTCGCTCAGTGAGAGTCCGGGCCTCCAGGCGGACCCTTTCGAGAGTGGCGGCCTGCTCCGCCTGGCGAATCCTGGACAATGCTTCGGCCAGCAAAGCAGCGACTTCCGCATCGTTGCCTTCCTCGCGGACAAACGCCTCCAGCGCTTGCCTTCCCGGAATCAGTTGCCCCGCCGCAATGGTGGATCGCGCCTGGGCGAGAGTCGCCTGCCGCCTATGCTCCCTGCGCTGCGCCTCAATCCTGGCCGCGATATCGTCGCGTTTGGCTTGCAGTGCCGGATCTGCCCCGACGGTCTGCCGCGCCTGGTCGAGCCGCCTCAACGCATCGGTGAACCGGCCCGCGCCGCAATTCTCATCGGCCTCGCGGATGGCTGTGGCGACGGCCTCGGCCCGTTCGAGCGCGCGTTTCTGCTCTGCAAGCTGCAATTCGGCCGACCGCAGCAGGGCTTCCAGTTCCTTGTTGGCGGGAAAGCGCTGCAGCGCATTCCTCAGGTCCCGCGCCGCGCTGCTCGCGTCTCCTGCCTTCAATCGCGCTTCCGCGTCCCGGGCGGCCGCGGCGATCTCCGCAAGCTGCCGGCGGTTCTCGACCTCGCCTTCGACAATGCGCTGCAACTCAACCAGCAAAGGCTGCCGTCCCAGTTCCTTCAGCCCCCGGTTCGCGCGGCGCAGGGCGTCCTCCGTCTTGCCCTGGCTGCGCAGGTCCTTCACGTCCTGCACCACCATCAGGATCGACTGCTGCAGCTCCGCGGCAGCCTGCGCCGCGGCGGCCTTTTTCAGCAGCGCCTCCATCTCGCCGTTGCGGGAATGCGATCGCAAGCCGTCTCTCAATATCCGCTGAGCCTCGGCGAAATGTCCCTTGCCTATCTCCTGCTCGGCGCCGGCGAGAACCCTGCCGATCTCCGCCTGCTTCCTCTTGGCCTCGAGGCTTGCCGCGGCGCTCTCGCGCAACTGGACCAGTGCGGGGAGGTCGGGATAGCGTGCCGTCAAACCATCAAGAACCCGGAGGGCTCCTTCGAAATCACCTTTCGCGATCAAGGATCTGGCCTCGGCCTCGCCGTCCGCGATGGCTGTGTCGCGGCGCAGGCGTTCGGCCTCCATCCTCACCTCGGCGGCCATCTCTGTGACAGCCGGATGCGCGCCCCAGCGCTGAGTCCACGCTTCGAGCTGCGATTGAGCTTCCTCATGGCGCCCCTGCGCTCGCAGCGCTCGCGCCTCTTCCACAGCTTGCTCCAATTCCTGTTTGCGCCGGTGGCCCTGCTGCGCCTCGAAGAGCAGTTTCGTCAGCGCGGCTTCGCCCGCATAGACAGTGGCCGCTTTGCCCAGAATCTGGCTGGCGCCCGCGAAATCGCCCCGCCGGATCAAGGCCTGTGCGTCGGCCTCCACCGCGCGGACAGCTTCATTCCTTTTTTGTATCTTGAGCCCGTCCGAGAGTTCCCTTTCCAGACGTTGGAGCCGCGGGTCGGAGGCGTACTCCTTCGGCAGGGACCGTAGGAGTTCCACGCCTTCGGAGTACCGTTCCGATTGCCGCAGTTCGCCGGCCTTCGCAACAGCCTCCTCGATCTCCCGGTTCCTCTCTTGCGCCGCCCTGTCAGCGCGTAATGCCACCAGGCGAGCCGCAATCTGCTCCTCGCCGGGGAACGACTGGACTCCAGCTTCCAGGCTCCGTACCGCGGCGTCCAAGTCGTTAGCCTGCACCTGGGCGTTCACCTTGCCCAGCAGCTGGTCCAGTCTGGCCCGCTGCTGTGCCGCCGCGCGGGCTTTCGCGAGAAGCGCTTCCAACTCGGGCTCACCGGGGTACTCAGCGCACCCCTGCTCCAGCCGGGCGGCCGCCGCGGCGGCTTGCCCGCCGGCCAGTAATCGCTCCGCCTCTCCCACGGCCGCCTTCACCGCCGCCGACTTCTTCTGCTGTGCCTTCTCCTCAGCCAGTTGGGCCCGGATACTCAGGAGTTCCGGTTCCTGGGGATGCGCGTGGAGAGCATCCCCCACCATCTGGAGCGCCTGATCCAATGAACCCCTGTCGCGTAATGCCGCGGCCTCCTCCAACGCGCGTGCGACCGCCTGACGCTTCCGCCAAGCCTCCTGGGAATCGCACACGGCTTTGTGGGTCTCCCGCAAAACCGCTGCGTCGGGATACAACTGGATCGCCTGATTCAGCAGTTGGATCGCCTCGGAATAGTTCTCCCGCGCGGCAAGGCCGGTGGCCTGTGCGCGGATCTTTTCCACCTCCCCCGCCTGCTGCGCGATCTGGAGCCGCTGCCTGGCAGTGGCCATGAGCGGCTGGATTTGTGAGTCGCCGGGAAACCGCGCCAGCGCTCCTTCCAACGTCGCGATGGCCTCGCTCACACGGTCCTCACCCAGTTGTCGCTGCGCCTCCTCCACCACTTGACGAACGGCCTGGTCCCGCTGATGCTTCGCCCAGCCGGCTTCTATCTTTGCGCGCAACTCCCGCAGTCGGGCCGACCCGGGATGTGCGGCGAGGGCCTCGCGAGTCACATCGAGCGCTTCCTCGAAGAATCCGCGGCGAAACAGGGAATCTGCCTTGGCCAGCTCTCTTTCCAGCGCCTGCTCGCGCTCCCATGCCCGCTTCGCCGCTGCCGTCTCCGTGAGTAACGACCGGATCGCCTCGCCGCGCTCCGGGAAGTCGCGCGCCCCTTGATCCAACACCGAACGCGCCTGCTCAAAATCACAGGCACTTGTGAGTTCGCGCAAACGCTGGCGCATGCGTTCGAATGCTTCCGCCTGTTGCAGCGCCTGTATAGCCTGCTCGGCCTCTTCGAGTAGAGAGAGCAGCAGCGGTTCGCCGGGGAATCGCACAATGCCATGCCGGAGGAGCGGAATCGCTTTCCCTGGTCGTCCGCCCTTCAGGTAGGACCGCGCGTCCTCCTCAATGCCCCGGATCGCCTGCGTTCTGCGCTGCTGGGCCAGGGCCGCTTCCGCGTCCCGGCGCAGTTGCAGGAGTGACTCGTCGCCGGCAAACTTGTTCAGTGAGGAGTCGATCAAATGCAAGGCCTCTGCAAGCATCTGCTTCTCAATCAGTTCCTGGCATCCCTGCACGGCCTCGCTGACGGCCGCTCTACGCTTGTAGGCGGACCAGTCCGCGATTGTCGCCTGTAGCGTTTCCAATAGAAGTTGCTCGCCCGGGTACTGCCGGAGTCCATCCTCCAGCCGTTCGACGGCTTGCGCGTACTGCCCTCCTTTGCGCAAGGCAACCGCATCGCCTGCCGTGGCGGCCGCGAACTCCGCCTTTTGCTTCAAACGCAACTCATCGCGAATAAAGCCCAGCAGCCCAACTACTTCACGATGGTCCGGGAACTCTTTCGCCAGCCCCTCCGCCAGAACCAACGCCTCTTCCAAGCGATTTTCCCGAAGCAACTGGCGGGTAGCGTCGAGATACTGCTGCAATCGCTGGCGATGCAGTTGCTCCTTCTTCAGCACCTGTGCCCGTTCCATCGAGGAAGCGACCTCAGGAGAGCCTGGGAACTTCGCCGACAGATCGGTCAGAGCGGCAATTGCCTCATCGATGGATTGCATCAGAAACATCGCCTGCACGCGGCTCAACTCGGCTTTCAGGCGCTGCCCACGGTCCCGTTCCTGCATCTGCCGTCGAATTTCGTCCAGCAGTTGCATCGCCTCGGGATTCTCGGGGTCGCTTTCGGCGGCTTCTGAAGCGTGCTTGAAGGCCCCAGTGAGGTCGTTGTGCTCCAATCCTTTCTTGGCACTGGTGATCAGTTCGGCGGCTCGGCGGCTCTGCTCCAGCAACGAACGGGCCTGCTCCACCAGCGCAATCAATTGGCTGTTGGAGGGATCCAGGGCCAGGGCGTTCTCGAACCACCGGACCGCGTCCTGGAAGCGCCTGCTTTGTAGCTCTGCGTGCCCCTTCGACCGCAGTGCGTCAACCTCGTGCTTCAGCGCCTGCCGTCTGGTGGCCTCCCGGACATTCTCCCGAAGACGCCGCGCGCTTCTGTTTCCGGGATCGAGTTCCAGCACCCTTTTGAGGATCTTCGACGCGGCATTGAATTCGCCGCTGACAAAATGCCCCTGCGCCTCGGACAACAGCGAAACTGCCTCTTCATATTGCAGTTCCATCATGATCGGCTCCGCGTCCAGCCTGCATTCTTCAATGGACTGGTAGCGCAGCGAACGGTCTTTCGCCATCGCCCGGTGGACAACCTCAGCCAGGGCGGGCGGGCACTCGGACAAGTATTCCTTGAGGCTTCTGGGCTCCTGATTCATGATGGAAGCCATCACCGCTGGAGCCGTTGGACCCGAAAAGGGATGCTTTCCGGTCAGCAACTCGTAGTAGATCACCCCATAGGCGAATATGTCGCAAAGCCCGTCTGTCTCGGCGCCCAGAAACTGCTCTGGCGACATATAGGGGATGCTGCCCACCAGATACCCCTGCTGGGTCAAGCGGGTTCCCTCCCCATCCACCAGGCGGGCAATCCCGAAATCCATGATCTTTACCGTCAAGTCCGGCAGCAGCATGATGTTAGCCGGCTTCACGTCTCGATGCAGCACGCCATTTGCATGCGCGCAGTGAAGACCCTCCGCCACCTGCGACATGACGTGCATCTTTTGCAGTAAGGTCAGCTCACGTTTGCGGTGGATGGCTTCGTTGAGATCCTCTCCTTCCAGCAGTTCCATCACGATGTATGCCATGCCCCGGTCTTCGCCGAAGTCGTGAATCGTAACGATGTTTTTGTGGTGGAGATTGCCAGCAGCGGACGCTTCGTTGCGAAACCTCGCCAGCATGGCGGCATCGGCGCTCTCGGTCAGGACTTTGATCGCGACAGGACGCGAGACCACCGGATCGAAGGCACGGTAAACCCGGCCGAACCCGCCTCTGCCAAGCTCAGCCGCGATCTCATACTTGCCGATGCGTTCGATCGTCTCCCCCCAGAGTGCGGCGAGTCCGGTCCCAGAACAGGCTCAACAAATCGCTCCCGACCAGGAGCGATTTTTCACCAACTATATCATTGCAGGGGCGGTTGCCATCTGCCCCGCGAGTTTGGGAGCCGGGTAATTGTCCCGGCAACGAGAGAAAATGGATCACTGCGCGTACTTATGCAACGCGCTGGGCGCATCGCGGAACATCCGATCCAACATTTGGACGAACTGCTGGCCGGGAACAGGAAGCCGCTACAGGCGTAGTCGTCGACGCCATGTCTCGTGCTCATCGGGCATGGTTTCACTAGACGCATACAGATTCATGAGCCCATCGAAACCGCGCCGCGTGTCGCAAGGCGCAGTGTAGGGATAGACGCGCACCGCTGCGGGGAGGCTGATCGTGGGTTGGGCTGCAACGCATCCAGCACCACTTCCAGAGTCTCCTGATCCACCCCTCGCTGAACACGGGGCCGCCAGCCGTCGGCGGTCACCAGTTCCAATGCGGCGCCCTCCTCGCGGTCCGGCAGGGAAAAGGCCCAATTCAACCACAGGAATTGACGCGATGCGTGGTCCTATTGATTCCTGTGAGCCAGCACCTGGCGCCAGGAGAAACAAGCGACGTCAAGGCCGCGAGCCCGGCCGAACTCTGCCGAGACGCGCAATTCGGGGTGCTCCAACTGCGGAGCTTTCCCAACCCGCTCAAACCCTCCGCTCGGATGAGCTGCGCAATAACCCTCAACAAAGCTTCCCTCGCGGCCGATTCTAACCCGGTTCGAGCTTGGCCATTGAGATTCAAAATCACCACACGGCGCTGCCCAGCCAGGCAAGTATCTCAATCAGCGCCGGTTGCAGAGTCCAACGCAACAGCGACGAGCACCTCCGTGCCAGCGCCGGGCCTGCTCCAAATTCCGAATCGAGCGCCGATGCTCTTTGCCCGGTTCCGCATGACGCAAAGACCGCCATGCGCAGTCGCCTCCTCAACCGCCAGGGGATTGATTCCGCAACCGTTGTCACGAACGAAGACTTGCACCCGGCCGCCCCGGTACTGGATCTCGACTTCGATGCTCGTCGCTTGAGAATGCCGCATCGCATTCACAAACGCTTCCCGGCAGATCAAAACGAGCTGCTCCTGCATGGTCGGATCTAGCGTCCGTGGCCTTCCCTGGACAAAAACCCGAATCCTACCACCCGGAGAGCATCTTGCCTCCTCAACGAGCGTCGAAAAGGCACCCTCCAGACCCGACAGAGCGCGAGAAGCACAGTGGACGCCGCTCACGGCCGCACGGCATTCATCCGTGACTCGGCGCACCCAGCGTATAGCGCCGCTGAGCGTCAGTCGGCAAGGTGAATCCGCACCCACGTCTTCAATGGCCTGCTGGAGTAGCATGGACGCACCGGGAAATCCCTGCGGGCGAGTGTCGTTCAACTGACAAACCGAGCGCGCCCCGTTCCAGGAGTGGACTTCCAGGCGGATTTCCTCTCCGCGCATCGGATGTGCTGCAGCGGTAGGGCGGCCACACGGCGTCATTTTGGGCATCAGGCCCTGCGATCGCAAGGGGCTCGCAATGGATTGCCCTGGTTTCAAGTTGAAAGACCATCACAGAAGCAGAGTTGATTGGCATGGCTACTTCACTCCATTGGAAAGGTCACGGCAGTTTCTGCCGCGCCAGAGTCCAGCACTCGCCGCCTGCCGGAAACCTATGAGCGTCAGGCTGGCGATTGTTAACCCGCAACTGCTCAGCGGCTCATTCGAAACGACCCCGGGCACACTCGATCGAAGAGCTCGCTCTGCTAAGTTGGGCCACTAAGGGAGCTTCAACCAGACCGGTAGTTCCCAGCGAGGCCCGGGCACTTCCCGCGCAGTGCGCCGAAGCGGCACGGGCTTCCCGCTGCATCTCATTCGGCAGGACCCGCCGGCGAGGCCGGGTAGATAGCCCAGTTCAAAACGCCTTCGCCTCGTCTTCCGCTGTAGCCTGATCCTGGTCGGTCATTCCTCCGCTGACGCCGATGGCTCCGGCAACCTCACCGCCCCGCTTCAGCGGGCCGTGGCCTCCGACGTAGAATATGGTGGCGAAGTCCTCAGACTTCATGTCTGACAGCTTGCGGGTTTCGGACAGCGCCTTCTGCGCCTGTGAATCCTGCGTGAATCGAGCCATTGCCCCCGTCTAATTCCCTGGCTCGCCACTCTTCGGATCGATCGGGGGCTGACCACCTTTCGGCGAGGCCAATGTCAGCTCAACACCGGCGTCCCGGGAGACGAAATAAGGGGCGGCGAATTCCTCCAGCCAGAAGCCTGTCTTCCGGCCGGTTTCGCCCAGTTGATCGTGGGATGTGAGCACCATCAGTATCTTCATAGTTGTTCTCATTCCTGTCGAACCCAACACCCTCTTCATTGACGCACGTTAACAACCATCGCCAAACCATTGAAAAGAAATGGCATCGAGAAAGACACGGAAGGCGAGTGTTCGCCGGCCGACACAATTACTTGACGCGACCTGGAAGCACCCGGTGATGGCCAGCCCGGATCTTCCTCGGGAAGCTCTTAGCCGCGCCAAACAGGTCGCCCCGCCCCCACTTCTCCCCCAATTCCAACATTGAGGATTTCTTCATAACCGCATCCGAAACTCTTTTTTCCGTTTATTTTCAACGCGACCCTCCCCAAAGCCGCCCTTTTCCCCTTGACGTACCCCTTACCCTGGAATCGCGCCGGCACCCACGCCGGCCATTTTCATTTACAAGGAGATAGAAATCATGGCTACCGCAGCTCAGATCAACGCCAACCAGGCCAACGCCAGGAAGTCCACCGGACCCGTCACCATCGAGGGCAAAGCCCGTTCATCCCAGAACGCCCGCAGCCACGGCTTCACAGCCAAACATCTCGACATCACGCCCGAAGACCGCGCCGCATTCACCACACTCGAAGCCGCCCTGCGCCTCGACACCCGGCCCGCGAACTGCATTGAGGAGGAGATCTTCCACCGCATCCTCACCCACACCTGGAACCTGCGCCGCATCGAATCCTTCGAGTGTTTGATCCTCGCCGAAACGGACCCATTGGCCGAAACCGACTCCCACGGAGCCCAACTCGACCGCTACGCCCGCTACCGTCGCGACCTGGAACGCGGCCTCTACCGCGCCATCAAGGAGCTCAGCAAACTCCAAACCGAACGTGCCGCCCTCGCCCAGCAACACCCCGATGTCGTCAAAGCCGTCCGTGAGAACGTCCCCCTGGCCGAAGTCACCCGCCTGACCAGCAACACCGATGAACTTTTCTTCTATGAAGGCTATGGCCGACCCCGCCGCGCCCTCGAACACCTCACCACCGGCATCGAAACGAACCACCCCGACAACCAGGACCCGCTGGCAGACCTCCAGCCCATGCGAGTTCCACGAAACGAAACCAACCCGATGCGCGATGACGGACTGCCCAACCTGAATTACAAGTTCTCGGCCCTTTAATCACCACAGCCCGGCCAAGCAACCGCGCGTCAACGAAACGAAGCCGCTGCCAATCGCCTTCGCCGTTCGAGCCCAAGCCGGAGTTCCCCCTGGCACTGTTCCTTGAAAACTGAATACAGAACCTACCCCGGGCGCGGACTCTTCCGCTCTCCAACGGCCGTCGTGTCTCGGACAAGCGCGATTCCACACAGGCCTCCGGCTGGACGGCCCTGCCGATGAACTACTTCAGCGGAGCGGCCCAGGTGATAGGCCGCTGCTTGCTTGAAGATTGCCGCGAGCTCTGCCACCACGCACAACCCGGGCGAGTTGCAGACCGTCAGCATCCTGCCATCGACAACACCGGACGCGCTCTCACGCAAGTTCAACCGCGGCGTCGGCCACAGGGAAGTTGCGCGTGAGCGCGTTGCAGTCCACTTCGGCGGGTGAGCGCCTGCGATAACCCAGGCGCCGTTACCCCTGCCTGCTCCTCTCTCCTACTGCCCGATGTCGACGAACTCGGCGTCGACCACATCATCCTTTGCAGCGTTCTTCTGGCCGTTTGCGCCGCCATTGGGTGGCGGAGCCTGGGCGCCGGGCTGAGCGGAGGATTTGTACATCGCTTCGGCCAACTTGTGGCTGGCGGCCGTCAGCCGGTCAGTGGCGGCCGTGAGCCGCACCGCGTCGTTCTCGCCGATGGCCTTCCTGGTCTCTTCAATGGCCAACTCGATCTCCTTCGCGCCTGCCTCGCCGATGCTGCCGCGATGCTCCTTCAGCGTCTTCTCAACGTTGTAGACCATGGCGTCGGCCTTGTTCTTGGCCTCGATGTTGTCGCGTAGCGTGCGGTCATCGGCCGCGTGTGATTCGGCATCCCTGGTCAACTGATCCACATCGGCCTTCGAGAGCCCGGAAGAAGCCGTGATCGTGATCTTCTGTTCGTTCTGGGTCGCCGTGTCCTTCGCCGCGACGCTGAGGATGCCGTTCGCATCGATATCGAAGGTCACTTCAATTTTCGGCAGGCCGCGCGGAGCCGGAGGGATGTTGCCGAGTTGGAACACGCCCAGCAGCCTGTTGTCACGGGCCATGGCGCGCTCGCCCTGGTGGACCTTGATCTCCACCGACGGCTGGTTCTCAGTAGCCGTGGAGAAGGTCTCGCTCTTGCGCGTCGGAATGGTTGTGTTGCGTTCGATCAGCTTGGTGAACACGCCGCCCATCGTCTCGATACCCAACGACAACGGCGTGACATCCAGCAGCAGGACGTCCTTGACCTCTCCGCCCAGCACGCCGCCCTGGATCGCGGCGCCGATGGCCACCACTTCGTCCGGGTTCACACCCTTGTGCGGCTCTCTGCCGAAGAGCTCACGAACCAGCGTCTGGATTCGCGGCATGCGCGTCTGTCCGCCCACCAGGACCACTTCGGCGAGCTGTTGCGGCGTCACTTCCGCATCGGCAAGAGCCTGCTTGCAGGGGCCCACTGATCGCTGGATGATGTCTTCCACCATCTGCTCGAAACGGGCCCGCGTCAGCTTCAAGGTCAGGTGCTTGGGGCCAGTGGCGTCGGCGGTCACAAACGGCAGGTTGATTTCCACTTCCAACAGCGTGGACAGCTCCATCTTGGCCTTCTCGGCCGCTTCCTTCAAACGCTGCAGCGCCATCGGATCCTTGGACAGATCGACCTGATTCTCCTTTTTGAACTCCGCCACGATCCAGTCGATGATCCGCTGGTCGATATTGTCTCCGCCCAAATGGGTATCCCCGTTGGTGGACTTGACTTCGACTAGCCCCTCGCCAACCGTGAGGATCGAAATATCGAAGGTGCCGCCGCCAAAGTCATAGACGGCGATGGTCTCGTCTTTCTTCTTATCGAGTCCGTAAGCCAATGCGGCCGCGGTCGGCTCGTTGATGATCCGCAGGACTTCGAGACCGGCGATCTTGCCGGCATCCTTGGTCGCCTGGCGCTGCGCGTCATTGAAATAGGCGGGTACGGTAATCACGGCCTGCGTGACTTTGCCGCCCAGGTAGGCCTCTGCCGCTTCCTTCAGCTTCGTAAGGATCATTGCGGAGATCTCAGAGGGCGAGTATTTCTTGCCGGCGATCTCCACCCGCGCGTCGCCATTCTCGCCGCTGACCACCTTGAAGGGCACCATCTTCATCTCTTCACTGACCTCGTCAAAGCGGCGCCCCATGAACCGTTTGATCGAGAAGATGGTGTTCGCCGGGTTGGTGACCGCTTGCCGTTTGGCAATCTGGCCGACAAGGCGCTCCCCCGTCTTGGTGAAGGCCACGACGGACGGTGTAGTTCGGGCCCCCTCCTGGTTGGCAATGACGGTGGGCTGGCCGGCCTCCAGAACACAAACCGCGGAGTTAGTAGTGCCTAAATCGATACCGATGATCTTTCCCATTTGCTGAACAACCTTTCACTCATGGATTCCAATTTCGACCCCCGGAGCGAGCACTGGAGTTAACGGAGCAGTGACCCTCAACGGTGTGGCGCGCCGGCGGCTGGTTGCCGCTTTCAGCTCGCCACCTGCTTGTGAGTGCACGCCTTGCGCCAACCAGTTAAACCCCGGCGAGCTTAAGGAATCCGTCATCGCGCCTGGGATCCGCCCACGACGACGCACGATCCGATGTGCCCCTCATTCAGTTGATCGGCGCTGCCTGGGCGCACCTTGGCGTATGGAGCATGACAGTTCACCTCCGCCGGAGCAACGGAAACATCGGCGTTCCACTCCTGCCCGGTCCTCCTGATCCACCGTGCGCTACCGACGAGATCTGGTCAGATGACGGCAGACAGTCAGATACGCGGCCCACAAAGTTCCCCGTTCGGCAATAAATGCCGGGGATCCCTCGATACCTGGCCGGTCATTTTTGGGTTCGCGGCTGTAATCATTTCTCCGGTACGTGCTCCGGAGAGCCATGTCCTGCCATCGAGTCCAATGGTCATCCCTTCGGCATCAGTCAATTGCCCCGGCCCACGCGGAGTGGCCCTGCTCGTGCATCGGACGATAGCGTTGGATTCGAACAATGGAAAGGACACCTATGAAGACTCTCGGCTCGTACTCGCTTATCTTCGCCCTGGCCTTCGCAGGCGCGATCACCGGTTGCTCCACGGAGAGCACCAAGACTGTCGATGTCACCGACAGCGTCCGCGCCTCTCTGGACAAGGCCGGCTACAAGGATGTTTCGGTCAAACAGAATCGGGACAAGGGGGTTGTCACCCTAAGCGGACATGTGGCTCAGGAAGCCGATAAAGCGCAGGCGGAAGCCCTCGCCAAGTCCCTCGCCGGCGCCCAGGTTGTGGCGAATGAAATCGCGGTTCTGCCGCCCGGCGTCGAAAGCGAAGCCAAGACAATCAACTCTGACCTCGACACTGGCATTGAGAAGAATCTTCATGCCGCCCTCGTGCAGGCCCGGCTCGATGACGCGGTGAAGATCTCTGTCAAGAACCGCGTCGTCACACTCAGCGGGTCAGTGGATTCACAGGCAAAGCGTACGCACGCCCAGGATGTCGCCACCGCGGTGGTCAACGTCCAGCAGGTCGTCAACGAGTTGCAGGTGAAGGGCCAGAAGGCCACCTCATCCATGTGACGGCGAACTCAAGGAAGCAGGGCTCTCCGCGCCAGTGGAAGGCGGAGAGCCCCTTCCCCAATTGCCGGCGTGCCCCTGGTGCGCCCAGCGAATTCACCCTTCAGCGAAAGGATCCTCGCAATACGCCCGCTCCCGGTAAGTGAAGTGGTCGAAGTCAGCCGGACACCGCGTACCCGCCGTATCCTGGCAGCAGACCCCCACAAATGCACCCGTGAAATTGGGAGTGCCCGCGGCCGCGGCCTCGTCCGACAGAATGCTCGCATCGAGCAGCCCCGGCAGCCTGCGCCATGCGCCGCCGCCCGCACGGAAAGCGAAGTACAGCCGTTCGTAATCCAATTCAACACGCAGTTCGATCGGCACACCTTCGGGGATCGCAACCGCGGCACTGAACACATCCGATTGCACCTGGTCGGGCAGGCAGGACATCACGCGCACGTGCTTCCCGATCTCCTCATCGTGTGACACATACAGGTAGTGGAACTTGCTGCCGTTGTAATAGCAGACCAGCCCGGCCATCTGCGCGAACCCTTCCGGCTGAAACTCCAGCGAGGTCTCGGCACTATAACAATGCGACTGCTGCCGCCGCGCCACCAGCGACTGCCGGAACAGGCTGCCGATCGTCTCTCGGCCGTACAGACGCAGGTAGCCAGGCCGGTCCGTCAGGCTGAAGAGTTCCTCGGGCCAGGGCGAGCGCAGCCATTGGAAGTCCAGCGGCAGAGCCGGGCAGTCGAAATCCTCGCGCTCGGGCGAGGCAGGGAACTCCCGTTGGGGCAATTCCGGCGCGGCCACTTCCATGAGCGGGATTCCAGTGCCGTCGCCGGTACGCAGCCAATCGTCCTCTGACCAGGCCATGCGCTGAATCGCGGTCTCCCGCCCCAACGTACAGCGCCCCCGATTGCGGATGGGCCGCCCGCATAGATGGACCATATACGTCTCGCCGGCTGCTGTCTCCACCAGGTCAGCGTGCCCGGCGCGCTGCAGTTCGACATCCGGCCGGTGACGGGCCGTCAGGATATATACGTCGGGATGCAGTTCATACGGGCCCGTCAGTACGCGCGAGCGCGCCATGGTCACGGCGTGGCCCCAGCCGGTGCCCCCTTCCGCGGTCAACAGATAGTAGTATCCATTGCGCTTGTACAGATGCGGAGCCTCGGTAAACCCGATCGGCGTTCCACGGAAGATGTTGTGGACCGGCCCGGTCAACGCGCGCCTGGCCGGCGAGTACTCCTGCAAGGCGATCCCGGAAAAGCGGTTGCTGCCGGGCCGGTGATCCCAGCGCATATTGACCAGATACTTCCGGCCGTCGTCGTCGTGAAACAGCGAGGGATCGAAGCCGCTGCTGTTCAGGTAAACCGGGTCCGACCATTCTCCCTCGATGCTCGGGCTGGTCACCAGGTAGTTATGCGTATCCCGCAGCGACGCGCCGGCGGACCCGCCCTGCGTCGTCCGGCCGTACCGCTTCACATCCGTGTAGATCAGCCAGTACAGGCCGTCCGCGTAGCTGAGACATGGCGCCCAGACCCCGCACGAGTCGGGATCGCCCAGCATATTCAACTGGCTCGCCCTGTTGAGCGGACGCCCCACCAGCCGCCAGTGGACCAGGTCACGGGAGTGGTAAATCTGCACCCCGGGAAACCACTCGAAGGTGGACGTAGCAATGTAGTAGTCGTCCCCAACCCGGACGATGGAGGGATCCGGATTGAATCCGGGCAGGATCGGGTTTCGGATGATTGCGGCCTCTTCAGCCATGCTTAGCTTGCTCCCTTCGCGTCGTCCAGTCCCTCCGCCCGGCGTTCGCGCACCAGCGTCCACAGCACAGCGGCGCCCAGCAGATCCAGCAGGCCCAGGCAGATAAAGAACGGCGTATAGCCGACCGTGGCGACCAGCCCGCCGATCATCAGCGAGAAGATCAGCAGGCCCGCATTGCCGAACGTTCCAGCCATCCCAGCCGCGGTAGCTACTTCGTTCTTGCGAAACAGGTCAGACGCCATCGTGATCACGGTCACCGACAAGGTTTGATGCGCGAAGCCGGCCAGGCTCAGCAGCGCAATCGCCGCATACGGGCTTTCCACGAAGCCGACGAACCCGACCCCCAGCATCAGCACCGCCCCCAGCGTGAACGCGCAGCGCCGCGCGTTGATCAGGCTGAGGCCCGCCATCTTCTGCAGCCGCATCGCCACCAGGCCTCCGAACACACAGCCGAAGTCGGCCGCCAGGAACGGCAGCCAGGCGAACATGGCGATATGCTTCAGGTCCATGTGGCGGACGGTGCTCAGGTAGAGCGGCAGCCAGAAGCTCAACGTGCCCCACGTCGGATCGGCCAGGAACCGCGGCAACGCGATGCCCCAGAAGTTCCGCTGCACCAGGATCTTGCCCAGCGACGGCCGGGATCCGTCGCTCTGCAGGTGCTTCTCCTGCCCGGCCGCAATGTAGGCTTTCTCCTCGCTGGAAAGCGCGGGATGCCGGTCCGGCGGTTGATACAGGAACAGCCAGAGCGCCACCCAAACCAGGCCCAACGCGCCGGTGATCACGAACGCCGCTCGCCAGTTGTACGCCAGGATGGCCCATGCCACCAGGGGCGGCGCCAGCATCGAGCCCACCGAGGCTCCGATGTTATAGATGCCGCCCGCCAGGCCGCGCTCCTTCGCCGGGAACCACTCGGACGTGGCTTTCATCCCCGCCGGATTGGCGGATCCTTCGGCGAAGCCGAGCGCGCCGCGCAGCCAGGCCAGAGCCTGCCAGCTGCCGGCCAGAGAGTGCGCCATGTTCACCAGCGACCAGGTGACCGCGAAGATCGCAAAGCCCATCTTGAGCCCCAACACGTCCAGCACATAGCCGCAAAGGGGCTGCGCCATAATAGCGCCCTGAAACGCCCCGACCATCCAGGAATACTCCTTCGCGCTGATATGCAGTTCCTGCAGCAGCGTGGGAGCGGCCACGGCCAGCGTGCTTCGGGTGAGGTAGTTGATCACCGACCCCAGCATGATCAGGCCGATCATCCACCAGCGGAGTGCTTTAATTTTTGGCATTGTTATTTCGGCGGCCAGATGCGGAATTCGCCGCTCACATGGAGCAGGCCCATCAGGTACCACATGCCGTCGTAGTAGCGGTAGCGGCCGGCAGGGATCTCCGCCTTCCACAGCGCCTCGACGAAACGCGCCGCCCGCTCCCGGTCCGTGGCCGCCAGGCTCGTCACCGCATTCGCCGCCACGAGTGCGGTGGAGTGCGAGCCGCCCAGCGATTTGCCGTCCAGGGTGTACCGGTTGACGTAAGCGTCGATGCCCTGCGCTTCAAAGAACGCCTGGATCTTGTCGCTCAACTCGCGCTCCCGCGGATCGGCGGCCCACCACGACCAGTCCACGCCCCAGTTCGCCGCCGTGCGCCAGGCATCCGGCCCGAAGTTGCCGTTCTGTCCGCCGGCGCCAGGCACGGGCGTGCCATCGTAATTGGCGTAGTTCGGAGCCAGCGCCGTCACCGGATGCGTTGCCTTCTGCAGGTAGTCGCGGCTCACCTGGGCGGCAGCCGCCCAGAACGGCCGGTCCGCCGCGGGTCCCCAACGTGCCCAGAGTTCGTAGAACGCAGGCAAATGATAAGAGGGATCCGTATGGTCTGGACGCCGCAGGTTCGGAGTGAACCGTACCATCTTGTGCTCGGGATGAAACTCAGGCCCGCCGGTCTCCGCGCCTCGATTCGTCGGCCCGTCGATGATCTTGCGATTCTTCATGCTGTCCAGCAGACGGTCGGCCTCGGCGCGATAGTCGTAAATGCCCTTGCCGTTGCCCCATCGCCCGGAGGCGAAGTACAGCGCCATCGCCCAGTATTCTTCCCCATCCGGAGCCGGTGACTCGCTGTTCGGTGTCCCGTCCAGCTTCATCGACCACGAGAAGAACCCATACGACGGGTGCGTCGGCGAAGCCTGGTACATATAGGTCTTCGACCAGTTCCACAGCGCGTCGAACTCGGCCTTCCTGTCGAGCTGCACCGCGATCATCATCCCGTACGACATGCCTTCCGAACGCACGTCGTGGTTGTTGATGTCGCTGACATAAGCCAACGGGCCATTCACGTTCTGGCCCGCCGCGTAGTACACCGTCTGCGTCTCAGCATCACCATGGAACAACTGTTGGAACGCACCCTGGATCTTCGCCGAGATCTCCTTCTGCGGATGCCCGGCTTCCAGGAACAGATTCCGGTAGTGCTTGGTGGCGAAAGCACCGCCTTTCGAGGCGGGAGCACGGTCAGCGCGAGGCTGCGCGGCGATTCCGGCCATGCCGGAGAGCAGGAGGGCGAGAAAGCGGGACAGCGGCTTGCTCATAAAGTGAGCACCATCGCATCAAATGAACTGCAGCAAGTCAAGAGCCGGACCGCTCTATTGGACCCTCGCGGCCATCGCCTCTTTCAGAACAATTGCGCGGCGAGGATGTTGGGCGGCCCCGAGCTGCCGTGGATGACATCCGTCGAGATCACCACCTGCAGATTCCTCTTCCGCCAGTTCGCCGGCACAAAGCCCGCCAGCTTCTTCAGGTACTCCGGGTTGGTGACGAACTCGCCTGAAGCCAGGCTCCCCCACGGGCCGATACCGGCCAGGATCACAGCCGTCTGCTCCGTCTGAGAATCGCGGAACCTGGACACAATCGCGTAATCCCGGCGCATCTGCTCGATCGGTGTATTCGGTTCCACACGCCACGCTTCGTTCGAAGGGTCCTGCTTGTCCACCACCCGGGCACCGCTGCCGTTCGAGACAATGCTGAACCGGAAGTCCTTTGTGAGCCGCAGGGACCACTCGTTGTTCAAGCTGCCAATCAGCACAAATGGGCCCGATTGCAGGTCCCGGAACGACGTCGCTCCCGCCCGGTTCAGCAGTCTGTACGCCTTGCCGTTCGCCCGCAGCAACCCGGTCACCTCGGCCAACACCATCGCATCGTAGACGTGGATGCGGCGCGACGGAGCCAGGGCGAAATCAATCACCGTGCCAGGCTCCTGGACCTCCGTCGCATTCGGTCCGGAGCCACCTCCGGGCACGCAGAGCAGCACCGGAGTCGAGGCGGAATACAGAGGCTTCCAGAATCCCTCCAACGCAGTCGCCCTGCCTCCGGCACGGCTCGCTATCCAAACCACCAACGCCACGGTGCAAATCGCCAGCACCACCGCGGGCGGCCACCAACCCCAGGTGCGAGCCTTGGTTTCCATCGCCACCGCAGGCAGCGCCGCCGCAGCTGCCGGCACGGGCTGTTCACCAACCATGCGGAACTGCGGAACGTACGATCCGGCCAGCAGGTCGATCCGCATCTCCGAGTCCGTCCCGGATTGCGCGTAATACTGTCCCAGCCGCCGCCGCACTTCGCCCGCCACGCTGCGCACGATGTGGTCGCTGTTCGTGTCGTAGTCCACCGGCCGGTCGAAGACATCGGCCCCGATCCTGCGCTCCTTCAGGTCCTCAATGTTCCCGCTCAATGCGCATTCGATGATGTGCCTCAATAGACTGCACGTGCGCCTACTGGTACGGAAGGCGGGGCTAATGACGATCCGTTCGAGCTCAGCTCGCACCCGGCCGGCATCGATGCCCGCCGGTAACAGCGCGCCAACTGTCGTGGATGGAGCAGGGAACTGAGTGTTCGCCTCTGC
This sequence comes from Paludibaculum fermentans, assembly GCF_015277775.1. Taxonomy (NCBI): domain Bacteria; kingdom Pseudomonadati; phylum Acidobacteriota; class Terriglobia; order Bryobacterales; family Bryobacteraceae; genus Paludibaculum; species Paludibaculum fermentans. The sequence continues at coordinate 558,794 of NZ_CP063849.1, forward strand.
TGCCATGGGGTCGTCGTTCATCGCGGGTCCTGTCGTAAACGCCTAAGCATATCATCATGTTCGCGGCTGCCCAGGCACGTCCCGGCCCTGTCCGGGACGTGCCTGGGCAGGACCGTCCGGTACTTGAACTGACTCCAGGCCGGGTATACAGTCACCCTGCGGGTGCACTCCCCTTGACCCTGTCCGGAGCGCCACCCCGGCCGCCCCTCCCTTGGGCCGTCGACGTCCCGTGAACCCTTGCCCGCTTCAGGAGATCCGCATGAAAGTAACCCGCCGTCACGTGATGAAAAGCGGCCTGGCTGTGCCCGCTGCGGCCGGCATCCTCGAAGCCGCCCCTCAAGCGCAGCCTGCCCCGCGCCAGGACGGACTGCGCGACCGGCTGCTGCTCGACTTCGGTTGGCGCTTCCACTTCGGTCATGCGAACGACGCGGCCAAGGACTTCGGCTTCGGCGCCGGGCGCTCCGGCGGCTTCCAGAAGTCTGGTGGATTCCTTGCCCCCAGCAACCTCGCCTTCGACGACAGCGACTGGAAACCCGTGGACCTGCCCCACGACTGGGCCATCGAACTGCCCTTCAAGAACGACCCCGCGCTCGCCAGCAAGGGTTCCTATCCGCTCGGCCGCGACTACCCCGAAACCAGCGTGGGCTGGTACCGCCGGGTTCTCGACATCCCAGCCTCCGACGCGGGCAGGCGGATCACAGTCGAGTTCGACGGCGCCTACCGCGAAACCATGGTCGTCTTCAATGGCTATTACATCGGCCGGCATAGCGGCGGCTACGACCCCTTCAGCTTCGACCTGACCGATTTCGCATTGCCCGGAGAGCCGAACGTCCTGCTGGTCCGCGTCGATGCGACCCTCAGCGACGGCTGGTTCTACGAGGGCGCCGGAATCTACCGCCACGTCTGGCTGGTCAAAACCGCTCCGGTCCACGTCAAGAAGTGGGGCACGCTCGCCGTCGCGAAAATCACTCCCGGACAGGCCTCCGTCGCCATCCGGACCGAGATCGAGAACCAGTCGAAGAGCGCCGCCATCGTGCGCGTCATCTCGACCATCTTCGATCCCGCCGGCAAGGAGGTCGCGAAGTCCGCCACCCCGCCGGCCGCGGTGGCCGCCCTGCGCGAACACTCCTTTGAACAACAGGCGGCCGTCCGCCAACCGGCGCTGTGGTCCCTGGAGCAGCGCAACCTCTACAAGGTCGTCAGCGAGGTCGAAGCCGGCGGAATCGTCACCGACCGCTACGAAACCCGCTTCGGCATCCGCGACCTCAAGTTCGACCCCGGCCAGGGCTTCCTGCTGAATGGCAAGCCCGTAAAGGTGAAGGGCACCTGCAACCACCAGGATCACGCCGGAGTCGGAGTGGCGCTGCCCGACTCTCTGCAGCATTTCCGCGTCCGCAAACTGCAGGAGATGGGCTGCAACGGCATCCGCACCTCCCACAATCCGCCCACCACCGAGCTCCTTGACGCCTGCGACGAACTCGGCATGCTGGTGCTCGACGAGACGCGCATGCTGTCTTCCAACCCCGACGGGCTTGCCCAGTTTGAGAACATGATCCGGCGCGACCGCAACCACCCCAGCGTCTTCATCTGGTCGATGGGCAATGAGGAAAGCATCTCGATCACCGGGACCGGCCTCAAGATCCTCACCTCGATGAAGCAGACCGCCCTGCGGCACGACACCTCTCGGCCCATCTCCATCGCACCGCCGCCCGCGGGCGACTATATGGGCAAAGGCGGACTCGCGGTCTGCGACGTGATGGGTTACAACTACGCCGACCCGCAGGCCGAGGCGTGGCACAGGAACAACCCGAAGGTCGCGATTCTGGGCACGGAAAACGTCAGTGCGGTCGCCACCCGCGGCGCTTACGTGACGGACCGGACGAAAGGGACCGTCGGCTCCTACGACCCCTACACCACCACCGGCCGCGCCTCGGCCGAAGGCTGGTGGCGCTTCGTCAGCGCACGACCCTACATCTCCGGCGGCTTCGTATGGACCGGTTTCGACTATCGCGGCGAGCCCTCACCCTACCAGTGGCCGAACATCAGCTCGCAATACGGCATCATCGACACTTGCGGCTTCCCGAAAGACTCCTTCTACTACTACCAGGCCTGGTGGACCAACAAGCCGGTGCTGCACCTGTTTCCGCATTGGAACTGGCCTGGCCTGGAGGGGCAGGAGATCGCCGTCTGGGTGCACTCGAACATGGATCGCGTGGAGCTGTTCCACAATGGTCAAAGCCTGGGCGCTAAGGACATGCAGAAGGATCAGCACCTCGCCTGGACAGTGAAGTACGCGCCCGGCACACTGGAAGCCCGCGGCTACCAGGGCGGCAAACAGGTGATGAGCGCCAAACGCGAGACCACCGGTCCCGCGGCCAGGCTCGTCCTGCGGCCGGACCGCCTGCAGTGCGCGGCCGACGGAGAAGATACCGTGGTCTGCGTCGTGGAAGTCCAGGACGCCCAGGGCCGCGTCGTGCCCGTCACCGACAATTCCGTCAGCTTCCAAGTGAGTGGGCCGGGCCGCGTGGCCGGTACCGGCAATGGCGATCCCACGAATCATGAGCCCGATCCCGGTTCGACGCGCAAGGCCTTCGCCGGGCTCTGCATGGCGATCGTCCAATCGTCCAACACAGCCGGCGAGATCACAGTGGAAGCGGCGTCTCCGGGACTCACCGGAGCCACGGCCACCATCACGGCCAAGGCCGTTCAGCTGAGACCGCAGGTGCCGGCCTGGGAGCGCGAAGTCCCCAACGGCTCGGGCGTCTCTGGTCTGTGGCGGCCCGCGGCGGCGCTCGCAGCGTCCACCGCCGGCAACCCGATGGCGCTGGCGGGCGGCAATGTCGACATGGTCTTCACGTTCCGCCAGGACGGTGGCGTTCTGACAGGAGCTGTGGATTCGGCCGCTACCGGCGGTTTCGGTGGCGGCCCCACAGGCGGACCCATCCAGGATGGGAAGGTGGACGGCTCCCGCATCTCCTTCCGTGCCGGCGCGACAACCTACACAGGCACGATCCAGGGCGACCGTATCGAGTTGGCGCGCAGCACTCCGCCGCGCAGGGGCGGCCCGGGCATGGACCCGCCGGCGTCCACCGGACCCCGCCCCGCCATCGGTCCTCCGCCCGGCGGCACGGATCCGTCGTTCGGCGCCGGTTTCGGCCCTGGACGCGGCGGCCCGCAGCCACCGCTCATATTGCGGCGGGCGAAGCGCTAAGCAGCGGCCCGCCCGGCTACCCGGTGCACCCGGATACCGCCTCGGCCCGATATCCAAGGATCCCCAGCCCCTGTGCTAACAATGGGACAAGGCATCACCCACAGATGGCGGATCCTTCCACCCATCGCTGGTCCCTCCGCAAGGTGGCGAGCCAGTTCCTGTCCACCTGGGCCCGCGCGCTGGGCATCGGCTTCGCCGGACTGCTGCTCCTCATGGTCGCCATGGCCTTCGATGCCACCACGTCGCTCCGCAAAGTCGAACTCGCCACCGCGGCCCTGCGCAACGAATCCCGCGCGCGCGACGCCCTGCTCGACCAGTTGCGTGCCGACATCTTCCGCATCGCCACCGTCGTGCGCGACTATCTCCTCGAGGTCGACGGAGCCCGCGCCGAGAGCCAGAAAGCCGAACTCCACCAGCTCCGCACGCACACCCGCGAGACTCTCCAGGTCTACGAGGCCAAACTGCCCGCCTCTGAGCGCGATGCCTTCAACGAACTCCGCAGCCACGTCGACTCCTACTGGTGGTCGCTGGAGCCTGCCCTTCAGTGGGACGCCAAACTCCGCCGCTCCAAGGCCGGCAGCTTCCTGCTCGACGTCATCCTCCCCTTCCGCACCGAGGTCCTGCAGCTCACGCGGCGCATCACGGCCCTGAATGAGCGCGACCTCGACGCCGGCGAGGAACGCATTCGCGCCGTCCAATCCGGCTTCCGCCGCCGTGTGGTTGTCATCTCCCTCACCGCGCTGCTGCTGGGCCTCGCGCTCGCCACCCTCAGCATCCGCCGTGTCCAGCGCCTGGAGCACGAGGCGCAGCTCCGCTACGAAGAAGTCGAAGCCGCCCGCCGTGAAATGCAGAGCCTCTCCAGCCGCCTCGTCACGGCACAGGAAGAGGAACGCCGCAACCTCTCCCGCGAACTGCACGATGAGGTCGGCCAGACCATGTCCGCCATGCTGGTCGAACTCGGCCGCCTGGAGACCTCGCCCGATCCAGAGACCCGCGGCGAGCGGCTGAAGTCCGTGCGAGGGCTCGCCGAAGCCAGCGTCGGCATGGTGCGGAACATGGCCCTGCTGTTGCGCCCCTCCATGCTCGACGACCTCGGCCTCGTCGCCGCCCTGCGCTGGCAGGCCCGCGAGGTCACCCGCCGTTCCGGCCTCAAGGTGAAGATGGTGGCCGATGAGATCGTCGAAGACTTGCCCGACTCCCACCGCACCTGTGTCTACCGCGTTGTCCAGGAGGCCCTGCACAACTGCACCCGCCACGCCCGGGCCACGCAGGTCAGGGTCGTCGTCCGCCGAGACCAGCAGGGCCTCTCCGTCACCGTGCAGGACGACGGCGTCGGCTTCGATCCACATCGCGAAAAGGGCATGGGCCTGCTCGGCATGGAGGAGCGTGTGGAACAACTGGGCGGCCGCTTCTCCATCGACTCCTCACCCGGCCAGGGCGCCGTCCTCTCCATCCTGCTGCCTCTCCCGGACCAGGCTCAGCATCCTACAAAGGAAACTCCATGATTCGAATCATTCTTGCCGACGACCATGCCGTGATGCGGCGCGGATTGCGCCTCGTCCTCGAGGAGCACAAGGACTTTCAGGTGATCGGCGAGGCCAGCGACGGACGCGAAGCCGTCGCCCTGGTCGAAGAGCTCAAGCCCGATCTCGTCGTCCTCGACATCACCATGCCCAACATGAACGGCATCGAGGCGGCCCGGCAGATCAGTGAAAAACAGGCGGGCGTCTCGATCGTCGTCCTCAGCATGCACTCCGATGAAAGCTACGTCCTGCGCGCCCTCAAGGCCGGAGCCCGCGGCTACCTGCTCAAGGAATCCGCCGAGTCCGACTTCATCCTCGCCATCCGCTCAGTGAGTGCGGGCAAGGCCTTCTTCAGTCCCGCCGTCAGCCGCCTGCTGGTCGAAGACTATGTGCGCCAGTTGCAGGACAAGGACATCGAGGATAGCTATGAGCTGCTCACCCAGCGCGAGCGCGAACTGCTCCAACTGATCGCCGAGGGCAAGAGCAACAAAGATGTGGCGAACATGCTCAACCTCAGCCTCTACACGGTCGAGACCCATCGCGGCAATCTCATGGAGAAGCTCAATCTGCACAGCGTACCCGAGCTCATCCTCTACGCCGTGCGCAAGGGCGTCATCTCTTGAGGCCCGCCACCGGCCGCGCCGCGTGGCTGTCCTGCTGCTTCCAGATCGACCACGCCGCGCTCACCATGCGGATCACGGCGTTCCCCTCCACCGGTGTTCGCACGACATCGAAGCCTCCGCAGCGCACCAGCTCTTCCCACTGGTTCATGTCTGAGGTGTCCGACATCAGCACGACGCAGGCTCGGGGCATCATGCGCGACAGCACCCGCACCGCCGGACGCCAGTCCCGGCCCGCCACTTCACGCTGAAACAGCACAATCGGGAACCGCTGCTGCATCTGCAGCACCAGCGCCTCAGTCGTGCTATCAGCATATGTCACAGCCCAGCCCCGCTCATCAAAGGCAGCCTGCAGCGCGCGACGGTCAGCGCCTTCGCCCATCACGGCCAAAGTCCGTGGCACGCCTTCGCCCACCAGCCCGGCCGGTGCCTTTTGCGGATGCGCCCGTTTCCTGAAGCAAAGGACTACCGACTGGATGCGCTGCACCAGTTTCGCCACGCTCCACGTCCCCCGGCCCGCCAGGGCCATTGCTGGAAACCATCTGGAACTCTCGATCACGGCTGACCCGCCTTCTCTCGGGTATCCCCATCATGCGGTGTCCGGCCCTTCCAGCCCATACCACCGGCGCGGTAAATCACGCTCGCCCGCCTGGGGATTCCACGCCGGAAAACCCTGTAGCCCGGCGTGGAACCCGCCCAGGTATTTCGTCAGCGCCGGTGCTCCTCGCGCCCGCCCCCACGCTCCGGACGCGTCGGCCGCAATTCGTGCCGCTCCACCCGGGGACCTTCCGCATGCGGCGGCCTCACATAAGGGTGCCGGTAGACTTCATGGTTTTCACGCGTACGCGCCCAGGCGTGGCCATCCACCAGCATCGTCCGCGATCTCCATTCAAAGCCCGACCGGCCCCAGCCCCAGGGCGCAAACGCCGCGCCCAGCGCAATGCGCGGCCCAAAGCTGATACCCACCGCCAGGCCCACTCGCGGCCGTCCAAAGACAATCAGCGGGTCATAGACAGGCAGGCAGTAGAAACCCGGATCCACGGGGACGATCTCAATATCGCCCGGGCCGCCCACCGTCACGCGATACTGCGCGTTGTCCTGCAGATACCCGAATTCCCGAGCCTTCTGCCGCATCGCCTGCACCGCATCCATCACATCGCCGCGCTGGCCCAGCACCGCGTCGCCCAGTTGGCGCGTCCAGAAGATGTTGCCCGCCATCATGTCCAGAACGGAAGGGAAGGGCAGCAGCGCCTGCACGCTCGGATCCCAGGGCAGGTTGTCCTGCTGGATGGCTCCGGCCAGGTTGCCTCCCGTCAGGTAGCTGTGTTGATCCGCCCATTGCGCGGCATCCTTGATCTGTTCGGAATACGTCGAGGCCGTCAGCAACTGTGCCAGCAGCGGGTCGGGATACAGTGCGATCCGCCCCACCAGGTCGTCCAGTTGCTGCGGCGAGAATTGGACCTGCGCCCGGGCAGGGGCAGACAGGGCGAATACCCCCGCGCACACCAGACCCGCCGTCATCTTCAGCCTGCTCCACCGCTCTGGCCTCCGTTGGATTGCGTCTTTCATTTGGATGTCTCCTGCTCTTCTCGACGGTGCCGCCGGCCGTTAAGCTACCGTCTACCCTGGCGCGAACCCCGCAAATACCCGGCATAGGGTACCCGCGCCGCCGCTGCCGCCCGCCTACCACCTCAACTCGACCGTGAATGCCGTGTCGACGGGAGACGCCATTCGCGGCCGGTTGTCGTCTTCATTAGTGAGCCGGAACAAATAGAGCAACCGGCAAACACAGCGAATAGGAGAAACAGCAAGTCATGACCAAGAGAAGCTTTTCCATCACCCTGATGACCGCGATCGGTTCCCTGGTCGCGATTGCCCAGCCGTCCTTCGGCGGAACCACCCCCGCCAGTGCGAGCCAGAACCCCAGGGTGCTGCTCGAAGAGATGCGCGAGACCGCTTCCAGCACCGCCGAACAGGCCGATCGCCTCAAGATGGACGCCAGCAATGCCGCCCTCTCCAGTGACTCCCACCTGAGCCCCCTGTGGGCCCTTAAGGATGACGTCAACACCATGAACCGCGAGATCTCTTCGCTCGAAGCGGAACGCGATACCCTGCAGCCCTGGGAACAGCAGGCCATCGACAAGGTGATGCCGATGCTCCGGGAAGCGGCCACCAACACCGAAGACGCCATCCAGTTCTTCAACAACAACCACAACTTCCTCTGGAGCCCGCAATACCGCGCCTACGTCGCCAACGTGAAGCGCGACTCCGACCAGATCACCAAAACGCTCAAAGATTACCTGAAGTATGAGAAGGTCCAGCACGAGGAAGAGCAGTTGCGCAACACCATCACCCCGGGAGCCAATTGATGAACGGCCGGCTGACGGTCCACGAGCGCGGCGATTTCATCATCATCGGCGCGCACGGGAAACTCGCCTCACCGCAAGAGCAGGGCTCTCTCCACCAGCAGCTGCGGCAGTTGGTGGAGAGAGGCCGCTCCCACATTCTGCTCGACCTCGCCCAGGTCCCCTCGCTCGATATCGAGGACATCGGGGAACTCATGGTCGGCTATGCCCTCGTCACCCTGGCGGGCGGCGAACTGAGATTGCTCAACCTCTCCGGCTCCACCGCCGATGTGCTGCGGACGACCCGCATCATTCACCTCATCGGGGGAGCCGGAGAGACGCCGGACCCGCACCCGCCACCCACCTGGCAGGCCGGCAGTGAGTGGTACATCGGCTGACGCGCAAACCCTCACCGGCGCCGAGGCAGTACAGACGTTCAGGCCCAAGGAGCAGCAGCATGGCAACGCAGATCAACGAAATCCATATCGCGCCGCTGGCCGCTGCTCCCGTGGAGGCCGCGCGGCCCGCGCTCCGGCAGGGCAGGAACCTGCTCTTCGTCATCGCCATCGAGGCCGCCACCCTCTACCTCACAGGCGGAATCCTGGGCATCCTGCTCGGGCTCACCGCCTCGATCCTCTTCTCCCAGCTCCGCAGATTCGGCCGCTAGCGCCCAGGCAAACCGCGACTGGCAAGGGCCGGGCTCCACCTACTCGTCTTTAATGGACCGCATCACCAACCGCAGCCCCTAACCAACCCAAGCCAGAAAGGACTCACCATGAAGCCGCAAACCACCTCGGCCGTCGTCCTGCTCACCACGGCCTGTCTCGTGGGCGCAGTCTGGACCCATGCCAACCTCACGTCCACTGGTCACTGGCGGCCATCCGATGCCGGCGAGAGCCCCCAGGATCCGGCGCCCTTCCGCCTGACCGGCGAGCTCGTCTCCGTCTCCACAGTGCCGGTGGAAGGCTCCGTCCTCGAACTCGAAGTCCCCTTGAACGCCCAGGTCCGCAAAGGCCAGGTGATCGGCGAAACCCAGTTGGACGCGATGCCCGCGCCCGCCGCGGAACTGGACGCCCGCCGCAACCTGGCTGCCGCCGCGGCCGCTGTCGAAGCGGCCCGCACCCAACTCCAGGACGCGGAGGCCCGCGTCTCCGCCGCCCGCGCTCGAGCCGAAGACACCCGCAACCATCTGGTGGGCGCGGAAGTGGCCGCCGGCGAAGTGCAGGCCGCTGTGCAGCGGGACGAGATGCTCTACCGCGAGGGGATGGAGAGCCAGTTGAAGCACGACGAGGCGCTCTCGCTGCAGCAGTCGGCCAGCCGCCAGATCGACACGCAATCGCAACTCGCCGGCAACTCGCTCAACACCATGGAGCAACTGGAATCGCAGCAGGCCGCGGCCCAGGCCGCTCTCCAGCAGGCGGAAGACGACCGCCGCGCCGCTGAATCCGCCGTCGCCAGCCCGCAGGCCGCGGCCGTCCGCAGCCCCGTCCTCGCGCCGGCCGACGGCTACCTCGTCCTTCGCGATGAGTTTTCCAGGGACCTCGAAATCGTCTCCGATCTCAACCGCCAGGTCGAAACCCGGATCCCCCAGTCGAGCCTCTTCGCCGTCCACATCGGCCAACTCGCCACGGTCACGCTCGACAGCCAGCCGAAGGTCGTGTTCCACGCCGTGGTCCGAAACATCGGTGATGCCCAAGCCTCGGCCGCGGGCGCCTTCTGCCCCGTCACCCTCTCGCTGACCGATGCCTCCGGCCTGGGCAACGACACCGCCCGCGCCACCATCACCCTGCAATAACCCGCAGTCTCGACGGCAGCGCTCTACTCGAGCGTTGCCGTCACATAGATCAGCTGCCCCATCCGCTCCACCAGCAGCACAACCGCATCAGACTTCTTCTGCTCTTTCACGGCAGCCTTCAACTCATCCAGCGACGCAATGGCTTTGGTGTTCACCTCATAAATCACATCGCCCGCCACCAACCCCGGATTCAAACCCGCATACTCGGCCGGCACCGCAGCCACCGCCACGCCCGACAGCCGCCGCAGGTCCGTCAGGATCGCCGTCACCTTCTCGTCCACCGTGACCGCCAGGATCCCCAGTTCCCGCACCAGCGCGGCCTCATAACTGGCCTGGTCCGCCAGCAGGCTGGGCTCGTTCTTGCGCTCCAGCACCGCCACCGTCTTCGTCATCTCTTCTTTGCCGCGTTGGAAGACGATCTTCAACTCATCGCCCGGCGACCGCTGGAACACCGTCAACGCCAGGTCCCGCACCTCCCGGATCGGCTTCCCGTCAATCGAGATCAGTACATCGCCCGGCTGCAACCCCGCCGCGTCCGCCGCGCCATGCGGAGCCACATCCGACAGAATCACACCGGAGTCGCGATCCAGGCCCAAGCCCGATGCCAGCGCCGGCGTAATCGCCTCCGGCAGCACCCCGATCGCGCCGCGCCTGACCCGCCCGTCCTTGCGCAGCTTCTGGTACACGTCCTTAGCCAGATTCGCCGGAATCGCAAAACCGATCCCCTCATTGCCGCCCGACTCCGAGTAGATCATCGTGTTGATCCCCACGATCTTTCCCTCGATATCCAGCAGCGGCCCGCCGCTGTTGCCAGGATTGATCGGGGCGTCCGTCTGGATGTACACCATCGGACTCTCGGGCTTGAGCTGCCGCAGCGTCGCGCTCACCACGCCGTGCGTCAACGTATTCTGCAACCCCAGCGGACTGCCCAGCGCCATCACCAGCCGCCCCTGACGCAGGGTGTCCGAATTGAGAAAAGAAAGCGTAGGCAGGTTCGTGCCCTCGATCTTGAGCACCGCGATGTCCACCTGCCGGTCCAGCCCCACCAGCTTCGCCGGCAGCACGTGCCCATGCGGAGCCTGGCCCTTCTCATCCATTCGCAGCACCTTCACTTCAATGCGCCGCGCATTCTGCACCACATGCGCGTTCGTGACGATGTAGCCGGCCGGATCCACGATCACACCCGAGCCCGTGGCCTCCTGCTCCGACACAAAACCCATCCGCTGCGAATCGCCCTGGCCCACCGGCGCCACCCGCTGCACCAGGATCTGCACCACCGCCGGACTCGCCGCCTCGGCCAGGTTCTCCATCGCCTCGCTATAGTCCGCCAGCGACTTCGCCGGCGCGCTGAGAGGCGCCTTCGCTCTCGTCTGAGCCATCTCCGGAGAAGCCGCCAGCACCATCGCCAGCACGCCGCAAACAACCGGCCTCATCATGAATTTCTTTCCTCCACCCAGTGCCGGCAGCCGTCACAGCGGCCGCGGCCGGGCCGCTCTCTGTTACTTCTATTCCTTGGATGACTGCCGACCCCATCCAGTTTCTTCGTAAGATTTGTAATGCAAAACCGGCCCAAGTCCTTGATTCAGGACGTTGGGCCGGTGTTCATCCGGAATGGGTGGGCGCACTGCGCGCCGCGCCGATGCTGCGTCAAGACTTCGGCTCCATACGCAGCTCCGGCCGCACCTTCATCGTCTTGCCGTTCACCACGTAGATCTGTTGCGCGAACTGCTCGCGCCCCGGAGCCCGCACTTCCAGCTTGTATGACCCCTGCCGCAGCCACATCGACTTCAGCTCGCCCACCGTGCCCGCATACGACCCGTTCACGAATACCTCGGCGTCTTTGATCTTCGTATCCAGCTTCACCTGGCCCGCATTCGGATGCGTCACCATCGGGTACCCGCCGTAGAAGTACGGGTCATAGCCGTAACCCCACGGTCCGAACGCCGGGCCAAAGCCAAAGCCGCCCCGGACATAGCGGACGCCCGCGCTCGCGGGCAGGGCCACGATCAAGGCCGCCGACACCAGTAGCAGCTTGCGCAGCATCGTGAATCCGAAGCGGCGTTCCGCGCCATCCCTGCCATTTGTGAGTGTCATCGTCTTACTCTCCTTACCGGACCTCGCTTCTTGCTCGGTCACCCCTATGGACGCCGCATACCCCTGTCGCGTAGCTAGCCTCCGTCGGGTATTCGCACTCCTGCTGAATCAGTAGGCCACCCTCCACAGTCACCTGGAGGCGCGCGCCCGCATCACCCGCGCAGGCTTACAATGCTTGAATAGAACGGTGGCGGCTTCCCTCCGCCACCCTGGTGTCCAATCCAAATCTCGAGGCCTGTCACGCCCATGTCCAATCAGCCCCCCGCCGACCTCTGGCAGTTGTGCGACCTGCAAACCCCCTGGTGCATCCACACCGCCGCCACTTTGCGTATCGCCAATCACCTGCAGGCCGGTCTTTCGGACGTGAACGAACTCGCCGCCGCTGCTCACTGCGACGCCTACGCTCTCGACTGCCTCCTCGGCTACCTCGCCTCCAAAGGCGTCTTTGAGCAGACCGCGCCCGGCCGGTACGCCCTCAATGAAACCGCCCGGGGCCTGCTGGATCCGGGCACGCTGATCGGCCTCGACGTCGACGGCTTCGGAGGCCGCATGGCCTACGCCTGGGGCACCCTGCCCAGCTATGTCCGCACCGGCCGCCCCGCCTATCACGAACGTTTCGGCCGCGGCTTCTGGGAGGATCTCGAAGCGAACCCGGCCATCGCGGCCCAGTTCGACGCCCTCATCGGCCCAGCCGGCCACGGCCTGCCCAACCCCAACTTTGACATCACTGGAGGCTGGGACTCCATCCAGTCGGTAGTCGATCTAGGCGGCGGTACCGGAGCCATGCTGGCCGAACTGCTGCGAGTCCATCCGCATCTCCAGGGAACGCTGCTCGACCAGCCCGGCACCGTAGCCCGCTCCACGGAAATCTTCGAGCAGGCCGGAGTGGCCTCGCGCGTGACCCTCTGTGGTCAGAGCTTCTTCGACCCCCTGCCGCCCGGAGCCGGTCTCTACTTACTAAGAGGGATCCTGAACGACTGGCCGGACGCGGAAACCGTAGCCATCCTGAAGCGAGCTGCCGAAGCCGCCCGGCCCAACGGCCGTGTCGTGGTGTTGAAGAGTGTAAGCCCCAACGGCGGCTCCCGGACGCTAACCATCGAGATGGTGCTGCTGGCCGGCAAGCACCGCACCCTGGACGAATTCAAGCCGCTAGTCCGGCAAGCGGGCCTGGAAGTGGTATCCGCGGGACCCCAAGCCGCCTACTACGTAGTCGAGTGCCGCCCCATCTGACCAGTAACCAGCCCCCCGCGCCACGAACCGCGACTGGTAAGGAGTCCCCATGGCCCCACGGGCCGCCAAAGCGGACGAAGCCGAAATAGAGCCGCGAAGGTGAGTGAGCGGATAGCCCGCTGAAGAGCTGCAACGACCCCATCCGGACGACCCTATGCCAGCGCGTCTTCTATGGACTCTCAGTATCTCCCTGCGGGCCGCCAAAACGGAGGAAGCCGCCCCCGCGTCCCCAGTCCCGGAGCGCAGCGACGGGCTACGGTGGCGTCCCCAATGGCGCGGGCCACGGTCCCCACGCGCCTTCACCGCCGTGGACAGCCACCGCAAGGCTCCACTCAGTGCAGCAGCGCGACGCCCCGCCAACCCCGTTCTACCGCCCCAGGAACGACTCCAGCTTGCTCACCTCGCGCTCACCGAGATCGAGATACTTCTTCCCGCCCGCCAGGTCGCCGCGCTTCATCGCGCCCTCGCACTCGTCGAGGTAAAACTCCATCCGTTGCGCCGCCGTATTGATGTCGCCGCGCATGCCCAAACCCTGCCGCGCCTGCGCCTGCTTCATCCGTTCCAGGCTCGCCTTCACGGTAGTGGCCCGCGTCCCCAGCAGCATCAACTGTTCCCGCAAATCGCGCAAGGCCCCCGCGGACGCCTCCGCCGCCTGACTCGCGGCATTCGACCCCGCCGGCTGCTGCACAACGGGAGGCGCCGTCACCACCGGATTCTGGCTGGCGCCCGAAGGCTCAATCGAAGCCTGACTCGACCCGGGCCGCGTCGAAACCGGATCCGCATGAGGCCGCCCGCCGCCCGTAGGCACAGGCACCTCCTTTGCGCCCCCCGAAACCGGCTGGCTCACCGGAGCCTGCCCGGCCACCGGACTGCTAGCGGGCCCCGTAGCCGGCCCGGAACTCGGTTCCACCCGAGGCGGCTGCGGCGTGCCTGTCGCATCCTGCCCCGAAGACAGACTCTGCGTCGGCCCGCCCGCCTGGGTCCGGAACAACTTTGGGATCTGCACGGCGCCGACAATCAGCACGGCCACGGTGGCCAGCGAGCCGATCGCGATATACAACCCCCGGTTCCCCAAAGGCCGGCCCGTGGGCACATCTGCCGCCGGCGCATAAGCCGGGGCAGGGAACTCGGGAGCCGGAGCCGACACCGGCGACTGCATGAACGCCGAAGCCGAAAGAGGAGCCGCGCCACCCGTAGTCGCGGCCGGAGGAACAACCCCCGTTGCCGCAGCCGGCGTGTGTGTAGCCGGGGACACGGACGCCGCCACGGCAGGCCGAGTCACCGTAGCCCCCGCGGCCGGCCCGCCCAGCAACGTCTCCATCGCGCGCAGCATCGCCGCGGCCGACTGGAACCGCCGCTCCCGGTCCTTCTCAATCGCCGTCAGGATAATATCGTTCAACGCCTGCGGCACATTCGGATCAATCTCAATCGGCGGCACCGGAGTCTGTTTCAGATGCGCCACCATCAGGGAATAATCGCTGTCGCCCAGGAACGGCCGCCGTCCGGTGACGATCTCATACAGCGAGATCCCCAGCGCGTAAATGTCCGCCCGGTGATCCAGGTCCGTCGCGCCTTCAATCTGCTCCGGCGACATATACGGCAGCGAACCCACGGTGAACCCGGTCTTCGTCAGCGACTGATCCTGCTTCAACTTGGCAATGCCGAAGTCCAGCAGTTTGATCACGCCTTCCGTGGTCACCATGATGTTGGCCGGCTTCAGGTCCCGGTGGACCACGCCTTCGCCGTGCGCATATGCCAGTGCGCTCAGCACCTGGCTCATTAGCTCCGCGGCCTTGCGGGGCGGTGCCGGGCCCAACTTCAACAGCCGCTCCAGCGTCGTCCCTTCGACATACTCCATCACCATCAACACCTGGTTATCCACACGCAATGCCGTGTGCAGACCCGCGATGTTCCGGTGGGTCAGACGCGCCTGGACCTTGATTTCGCGCAGAAACCGGTCCGCCTGGTCCCGCTCCTCGCCCGCGTTCATCAGCAGGACCTTCAGCGCCTCGGTGCGCTCCGTCAGCAGGTTGCGGACCTTATATACTTTGCCCATCCCGCCGGCGCCCAGGACGGAAATGATCTCGTAGTCGCCGATGCGTGAACCAATCGCGTAGTCCATCGCTCGCCTCAGTTCGTCGTCTTCACCGCATCGCCGACTTTCAAGGGCGATGTACCCGCGTAGGAGCCGACAGCCGCCAGGTCGTCCAGGTCGGTAATGGTCACCCAGCCGACGGTCTCTTCGATCCGCCGGATCACCTTGCCCGTCGCCGGATCCTTGATCTCGCGCGTCACCTTCACCACCTGGAACTTGTCACCCAGCGCGACGCCCGCTTTCTTGCCGACGTTCAGGGTAATCGTGTTGCCGCTGACATCGGCCACCAGGCCCTCGATGATGCGCGCATGCGCCGGAATCGCGGAGGAGTTGCCCTGCAACTGTGTCGCGGTCGAGGCCACGGCCTGCGCTGTCGCCTCGCCGAGAATTGAATTCGCGAACTGCGAACTGCCGATGCTGTAGCCCGCACCCGCCGCCGAACTGTAGCTGCCGCCCGAGCCCAGCAGAGACGCGCCCGACCTCTTCGACTCGCCTTTCCCAGTGAACGCTGCGAAAATCTGGGCCGTATCCGTGCCGATAATGCGTGCGCTGATCGCCACTACTGCCTTGGCTTCCTTCTTGCCCACGCCGCCGAGACCGTAGCGCGAAGCCATGCCCCCCAGCGCGCCGCCGCCGACGTTGGTCTCCTTGTCATCGCGCCCGAACTGCGTGATGCTCCCCATGATGATCGCGTCCACGCCCAGAAGTTTGCCGATCTTCGCCGCCGCCGCAGCATCCGCGCGGTCGCTGTTGGAAAGGTTCTGTTCGGCCATCACCTTGTCCAGGGTCTTGCGTTCGTACACCGTATAAACGCCGCCCTGCACCAGTTTTTCCACCAGCAAATCGGCAATACCCTTGCCGATATCGACATTGCCGCCGAAGATCGCCGACACGCCGCCCTGCACGGTTCCGTAATCAAAATCGAGAATCGCGACCTTCTTCTTAGGCGGAGCCGTTTGTGCCAGGCAGCTGAATGCCACTGCTCCGGCCAGCGCCGTCCGCAAAATCATGTTCTTCATTACACGCCCTCCGTGTACCCCAGTATATGGTGTTCCAGCGGCATTCCGTTCGCCGCTATTTGGAAGGCAAACACAAGGCGAAATTCACAGGCACGGAAAGCCCATCGAGCCGAGAGGCGCCCCCCGGCACCCAATCCAGCAGCCTCCGAAACAGCTCCACCGGCACCCACTCCGGTAGCCTCCGAAAAGGCCCCCCAGCCTTACCCCCGGCGCTAGCCGGGGGCCCGCCGCAACAGCGAAGCCACTTCCAGCTCAACCCGAAAAGCCCAAGAAGAGTTCCAACTCCAACCGCGACCCGCCCCCAGGGCACCCACTCCGGGAGCAACCGAACACTCCCCCCAGCCTTACCCCCGGCGCCAGCCGGGGGCCCGCCGCAACAGCGAAGCCACTTCCAGCTCAACCCGAAAAGCCCAAGAAGAGTTCCAACTCCAACCGCGACCCGCCCCCGGGGCACCCAATCCGGGAGCTACCGAACACTCCCCCCAGCATTACCCCCGGCGCAAGCCGGGGGCCCGCCGCATCAACGAAGCCACTTCCAGCTCAACCCGAAAAGCCCAACCCACGGCGACGCCGGCAGCCACCGCGTCCCCCTACTCCGTCCCGTAATTAATCTCCAGCCGCCGCACCGCCTTCGACGCCGCCCAAAGCACCAGCACGGTGACCCCCATCAACCCCAGGATCGCCCCCGCCTTTGACGAAGGCGCCGCCGGATTCAACAACATCTTCAATAACGGAGGAACATCGCTATCCAGAGGAGCCGGCACCGGGCACAACGACTGCAGGTAGTGCAGCACGCTCAGCTTCTGCAGCACGTCGGGCAGAAACCCGTTGATGCTCTCCCAGGCCAGCAGCACCGCCGCCGGGATAATCGGATTCCGCAACAGCAGGCCCGCCGCCACGAACACACTCCCATACCCGACACACCCCAGCACCGCCGCCACGCCGTACCACATCACATGACTCCAGCCCACGCTCTGCCAGTACGCCTGCATCTCCACCCCGCCGTGCGGCCACAGCATCGCCGCGTAGGACAACAGCGCGCCGCCCGTGAAGATCACGCACGACGCCGTCAAACCAGCCATATACTTGCCCAGCAGCAGCACCTCACGCCGCGTCGGGAAGAGAAACCAGAAGTGCAGAGTCTTGTCCAGCATCTCGCCCCGGAACAGGTTCATGAAGATGCCCAGGCACCCGAAGAAGATCGCCAGCCGCAGGTAGAAATACTGGAACACCGCCGCGAAAATCGACCGGTCTTCCTCGAAATTCCCCAAGTCCCGCACATTCTTGCTCTCCAGCATGCCGTTGACGAAATGCAGATACGCGCGCCGCTTGCCGTCGGAGTAAGCCAGGTGCCGGTGCCGCTCTAAATCCGGCAGCTCCTCATAGCGCCGCTGCCCGTTCGGCGCGTGCGTTTCCTTATACTTCCGACGGTTCCACTCGTTGTCGTCCGCCGGCTCGCCCAGCCGTTTCAACACCGCCGCATCCGTCTCGCCCCGCGACACGCTATCGATCATCGCCGCCGAAACTTTCGGGCCCGAGGCCATGCGCCGTTGCTGGAACTTCATATCCACCGCGTGCCCGATGAAAATCACCGAGGGGAACAAAGCCAGCAGGTACACCCACAGCGCCCGCTTCGAAAAGAACGCCCGCCGCATCTCGATCCGCGCAATCACCCACGCCTGGCTGGCCCGCGTCGACATCGTCATCGCCCACCCCCGATCAGATACTCATACAAGGCGTCCACGTTCTCGTCCGCCGGAATCACGCTCGTCACGTCGTGGCCGCTCAACGCGATCCTCGACAGCGCCCGCGCAAACTCTTCCCGGTTGCGCGTCAACACCAGCAGCCCCAGCTTGTCCTCGTTCAGCTTGATCTCCGTCACGTGCTCTTCATTGAACAGCAGCGACGCGATCTTCGAGGCATCCCGGCACCGGATGATGAACTGGCTCGGATGCTCGTGAATCTCCTCGCGCACCCCGCGGATCTCGCCCTCCGCCAGAATGCTGCCATTCGCGATCAGCACCACCTGATCGCTGATCACGTCCACTTCCTGCAGTACATGGCTCGACAGGATCACGTGCCGGCCCATCGCGGCATAGTCGCGGAACAACGCAATCGTCTCCGCCCGCACCAGCGGATCCAGCCCGTTCAACGGCTCGTCCAGCACCAGCACTTCCGGTTCATGCGCAATCGCCTGCGCCAGCCGCACCCTCTGCCGCATGCCCTTCGAATACGCAGCCACCTTGCGGTGCGCCGCCTCCGTCAGGCTCACGCGCTTCAGCGCTTCCCACGCCTTGTGCTCCGACTCCGCCTTCGAATACCCGTACAACTCGAGGCCCGTCGTCACAAACTGGAAACCCGACGCCCATCGCGGAGCCGCATCATACTGCGTCGCATACCCGCAGATCCGCATCAGCTTCTCGGGATCCTTCGGCGACAACCCGCGAACTGAAACCGACCCGCGATCCGGATGGATCAGCCCCATCATCAGGTTCATCAGCGTCGTCTTGCCGGACCCGTTCGGGCCCACCAGGCTCGTCAGCCCGGGCGGAATCCGCAGCGAAACCCGGTTGACGCCCAGCACCTCGCCATAGAACTTCGAGACGCTCTCGAAAACCACTTCCTGCTGGCTCACTTGATCACCTCCACCGGCCGCAGCTTGCGTTCCAGCACCAGGCCCAGCAGGCCTACCAGCACCAGCAGCGCCGCCGCGCATGCCAGCGAACCGGGCCCGTCCGGAGGATCGGCGCCCAGCATGTCGCTCCACACCACGTACATCGCCTTCGCCGGATTCAGCAGCACGCCCCAGTCCACGCGGAACACCGCATTCACCATCGAGGCCACGCCCGCTGTCACGAAGAAGAAGCCCAGCACCAGCGCGCCGGCCACGATCTTCCACTTCACATACGCCGAGCACGCCAACGCCACCAGGCTCACCATCAGAATCCACAGGAAGAACCCCAGCAGCAGCGCGCCCGCCATGCGCAGGTGATCCATCATCCAGCTCCATCCAGCCATGCCCGATTGAATCCCGAACAGCGTCAGACCCGGAATCCACGTCACCGTCGACAAAAGCCCCACCAGCACCAGCAGCCGCGCCAGCACATAGTCCTTGCGCGTCAACGGCCGGCTCAGATAGAGCGGCAGCGCGTTGTTCGCCAGGTCTGGTGCAATCAAACCCGGCCCGGCCATCGCCGCCAGCATGACGCTGAACACCGATTGCGCATTCATGAAGATGAGAAAGAACCTTGCGTTGATCTCCATGAACTTCGCCAGCCCGCCGTCCTGGCCGCGGTTATTGGTCAGACTCGCGAAGATCTCCAGGTGGTTCGACAGGTAAATGAACATGCCGCACAACAGCGGCCAGATCAGCGACGCCGTCAACAGCAGCACTACCAGCCTCTGTTGGAATAACCGCTCCCACGAAAATCTCGGCAGCGACAACAGCCGCGCCCAGTGCCCCGTCAGCGGACCCTGATACCGCTGGTATCCGCGCTTATAGACCGCCATTGGCCGCCACCTCCTGCGGAGCTGCCGCGCCCGGCGTCTTCGCCAGGTGTCCCACCGCCCGCAGGAAGATCTCTTCCAGCGTGTCGCGCCGGTGTGTCAGCTTTCTTACCCTCAACCCCTCGCCCGCCGTCACCTTCCACACCACGGCGATCTCCACGCCCGGCGGCAGCACAATGCGCCACCGGCCCTGTCCCTCGCTCACTCCATCGGCGCCCACCTTGTGCAGCCCTTCCAGCAGCCCGCTGTCGTCGCCGGAGACTTCCAGCTCCACGAAGAACCGGTTCGATTTCCGCTCCGCTTCCAGGTCGGCCTCGTGCACCACCACGCCGTCCTTTAGGATCACCACCTCGTCGCAGACCTCTTCCACGTCGCGCAGCAGGTGCGAACACAACACCACGTTCATCCCGTGGTCTTCCTTCATCTCTTTCACCAGCCGCAGCATTCTCTGCCGCGCCGCCGGATCCAGCCCGTTCGTCGGCTCGTCCAGGATCACCAGCGGCGGCCCGTGCACAATCGCCTGCGCCAGTTTCGCCATCTGCTTCATGCCCAGCGAATACGTGCCCAGGTCCCTGTACCGCGCCTCGCCCAGCCCCACGTGGAACAGCGTCTCGTGCGCTTTCTCCAGCGCGATCTCCTTGGGCAGCCCCGACAGCTCGCCCATCTGCCGCAGGAATCGCACCGCCGTCATATTCGAGATGAACGAGTCGCTCTCCGGCATGTAGCCGATTCGCGACCGCACTTCCCGAACCTGCTTGTGGCAGTCAAACCCCATGATTTTCGCCGTGCCCGACAGAGGCTGGTGAAACCCCAGCAGCGTCTGGATCAACGTCGACTTCCCGGCCCCATTCGGACCCAGTAGCCCAATCGCCCGGCCCTGGCCCGCAACGCCGAGCCGGCAGGAGATCCCCTTCAGGATCTCCCGCCGGCCCAGCTTCACTCTTAGGTTTTCGAGTTCAATTACTGGCGGCATTCTTCTGTATTTTCCGGTTGAGTTTCATCGAGCTTGCGTCGGCTGCCGTACCGGCCAGCATCCCGTCGAGAATCAGGCTCGTTAATCGAGTACGACTCGCGACACGGATTCGTTCCGTTTCTCCACTCACAACCACCAGAATCGGGTCCCGGTCCTGTGCAATCGACTTCAGCGCGTCGTTCGAAACAACCGCCGTCAACCCTTCCAGCGCGCCTTTCATGTTCAGCCACAGGAAGCCCGAAGGATGCACGCCCGCCGAGGCTGGCATGTACTGCACGAACTTCGCTGACCGCGTCAGGGCAAAACCGCCGTCCCGCGTCTTCAGCGCCCGCTGCGCCACACCCAGGTCCGTGCTCATCACGACGTAGCCCCGGTCATAGGTCCAGTACAGCGTCATCGGAGCCCCGGCCGCCTTGATCGTCATCCACAACCGGCCTTCAATCGTCTGCTGGCCCATCACCAGCTTCCGCGATTGATACTCCGCCGGCAGCTCCGCGTTGTGCGCATCCACCAGCTTTGCAATCGTGCCGTCCAGCGTGCCCGGCTTGTACACTTCCGCCGCGGCAATCCAGCCCGGAATCGGCAGGCTCGCATTCTCGATCGCCACCGCGAAGTCCGTGCCCAGCGCCGATGCCAGGTCCTTGCCGATGTCGATCCCCAACTTCGCCTGCGCCTCGTCCAGGTGGGTCTTGAACTTATCGTCCATCGTGCCCATCAGGTTCGTGATCTCCGTGAACATCTGGCTCGGCTCCTTCGTCGAACCCGAGAACGCCATCAGCGCGTCGCTCGTGATGTACTCCGATGCGCCCGACGCCCCCGCCGGAGCCAGCCACGAGGCAATCCCCGCTCTCGCTCCCGCGAAGTTCAACGTCGCTTCGTTCTCCTGCGAGCCGTCCTTCGACCGCAGTTCGAAGAACACCGTCTTCAGCGGTACTCCGCCCGTCAGTGCGCCCGCCTTCTCGGTCGAGCTCATCTGGAACGCCTGTGCGTTCAGCCCCAGCATCCAGCCCACGCCGCGCTGATAGTGCTGTGCCACCTCGGCCGCGAAGGCGCTGGTAGCACCCTGGCCCAGTTGCCCCATCGCCCACAGCAGGTGCGCCTGGTTGTCGGTGATCACTACCACCTTGTCGTTCACGCCGAAGTTCACGCCTTCCACCATCGGTGCCAGCGCCTTGCGCACCGCGGCCTGCTGGCCCGTGTTCACTTCCGCGATCACAAACGCCACCCGGTCGTGCTCGCCCGCCGGACCCTGCGCCAGTACGAAGCCGATCTCATCGCCCAGCAGCGGCATCACCGCCTCGACCTTGCCCAGCATCTCGCGCACTTTCTGGCCCTTGTCGGACTTCCACCACTCGGCGAACGTCGCGTTCTGCTCCGCTCTTTGCTCCGCCAGCCGCTCAGCCTCTTCCAGCGTCCCCGAGATGTTCGGAGCCGCGCCAAAGGCCATCACGTTCGAAGGCAGATACGCCACCAGCTTGGCCTGCGTCCGCATGGCCGGCGTCGGCAGCGCCGCAATCTGCTTCTCCAGCTTCGAGAACTCAGCCAGCAGCGCGAAATACTTCTCCTTCTCCGCGCTCCAGGCCACCGCTTCCTGCGCCGTCACCCCACTCAGGGCTGAGGTCGAGCCCGCAATCTCACCCGGCTTCAACGTCTTGTTGAAATTCGGCTGATCCACTTCCACGGCGCCTTCCACCACGGCCACAACTGAGCCGTTCATGCCCGTCGACACCGCGAACACCGTCCCCTTCACAGAGGCTTCGGAATCGCGCGTCCGCACCTTCAAGTGCCCGCGCCGCTGCTTTGCCGCCTGCACAATCACATCGCCGCGATCCAGTTGCACCGTCGCGCCGCTCCACGCCGCATGCACGAACAACTGGCTGCGCTCGTTCATCTCCACGGCCGAACCATCGGCCAGCCGCAGCACCGCATGCGACCCCGCGCCGGTGCGCACAATCTGCCCATCGGCCAACGTGGCGCCCGCGCCCATCGCCGTATCGGTCAAGCCGTACACCTGGCCCGATGCCCGCTCCAGCGTAGCCCGCGGACCCGACGGCGCCAGCAGCCCGTCGATCCGGTCCCGGCCCGTATACAAAGCCACCAGCCCGATGCTCGCCGCCAGAGCCCAGCGCTGCCACACCGGCCTCGGCTTCCTGACAGCCACGGCGGGCAGGACGACCACCTTCCGTTCCCCTTTGGCTTCCGCGTAAATGCGCCGGCATTCCGCGCACCGCCCCAGGTGATCGTCCATCAACGCCCGCCGGTTCTCAGCCAGCTCACCCCTCAGGTAAGCCGGGAGCTCCGCTTGAAATTCCATGCACAGCGACGGGACCTGCCCCATCAGCTTGCGCAATACCCGCTCCTGCGCCGCTGCCATCTCCCCGGTTGGCACAGGCTCGTTTCTCAGTGCTTCCAACGCTTGATCCAGACGCTCTTCCGACATGTCCATATCCCCCTTACTTCCCGAGTTCCGCCTGCAACACTTGCCGGATGCGGTGCAGCTTCACCGCCACCCTCGCCTTGTCCACATTGAAGATCTCCGCAATTTCCCCATTGCTGAGCCCTTCCACATACCGCAAAAGGAACATCTCGGCGTCGTCCTTGGGCAGTGCCGCCACGGCCTGCCGCAGCGTCTCCTTTAAGAGATAGGTGGATTCCTTCACCGCCTTCGGCCCGCTCGCTTCCAGCGGAGCCTCCGCCTTCGATGCCTTCGATCTCAAAATGTCGATCGCCGCGTTCGTCGCCGCCCGCCGGAAATACCGGTCGGGATGCCCCTGTGGATCCACGCCGTCAGCCCGGTTCCACACCCGCATGAAGACGGTTTGCAGCGCATCTTCCGCATCCGCCGTATTGCCGGTGACGCGCAAAGCGCTTTTGTACACGATGGCTGAGTATTGGTTGTAGAGTTCTGTGAATCCTGGTGGCGGGTTCATATGTACCGTTACGCTAGACGTCGCCAGGCTGAGTGATCCCATATTCCGGTTGCCTCAGCCACCTATACGGGCCGTCTTGCGCCTTTATTTCAAACTCAATCGAGCACGCGGACGAACTCGAAGTACGTCTGCAGGCTGTAACTGTCAATCGACTCGGTCCTGACCACGACCTGGAACTTTCTTGGCCAGCGGCCCCCGAACCGTTTCTCGAGCTGGGCCAGGCCCTCAGTCGAGGTGTAGAACTTCGCTCCTGCTTCCGAACCGTCCGAATTGATTCCGGAGAAGATGATCAGCCTCCGGCGGCTGGCCTGATCCGTTGGCAGCACCGTCACTAAACCATAGTTAAGACGCAGGTTATCGGTCGCGTACCACCACTCCGTCTCGCCCTTCCGGGGACTGCGGTTGTGGACGCCCAGGCGCCGGTGCTCGGGGTTGTACTCCACCGTCATGCCGCCCTCGGGCATCAGCGAACTCACCGTTTCGCTGTACTCGGGCCGCCCGATCAGCACCGCGTTCCTCTCCCTAAGTGCCACGGCATGAGTACGATAGGCAGGAATCGTCTCCACATGCGCGCCGCGCGCCGCCAGGGCCTGGGTCACCACCAGCGCGGCCGAGGCGTCGCCCCATAAAGGAGAATGATGGTTGGGATGCAGGAACGCGGTCTTGCCTAATGGATGGTTCCGCCACCGTGTGTACCACTGCTCGAAGCCGGGCGTGCGGTCGATCTCGGTCCGAAATGCCGGATCGCCTGTCGGCGGCGGATCGTTCCCAAAATCACGGACATACAGTTGGAGTGGCGTCGCCAGGGCGATCGTGACTTCCGTGCCCGGTTCCACCATCGGACCCCAGGCCGCCTTCAAAAACCGCTCGCTCTCCGGCTGGCTGCGCGAGGACCACAGACGCCATCCGCCCACCAGCAAAGCCACGGTCAGCGCCCCTAAGACGAACGGCAGCCACGGCTTAGGCCGGCTCACCGGTTTCTCGTCCTGCGTCTGGACTACATACTTGACGCCGTAGGAGCCTTTCGGGATCTCCAGCCGGAACTCGGCTGCACTGGCCTCGCCGCCGTAGTACTCCTCCAGCTTTTTTCGCAGCGAATGAATACGAGTCCGTACGGAAGAGTCGGTCTCAGGCGAGAAATCCGCCGGCCGCCCCAGCGCCTGCACCCCGATCTCGTACTCGGTGACGGCGTTGGCCCGGCCCTGCTGTTCCTGCTGGCAAAGGTACTCGAGCAGCGCCTTGGACTGGTCCGACCGCCGGAACGCGGCGCTCTCCAGAATGCTCTTTAAGGCCTGCTGCTTTTGCTCGGCTGTGTACGGGGCCGGCCGTGACATCGCGACCCCGAGAGTAACACAAACTCACCCCTGGGAACACCCGCATAACAAACTCGTAACGGCTGCACCACGCTCATTCCAAAGGGCCAATCAAAGAACATCGGCTTGACAACAAGATGCTGGCCCGCCGCTGCCCGCCTGGCGTTTCATGGCTAAAACGGTATGTCTCGCATCGCGTTTCTGCTCTTTGTGGCCACGGCCTGCCACGCCCAGGTCGATGTCCTGATCGTCGGCGGCAGCAGTTCCGGCATCGGAGCCGCCATCGGAGCCGCCCGGCTCGGCGGTTCCGTCCTCCTGGTCGAAGACACCCCCGTCCTGGGCGGCATGCTCTCCAACGGCATCTCCAACATTGATTCCTACTCCTACGAGTCGTTGAGCGGCGTCTTTGATGAGTTCCGTCAACAGGTTCGGGCGCACTACGGCTACTCGGGGCCTCTTCCTCCGCACAAAGCCTCCCATGTCGATGGACATTCGTTCGCGGCCCATCAGGCCGAAGCCGGAGGCCGCTGGGAGCCCCACGTCGCCGCCCGTATCTTCCAGCAGATGGCCGCCCGGTACCCCAATCTCCAGATCCGCTATCGCACTGTCGCCACGGGAGTTGTCATGGACGGCCGGCGCATCGTCGGGGTCCATTTCGAAGACGAAAAAGGTCAGAAGAGCACCGTCCTGGCGAAGGTCGTGGTCGACGCCACGCATGAAGGCGACATCGCCGCCTGGGCCG
Source organism: Paludibaculum fermentans (assembly GCF_015277775.1). Taxonomy (NCBI): domain Bacteria; kingdom Pseudomonadati; phylum Acidobacteriota; class Terriglobia; order Bryobacterales; family Bryobacteraceae; genus Paludibaculum; species Paludibaculum fermentans. The sequence goes on from NZ_CP063849.1 coordinate 584,191, forward strand.
GCGCACCCTATCGTGTTGGCCGGGAAGCCCGCTCTCCGCTCGAGCCGCATGCCGGCCACATGTTCTTTTACAACGCCACCAACGAGATCCTGCCGGGCTCGACCGGACGCCAGGATCAGGCGATTCCGTCGTCCGGTTTGCGGGTCTGTATCAAAAAGTACCCTTCCGGTGCACCCCTCGTCGCTCGCCCCGCCGGCTACGATCCCGAGCAGTTCAAGTACAGCTCAAAGGGTTTATCTACAGAGGTTCCTGGCGAAAAGTTCGAGATGAACGTGAACCCGATCGGCAACGAGATCCAGGAGCTGAACTGGACCTGGCCGGAGGGTTCCCTCGCGGAGCGCCGGAGACTCTACGAACTCCACAAGAATCGGGCACTCAGCTATCTCTACTATCTGCAGCACGATCTCGGCCGGACTGATCTGGGGTTGGCCGACGACGAGTTCGTCGACAACGGGAATTTGCCCTACCGGGTATTTATCCGCGAGGCGCGGCGGGTTGAGGGGGAGGTCATGATGACCGAAGCCGACATCAACCCCTTCCTGAGCGGCAACACCTGGCTGACGCCCTTCCGGCCGGACAGCATCGCCGTCGGGGAGTACCCCATCGACGCCAAGCCGGTCCGGCCCAAGACGGACTTCACGAAGCCGGACAAGGGCGAGGGCGACTTCTATCTGATCGACGTAACCACCGCGTTCCAAGTGCCTTACGGAGCGATGGTCCCCAAACAGGTGGAGGGGCTGCTGGTGCCCACGGCGCTCTCCGCGACCCACGTGTCGTTCTCGGCCGTCCGCATGGATCCCACCTGGACGGTCCTTGGCCAAGCCGCCGGCGTCGCGGCCGCGCTTTCCGCCAAAACACAGGTCAGCCCGCGCCAACTGGCTGTCAGCAAAGTACAAAGCGAGTTGCTCAGGCAGAAGGCCCGGCTGGTTTTCTACTGGGATCTTCCGCTGGATCACCCCGCGTTCGAGGCGATCGAGACGCTCTCGCTGCGCGGTTCCTTCCGCGGCTTCCCGGATCGGACCTTCCACCCCGACGCTTCGCTCACCCGGGCCCAGGCCGCCGCACTGATTGTAAAGCACTTCGGGCTCTGGCCCAGCGTCAGCGGCCATCATTTTACGGACGTCCCATATACGCATTGGGCGTTCCGTGATGTCGAGACGCTGCACGACCAGCACGTGCTGGAATTGCTGGGCCTGCCGCCGCTGTGGCCCCAGGCCGGTCCCTATCGCGGCCCTGTTCACGCCGGCTTTGCCAAGCCGGCTACTGCTCGTCAATTTCTTCCGGATCAACTAGTTACGTCACAAGAGTGGAGAAACTTGTTGAACCGTTTCCGCTCCAATTCGCTACCTCCACTGCCTCCCGGCCCAGTCTCGCGGGCGAGGGCGGCGCTGGATCTCTATTCACTGCCCGTTCAAGAGGGAGTCAATCCATAATGCGCTTCAGGACACTGTCTGTCACGGCGTTGCTTGCCTTCTCGCTGGCCCTGTCAGCCCTGGCACAGAACGCCCAAATTACTGGAATGGTGAAGGATCCGACCGATGCCCCCGTCGCCGGAGCCACCGTCAATATCATCGCCACCGATACCGGGACGTCACGCCTGGTCGTGACGAGCTCCGAGGGGTACTACACCGCTCCGCTGCTGCCGCGCGGCCGGTACGAAGTAGTGGTTGAGATGAAAGGCTTCAAAGGCTCAAGAAATAAGGACTTGTTATTAGAGGAAGGCCAGTCGCTCCGCCTCGATATCCGGCTGGAGATGGGCCAGGTGAGCGAGACGGTGGAGGTGGTCGCGTCAGCCGGATTGCTGAGCACGGAGACTACCTCGGTATCGACGGTTGTCCCCAACCAGCGCGTGGTCGATCTGCCGCTGAGCGGCCGCAACCCCTTGCTGCTGGCGAACTTAGTGCCCGGTGTGCGACCGGTCGGGTCGTTTGGCGGCATGACCGTTTCGAGCTTCGACGGCTCCCGGGTATCGATCGCCGGAGGCGCCCCCAGTACCAACAACTTCATGGTGGATGGAGTCGCGGCAGAGAACTTTGCCTCGGGCGGCATCCAGATTACTCTCTCACCGGATGCCACGGAAGAGTTCCGCGTCATCACGCGCAACCCCAGCGCCGAGTATGGCCGGACGGGCGGCGGCATCGCCAATTTCGTCAGCAAGGCGGGTACGAACGACTGGCACGGTTCGGCCTTTGAGTTCCTGAAAAATAAGCAGTTAAACGCCAACAGCTTCTTCAGCAACTACGCCGGGGCGAAGCGCGCTCCGTTCGTCTTCAACCAGTACGGCGCCACGCTGGGCGGGCCAGTCAGGAAAGACCAGACGTTCTTCTTCTTCAACTGGGAGAAGGTCGCCCAGCGCGGCCAGGACCAGACCTTCCGCACGGTTCCGACCGACCTGCAACGCAAGGGCGACTTCAGCCAGACGTTGGACGCCGCGGGCCGGCAGGTGCAGATCTACGATCCCCTGACGACCGTTCCCAATCCGGCCAAGCCGGGCTCGTACCTGCGCAGCCCGCTGCCCGGCAATGCGATTCCGGCCAATCGAATCAACGCGGTAGCGGCCGCCGTGTCCTCCTACTATCCAGCCTCTAATACGGCAGGCAACGCTTTCACCCGGACCAACAACTTCTTCGGCCAGGCCTCGGCGCCGGTCGATAAAGACGTTTATGGAGTGCGAGTCGATCATAACTTCAACCAGAGCCGCCGCATCTTCGGGCGCTATACCTATGACAAGACGTTCCGGGGCTCCTCCAACTTCTATGACAACGTGGCGGAGACCAACACGAGCGACCTGCCGTTCAAGCGCAACAGCGCTGTTCTCAGCTACATAGAGACGCTGCGGCCGACCCTGCTGCTGGAGACCCGCGTGGGTTTGAATCGCTACTTCACGCCGCGCGTGACGCGCAGCTACGGCTTTGATGTCACCAAGCTCTCGATGAATGCTATCGTCAACAGCCAGATGCAGTTACCGGTCTTCCCCAGTTTCAGTGTCGGCGACATGAGCGGGCTCGGCGCGGCCGCGGACGATCACCTGATCCAGGCTAACGATTCCTACACGGCGGCGGGGTCGGTCACGTGGATCCGCTCGGCGCATAACCTCAAATTTGGCACGGAGTTCCGGACCTATCGCGCCAACAACAACCAGATGTGCGGCTCGATTCTGGCGCTGGGTTTTGGGCGTGGGTTCACGCAGGGCTCCGACCCGAATGCGACGGCCACGAATGCCGGCTTCGGGTATGCCTCGTTCCTGCTGGGCGACGCCAGCAGCGGCGGGTTAACCCGTTGCCCGACTGTCACTTACCAAGTTCCTTACGGCGCTGTCTACGCGCAGGACGATTGGAAGGTGACTCCGCGTATCACCTTAAACCTTGGCTTGAGGTATGAGGTGGAAGGTGCTCTCACTGATCGATATAATGCGATGTCCATGTGGGATCCGACGGCCTCGTACTCCAGCGGCGGTGTGAACATGACCGGCGGCCTGGTCTATCCGGGTGTCAACGGCTTGGGCCGGGGCAACCGCCAGGTGTCGTACAAGGACTTCGAGCCGCGCCTAGGCCTTTCGTATCAACTGTTTAAGAAAACGGTGCTGCGCGCCAGCTACGGCATCCTGCACCTGCCCACGACCGGTGTGATCATTCGCGTGGGCCAGAGCGGCTTCTCGGCCAGTTCGTCGATGGTGACCTCGGTGGATGGCGGCTTTACGCCGACAGGCAACATCGCCAATCCGTTTCCGGATGGCATCAACCTGCCCAGCGGGTCGTCGCAGGGTCTTCTGACCGGGATCGGCACGAGCATCGGCGGCAACCTGTTGAATCTACAGCGCGGGTACAGCCAACAGTGGAACTTCAACGTGCAGCAGGAGCTGGGCGGAGGCTGGATTGTGGAGCTGGGGTACATGGGCAACCGGGGCGTCTCGTTGCCGGCCAACAGGACGTTTCACTACCTGCCGCAGTCGACGCTGTCGCAGGGTACTGCGCTGCAGCAGTTGGTGCCTAACCCCTTTGCTGCCATCGTGAAAACGGGTCCGCTGGCGCAGGCGAACGTGACCCGGGCGACGCTGTTGAACTACTATCCGCAGTTCAGCGGCTCCAGCGGTTTGGACTCGTGGGCCGATTCGATCTACCACGCCGCGACGATGCGGCTGGAGAAGCGTTTCTCGCACGGGTTGTCGCTGCTGGCTTCGTACACCTTCTCGAAGCTCATCGACAACAATCTGGGCAATGGAGTCAACGGCTTCGCCGATGGTGGGGACAACGGCGTGCAGAACTGGGACAACCTGCGGGCGGAGCGCGCGGTGTCGACCTCCGATCTGCCGCAACGCCTTGTGATGACAGCGAGTTACGAGCTGCCGTTCCTGAAGGATTCGAAGGGGCTCGCGAAGGCGGTGCTCGGCGGGTGGCAGCTCAACCCGATCGTCACGCTGCAAAGCGGCAACGTGATTTCGGTGACGGCGAATGCTCCGGCGTTCGGCGGCGGGCGGCCTGATCTGATTGGAGATCCGTCAGTTAGCAATCCAAACATCGACAATTGGTTGAACAAGGCGGCGTTCGCTCCGATCCAGCCGTTTACGTTTGGGAATGCTCCGCGCAATCTCCCGACCGTGCGGACCGACGGCATGCAGAACATTGACCTTTCGGTGCTGAAGAACTTCCGGTTGAAAGAGCGCTACAAGGTACAGTTCCGGGCAGAGTTCTTTAACCTGACGAACACGCCCACATTCGGCAATCCGACGGCGAACATCAGTTCGGGTAGCTTCGGGACGATCCGGTCGTTGGCGACGAATACGGGTCCGCGGAACATCCAGTTGGCGTTGAAGTTCCTCTTCTAGTCATGAATCTCCATTGCTTGACGAAAGCAACAATATTACTTGCCGGTGTCAACTTGTTTGGCGCCGCGCGAACGGTGCAGGATGTGGTCGTTTACGGTGGGACAGCCGCGGGAGTCACCGCGGCTGTCCAGGCCGCCCGGATGGGCAAGAAAGTGGCCCTGGTCGCTCCGGAGAAACATGTCGGGGGGATCTCGGTGGAGGGCCTCGGCGGATCGGATATCGATAATCACGACTTCCGAAACAGTATAGCCGTGGGCGGATTGGCGCTCGAATTTTACACGCGAGTCGGCCAGAAGTATGGGAAGCCGAAGCCGGTGTGGCGGTTTGAGCCGCATGTGGCCGAGGCGGTGTTCGAGGACATGTTGGAACAGAATCATGTCCCGGTGTTTCGGGCCCGGCGGCTGAAGGAGCCGCTCCCCTCGGCCGTGGTTTGGGACGAGGGCAAGAGGTTGAAGGCGATCGTGACGGAGTCGGGCGAGGTGTTCGAGGGGCGGCAGTTCATCGACGCTTCGATTGAAGGCGACCTGCTGTTCGCGGCGGGAGTGGAGACGGTGATCGGCCGGGAGTCGAACTCGAAGTATGGGGAGAAGATGAACGGGATCCGGGCGGTGAACGATTACCGGCAGTTTCCGGTGCGGGTGGATCCTTACAAGGTACCCGGGGTGGCTTCGAGCGGGTTGATTGCAACAATCCAGGATGAGGAGTTCGGGGTGCCGGGCTCTGGCGATGCCCGGGTGCAGGGGTACTGCTTTCGGTTGTGCTTGACGCGGCGGCCGGAGAACCGGCTCGCGATCAGTCAGCCGGCCCACTATGATCCTGCGCAGTATGAGATCTACCGGCGGTATGCGAAGGCGGGTGGGCATCTGTTTGCCCCGCAGGAGAACGTGCCGAATGGGAAGACGGACCTGGGGTCGTGGCACGACCTTTCGGCGAATCTGTATGGGATGAACTCTGCGTATCCGGGCGGGTCGTATGCGGTGCGGGCGCAGGTGTATCAGCAGCACCTGGAGTTTACGTGGGGACTGCTGTACTTTCTTGCGCACGATGCGGGGCTGCCGGAGAGTGTGCGGGCGGCCTGGCGGGCGTGGGGTCTGTGCAAGGACGAGTTCACCGATAACGGGGGGTGGCCGCGGCAGATCTATGTGCGGGATGCGCGGCGGATGGTCTCTGATTATGTGTTGACGGAGGCGCATACGCGGCGGGTGAATGCTCCGCTGGTGGAGGATGGGGTGGCGGTGGCGTATTGGCCTCCGGATGTACACCATGTGCGGCGGATTGTGAAGGATGGGGCGGCTTATAACGAAGGGTTTGTGTTTGGCGGGCAGGAGTGGGGGCCGTTCAGTATTCCGTACCGGGCTTTGACGCCGAGACGGCGGGAGGCGGTGAATCTGCTGGCGGCTGCGTGTCCGTCGTCGTCGCATGTGGCGTACGGGGCGGTGCGGTTGGAGTGGACGTTCATGGCGCTGGGGCAGGCGGCGGGGGTGGCGGCGGCGTTGGCGGACGGGGCTGTGCAGGATGTGCCGTATCCCCGGTTGAGACGGGTTTTGGTGGAGGCCGGGGCGGTGGTGTCGGTGCAGGGGGTGACGGGGTTGGCTCATTGAGGAGGGGACTGTTGGTGGAGGGGGCCGTTGGGATTGGGGCGGGCCCCCGGCTTGCGCCGGGGGTAAGGCTGGGGGGGCTTTTGGGCGGGGTGGGGGCTGAGGTTGAGGGAACTTCCGTTGGTGGGGGGACGGTCCGCTCTGCCCACGTCGACCTTCTTGTGCCTTGGGGCTTCTTTGGCTGGGGGCAGAGAGGACCGTCCCCGCGGCTGGTTGCGTTGGGATGGCTTGGGCTGGGGAGACGTCCTCGGCGGTGTCGCCGACGGCGCTAGGGTTGGAGGGCCAGGTCGAACCTCAGCAATTGTGGGTTCGGGTCTGTCTTGAATTCGCAGACTACTCGCTGGAGGTGATCGGGCGTCGATGGAAGACGCGCCGGCATTACGAGGTTCACCTGGTAGAGCCCGAATTGGCCGGGCACCAGGCCCGCATACGGCATCTCGAGACGGGATGAAGGGTCGGAAGTGTTCCAACTGCAGAGGAGATTGTTCTGGAGCGTTGGCTCCGGCGTTGCGGGTTGGGGCTTGCCTGTCTCTACCGGGGCCGCTACCGGGCCGAGGCCTAGGGCATAGAAATAGAGCGACTCTCCGGGCAGGGCCGGGTTGTCCAGGGTTACGGGTTGCTGCGTGTCCGCGTGCCTCGGCACATCGTAGATGTCCGGGTAGAGGGTGTTGACGGCGGCCTGGAATTGCTGGGGTTCCACAAGCGGGTACTCCGCCTGGGTCTGCAAGACCACCTGGGTTTCGGGGGCAGCGGCGCACTCCCAGGGCACCTGAACGAGGAGTTCGCCGGGCTTGGCCTGGAGGATGGGCGCGGGCCGGCCTCCGATGGTCACCTGGAGATCCGGTTCATCCAGGGCGGTCCCTTTGATCAGCATGGCCGAGCCGATGGCTCCGTGGAGAGATTCCGTTTCCACGTGGGCGGTGCGGCCTAGGATCTCCGTTACTTTGGGCTCCTCGACTTCCATGCGGAGCAGTCGCCCTCCGAAGGTGAGGGCGTAGGCGACGCGGCCATTGCCGGAGAGGATGGCGGTCTGGATGCCGTCGGTTTCGCTGGTGAGTTGGCGGACTCCGGTGCCGTCGGCGTTGAGGACGAAGACCTGGCTGCCGCTGACGGTGAGGATGAGGGATGCGTCGTTGCTGACGGCGGGCTGGCTGAAGTCGGCTGGGCCCTCCAGCACGGTGACGAGTTCGCCGGAGGTGAGGTCGAGGCGGCGGACCCGGCTGTACTGGTTGTAGGGCGCGGGCCAACGGGAAGTGAAGATGATGGAGCGGCCTTCGGCGTCGATGGCGGCGCCTTCGATGGTTTCGCTCTGGAAGGTGACGCGTTGGAGGGCTCCGCGCTGGAACAGTTGGAGGTCGTCGTCGTACTTGAGCAGGACTGTGCCGTCGTTGGTGATCATGCGGCCGGAGGGGGCGAAGGAGTTGTAGGGGAGGGGCCAGGATTCTCCGGTTTCGAGATCCCACTCGCTGCGGCGGGCTCCGGTGGGTCGGGGGATGCCGGTGATGGTGGCGGCGAGGTAGCGGCCGTTCTGGCTGAGGCGGGCGGGTCCGGCGTAGTCGAGGGGTTCGCCCCGGCCGCGCACCGTGGTGACGGTGTTGACCATTGAGCCGCAGATGTTTTCGCGGCAGAGGCGGCTGGCGGCGATGGCGCTGATGCGGCCGTCTCCGGAGACGTCGATGCCGGAAATGTTGTAGTAATTCGAGATTCTGTTTACCGGGGCTTCGACCATTTCCAGGGTCCGGGCTTCCTGGAGGGCGAGGCCCTGGGCGTCGATTCGGAAGGATTTGCCATGGGCGGGTTGAGCGGCGCCCTCTTGGATGGAGGGCGTGGTGAAGTAGAGGATGCTGCCATCGTCGGTCGTGCTGAGGCTGGCGATTTGGGCTTGCAGGGAGGCGGCTAGGAGGAGGGCGAGAATTGCGAGTTTCACGGGATGGGCTCCGGTTTTGGTCGGGCGAAATGTGCGATCGATTTTTTGGGAATCGAGATATTGATTATTTCGGATGTGTTTATCTTATCGTGTTTCGGGAGGGGTGATTCGGCGGGTGGATCTCCGGGGGTGAGTGTCCTGTTGGTGGTGGGGGCCGTTGGGATTGGGGCGGGCCCCCGGCTTGCGCCGGGGGTAAGGCTGGGGGGGAGTTGGGTGTGGGGTTGGGGCAGTGGTTCGGGGAGAGACGGACCGTCCCCGCGGGTTCGTTGGTTTGGGCGGAGTGGTGGGGGCTCGGGACGGGCTTCTGCTGGACTGGCGGGTGACACCCACTGTTGGGAGGTGTTGGTTCTTTACGGTTCCCGGATAATTTGATGCTGATCGGTTGGAGTACCGTACCAACTGATTGAGCGCTAGGGCATAATGGGGGCGGAGGTGATCATCAATGATCCTCGAAGCCACGAAACCTGACAGCGATGCCGCTCTCGACCGGGAGTTTAACCCCTGGCTCGCTGCCGAGGCCCGCTTCAATGAAGCCGCCCTGTTGCTCGGCTTGGACGATGGTCTCCAGAAGGTGCTGCGTTCCCCAGCCCTGGAGATGACTGTCCATATTCCTGTCCAACTCGATGACGGCCGTTTAGAAGTTTTTACTGGATATCGTGTTCAGCATTCGCTGGCCCGCGGGCCGGCCAAAGGTGGGATCCGCTTCGCTCCCGATGTGACTCTGGACGAAGTCAAGGCGCTGGCGTCCTGGATGACGTGGAAGTGCGCCGTGGTGAACATCCCGTTTGGCGGCGGCAAGGGGGGTGTGATTTGCGACCCCGCGATCCTGTCCCAGAACGAACTGGAACGGATCACCCGGCGCTACACGGCTGAGCTGATCGACATCATTGGGCCGGAGCGCGATGTGCCGGCTCCGGACATGAATACGAATGAACAGACGATGGCTTGGATCATGGACACCTACTCCATGCACAAGCGGACGACGGTGACGGCCGTGGTGACCGGCAAGCCCCTGAACCTGGGTGGCTCGCGGGGCCGGGTGGAGGCGACCGGACGGGGTTGCCTGTTCGTCACGTTGCAGGCGCTGCGGAAGTTCCGGATGGATCCGGCGCAGACGAAGGTCGTTGTGCAGGGCTTCGGCAATGTGGGCGGCAAGGCCGCGAAGCTGATGCACAAGGCCGGCATGAAGGTGATCTCCATCATCGAGTGGGACGGCGCGCTGTACAACTCGAACGGGATCGATCCGGAAGCGCTGATGAAGTATAAGCAGGCGACGGGCACGGTGGTCGGGTATCCCGAGGCGGAGGCGATCGACAAGCACGAGGCGATGTTCCTGGAGTGCGATGTGCTGGTGCCGGCGGCCAAGGAGAATGTGATTCACTCGGGCAACGCCGCGAGGATCAAGGCCAAGATTCTTTGCGAGGGCGCGAACGGGCCGACGACGGCCGTGGCGGATAAGATCCTGGAAGAGAAGGGGATTTTTGTGATCCCTGACATTCTGGCGAATGCCGGCGGGGTCACCGTTTCCTATTTCGAATGGGTACAGGACCGGCAGGGCTTCTTCTGGAACGAGCAACTGGTGAACGGGCGGCTGGAGGAGATCATGGTGAACTCCTTTAAGGATGTCGTGGATTACGGGGAGCGCCACAAGGTGCACAACCGGGCCGCGGCGTACATGCTGGCGTTGGACCGGGTGGCGTTTGCGATCAAGCTGCGCGGGATTTACGCCTAGTGATGGATGTTTTGGTTTCCCAGGTTGATTGGTGCGGGGGGCGCGCTTTCGGGCGCGCCTCCTCGCGTGTGGACGGAGGTGTGCGGAAGGTGGACGGGTTAGCCCGTCGCTTACGCTCCGGGACTGGGGGTGGGTGGACAGGTGCCCGCTCGTTGCCGGTCGCGGTTCGCAGTGGGGCGGGGGACGGGTTAGCCCGTCGCTTTCGCTCCGGGACTGGGGGTGGGTGGACAGGTGCCCGCTCGTTGCCGGTCGCGGTTCGCAGCGGGGTAGGGGACGGGTTAGCCCGTCGCTTACGCTCCGGGACTGAGGGTGGGTGGACGGGTGCCCGCTTGTTGCCGGTCGCGGTTCGCCGTGGGGCGGGGGACGGGTTAGCCCGTCGCTTACGCTCCGGGACTGGGGGTGGGGCCTGGGATCGGGTCGCGGTGGGGACCACTCGCTTTCGCTCGTGGTTCGTTGGGGGTAGGTTCAGGTTGGTGGACGGATCGGGTGATGAGCGTGGTTTTGGCTGGGTTCTTCGGGGAGCCGACCAGGGGGTCGGCTGCGGACCAGGGGGTCCGCCGTCCCAGGGGTTGGTATGGCTTACCAGAGGTGAGGGTTGTTTGATTGATTCGAAGTGGTTCGTTCTTCGCCGGACCGGGTTGGAGCGGTCCGGGTGGCGCTCAGTTGAAATGAATTCGATTGCGCGGTTGGGGCTATAGTGGCCGGCGAACCGACTACGCCGCTGATGCGGCAATATCACGCCGCCAAACAGCAGGCTCCGAATGCCCTGATGCTGTTCCGCCTGGGCGATTTCTATGAGCTGTTCTTTGACGATGCCGTGACGGCCGCCAAAGAGCTCGAGATTACGCTCACCTCCCGGAATAAAGAAAAAGGCGAGCCCGTGCCGATGTGCGGGGTGCCCGCGCATGCCGCTGAGAATTACATTGCGCGCCTGATCCAGAAGGGCTACCGCGTGGCCATCTGCGATCAGATGGAAGACCCGCGGCAGACCAAGAAGATTGTGCGGCGCGAGATTACGCGCATCATCACTCCGGGCACTGTGACCGAGGCGGCGCTGCTGCGGTCGCACGAGAACAACTTCCTGGCCGCTGTCGCTTATAAGGGCGACCGGGCCGGGCTGGCTTACGTCGATATCTCCACCGGCGAGTTTCGTGCTACCGAGATGGACCAGGCCGATGCGGCTGCGTCCCTGGAACAGTTGAAGGTCCGGGAACTGCTGGTGCCCGAGGGGTCCGGGAAGGCTCCGGAGGGGCGGTGGGTGAAGACTCCGGTGGACGCGTGGACGTTCACCACCGACTACGCCGAGCAGAGTCTCAAGGACCATTTCCAGTTACTCGTTCTGGATGGGGTCGGGCTCGCGGATAAGCGGCTGGCGGTTTCGGCGGCGGGGGCGATTCTGGCGTACCTGCGGGAGACGCAGAAGTCCGCTTTGGATCACCTGGATCGCCCGGCGTATTTCGACCGGGCCGGGGCCATGCTGCTGGACGCGGTGACGGTGCGGAATCTGGAACTGGTCGAGCCGATGTTCTCGGCCGATTTGGACGCCAAGCGGGATTCCACGCTGCTGAGTGTTCTGGATCTGACACAGACGGGCATGGGCGGGCGGCTGCTGCAGCGGCGCCTGCTGCGGCCGTCGTTGGACCGGGCGGAGATTGAGGCGCGGCTGGATGCGGTGGAGTGGCTGCGGTCGGCTACGGTGGAGCGGGCGAAGCTGCGCGAGGTGATGGGCGGGATGCTCGATGTCGAGCGGCTGCTGTCGCGGATTGCCGTGGGGACCGCGAATCCCCGGGATGCGCTGGGGTTGGGCCGGACTTTGGCTCGGATCCCGCTGCTGCGGCCGTTGCTGGAGAAGGCTACGGCGACGCTGCTGTCTGCGGTGCGCGAGCAGTTGGATGACGTGGCCGAGGTGCGGGACAAGATTCTGGCGGCGATTGCGGATGAGCCTCCGGTGACGTTGAACGACGGCGGCGTGGTGCGGGCCGGGTATAACGCGGAGCTGGACGAGCTGCGGAACCTGGCGAAGAACTCGCGGCAGATCATCGCGGCGATTGAGCTGCGTGAGCGGGAACGGACGGGCATCGGGTCGTTGAAGGTGCGGTTCAACAACGTCTTCGGGTTCTATATCGAGATCTCGAATGCGAACAAGCACCTGGCTCCGGCGGATTACGAGCGCAAGCAGACGCTGGTGAATGCGGAGCGGTTTACGACTCCGGAGTTGAAGGAGCTGGAGTCGAAGGTCCTGGATGCAGAGGACAAGGCGAACGAGCTGGAGCGGGCGATTTTCGCGGAAGTGAGGGCGGAGGCGGCGGCGCAGTCGGGGCGGATCCGGGCTACGGCGTCGGCGGTGGCGGAGATCGATTTCTATTGCTCGCTGGCGCAGGCGTCGCTGGATCACCGGTATACGCGGCCGAAATTTTCGGCGCAGTCGGGTGAGCTGAGGATTGCGGGCGGGCGGCATCCGGTGATCGAGCGGTTGACGGAGAAGGACGCGCAGCGGTTTATTCCGAACGACCTGTACCTGGACCAGGAGAAGAGCCGGATCGCGATCATCACGGGTCCGAATATGGGCGGCAAGTCGACGTACCTGCGGCAGGCGGCGCTGATTGCCGTGATGGCGCAGATGGGTTCGTTTGTACCGGCTACGGAGGCGGTGCTGCCTTTGGTGGACCGGGTGTTTACGCGCATTGGCGCGTCGGATAATTTGGCTCGCGGGCGCAGTACGTTCATGGTGGAGATGACCGAGACGGCTGTCATTCTGAACACGGCTACGTCGAATTCGCTGATCGTGCTGGATGAGATTGGGCGGGGGACCGCCACTTATGACGGGCTGTCTTTGGCTTGGGCTGTGATTGAGCATATCCATGAGCGGATCGGCGCCTATACATTGTTTGCGACGCATTACCACGAGCTGACGGAGCTGGCGGACAAGCTGGACGGGATCCGGAATTTGCATGTGTCGGTGAAGGAAGTGGGCGACCAGGTGATCTTCCTGCGGAAGGTGGAGCCCGGGAGCGCGGATAAAAGTTATGGCATTGAGGTGGCGCGGCTGGCCGCGCTGCCGATGGCGGTGATTGAACGGGCTCGGGAGATTCTGTCGCTGCACGAGAAGACGGAGCATAAGGTCAGTGAGCAGTTGGAGGGTCCGCGGCGGAAGAGTAAGCCGGAGCCGAGTTTCCAGATCCAGTTGTTTGAGCCGGTGGGGTATCAGATTGCGGAGCGGATTCGCGCGCTGGACATTGATAACCTGAAGCCGATTGAGGCGTTGCAGTTGCTGGCGGAGTTGAAGGCAGAGCTGAACGGGTAGGCGGGACGGGTTGGTTTGCGCGGCTCGGATTGCTGGGGTGAGTGAGGTGAAGTCATGAAAGAAGTTCGAAACGGGAAGCCGGAATTAGTGGGAAAGAAGAATGGGGCAGGGATGGTCTGCGCCGGGATCATGTCGGGCACGTCTTTGGACGGGATCGATGTGGCTGTCGTGCGGCGGTCGAAGACGGGCGTCGAGATGCTGGCGTTTCATTCCGTGCCTTATTCAGCCGATGTGCGGGCCGCGCTGCTGAACGTTTCGAATTGCGAGACGCATACGCGGGAGATTGCGCGGCTGAACTTCCTGCTGGCCGAGTTGTACGCCTCCGCGTTTCTGCAGACTTGCAAGAAGGGCAAGATCGCGGTAGAGGATGTCGAGGTGATCGGCTGTCACGGGCAGACGATATTCCACGAAGGCACCGCTGTCGAGTATCTGGGCAAGAAGATTGCTTGTACGCTGCAGATCGGCGATGGGAATGTCCTGGCGGCCCGCACCGGGCGGACGGTGGTGTCGGACTTCCGGCCGGCGGACATGGCGGCGGGCGGCAAAGGGGCTCCGCTGGTGCCGTTTGTCGATTACCTGCTGTTTCATGACGACGATTTGACTCGGGTGGCGTTGAATATCGGCGGGATCGCGAATATTACGTGGCTGCCGGCGGGGCTGGGTCCGGAGAAGGTGGTGGCGTTCGATACGGGTCCGGGGAATATGGTCGTTGACCAGTTGGTCGCACACTACACGCAAGGGAAGCTGATGTTCGACCGGGATGGGGCCATTGCCGAGGAAGGGCTGGTGCATCCGGAGATTGTCGCTGAGCTGCTGACGGATGAGTATTTCTCGCAGCGGCCTCCGAAGACCGCGGGCCGGGAGCAGTATGGGGCCGAGTTTGTGAAGGCGCTGATTGGACGGGGGCTGAGTACTGAGGATACGGTGGCGACGGCTACGTATTTCACGGCGGCGGCGATTGCTGACGGGATTGCGCGATTTGCGGATGGGGAAGAGAATCCGCCTGCCGAGGTGATTGTGGCCGGCGGCGGGGTACACAACAAGACGCTGATGCGGTTTTTGCGGGCGGAGCTGCCGGAGTCGGAGGTGTCGCGGAGCGAGGTGCACGGGATTGATGCGGATGCCAAGGAGGCGGTCGCGTTTGCCGTGCTGGCTTCGGAGACGCTGAAGGGGCGGACTTCCAATTTGCCTTCGGCTACGGGGGCGAAACGGGGGGCTGTGCTGGGGAAGGTTTGCCGGGGGTGAGCTCGGGGGTGGGGGACGTTCACGCCCTGTCCACCTGCGGCGACTTCGTTGTTCCGAACAGTTTGCGTTTTGGGACAGGGGATGAACGTCCCCGCCTCGGGGAGAATCTGGGCGGACGGGTGTAACCGTTGGCGGGGTGCGGTCGTATTCATTCCAGTTGGTCTGGACACCCGGTTGGATGCCCGGGTTGCCTGCGAAAGGATGAATCCTCCCTATGAAATGGACGCTCCCGCTGGTCCTGTTGCCTACCCTGGCCTTTTCCGCCGATCTGACCGGCACCTGGCAGTTTGTGCTGGTGCGATTTGGCGATGAGTTCGGCGCCGCGCGGGTGGAATTGAAATCCGAGGACTCGAAGGTCACCGGTACGCTGAATGAGCTGAAGCTCGCGGGAACGTCGGAAAGCGATTCCGTGAAGATCACCGCGATGCGGCCCAACGGGAAGCCTTTCGGCGTGCTGGAGGGCCGGGTGACCGGCGATGAGATGAGCGGGACCATCACCCAGGGGTCCGATCAGTTTGGCTGGAAGGCCCGGCGGGTGAAGTTGGAGGAGCGCGGTCCGGTGACGCGGTCGTTTGAGCCGGTGAAGTTTCACCGGGTGTTCTCGGGCGCGATTGAACCGGTGATGCGGCTGCAGCCTGGCGATTCGGTGAGTACGTGGGCGGTGGATGCCGGCGGGACGGATCCGAAGGGGGTGCGGCGGTCGCTGGGCGGGAATCCGCAGACCGGGCCGTTCTATGTGGAAGGCGCGATGCCGGGCGATACGCTGGCCGTGAAGTTCAACAAGATCCGGCTGAACCGGGATACGGCGGGGAGTGGGGACTCGATTGTGGGCAGCGCGGTGACGCCAAACTATCTGCGCGAGGCGAAGCGGGATGCGGAGTTCGATTCCGAGTGGAAGCTGGACCGCGCGGCCGGATACGCGATGCTGGCGAAGCCGACGGAGCGGCTGAAGAACTTCAAGGTGAAGCTGCGGCCGATGCTGGGGTGCGTGGCGGTGGCTCCTGCGGCGAACCAGGCGTTCCGGACGGGGTATCCGGGCTCGTTCGGCGGGAATATGGACTACAACGGGCTGCGCGAGGGCGTCACGGTGTATCTGCCGGTGAATGTCCCGGGGGCGCTGCTGTTCGTGGGCGATGGTCATGCGGCGCAGGGTGACGGGGAGCTGACCGGCGATGCGCTGGAGACCTCAATGGACATTGAGTTCACGGTGAATGTGATCCGGGGGCAGGGCACGCAGGCTCCGAGGATGGAGGATGCCGAGTGGCTGATGGCCTCGGGGATCGCCAATTCATTGCCGGAGGCGCTGCAGCAGGCGACGACCGAGCTGGCCCGCTGGCTGGAGCGGGATTACAAGCTGAGCTCGAATGAGTCGGCGGTTGTGCTGGGGACGTCCGTGCGGTATGACATCGCGGAGGTAGTGGATCCGCTGGTGCATATCGTGGCCAAGGTGAGCAAAGAGACGCTGTCCGGGCTGAAGTAGAGGCCTCGGGGGTGGGCCTCGAGGGTGGGGGACGTTCACGCCCTGTCCACCTGCGGCGACTTCGTTGTTCAGAGCAGTTTGCGTTTTGGGACAGGGGATGAACGTCCCCTCCGGATGACCGTCCCCTTCGGGTGATTGCGGCTGGTGAAGCTATACTGACTAGCAATATGGCTTACCGGGATGCCTGGATCGTGGCGGCTTTGCTCTGTCCTTTGGCCTCAGCCCAGACGCTGAGTCCTTCCGATGCTTACAAGTCGGGGCACTCCGCGCATGGTGCCGCTTTCGACAGCGGGCCGCGCCAGAAGCCGTGGCCGATGACCGGGATCGGCACTGCCCATTTTCCCATTACCACCAAGAACCCTGAAGTCCAGAAGTGGTTCGACCAGGGCAATGCGCTGCTGCATTCGTTCTGGTTCTATGAGGCCGAGCGGTCGTTCCGATGGTGCCTGAAGCTGGAGCCCGAGAATGCCATGGCGTACTGGGGGCTGGCGGTGGCCAATGCGGACCGCCGCGCCGGAGGCGGCAACCGGCCGGCCGACTTCATCCGGGAGGCGGCCAAACGCAAGGGCAGCGTGACGGAACGCGAGCGGCTGTATATCGAGGCGTGGGAGGCCATCCTGGTCCCGGATCCGGTCCACACCGTTGCTGACGCCAAGAACGACGACGATAGCGCCTACCAGGCGCAGCGGGCCGCTCATATCAGGAAGCTGGAAACTCTGGCCGTGAAGTATCCCGACGATATGGAGGCGCGGGCGTATCTGGCGCTGGCCACTCTCGGCGATGCCCGCTATGCCACCGAGATGATCATTCGCGAGATCCTGGCCAGGCAGCCGATGCATCCCGGCGCGCATCACTACCGGATCCACAATTGGGACTATCACGAGCCGGAGCAGGCGCTGGTGAGCTGCCGCGCATATACAGACGCGGTGCCCGCGATCGGTCATGCCCAGCACATGCCGGGACACATCTACAGCATCGTCGGGATGTGGGACGAGGCGGCGATTTCAATGGACTCCGCCACGCGCGTCGAGAAACAGTATATGCGCGACAGCCTCACATTCCCGTTCAACAACTGGAACTACGGGCACAACCGGAATTACCTGTCGTACATCCAGGAGCAGTTGGGGATGACGGAGGCTGCCCTGTTTGGCGCGCGGCAGTTGATCGACGCTCCGCTGGATCCGAACGACAATAACGAGATTCCCAACAGCAGCCATTCCTATGGGCTGCAGGCTGCCGCTCGCGTGCTGCTGAAGTTTGAGCGCTGGGACGAGCTGCTGGACTCGAAGCTGATCCCGTGGCGCGACATCCCGCGGGAGAAGGCGTCGAAGGCGTACTTCGAGACGCGCGCCTATCTGGGCAAGGGCAGGATCTCCGAGGCGGAGACGAAACTGGCTGAGCTGCCGCCGCTGCGGAAGGAGTTTGAGAAGGACAATTTCCGGCTGCGGATCTTCGATACTTATGTGCTGGAGCTGCGCGCGCGGATCGCGATCGCCAAGGGCGAGACGATCTTCGGGATTGGGTTGCTGGCGGATGCGGCGGAGAAGGAGTTCGCGCTGCAGCGTGAGTACGCCGACCCGCCGTTCTATCCCGAGGCGCTGTATAACGCGCTTGGCGAAGCTTATCTGGCGGCGAAAAGCCCGCTGCTGGCCGCACAGGCGTTTGAGAAAGACCTGACGCTGGTTGCGAACGACATCTTCGCGCTGTCAGGACTGGTGCGGGCGTATGCGGCGCTGGGGGAGACGGCCAAGGCCCAGAACGCCATGGCCCGGCTGCTCTTCGAGACTCGTCATGCCGATGCGGGGCTGAAACTACTGGAGCAGGCGAAGGCTACGGGGATTACAGCGGTGCCGCGCGACTCGTCGCCGGGTCCGCAGCGGGAGTATACGCGGATCCCGCTGGAGTCGTATGGGCCGGCGAAGTGGGAGCCGTATCCGGCTCCGCGGCTCGAGGTGAAGGATGCTTCAGGAAAGAGCGTTTCTCTGGAGCAGTTCAAGGGCAAGAACGTGATCCTGGTTTACTACCTGGGGCAGGAGTGCCCGCACTGCATGAAGCAGTTGAGCGACCTGGGGAAGAAGAAAGACGACTGGGAAGGGCTGGAGACCGTGGTGCTGGCGGTGAGCAGCGCCGAGCCGTCGAAGAACAAGGGCGGGCTGAAGGAGTACGGTGAGCTGGCGGTGCGGCTGCTGTCGGACTCCACGCATGAGAACGCGCGGCGCTTTCACTCGTATGACGATTTCGAGGACATGGAGCTGCATTCGACGCTGCTGATCGACAAGAAAGGCCGTGTGTACTGGGGCCGGCTGGGCGGGGATCCGTTCACCGACATGGCTTTCCTCGAGAAGCAACTGGGGCGGATGAACGAACTGGTGGAAGCCGAGGGGAAGAAACGGGCGGCCAGCCTGACTGCCCAAAAATAGGGGTGCGGCGGACGGATGGGGAGGGTGAACGCGGGGACCGGTCGAAACTGTTCATTTTCATACGGATGGGGTGGATGGAAGCCCGGGGCTGCGCGGCCCGGGCGTCCTTGGCGGAGGCATGGTTCCACGGGTACTTCACGCTCCCTCCGAGAAGCCCTACTCTTTTCACTCACATTGGTCGATAAACCGAATGACCAGAGGGTTTGATGATCCCACCAGCTGAGCATCCCTGTTGGAAGCAACTCGTCACGGGTGCAAGAGAGCTGCGTTCCAACAACCTCTCGTTCAACATGCTGCTGTTCACCATCAGGCTGCGGTACAAGGGCGACTCTTCGGATGAGCAACTGGAAGAGCTGGGCCGGCATGTCCGCGAGTTCTTCGTCAAGTTCGAATCCCTGCTCGCAGCCGAACTGGCCGCTTTGGAGAGTTAAGAGAAGTCCATGCTCCAGACCATCGCTGAAGTTTCCGAGGAAATCAGACAAGGAACTCCGCTCCTGCTGGCCGGCAACGAACAGGCGCTGCGGGCGTTGCCGCAGGGTGACTGGATCGGCGGGACGACTGCTTACTTCATGGAGCTCGAGGGGGGCGTCTGTTCCCGCGACCGTGTTTTCGTAACGCGAGTGCCCGCCTGTGCGAAGGGTGCCCGGATCGTCAGTCACTCCGCTGAAAGTCTGCCGCGATTGCTGGAAGATGCCGCGGATAACGGGTATACGGTGCTGATCCTGCCGTCCGGCAGCGCGGTGCACGCCGGCTATGCGCGGGGTGCGGCCCACTATCCGGGTATGTTCGTAAAGCCGGTTGTGGGGTGGGTTTCCGGCTCGTCGCTGGACGGCGCGGCCAGGCTCAGCCCGAAGGTGATCGATGGCAGGACGGGCGAGTGTTCAGAGGATCGTGCTGTCGCGATGCATATCGACCTGCCGCCGGGCAAGCTGGCTGAACTCGATATTGTGAATGTGTTCCGGCCGGGCACCGGAGCCGGCCTGCGGTTTCCCCATACCGGGTTCCAGACCAACTCGTGTGTGGTGGGCGGAGAGACTGTTCCGTTCGCGCAATACCTGGACAGCCGCCACGCCGACATGCGGCTGCCGCTGACGGCCGATTACAACGGTTCCATCGTCAATGTCAGCATTGAGTCCGTCGACACCCAGACCGGCATGGTGAAGTTCTTCGCGCCTGTCTTCGAGGGAGTGGAGTACAAACTGGCGGCGCCGGTGCCCGGCTACAGCCACGCGTTCGACGGCCTGCTGGAGGATCGCGGCGAGACGGCGTTCGCCTGCAACTGTGTGCTGAACTACCTCTATTGCCATCTGGAGGGCCGTGCGGCCGGCACGATCACCGGTCCGGTCACCTACGGCGAAATCGCCAACATGCTATTGAACCAGACGCTGGTCCGACTTTTCATTCGAGGCTGACATCGCCGATGCACGATGCGGATCTATCCCTGAACGAACAACTGCTGCCGGGGCGGGCCCAGGACGAGGCGTGGTCACTGCAACTGCGCCAGTTGGGCAATGCCAATGCCGCCTGGCTGCAGGAGTCCATCGAGGCGGCGGCGGTCGGCTTTGCGCTGATCACGCTGGACACGACCCGGTTTATCCGAACCAACCGGTTTATGTCGACGCTCAGCGGCTATTCGAGTGAAGAGCTGGTGAGCTTGTCTCCGTGCGATCTCATCCACCCCGGGGACGCGGCGGCGGCGTCCGGCCAGCACCAGCGGCTGATTTCCGGCGAGATCAGCGAGTTCACGACGGAACGGCGGTGGGTTCGCAAGGACGGCGGGGTGATCTGGATTTACGCCAAGATCTCCATGGCTGTGAATGCGGACGGTGCGCCGGAGTACTTCATCCTGGTGGCCGAAGATATCACCCGGCTGAAGCTGTTGCGGGAAGAGCTGCTGGCCAACCGAGAGCAACTGCGGCTGATCCAGGCCGCGACCGGCGTGGCCACCTGGGAGATCGACCTGGGGCGCGAGGAGATGTGCTCCTCGCCGGAGATGATACGGATCAGCGGGTTGCCGGCGCCCAGAACGCCACGCGCCGAGGCATTGAGCACGGTCCATCCCGACGACCGCGCCATTCTCGACGAGACATTCAGCCTGGCTATCGAAAGCGGCCAAAACGTGGTTCTCGAGTACCGGGTGATCCTGCCGAAGCAGGGGATCCGCTGGCTCTCCACGCACTGTCACGTGTTGCCCAATCCGGCCGGCGGGCCTCCGCGGGTCATGGGCGTGTCCCTCGACATCACTGAGCGGAAGGAAGCTGAGCTCCGGCTGGAGCGCAGTGAAAAACGCCTGCGGCGGCTCATCGACCGGCTGCCGGCGGGTGCGATTCACTTCGAGGCCGGCGCGCTGCAGCTGAATCGCGCGGCGCAGCGCATGCTTGGCCGGACTCCGGAGGACCTGGAAGCCGTTGCCCAGGCGTTCGCCCAGGCGGAAGATCTGGCTCCTATCGATGAACTCGCTCCGGGCGAGCAGCCGCGCAGCGTGGCCACGATCCTGCGTCCCGACGGGACCCAGCGCGTGATCGAGTTCAGCGGCTACTCCGATGAGGACATCCAGGTCTGGCTGCTGCATGACATTACCGCCCTGCGGCAGGTGCAGGAGGAGTTGGAGAAGGCCAAGGAGGCGTCGGAAGCCGCCAGCCGCGCCAAGAGCGAGTTTCTGGCCAACATGAGCCACGAAATCCGGACGCCCATGAACGGCGTCATCGGCATGACGGAACTGCTGTATTCGTCCGAGTTGCAGCCGGAGCAGCGCGAATACGTCAGGATCGTCAAGCGCTCGGCGGATTCGCTGCTGACGCTGATCAACGACATCCTGGACTTTTCGAAGATCGAGGCCGGCAAGCTGGACCTGGATTCAGTGGATTTTGCGCTGAGCGAGACGATTCACGACGCCCTGCAGCCGCTGGCCCTGCGGGCCGACGAGAAGGGCCTGGAACTGCTGTGCCAGATGGCGCCCGGCGTACCGGAGTATGTGCAGGGCGACCCGACGCGTCTGCGCCAACTGCTCACCAACCTGGTGGGCAACGCGATCAAGTTCACACCGGCTGGAGAGGTTCAGGTCTCGGTGGCGGTGGAGGCCAGTCAAGCCGGCTCCTGGGACCTGCACTTCCGCGTGAAAGATACCGGGATCGGGGTGCCGCTGGATAAGCAGCAGGCCATCTTCTCGGCGTTCAGCCAGGCGGATGCTTCCACGACCCGGAAATACGGCGGGACCGGGCTGGGTCTTTCGATCTGCGCGCGCCTGGTGCAAATGATGCAAGGACGCCTGTGGGTGGAGAGCGAGCCCGGCAGCGGCAGCACGTTCCATTTCACGGCGCGCTACCTGCACCCCAGCGACACGGCGTGCAATTCCACGACCATGAATCCGGCCTGCCTGCGCGGCAAGCGGATCCTGGTGGTGGACGACAATGCCACCAACCGGCAGATCCTGAGCGAGACGCTTGCCGGTTGGGGGATGCTGCCCGAGTTGGCGAGCAGTGTCGAGGAGGGCGTGGCAATTCTACAACCGGCGGAGCCGCATCCGCTGCCGCTGTCCCTGGTCCTTACTGACTGCCATATGCCGGTCCAGGATGGGTTCGCGCTGCTGGAGCATATCAGGAGCTCGCCGGCCTTGGTGCATCTGCCGGTGATCATGTTGACGTCGGGCTATCAGCAGAGAGACCGCAAGCGGGGACCCTCGTCCGGATTAGCGGCGCTGCTCACCAAACCGGTACCGAATCACGCATTGCTCGATGCGCTGCTGGGGGCCGTGTGCGAGTTGCAGATGCGGGCCGCGGCCGCCAATCCCGGAAGGGTGCAGACTTTAGCGCCGGCGCGCCGGCTGAAAATCCTGCTGGCCGAGGACAACGCCATCAACCAGCGTGTCGGCACGGCGCTGTTAGGCCGCCTGGGCCACACGGTGGAAGTGGTGGAGGACGGACTGCAGGCGGTGGCGCGCGTGCATGCCGGCGACCTCGACGTCATCTTCATGGATATCGAGATGCCGGAGATGGACGGCTGGGCGGCATCCAAGGCGATCCGCCAGTGGGAGAACGGCAATGGCCGGCGGATCCCAATTGTGGCCATGACCGCGCATGCGATGTCCGGCTACCGGGAACTATGCCTCGCCGCGGGAATGGACTCGTACGTATCCAAGCCGGTCAGCCTGGAGGCGCTGGCGCGCGCATTGGAAGAGGTTGTGCCACGCGTGGCACGGCCCGCCGCTAACGTCCCAACTGCCCCATCCGAGTCAGAATGATGGCCGAGTAGCGGTCCATGCGGGCGGGTGTGCGCCGCAGCGGGCTGGGCAGGATGGCGGCCAGGCGCGCGCCCTGATCGCGGGTGATCTTCGCCGCATTCGTATGGTAGTGATACTGCGCCGCCGCTTCGGCTCCAAAGACACCAGGGCCCCATTCGCAGACGTTCAGGTAGAGTTCGAGGATCCGCTTCTTGCCCAGGATGAGTTCGGCCAGCGGGGTGATGGTGAACTCCAGGCCTTTCCGGATGGCCGATGCGGTGGTCGTAAAGAACAGATTCTTGACGAGTTGCTGGGAGATGGTGGAGGCGCCACGAATGCGCCGGTCTTCCATGCCGTCCTCGACCGCGTCCTTGATCTGGTCCCAATCGAAGCCGTGGTGCTGGTAGAAGCGCCCGTCCTCGGCGGCGATGACGGCCCACTGGAAGTTCGGTGAGATGCGGGCCAGCGGGACGAAGGTGTAGCGCTTCTGATATTTCCCCTTCCTGAACCAGGATTGGACGCGGCGCTGCGTTTGGACTCCGGTGGAGGGGGGATCGATGAACCGCAAGCCGGCCAAAGCCAGCACGATGAAGGCGTAGAAGCCCAGGACCAGATAGAGGAACCAGACCATCAGGCGCCGGAAGCGGAACCGGCCGCCACGAAGCTTGGGAACTTTGGGCACCGCTACCCAGGATAGGGGGTAGGGCCCGGTGGACGCCAGACATGAGTGGCGGACGCGCGCCGCCCGGGTGAGAGCGATATGCCCCAGTTCCCTATATCGGACTTTGGCATCTTGATTGCTTAGTTCCCGGCATGGCCGCGCCGCCGCTGAAATACAAACCCAATCCAAAAGCTCCCAGACAGGCTTTACCTCTTCTGGATGCACAAGTTAGGGCCCGCACCGCGGAAGAGGTGGCCTTGGGCTTCACGCCGGAACAGGTGAGTGTAGAGGCGCAGCGGTGCCTCCAGTGCGCCAAACCAACCTGCGTCGAGGCGTGTCCTCTGCATATCGACATCAAGCGCTTCATCGCCCGCCTGGCCGAGAACGAGTTCCAGGCGGCGCATGATGTCATCAGCGAGCAGAGCCCGTTCCCAGGAGTTTGCGGCCGTGTCTGCCAGCACGAGCTGTTCTGTGAAGACGCCTGCATCGTCGGCCGGAAGTGGGATCCGGTGGCCATCGGCAGCCTGGAGCGCTTCGCGGCGGACCACGCGCGGTTGCGCATGCAGGAACTGGCCACCAGCTATCCCAAACCGACGGGACCCAAGGTGGCGCTGGTGGGCAGCGGCCCGGCTTCGCTGATCGCCGCGTACGACCTGATCCGCTGGAACTACCAGGTGACGATCTTCGAGGCGCTGCACAAGCTGGGAGGTGTCCTGGCTTATGGGATCCCCAACTTCCGCCTGCCGCGCGAGATTCTGCGGGAAGAGATTGCCCGGCTGCAGAACATGGGTGTCGAGTTCGTGGTCGATTTCATTGCCGGCAAGACCGCCTCGCTGGCAGAGCTGATGGAAGAGGGCTACCAGGCCATCTTCATTGGTACCGGAGCCGGGCTGCCGCACATGATGGGTATCCCGGGCGAGAACCTGGTGGGCGTGTATACGGCCAACGAGTTCCTGACCCGCATCAATCTGATGGAAGCGTTCAAGTTTCCGGATGCGCCGACGCCGGTCCGGGTGGGCAAGCGCACGATTGTGGTGGGCGGCGGCAACTCGGCCATGGATGCGGCGCGTTGGGCCAACCGGATGGGCAGCGAGACGACGATCCTCTACCGCCGCGGGCGGGTCGAACTGAAGGCGCGGCTGGAAGAGATCGAGCACGCGGAAGAGGAAGGGATCAAGTTTGAGTTCCTGGCCGCTCCGGTGGCGCTCTACGGCGACGAGAACGGGTATGTGAAAGAGATCGAGTGCATTCGGATGGAGTTGGGCGAGCCGGATGAGAGCGGGCGGCGCGCTCCGGTGCCGATTGAGTCCAGCCGGCACAGGATTGCGGTGGATACGGTGGTGGCGGCGATCGGCCAGGCTCCGAATCCCACGCTGCAGAAGGTGACGCCGCAGTTGATCACGCGGCGCGGCCGCATCCTGATTGACGAGCACGGCGAGACGTCGATGGCCCATGTGTATGCGGGCGGCGATGTCGTGCGCGGCGGATCGACTGTCATCCTGGCCATGAAGGACGGCCGGGCGGCCGCCCAGGCCATCCATAACGCCCTCAGCGGCACTCCGGAGGTGCAATGATGAATCGCGTCCTGGCGAAAAGGGAGCTGGCTCCCCTGGTGACCCTGCTGGAGGTGGAAGCGCCGCGCATTCAACGGCGCTGGAAGGCCGGGCAGTTCATCATCATAAGGCCGCTGGAGACGAGCGAGCGGATTCCCCTGACCATCGTCGATTCCAATGCCGAGCGGCAATCCATCACGATGGTGATCCAGGCGATCGGGAAGACGACAAAAGAGGCCGTGTCGCTGGAACCCGAGGCGCTGATGTGCGACCTGGTGGGGCCGTTGGGCGAGCCGGCCACAATGAGTAAGGGCAAGAATGTGGTGTGCATGGCGGGCGGAGTGGGCGTGGCGGAGCTGCTGCCCGTGGCGAAGGCGTTCCACCAGGCCGGGAACCGGGTGACGGCGCTGTGCGGGGCACGCTCAGAGAATTACCGGATCCTGGATGCCGAGCTGAAAGAGGCCGTGGACGAGCTGCATTGGGCGACCGATGACGGCAGCTTCGGCTTTCATGGCAACGTCGTGCAACTGTTGAACAGCCTGGCTGGGCCGGACACCTTCCAGGAAGGGCACGTGATCGGGCCGATTCCGATGATGAAGGCGGCGGCCGAGGCGACGCGCGGTTGGGGGCTGAAGCTCCACGCCAGCCTGAATCCGGTGATGATCGACGGGACGGGCATGTGCGGCGGGTGCCGTGTGACGGTGGGCCACGAAGTGAAGTTCGCGTGCGTCGACGGCCCGGAGTTTGATGCGCACCTGGTGGATTTCGACGAGTTGACACGGCGGAACCGGGCTTACCGGGAGATGGAGCAGGAGTCGCTGAACCACAAGTGCCGGGTGGGCCTGGATATTCACTAACGGACGGTCACTGGGCGCGCCTGGTTTTTTTCGCGGGCGCCTTCTTCGGTGGAGCCTTCCTGGCGGGAGCCGTGGCCGCGCAAGCCGTCAGCGGGGCCCATTTCGAGGGATTCACGGCGACTGCGTGGACGTAGAGGCTCCAGTGCAGGTGCGGGCCGTTGGCTCGTCCGGTCGCGCCCACATAACCCAGGACATCTCCGGGCTTCACCGCGTCGCCTTCATGGGCGGCGGTCTTCGACATGTGTAGATAGATGGAGACGATGCCTTGGCCGTGGTCGACGCCGACTACGTTGCCATGGATGTTGTAGGAACGGACCATGCGCACGGTGCCGGCGGCCGTGGCGACGATGGGCTTGCCGGCCGGTCCGCGCTGGTCGACTCCGGCGTGGTAGTTGCCGGTGGGTTTGCCGTTCTGGTAGCGCTGCACGCCGAAGGGCGAATTCATACAACCGGGGACGGGCGCCAGGAAGGGTTCGGCCCAGAGTTTCGCCGGCGATTCGAGGTGCTTCAGGGCGTTGACCGTCTCCGTCTCGCCGGGCGAGGGCTTCAGTTCGACCACTTCCTTGGAGAGGGCTACGTTTTGGGTGAGGTAGTGGGCGTCGAGGATGGTCAGCGTACGGGTTTCCAGGGTTTTCCCGTCCGCTGAGAGCAGTTCGAGGGGATAGTCGCCGGGTTTATCGATCACTGCTGCCGGGATGAGGGCGGTTCCGTCATAAATGGGGAACTTGCGGTCGTGAACGCGGGCAAAAGCTGCGTGCGTGGCGAAGCGGAGGACTTCGCCCTGTTTCACGGCGAGGGGCGATTGGGCAGCGGCGGGGAGCGGCGCGAGGAAGAGGGTGAGTAGAAGAATGAGGCAGAGCAGGGCACGCATTTCAAACATGGTACCGAGAATGTGGGATTGGCCGGGGCCGTGTTGCCTGGTGCGTTAAAATGGAGTTCCGCCGTGGCTAGACGCAATGGGTGAAACGCCTGAGGACCAGATTACGTTTTTGCTGCAGAGCATGCGGCAGGGTGACGTGGCGGCGCGGACCCGGCTGGCGGCTGCGGTTTACCCGGAATTGAAGCGTATTGCCGCGAAACAGATGCAGCATGAGCGTCTGGACCACACCCTTCAACCCACGGCGCTGGTGCACGAAGCCTTTGTGAAGCTGGCGGGCCACAGCGATTGGGCGATGCAGAACCGGGGTCACTTTTTCGCCGTGGCGTCGCAGGTGATGCGGCAGATTCTGGTGGATCATGCGCGGCAATACCGTTCGTTGAAACGGGGCGGTGGCGGGGCGGCGGCGGAGATCCAGGAGTGGCACCTGATCACGTCGGAGAAGCCGGATGTGGTGATTGAGGTCGACCGGCTGCTGACGCGGCTGGAGCAACTGGACGAGCGGCAGGCGCAGGTGGTGGTGATGCGCTACTTCGCGGGCTTCGCCGAGGAAGAGATCGCCCAGGCCCTGGGCATCTCCGTACGCACAGTCAAGCGGGATTGGAGCATGGCTCGCGCCTGGTTGCGCAAAGAGCTGGCTGCGTCATGATCGCGGAACGCTGGGCGGCGCTCAAACAACTTTTCGAACAGGCCATGGAGATGGACGAAGCCGAGCGGCTGGCCTTTGTGGATGGCGCCTGCGCGGGTGATCCGTCGATGGAGCTGTCGCTGCTGCAACTGCTGGCGCACCACGACGCGGCGGCCTCGGTGCTGGCCGGGCCGGTGCTGTCGATGAAGCGGGCGGCGGAGATTGTGGGTTCCGGCATGCGCACCTTTGTGCCGGGCGAGGTGGTGGCCGGGCGGTTCCGGGTGGAGCGCTTCCTGGCCGAAGGCGGCATGGGCGAGGTTTACGCGGCAGCGGACCTGGAGCTGGGCGGGCAGGTGGCGCTCAAGACGATCCGGCCCCTGCTGACCCGCAGCGAGGAGATTCTGGCGCGCTTCAAGCAGGAGATCCAGTTGGCCCGGCTGGTGACGCACGCGCATGTGGCGCGGGTCTACGATCTGTTCCGGCACGAGGTGGAGCTGGACGGGCAGCGGCGGTCGATTGTGTTCCTGTCGATGGAGCTGCTGGATGGCGGGACGCTGGCCGAGCGCTTGCGCCGGGAGGGTCCGCTGAAGCATGAGCATGCCCTGGTGGTGGCGCGGCAACTGGCGGCGGCGTTGGATGCGGCGCACGCGGCGGGTGTCGTGCACCGCGATTTCAAGAGCGGCAATGTGGTGCTGGCGCGAAACCTGGACGGCAGCGAACGGGCCGTGATTATGGACTTCGGGTTATCGGCGGCGGCGCGCCCGTTGCCGGAGAGCCCGTTGAGCGAATGGGACTCGGGGCGCATGGAGCGGGGTGCGATGGAAGGCACGCCGATGTATATGGCTCCGGAGCAGGTGGGCGGCGCGCCGGTGGGGCCGGCGGCGGACATCTACTCGTTCGGGATCGTGGTGTACGAGATGCTGGCCGGGCAGCCGCCGTTCCAGGGCACGACATCAATGGAGACGGCGTGGCTGCGGATGACACAGGACGCTCCGGCGTTGCACGGCGTGCCGCGGCGCTGGAATGACGCGGTGCAGGCGTGCCTGACGCGCGATCCGGCGGGCCGGCCGGCCAGTGCGGAGGCCGTGGTGCGGCGGATGGAAGGGCGGTTTGCGTGGACCGCGGCGCGGCGGCGGGCGGCTCTCGCTTTGGCGGCGATGGTCCTGATCGCCGTGGCCGTGTGGGTGGTACGGCGGCCGCATCAACCTACAGCCGAGGCGCTGCTGGCGGCGGACGTGGCGCGGGTGAAGCAGAGTGCTCAGACGAAGCAGGGGCACGTCGAGGCGGTGGAGGGGTTCCGGAAGGCGACGGAGCTGGATCCGCAGTGGGCGCAGGCCTGGGCGGAGCTTTCGTACGAGTATGCGACGGCGGCCAACGCGGCGTCGCTGCCTCCGGCGCTGGCCACGAAGGAGGCGCGGCGGGCGGCGGCCGAGGCGATCCGGCTGGACAGTCATTCGAGCCGCGCATATGGGGCGCTGGGGTGGGTGCAGTCGCTGGATCTGGAGGAGTGGCCGAAGGCGGAGCAGTCGTTTCAGCGGGCCGTGGAACTGGATGCGAACGACTGGCAGATCCATTACTGGTTTGGAGTGCACCTGCGGAAGCGGGGCCGGTATCGGGATGCCGAGACGCACGACCGCCTGGCGCTGACACTGAGCCGCCAGAAGGAGCCGATGGTGTGGTGCGAGTTGGCGTTCCTCTACTGGACGTCGGGGCGGCTGGACCGCATGCAGCAGCACCTGCGCGAGCAACTGGTGGCGTTTCCGAATTTCGGGCTGACGCGGTATCTGAATGCCCGGCTGCTGAAGCACCAGGGGCGCTATGCGGAGGCTCAGGAAGAGCTCGACTTCACGGCGAAGCTGCAGTACCCGGCGGTGACGGTGATGGCGGAGCGGGCGTCGTTGGAGGCGTTTCGCGGACGGCCGGACGAGGCGCGGCGGCTGCTGGCGCGGCTGGAGGAGATCTCCAGGACGGGCTCCGTCGACGGGCTGCTGATTGCGGGCGTGTACGCGCAACTGGGCGATGCGGACCAGGCGATGGCGTGGCTGGATCGCGCTTACGAACGGCGGGATACGACGCTGCTGTCGATTGCGACGAGTCCGGTGCTGAAGCCGCTGCATGGCGATGCGCGGTTTGTGGCGCTGCTGCGGCGGCTGCACTTCGACGATCAGATCATGCAGCAGATGGGGTTCAATTCGTCCTCGGTCAGCGGCGCGGGCAGCCAGCCGAGGCGCGGCGGGCAGTCGTAGAGACGGCCGGGCGCGCGGCGGTTCCAGATGTGGCGCAGGCCGGGCACGATGGCGCGCGCGGTATGGAGTAAAACATCCGGGCGGCTGTGATCCACGGCGTAGGCGCGAAGTCCGGCGGCTTGCAGCGTTTCCAGGATTAGTTCAATTTGCGCGAGGGTGGTGAGCGGCGGCGGCTCGGGCGGCGCGTCGACTTCCCCGTGGGGCTCCAGGTAAGGCTGCGTGGCGAGGGTCTCCCGCAGGAGCCAGGGGCGGAGCGAGTCCGGCAGGCGGCCGGTGGTCTGGGCGGTGGTCCAGACCTGGGCGGCTTCGCTGGCGGCTTTCCAGGCGGCGACGCGCGGGGACGGGTGGGCGGCGGAGGCGAAGAGGAGCTCCGAGCCGTCGAGACGCGGGGCTACGGAGACATAGACCGGGATGCCGAAGTCCGTGGTGCAGTCGAGCAGGTAGAGGCGGCGCCCGATGGCCCGCAGGGACTCGGCGGCGGTGAGGAGCTGCGGGTCGTCGAAGGACTCCAGGCGGACGGCGGGGCGGCGGGCGCGGCTGTACCACCAGAGCGACATGGCGTCGCGTTCGATCCATTCCAGCAAAGCGTGGGCCAGGGCGTCGTCGAAGGTGCGGCCGCTGCCGCAGCCGATGGTGTCGGCGCTGGCGAAACGGGGCTCGCCTGGCTGGAACTGGTACCACATGAGGCAACAGGCAGCGGGGACATAGCGGGCTGGGCCGCCGTGGAGGTCGCGGGCTTCGAGCCAGTCGACGGGGTGAGCGGGATTGAAGGGATCAGGGATGCGAAAGATCTCGTCGGGCAGGGCATTCCAGCGGTCGCGCCGGGCATACTGGGCGCTGCTGTAGAGCTGGATGGTGTCCGGGTGGAGGATGTCGAGCTCTGAGGTTTTGGCACGAATCAGGGGTTCGTCGCCGCGATAGATGAGGCTGTAGCGTTCGAGGGCTTCTCCGATGGCGCCGTCGATCGCTTCCGCGGCGGTGCGGCCCCGGCCGTAGGAGGCCTGGCGGCGGAGCAGGGGCCGGGCGCGATGGACGGGCAGGGGGCTGTTCCAGACCGCGTGGGCGCGGAAGGCTCCGGCGGAGGGGGCGGAGCTGACTTCGACGCGGTTGACGATGCCGGTGAGGGGCGCGCAGTGGGCCTGGAGAGGGAGGTCTCGCGGGTGTTGGGGGCCGCCGCAGGCATCGCAATTGCGACGCGGGTAGACGTACTGAAACGTGACTTTGGCGGTGGCGTAGTCGAGGACGGCGACGGTGTTGGGCGGCGGAGTGGCCTGCAGCAGGGCTCCGATCAAAGGAACGGCAGCCGGGGGTGGAGTTTCTTCGGCCTGCTGCCGATGGAACTGGGTAATCGCGAGCCAGTGAAGTAGGCACTGGCCGCAGGAACCCGAGCCGTGCCAGTGGGCAAGAACGGCGACATCGGTAAACAGGACCAATAGGATTGCGGGCTGGGGCCGATGCAATAGGAGATGCCCCAGGTCGTGCAGGCCAAAGCAAAGGCACAAGGCAGAATCTCCGGGCGCCGCGGTCCAATAGGGCGCGATCTCACTGAGAAACGCGCGGGCGGGCCCGCTCAACAGCGCGGGGCTATGAATTGAGCCTGGCATGGATCCGTTCGATTGTCACAATCGGCGCAACCGGCTGGACGCGGGCGTTGGCCTGGCGGTCCAGTTTTTGAGAGTACGGCAAAGGGAGGAAGTGGTTCATGGGCGCGAGAATTGACAAGGGTACGACGGTCACCATCGATTTTAGAGAAAAGGACGGCAGCGCGAGCGAGAAGCCCTCGATCGTGACCGAGCATATTGAACTTTTCGGGACCGATCGATGCAATGTGTTGACGAAGGGCGGGCTCGACATCCCGGCCTACTCCGACTTAGGCAGCCAGGACTGGCTCACCGTGGTGGCGATTGCGGATTCCGTCGAGAATCTCGTGCATTTGAAGAACTACCTGGGCGAGCAGGAGTACTGCCTGGAGCAGCCGCAGACGTCGGCGTCGAGCTACGGGGTGGCGATTGCGGAGTATAAGGCGGATGGGACGATTGAGGTGGACAATGGGTGCGTGACGCTGGCGACGGGCAGCGACGTCATCATTCCGCCGGAGGTGACGGGCGGGGCGGCGGCGCTCTATGTGAACGTCAACCACATCTACGTGTTCCCTCCGGGCACGCGCATGAGTGCGGATAATCCGTTTGGATTGCCGTGGGCGGCGGTCGCGCCGACTGCCTGCCTTGGCGGCGAGTGATCCGGATCGACTGAAGGGACGGGCGAGGGCGGCCGGCCGGGCTGCCCTCGCTGGCGCACCAGTAGCCTAGTCGGCCTTCCAGCCGTAGGCGGATAACATGATCTGGAACAGATCCGTGTTCACCAGGAAGCCCTTCACCTTGGAGGCTCCCGGGCCTGTTGCGGCTACCAGGACCTGCTCTCCAGAGTGCTTGCCCTGGATCACCACACCTTTGTTCGAAACGGGTTTGCCGTCGGCGCCCGGCGTGAAATAGGGCGTGCCCTTGGCGAGGCCGACGGTGCGCAGGTCGAAGGAGTGGTCGGCCGTGAAAAGGACCAGCGTGTTCGACTGGAGCTTCGTGGCCGTGCTCTCCACCAGTTTGTCGACGACCGGAACACGGCCCAGTCCGCGGTCGATCTTGTCTGTATGCAGGTCCGACTCGACCATGAGGAAGAAGCCCTTGGGGTTCTTCGACAGGATCTCGATGGCGGCATTTGTGGCGGAGGTGACGTCGAAGTCGGCGTCGTCGGTGAGCACCACGGCGCGCTTCGTGCCCGGCGGAACGTCCTTCAGCGCGGAGCCGTAGAAGTAGCCCTTATTCTTGAGCTCGGTCTCGATGTTCTGGCCCAGGGCGGCGGTGGCGGCGGTGATGGCTTTGCGGCCGGGTCCGAAGACGATGTCGACGCCGTCACCGAAGCGCGGCTTCCAGACCTGGGCGAAGATCTCGCCGATCATTTTGCGGCTGGGGGCGTGGGCATAGCAGGCGGCGGGGGTGGCGTCGGCCATGGGGCTGTTGGAGACGACACCGGTGGAAAGGCCGTGCTGTTCGGCATATTCGAGGATGGTCTTCAGGGCGGCGCCGCTGGTTTGGCCCGGCGCGGGAACTGTTTCCGAGATGACACCGTTGTTGGTCTTCTGGCCGGTGACGATGGCGGTCATGCCGGCGGCGGAATCGGTCACCCAGTTGTTGGCGGCCGAGGTATCGGAGAGGCCGATGTTGGGCATGCGCTGGATGAACAGGGCATTGGGCTTGCCGTAAGCCTGGATGGAGCCGGCATGGAGGGTGGGGATGCCGCCGGCGTCGCCGAGGAAGAGGACGATGTTCTTTGCCTTCTTTTCTCCAGCACAGACGAGGGTGGAACAGGCCAAGGCGAGGGCCAGCGAGGTACGAAGAATGCGCACGATGATAAGAAACTCCTCTCTTTAGATTAGTGATTCCGGGCCGCCGAGTTTGGCCTGAGTCGTGCAGGTAGTCATGCCGGATAGCTATGAGAATCGATCGTGCAGGCCAGTCTCTCGGTGAACTGCTCTCGGCCATGGGCCAGGGCAAAGGATTAACCAGCGCGCTGGAAAACAGCCTCAAGGGCAGCTTTAGCGACGAGTTACAGGCGACCAGCGAGCAGTCGGCAACGGACACTTCCGGCGAGACGACGACGCTGGGGATGACGCCCTTCCTGGCCGTGGCCCTGGCCGCGAAGAGCGAAGCGTCAAGTTCAGCGGCGGCGAGTCAGAATTCTGACACTACGACGGCGACCAGCGCGGCGAGCGGTTCGGCGGCCGGCAGCACGGCGTCGACGGAGAGCGGCTCAACCATGGCGATCACTTACAGCCTGGACAACAGCTCGCTGGACCCGAGTCCGGCGGCCCCGTGGAATATGACGCTGGTGAAGCCGTCGGTGCCTTCGGCCCTGGGGCCGGATACGCGCACGGCGCTGAATGCGGCGTTGACCAAGGCGGGCGTGGATCCGTCGAAGGTCAAGGTCTCCTATTGGGAAGAGCTGGTCTGGTATCCGGGCGGCAACTACATCAACAAGTCGATCACGGTGCAGACGCCGAACGGGCAGAAGATGGACTTCGACGCGGCGGCCACGCTGAGGACGCCGGATGTCACGGTTTCGTCGGTCCAGCAGATGCTGCAGATGGCGGACGTGACGGCGCCCGAGACCGTGATCAGCTAGTGGCGGGCGCCTTCGGCCTTCGGTGCTGACTTGCCTTCGGCGTGACCCTCGGCCGGTGCGGGCTTGGGGTCTCCGCCCAGATCGTCTTCAAAGCGCACAATGACCGAGACGCGGCGATTGGAGTCGGCCTCGGGATCATCCTTTTTGCGCAGGCGCTGATCGGCGAAGCCGCGCACCTGGGCGATCTGGTGATTCTCCACTCCGTGGGCGACCATCAGGCGGCGTGCGGCGTTGGCGCGATCGGCGGAGAGTTCCCAGTTGGAGTAGCCCTCGGGCGTACCGAATGCCTTCGCGTCGGTATGGCCTTCGATGACGAGTTTGTTCTTGAGGTGAGCGAGCTGGGTGGCCAGCATCTCGATCACTTCCTTGCCGTCGGCGGTGGGTTCGGGCCGGCCGCGTTCAAAGAAGGTGCTCTTGGCGGACTCCATCAGCTCCACGCGCAGGCCTTCCTCGGTGATGGTGATTTCGACGAACTCGCGCAGCTTGTCGAAGTCCTTGATCTCCTTCTTCATGGCGGCCTCGATGCGCTGCTTCAGCTCCGTCATGTCTTCCTTGCGGATGGAGATGCCTTCGCCACTGGCCGACTTGGTGCTGCCGACCATCTTGCCCTGACCCTTGGGGTCGTTGAAGTAGCCGCCCACGGCCTTCTGGATCTTCTGGTTGGAGTTGAGCAGCCAGAGGACGATGAATAGGGCCATCATGGCCGTAACGAAGTCGGCGTAGGCGACCTTCCAGGCTCCGCCGTGGTGGCCGCCGTGGACGATTTTCTTGACGACAATGATGGGTTGCTGGGAATCGGCTGCCATGGCGTCGCTCCCTTAGCCGGCGGACTTGCGGCAGGCCTGGTCCATTTCCTTATAGGTGGGGCGGACGTGCGCGGGGATGGCCCGGCGCGCGGATTCGACGGCGATCAGCGGTGCGATGCCTTTCGTGAACGCGGCGATGCCCTTGCGCAGCACCTGGTAGTAGTGGGCCTCGGACTCGTTGATCTTGGCCATGTTGGCGGCCAGGGGGCCGACGAAACCGTAGCAGAGCAGAATGCCCAGGAACGTGCCGACAAGAGCCGCGGCGACCTTGTGTCCCACTTCTTCCGGAGGACCGCCCAGGGCACCCATGGTGATGACGACACCCAGGACGGCGGCCACGATGCCGAGGCCGGGCAGGCTGTCGGCGACGGTGGAAAGCGATGCCACGGGCACCTCACGCTCGTGCTGCTGGACTTCCATGTCGGACTCCATCATCTGGTCGATGTCGTAGTGGCCGACCGTGCCGCTGGAGTAGGTGCGCAGCGTGTCGCAGACGAAATCGAGCGCGTGGTGATCGGCGAGCAGCTTCGGGAATTGCGAGAAGACCGAACTGGCCTTGGGATCCTCGACATCGGCTTCCGCCGCGGCCGGGCCGACCTTGCGGATGTAGACGAAGAGGTCGTACAGCATCTTCAACGTTTCAGTGAAATACGCTTTGCCGAACTTACTGCCCTTGATGGTGCCGGGCAGGCCCTTCAGGATGGCCATCATGATATGCGGCGGATTGGCGATGAGCAGCGTACCCAGCGCGGCTCCTCCAATGATGAGCAACTCGGCGGGCTGCATCAGCACCAGCAGGTTGCCCTTCTCCATCAGGTAGCCGCCGATGATCGCACCGATGACGACCAGGACTCCAGCGATAACCAACATGCTTTTGGATCCTTCCTCTTCTGGCTAAACAGGCCGGGTCTGTAATGCGGATTGTCCGGACCGGAGCCCGGCAATCTCTTCGATCTCCGCCCGGACCACGTCGCGCTTGAGGGGCTTCGACAGGAAGGCGTCCAGACCGCTGGAGAGGAGCCGTTCCACCTGTTCCTCATCCGTGTTGTGAGACATACCGACGAACGGCAGGGCGCTGTACTGCGCGTCCCCGCGCAACTCGGAAAGCAGTTGCGGGCATCCATCCAGATCCAGGTCCACAAAGACCATGTCGAACCGCTCCCGGGCCAGCAGGCGGCGGGCTGCCTCCGTGCCGCCGGCGGTGAACGAATGCCGCACGACGGAAGGGTTGGCGCGGAGCGAGGTTTCCACCACGTGGCGGTCCGCGAATTCATCCATAACAATGAGTGCCGATAAAGACATGCTTTGTTTTTCGATTCATTTCTCTATCGCAGTCCGTTCGGAAGAGTTGAGCGAATCTCGACGAATCCGTCCCTAGTACATGGAATTCCGCACGCGGTGAACGTAAGCCAGCACCTCGGCGACCGCGCGGTAGAGTGCCGGGGGGATTTCCTGGCTGATTTTCACAGCTTTGTAGATGGTACGGGCCAGGGGCGGATTCTCGACGATGGGCACACCGTGCTCCTTGGCGATCGCCTTGATCTTCAAGGCTATGAAACCACGTCCTTTAGCCACCACGCGAGGAGCTGAGGACTTGCCGTGCTCGTACAGCAGCGCGACGGCGTAGTGCGTCGGATTGACGACCACGGCGGTGGCGGTTTCGACATCCTTCATCATGCGATTGCGCCGCAATTCGCGCTGCAGGCGGCGGATGCGCATCTTAATGAGCGGATTGCCGTCCGTTTCCTTCATTTCGTCCTTTATTTCCTGCTTGCTCATGCGCAGCGATTGCACGTGGCGCTTGAATTGGCGGGCGAAATCAATCACCCCCATGACGAAGAGGATGGACGCGCCTTTCCACAGGAGATCGAGCGACATCTTGGCCACGGCGCTGAGGCCGGCCTCGAAATCGGTCATGGAGAGCAGGATGACGGACTGCAGGCGGGTGTCGATCAGCCAGTAGAGGGCGCCGATGAAGACGATCAGCAAGGCCAGCGCGCTGAGGGCCGACATGAACGATTGCGAGTAGGTGTCCTTGAGCTTCTTGGCCGGATTGAACTTGCTGGCGCTGGGCGCCATGCGCTTGAAGCTGAAGCCTCCGCCGGTGGAGGCCATGTGGAAGCCGACCGTGGCAAGCACCATCGCCCCGCCCATCACCAGCAGCGGCTTCACGTTGCGGGCCATCAGGAAGATGAAGATGTTCTGGACCGTCTCGATGGTGATCGCCTGCTGGGCGACGCCGGAGAGGTGCTGGGCGAGGGTTTCGCGGCATTCCCGGAACCAGACCGCGCCGTAAGCGCCGGTCAGCATGAGGAAGGCGACGAACTGCAGGCTGCTGATGAAGTCGCGGGAACTGACCCACTGGCCCTCCTCGCGAGCCTTTACCTTGCGCCGCTGCGTCGGTTGTTCAGTTTGTTGTGACTTGTCCGCCATGAGTCACCGGGCTCACATGCCGCCGGGCAGCAGGCGGTAGATGTGCGTCATGCAACTGCCGGCCAGGCGTTCAAAGACGCGCGGGAACAGCGCCAGCACCTGGGAATAGATGAAGAGCGTCAGGAAGATCTTGGCCGGGAACGAGAGGCTGAAGAGCTGCAGGCCGGGATTGATGCGGCCCAGCAGCGAGAGCGCCATGTCGAGCATGAACAGGAACGCCATGACGGGCAGGGCGAGGCGCAGGCCGGTGGAGAAGATGGCTCCGGAGTATTGCAGCAGGTCGAGCAGGGTGGCGCGCTGGATGACGAAGGTACCGGGCGGCAGCACTTCCAGGCTGCGGGCGAGCGCCATGATGATCTGGCGGTGCAGGCCGGTGGCGAAGAGCAGCAGGCCGGCGGTGAGGTTGGCGGTGAGGGTGAGGGCGCCGGAATCGGCCAGAGAATTGGGATCGACGGAGGAGGCGTAGCTGAGGCCGGACTGCAGGCTGAGCACCTGCGCGGTGAGCAGGAACACTTCCATGACCACGGCCAGGCAGAGGCCGACGGCGATGCCGAAGGCGGCCTCCGAGGCGATCCAGCCGAAGTAGACGCCCGTGGTCAATGAACCGGGCGGCATGGCGGGCCACATGGGCATGAGGGCCAGGGTAAAGCTGAGGGCGAAGAAGGCCTTGATGGGCTCCGGCCCTTCCTTGAGTCCTGGCAGCGAAAGAAAGGCAAAGACGCCGCTGACGCGCACGAGGACGGCCAGGAAACTGAGCAGGGTCGAAGTGCCGATCGCAAACTCAACGGGCATACTTGCCGAGGTCTCCGAAGATGGACGCGGCGTAGGTGATCATGCGGCTGAGCATCCAGGGCAGGATAGCGAGGAAGGTCCCCAGGATGGCGGCGAGGCGCGGCACGGTGCCGACGGCGTTGTCCTGGATGGAGGTGGCGACCTGAAAGAGGCTGACGGCGGCGCCGACCACAAAGCCGACCATCAGCAGGGGCGCGCCCAGCAGCAGGGCGAGCAGGAGGGCTTCACGAATGATGTTGACTACGGATTCTGGCGTCATGTTTTAAACCTGAAGACTTTTGAGCAGGGAGCCGATCACGAGGCTCCAACCGTCGACCAAGACAAACAGCAGGAGCTTGAAGGGCGCGGAGATCATCACGGGCGGCAGTTGCACCATGCCCAATGAGAGCGTCACCGAGGAGACGAGCAGATCGATCACGAGGAAAGGCAGAAAGAGCACCGCCCCGATCTGGAAAGCGGCTTTGAGCTCGGACAATATGTAGGCCGGGATGAGAATGCGGAGTTCGACGTCCTGCGGGTTGCGCGGGCTGGGGGAATGGGTGGCGTCGAGGAACAGCCGGACATCAGCTTCGCGGACGAATTTCACGAGGAACTGCTTCAGTGGGATGGCGCCGGCGTCCATTGCCTGGCTGGTGGTGATGCGTCCTTCCTCCAGGGGCTGCCAGCCGTCCTTGTACATCTGTACGGCGACGGGTTGCATGACCAGCATGGCGAGGAAGAGCGAGAGCCCGATGATGATCTGGTTGGACGGAGTGGACTGCGTGCCCAGGGCCTGGCGCAGGAAGTGGAGCACGACGACCACGCGCAGGAAAGGCGTGACGGACATGATGAGCGCGGGCAGCAGGGTCATCAGCGTGAGCATGATGACGATCTGCATGGGGGTGCTCAGCGTGGCTCCGCCGGAGGCGTTCACACCGAAGGGCGAGAGGACGGGCGCGGCCGGAGCCGCGATGCAGGCCTGGGCCACGAACAGCCAGGGCAGGGTACGGAGGAGGCTGCGCATCAGCGTTGCTCCCGCGGTTGGCCGGTATGGGGCTGGAGATTGCTGCCGCCGGGGCTGAAGGAGAGTAAGTATTGCTGGTCGTCGATGCGAACGATGGCGATGCCCTGTTGGGCGGAGATCATCAGGCGTTCGAGCACTTCCATGCGGCGTCGCTTGGAAGAGCCCAGGGAGAGGTCCGGCATGGAGATGGCCCCGCGTCCACGCAGCAGCTTCAAGGTAAGGTAAAGCGCGGCGATGACGAGCAGGCCGAGGAAGAGCCGGATGGAGAGATCCATGATTAGCGTTTGCCTCTGGGGTTGGCGTTGTTGACGATGCGCACGGCGAATTTGCCGCCGCTTTGGGCGAGCTCGGCGGAGGCCAGCCGGCGGCCTCCGGAGCACAGTTCGATGGAGCTGCGTGGTCCGCTGGTGAGACGGAGCACGGTGCCGGGGCGAAGAGCGACAATCTCGCGCAGGCTCATATCGCGATGGGGCGCGGTGGCCTCCATTTCGATGGAGAGGGCGTGCATGAGATTGGCCGGCATTTGCTTTTCGTGATCCCGGTTTGCCATGGCTTACCTCTTCAGGCTGAGGATTTCCTGGCTGAGTTCATCACCGGCGGTGACGACGCGGGCGTTGGCCTGGTAGCTGCGCTGGTAGATGATGATGTTGGTCAGCTCCTTGGCCATGTCGACGTTGGAGCTTTCCAGGGCGCTGGCGGTGATGCCGCCGCGCGTACCTGTGCCGGCTTCGCCGTAGCTGACCGGGCCGGAGGCGGGCGTCGTCGAGTAGTTATTGTTGCCGACGGCCACCAGCGAATCGGGGTTCTGGATGCTGGCGAGCGCAATCACCGCCACCAGTTTGCTGGTGCCGTTCGAGTACTTGGCCATCACCTGGCCGCCATCGGCCATCACGACCTGCGTGAGCTGGGCGGCCGTGGAGCCGTCACCGGAGTTCGAATTGACGGCGGAAGCCTGGCCGTACTGCGTCAGTTCCGGGTTGCCGGCCGTATCAAAGAGCTGCCAGTTGACCGTCTGGCCGTTAGCGCCGTTGCTGAAGGCGGGAATCGTCACAGCAACATTGGCGGTGGGCGCGGTGAGCTTGCCGGCGGTGTCGAAGGTCAGGGTGCCTTTGGCCAGCGAACTGGGCGTGCCGGCCGTACCGCCGGTGACTTCGCCGCCGTCGATGGTGAGGTCATACGACCAGTTGTTCGCCGAGGTCTTGGTGAACGAGGCCGTGACCGTGTGGCTGGCGCCCAGCGAGTCGACCACCTGCACGGGGGCGGTGAAGCTGCCGTTGGCCGCGCCGACAGTGCCCAGCGCGTTGAGGTTCAGGTTCAAGCCAAAGAAGGAGGAGGGGACGGGCGCATTGGCGGAGCCGGGAGGAATGGTGATGTTCGTCGGCACGCCGCCCGGCGTGGCGACACCGTTGGTGGCCATCCAGCCCTGGATCTTCTCGCCGGTGGCGCTGATCAGGTTACCGGTGGAGTCGAGCTTGAAGTTGCCGGCGCGCGTGTAATACGTGTTGCCGTCGGAGGCCTTCACCGTGAAGAAGCCGTTGCCCGAGATGGCGGCGTCCAGCAGTCCACCGGTCACCTGCACGGAGCCCTGTGTGAACTGGCGCGTGGTGATGGGGGCGCCGATGCCATTGCCATTGGCCGTGGTGGCGGAGTTCAGGCCCATCGTCTGCGTGACCATCTCCTCGAAGGACACCGTGCCGGCCTTGTAGCCGCTGGTGTTGAGGTTGGCCAGGTTGTGCCCGGTCACATCGATTGCCGTGTTGTTAGCGTTGAGCGCCGTGAGCGCGGTGTTGAACATGTTGAGCATGGTGGATCCTCAGTTTCCTGTCGTTTTGGAGTCGCTGCCGGTGTAGGTGTCGGTCGCCGAGGCGGAGGCCGTGGCGGTGGTGTTCAGTTGGGTGAGCTGGTCGTTGATCTGAGTCAACTGCTCGAGCTGGCTGAACTGGGCCAGTTGGCCCATGAAAGCGGAACTGTCCTGGGGCTCCAGAGGGTTCTGGTTCTTGATCTGGGCCACCAGGAGTTGCAGAAATACGTTTTCGTTGGCGAGATTGCCAGTGCTCGACGTCGAGTTGGACGCCGTGGACGTGCTGTCGGCGCCCCATTGAGAGGTGTTGGAATTGGTGACCTGCATGATCAGTTTCCCTCCTTGTTCTGTTTTCGGCCGTGCTGCAACCATTCACGCCATTCGTGCGACGGTTGCCGCTTCTCGCGGTCCTGCCCGTGGGCCGGACCATCCTGTTGAGCGTTGCCCTGGGCAAAGGAACCGGACTGACGGTTGTCCGTCGAGGTGGTTCTCACCGGGGCGGAAGTTGTTTCGATGTGATTGGCGGGCTGGGGCTGGAAGTCGGCCTTGAAGCCGGAGTCTTCCAGACCGCGCAGAAGCTGGGGCAGATTGGCCTGCATCGACTGGCTGAGGGCGGCGTCGGGTGTCTGGACCGTAATCTGGACACCGCTGGACTGCTGCACCAGGCGCAGCGTGGCGACCGGGTTCGATTCCTGCCCGATGGGGATCGTGATGGAATGCACCGAGCCGCGGACGGCGGCTTGCGCTGTCTGGAGCGCTTCGATCCGCTGCGTCATTTCCACGCCGGCGGCGGGGCGGAGGGCTTCCTGTCTGACCGGAGACTCCGCA
The DNA here is from genome assembly GCF_015277775.1 of Paludibaculum fermentans. NCBI lineage: Bacteria > Pseudomonadati > Acidobacteriota > Terriglobia > Bryobacterales > Bryobacteraceae > Paludibaculum > Paludibaculum fermentans. The sequence goes on from NZ_CP063849.1 coordinate 625,602, forward strand.
GTCTGGACGCGGGGCCCTTCCTGGGCGGCGATGGTGGGTTGGGTTGGTTTGGACGGCACTGCTTTCTCGGTGCGTTCTTCAGGGGTGCGGACGGCGGGCGCGGGTTCGGCGGACTTCGAGGCCGCCATGCGCGTGGGTGCCGGGATAGCGGCCGGATCCGGCTGAATCGGAGCGTCCGGCACGGTGGCGGGCTGGGGCGTCGATTTCGATGCCGCCTGTGGTTGTGCGGCCGGCTGCTCCGTGTTGGTTTCACTCGAGGCCTGGGCGAAGGAGTAGGCTTCCCCTGTTCCGGTCCGCGGTGTGGTCTGCGATGGCGCGGACTCCAGCCGGACCGTGTCGAAGGCGCGCCGGTTGATGGCGTCGGATTCGGCGGTCTTCAGCAGGGACAGTAAGGCGCCCGGCTCGCGAGGCGAAGTCGCGGGCGGCGGATCCATTACCTCGGCGGGCAGGACGGTGAGCATGCCCTGCAGCGCGGTGTGCATCTGCGTCGCGGCTCCGGCGGGGGTGACTGCCTGAGCGGCGGGCACGGCGGGCTCGGGTTCCACAGGACCGGCCACGTCGAAGGAACCGGTGGTTTCCGGCGGTGCCTGGGCCGTTAGCGCAGCTTGCGCCAACAGGGATGACGAGGACTGTGAACCGGGCCGAGCGGTTTGTGCAGCGTCACTGCGCTGGGGCGCGGGCGACTGTTGCTGCGTTTGGGGAGCGGAGATTTCTTCAAAGGTCTGGCTTTCGGTATTGGCTGCCGCAACGGAAGCGGCGGCGGACCCTGCGACGGGTCTGGTTGAGGAGATTTGTGCCGGCTGGCTCGGCGGCTGCACTTCCAGGACGGAGCCGCTTGGCTCCGGCTGTACGGCCACCGGAGCCGCGACGGCTGGTGTGGGCGCCGGCTGCATCAATAAGATGGCCGCGCCTGGGGCTTCCGGTTCCGGCTCGGGCGGGGGTTGCGGGATGCGGCTCGACGCCTTGCGCGCGGAGGGGTCCACTGCCTGCTGCTTCTGTGGTTCTACCTGGAAGGGAACCGGTTGTTCCGGGCTTGCTTGGGCTCCCGCGGCGGCTGTATTCGATGCTACAGGCTGCGGCTGTCCGGTTATTGCAGACAGGATTGGCGCGGCGGGCTCCGGTTGCTCCAGGCGAAATGCCTTGGATGCCCGCGTTTCCGCCGGCGCGGCCCGTTCAACGAGTCCCTGCGGCAGGGAAAGCACCGGGTTTTGCTGGGCAGGAGCCTCGTTTTCGGAGGGCGCTTTAATCTTTACGGTGCCGTCCTCGAGCGTTTGATCCGAAGCAAGGCGTCCACCTGTTTGCGGGTAGAGGCAGATGGGCCTCTCGCTTTGCCCGATCAGCAGGGAGCGGCCCGAAAGAGGCAGGGAAGTCGGCTGCGGGGTGCCGGCGGATTGCCCGGGCTGGCTTGCCAGGGCGGGCGTAACCACAACGGATTCAGTGGGATCCTGTGCGCCGAGAATGGCGAGGAAGGAAGCGCCGTCTGTACCGGCCGGCTGCACCTGAGCGGCAGGCAGACCAGCCGCGGCGGCTGGGGACACTACCTGCGTGTCGAAGATGCCGGCGGCTAGGGTGCAGTTCATTCCTGTCCATGAATTGCACTTTGCGCGCCATCTCAAAAAGCCTTGAAAAATGGCGGATCTGGACAGGCCAGGCGTCAGAGAACCGACGGTGACGGCAGAATTCTGCCGTCGACATTAAAGGGTGCTTATCGATTCAGCCCTGTTGTCGAGGGAATCGGCGGCGATTTGAGGAAAAAGTACACGGGGGCGTTTGGCATCCGCCGTGCAGTATCCATGTTCGTCATGGATAAGCTGTCAATCTTGGCGGCCAGCGGTCTGCGCGGCCGGTTGGAAGCGCTGGACGTGTTAGCCAATAACCTGGCGAACTCGGCCACCAGCGGCTTCAAAGCGGATAACGAGCTGTACAGCACCTATGCCGGCGAGGCGTCTGAGTCGATGATGGGCGGCGTAATGTCGGCGCTGCCCGACGTCAAAGGCCGGTGGACGAACTTTCAACAAGGCACATTGGAACTGACCGGGAATCCGCAGGATGTAGCCATCGCTGGTCAGGGATTCTTCACAGTTAAGTCGCCCACCGGACCGCTATATTCGCGCGATGGCCATATGAAGGTTGCCAAGGACGGTTCGCTGACGAACGCCGACGGCTACCCGATGCTGGACTCGAGCGGCAAGGGCATCACGCTGGTGGCTTCACAGGCCTTTGAAGTGGCGACCAATGGCCAGGTCCGCCAGGGCGGGCAGGCCGTGGGGCAGTTGGCGGTGGTCAAGTTCGATAAACCGGATGCCCTGGAAAAGACCGGCTACTCCTACTTCAAGGCCAATGAAACGACTGGTAAGCCTGTGCCGGCCACGGATGCCGACATTCACCAGGGCAAGATCGAGGCGTCGAATGTGGCGCCGGCGGAATCCGCCGTCCGGTTGGTTTCGCTCATGCGGCAGGCTGAGTTCCTGCAGCGGGCCATCACGATGGGGGCGGACATGAGCAAGCGGGCGATTGAAGATGTCGGCCGTGTCGGGAGCTAGAGGAGAAGAAGAATGATCCGTGCACTATTCAGCGCTGCCAGCGGCATGACCGCGCAACAGCTCAATGTGGACAACATCGCCCACAATCTGGCGAACGCGAATACAGCCGGTTACAAGACGCGGCGCGCACAGTTCCAGGACCTTCTCTACCAGAGCATGATCCAGCCGGGCGCTTCGGCCGGACAGCAGACGTCGATTCCTACTGGACTTCAGCTGGGCCTCGGTACGCGCGCGTCTTCCAATGAGATCCTGTTCACGCAAGGCAACTTTGCGGCGACCGAGAATCCCATGGATGTCGTCATCCAGGGCCGCGGCTTCTTCCAGGTGCGCACGACGAACGGCGAACTGGCGTATACGCGAGCCGGCTCGTTCCATACGGATCGCGACGGCAACATGGTGACCTCGGACGGCGATCCGCTGGAACCGCAGATCACGATCCCTTCCGACGCGCAGTCCATTACCATCGCTCCGGACGGCACCGTGAGCTACAAGCAGCCGAATCAAACCGCTTCCCAGATCGCCGGGCAACTACAGTTAGCGTTGTTCGCCAATCCGGCCGGCCTGGATGGCCTCGGCAAGAACCTATATAAGCCGACCGACGCCTCGGGCGACCCGCAGGTGGGTCAACCGGGCGGGCAGGAAGGCATCGGCGCGCTGTTGCAGGGCTACACCGAGCAATCGAACGTCAGCGTGGTGGAAGAGTTCATCAACCTGATCGTGAGCCAGCGCGCGTACGAAGCCAATTCCAAGGTGGTGAAAGCCGCCGACGAGATGTACCAACAGGTCAACAATCTCTCAACCAGATGATCACCGCGCTCCTTCTTAGTGTGGTGTTGGGTGCTCCGGAGAGCTGCGCCATTGTCGACGGCAGCCGCATCGAGATGCGGCATCTCCGGAGCTTCCTCCAGACGGGTGTGGAAATCCCCAACGAGAGCGTGTTCGGAGCCGCACCGCAGCCTGGGGTTCGCAGAACGGTCAGTGCCGGGGAGTTGGTGCGTTGGGCGAAGGCGCATGGGGCGGAGAATCCGGTCGCGCGCGACGCCTGCTTTGAGTGGGCCACTCGCCAAGTGACTGAAAACGAAGCAACGGAAGCCATGCAGGCGAGCCTGGAGCTGGGTACTGAACTGAAGATTTTAGAGTTGAGCCGTTTTAATGTACCGGCTGGTAAAGTATATTTTCCACGCGCCAGTCTTCGTGAACCAAGCTTAATTTTGCAGGGTCAACCTATTATATGGTTTGGGTACGTACAGTACTCACAGAACCAAAGAGCGAAGATTTGGGCCAAAGTAATTCTAAGTGTTTCTTCATCTAAAGTGACGACACTGTCTGATGTAAAGGCCGGCGAGACCATCAAATCAGAACAAATTAGTCAGGATAAGATTAAGGGATTTCCATATTTGCGCCAGCGGGACCTGACGACGGCGGACTTCGTGGGGAAGACGGCTCGCCGCAGCCTGCGGTCGGGCACCGTCCTGACGGATTCCGACGTGGTTGTCGACCCCGATGTGAAGAAGGGCGATGTAGTGGAAGTGGAAGCGCGCATCGGCCAGGGCGTCCTGCGGACACAGGCCGTGGCGGAGGCCTCGGGCCGGATTGGCGAGCGCATCCTGCTGCGCAACGCAGAGAGCGGAAAAGTGATGCGGGCCACGCTGGTGAGCGGGAACAAAGCCGTGGTGATTCCGGGGTTGATGCCGGTGGGCACGAAAGGACCAAATCGATGAGAACCGCAGTAGCCTGGGGCTTGGCGCTGGTGTTGTTCGCGGCGGGCGCGCCGGCCAAAGACAAGAAGAAGCCGAGCGTCGCCGTCGTGCCCGAGATTGACCGCTATCGCGAGGAAGTTCAGCGTTCTCAACGGTCTATGGAGGCCCAGCCCGGTTCATTGTGGACGCCGACGGCGCGTCTGCTGGACGCTGGCGCCGACCTGCGTGCGTCTCACACCGGCGACATCCTGACCATTGTCGTGCAGGAAGACGCCTCGGCCGTGGCGAAAGGAACTACGAAGACTTCGCGCAGCTCCGCGATCAAAGCGGGCGTGCCTTCGGTGGCCGGAATCAGCACTCCAGCCTTGACCGGTTTGGCGCAGGCGAGCATGGATCACAGCCTGAACGGCGACGGCGCGACCAGCCGGGAAAACTCACTGCGCGCCACCCTGACGGCGCGCGTCAGCGAGGTGCTGCCGAACGGCAACATGATCGTGGAGGGCTCGAAGTCGATCACCGTCAACTCGGAGACACAGGTGGTGACCCTGCGTGGCGTGGCGCGGCCGTTTGATATAAGCACCAGTAATATGATTGAGTCCAGCCGCCTGGGCCTATTAGAAATAAAAGTTAATGGAAAAGGCGTGGTGAACGATGTCATTCGCCGCCCCAACTTCATTTACCGGCTCTTGTTGGGCATCCTTCCTTTTTAGCCGAAGGATAGCTCAAACTTTCCCAAAAATCTTTTTCGGACCTACAGACCTAGGCTATCCCGTCGATATACCACTTGTACGCCCGAATAGTCCGTGGTCTGGACTGGGCTGTACATGTAGTCGACGGATGCCGTTTGGAGGATGAATGAGCAGAAGGCTGCTGAGCCTTGGATTCTGCCTATTCGCGGTTCTTGCCCAATCTCTGCTGGCAGGCACGCGGATCAAGGACTTCGCGTCCATCGAAGGCGTACGCGACAACCAACTGATCGGGTATGGCGTCGTTGTTGGCTTGAATCAGACCGGTGACCGCCGCCAGACGGTCTTCTCCACGCAAACCCTCACCAACATGCTGCAGAAGATGGGCGTTCAGATCTCGCCCACTTCGATCCGCGTCAACAACACGGCTTCCGTCATGGTGACGGCCACGCTGCCGCCGTTCGCGCAGCCAGGCACCAAAGTGGACCTGACGGTCGCCGCGATCGGCGATGCCTCAAACCTGCAGGGCGGTCTGCTGCTGATCACCAATCTTAGGAGCGCGGACGGGCAGCCGTACGCGATGGGCCAGGGTGCGGTGGTGACCGGTGGTTTTGTGGCGGGTGGCGGCGGTACGAAACAGACCACGAATCACCCCACGGTAGGACGCGTTCCCAATGGGGGGACGGTCGAAAAGGCTCCGCCTTCCGTGTCGCCCAAGACCGAGATCAAGCTTCAACTGCACCGCAGCGACTTCAGCAGCGCGAATCGCGTCACGGAAGCCATCAACAAGAAGTTTGGCGGCGAGGATGTGGCGGTTTCGGAGAATTCTGGACTGGTGCGGGTGAAGATCCCGGCCGCGTTCATCTCCAATCCCGTCAGCTTCATCGCCCAGCTCGAGACCATTCAGGTGGAAACCGATGCCGTCTCGAAGGTCGTGATCAACGAGCGCACGGGCACCATCATCATGGGCAAACAGGTGAAGGTGAGCCCGGTGGCCATCATGCACGGCAATCTCTCGATTCAGATCGAGACGACGATGGAGGTGAGCCAGCCGGCTCCCTTCTCACAAGGCCAGACGCAGGTAGTGCCCCAGACGGGCGTGGGTGTGAAGGAAGAAAAGGCGCGCAACCTGATGCTGAAGGACGGCGCGACCGTAGAGGAGTTGGTGAAGGGATTGTCCGCCATCGGATCGACGGCGCGTGACATCATCGCCATCTTACAGAGCCTGCAGGCGGCTGGCGCCCTGGAAGCGGAGATTGAGGTCATTTAATATGAATGTCACTTCACCCAGCCTCGACACCAGCGCTCTCTCTTCCGCGGCCTCAACGTTTGATGGAGCACGCAAGGCCGACGACCCCAAGAAGATTCGTGACTCCGCCCAGCAGTTCGAGTCCCTGCTGATTGGCCAGATTTTGAAAGAAGTATCCGCCGCCGCTCAATCCTCGGGACTGGGCGAGGAGGACGCGGCGTCCGGTTCGATGATGGAGATGGCACAGGAGCATCTCGCCCAGGCAATTGCTACCCGGGGCGGGTTTGGCCTGACTGCCATGGTGATGCGCGGCCTGGAGGCAAAACCCTCCACTGCTACAAAGTCCACGAACGGAGGGCCGGAGCAGCTTCCGGTTGCAGCATCATATGATCGCCCGTGACGCTTTCGTAATCGTGGGCGCTGACAGCGGGGCGGGTGGCTTCTCTCCAACCGTCCAGCATGTTCAACAGGATGCGCTCTACTTCGATCAGTCCTGCTTCCGTGCCGAAGCGATGGGCTTCGGTGAGTTTCAGGCTGGAGTATTCGTAGAGCCGCTGCAAATTGATTGCGATCTCGCCGCCCTTTTTGGTGTCGAGCGAGTGGTTCAGTTCGTTGATGATCGCTTGAACTCTGGAGATCGCCTGCCCGCGTTCCACGACTTCGCCGGCGCGAAGGTGGAATTGCGCGGAGGCCATATGTTCCAGCGCCTTCTCGTACAGGATCTCGATGAGGCCAGCTGGAGTCGCGGAGAGCACTCTGCTCTCGATGTATTCGCTATCGGTTCCGACGAAGTTTCTCACTGCGTATGCTTTGTCGACGATCCCGGCCTCCGTTTGAGGGCTTTTGTTCCCTCGGCGCCGGAGATTACTCGAAATATCACAGGAGCACAGGCTCAATGACTGGGAAGATGTACTGCGTGATCGACGAGCTCGCTCACGCCACCGATGACATGTTGCGCATGGTACAGCCTGGAGACACAATCCAGCGGTTCCAGCGGCTGGAAGATGCCGTCAACACGGCAGTGCGGGAAGACGGCTCGCAATTCCTGATCCACTGGCCGTACCTCGACTGGACAGAGACCCGCCTGCGGGGCCAGTTGCTGAACCTTGCGCGCTCGATCAATATCTCCATTTACGATCCTCACGAACTGATTGCGGAACACGAGCAGTGGCAGGCGGCCAATATTCACGTGTTTGGCCGTGGCGGCCAGACTCAAACCCCGGCTCGGGCTGCCGGCGATCCCTGGGCGGGCTGGCGGCGCTGGCTGATCGGCGAGAGCGACACGATGCGGAAGATCGTGGAAATGATCCGCATTGTGGCCGACCGGCGGACCACGGTCCTCTTATTGGGCGAGACGGGCACGGGCAAAGAAGCGGCGGCGCGGGCGATTCACGAAGCCAGCGGGCGGCGCGACCAGGAACTGGTTCCGGTGAATTGCGCGGCCATTCCGGAATCCTTAATAGAAGCCGAGCTGTTTGGCCACGCCAAGGGCGCCTACACGGGTGCGATCGGCGCGCGGGCCGGCTATTTTGAACGCGCCCACCGCGGCACGCTGCTGCTGGACGAAATCGGCGAGATGCCGCTGGCGCTGCAGGGTAAACTGCTGCGCGTGCTGCAGGAGCGCGAGATCCAGCGGGTTGGTGGTGGGGAAACAGTACCGGTGGATTGCCGCATCATCGCGGCCTCGAACGTCGACCTGGCGGAAGAGGCGCGCTTGAAGCGATTCCGTTCCGACCTGTTTTACCGGCTGAGCGTCGTCGTACTCCGGCTGCCTGCCCTGCGCGAACGGCGCGAGGATATTCCGGTGCTGGTGGATCACTTCATTGAACGGATCTGCAAGGCCGAGAATCTGGCGCGCTGCCGGGTGACCCCGGATGCGTTGCGGCGGCTGGCCGATTGCGACTGGCCGGGCAATGTGCGGCAACTGGAACACGCGGTGGAATCGGCCGTGGTGATGTCGGACGGCAGAACCGTTCTGACCGCCTACGACTTCCCCATTGATGTGCCCTTGAATCATGTGGCTCCGGCGCCTCCGGCCAGCGGCAGCTTCCCGGTTCTGCCCGAAACGGGCCTGGACATGGAAGAGACGGTCCGCCGGTTGGAGATGCACCTGCTGTCCGAGGCCCTGGGACGGGCCAATGGGAACAAAGCCCGCGCGGCCGACCTGCTGGGGCTGAAACGGACCACCTTGTTATATAAGGCTCGCAGCCTCGGCTTCGCGATCGCCTAGACCAGAAACAACTCATGGCTAACGACTCCACCAGCACGCCAGCCGTGGCGCCCACCCGGGCTATGCTCCGCCATGCGGAGTGGACCGACATGGCAGTACCCGTCGCGGTGCTTTGCATTGTCGTCGCGCTGGTGACTCCGCTGCCCTCGGTGGTGCTCGACTTCCTGCTGGTGCTGGACATCATGACCTCAGTGATCGTGCTGATGGTCGCGATGTACATCCGCAAGGCGGTGGAGTTTAGTATCTTTCCCAGCGCACTGCTGTTGTTGACCCTCTCCCGGCTGGCGTTGAACATCTCGGCTTCGCGGCTGATCCTGTTGAACGGCAATTCGGGCGCGTCGGCGGCCGGCCATGTGATTGAAGCGTTTGGGACTTTCGTCGTCGGCGGCAACTACGTGATCGGCACGGTGATCTTCCTGGTGCTGATCGCCATTCAATATGTCGTGATCAACCACGGTGCGGTGCGCATCTCGGAGGTCACGGCTCGTTTCACGTTGGACGCCTTGCCGGGCAAGCAGATGTCGATCGACGCGGACATGAATGCCGGGTTGATCACAGAGCAGGAAGCCCGCACGCGCCGCAAGCAACTGGCGGCGGAAGCGGAGTTCTACGGGGCCATGGACGGCGCGTCACGGTTTACGCAACGCGACGCGGTGGCCAGCATCCTCATTACCGGTATCAATATCATTGCCGGGTTCCTGATCGGCGTGTTGCAGCATGGCATGGACCTGAAGCACGCGCTGGAAACCTACACCATCCTGACTATTGGCGAAGGCCTGGTCTCGGTGATTCCGGCGCTGATGATCTCAATTTCGGGCGGTTTGATCGTCACCCGTTCCAGTTCGGAGCAACGGCTGGGCGCCGAGGTGAGCCAGCAGATGTTCTCGAACGCGCAGCCGCTGCTGTTGTCGAGCGGAGTCCTGGCGGTGCTGGGCATGTTCCCCGGCTTGCCGGCCCTGCCCTTTTTCGCGGCGAGCGCGGGCATCGGGTATGCCGGATGGCGGATCCGTCAAAAAGCTGACGCTTCGGCGGCGTTGGTGGCTCCGGTGAAGAAGGAATCGGCGCAAGTGAATGTGGAGTCGCTGCTTAAGGTGGAACCGCTGGCGCTGGATGTCGGGCTGGGGTTGGTGCAACTGGTGGAGGGCGGGAGTGAATCGCCGCTGTTGCTAAGGATCACGGCGCTGCGCCGGCAACTGGCCGGACAGAGCGGCTACCTGCTGCCGCCGTTGAAGGTGAGCGACAACCTGTCACTGCGTTCGCGCGAGTACAGGGTGATGCTGCGCGGAGCGGAAATCGCGCGTTATGAGTTACTTGCCGGGCATTCGCTGGCCATTCCGGGCGTCAATGCGCAGCCGCTGAGAGAGGGTAAGGCGACCCGCGATCCGGCGTTTGGACAGACGGCCTTCTGGATCGCCGCGGGCCTGTCCGACCAGGCGCGGGCGGCCGGCTACACCGTGGTGGATGCGGTCAGCATCATCGGTGCGCACCTGGCGGAACTGATCCGGAAGTACGCGTGTGAACTCTTCAGCCGGCAGGATGCGAAGAACTATTGCGACCGTGTGGCGCAGGAGCATCCCAAGGTGGTCGAGGATTTGGTCCCCAAACTGCTATCACTCTCAGTGATTCAGAAGGTTCTGCAGAATCTGTTGCGCGAGAGGGTCCCTGTCCGCGACTCGGTTCTCATCCTGGAAGCCATGAGCGAAGCGGCGGTGACGACGAAGAACCCGATCCTGTTGACCGAGTTCGTGCGGCAGGCCATCCGCCGGGTCCTGGTGGAACCTTACTTGAATTCCGACAGGGCGTTGGAGGTCTTCCTGCTGGCGCCTGAGACGGAGCATCTGATCGAAAAGGCCATCGAACACCACGAGACCACCAGCAGCCTGGCCTTGGCGCCGACGCGCATCAGGGAAGTGGTGGAAGAGGTCCGGCGGCGGGTAGGCTCAGGCGACAACAGCGCCGTGCTGTTGACCTCGACGAGCGTACGGTATTTTGTCCGGCAGATTCTAGAGCAGTACATGCCGGGGGTCGCGGTGCTATCGCACGGCGAGATTCCGGCGGAGGTGAGAATCCATGTCAGCGGTCATCCCGGGGCGACTGCCCAGCTGGAAGCAAAGGCAGGAGCGTGAAGCGATGAAGTCGAAGTCGTTTTTTGCGGACAGGGTCCATGATGCGATGCTCGCGGCGCGGGCGGAACTCGGATCCGATGCTGTGCTTCTCAGCAGCCATCGTACGCCCGCGGAAGTCCGGCACCTCGGTGAATTCGAAGTCGTTTGCGGTTATACGGAAAAGCCGGCGGCGCTGGAATTGAGCGCCCCGCCGGCGGCCCGGCGCACCATTCCGACGGTCACGGTACAGGATGTGCCTGTCGTGCAGGAGCGGCTGGCACCGGTTGCGCCGCGGCAGGCCCGCCCGATGGCGACGCCGCTGGCGCGGAACGGGCGCATGGCCCTGGCCGGCCGTGCCGCCAAGGTGGAGTGGCGGCGCATCCGGCGCAGCCTCACCGAACAGGGCTTTCCCGGCGCTGTGGCGACCGATATCACCCGCGCGGTGTACCGCCGGCTGACAGGCGAAGAGGCCCCGGATGTCGAATTCGAACTGTTGATCGATCCTGAGACGGCGCGAGCCCAGGCGCAGATGCACAGCGAACTGGCTTCGATTCTGCCCCTGCTGGACCTTGAGTCGGTGGCGGTGCTGCGGAACCGGGCCGAAGCGGCGGAAGACGCGATGGCCGAGCTGGAAGAGCAGAACGTGATGGATGCGCCCGATGCGGCGGCGGCCGACGAGGCCCTGGCGCAGGAGCTGGCCCATCGCCTGCCGATGCTGCGTACGGGCGGCCAGAGCGTGGTTCCGGCCGGGCACGTGGTCGCGTTGATCGGACCGGCTGGCGCTGGTAAGTCATTGACAGCGGCCAAGATCGCGATGACCGCGATCGCTGAGCGGGAACGGCCGGTACGCATCGTCAGCGTCAGCGGCCGGGCGGCCGGCGCCAGTGCGCGGCTGGCGGCGCTGGCGGCCATCCTCGAGGTGCCTTTCCAGAGCATCGAATCGCCTGAGGAGCTGGGTCCGTCGCTGACGGAACAGATGGAAGGCGAGCTGGTGATCGTGGACACCCCGGGCTTCTCGCGGCGCGAGGAAGAGACGACGCGGCGCTGGGCGCGGGAGCTCTCGTGCTCAGAGATCGCCCACATCAGCCTGGTCCTATCGGCGACGACCAAACCTGCCGATCTATTTGCCACGGCACGGCAATTCAGTCTGTTTCATCCCGACAGTTTGACGTTCACGCATGGGGACTGTACGTCGGAGGCCGGGTCATGCCTGGCGCTCGCGATCTCGGCCCGCATGCCGGTGGCGTACTGGAGCGAAGGACAGGAGATTCCCGAAGATCTCGGCGTGCCCCAAGCGGACGAATTTGTCCGGAAAACTATGCCAGCCCTGTCGGCGGCGGTGTAGGTGAGTGGAGGCGAAGATGGCATCCTCTCAATTCACAGCGTACGAAAGTGAAGTGGCCTCGGCTACTTCCTCCCGCGAAACGTTGATCTTAGAACACTTGCCTCTGGTACGGTGGATTGCCCATCGCATTCACGAGCGTCTGCCGCGCGAGTTTGCCCTGGACGACCTGATCTCGACGGGCATCCTGGGGTTGATCGCGGCGATCGACAGTTACGATCCGATCCACAACGTCAAGCTTTCCACCTTTGCCAGTTACCGGATCCGCGGCGCGATCATGGACAGCATCCGCGGCATCGACGGCATCGCTCCGCATCACCGCAAGGTGGTGAAGCAGGTGCAGGCGGCGATCGGGAAACTGGAGCAGCGGCTGCAGCGGCCGCCGAGCGAAGACGAGATCGCGGCCGAACTGGGCATGGAGCTGGAAGAGTACCAGCAGACGCTGGTGCAGACGCGAGGCGTCTCCATCGGCAGCCTGGACGCGGCTCCGGTCAATACGGACAAGATGACCTTCCTGTGTTTCTTCGCGGATCGCGAAGACCAGGAGCCCGGCCGCATTCTGGAACGGGCTGAACTCAAAAAGGTGATCGCCGAGGGTATTTCGCGCATGCCGATGGCGGAGCGCCAGGTGCTGGCCCTGTACTACCAGGAGGGCCTGAACCTGAAAGAGATTGCGTCCATCATGAACCTGCATTACAGCCGGATTTCGCAACTGAAAACGCAGGCGATCCTGAGGTTGAAGACGCTGATGGACAAGAAATGGCCGACGCCGCGAGGGGACATCTGACATGACACCCACCGGTCAAGCGCTCGATGGACAGATAGCACCGGCGACTGTGCCGGGACTTTGGGAGAACGAGGTGGAGCCTTTGCTGGACCTGGATTTGCCGGTGAGCGTGCGATTTGGGAAGGTGCGGATGCCGTTGTCCCAGGCACTCGAACTGGGCGACGGATCGATTGTGGAACTGGACTCGCGCGTAGACGATCCGGTGGAAGTGCTGGTGCACGGCAAAGTCGTGGCGCTGGGGCAGCTTGTCGTGGTCGACGGCTACTACGGCGTGGAAGTGACGTCGCTGGCGGGCAATGGGACGGCGCGGGTGCCCTTGGAAGCCGTTCTGAATGCCGGCAGCGGTGAGGCGGACCGGGAAGAGGAGATGGTGCAGGAATGACACGCTTTTTCGGGTTGGTGACCGTGCGGCGCAGAAAGCCCGGCACGGAAGACGAAGCCGTCGTGGAGCGTACAGAATCGCGGGCGGAAGATTCGGCTCGGCCTCTGGGCCTGAGCCTGGCGCCCGGACTGTCCGTGCTGCCCGAGATCTCCCGGATGGCGGCCGAGGAATTGAAGCGGAAGACCGAAGCCCAGCCGGAACCGGTGGCGGCTCGTCCGGCGCCGGCCGAAGTGCCTGAGAAGGTGGTTCGGGCGGAGAAGCCGGCGCGGCCCGAGACCCGCTGGGAGCGTGCCGTCCGCCTGCGGGAGTTGGGGATGCGCGAAGAGCGTATCGCCGCGGACCTGGGTGTGCTGCCTTCGGATTTGCGCCTGCGCTGGAAGCTGGAAAGCCTGCGCGCAGAGCGGCCGGTGGCGGCCGGCGCCCGGCTGCGAATGAATTCCTAAAAGAGGCTTCAGAAATTGCGACAGTAGGAATGCACTTCACGAGAATTGAGGGGAGCATCACATGAAAGTCGAAAACAGACCGTTACAAAACACGAGCTCCGGCAAAGTGCAGACGTTGACGTCCTCCGGCAAATCTTTGACGGGTAGAGCCGAAAGTAGCGTGGAGACTACTGGATCGCTGGTGGATCAGATCAACGTCGGCGGGCAGCAGGTACTACTGGCGAAAGCGCGGGAAGCGGGCTCGGTCGCATCGCCGGAACGGTTGCAAGAGCTGTCCGATCTTGTTGCGTCGGGTAAGTATTCGCCTGATCCAGAAGCCGTTAGTGAATCCATTATCAACGACTTGGAGCAAGGTGGATGACTAAGCGTGTGCCGGGAGCCAGTTTCAGCGAGACCACCGGAATCGAGCCTGCCCTGGAGGCGGAGGTAGGAGAGATTCGCCGGTTGCTGGTGGAGTCTTCGTTGGAATCGCTGGGACTGGCCTCCGGATTGCTGGAAAACCTTACGAGGGAGATCCAGCACGCTGTGGAAAACGGAAATATCTACCGAGAAGCGGACTTGCGAGTACTACTGCGCGAGTTGAACTGTTTGCGTGAGCTCACCGATCAGGGCGCAATTCTGACGGCCGGCTATCTGCAGACGCTGCTGGGCCCGGCCATGGACTGCTTCGGCGGTCAGGCCGACCTCGAATCAAGAACCTCACGCATTCACGTCCAGGCCTGAGGCGGAGCGAAGCATTATGTCAGGCCTGCTATCCTCACTGCAGACGTCCGCGCAGGCATTGCGCGTGCTGGATCGCCAGATGGCGACGACCCAGAATAACGTCAACAACTCCCAAACCCCAGGCTATGTGAAGCAGACCGCCAGCACGGCGGCGATGCCGTTTGACCTGAGCGCGGGACTGACGGGCGGCGTGACGAGCCTGCCTGAACAGTCCAGCCGTAATCAGTTCGCGGAGCAGAGCGTACGCGGGTCGGTTTCCGATTCGGGATCCCAGGACATTCAAAGCCAAATGCTGTCCATGCTGGAAGGCGTGCTGCCGGCCGATACCACCAAGGGTGTCGGCGCCGCGCTGACGAAGCTATGGGACAGCTTCTCGTCGTGGAGCACGTCGCCCAACTCCGCTACGCAGCGCGATGCGGTACTGAATGCCGCCAAGAATCTGGCGTCGGCCTTCAACCAGGCGGCCGGCCAGGTGAGCCAACTGCGGCAATCGGCTGACAAGCAGGCGCAGACGTCGGTGACCGCGATCAACCAGTTGACGACGCGCATCGCGGCGTTGAACCTGAAGCTCCAGAAGGATGGGCCGGATGCCGGCGTCGACGCGCAGTTGCACGCCGCGCTGGAGGATCTCTCGGGGCTCACCAATATATCGGTGCTGATGCAGTCCAATGGCACGGCTAACGTGTTGATGGACGGGCAGATCCCGCTGGTGATGGGCTCGGAGAGCAAAGCCCTCAGCGTGAGCATCACGCCGCAGGGGACGAACGCGCCGCCAAAGTTCCAGCTCATGTCGGCCGACGGCCAGGATGTGACGAGCCACGCGACGGGCGGCACGCTGGGCGGGCTGGTGGCGTTCCGGACGGGCCCGATTGCCGAACTCGAAGGCGACGGTACTCAACCGGGCACGCTGAACACATTGGCTTCGAACGTCGCGGATCGGATCAATCAATTGCTGACGTCGGGCTACTCGACGCTGGACCCGACTCCGGTGGCGGGTGTGCCGCTGTTTCAGTACAACTCCGGGCAGAATGCCGCGTCGACGTTGCAGATCGTGTCGGGCTTCCAGTCCAGCGACCTGGCGGCGGCTGACCAGGGCAATCCGCCGTCGGTGAATGGAATTGCGCTGCAGTTGGCGGGCTTGCGGGATTCGAGTGCGGCGGCCGACCAGATCAACGGGCAGACCTACGGGCAGTTCCTGAGCTCCATGACATCGAGGGTTGGCTTCCTTTCGAGCGACGCGACCACCAAGGCCTCCAGCGCGGCCGATGCCGTGGTGCAGGCGCGCAGCCTGCGGGAGCAGATCTCCGGCGTGTCGCTGGATGAAGAGGCGGCCAAGCTGGTGGAATACCAGCGCAGTTACCAGGCCAACGCGAAGATGATCCAGGTCCTCAGCGACCTGACACAGACGCTGTTGAATAGTGTTGCGTAAAGGGACTAGCGAATGACCTCCGGAATAAACGCGAACGGGCAGCGCTTCCTGTTGGACATGAAGCGGATGCAGGAGCGCGGCGACCGCGCGCAGCAGCAGATCTCCAGCACCAAGCGCCTGGTGACGGCATCGGACGACCCGGTGCAACTGGGGTCGATGTTGAGTCTAAAGTCGCAGTTGGCCAAGAGTGTGCAGGGCAGGGCGAACCTGGGCCGGTTCCAGACCGAGGTGGATACGGCGGAGACGTCGTTGCAGCAGGCGGTGAAATTGCTGGATAAGGCCGTCACGCTGGGCGCGCAAGGCTCCAGCAGTGCGGCGCCGGTGGACCGGGCGGCCCTGGCGGTGCAAGTAAAGGGCCTGCTGACTCAGATGGTCGGCATCGCCAACACCAACGTGGACGGGCGGTACATCTTCAGCGGCGGCATGGACCAGAAGGCGCCCTACGCGGTGAACCTGGGTTCCACGAACGGGGTGGATCCAACCAGTCAATTCATACCTGGCCGTGTGGTCCAGGATCCGTCGGGCAACCCCTTGCCGGCGGGTTTGACGGCCGATACTGTTTTCAATGCGGCCGGCAGCGATGGAGTGTTCAAGGCGTTGAACGATTTGCGGATGGCGCTGGAGCAGGATAGCGCCAGCGGTACGCAAACCGCGACGGCCGCATTGGATACGGCCTCAGCCTATTTAAATCAACAGCTTGCGCACTATGGGAATTTGCAGAGCCAGATTACCGATGCCGTGTCGGCGGCGAACAAGTCAGAGCTGACCTGGAAGACGGCCCTGTCGGGTATAGAAGACACGGACATGGCGGCGGCGGCAGTGGAAGTGACCCAGAACAAGACGGCCAGGGAAGCGGCATATGCCGCCGAATCGAGCAGGCCGCGGACGAGTCTTTTCGACTTTCTGAAGTAGCGAAGAATTTTTCCTAAAACTCTTCACTATTCTTTCGATGCAATGGTTAGCAAAGACTTGCGCCACTTCCATGACGAATCGTATACATGATCGCGCGGTAAACCTTCTTGAGGTTTCCCGGAGAAGCTGGACCGGTGCGGCGGGCGCCGCGGCCGGCCTGATGGAGGCAGACGAAGGCACCATGATGGCTCCCGGCAGCTCGATGGAAGAAGAACAGCTGGAACTGCTGGAGGCGATTGCGGCCAGCATGAACGAGTGCTCAGCCTCGGGCACTTACACCGCGTCCTCGAAGATCCGCCACATGGCGATCACGGCGTTGCTGGAACAGGTGTGCGCACCGCAGCAAGTGGAGCGGCCGGTTGCGCGTCAGGAGGACGGTTTCTCGTCCTGGATGCGAAACAACCGCTTGGTGCCGTCCCTCAGGACCTGACCCTTCTTCCGGACCGATTGATTGAAGACGGCTTCGGCCTGGCGGTCGACTTTGGAGTCGAGCACCAGCAGGCTGCCGGGCTTGATCTTGGCCAAGGCTGCCAGCGGCAGGGAATTGCCGCTGAGGATCACTTCCACTTCCACATCGCTGCGCAGTAAGGTATCGCGAATCTGCTGCTTAACGGGGTCGATCTCCTGGTGATTGGCCGTCGTCTGGCCGCCACAACCGGAATCCAGCATTTTCACGATGGCGCGAACCGGCAGCACGATGCGCATGTCGGACTCGCAGAAGCCCAGTTGGATGCGGCAGGCCATCGTCATGAGATCCTCATCGGCGCCGAACACGGAGGCCATCTCCGGTTTGGCGTGGATCTCCTCCAGGATCACGGGGTCTGTAATGGCCCGCTCCCAGCAGATTTGGAACTCGGGGACGAGCTTGGTGAGCAGCGTCTGGAGCAGTTTCACTTCCACGGCCGTCAGGGGACGGGCGGAGGTGTGCTCGCCGGCGGTGCCACCCAGCATGCGCTCGATAATCGACAGTAAGACGCTGTTTCCAAAGAAGATACCAGCACGCAAGTTGTTGCCGGAGTTGAGTACGACGAGTGTGGAGTCCTCTTCGATGCGGGTGAGGCAGCCGGCGGAATCGTCGCGCTCCATCTTTTCCAGCCAAACCCGGATGGGTTGACGCAGCAAGGCGCTGAGGCGGGCGGTGAGCGCGGCGGTGAGGGCCTCGTGCAGAAGTTGAGCCTTCCGCAACTGGTCGGAGCTCAGCTCGTCCAGCACCGGCAAGCCGGCCGGCAGGGTGTATTCGTTCCGTTTAGGGTCAGCTGGATTCTGATAGGCCACGCGCTGTCTCGCTCCCATTCTATCGGCGGAGAATGAGGCCAGGAATAGAGGCTAACTTCCGCTAAAACTCACCGGAACTTCTGCGACAGAAGATCGAAGGTATTTGCGCGCAATCATGATCCGACTCACACGCCTGAACCTGGAACCGATCGTGATCAATTCTGACCTGATCGAGTGCGTCGAGTCGACTCCGGACACGGTGTTGAAGCTGACAAACGGGCAGCGGCTGATGGTTCGGGAATCGCTGGATGAGGTGGTCGCGCGGGTGATTGAGTACAGGCGGGCCATCGCTGCCGCGCCGCCGGCGAGCGGTCGTGGCGGGACGGCGGCCGCCCTGTTCGCGGGAGAGAGCAAGCATGGCTACCGCTGACAACAGCACGGACCAGACGTTAAAGAAACGGCTGGATTTCTCGAGCCTGCTCGGCGCCTCACTGGCGGTCATCAGCCTGGTGGGCGGCCTAATTCTGGAAGGTGGTCATTTCGCGGACATCCGCCAGGCCTCGGCTCTGCTGATCGTGCTGGGCGGGACGCTGGGCGCGGTGCTGCTGAATACGCCACTGGAATTGTTCACGCGCTTGATGCGGCGATTGCCGGAACTCTTTTATTATGTGCCGGATCAGGTGGATCAGCGGATTGAGGACATCGCCCGCCTGGCCCAGAAGGCGCGACGTGAAGGCGTGGTTTCGCTGGAAGATGAGCTGGAGAAGATCCAGGACCCGTTCCTGCGCCGGGCCTTGGAGCTAGGCGTGGACGGGATGGCGCAGCAGGAGTACCGCGAGACGCTGGAACTGGAGATCGAACTGGCTGAACGGCGCGCCGAGGCGGAGGCGCATGTGCTTGAATCCGCAGGTGGTTATGCGCCGACGCTGGGTATCCTGGGGGCCGTGCTGGGCCTGATCCAGGTGATGAAGCACATCGAGAACATCGACCAGGTGGGGCCGGGCATTGCCGTGGCCTTTGTGGCGACTCTCTATGGCGTGGGCTCGGCCAATCTGCTGTTCCTGCCGGCGGCTGGCAAGCTGCGCGCCCGGTCCCGGTCGCAACTGGTGTGCAACGAGATGATCATGGAGGGTGTGGCGGCGGTGATGGACGGTTTGAACCCGAAAATGATCCGCCAGAAGCTCGCCTCGTTCCAGCAGCGGGGTCCGTCCGAGGTGCGGCGCAAGACGGCGAAGTTGAGCGAGACCAACAAGATAGCTCCACCGGCCAGCGTGCCGACGGTGCAGGGATAGGCAGGCCAAGCCATGCGGCGCCGCAGGAAAACAGACCATCCCGTCAGTCATGACCGCTGGCTGATCTCCTACGCCGATTTCATCACCCTACTCTTCGCCCTCTTCGTGGTTATGTTTGCGGCCTCGCAAACGGACAAGACGAAGATGGCCGCCATCCAGGAATCCTACCTCCGGGCTGTGCAGCGAGGCGCCGTGCTGGAGGGCCGCAGCGTGGTGGCGCGCATCCTGGGCGGTACGGTGGATGAAAAGGGCATCGGAAACGCCATGCTGCGCGGGCCTGGGGGCACGAAGAAGGTTCTTCCGGCGGTCACTCCGCAGATTCCGGCCGAGCTGCTGCCTCCCATGAACGCGCTCACCGAGAAACTGTCCAAGGAGATTGCGGCAGGGAAGCTGAAGGTGAGCCTGGGGGCGCGCGGGCTGGTGATCAGCTTCCGGCAGACCGCCCTGTTCAAGTCTGGAGACGATCAGGTCCAGATGGATGCGATCGAGGTCTTCAAGCCGATCGCGGAAGTGCTGCAGTCCCTTCCGAATCATATAGTTGTGGAAGGTCACACGGATTCCGTGCCGATTCACAACTCGCGTTTCCGCAGTAACTGGGAGCTCTCCGCCGCGCGTAGCATCGCCGTGATGGACATGCTGATCACCAAGTTCGGGATCGACCGGACGCGCGTGGCGATCCTTGGCTATGGCGAGAACCAGGCGAATGGCGATAACGAGTCGGAAGAGGGGCGGGCCAAGAACCGCCGTGTCGATCTCGTCATCCAGAACCTGGGTATTGAAGCTTCTGACCTGACCGCCGCCGCCACCCCTGCGCCGTCATCGACGAGCCGCCGCTAGCTCCCGCCTGCCGCCAATCCTCTAAAAACCCTCCTCCCCCGGTCCACTGTCCTTATATACAGACCAGCGCTCGGTTTCGATCCGCGGCCGCAACTCCCCCTAACGCTTTTAGGTCACTGGACCGCAAGGGCCGCTGGGCCTGGCGGGCTTGGCCTGCTGCTGTCCTGTCTGGCCATATCCTCGTGGCCGGGACTCTTTCCTGACCTGGGGGGCATGCTACCGCTGCGGCTACTACTCTGCCTGCGCGCTGCAATGGCACCGGTCGCTTGGACGCCGGTGGCCGGCCAGCCCGACGAGGCCGCTCTTCAAAGTTTTAGTAAAACTTTCCTCTAATCATGTACTGTCTAATTTCCGCTAAATATAGCGTCAGAATTTTGACGGTCCTGGCTAAGTGTCAAAAAACTGACAGCCGGAAGGATAGTCCTGAATGGGCCGGACGGAGTGGGGCAGGGAAGAGACACCTAGGAATGCGGACCGGGGTACCAGTGACCGCACTGAGCCGTGCTGGGTGCCCAGGGCGAGGAAGTTCTTGTAAGTGGCATAGAAACAGTAATTTGCGGGTTGCATGTCCTTGCGGGAAGCTAGTCCTGAGGCTGTGGTAGCCCCCCTGGCGTAGTGGTTCCAACCTAGGGATTCGCTACCTGGTACTGAAGGCGGGGCGAGATCGGGGGGCACAGATATCGCAAGTCTGTGGCCATCTTTGAGGGGAAAGTTTCTGTCAAGTGATTTAATAAAATCATTCAAGGAATCCGGGGTTGTAACGACAACATGAATGTCCTCGGCGAGTTCAACAAGCTGGACCGAGGGATAGTAAAAAAAGAAGGAAGAGAATAAAATGTCGATCTCAATCCAAACCAATAGCGGCAGCCTGATGGCGCTTGACAATCTCCGTGTGAACACCGACTTCCAGTCGAAAACCATCCAGCGCCTGACCTCGGGCTACCGTATCAACGCTTCCGGCGACGATGCCGCCGGCCTGGCAGTGGCCAACAGCTACCGTTCGCAGGTGGCCGAGCTGAACCAGGGCATCCGCAACGCGAACGATGGCCTCAGCCAACTCCAGATCGTAGACGGCGGTTTGAACAACATCACGAAGATGGTGGACCGGCTGCGCACTCTGGCGACCCAGGCCGCTTCCGACACGTTCAAGGGCGACCTTGCCACACTGGACAACGAGTTCAAGGCGATCCGGACAGAAATCGACCGGCAGGCCGCCAACATCGGCTTGGTCACCGGCGGCGCCAATGCGCAGTCTGTCGAAGTCTACGTCGGCGGCGGCAGCAGCCAGACGAATTCGATCGTCACGCTCGACCTGACCACGAGCAGCCTGGTCGACCAGGCCGGTCTCGGGATCGACTCCGACGACCTGCTCTCCAAGGCCGCTGCGAAGACCGCGCTGGACAACCTCACGATCGCCACCGCGACCCTTGGCACCATCCAGGGCCAGGTTGGTAGCAGCCAGAACAAGCTGCAGTATGCCGTGAACCTGGCTTCCTCGCAGTCCACCAACATCTCGGCCGCGGAGTCCCGCATTCGTGATGCTGATGTCGCAGCGGAAGCTTCGAACCTGACCAAGGCGCAGGTCCTGGCGCAGTCCTCCATGGCCGCCCTGGCCCAGGCGAACTCCGCCCCCCAGAACGTCCTGACCCTCCTCCGCCAGTAGTAGGTGCGGGCCGGTCGTTTCCGGTGAGATAAGACCGCCCCGTCCAACTTGCTACGCAGCAGTCGAGAGAAAAGCTGTTGCGGAGTCCTGAAGGTCCAAACACGATAGGCAACGCTTTGCTCTCCGCGCCTGGAATTTGACGAAGGCGCGGATGGGCCGGACGATGCGCGGGACCGAATCAGGGCCGGCAGGTTGGATACGGCCTGAAAGAGCCACGGGGTTGTCTTCCGTACTGAAATCGCAAACCCATTCAGGTTTGTCTGGGAGATCGTCCGCTTGGACGAGGCCGGGCACGGAGTGTGTCCGGAAGGTTGGTAGAACGCGTCAACCGCTTCCCTACGGGCTGGTGACAGCCTTTCAGTACATTTACGGCGAGGAAGTTAAGTGCAGAGGATCCCAGATGGCGCGGCCCTCCAGCCGTTCCAAACCGGCAGTCCGATTGGGGTTGCCGATGACGACGGCCGCGCTCAGGTTCCGGATGATTTCCATATAGCCAGGGTGGGCAACCCGCTCATTCCAGGCTGGGCTTCCTCCAACGTCCTCAACAGATACGGCAAGTGCGTGAATGACGGGCTGGCGTTGTAGGCCGGTTCCCTCGAGCGAGCACTTGATTCCGGGGGGCTGCTGGCCCTGCTTGCCGCGCCCGTCTACCAGGCAGGAGCGGCAGGCGAGTTCCGCCGAAGCGCGTGAGTACTTCCGCGACAGCAGCCAGAAGACCAGCCTGGCAGGCATTCCCAGGCACCCAGTCTGGAATTGGCATCGCATTTGCCAATCTTGACTTGATTTAACTGATTTACTAAAGGATTTCCAGGTGGACACGACAATTCACTCATCCTCAGGCGCTGACCCGGCAGGGACAGGCTGGACCGAGAGGATCACGGGGGTAAGGAATTGGCGATCTCAGTCCAAACGAACACCGGCTCTCTGCTGGCCCTGGATAACTTACGTATGAACACTGATTTTCAGTCCAGGACGATCCAGCGATTGACTTCGGGCTATCGCATCAACGCATCGGGCGACGACGCAGCCGGCTTGGCCGTAGCGAACAGCTACCGCACTGTAGTGGCTGAACTGAACCAGGGCATCCGCAACGCGAACGACGGGTTGAGTCAACTCCAGATCGTGGACGGGGGTCTCAACAATATCTCCAAGATGGTGGACCGTTTGCGCACATTGGCGACCCAGGCCGCCTCGGACACCTTCGTGGGCGATATGAGTAGTCTGAATGACGAATTCAACGCGATTAAGACGGAGATCGACCGTCAGGCCGCCAACATCGGGCTGACCCCGGAGGGCCCGAACGCCAGGAGTTCGGAAGTGTACGTAGGCGGAGGGAATATCCAGGCGAATTCGATAGTGACCCTGGATTTGACCGACACCAGCGTAGTGGATGCCACAGGACTCGGCATCAACGGCGACAACCTCACGAACAAGGCCGCGGCCAAAGCAGCGTTGACACACCTCACCAACGCCACCACAACCCTCGGCGTAATCCAAGGCCAAGTAGGCAGCAGCCAGAACAAGCTGCAGTACGCGCTCAACCTGGCCTCATCACAGGCAACCAACATCGCGGCGGCCGACTCTCGTATCCGGGACGCGGATATTGCGGCGGAGGCCTCGAATCTGACCAAAGCGCAGGTGTTGCAGCAGTCCTCAATGGCGGCGCTGGCACAGGCGAATTCCGCACCGCAGTCGATCCTGACGCTGCTCCGGCAGTAGGGATCGGATGCTCAGCCCGATGGGTCAAACCACCGGCCAGTCCAGACCAGCGGTCCCAAGAGACCGGGTATAGAGACGAGTTTGAGTATCGGAATTGGCGATCGCCGGCGCGAGCTGGTGGGTCACCTTGGGCTTTGACAACTAGTTTGTTTTCGGCTTCGCAGGGGGAATATCCTGCTGGACCCGGATCCTTGGAATGGCCGTTATTGGCACGTGGGTCCGATAGGAGTCTGGCGCGAGTCTCCGCGACATTCTGACGAAGCCTAGGCCGCGGGCCGGTGATCCGGCTCCGCGGCCTAGAACTTTTCCTTGAAAGGAGAACTGTAGACACCTCGGAGAGGGGCATTGTGTGGATGGACGCCTGGCGGGTCCCAGAGATCCGGCGGTGCGGCTATTGTCCATGCTTTCCATAAGTTACAGATGGTTGGCGACGGCCCCGGGCTCGAGTCCGTTCAGCCCTGGGGTGTGTTGCGCCGGCCGGGCGGCGAGCAGGTAGCGGCGGGCGCTTTCCCGAAGCGCTGAGCACTGGCTCGTTGGCCAGAGCGGAACTACTCGTGTGCCGGGCCTCCGGCGCCTGGCGGGTTCCGGTCCGGTTTGGGATTGGTCTGATTCCGGCGAATCAAAGGATGCGTCCGCATCCAACGCTATTTGTGTGCGCGGTCCTCGCGAACACCTAAATTCCCTCAAACATAGCCACTCGTGTGCGACAAAGGACTAAGTAAATGCATAGGCAGTACCACTTAGGCGGCAGCGGCGGAATCAGGATCCGGATTCGCCGGGTTGGATGGGCCGCGACTGTCCCATATAAAGAAGATGCCGATCCGAACGAACCAGTGAATGCAGGCGGACGGCAAGGACCGGAGGCGCCGGCTGGAGCGGTGCCCTGGAGCTTTGCCTATCGGATGACGGCGCTGAGCGCCCCCTTCAAATTTCTGTCAAGAGCCTAAAGAAATTTCTTAAAGGAAATTGGGTCCCTTGCGACAACATGAATGTCCTCGGCGAGCTTAAAAGGATCGACCGGGAATTCAAAAAAAGAAATTAAAGGGGAGAGTAGAAATGGCGATCTCAGTTCAAACCAATACCGGCTCTTTGATGGCGCTGGACAATCTTCGTACCAACACCGATTTCCAGTCAAAGACCATCCAACGGCTGACCTCGGGCTACCGCATCAACGCTTCGGGCGACGACGCGGCTGGTCTTGCCGTGGCCAACAGCTACCGCACGCAGGTTGCCGAACTGAACCAGGGCATCCGCAACGCGAACGACGGCCTGAGCCAGCTCCAGATCGTGGACGGCGGCCTGAACAACATTTCCAAGATGGTGGACCGGTTGCGCACTCTGGCGACCCAGGCCGCTTCCGATACGTTCACGGGCGACCTGACGACGCTGGACGACGAATTCACGGCGATCAAGACGGAAATCGACCGCCAGGCTGCCAACATCGGCCTGATCACCGGTGGCGACAATGCCAAGGCCGGCGAAGTGTTCGTGGGCGGCGGCGACACGCAGGCGAACTCGATCGTGACCCTCGATCTGACCGCGACCAGTGTGGTTGACTCGGCCGGTCTCGGCGTCGACGGCGATGACCTGACCAGCAAGGCGAACGCCAAGACTGCCCTGACGAACCTGACCGCCGCCACCGCGACGCTGGGCACGATCCAGGGTCAGGTTGGTAGCAGCCAGAACAAGCTGCAGTATGCCGTCAACCTCGCTTCTTCCCAGTCCACCAACATCTCGGCCGCTGAGTCCCGCATCCGTGATGCCGATATCGCTGCTGAAGCTTCGAACCTCACCAAGGCTCAGGTTCTGCAGCAGTCCTCGATGGCGGCCCTGGCGCAGGCGAATTCGGCTCCGCAGTCGGTGCTGACCCTGCTCCGGTAGTACTTTGGGTTTGTTCTTGACCAATTTTGGGGCCGATCTTCGGATCGGCCCCATACGTGCATTGTCAGTTGGTTTGGATCGCCGCCCGGCGGGGATGTGAGGAGAGTAAGATATGTCTTCGAGTAGTGCAATTTTCAGCGGTAACAGCCGCTACGCGAGTGACTTTCAGTCAGTGATCGAGAGATCCGTCGCGATCGCGTCGATGCCATTGACACAACTCCAGAATCAGCGGAGCAATACCGCGAGCGAACAAACGGCGATCAGCAGCCTGGCCTCCAAGTTCTCGACGCTGCGAACTGCGCTGGACAATATTGATTCGGGAACGACAGCTGCTCCGACGGCGACGCTGAGCAACTCGGCGGTTGCCCGCGTCACGGCGGCCTCTGGTGCGCAGCCGACGGAAATGAACCTCGAGGTGATCAACCTGGGGTCCTATTCGACATCACTAAGTAATGATGGCCTGATCAAGGTGACCGATCCCACATCGCAGTCGATCACCAGCGATGAAGTGGCGACGCTCACCATTAATGGCGTGCCGATGGAAATCCATCCGCCGGTGGGCAGCCTGAACGCGTTGGCGCAGGCGATCAATGAGAAAGGCGCCGGCGTGCAGGCTTCGGTGGTGAACATCGGCGGGCCCGGGGCCGCGGATTACCGTCTGGCCCTGCGCAGCACCGACCTGGGCGGGGTGACGATCGATCTTTCTGATTCCACAGGCAGCATCGCCACTCAGTACGCCACAGGCACAACCGCGCAATATCGCGTGAACGGCTTCCCCGCGACCGCGGTGGACAGCACTTCGCGCAAGGTGACGATCGCGCCGGGTGTGACTGCGGAATTGGCAGCGGTGGGTTCGACGGACATCTCACTGACACCGAATGCGACCAAGCTTCAGGACTACATCTCCGCCTTCGTGACTGCTTTCAATGCAGCGGGTTCTGAAATCGATACACACCGCGGGCAGGGGACCGGCGCACTGTCAGGGCAGAGCCTGCCTTCGGAACTGGGCAACACTCTTCGTGAGCTGATGAAGTTCGAAACGACCGGCTCGACGATCAGCAATCCGGCTGACCTGGGCTTGTCGCTCGATCGGAACGGCACGCTGCTGTTCAACACTGCCACGTTTGCCACTGCTTTTGCCGACAACAATGATGCTGTTCGGGGCTTCCTGGGCGGCGAGAGTTCCGGTGGATTCCTGCAGAGCATGAAGGCCACTCTGGACACGGTGGATGGGCTGACGGGCGGGGTATTGACCGATGCCTCCAGCCAGGTAGCCAAGACGCTCGTGCGGCAAGACGACCAGATCGCCGAGATGCAGAACCGCATTGACGTGATGGAGACCAACCTGAAGGAGCGGATGGCGGCGTCGGACGCGGCGATCGCCCTTTTGGAACAGCAAGTTACGCTCATTACGGGACTCTTCAGTGCCAACAACAATTCCAACAACTGATGCCGGTGGGGCCGCGGAAGCTTGCTGGGATGCCTACTATCGGTCCCTGATGGCGATTCTCCAGAGCGAAGACATGCACGCCGCGTTGGCACAGGTTGAGCAGGTTGCGGCCGCGGTCCAGAAGTATCTTTCGGACGCCCCAACACCCGAGGCACGCGCAAAACGCGCCCAGAGACTCGTGCAGGAATTGGAGGCGGCCCGCCGGTCGGCGATCGCTACCCGTGAGCACCTGCGGCAGCAGGTGCAGACAGTCAAACCCACCACCGCATACGCCTCCCAGGGCGGGGGCGAGCACGAACCCTGGTCCACCAGCCTTTAGCGAATTCGTCAGAATCTTGACGGTGATCGTCCGGTTGCTGACGGCGAGCCGGGGATAAAGCCCAGCCGACTTAACAAAACTCACTTGGCATGCCGATTGCATGTCAGCAAGTGTTATGGTCGACAAACTCGCTGAAGGTATCGAGCGATACATGGATCTGGTGGCACTGCGCCAGCGCCTGGTCAGTGCCAACATTGCGAACGCGGAGACCCCGAACTACCGGACGAAGGACGTGGATTTCGCGTCCCAAATGCAGTCCGTGCTGGAAGGGGATCAACCCAAAATCTCAGAACCCGCGGGTCTTGCGGCCAAGTCCGACGGCAACAACGTCAGCATGGAGCGCGAGATGCGCCTGCTGTCTGAGAACGCGATGCGATTCCAGATCGCCTCGACACTCCTGAAGACCGAAGTGCGTCAAATCAAAACGGCCATCCAGGAGGGTAAAGGCGCATGAGCCTCTTCACCGCACTCTCCGTCAGCGCCACCGGGCTTACGGCGCAACGCCAGCGCGCCGAACTGCTGGTGGAAAACCTGGCAAATTCCGAGACAACCCGTACGGCCGAGGGCGGACCCTACCGCCGCAAGGACGCCGTCTTTTCCACGGCTTCCGTGGATACCCCTTTTCAGTCGATGTATGCCTCCGAGCTGGGCAACCAGGCGTCGGGGGTGCAGGTGAGCGAGATCGTGACGGATACACGCGATCCCGAGCGGCGCTACATGCCGGGTCATCCGGACGCCGACACCGAGGGCTACGTCAAACTCCCCAATGTGAATCCGGCCGAAGACATGGTCGACCTGATGAGCGCCTCGCGCAACTACCAGGCAAACGTGACGGCGATGAGCGCGGTGAAGGACATGATTCACCGTTCCATCGATCTACTGCGGTGAGCGGCAGGGAGGGAGTCTAGATGATACCGCCCGTGACATCGATGGCGAACATTGCCGGCATCGACAACATCTCCGGATTGGGGTCGCCCAGCCAGGTCACTTCCACCGGTCCGGTCAGTCCCGAGTTCGGCAATCTGCTGGAAGCGGCGATCGACCGCGTCGAGTTGTCGCACAATACGGCCGAGACCGCGGTGAACCAGTTTGTCAGCGGGGAAGAGAACGAGATCCACTCCACCGTGATGGCGGTGCAGCGCGCGGAACTCGACTTCGAGCTGGCCCTGCAAGTGAAGAATAAAGTCGTTTCGGCCTATCAGGAAATCATGCGGATGCAGATCTGAGGCCTCACTAGGACCCAATGAACCAACTGCGCAGCATTTATGCCTCTCTTACCCCGAAGCAGCGGGGTTCGATCGTGATCATCTGTCTCGCGATCATCGCCGGATTCTTCTATATCTCCCGGTGGCAGCACGAGCGGGGTTTCGAGCCCCTATATAAGGAGTTGACCAGCGAGGATGCTTCGGCTGTCGTGGCCAAGCTCAAGGAGCGGGGTGTTGAATTCCGCCTGGGCGAGGGCGGGACGTCGGTGATGGTGCCGACGGCACAGGCCGCGGAGATGCGGCTGGAGATGGCCGGCGCGGGTTTGGTGCGCAGCGGGCGGCCCGGCTTCGAACTGTTCGATAAGGTCAACTTTGGCGTGACCGACTTTGCGGAGCAGGTGAACTACCGTCGTGCGCTGGAAGGCGAGCTGGAACGTTCCGTCGTTTCGCTGGCGGAGGTCGAGAAAGCCCGGATCCACCTGACTTTCAAGCGCGAGTCAGTGTACACAGAGGCGCGGCAGCCGGCGAAGGCGAGTGTCCTGATTAAGTTGAAACCTTACGCCAAGCTCTCCGCGCAGAATGTACAGGCCATTGCACACCTTATTTCCAGTGCGGTGGAAGGCCTGAGTCCGGACTCGGTTTCCGTGCTGGATATGAACGGCAATCTGCTGGGCCGTCCGAGGCGGACACCCACCCAAAGCGGCGAAGAGCTGAACGATTATGCGCTGGAATACCAGCAGACGGTGGAGAAGCAGTTGCTCTCCAAGATCAACTCGACCCTGGAACCTCTGTTAGGGCCGGACCGTTTCCGGGCCGGGGTTTCGGCCGATTGCGACCTGACGAGTACGGATGAGAGCGAGGAGATCTTCGATCCCGAGCGCTCCGTCATGACGAGCAGCCAGAAGAGCGAGGACAGTTCCAGCCACACGCCGGCCGGCGGAGTGCCCGGTACCGCTTCGTCACTGCCCCGTCCTTCCAATGAGGGGGCGAAGGGACCGGTGGGGACCTCTCGCAAAACCGAGAATGTGGCCTACCAGACTTCACGGAAAGTGCGGCATCGCAAGACCCCGCAGGGCACGCTGCGGCGCGTTTCGGTTTCCGTGCTGCTGGACAACGATGTCGAGTGGCAGGGCCAGGGCGCCAGCAGGAAAAAGGTGATTGTGCCGCCGACGCCGGAGCGGGTGAAGTCGATTCACGACCTGGTGGCGGGGGTGGTGGGTTTCTCGCAGGAACGCGGCGACCAGATTGTCGTGGAAGTGCTGCCGTTTGAGATGAATCTGCACGGCGACCCGCTGGCAGACCAGGCGCCCGCGCCGGCGGCCGCCAAGGATTGGAAGTCCAAGATCACGAACGTGGTGCAGGACCAGAAGCAACTGATTCCGCTGAGCGCAATTTTAGCCGCGGTGTTCGTGCTGGGTGTTGGAGCATGGCAGTTCCGCCGATATAAGAAAGCGAAGCAGGCGCGCAAGTCCACGGTTTTGGAAGCCATGCCGGCCCTGCCAGCGGCGTCGAGTACCCCGGGCGCTTTGGCTGAGGCGATGCAGGAGCAGCAGGCGCTGGAAGCCGAGGAGGCAGATCCGGTGGCCCGGTTGCTGATGCTGGTGGAAGAGAAACCGGAGCAATGCGCGAACGTGCTGAAGCAATGGCTGTCTGAGCAGGAAGCGGGAGCGTAATGAAGCCAGCAACGGAAGCAAGTCCCGGCGCAAGGAAGGTGGCCGTGCTGATGGCCGCCCTGGGTCTGGAAGCCAGTTCCAAGCTTTTGAAGCAGTTGGAGCCGGATGAGATTCGGATGGTCAGCGCGGCCCTGAATGCCTTGGGGCCCGTGCCGGTGGACGAGGCGCACCAGGTTCTGCAGGAATTCGAAGAGAAGGCGTCGACGCGGCAGATCATGGGTCATGGCGGACCCGGCTACACGATGAAACTGCTGTCGGGTACTTTCGGTGAAGAGTTTGCCCGGCAGACCGGGTTGGCGCTGTCGGGTGAGGAAGTCAAGAAGACCGCGCTCGACCTGCTGGCGGAGGCGGACAGCGAACAACTGGCACGCATCCTGGAACCGGAGCATCCGCAGACCGTCGCCCTGCTGATGTCGGCCATGGCGCCGGATGCCGGCTCCAAAATCGTCTCCTCGTTCACGCCGGAACGGCAATATGAGGTATTCACCAGGATGGCGGTGATCGACCAGTCGGATCCGGCCATGATCGAGCTGATTGCCGAGTCGCTGCTGCAACGGCTGCCGGCGGGCGGCGCTCCGCAGAAGCAGCGGGCCAGCGGCGTGCAACTGGCGGCGGAACTCATCAACCGGTTGGATCCGGAAGATGGAGTCCGGGTACTGGATTCGGTGGGATCGCAGGCGCCCGAACTGGCGGAGTCGATCCGGCGGCTGTTGTTTGTCTTCGACGACATCCTGAAGCTGGACGCCAAGGCGATGCGCGAGTTGATCTCGCGTGTGGATCGCAAGCTGCTGGTTCTGGGTTTGAAGGGCACCAGCGAAGAGATCCGGCAGAAGTTCCTGGGCTCGATGTCGAAGAACGGCGCATCGATGCTGTTGGAAGATATCGATGCGGCGGGTCCGGTGCGGTTGAGAGAAGTGGAAGGGGCGCAGCAGCAGATCATTTCCGTGGTACGGCAGATGGAAGCCGAGGGGCTGATCGATTTGCGGTCGGCGGGTGCGGAAGAATATGTCGTCTAGGGTTCTGGACAGTTCGGCCGGACGGTCGGTCAGGCCGTGGTTCGAACGGCAGGCGAGCAACGGGCACGGGCCCACGGCGCTATTCGCCACCGAACCGCAGCCCAAGCCGGAAGTCGAGCGGCGGGCCGAGGCGCGCAAGGAAGTCGACGAGATCCGGCAGCAGGTGGAGGCTGTGAAGGCGCTCGCTTTCCAGGAAGGCGTGGCGGCGGGCCAGGCGGCGGCGCGGGCCGAGGCGCAGGAAGAGCTGCGGGTGGTGCTGGACCGGTTGGCGGTTTCGGCGGCCCAACTGGCGAGCCTCAAGCACAAGCTGCGCAAAGAGGCGGAGCACGAGATTCTCAAACTGACTTTCGCGGTGGCGCGGCGCATCGTGCGGCGCGAGCTGTCGATGGATGCCGACACCGTGTTGGGTTTGCTGAACGCCGGGCTGTCGAAGATTTCCAAGAAGGACCTGCAGAGTATTCACGTACATCCGGGTCATGTTGAGCAGATCCGGGCGGCGTTGGAGGAAGAGGGCGTCATGACGGCGGAAGTTGTGGGCGACAACGCCCTGGCACTGGGCGACATTCTCTTTGAAACCAAGCAAGGCGAGTTGGATGCCCGCCTGGAGACGCAGTTCTCCGAGATTGAGAATGGGTTCGCTGACCGGATGTGATGGGAGTGGGCACGGAAACCATGGTTGCGGAACGCCATCTGCCGGAGCGGTTTAGCGCGGATCGATACCTGAGTCACCTGGACTCGATTGAGCCTCGCTGCTGGAATGGTACCGTCACGCGCATGACCGGCTTGCTGGTGGAATCGCGCGGACCGGCCACGGCGGTGGGCGACTTCTGCTGTATTCACACCTCCTCTGGCCGTTCATTCTTGACTCAGGTGATCGGCTTCCGCGAGGGCGCGGTGCTATCGATGCCCCTGGAGGAGCCGACGGGTTTGCGGCCGGGTGACCGGATTGTGGCGCGCAGCGGACAATCGCTGCTGCACGTCGGGCCGGGCCTGTTGGGCCGGGTTCTGGACGGGTTGGGACGGCCGATCGACGGCGGGCCGAGCATTGAAGCCGAAGATCACTACAATCTGTACGCGCCTCCCCCGAATCCGCTGCAACGGGCGATGATCACCCGACGAGTCACCACCGGCGTGCGCGCCATTGATGGCTTGCTGCCATGCGGGGAAGGGCAGCGCATGGGCATCTTCGGCGGCAGCGGCGTGGGGAAGAGCACGCTGCTGGGTGTGATGTCACGCGACAATTCGGCCGATGTGACCGTGATCGCGATGGTGGGCGAGCGCAATCGCGAAGTGAAGGCGTTTCTCGAGCATGAACTGCGGGGGGATGCCCGCAAACGCTCAGTGGTGGTGGCTGCGACAGGTGACCAGCCGGCCCCGGTGCGGATCCGTGCGGCGTACTTGGCTTTGACGGTGGCGGAGTATTTCCGGGATCAGGGGGCGAAGGTCCTGCTGATCATGGATTCCGTGACGCGCCTGGCCATGGCCCAGCGCGAGATCGGCCTGGCGGCGGGCGAACCGCCCAGCCAGCGCGGCTACACGCCGTCGGTCTTTGCGCTGCTTCCGCGGATTCTGGAACGAGTAGGCAACTTTGATCGCGGCTCGATTACCGGCTTCTTCACCGTGCTGGTGGAAGGTGACGATTTCAACGAGCCGATCTGCGATGCGGTGCGCGGCATTCTGGACGGACACATCATTCTTTCCCGTGAGATGGCGGCTTCCGGCCACTACCCGGCGATCGATGTCCTGCAGTCGGTGAGCCGGTTGGCGACGGAGATTTCGACGCAGGAGCACCTGGCCGCGGCGCAGAAGGTGAAAGAGTCGTTGGCGGTATACCGGCGATCGGAGG
Organism: Paludibaculum fermentans; assembly: GCF_015277775.1. Taxonomy (NCBI): domain Bacteria; kingdom Pseudomonadati; phylum Acidobacteriota; class Terriglobia; order Bryobacterales; family Bryobacteraceae; genus Paludibaculum; species Paludibaculum fermentans. The sequence goes on from NZ_CP063849.1 coordinate 658,249, forward strand.
ATCTGATCCTGCTGGGTGCGCACGTCAGCGGGGTGAACGCGAAGCTGGACACCTCGATTGCGCGGCGGGAAGAGATTCTGTCTTTCCTGAAGCAGAAGCCGGATGCGCGGGCGCGCGAAGATGAGACATTGAAACGCCTGACCGCGCTGGCGGCGACGCTCTGAGGCGCGCATGAAGAAGTTCTCATTCCGCCTGGAATCGGTGCTGCGATACCGGGAGACGCAAACGCGGCAACGCGAGGCGGAACTGCAACAGTTGCTGGCTCGACGGGTTCGCCTGGTGGCGTTTTTGAACGAGGTCCGGGCGCAGCGGGCTGAGGCGGAAAAGACCGGTCGCACCGATGGAGTCTCTGGTGGCGTACTGCAACTGCTGCATGACTACATTCAGGCGTCGAAGCGGCAGGAGCAGACCATCCTCGGACACATCACTGCAGTGGACAGGGAAATTGAAGCCGCGCGCAAGCGTCACCAGAAAGCGCGGAGCGACGAGAAGCTGCTGGAGACGCTGCGATCGAAGTCTCTGGAATCGTGGCGCTTGGAGAGCCTGAGGGAAGGCGAGATTGTGGCCGGTGAGAGTTATCTGGCCGGCCTGTACCGCCGCGAGAACGCAAAACTGGAAGAGTGAGTGCGCCGCTAGGAAGCAACGGACTCGCACAGGCGAGGCAGCTCCATCGTATGGGCGGGGCGCATGATGGTGACTCGTTCCTGTGCAGGCCTGACACGCAGGGCCAGGGAGTGATCGAAGCCGCTGATGTGCGATTCCAGCCAGTCGCCCAATTCTTCGGTGATGTCGCGCACCTTCGTCCGGTCGGACAGAATCTTCACGTCTTCCAGGATGGCGACGCGGTGCTGGAACTCGGCATGTTCCATCAAGTGGCTGCGGCCATTGGGATCCTGCGTCAAGGCGATGAAGTTTTCCTCACCGCGGAACAGCAGTGAGGCATAGCAGCAGAGATCGCCAGCCAGCCCTTTGAGAACGCTGATGTGGGATTCAAAAACGGCTGCTTCGTGGAGGCGCCCGAGGATCTCAAAGAACATGTAGTGCTGCCGGTCGATGTCTTCAATACCGAGCGACATCTCCTTGCGCCAGTTCAATAAATTCATGGTGTCCTGAGGTTCCTTGTGTGCCTTGTCGACAGGGAGTGGCTCAGTTTGAGAAAAGTTTGAGAATTTTTTGACGGGCGGCTAGCCCAGGCGGATCAGGTTTCCGCCGCCGGCGACCGACTTTGCGGCCAGGCCGCGGGCGCGGAGGATGACGGCGCTGGAGGTATCTTCGCCACGGACGAGTGTGGCGCCCATGGAGGCCGTCACGTTAATAGCCCTACCCCACCAGCTAAAACCTGATTTTTCAATGAGATCCTTCAGGCGGGTAGCAACCAGTTCAAGGTCCGCGGGCTGCTTGATGTCGACGATGACGACGAAATGGTCGTCCTCCCAGTGGCCTACGAAGTCAGTGACGCGAAGGCAGTTATCCATAGTCTGGGCCACCATGCGCAGAACACGGTTGCCGCCGTCGGGGCCCAACTGCAGCGTGATCTGATTCAACCCATCAATGTCTACATAGATGAGGCCCGTGAGGCGCCGCTTGACCTTGGAGAACTCGATGGCGTCGTCGATGCGGACCTTGGTGAGCACGCGGTTCCGGACTCCGGTGTCGGCCTGGATGAACTGAGCGTCATTGAAATCGCGGCGGCGGCGTTGGCGGACCGGGCTGTTGCTGCTGCGGTCGAAGACCTCGACGGCGCCGATGCACTGCTGTTTTTCGTCGAAGATGGGCGTGCAGGTGATCCAGACAGGCACGCGATGGCCGACTTCATGGAGGAGAAACACCGTTGTACTGCGAGGCTGGCCGGAGCGGATGGTCGCAATGACCGGGATCTCCTCAATGCCGAATTTGCGCACATTGGGGCCGCAGTATTGCAGGAAGTGGCACTCGCGGCCCATCACGTCCTGGCGCTTATAGCCGGTAAGCTCCTCGGCTCCCTTGTTCCAGTAGGTGATGACGGCGTTGGCGTTGACGAAGTAGACGCCTTCCGAGATGCCCTCAATGATCTGAAGCAGGATATCGCGGCTCTGCGTGGGGTTGGAGTCGCGAACCGCCTGGGCCGCGTCGAGGCCCTTGCCTACCTGCATGGCGGCTTCCCCCCATGGAAGGGGTTGGATTCCAGGGCGAGAACGCGCGTGGCATGGCTGAGGGCCGAGGCATTCAGTGTGGTCAATGGGAAACCGTCAGAAGTGCACATGATTGACCCGCCTCTCTCCAGCGGCCAAAGCGCGACGCCTTGCCTGGGCGATGCCACACCCTAGCCGAGAATTCCACCCGAATTCCGTCCATCCTCGGAAGCCCCAGAACTGTCCTGAATCCGGCACAGGCCTTGAGCCGGTTGCCCTGATCCACACCGACAGGGTAGCAGAATGTAATCCAAATCACCGTAGACCGGCCCAGTGTCGAGTACCACTCGCGCCGCAGCGTAAATACCGCGCGCACAGGATGTCGGCTGGGACGTGGCCGGCGTAGTCTGAAAGCAGTTATGGAGGGCTCCGCCCAACTGCCGGAATGGAGCAGGGACGGCGCCGTCGAGTTGCGCGCCGGCACACTGGGTGCCGGAAACCGAAGTACAGATTCAACGCCGCATGGAGGCGACCTCACCGGGCAGATCGGCCCGAAGGGCCGTCGTGTGTTCTTGATGCGGCTATCCAGATTGGAGGCAGAACGATATGAGAAGAGTACTGATGGTGCTTGCGATATCGGGATTGTGTGCCGGGCTGGCCAATGCCGGCGCCAAGACCTACCACGTCAATGTTCCGGAGAAGGTCGTGGTCGGCTCGGCGGAATTGAAGCCGGGCTCCTACCGGATGCGGCTTGAGGACAAGACCGCGGTGTTCCTCGACGAGAATGCGAAACAGGCGGCGAAGGCGGAGGTGGAGGTCACCACGGAGAGCAGGAAGTTCGATCGCACCGAGGTGAGAATCTCCAGGGAGGCCGGCAATTCCGAAAGGATGGTCGGCATCGATCTCGGTGGAACGAAGTTGAAACTGGTGTTTCCGAACTAACCGGGAAGGCAACGCGACGCCTTGAGAGGATTGCCTGAATGCATCGATGGCAGCCGATGGCCGATCTCGCAATCCTGGCAGTTGTAATCTATCTGTTTCTCCGCTGGACCGCCGAGAACAGGCTGCGCGTGATGCTGCTGGCGATCAGTGCGATGTTCGGGCTGTCGGCCCTGGCTTCGAGAATGGATCTGCCGCTGGCCGCCTGGGTACTGGAAGCGTTCGGATTCACGGCCGTGCTCTTCCTGGTGACCATCTTCCAGCCGGAGCTGCGGCACCTGGTGATGCGGACCGAAGGCTGGTTCCGGCGGCCGTCGAGCCGCGACGACCCGGCGGACGCCTGCCGCGCCGTCACCGAGGCGGTGTTTGCCCTGGCCCGCGAGAAAACCGGAGCCCTGCTGATTGTCGTGCGGCAACACTCCATCCGGGAGTTGGCCGGAGGCGGGGTGGAGATCGGAGCCACGCCCTCCTCCGCACTGCTGCAGGCGGTGTTTCAGAAGAGTTCCCCGATTCACGATGGCGGCGTCGTCATCGAGTTGGACCGCATTACGCGCGCCGGTGTTCTGCTGCCGCTGACGCAACGGACGGATCTGCCGGCGCAGTTCGGGACGCGCCATCGGGCCGCGCTCGGCATCAGTGAACGGTGTGATGCCAAGGTGGTGGTGGTTTCAGAGGAGCGCGGCGATGTGACGCTGGTGCATCGCGCGAGTTGGCGGCACGCCGCAGTGGAACGTGAGTTGGTGGACTTCCTCAGTCAGGGTGGCCAGCCCGAGGCCGCCGGGCCGGGGCCAAGTGTGCGCAGGCTACTGTTCGGGCACATGAAACAGAAGCTCGCCGCACTTTCCATGACGGCCCTGGTGTGGGCTCTCACCCTGGTTTCCTCGGGTACGGCGATCAAGGATTTGCAGGTGCCCGTGGAGTTCACGAATCCGCCTGCCGGCATGGATGTCTCGAAGCCGTCGGCGACCCAGTTAGAGATGCGGGTGCGGGGTCCGCGCTGGGCTGTGGAGGCTTTGCGCCCGGACCAGATGACTGTGCGGTTCGACTTGAGCAGGGGGGGGCTGGGCGGTACGCGGCTGGCGCATCCAAGCGACGTTGTGAACCTGCCTCCCGCGGTTTCCGTGGAGTGGCTGCGTCCGGACGAAATCACCGTGAATCTCGTGCCTGCCCGGCGTGCGCGCATGAACTGACGGTGCGTACGGGGTAGGAAGATCCCGGGAAGCCAGGGGTCCAAAATACTGTGAAGACAGGATAGTTCGAGACCGCCCAGGCACCCTAGTATGGGGACAAATCAGAGATGATCCACGGCAGTTTCAGTGGAGAAGGATGCTGCGATGAAGACACTGGAGACTCTCCGGCCTAAAGAGATCCTCATGGCGCGGGCGCGCGAACTGGAACGGATCGTGCGCAGCCGGGATCTGGCCATCGAACCGGTTGCGGATCCGCTGGATGAGATCCAGCAGGCGGCCGATCGGGAACTGGCCATTGAAACGGCGGACCGCGCATCGGCCAAGCTGGCTGAGATTCGTATCGCGCTGGACCGGCTGGCGGATGGAAGCTACGGGATCTGCTCCGATTGCGACGATGACATTGCGCCGAACCGGCTGCGCGCCGTGCCCTGGGCGTCCCGCTGCATACGATGCCAGGAGCGGTTTGAGGACCGGGGCGAAGTGGAAGAGGCCGATTTCGACGACATGCCGGTGAGGCGCAAGGGCCTGCAGGATGCCGCGTAGAGAACGCTCGGCGCGGAGGACGGCCCGGGTGGCCGGAGGCATGGGCGTGCCATCGAACCGGGGTTGCGATGAGGCAGCCTGGTTGGATCCGGCCTGCCGCGAAGGGCTCCATCGATCTGCGAGCCGGGGGTGTTCTCGACGGCTTCGCCTGCAGCCGGGCACCCTGCGGGAGGATGGACCGCGCCGGCTTCCGGAATGAGCGAGGCGGGTTACGGGCGGGCGCCCTGCGCGGTGGCCCGCTGCTGATTGGCCTCCAGGCTCGCTTCGAGGGTGATGTCCTTGTGGCCGAAGGCGACGCCTGCCTGCTTCAGGAAGGCAGTGGGCGGAGTGCCTCCGGCGAAGACCCATACGTAGTCGTTGGCTAAGACCCGCCTTTCGCCGTTCACTTCCAGGACGACAGAATCAGGCGTGAATTCCACGGGCGCGGAGTTGAAGACGACCTGCACCAGCTTCTTGCGAATGCACTCCTGCAGGCGCTGCGCATTGCGCTCCTTGATGCGGCTGAAGCTGTCCTTGCGGTAGGAGAGCGTCACCTCATTGCCCGACTGGTGGCCGAGGCCCATGGCGGCCTCGATGGCGCTATCGCCTCCGCCGACGACCAGGATCCGTTTGTTGATGTAGTGATCGGCCTCGATCAACCGGTACATGACCTTCGGCAGATCCTCGCCCTTCACGCCCAGCTTGCGAGGAGTGCCGGAGCGGCCCAGCGCCAGGATCACGTGGAGCGCCAGGTACCGCGCCTGGCCGGTGGTGACCTCGAACACGCCGTCTTCGCGTTTCGTGATGCCTTCCACGGATTCTGAGGTACGCACGTTGAAGTCGGACCGGCCCAGGACCTGATGCCAGAATTCCAGCAGGTTCTCCTTCGACAACTCCGTTTTGGTGAACTTGCCGTACATGGGGAATTGGACAGGGCTCGTCATGACGAGCTTCTGGCGAGGGTACTTGGAGACGGTGCCGCCGATCTCGTCGCGTTCGATGGTGATGTATTTCAGCTTGTTCTCGATGGCCTTGAGCGAAGCACTGATGCCGGCGGGGCCAGCGCCGACGATGAGGACGTCGAGAACATTTTCGGGCTTCGGTGTTGTTGAGGACTCCAGGCGGCGGGTGATGGTTTCGACGCAATCGCGGCCCTGGTTGACGGCATTCTTGATCAGCGCGAGTCCGCCCAGTTCGCCGGCGATGAAGAGGCCGGTGACGCTGGTTTCGTACTCCGCGGTAATGAACGGCATGTCCGCGCCCATGGCCGGCTTGGCCATCACCATCGTAATGGCGCCCACTGGGCAGGCGTCGGCGCAAAGGCCGTGGCCGATGCACTTGTACCCATTGACGATCACCGCCTTGCCGCCCAGCATGGCCAGCACGTCGCCCTCCGGGCAGACGGTTGTGCACGACTGGCAGCCGATGCAATAGGTGGTGTCGATGTGGGGGTGTTGGGCTTTGGGGCCCTCGGAGTAGAGCTCGCCGCGCTGGATGGCCTCGCGCGCTTTCCGGGCTTTGCTCTTCTGGCGCGTGAGATAGACGGCCAGCGGAACAAGAATCACGATCAGTGTAAAGGCGTAGGTAAGAACTGTTTCAGACATCTGGCGAGAGAACACACTACGTTCCAACGGCGGCATCCCGATTGCAACCCAACCGCGGCAATCGTATCCACCCGCACTCCGATCCGCATGACGGGCCGGTTCCGAGAGAAAGAACCGGCTGTCCGATCTGACTGCCCTCAGTATAGCCAGCGAGCCGGGCAGGTCATCAACTGCTGACGCGCCGTAGGGCGATGTGGTTTCGGATGCCGGAAACGGGAAAGGCCACCCTGGGTAGGGCGGCCTCTCTTTCTGTTCGCCATCGGGCAGGGAAGGCTTACGGCTGCCAGCCGCCGCCGAGCGCGTTGTACAACTGAACCACGGCGACCCGCTCGTTGAGCTGCGCCTGGGCCAGCCCGATCTCGGCGTCGAACAGATCGGTCTGGCTGGAGAGGACCTCGAGGTAGCTGCTGGCTCCTCCCTTATAGCGGATGTCGGCGAGCTTGGCGGCTTCGCTGGCTGAGTTGGTGAGGGCTGCCTGGCGTTCACGGTACTCGCGGTTCTTCTGCACGGCCACCAACGAGTCCGACACTTCGCGGAATGCCTGCTGGACCGATTGGCGGTAGGTGAGGACCATCTCCTCCTTCTGCGCTTCACTCAGGCGGACGCCGGAGCGGATGCGGCCGAAGTCGAAGATGGGCGCGGTCATGTTGGCTCCGACGTTGTAGACTTTGGAGTCGAACAGGCCGGTCATCGAGTAGGCCTGCCAACCGGCGGAACCGGTGAGCGAGATCTGCGGGAAGTACATCGACTTGGCGACGCCGACCTGCGCGTTCGCCGCGACGAGGCGCATCTCGGCCTGGCGAATGTCGGGGCGGCGCTCCAGCAGCGTCGACGGCAGACCTTCGGGCACGGTCGGCGAGAGCTGCATGGCGAGCAGCGGCTGGCCGCGGGTAATGGGTCCGGGATTGTTGCCCAGCAGGACGCTGATGAGGTTCTCCTGCCGGGCGATGTTCAGTTCGAGATCGGGGATGCGGCGGGCCGCGGTTTCCACGAGCTTCTCAGCCTGGCGGACATCGAGCATGGAGGTGGCTCCATTGTGCTCCAGGGTCTGGGTGAGTTTGAGCGATTCCTGGCGGGCGGCCAGCGTGCGTTTGGCGATGTCGAGTTCGAGATCGAGTTCACGCAGTTGGAAGTAGGCCGAGGCCAGGTTGGCGACCAGCGAGGAGATGACCGCCTTGCGGCCCCAGTCGCTGGCGGCGAGTGTGGCGCGGGCTGCCTCGTTGGCCTTGCGGTAGCGGCCCCAGAAGTCGAGCTGCCAGATGGACGAGAGGCCCAGTTGGCTCATGTTCGATTCGAAGCCGGGAAAGAAAGGCGTGCTGGCGCTTTTCTGGCGCGAGGCTGAGCCGGTGGCGCTGATGTTGGGGAACTGCTCGGCGCGCGTTCCGCCGGCCTGCGCCTGGGCTTGCGCCACGCGGGCGGCGGCGATGCGGATGTCGAGGTTTTGCTCCAGGGCGGTGCGGATGAGGCCCTGGAGTTCGGGGTCCTGGAACAGGGTGAACCACTTGGCGTCGCCCAGTGATTCGGCGGTGGCCGTGTCGGTGGTGGCTCCGCGATAGGCGCCGGGCACGGGCACGTCCGGCCGTTTGTACTTCGGGCCGATGCCGCCGGCCTGGATCAGGCTGGCGGAGGCGAGGAAGGCGGGAATGAGGGCGTGATACCTCATGCGGGTTCTCCTTCGCCTTCGAGTTGGGCAGGCGCTTTGGCCTTGCCGAACTTGGCGGCGATGTTCTCCACCACCACATAGGTGACGGGGATGAGGAAGATGGCGATGGTGGTGGCGGCGAGCATGCCGCCGATGACCACGGTGCCGAGGATGCGGCGCGAGATGGCTCCGGAGCCGGAGGCGGTCCAGAGCGGGACGCAGCCCAGGATGAAGGCGAAAGCCGTCATCAGGATGGGACGCAGGCGAAGGCGTGCGGCGATGATGGCCGCGTCCATGGCGGAGCGGCCTTTCGAGTACTCGGCCCTGGCGAACTCCACGATCAGAATCGCGTTCTTGGCGGAGATGCCGATCAGCATGACCAGGCCGATCTGGGCGTAGACGTTGTTCTCATAGCCGCGCAGCCAGAGCGAGAGGTAAGCGCCCAGGACGGCCACGGGCGTAACGAGCAGGACGCTGAACGGCAGCGACCAGCTTTCATACTGCGCCGCGAGGATCAGGAATACGAAGAAGATGGACATGCCGTAGATGGCCGACGGGGGGATGCCCTCGGACGCCTTCTTCTCCTGATAAGACATGCCCGTGTAGTCGAACGCCATGGTGGAGGGCATTGTCTGGGCGAAGACCTCTTCCAAGGCTTCCATGGCCTGGCCCGAGCTGTAGCCGGGCGCGGCGCCGCCGAAGATCTGCGTCGCGCGGTATTCGTTGTAGCGGAAGTTGAACTCTGGTCCGGTGCGGCGTTCCATGGTGGTGACCGCGCTGAGTGGGACCATGGTCTTGGCGTTGTTCCGGACGTAGAACTGGCCGATGTCTTCGGGCTTGGTGCGATAGTCGCCTTCGGCGGCCAGGTAGACCTGCCACTGGCGCCCGAAGCGGTTGAAGTAGTTCACGAGATAGCCGCCCAGGAACGTCTGCATCGTGTTGTAGACGTCGTTGATGGCAACACCCTGGCGCGCTGTCTTCTCGCGATCGACGTTGGCGTAAAGCTGCGGCACGCTGGGCAGGAAGGTGGAGTTGATGCCCACGAGTTCCTTGCGCTTGGAGGCCGCGCCGACGAACTTGAAGACGTTCTTGGCGAAGTCTTCGGTGCTGCCGCCGGAGCGGTCTTCCAGGATGAACGTGAAGCCGCCGGAGTTGCCGACGCCGGGAATGGCGGGCGGCGTGATGGGGAAGGCGAAGGCATCGGGCACCTGGGAGATGGCTCCGGCCAGGTTGGCCTGGATGACTTCGAACTGTTCGTTGGCGGCCTTACGCTCGCTCCAGTCCTTCAGCGTGACCCAGAAGATGCCGTTGTAGGTGTTCTGAATGCCGCTGAGCAGGTCGAAGCCGACGACGGAGAAGACGCTGGCGACGCCAGGGATCTTCATGACGCGCTGCTCGATCTTGCGGGCTGCGTCGTCCGTCCGTTCCAGTGAAGCGGCGTCGGGCAGCCGCATGGCAACCAGCAGGTAGCCCTGATCCTCGTTCGGCAGGAACGAACTGGGCAGTCGGCCGCCGAGGCCCACGCCCAGGATGGTGACGACAACGAGGAAGCCGAGGCTCAGTGCCGACTTGCGGATCATCGACGTGCTGATGCTGATATAGCGGTCCGTGCCGGTCTTGAAGAAGCGGTTGAACCAGTCGAAGAAGCGGGCCAGGGGGCCACGCGAGGGCTCTTTGTGCCTCAGCAACAGCGCGCAGAGCGCGGGGCTGAGCGAGAGTGCGTTGAAGGCCGAGATGATCACCGAGATGGCGATGGTGACGGCGAACTGCTGGTAGAGGCGGCCGGTGATGCCCGGGATGAAGGCCGTGGGGATGAACACGGCGGCCAGGATCAGCGCGATGGCGATGACGGGTCCTGACACTTCCTCCATGGCTTTGAGCGAGGCGTCGCGCGGCGACATGCCCTCTTCAATGTGGTGTTCGACGGCCTCGACCACGACGATGGCATCGTCGACGACGAGTCCGATGGCGAGCACGAGTCCAAAGAGCGACAGCGTGTTCACCGAGAAGCCCAGCAGCGGGAAGAGCATGAAGGTGCCGACCAGCGAAACGGGCACGGCCAGCAGTGGGATGAGGGTCGCGCGCCAGCCCTGCAGGAATAAGTAGACGACGAGCACGACCAGCACCAGCGCCTCAAAGAGCGTGATGGCGATCTCCTTCATGCCCTGGGTGACGACCTTGGTGGTGTCGAGGGTCATGTCGAGCGCGAGGTCCTTGGGGAAGCGCTTCTCGAGCTGGTGCAGGTGGGCGGTGACGTTCTTGGCGGTTTCGACCGCGTTGGAGCCAGGCAATTGGTAGATGGCCATGCCGGCGGTGGCCCGGCCATTGAATCGGCTGATGATGTCGTAGGTCTGGGCGCCCATCTCAATGCGGGCGACGTCCTTCAACCGCAGGGTGGAGCCGTCGGGATTCGAGCGGACGATGATGCCGCCGAACTCCTCGGGCGTATTGAAGCGGCCCTGCGCCATCACGGTGTAGGTGAACTCCTGGCCCTTGGGGGCAGGACGGCCGCCGAGCTTGCCGGCCGGGTTCACGCGATTCTGGCCCTGGATCGCGGAAAGGATGTCGGGCACGGTCACGTTCAGCTTGGCGAGCTGATCGGGTTTGATCCAGATACGCATGGCGTACTGGCCGCCGCCGAAAGTTTGGACGCGGGCTACGCCTTTCACGCGCGTCAATTCGTCGACGAGGTTGATGTAGGCGTAGTTCGACAGGAAGATGTCGTCGTAGCTGTTCTTGGGCGAGTAGAGGCTGACGAACATCAGGGGCGACGCCAGCGACTTCTGCACCGTGAGTCCGGTGGTGTTCACTTCCACAGGCAACTGGGAGGCGGCCTGCGAAGTGCGGAGCTGGGTCAGCACCTGGTCGACGTTGGGATCCGTCTTGATGTCGAAGTTGACAGTGATCGTCGCCGTTCCGTTGTTGGCGGAAGTCGAGCTCATGTACTCCATGTTGTCGACGCCGCTGATCTGCTGTTCCAGCGGTGTGGTGACCGACTGTTCCAGCGTCTTGGCGTCGGCGCCGGGGTAGATGGCCGTGATGTTGATTTCCGGCGGAACGATTTCAGGGAACTGCCCGGTGGGCAGGCTGAACAAGGCGACGGTGCCGATGATCACCATGAGGATGGAGATCACCATGGCCACGATGGGCCGGCCGATGAAGAACTTTGCCATGGGTTAGTGGCTCCCACCGGCGGGGCTGGCGGCCGGTTGCGGGACGACGGTGCCGCCGTCCATGGCCTTGGCCAGGCCTTCGACCACGACGCTTTCGCCGGCGCGCAGGCCGCTCTCGATGACATAGCGGGAGCCGACCGTGGGGCCCAGGGTGACCTGCCGGATCTGGACCTTGTTGCCGGCCAGCACGACAGCGACTTGGTGCTTACCCTGCATCTCGGTGACCGCGCGCTGCGGTACCAACAAGGCGTTCTTGCGGGTGCCGGTGAGCGCGTGGATGCGGCCGAACTGGCCGGGCCGCAGGACGTTGCCGGGGTTCGGGAAGGATGCGGCGACGCGGATGGTTCCGGTCTGCGAATCCACCTGGCGGTCAGTGAACGTGACCTTGCCCTTCTGGGCGTAGGTGGTGCCGTTGGAGAGTACGAGTTCCAGCGCGGGCACCTGATTGGGCGAGAGCAGGCTGGCCGGATCGCCCGGTTTGCGGCCCACGGCGAGGTTCAGGTACTCCTGCTCGCTGATGGGGAAGTAGACACGGATGGGGTCCACTTGCGACACGGTGGTGAGCGTGGTGTCGGTTTTGACGAGGTTTCCGATCTGCGTCTGTGCCACGCCGGCAATGCCGTCAATGAGGGAGTGGACCTGGGTGAAGCCGAGATTGAGTTCGGCTTGGGACTGGGCGGCCTTCGCGGCTTTTACCGCGGCCTGGGCCGTCTTCACCGCGGCCTGGCTGGTGGCCAGGTTCGCCTTGCTCGCCTGGAGGGCGGCGTCGGCGGCGGCCCTGGCCTGGATCTCCGTGTCGAGTTGGCTTTGGGCGATGGCGCGCGCCTGCGCGAGAGGCGTGTCGCGCTGGACATCGATTTCCGCCTTACGCAACTGAGCGGCGGCCTGGGCGATCTGGCTTTGCATCTGTTCCACCTGGCTTTGCGCCTGCACCACCTGGCTCTCGGCCTGGGCGAATTGAGCGGCGGCCTGGTCGACTACCGCCTGGAACGGGCGTGGGTCGATCTCGAACAGAACCTGGCCTTTGCGGACAAAGGAGCCTTCCTGGTAGAGCTGACGGACGAGGTAGCCGGTGACCTGGGGCTGGATGATGGCGTTGACGCTGCCGTCGATAGTGGCAACCCATTCGCTGTTGACCTGGACATCTTCGGCGACCACGGGGGTGACGTCGACGGCGGGCGGCTGCATGGGCGGCGGGCCGCCGGAGGCCTGGCCGCCGCAACCGGTCAGCAGAATGGCGGACGACAACAGGGGTAATGCTACCGCCGCGAGGCGGAGTGTGCTTCGATTCATTGTTTTGTTCTCTTTAGACTGTCGACGGGGCCTGGAGGCACTTCGCATCCGCGGCTTGCGTTAACTGCAGGAGTCGCTCCACAATAGCGTCGTAGTTATCTGGTTTCGGCATCCCCCAAAGGGCGGAAAACATCAGGCCATCGCCGGCATAGCGGACGATGGCTGCCACCACGGGGTCGATGCCGTCGTTTTCAAGGCGCTGCCTCCACGCGTTGCAGTGCTGTTGGGCCACGGCGAGGGAGGCGGGGATCGTTCGGGATTCAGATAAAAAGGCGATACATACTTTGGATGCGTGTTCGTCCGGTTCAAGATTCGCGCGAAGGAAGGCGCGCGTGTAGGCTCCAGGCTCGGCGGGGTCTTCCTGGCGGCGCCGCTCCACGTCCTGCTCGAATTCGCTCATCTGGCGCTCGAGGATACCCAGAATCAGCTCATCCTTCCCGGCAAAGTGGTGCAGCAGTCCGCCTTTACTCACGGCTGCTGCTGCGGCAACTTCTTCGAGCGTCATGCCCCGGAGGCCTTTCTTAATCAGGATCAGTTCTGCGGCCGCGAGAATGGCGGCTTTGGTACGTTCAGGTTGGCGCATCGATGGGGGTTTAGAGTGGTGAAGTTGCCTTCACTTAATACGTACCGTCCAGACGGTCGGTATGTCAACCAGAATCCGCACGAAATTATGTAACATCAACAAGCGCGGGGTCCGTGTCATCGCCATGAACACCACATTTAGCCAATGATTGGCTACGCTTGCGAGCAAACGTCGGGATTCCGGACGGGGCGGCAGCGGCGGGCTTGGGCGATGGACCGAGCCAGCATCGCGGCGATGAGCAGAGCGGACAACGCGGAGGTGAGGGCCCCCGCTAGGAACCAGGTGGGGCGATAACTGACCACCACCTCGTTGGTTCCGGAAGGAAGCAGGATGCCGGTGAGTGCCAGGTCCAATGGGGCGACCGGAACCGGGTGCCCCGAGACAGAGGCTGACCAGCCTGGGAAGTAGGGGACGGACAGGCGGAGCCATGACGGCGAGGCGGCGGTGTAGCGGATCCGGTAGCTGTCACCTGCATAAGCGGTGATTTCGACTCGCGCCGCCGGGTCTTGACTCCCCCCGGAGATGGCCGATTCCACCAAGGCGACTTCCGATGGGGCCAGATGGGCGAGTCTTTTGCGCGCCTCTCCGGGAGAGGTAACCAAGGCCACGGACCGGGGCACCGATACACGGGAAAGCGTTGGCGAAAACACGCCGATTCCGCCGGTGGTGCGATCGATCCGGTGAGTGACCGCAAGACCTTCCAGCAGGCGGGGATTTGACGCGGCGGCTGCACGGTAGTCGGCGTAGCGGGCCAGTTCGAGCGGGTTATAGCCGAAGGTGACCTCTGTCCGTGTATTTAGCGCGGCGTTCATAGGGCCGAACGAGTTTGTGTCGCGCTCGTACCAGATGCGGTGGAGGGGATTCTGGCGGATGGGTGCGCAGGCACGGCCGAACTGTTCGTCGGCTGAACCGTATAACTCGCCGTAGGAAGACCGGGCGTAGGCGAGGAGATTCTGGCTGCTGTTCCAATACCAGAGGTCGGCGACGGCAATGACGAGCAACGCGGGGATCAGCCAGGGTCGATTCCACCTTTGAGCTGCCTGGACGGCGCCCGCCGAGGCGAGGAGGGCCAAGCCCAGGGCGATGAGAAACCAGATGTGGACGGGCGACTGCACAGAGCGGAATCCCGGTAGTCTGGCGATGAGCAGGTAGAGGCCGCCGCCAGGTCCAAAGGCATACCAGAGAGCCGGGATCAGGAGTGCCAGCGCGACCCGGCGGATTTTGCCGTACAGCAGTCCGGCCATTGCCAGGAAGGGCGCGAGCAGTCCCTGATAGAAGTAGAACTGGGTGATGTCGCCGGGGCCCTTGTAGGCGCCAGTCACCGCACCGTAGAAGTCAGGGATGAGCAGCGTGAAGAGGGCGCCCGGGGTGAGGACTGCGCTGGTCTGCCGGGCGAAATCCGCCCTGGCACGAATGGAGTTTGCGGTCAGTTCGAGGCCGGGCAGTATGAGGATTGCGGAGATCAGCGCGGCGCCGACGGCCGTGAAGGCCAGCAGGAGTGGTGTGCGTTTGCGCCAAGCTGGTTCTCCAGCCACCAACATAACCATAGTGAATAGCGCCAATCCCGTGAACGAGTAGAGTGCAGCTTGGAAGTGTCCGATCAGCACCATCATTCCGCCGGTCAACGCGGTGGCCGGGCCAAAAATGCGCCAATCCGAGAGGACCGCCCGTTGAAAAAACCAGAGCAGCCACGGCAAGATGGCGGCTGTTTGGAAGATGCCAATGTGGGAACTGTGACTGGCGAAGAAGCCCGAGAACCCATACAGTACACCGGCTAAAATAGCAGCCGGGCGGCTGGCTACAAGATCGCGCGTGAGCAGAAATACGCCCACGCAGGCAAGAAGGCAATGCAGCGCCAATTCCCACTGAATCGAGCGAGGGGTGATTCCAGCCAGGAAGAATGGCCAGTTTAAGGGATACCAGGCACCGGTTTGCGGGTCGGCCAGGAAGGGCATGCCGGAAAAGATCTGTGAGCTCCAGAAGGGCAGCTTGCCGGCAAGCAAATTATCGGAAAAGTATTTCTGTGCGGAGTAATGGACATCGGCGGCATCCCACTGGATGCTGGCGGAGGAGCTCAGCAAAGGAACTGCATGGAATATCAGCGTGAGGGCAAAGTAAAGCGAGGGTACCGCCCACCAGGCGTCCAACCAGGGGGAGCTGGGCTGAGGTGCATCACGATCGGGTGCGCGGCGTTTGTTCCGAGTTTCTGAAGGACGCATCAAGTTCACCTTTGGAACAACCAGCTTACCCGAAGTTTCCAACATGTTGTTGCTCTGTCCCGCGAGTATCTTGATGGAGTGGTAATGAATAATCGGTGGCGTTCTATCCGCCGCTGGACTGACGGGATGAAGAATCGCAAGGTCATAGTTGATATATTTGGTGATCTGAATATAGGGGCATCGTGTGGCCGTAAAACCAACAAAGAAGTTAAGAAATCAGGAGGGGGCGAAAGAGATGGAAATGCCCCCCTTCGGACAGCGGCTTGTAGCCTTGTTGGATCGCCACGCCCGGGCCTCATTCTGGGTGCTTCTGCTGGTTGCGACGGTGCGCGTCGCAGCCACATACGGTGTTTTCAATCACACAATTGATGAACCGGCACACATCGCCTGCGGCATGCAGTGGGTGGACCAGGGACGCTATGTATACGAACCGCAGCACCCGCCGCTCGCCCGAGTTGCGGCTGCAATTGGGCCTTACCTGGCTGGCCGCAGATATGTGGGCCGCCCCACCATTTATCAGGAAGGGGCGGCCATCCTCTACCGCGACAACCACTACGCCAGGAATCTGACATTGGCCCGATTGGGGATTCTGCCATTCTTCTGGTTGGCTTGTGTGGTGGTCTACTTGTGGGGCAAACGCACCTTGGGACGGGCCGGCGCCGTGATTGCGACGTTTCTATTCACCTTCTCGCCGTCGATGCTGGCGCACGGCGGGCTGGCTACAACGGACATGGCACTTACCGCGACCCTGGGGGCCGCCTTTTTGGCGACCCTAATCTGGTTGGAAGAACCGAGTTGGGGTCACGCCGCGATCCTGGGCGTGAGCTTGGGTGTGGCGGTGTTGTCCAAGTTGTCGGCCCTGGCGTTCTACCCCGCAGCCTGTGTGGCAGCGCTGGGCTGGTACCTGTGGTCAGCCAGGCCGAATTCGGCTTGGCTGCGCGGGGCGGCTCTGCGACGCCTGCCTGGACTCGGTTTGGTTGCGCTGACAGGAGCGTTGGTGATCTGGGCCGGATACCGCTTGTCCTTCGGCCCGTCCCCGCTGCTGGGCTTCAATACACCAGCGCCGGAGTTGTTTCAGGGCCTGAACGAGGTGATCCATCACAACCGCGAAGGCCATACCGCTTATCTACTTGGCCAGCGCAGCATGACGGGCTGGTGGTACTACTACCCGGTAGTGTTGGCCGTGAAGACGCCTATGGCCATGCTGTTGCTTCTCGCGACCGGCGTATGGCTGCTTGGCGGGAAGGGGAAGCCGGCCAGTGGGGCCGCGCTCGCGTTGGCTGGCTCCCTGGGCATTCTGGCGATCTCAATGTTCACGCACATCAATATTGGAGTTCGCCACATTCTGCCTGTGTACTTCGGATTCATCCTGGTCGCGGCCTATGGCAGCGTCCAATTGCTGGAGAGGCCCCGTGGTACCATTTGGCCGCGACTCGCGACTTGACTGCTCCTGTGGATGAGCTTGACCTCGATTCTCAGCCACCCCGACTATCTACCTTACTTCAACATGCTGGCTGGCAATGAACCGGAGAAGATCCTGGTGGATTCGGACTTGGATTGGGGGCAGGACATGAATCGGTTGAGTGCCAGGCTGCACGAACTCGGCGCCCGCGAGGTAACGTTCAACCCGTTCATCATGGCTTATCTGGAAGCGGGGCACGGATTTCCGCCGCTGCGGGAAACAGACCCGTCGATGCCGGCACCGGGGTGGAATGCAGTGAGCCTGACGGTGCTGCACGCGACTCGGTTAGGACTTTACGATCAATATCCGGAGCTGACGCTCTGGCCGGACTTACTCAAGCCGACAGAAAGAATTGGGGCGTCGACGCTGCTTTTTTACGTACCCCCCGCTGCCATGCCGCGGCCCGCGAGGTAACGAACAGGACCGCCGAGGGGATTACCGTGAATTGAGCGCATCGCTGTGGGCCCCTGGCTTACCCTGGAAGCAGTGGTTCGAACCACTCTCATCACGCTGAACTTTGTCCTGGCTGCCGCCCTCCAGGCGGGGCCGCCGGGCCTGACCATCGATTACCCGGCTGAAGGCTCACTTTTTCCGCCCGACATCGCCCCTCCAACTTTGTTATGGCACGATTCAACAAAGGCCAACAGGTGGATGATCGAAATAGACTTCGCCTCCGGTGCGGCCAGAGCGTGGGAAGCTTCCAGCGGGGCCTTGGCCAGTTTGCCCGAGATCGATCCGGACTGCATCTCCAGCACAAACCAACTTCCTAAGGCGGATGCAACCCAACGCGCATGGGCGCCGACACCTGAACTCTGGGCACGTGTTAAACGGAATTCGACGGAGGCCGCGGCAACGATTACGATCACTGGATTCAGGGCAGGCCGCCGTGTCTCCATGGCGGTCGTCCACATTGAAACCTCCAGGGATCCGGTGGGCTCTCCGATCTTTTATCGGGATGTCCCGCTGATGCCGGTGGAGACCGATCCGGGCAACATTCAGCCGTTGTCGCCCTACGCTGTCCGGCTGGTGAAGTGGCGGGTACGGGCTGTGAACGAGCCGCGCAGCCGGGTCGTCATGGAAGGACTGCCGGTTTGCGCGAATTGCCATTCGTTCTCCGCCGATGGGCGCGTGATGGGGATGGACCTGGATGGACTGCGCAAGAACAAAGGCCGCTATTTCCTGGCGGAGGCCGGGCGGGACGTGACGGTTCGCAACCAGGACGTCATCCAATGGACTTCGGAGCAGGGCCGGTTGGAGAACGCAATCCGGGTCGGTTTCATGTCCCAGGTGTCGCCGAAAGGCGATGCTGTGGTGACTACCATCGATACGCCAGGAGCCACTTCGAGCAACTACTACGTGGCCAACTTCACGGACTACCGGTTCCTGCAGGTGTTCTTTCCGACGAGAGGACGGCTGGCCTGGTACAGCCGGGCGTCTGGAGTTTTGAAGCCGCTGCCCGGTGCGGATGACCCCGCCTATGTACACTTCGGCGCGGTTTGGAGTCCGGACGGACGGTCGCTGGTGTTTGCCCGCGCCCGCGCGCAGGATCCGAATCCAGCGGGCCATCCGGTGGCGCGGTTCGCGAATGATCCCAATGAACTGCAGATCCGCTATGACTTGTACCGGATCCCGTTCAACGGCGGGCAGGGCGGGGTAGCTGAGCCGGTTGAGGGCGCTTCGAACAATGGGATGAGCAATACGTTTCCGAAGCTGTCGCCCGATGGGCGCTGGCTGGTGTTTGTGCAGTCGCGCAACGGGCAACTGATGCGGCCCGACAGTCAGCTCTACATCGTGCCCGCCGCCGGTGGGCAGGCCCGGCGGATGAACTGCAACACCGCGCTCATGAATTCGTGGCACAGCTTTTCGCCGAACGGCCGGTGGATGGTGTTCTCCTCGAAGGCGCGCTCGCCGTACACGCAGATGTACCTGACGCACATCGGCGACGACGGCATGGACACGCCGCCGATCCTGATTGAGAACTCGACAGCGGCCAACCGCGCCGTGAACCTGCCGGAGTTCGTCAACGGGCAGGCAGGCGGACTGCGCAGCATCGGCGGACCGGCGCTGGAGTACTACCGTCTATACGATCGTGCGGTGTTTTTCGAGAAGGCGAAGCGGTATGAAGAAGCCGCGGGGAAGTGGCGCGAACTGCTGGAGGTGGCTCCGGCGGATGAGGAGGTCCGGCGGCGGTTGGGCATGATGCTGCTGCTGGCGGGACGGCGGGCTGAGGCTTCGACCGTATTGGGGGCAGGGAAGAGCGGCGAGAGTCCCCTGGTGCGGGCGATCCGGCTGCTGGAGTCCGGCCAGGATGCCGGGCCGGTGGCCGTCTCTGCCACGCCCAATGCGCAGGAGCATTACTATCTCGCCCTGGTCGCTCTGCGCCGATCGGAAAAGGAGGCAGCGGAGGCGCACCTGCGCCAGGCGTTGGTGCTGAATGCGGACTATGCCGAGGCCCACCAGTCCCTGGCCGAAAATATAGCGATTCCCGTGGAGGCGCTGGCTCACTGGCGCGAGACGATTCGCCTGCGCCCGAACAATGCCCAAGCCCTGCGGGGAGCGGCGTGGATCCTGGCTACGAATCAGGAGCTGCGCAACGGGCCGGAGGCAGTGGTGCTCGCGGTGCGAGCCCTGCTGCTCACAAATGCGGAGAATGCCCAGGTGTTGGATACGCTGGCCGCGGCCTATGCCGAAGCGAACCGGTTCGAGGATGCGGCGGCCACCGTGCGCCGGGCCCTGGCCGCGAAACCGGCGGATGCCGCGCTCCTCCAGAAACGGCTGGAGCGCTACCTCGCCCGGCAACCCTGGCGCGAGTAGGCTAATCCGCCTGACCGGCGGCGTTCTCGAACAGATAGTGGGCGACGATCCACTCCTGGCCTCCCGCAAAGCCGAACAGCTCCGCGCAGGCCAGGAAGAAGATGCGCCAGCGGTGGAGCCAGCGGTGGGCCTCGCTCTCGCCGTAGGTCTTCGAGAAGATCGCCAGGACCTCCGATTTGTGTTGATCCATCAGTTGCAGCCAGGCCTCGGAGGTTTTCTGGTAGTGGACTCCGCTGTGCCGCCAGTGATCGCGAATCCGGAAGTGATCCTGGAAGTTCAACAGCAGATCGTCGCTGGGCATGATGCCGCCGGTGAAGAAGTGCTGGGCCATCCAGTCGGAGGCTCCGCGGACTTCAAAGGGATAGGCGACACGGCTGTGCGCAAAGATGTGGACGAAGAGCAGGGCGTTCGGACGCGACCACGAAGAGATGCGCAGCAGCAGCTCCGCGTAGTTGCGCATGTGCTCGAACATCTCGACGGAGACGATGCGGTCGAAGCCCCGCGTCGTGGAGAAGTCATTCATGTCCGACGTGACTACTTCCAGGTTGGACAGGCCGCGGCGGGCGGCCTCGCCGTCGATGTAGGCCTTCTGGGAGCGGGAGTTGGAGACCGCCAGGATGCGGCTGTTCGGATAGCGCGCGGCCATGAAGAGCGACAGTGAGCCCCAGCCGCAGCCGAGTTCCAGCACATCCTGGCCGTCCTCGAGGCGGGCGCGCTTGCAGGTGAGGGCGAGCATGGCCTGTTCGGCCTGGGCGAGGTCGCGGACCTCATCGGTCCACAGGGCGCAGCTGTACTTCCGGTGCGGGCCGAGCACCAGGCCGTAGAATTCCGCGGGCACCTCGTAGTGCTGCGCGTTGGCGGCATCGGGGTGGATCGCGATGGGACTCTGGCGAAGCTGGGCAAGGAAGCGGGCAAGCCGTTCGGCCTGTGCTTCGACGCCGCCCTGGAGTTCGTCCGACAGGCGCTCGGCGACCAGGCGCCGGATGCCGATGCGCAGGAGCCAGTCGGGCAGCAGACCGGTTTCGAGAATCCGGTTGTAGCCGGCGTCCAGGACGGGGGAAGGATTGACAGCTTGTGTGTGCACTGGATTCAGCTCCTTGGAAACCACGGGACAAAGGCGCTGGTGGTTTGCTGGTAGCGGCGGTAGTCGTCGCCCTTGGTGCGCAGCGCCTGGGCCTCTGTGGCTGGAATGCCGGTCACGCGGAACAGGAAGTAGAGCATCAGCAGCGGGCAGGCGATGGACACAGAGCCGTAGGGAGCATTCCAGGCAAACAGCGCGAAGGCCACCCAGATGAGCCACTCGAAGAAGTAGTTGGGATGGCGCGAGTAGCGCCAGAGTCCGGCTCGGCAGGTGGTGCCGCGATTAGCGGCATTGGCCTTGAAGGCGTGGAGTTGCGCGTCGGCGAGGGTCTCGCCCAGCATGGCTACCAGCCACAAGGCGATGGCCGCGTACTCGGTCCATGCCAGGCTCGGCCTTGGATTCATGGCGGACAACAGGAAAGGTGTCGCGAGGATGACGGCGAGAAGAGCCTGAAACTGGAAGAACAACAGGAACTTCGCTGGGATGTTGGTGCGCCATTCGCGCCGCAGTTGGACATAGCGGCCTTCTTCCGGATGTCCGATGACCCGGGTGAACAGCAGATAGAAGGAGAGCCGCAGACCCCAGGTCATGGCGAGTGCGGCCATGATGAGACGGCGGGTGCTCCAGCCGGCGCCCAGGACGGCGTAGAGGGCCCCGAGCAACGCGAGTCCGCCGGCCCAGCCGGGATCAACGACGGAGGCATTCTTCAAACGCAGGTGAAGCAGCCAGAGCAGGGTCATCAGCAGGCAGACCGCGCCCGCGCCCAGGAGAATCAGGTGACTCATGCCGCCACCTCTCCGGGACGCGCAGATTCCGTCCGTACGCGCTTGAGGATCGGCACCAGGGCCAGATAGAGAAGACCGGTGGCCACCAGGCCCGCGGCGAGCCAGACGAGCAGAGCGTGAAGAGTCGCTGTCCAGAGGAGGCCGATGGCGCGCAGGGCATCCGTGCGGATCAGTTGCAGGATGACGGAGAGCGAGAAGCCGGCGGATTCCTTTCCGAACAGGCGGGCGCCGGCCTGCAGCAGCGGCACCAGCAGCGCCAGTTGCAGAGGGTAGACCAGCCAGTTGACCAGTTGGATGGCGGGCAGATTCAGGCGGAAGGCCAGTGCGGCCAGGGTGCAGAGAAGTCCGGTCGAACCCAGGACCGGTGTGACTCCCAACGTGATGCCCAAGGCAATGGTGAGGGCCAGTTTTTCCGGCGACAGGCCTTGCTTCAGGAGGATCAACAGCGGATTCGCCACTCTGCGCCGCCACCAGGAACTGTTCATGCGGGCCGCCTGAGCAGTAAGGACTCCGGGCTTTGGCCCGGCCTCAGCCGGAAGAGCTGAATGAGGACGTAGAGGGCGGTGGCAATGTTGCCCAGACCCATGATCAACACAAACCACAGAATGCGGACGCCGAGGCCGCGCTCCTTGTACAGCACCCAGACATAGAAGGTGAGGAAGCCGCAGTAGGCGTCCCAGAGGGTCGCGATGGCCCAAGGATTTGCCGCGTAGCCGGCCCAGGCGGACCACAGGCTCAGCTCCATGGACGTGCGGACGGTGACGATTAACATGGCGGCGCAGATCGCGCCGAAGAGCAGTTTGAGAGTAAGGATCACAGGCTAGCGCCTTTCAGACGGGCCAGGTGCCCCTCGAACTCCTCGAAATTGTGCAAGGCAAACAGGCGAGAGCTGCGCAAGGCGGGCAGCACTTGCCCGGCCTCTCCGCCGCCGATCCAGAGTTCCGTGTTCATCGGGCGTTGTGAGGCCACCAACCGCAACTCTTCGATGACCTCCTCTGCCGAAGAACTTGTTTTTATTGCGACGACGATGGCGAGGGGGCAGGTGCGTTCGCTGGCGGCGATAATCTCCCGCGCCGGCAGATTGGGTCCCAGGTAGACCGCTTCGAAGCCGCTGGAGGCGGCGAGCATCGCCGCGGCCAGGATCCCGAACTCGTGCATCTCACCAGAGGGCGTAGCAAAGAGGATGCGGGCCTGCGGCGCGGAGGGGGTGTTGAGCCGCATGAGTCCGCCCAGCAAGTTGCGCAGGCTGGAGGAGACCATGTGTTCCTGCGCGATGCTGAGGGTGCCGGCATGCCATCGATCGCCCACCTCGCGCATGAGAGGCAGCACCACGTGCGTCAACAGTTCCCGGGCTGGTAGCAAGGCGGCCAGGCGGCCCAGCAACGCATTGGCCTGGGTGAAGTCGAAGGCCTCGATGGCGTTCAGGACCGGCTCCAGCAATTCGGGCGTACCCGCGGCTGCGGCAGTCGGCTGGACCGTGCCCTGGACAGCGGCTGGTGCGGCGAGCAGTGCCTCCAGGGCCGTATCGGTGAGTGACGCCACCTGGCCGATTGCGTGGCCTCTCTCGATCACATCCCTGAGCAAGCGGAGGCGGCTGATCTGGCCGGCGTCGTAGACTCTGCCGCGCTCGCCCCGCACGGGCACTACCGCCTGATAACGGCGCTCCCACGCACGCAATGTATCAATACTGATGCCGGTCAGCTTGGCTGCGGCCCGAATGGGGTACTGAACCGGACTCTGGGTGCTCACCTCTCCAGAGTAATGCCGCCGCAGAATCTCGTCAAGTATTTGTCATGGACAAATTCTTGACAGCCTCGACTGGGCACGCTACGCTCAAAGTGCGTTGTGGAAGGGCATCGGGCTGGGAGCACTCATGGCTGGCACTCTGCGCAATTACCAATTCGGCGTGGTCTTTCTCTTCTTTCTGATTCATGCGGGCGCGCTGGCTGTGTGGTTGGTTCCATTCCATACGAGCCTGCTTTGGTGGCTGGCGGCTACCTATTCGATTCGCATGTTCGGTGTGACGGCCTGGTATCACCGCTACTTCAGCCATCGCAGCTACAAGCTGGGGCGGTTCTCGCAGTTCCTGATGGCGCTGCTGGCCGAGACATCGGGGCAGAAGGGTGTTCTGTGGTGGGCGGCCCATCACCGGCAGCACCACCGCTACGGCGACGAGGAGCAGGATGTGCACTCGCCCTGGCAGCGCGGGGTCTGGTGGTCCCATGTCGGGTGGGTGTTGTCGAACGAGCACGACGCCTACGATCCGAAGCTGATCGCGGATTTCGCCAGGTTCCCTGAGCTACGCTGGCTGGACCGTTATCATTGGGCCCCGCCGCTGCTGTTTGCTGCCGCGGTGTTTTTCATGGGCGGCCCCGCGGTCTTTGTCTGGGGGTATCTGGTCTCGACGGTGCTGCTGTACCACGGAACCTTTTCGATCAACTCGCTGGGGCATCTGTTCGGCAGCCGCCGCTTCCACACTCCAGATCAGAGCCGCAACAACTGGGTGCTGGCGTTGCTGACCTTCGGGGAGGGCTGGCACAACAACCATCACTTCTCCATGGCCAGTTGCCGGCAGGGCTTCCGCTGGTGGGAGATCGATATTACGTACGGCGTCCTCAAGCTGCTGAGCCTGGTGGGGATCGCGAAAAACCTGAGGCCGTTCCGGGCCACCGGGCAGGAACAGCGGAGAGCTGCCTGATGCGCATTGCAGTGATCGGTAGCGGTATCTCCGGTCTGGCCGCGGGATGGTACCTGAGCAAAAAGCACGAGGTCTCTCTCTTCGAGAAGGAGACCCGGCTGGGCGGACACACGAATACGGTGATGGTGGAGTCGAGCTCCGGGCCTGTGCCCATCGACACCGGCTTCATCGTGCACAACGACCGGACCTATCCCAATCTGTGCCGCCTTCTGGATGAACTGGGCGTGCGGACACAACCGAGCGATATGTCCTTCGGGGTGTGCTGCCGCCGCACCGGCTTCGAATACTCCAGCCGCGGGCTGAATGGCTTCTTCGCGCAGCGATCGAATCTCTTCAGTCCGCGGCACTACCGGCTGTTCCGGGAGATTCTGCGGTTCAACCGGACCGCACCGAAACTGCTGAACGAACCTGGCGCGGGGGAAGCGACCATTGGCGAACTGCTCGATGAGGGGCGCTATGACGAGAGCTTCTGCCAGCACTACCTCTATCCCATGGCGGCGGCTGTGTGGTCGATGTCGCTGGATGCCATACGGTCCTTTCCGGCCCTCACTTTGCTCCGGTTCTTTGACAACCACGGAATGCTCGGCATCGATACGCATCCTCAGTGGAAAGTGATCCGCGGAGGCAGCAACACGTACATCCCGTTGCTGGCTGCTCCGTTCAGAGACCGGATCCACTCGGGCGTGACCATTGAATCAATTGGCCGGAGCCACACCGGCGTGACCCTGAAGTTTCGCGATCGACCTGCCATGGACTTCGACGAGGTGGTGTTCGCCTGCCACGGCGACGAGGTGCTGCCTCTGCTGGAGGCGCCCACTGACACGGAGCGCGAAGTATTGGGCAATTTCCGGACCAGCCGCAACGTAGCGGTACTGCATACGGATTCGTCGTTGCTGCCGGCCCGGCCGCAGGCGCGGGCGAGTTGGAACTACAACCTGGGATTGCAGGCAAAGGACCTCGTCACGCTCACATATCACATGAACCGTCTGCAGTCGCTGCGGACTCCGGAGGAGTACTGCGTCACCCTGAACGGCGAGGAGGCGATTGATGCTTCCAAGGTCCTGCGCCGCATCGTCTACACCCACCCGCTCTACACCCGGGAAGCCGTGCGCGCCCAGGATCGCTGGAGTGAGATCAGCGGCCGCAACCACACGCACTTCTGCGGGGCGTACTGGTTCTACGGGTTTCACGAAGACGGCCTGAAGTCGGCCATGCGAGTGGCGCGCACGCTCTCGGTGGAGTGCTAACCGCATGGAATCCGCCTTCTATTTCGGCACCGTGCGGCATCGCCGCTTTCGTCCCGTGCCGCACGAGTTTCGCTACGGCCTGTTCATGGCCTTCCTGGACATCGACCGCATTCCGGAGCTGATGGGGATCTCGCGCCTGCTCAGCTATAACCGTTTCAACTGCGCCAGCTTTGAACAGCGCGATCATTTTGGCGATCCGCGGCTGACGCTGCGGGAGCGGCTGGCGGCGGAGGCGCGGGAGCGCGGGCTGAGCCTGCCGGATGGCCCCATCTTCCTGCTGACCCATCTGCGCTACTACGGCTACAACTTCAACCCCGTATCTTTTTTCTACTGCTACGACTCCGGCCTGCATCTCAGTTGCATCGTGGCGGAAGTAAACAGCACGTTTGGGGAGAGCCGCAACTACTGGCTGGAGACGAGCAACGAACTGCCGGGCTCGACCTCGAAGCGGTACCAGGTGCGGAAGGAAATGCACGTTTCGCCCTTCATGGGCATGGACTTGGACTACGCCTTCACTTTCAAGCCGCCGGCTGAAGACATGGTCGCGCACATGGAGACGATCGAGAACGGCCAGGCGTTCTTTGACGCCACGCTGGTGCTGCAGCGGCGGCCCTGGTCAGCCGCGTCGCTCCGCCATGCGCTGCTCGTGCACCCCTGGATGACGGCCAAAGTGATCGTGGCCATCCATTGGGAAGCTCTGCGCTTGTATCTCAAGAAGACACCGGTGTTCACCCATCCGCGGCACAAAACGCGTGAGGTTTGAGGAGAGGACAAGGCCCATGAACAAGCTGGCAAAGCGCATGCTGATGAGGGTGCTGGAAGGCATCACGGCGTCGGAACTGGAGTTGGTGTCGGAGGGGCGGTCGCACCGCTTCGGCGACTCCGGCTCGAACCTGCGTGCCCGGCTGGTGGTGCACAATGAACGCTTCTTCGTCCGCGCCCTGAAGGGCGGAGACACGGGCATGGGCGAGTCGTACATGGATGGCGACTGGTCCTCGCCCGACCTGGTTTCCCTCGTCCGCCTCGCCGTGCGCAACAGTGCGGCGCTGGAGCGGTCGAATGGCTTCTTCGCCTCGCTCAGCCTCTTCCTGAACAACGTGCGCCACCGGCTGCGGAAGAACACGATCGCCGGCAGCCGCCGCAACATCCAGGCCCACTACGACCTGAGCAACGACTTCTTCCGCCTCTTCCTCGACAGGCGCATGCTCTACTCCTGCGGCTGGTACGAGACGCCGCAGGACTCGTTGGAGACCGCGCAATTCCAGAAGATCGATCGCATCTGCCGCAAGCTGCAGTTGCAGCCCGGGGATCATGTGCTGGAGATCGGCACAGGTTGGGGCGGCTTTGCCTTGCATGCGGCGCGGGGATACGGCTGCCGGGTGACCACCACTACGATCAGCCGGCAACAGTACGACTACGCGAAACAGCTCTTCGAGTCCGCCGGCCTGGACGGGCAGATCCAATTGCTGCTGCAGGACTACCGGCTCCTCACCGGCCAGTACGACAAGATCGTCAGCATCGAGATGTTCGAGGCCATCGGGTATGAACACTACGACGACTATTTCGCCGCCTGCAACCGGCTGTTGAAGCCGGATGGCTCGATGCTGCTGCAAACGATCACGATGAACGAGCAGCGGTTCCCGGCCTATCGCAAGCAGAGCGATTGGATCCAAAAGTACATCTTTCCGGGTGCGCAACTGGCTTCCGTCCGCGGGATTCTGGACTCGCTGGCGAACGTCACCAGCCTCTCGATGTTCCACTGTGAGGCCATGGGGACACACTATGCCCGGACGCTGGCCGCCTGGCGCGAGCGGTTCCATCGAGCCCTGCCGCAAGTCCGGCAACTGGGCTTCGACGAGCGCTTCATCCGCATGTGGGACTACTATCTCGCCTTCTGCGAGGGTGCGTTCCTGGAGCGCCACATCAGCGATGTGCAGCTCATGCTGACGAAAAACTACAATCCGAAAACGCTGTTTCAGGAACCCTGGCAGCAGCAACACAATGTCGAGCGGCGGGGCTCCCTCGTCGAGCAATGAGTCCTTGCGAAGCTACCGGCGCATCAGCCGCGGCAGCAGGATCAGCCCCGAGCCGCAGAAGATCAGGGACAGTACGAGCAGCAGCGACTGGCCCTGCTGGAGGTCCTCGGCGAGCAGCTTGATGCCGGCCAAGGCCAGCAGGGGGTAAGCGAGCCGGGTGATCTCCGCGCGGCTCCATCTGGCGCCGGCCCAGGCGGCGGCGATGGCTAAGGCGGTGAGCATGGCTGTGCGGATAGGCGCTGCCGGGGAGAGATAGCGGCAGGTCCAGGTAGCGGCCAGGCCCGCGGTGCCCCACACGACCAGTGCCGCCATGACTACGAGTTCCACGTCATCCAGCCAGTGGCGCTGCTTGTCGGCAAGGATCAGCACCGCGTAGCAGGACGCGGCGCCCGCCAGGGCCAGGACGTACTCCGCCGGGATGCTCTCGGCGAGTCCTCCGCTGACTCGAATGATCCTCGAGGTCGCCTCCACCATCAGGCTGGAGTGCCAGACGCCGAGCAGCAGATAGAGGGCGGCGTGGATCCGCAACGTGTCGCGGCCGCCGTGCAGGCCGGCCAGCATCAGCAGGACCGCCAGCAGGGACCACGCGGCAACCAGTGCGGCTCCGCTCAGGAGCACGGCGCAGCCCAAGGGAATCAACAGAGCGCCGAAGGTGGAGTAGGTGTGGAAATTGCGGTCCCGCTTGTGTTCCTTGTCCAGAAAGGCGAAGGACACGACGTAGCAGGCCGAGCCCGCAAGCAGGCAGAAGAGGCCGACGCTGAGGGTGCCGGCCGGAGCGGAGCCGGAGAAGCGCAGAGCTCCACCCATGGAGATGGCAAAAGCGATGGCGGCCTGGCCGATTTCAAACCACGTGATGTTCAGGCCCCGGAAGATGGTGCGGCCCACCGTGCCGGCCAGATAGATGGTGAGCAGGGCAATCTGCGCACCCGCGACGGCGCCGGGCCGGATGGGCGCCAGGAACTCGCTGCCCGCCGCCGCACGGGTCGCCAGTTCGGCCAGGGCCACGACACAGAGATCGGCGGCGATGGCGGCGATCCAGCGCAGCCCCAGCCAGTGATCGCGGAAGGCCGACATCTCGACGGCGGCGGCGATGATCAGTAGTGTCACCGTCCAGAGTGAGGCATCGTGCGTTTCGCGAAACAGCGCGCAGGCGGTCAGCAGTGCGGCCGGAGTGACGATCCAGCCGATGGCGGTGACGTTCTGTTTCCAGCCGATGGCCATGCCGAGGAGAGCAAAACCGACCACGACCACTGAGGCGCTCGCCGCTGAAATGAGATGGAAGCGAATGGTCATCTCCCATAGCATGGGGACGAGGATCAGCGCCGCCGTCAGGGCGTGGACCGTGCTGTAGACAGGCCGCTCGCTGGCACGCCGCGCGGCCAGGTAGAGCCACCACGCGGCATACAGAATGCCGGCCGCCGCAGCCGCCGCGCCCGCGATGCCGCCGGATTCGGTGAACGTGCGCAACAGATAGGCGCCGGCGATCCCCATCACGGCCCAGCCAAAGAGGGGCATGAGGTTGGGCGCGGCATCGAAGACGGCTCCGCCCGCCGTCACAGCCTTGACTTCGTCCGCCTCGATGCGAACCGCCTGTGGCTCCAACTGGGCTGGTTGCGGCAGCGTGGCGTGCTCCAGGGACGCGACGCGAGACTGCAGTTGCGAGACGGTCCGGCTCAGTTCCTCCAGCCGGACCAGGATCGTGTCACGAGACTCCTCCATGCGGTCCTCCCACTACTCGGGCATGCGTGGCCGACCAGGGGGGCAATAACGTGATCAGCCCCCAGATAATGACGAACGGAAGAATCATTAGGAAGACCGCGGGCAGGAGTCCTTCGCGCGTCGCGAATTCCATTTTGTAGGTGGTGTAGCCGAGGAAACTCTTGGAGAACAGTTGTCCGCCGATGACGACGTTCCACCTCATCGCGAAGATGCCGATCAGTGTGAGGCCGCCGGCAGCGCCGTACATCAGGCGGCGAGTCGCTTCGCTGAAGCGATAGACCTGATTGGCCGCGAGCAGGGCCAGTGGCACACAGGTGCCCGCAATGATCTGCAGCAGCACCTGGGAGAAGAAGAGCCTTGTATGGACCATGAAATCGAGGCTCTGGAAGGATTCACCGGATTCATAAATGCGATGGATCAGGTCGAGCATTTCCAGGGAGAAGTCGATGACGAAGGTATAGAACAGATAGCGGGCGATGGTGTCGAGGCATCGCATATCAATACTTTGTTTGCGCATCTTCGAGGCCGCCATGTACATCAACATGACGAGCGCAATGCCGGAGACCATGGCGGAGAAGAGAAACACGATGGGCATCAGCGGCGTCGACCACCATGGATTCGCCTTCACCGATCCGAAGATGAAGCCGACATAGCCGTGCAGCAGGAACGCCGACGGGATACCGACCACCGTGATGATGTAGCCGGCGCGCTCATCGATGGCGAGCGCCTTGTCGCTGATATTGTTGGAGCCCAGCGTCAGCACGCGGTAGATCCAGCGCTTCAGGCCCGTGGCCGATTGCGCCAGTTGGACGATGTCCTTGCGGTAGTCGAGCCAGATCTCCAGGAACAGCACCACGGCCAGGTACCACATGTAGACGAAGCCGAACATGGCCATGGCCGACGTCTTGTGTGGGGTGGTGAACATTTCGTAGGAGCGCTCCGGATGGCCCAGGTGCAATTGCAGCGGCAGCGGCGCCACCAGCATGAAGCCAAAGGCTGTCAGCAGCGCGAGCCGGTAAGTGGGCTTCACGGCCTCCACACGGAACACACGCTCCAGCGATGCGAGAATAAACGCGCCGGCCACCAGGCCTGTGATGAAGGGGTAGAGCACGATGAGTATGCTCCACTGCAACTCCACCTCGTTCGGATACATGAACCCTTCCACGCCGTGCATGTTGTATCTCCCTTAACGCACCGATTGATCCAACGACTTGTAGTAGACCTTTGAGCCCGTCGCCATGTGCGGCTTCAGCACCTGAATCGAGTTGGTGCGCAGGATCTCATGCACCGGGTCGTTGGGATTCTTCAGGTCGACGAGTTGTCTCGCCCCCGTTGGGCACGTCTCGCAGCACGCCGTGGTGAGCCCCTGGCTGATGCGGTGGTAGCAGAGCGTGCACTTATCGACCACCTCCTTTTGCGGATCGATATACCGGCAGCCGTAAGGGCAGGCCTGCACGCAATAGCGGCAGCCCAGGCAGTAGGACTTGTCGACCAGGACAAGGCCATCGGGCGTCTCGAACGTAGCCCCCACCGGGCATACCTGTACGCACGGGGAATGTTCGCAATGGTTGCAGAGCTTCGGCACGAAGAAGTTCTTGGTGTTCTTATGCTCGGTATTCGGGAAGCCGTCCATGCCGCCGTTGGGCGATTCCACAATCGGATGCTCTGCCGGATAGTCGGGGACGCTGTAGCGCTCCACCCAGGTACGAAAGTATCCGGTGGGCACGCCGTTTTCCTGGGAACAGGCACGGACACAGTTGCCGCAGCCGATGCACTTTGCAATATCGACAATCATGCCCCAGTAGTGATCAGCCAGTTTGTACTTTGATTCCGGCGGCGCTGCCGAAACTCCATTCTTGTGATCAAGAAACGCGGCTGCTGCTGGAGTGAGTATCAGGAGAAGATGTCTGCGAGTCAGTTCCATGATGTCATCCCCTTAACCGATCTTCGGGCTGTGCGGCTGATGACAGCCATTGCAGGCGTCTCCGCCGGAATGATCCTTCGAGAGTACCTGCGGAAACTTTGCTGGCTTGGCTGAGTTCGCCTCGTGACACCGGGCGCAGAGCATTCTCGTATCGGGCAAAATCGGCTTCGCTACGCCCGTGTCCTCGGCATGTTTGGCCTGGGGACCATGGCAGGCCTCGCAGCCGATGTTGGCGTGCTTCGAGGCTTTCAGTACTTTCAACTGATCGTCATGGCACATCTCGCAGGTGGGTCTGCCCGCGAAGGCAATCGGCCGCGCCCGGATCTCCTCCAGGGCAGAACCCCGGAAGTGCCCATACTGGCCGAAGGTCGCGGGCATGACCCGCTGCCGGATGAGCAGAAAGATGATCAGCGCGGCGCCGAACAGTGCCGCGATCCGGACAAGATGTGCAGCCTCTTTCATTCACGGCTCCTATGGCCGGGCAACATTTGCAATTCGTGTTCCACTTCAGAATCGTTGGCACTATGCACACAGCAAGAAGACAAGTGGGTCGAAAGACCCGAAGTGTGGGGCAACTTGCGCGCCCCTTGTTGGGGCTAACCCAATGCTCAAAGCGCCACTCAATATATGTTGAAAATGGCAACACTTTGACATCATCCAACGCCTGTCTTTGCTTGTCGCAGGGTGACCGCGAAGTTGCCGGGGCTACTGGTCCATCTGGAAACTGCCTATAATCAGGTCCGAAGGTGTAGTAATGCCTCGACCAGCTCTCCTCCTCGTCCACCTCTGTCTACTCTCCTCGTGTGCGCTTTCGGCCCAAACCCCCGTCCTGCCCGGCAAGGCCGTCAACTTCTCCCTACCCGCGGTTCAGAACGCCACCTTGTTCCACGGAGACTACAGCCATCTGCTCCATGTACCCGCCACGGCGACCAGTGCCACTGTTGAGATTCGCAGCACTCTCGCTGAAGTCGATGTCGATCTCCATGTCCGCTTTGGGACCGATACTGAAGTGGCCGGAGGGGCCATTGTTTCGGATTATTCCTCGGTGGGTTTGACCGCAGCCGAGCGAATCGTCATCGACGGTTCCGCCTCTCCTCCTCTGCGCGCGGGCGACTACTACATCTCCTACGCCGTGTATACGAAGGGCGTTGAGATCCCGCTCACCCTGACGGTCACACTGGCAGGCGAGTCGACCGAACCCGTCGCGCTGGTCACATCCGACATCCCGGACCCGTGCCTGCTGACTGCCTCCCGGGATTTCACACTCGCCCAGGCCGCACGCATTCGCCGGGTTCTCGCCCTCTATCAATGGGAGACGGACGAAGCGCAAGTCGACTACACCATCCTGCGCGGCCCGGTGGCGGTGACCAGCGGATCTCTGGCCCGTGGCGCCTGCGTCTCCGAAGGATCTTCGTGGTGCCTGGCGGAAGCCGATGCGGACGTGACCTTGCCCTCGGGCCCCTACCGGTTGCAGTTGGCGCAACCCCAGGCTTGTTCCGCCGCGGATGCCGGACCCGCGGTCGTTGCGATCTATGGTGACCTGCTTCCGGCGCCCTCCTGGCGGCCGCTTGCCGAGACCGTTGCCGGTCCTGACGGTGGAGTGATCGAAGCCGGCTTGTCGATCCAGGTTCCAGCGGGCGCTCTGGCGGCGCCCGTGCCCGTGCGTGTTGCGACTCTGGACACAACTGAGCCTGCTTCGCCCCAGCGGCTATCCGCCATCTATCAACTGGAGGGGCTAGGCTTGAACCAGTCGCGGCCAATCTCGATCTCCATACCGCTCACCGCCGCTCCGCAGGGAGCGTTGACCATCGTGTGGTCTACGTCGATGCCCGCCGGACTCACCACCCCGCAAGGCGTTCGTCTGTTGCCGGCAAGCTACGAGAATGGCCGCGCGGTGGCCGAACTGCCTGCGGTGGACCTGGGCAGCGCGGAAGACGGAGTCTCCGCTACCTCCAACTCAAAGCGCAGATCCGCTCTCGTGGATCCAACTTCGCTCACCAGCCGGCTCTATGTGCTCGGGGGCTTTGCCGAGGTTGGATCGCCGTCCGGCCGCTTCGTCATCCACTACCCGGTGAGTGGTGACGCGGTGCAGGAGATCGCCGAGGAGACCGGGATCTTCCTGGACTCGGTGGAAGCACGCCTCAAAACCATGGCCGTTGACACCTCCCGCCGGACCTCCCGCATCGATGTCTATCTGGCCTCCCCCAACGGCACCGAAGGTTCTCTGTTCGGCTTGAATAGCACTTCCGGCGATCCCATCAATGGAGTCACGGAGAGCGACATCTGGGGGGCGGCCAACGTCGGCTACGTCCTGAACTTGAACTTCGCCACCGATCGGGAGAACTTCCACATCACGGCCGCCCACGAACTGCTGCACGTCTATCAGGCGGCCTTTGACCCGCGCAACGTCTCCCTGCGCAGGGCCGTGACCGACTCACCCTGGCTGTGGCTGCTGGAGGCGACCCCCACCTGGCTGGAGCGGGCATTCTCTGACCATCCCGACAAGTTCACCCCCACGGAAGCCGTGCACCACCGCTTCTACGCCTTCCGGCACGGCCTCAATTACTCCACCGCCTTCGACACCACGGACAACTACCACGGCTACGGAGCAGCCAGCCTGATCGAGTATCTTGCCCCGGTGCAGAGCCCCAAGGCGAATTTCCTGGGCAAGCTCATGGAGCAGTTTGCCGCTTCCAAGGGCATCCTGCTCACGACGAACCGCTACTCGACTCTCGAAGCGATCCGCAACCTGACGGGGGAGCCCTGGATCACCCTCTGGCCGGGCTACTTTGCCGAACTTCTGGAAGGCCGAATCTATCCCGCGATCAGCGTCTACAAGTCCTCTGGTGTGACCGGCTCGATGCTCGCCTTCCAATCAGACCCTGAAGTCATGAAGTCGACCTTTAGTCTGGCCGGCGACACCGCGAAAGCCCAGACCTTTGCGTTCCCGTGGCAGGCTCCGCCGTTGTCGGCCGCGCTGATGTATGGGGTCGTCCCGGCGCGATCGGCCCTGCCTGCCGGGGCACGCCTGACCTATCGCTTTCTCACTGCGTCCAGTGGCGACTACTTCTTCCTCTACCACTTTGACGGGAAGACCGGCCAGACCACCCGGCTCTATCATGGGTCGGCGCCCTTCACCATCGACAACCTGGCTTCGCTGGCCACCGACGCCACCACCGAGCTCTACGCGTTCATTCTCAACGCGGAAGACCAGCCGGATGCGGGCGCCACCTGCAATCAGCGCGAGTTCCAGGCGATCTACGATCCCGGCACCCCGAATCCGCTCATCAAGGCGACGGGGGTGTCGGTCAGGGTAAACGCTTTGCCGACCTTTGTGGACCCCGTTACCAAGGGCACCACCGACTCGTTCATCGGCTGGAATGAGTTCATCACCAATGCGCACTGCGGTTCGAATGCGGTGCGCAACAATTCCTGGTCCGGCACCACCTTCAATGTGGTCGCGGATTGCGATGGCCGCATGGGGGGAGAGGACAACCCGGTGGGCGTCGCGCACACGACGGCGACTGTGAAGATGAACCCGTCGTTCACCGCCATCGATCAGCTCCAGATGAACCAGACCCTGACCGTGCGGACCTCCAATCACGTGGGCGAATATCGCAAAACGACCTCGATCTGCCTGCAGAACCTGCCGCCCGACGACACGGTGAAGTACAAGTCCTATGTTCAAACGGTGCCCTCGGCGGATGCCCCAGGCAAGGTCTGCGGCATTGAGATCAAGCGCGAAGCGCTCAATGGGGAGGCCGTCACCAACACACTCATCCTGAAGTCGCTGGAGTGGCCGGCGGCCGCGTCGTTGCGGGTTGAGATTCAATAGTTCACCGGGCGGATGCAGCCGCAGACCGGCATCCGCCCAACTTGGGCCCCTATGCTGAAGGGCGTGCTGCCGCTACGGCCACCGTCACCTCGGGCTGCGTCGAGACCCCGCCCACCTGGACTGCAACCGGTACCTGCCCACCCACCGGCGCGGCCGCCGGCACGCGCACTTTCACCTCGACGACGCCCGGCTCGACGAGCTCCGCCGAAACCACTTCATCCGCCGGGACCTCTCCGAAAAGCACCGCCACGGGCAGCACCGGTTTGGGGCGTGGATCCGCTGGCACCGCCCCCGGAGCCACGTCCGCATCCAGCAGCCCGGCACCGGTCAACCGCAGAGTCAGCACCTCGCCCACCGCCACCGGAGTCTCCACGGCGTTGGCCGTTCCATCCTGGTTCTTCGCCTGCGCCTGGCCCTTGCCGTCTTCCCCTGCAAAGAGACCAGGAGCCGATGGGGTCTGGGTCAATTGAATCCGGTTCGTGAGAACCCCGCCGCGCAGAATCTCGATGTAGCTGATGACACGCGCCGTCAGCGGCACAATCGCTCGCACCTTGCCCGAGGACGCCGAGACCACCGGGGCCGGCGACGAGTTGATCAGGACCCGGGTTCCTCCGGCCTCACCGCCAAGGACGCCGAACTCGTCGACCACGCCGGCCGCGGGTTCCTCCGGACCAATGCCCGGCCCCTCCACCTCGATGATCTCGCCCGGAGCGATCGGGCCCGTCAGTTGACTGGCCGCGTTCCGCACCAGCCCGGCATCCAGGGTCTTGGGCAGCAGCCGGTAAATCGTCGTGCCGGCTGAGAAGTAGAGCTGGCCCTTGGTATCGACCGCGACCGATTGCAGCGTGCCGAAGGCCACAGTGGACGGGTCGGCGCTCTCCAGCGCAGTCGCGGTTGTCTTGCTGGCGCCCGCCACGGTGGTGATGACGCCATCCGGATCGATGCGGCGGATATAGCCGGCGTACTCGGCCAGGAAAATGCTTCCGTCTTTGTCGCAGGCAATGTCGGACAGGAAACCCAGGCCGGCCGAGATAGCAGGCCCCCCATCCCCGCTACGGCTGGTCGCGCCCGTGCCCGCGATGGTGCGGATGATCCCCTGGGCATCGACTTTGCGGATCCGGTAGTTGTCGGCGTCGGAGATAACCAGTCCGCCGTCCGGAGTCATGCACAGGCGGTTGGGTCGCGCCAGTTGGGCCGAGACCGCTGCGCCGTTGTCCCCCGTGTAGCCGTAATTGCCGTTGCCGGCCACTGTCGTGATGTTGCCCGAAGCATCCACCCGCCGGATCCGCGAATGATTGGTGTCCGCAATATAAAGCTGGCCTGCCGCGTCCGTCGTGACGCTCTCCGGCCAGATGAAGGTCGCCTTGACCGCCGGACCGCCGTCCCCGATGGCCGCCGCGGTGCTGCCGCTGGCATTGCCGCCGCCACCCGCAATCGACAGCGTGCTCTCCGCGCTCACCATGCGAATCAGGCTCGCGTCGGCATCGTATGCCTCCACGGAATCGCCGCGCTGCGCCACGTAGAGGTTGCCCTGTGCATCGTGGCTCGTCGCCCAGGGAAAGAAGAGGCTTCCCTCCGTAGCCGCACCCCCATTGCCGCCCGACCCCGGAATGCTGTTTCCGGCCACCGTGCTGATCTCTCCGGCTTGCGTGATCCGCCGGATCATGTGGTGATCGGAGTCGGCCAGAAAGAGATTGTCGTTCGCATCGAAACTCAGGCCCCGCGCAGTGATCAGCCGCGCATTCATGGCCATCCCGGTGCCGCCCATGTAGGTGAGGTCAGTGGTCCCTGCGAAGGTCGTGATCACTCCGTCCGTGTCGACGCGCCGGATGAGGCGATTGTCGATGAAATAGAGAGCACCCTCCGGACCCACGGTCAGGTGGGTGGGATAGGAGACCTGTGCCGCTTGCGCGCTGCCTCCATCGCCGGAGTAGCCTCTGACACCCGTGCCCGCAAAGGTCATGAGCCGGCCCGCGGCCACGTTGCGCACACGCGCGCCATACGACTCGGAGATGTACACCGCACCGCTACTCGACGCGGCTACGCCATACGGATAGCTCAGCGTCGCATTGGTAGGCGCGATCCCCTCTTTCCCGTAACTCTCACTGCCGCCGCCCGCGAAGGTCGACAACAGGCCGCTTTTCGTGTCCAGCACGCGGATCCGCGAACTGTTGGACGAGGAGATGTACAGCCGCCCCGCGCTATCCAGTGCAAGCTGCTCGGGACTGATCACCTGCCCCGACGTGCCCGGTACGTTCTCCCCATAGGTGCTGCCGGACGTGCCGGCCACGGTCGTCATCGTTCCTTCCGCGCTCATCCTGCGGATCCGGCTTGCGCCCTTTTCCGCGATATACAAATTGCCGGCCGTGTCGAAGACCAGGCCGCTGGGCCCTTTGACCGTGGCCTCCAGCGCCGGAACATTGTCGGCCACGGGAGTCGTCTTGCCCGTCCCCGCGATCAGTGTCTCCGTCCCGTCTTCGTTCAGCCGGTAGATCATGTTCTGGCCGTAGGCGCTGTAATAAATGCTGCCGTCCGGATGCACGGCGACACCCCCCATGGTCGCTTTCGGGCGGAGCACGGTGACAGTCCCATCCGCGCCAATCCGGAAGAGGCGCGCCAGTCGGGTATCCGCAATCAACAGCGCGCCATCCGGCGTGAAGGCCAGATCGTAGGGCTGTTCCAGGTACAGGCTTAGCGGCGTCAGCGCGCCGGTCTGGAGTGTCGATCCGCCGGCAAACCGGCTCACCACATAGCCCTCCCGGTACTGCGCACTCAATGCAATGGAGAAACAGGCAAGAGCGGCGAGCATCAGTCGCCCCCGATTCGACCACGATGCCGTAAACAAGATAATTACCTCCGATGGTCAACTTAGCACGAGGAAAAATGGAGCGCCTCCCCCTGGGAAGTCAAGGACCCTAGGTCACGCAAGTCACCCACCCCACTGGGTCTTGCCACGCACGCCTGACTGTTCGATAGCCGGGCATTGGGGCATTTGCGCCACATGCCTTCGGCCGGTGCGTCGACGGAACCCCGCCCCTCACCGGTTTTCCGCCGATTTCTTTGGATTCCCGCCGTTTCATCGACTGGTCACAAAAATGCATATCCGCCCGCCAGGACGCGCGCCGCGACTCACCTCGCCAGCCGCCGATGGACCCCGTTGTCCCTCTGAAGCCGACTCGTGCGCGCCGCCCGTCGTGTCAGGAGGGTTCGTGATGTCGCTTCGTTCCGCTCCGTCCACGTACGATCTGCTCCGCACCCATGGAGTCGATCGCCGCACTTTCCTACGTTTCTGCACCGCCACCGCCGCTGCCCTGGGCTTGGAATCCGCCCTCATTCCGCAGGTGGTTTCGGCCATGGAGACCAAGCCCCGCCTGCCTGTCCTGTGGCTGCACGGTTTGGAGTGCACCTGCTGCAGTGAGAGCTTCATCCGCTCATCACACCCCATTGCCGCCGATATCGTCCTCAACATGATCTCGCTGGATTACGACGACACCCTCATGGCTGCCGCCGGCGACCAGGCGGAGGAGAACCGCCGCCGCATCATGAAGGACTACAAGGGCCAGTACATTGTCGCGGTCGAGGGCAATGCCCCCACGCGCGACGGCGGGGTCTATTGCACCATCGGCGGCGAGACCTTCCTCAGCATCCTGAAAGAGACCTGCGCCGACGCCAAGGCGGTCATCGCTTGGGGCTCCTGTGCCTCCAATGGCTGTGTCCAGGCCGCCAAACCCAACCCCACCGGAGCCACGCCCGTCCACGAGATCATTCACGACAAGCCCGTCATCAACGTCCCCGGCTGCCCGCCCATCGCCGAGGTCATGACCGGGGTCATCACCTACATCCTTACCTTCGACGCCCTGCCGGAACTCGACCGCTTCGGCCGCCCGAAGATGTTCTACGGCCAGCGCATCCACGACAAGTGCTACCGCCGCGCCTTCTTCGACGCCGGCCAGTTTGTCGAGAACTGGGACGACGAAGGCGCCCGCAAGGGCTGGTGTCTTTATAAGATGGGCTGCCGCGGCCCGATGACCTACAACTCCTGCTCCACCATGAAGTGGAACAACGGCGTCAGCTTCCCCATCGGCTCCGGCCACCCCTGCATCGGCTGCAGTGAAGAAAACTTCTGGGACAACGGTCCCTTCTATCAGCGGCTCGGCGCCATCCCAGTTCCTGGAATCGATTCCACACCGGATGCCGTCGGCAAGACCCTCGCCGTCCTCACCGGAGCCGGTGTGGCCGCTCACCTCGTCTCCCGCGCCGCCCTCGGCGGTGTCATGAAGAAGATCACCAGTCCGCCCGCGCAGCCGCCGCCCGGCCCGGCAAAGGACGACACCAAGGAAGGGGGCAACTGAGCCATGGCGACCCGAATCGTAGTCGATCCCGTCACTCGCATTGAAGGCCACCTCCGAGTGGAGGCCATCCTCGACGACCAGCGCCGCGTGAAAGACGCCATGAGCACCGGCACCATGTGGCGCGGCATCGAGGTCATCCTGCAGGGCCGCGACCCGCGCGATGCCTGGGCCTTCACTGAGCGCATCTGCGGAGTCTGCACCACCGTCCACGCCCTCACCAGCGTCCGCGCCGTCGAGAACGCTCTAGGCATTCAGGTGCCGCGTAACGCCGACTCCATCCGCAACATCATGTTCCTCGCGCAGATGATCCACGATCACGTGGTGCACTTCTACCATCTGCACGCTCTCGATTGGGTCGATATCGTCAGCACCCTCAAAGCCGACCCGGCGGCCACCGCCGCCCTGGCCCAGAAGGTGTCGCCCCACTGGCCCAAGTCGACTGAAGGCTACTTCCGCGACACCCAGGCTCGTCTCAAAAAGTTCGTCGAGTCCGGCCAGTTGGGCCTCTTCCAGAACGCTTACTGGGGCCACCCCGCCTACAAACTGCCGCCGGAAGCCAACCTGATGGCCGTCGCCCACTACCTGGAGGCGCTCGCCTGGCAGAAGGAGATCGTCAAGATCCACACGGTCTTCGGAGGCAAGAATCCGCATCCCAACTACCTGGTGGGCGGCATGGCCTCCGCCTTCAACATGCAGGGCGACAACGCCATCAACCAGGAGCGCCTCAACCTCGTCAAGGAGAAGATCGAGGAGGCCGCGGCCATCGTCAACGACCTCTACATCCCCGATCTGCTCGCCGTTGCCTCCTTCTACCCCGAGTGGGCCGCCATCGGCGGAGGCCTCGGCAACTTCATGGCCTACGGAGACGTCCCGCAGAACGGCGTGGGCGATCCCGCCCAGTTCCGCCTGCCGCGCGGCATCATCCTGGGCAGGAATCTGGCCGAAGTCGTGCCCCTCGATCACGCCGACGCCAACCAGATCACCGAGGAGATCTCACACTCCTGGTATCAGTACGCCGGCGGCAAAACAGCGCTCCATCCCTGGGACGGCGAAACCACCCCGCACTACACCGGACCCAAACCGCCCTACAAAAACCTGGACGAAACCAAGCCCTATAGCTGGCTCAAGGCGCCGCGCTGGAAAGGCAAGGCCATGGAGGTCGGACCGCTCTCCAGGATGCTGGTCGGCTATGCCAGCGGACGCACCGAGTTCAAGGACATCGTCAACGACGCGCTCGGCAAGCTGAAAGCGCCTCCGGCCGCACTGTTCTCTACTCTCGGCCGCACCGCCGCGCGAGGACTCGAGGCCGCTCTCTGCGTCGGCTGGCTTCGGCAGGAGTACGACCGTTTGATTGCGAACCTTCGCAACGGCGATAGCGCCACCGCCGACACCAGGCGTTGGGATCCGTCCACCTGGCCCAAGGAGACCAAGGGCTACGGCTTCACCGAAGCCCCGCGCGGCGCACTGGCCCATTGGATCCACATCAAAGACGGCAAGATCGCCAACTACCAGTGCATCGTCCCCTCCACCTGGAACGCCTCGCCTCGCGACGCCCAAGGCCAGTTGGGCGCCTACGAGTCGGCCCTGATCGGCACGCCCATGGCCGATCCGGCCCGCCCGCTGGAGATCCTGCGCACCATCCACAGCTTTGATCCCTGCCTGGCCTGCGCCTCGCACGTCTTTGGCCCGGATGGCGAGAAGCTCGCCGAGGTCGTCGTCCGCTAGGAAGGAGAACGTCATGGCCACCGCCTATGAACGCCTGGACCTCTCGCCCGGCGAAGCCAAGTTCGGCATGCGCTACGTCTGGGAATTCCCGGTGCGATTGTCGCACTGGGTCAACGTCGCGGCCATCCCCATCCTCTTTGCCACCGGACTCTATATCGGAGCCCCGCAGCTCGCACCCAATGGCGAAGCCTGGCAGCATTTCGTCATGGGCCGCGTCCGACAGATCCACTTCGTGGCCGCTTACGCTCTGCTGTTCAGCTTTCTGTTGCGCGTCTTCTGGTTCTGGGTCGGCAACAACTACGCGCGCTCGGGCTT
Source organism: Paludibaculum fermentans (assembly GCF_015277775.1). Taxonomy (NCBI): domain Bacteria; kingdom Pseudomonadati; phylum Acidobacteriota; class Terriglobia; order Bryobacterales; family Bryobacteraceae; genus Paludibaculum; species Paludibaculum fermentans. The sequence goes on from NZ_CP063849.1 coordinate 699,518, forward strand.
CCCCTTTGTGTGGCGAAAAGCATGGTGGGGTGATCTCGCCGCCCAAACCCTGCAATACCTCAAGCTCGATCGCGGACACGTCCACCTGGGCCACAACGCCCTGGCCGGCGCCAGCTACACTTTCTTCGTGATCTTCCTGGGTTGGTTCCAGATCCTCACAGGACTGGCGCTCTACTCAGAGACCAATCCGGGCGGCTTCTGGAGCCGGCTCACCGGCTGGGTGTTCCCTCTGTTGGGCGGCTCCTACGGCGTCCGCCTCTGGCACCACACCACGGCCTGGGGCTTTGTCGTCTTCGTCATCCTCCACATCTACATCGTGCTGTACGACAACGCCCAGTTCCGCAATGGCCTGATCTCGTCCATCATCTCGGGCTTCAAGTTCTACGAGAAAGGCGACCTCGACCATGACAAATGGCTCACCTGAGCCGCCCGCAGCAGGGCAGGGCAGCCGCTCGGCGGGTTTCGATCCGCCGGGCCCCGCCCCGGTACTTGTCCTGGGCTTAGGCAATCTCCTGCTCAGCGACGACGGCGTCGGCCTGCGTCTTCTCGAATTGCTCTCGGCCGACCCCGCCCCCGGAGTCGAATATGTGGATGGGGGGACCCAGGGATTAGCCCTGCTGGGCCTGTTCGAAGGCCGCCATTCGGTGGTCGTCTGCGATGCCGTGGCCCTCGACGGGGAACCCGGCGCCATCCATGTTCTCGACAAGGCGGCGATCGCGGAATTGCGAGGCAGCCGCGCGGGCTCGGCTCACGAGAGCAACGCGCTGGGCTTGCTGCAGGCGCTCACTCTTCTGGGCCAGGACCCGGACGAACTGTGGGTGGTCGGCATCGAGCCCGAAGTGGTGCGCACGGGCATTGGCCTGTCCGCTTCCGTCACTGCGTCCTTGGCCGGCTGCGTCCAGCAGGCGAGGCAGTTGATTCCGCGCCATGCCTCCATGCGACCATAGTTCCAAACCTGATGAAGTCCACAGTAAGAGTTGCCGCCGTCTCCGCTGAGAGCCACCCCGCCCGCACCGAAGCAAACCTGGATACCATCCGCCGTTGTGCCCGCAAAGCAGCGGAACAGGGGGCCGATCTGGTGCTCTTTCCCGAACTCAGCGTCACCGGCTTCGTTCCGAACCATCCCGTGGGCGATCACGCGCAGTGGCTGCGCGAGGTCCTGCAAGGCGCCTGGGCTATGGCGGAGCCGCTCAACGGTCCCGCTGTGCGCGAACTCGCCGCCATTTCCGCCGAAACCGGAGTCTTTCTGGCCGCGGGGCTCCTGGAGAATGCGGGCAACGTCCTCTTCAATACGCATGTGCTGGCCGGCGAAGGCCGCGTCTACGCTCACTGGCGGAAGATGCACATCCCGATGTTCGAAATGCAGGTCTACAACGGCGGCGGCGTTCCTGAGGTCGTCGACACACCCTTGGGCCGCATCGGCGCGAACATCTGCTTCGATACGCTCCTGCCCGAGTCCACCCGCCTGCTGGCCGTGCAGGGTTGCGAAATCGCGCTGTTTCCGTTCGCCGCCGATCCCGCCCCCGGCACCGCCGAAGCCTGGGCCGCCTGGGCCCGTCCCGTGCTCCAGGCGCGTTGTGCGGAAAACGGAATCTACGGAGCCGCCTGCAACTACCTCGGCAGCGTCTCCTTCGCGGGCGCCAGCCAGTCGTTCCCAGGCGGAGCCATGACGCTAGCCCCCGGAGGCCAGGTCCTGGCGGAAGGTGCAGCCGAGCTGCTGCTGACCGACTTCACCGCCCAGGGCCTGCTCGATGCGCGGGCGGCCTTCGAGTACACTTTCCGCTTCCGCCGGCCAGAGCTGTACGGTTCCCTCACTCGTTAGCGGTGCAGTCCGTCGGAACGTACACCGGGTTCTCCGGCGAATTACACTGGATTTATGAGCCGATTCCGCGAATTGACTCTCCTCTCTTCCGCGGACGGCGCACGGATGGCCCTTGGTTTCCCCCTGGCCGCGCTTCACCTGTTGCGCGATGGAGCCGTTACCCAGGGCGCCACGCCCTTTCCCCGGAGGCTCGGACTCTTCCTCACGAATCGCTGCAATTTCGCCTGCCCGATGTGCGCCGTGCAGGATGCCCGCGACGAAGGGCTCGCCCACGGCGGCGACATGCCCTTCCAAATCCTCGACACAGTTTTGGCCGAATGTTCGCCCCATCAGCCGGTGGTCGATCTCATTGGCGGCGAACCGCTGCTCTACCCGCGCATCGGCGAAGCCGTGCAACTGGCCTCGCGCCGCCGCGTTCTCGCGGTCCTGACGACCAACGGTCTCAAGTTGGAGCAGCAGGCCGAAGCCCTGGTGAAAGCCCGTCTACCCATGCTCCAGATCTCAATCGATGGCTGGGACGAGCCCTCGCAAGCCGCGCGCGGCGGAGTGAGAGACTCGCTGAGCCGGATCCGTGCCGGCATTCGAGCCGTGCAGCAGGCCCGCGGACGCCGGTCATTTCCTGCGATCCGCGTCCTCACCGCCATCACTCGGGTCAACCATGCTCACCTCGATCGCATCCAGCAACTTGTCGCGGAACTGGGTGTCCGTTCCTGGGGCCTCTCCAACTACTTCTACGTCAACCGCAATGCCCACGCCCGGCACCAGGAGTTTGCCCTGTTGCACGGCCTCACCGGAGCCGTCGTCGCCCATTCGATCCCTGGAGATGTCTATCTGGATTCGGTCCAGGTGGCTGGCCTCAAGGCTTCTCTCCTGCGCGTAAAAGCCGCAAACCGAACGCTCCGGCTGAAGATCGCCTACGCCTGGGACATCGACCTGGACAGCTACTACTCGACCCGCGAGGCCGCCCGTGGCCTGCTCTGCGAACTACCCTGCCGGCGTCTCGACATCCAGACCGACGGCCGGATGGCGGTCTGTGTCAGCGGCAAACAACTGGGCCAGGTAGGCCGCGACAGCATCACGCAGGTGCGGCAAGGTGCGGCCATGGCCGGCTACCGCCGCCTTTACGAGCAAACCCGCCCCATGCCCATGTGCTTCCGTTGCTGCGGCTTGTCGCAGTCGATCCGGTTTGACGCCGTGGCTGTGCCCCATCGCGAGCCGGCAGCAACTGCGCGCCAGTGACCGCGGAGCGCGGCCGAGAGCCACCAGCGACGGAAGTGCTCACGTTTCTATGACACCCAGAAGAGGAACGCGAAGTTTCGATAGGAAGGCTGTGAACTTCAGAGAGAAATGGCGGGCCTTCTTCGGTGCTTCGGGGCGTTCACCCACACGGCCGGCGCTCAAGCGGTCCCTTTCGTAGCCTTACAGCGCAATTCAACCTTTTCCACCCAACGGCGAAAGCGCGGCTGAAGGTGTTCAGCGTGATGATTCACTGCTTCGCGAGCCGCTTTCAGGTGCTCCGCACGAGCCTCCGGTGATTGTCCGGAGAGCGCGAATTGCAATATGGCCCTGAACACTGATCGATAGGATCCGTGGCCTCGCATAGTCGGATAACGCACAAGGATCTGCCACTCAGGCTGCTCAAGAAGCCGACTGAGTGTCTCTACGCTCCGGCAAAGCGAGAACCATCGTTCAGCGTCCTCACGCAGCGCCCTCAGCGCTAGTTCGGCGGAGTCGAAGCAGGTCGGACCTGCAACTGCGGCGCGCATTGCAGGCATCAACCACATCTGAAGTTGGCACTCACCGTACTTCGGTCGAAACTCACCGTGACGGTTTCTTCTGACGCCATCGTGTTCAGCCAGTTCCGGCCAGAATACCCCTAGTCCCAGACGAAACAGACCGGAGGGGTATTCGTTTGCTCGCTTCTCAAATGGGTCCATGGGGATAAATGAGACGACCTCAATGGAGTTTCCGGTGGGACGGTGGGCGAGCCGATCACTGAATTCGACAAAGCCATTCGCGCGCAATTGCGGCCATAAGCATTCTCGAGCCGAGAGAACCACATGCCCTGCCCCCTCAATCTGAATAGAGGGGCGTGTGATTGGGCCCGTGGACCAATTCGCCCCGAAAAGCTGACACTCCGGCGGGTGGATAGCAAACTCATCCTGCGGTAGTGAGATCGAACCCAATACCCCCGTGAGGAGGTCCCTGAGGCGATACGACTCCAGCTCAACTTCGATTGGTCTTGTGAACCCAGGTGAGTATATGTCTAGCTTCGCTTCAGCTGAGGCATTGATGGCAGCAAGGCATGCACTCGCAGACATGGAATCCGGTGATTGGGTATGTAGTTCTACCTTTAGGCTGGCCAAGAGATCACAAGCGGAGAAAGAGCCCGGGGCACCTGAAGTACCGAGACCGAGCGTCTCCGTCCCCCTAAGCGGCGCTGCGTTCTCAGACATTGCGAGAACAACACTGCCGAGGTCTTCGAACGCTGTGAACCATGGAGGGGCCTGTTCTTCCAGCAGGCAGATAACTTCATTGAGCACCGCGGCCATCGTGCTACCGTCCGGGGCGACATAGAAGATGTCGGCCCTCTCGAAGCCGTCGACCGTAGTTCTCTTCTTCAGGTGCACCCGGAATGAGCATGCGGGCTCCTGTGGGCGTGCAAGGCCGATCGAGTCCCTCTTCACCCACCTGTCAAAGGTACTTCCCCTAAGCAAGACTCCTAGGTTCAGAGCGAACGAAAACGTTGTGCAGCCGAGCCCATCCGCCAGGTGAGAATTGAACGACTGGAAGTTGACCACATCAATCAGTGGTCCCCGATATCGCCATGCATTGCGGCCATCAAACTTGGAGAAACCCTGACGCCGAAGAACCGGCCACACTTCTGATCGTAGGAGCTTGCTAACAACTTTGCTATCCATCTCAGCAAGCGTTCCTATCCGTCGGCTCCGAAATCACTTTATAGGCTTCGATCATTTCGTCCTCTTCTGCGACAGGGTCCGCCACAACGTATGGCGACTGACATCAAGTTCATCGGCAACCTGCACTTTGCTGTACTCCCCGGACAACAGGAGCGTCCTCGCCTTCTTCAAGTCGGCCGCATCGAGCGCCTTGCAAAGGGAGACGTTCAGTGGCCTGTCACTGTCGTTCTATCCGCATATTCTGCCAGGCAAAAACCTCCAGTATCCTACTCTAAACGACCACTTCCGATCACACCGGATCCGCCTCATTCCCGATCTGGCTCTCATTACCCCAACTTCCTTCGCTGGCGTCTGCTCCCCCGCCACCTTCGCCCAAAGCCCAGCCCGTTGCGCGTGCATTTCCTCCGTAAAGGCCTTGTCTCCAAACGGCTGGCCAGAGTGCGTCGCGCGGCGCAGCCTTCTTAGCGCGATCTCCACCTCCGGTTCATTCAACAGGCGCACCCAGGCTGGATCGGCGCCCTCCGTTCGGCAAAAGGACAGGTCCGCGATCCGCGCCGGCTCTTCCCCTGACAGATGAGCCTCCGCGCTCGATCATCCATATCTCCGCGGATCGGTCACCAGCCCGGGCGGCCCGAACACGGCAGGATGATTCAGTCTCATCCAAATACGGGGGTGCCATACCACGACGTCCACCTTTCACATCACGCGATCAACCGCGCAACGTCCCCCCCATCGCCGATCAATGCGTTCTCTTTGGAAGGCAAGGTTCGGACGATCAGCAAGGCCGTCAGCGGGACGGCGATCGCGTAGACATACTGTGTCCGCGACACGCCGATGCCGAACGGAAACCAGATGCCCGGCACGCCGATCGGATCGAGCAGTTCGGCGCCGAACAATGCGGCCATCGTCGAGGCCAAGGTGCCGAGCGCCAGGAGCCGCCTTGGTCCTGTGCGGGCAATGCGCGCGCCGATCACGATAAACAACGCGATCGACCCCAGCCGGCTGCCGCTTGTGACATTCGCCGCACGCATCACGGCGCCGATGGCCCCCGCGACCGACAGCAGTGCAGCCAACACATCGAGGCTGCGCCACGGACGCTCGCACCAACGGTTCCAGGCCAACGTCCAGACCGCCACCATCGGCACCCACATCACCGACGCCTGCCACGCATAGGTGTCCAGATCGATCAGATCGGTCCATGCGACGATCGCGTTGCTGAGTCTCCTCGCTGCCATCAGCGCCAGCGCCATGCTGGCCAGCATCAGGAAACTCCTGCGGCTGCTGCGATACCGGTACCCCAGCGCCAGGCCGATGACCGCGAACATGGCGGCCGGTTCGATCACTTCGACAATGTAACCGGCGATGGTTCGTCCCCATTGCACACGGTGCAGCGCTTCGCTAACCGGCCGCTGAGCGAGTATGGGCGCGCTGTGCATGCCGCCGCCGTCCGCGCTGCCGCCGGAGCCGGGCCGCATGTATGCGCGGACAGCGATCACGCCACGGGTGCCCGCCGCATCGCTGGGAAGCGCGAACCGAAGTGGCCGCGTACCAACGACGCGAGGCGCCGGGCCGAGCTCGCCCGACCCGCCCAGTAACCGGCCGTTCCAATATAGTTCGTAGCCGTCCTCGACGAGGGTCGGCCCCAGGATCTCCCACGATGCGCGTCCGGCCGGCACCGCCACCGCGCGCCGGTACCACGCGTAGCCGTGATAGCCGGGATGACCGTGCGCCATCCACCCGCCTACGTAGTCCGGCAGGCCCACGTCGCCGTCGTGGCTGCCAGGCAAGGCCGTCATATCGACCGTCTCCCAACCGCTATCGTCCGCATTGCCGTCTGCCCAGTGTGGGTCATCGCCGGTCCGGAATCGCCAGGAGCCATCGAGCAGCGTAGCTGCGGCCCGCAGCGCCGGCGGATCGGGGCGACCGCCGCTTGCCAGGTCGGCGGTCACGATGGCCACCGCCAGCAGCGTCGCCATCACGATGCCGGCGATCAGTTTTAGTTGTGTTGCATCGCTTGGACTCATTGGCGTTCTAACCATATACAGGGTCGATATACGGTTAGGCTAGCATAACCGTATAAAATGAGATCATGTGGTTAGATTCGATGGCCGCCATGGACAGCGGAAATTACAGATATCAGTTTGTCGCCGGAAACCTCGCGCTCGATTTCGTCAACACCGTCGCATTTCGAGCGGATCCCGGGAAGAGGAAGGACCATCTGCAATGTGCCGCGGATGTGCGCCTGTGGGCTGGCCAGGCTCAGTTGCCGGATCGGGCTGCAATCCTTTCCGAGCCCCTTCTGGGAACCCCGGCGCTGCGGCGCATCCGCGCAATCCGCGAACAACTGTTTGCGGTTTTCCATGCAATCGCAAGCGATGACCCGGTCCCGGCGGACACACTGGCCCAGATTGGCAATGCTTTGCACGATTGTTGCGCCAGGAGATGTTTGTCCCTTCAGGGAACTGATGTTCGCTGGACTTGGCGGCCTGGAGCGCGGTGTACGGACTATCTCCTCTATCCCGTCCTCATGGCAGCAACCGATCTTCTCACCTCTGTTGCCCGCGGTTCGGTCCGTCAATGCGAAGACGCAGGCTGCGGCTGGCTGTTCCTGGACCGATCCAATGCCCGCAAGCGACGTTGGTGCAGCATGGCTGACTGCGGCAACCGCAACAAGGCCCGCAAGTTCTACCAGCGCGAGGCCGGTCTGATCTAGAAAGTCGTCAGAAAGGCCACGGCCACAGGGCTCGCCGAGCACCGCCTTGCGAAGGCCAACCCTGAAGTGCCCGGGGAAGCCTGCCCCGCAAATGCCTCCGATCCGGCTCCACTTCTTCCCGAATTCCGGCATTAAACCGTATTCATTGCCCGCCGCTCAGGATTTATCTTCTCTTTCCATCCAATCGCTTACAGCCGTACCCTCCTGAGTTGCTCGTCCCCATGGTGTACAACCTCGACCAAGGAGCAACCACATGGAAATCTTCAAGCCGGCGATGGACGGGTTCATCCCCTCGCGCCACTTTCTGCAAACCACCGGTGCCGAGAACGACCTCCTCCTCGGAGACGACTCGGCCAGCGTCATCACGTGCATCGAGGACCAGGGCCTCTTCAGGGCCCTCCGCGACGACGTCCACCAGCACGTCGCCCCCACGACCCGCCTCGAGCAGCACATGGCCGATTCCATTGCCGAGGAACTTTGGCGCAACTCCCGGTACTCGCTCGTCGAAACCACCGCCCTCTGCGTGGCCATCGAGCGCGATTGGGAATCGGTGACGAAGGAGTGCCCCAACGCCGATCCCGCTTACCGCACCTACGTCGCCATTCGAGACCGGAGCGCCCGCGACACTTCCTGCATCCGCAGTAGCCAGGACTTCGAAGCCCGCTCCTGGCGCCGCAGCCGCGCCGACCTCGCCACCCTCCGCACCTACCGGACGAAGCCCCGCTAACGTCCGAAACCGGAATCCAACACCATGACGAAACGAACCCGATCCCACCGCCGCGCCGCACGCCCAGCCCGCCGGCCCAGCCTCCACGACAGCCTTTACCGCTTGCCTGCCGGCATCGAAGCCAGCCTCTACGAACAGTCGTTGGAGCAGACGGAGGACATCGCCGACCCGCGCTTCCGCACCCTGTTCGTCCAACGCCTCCTTCTCCGAGGCCATGAGCGCCGCCTCTTCCAAATCGAAGCCAAACTCTGGGCCGAAGCCCTTCGTGTCAACCACGGAGCCCGCCGCCAGGCCGTGCTCTGGATTCACCAGAACCACGCCGAGGTCCTCCAAATCCTGGGCCGCTACCACGCCTGGATCTGTGCCCGAATCACCGCCGTCCAGAAGGCCCTCCGCCCCTTCCACGCCCAGGAGCGCGCCCGCCAGGCGGCCAGCGTTCCGGCTGTCTTCGCCGCGGCGGCCGGCTCCAGCCGCCCCATTCTCGTGGGCGTCCCAAGCGAAGCCAACGGCCGCCTTTCAGCTCGTGACACAAGCCCACAAAACGCGGAGTCGGTCGCACCCCTGCAGTCCCTCAGGCAGCCGTCCGGCACCTCCAAGCCAACGCACTTGTCCCCCAATTCCGGTATTGAGCGATTGGCCGTCACCGCATCCGAAACTCTTTATTTCGTTTCTTTTCAACAAAAGCTTCCAGAAATGGGCCAATTTCCCTTGACACTCCCAGTTACCCTGGAATCGCGCCGGCCCCTACGCCGGCCATTTTCATTTACAAGGAGTTTGACATCATGGCTACCGCCGCTCAGATCACCGCCAATCAGGCCAACGCAAAACAGTCCACCGGACCCGTCTCCATCCAAGGCAAGGCCCGCTCATCCCAGAACGCCCGTCGCCACGGCTTCACCGCCCAGCACCTCAGCATCACGCCCGAAGACCGCGCCTCGTTCACCGCCCTCGAAGCGTCCCTGCGCCTCGATACCCGGCCCGCGAACTGCCTCGAGGAGGAGATCTTCCACCGCATCCTCACTCACACCTGGAACCTCCGCCGCATCGAATCCTTCGAATGCTTGATCCTCGCCGAAACGGACCCATTGGCCGAAACCGACCCGCACGGCGCCCAACTCGACCGCTATGCCCGCTACCGCCGCGATCTGGAACGCGGCCTCTACCGCGCCATCAAGGAACTCAGCAAACTCCAAGCAGAGCGCGCGGCCCTAGCCCAGCAACACCCCGATGTCGTCAAAGGTGTCCGCGAAAACGTCCCCCTGGCTGAAGTCACCCGCCTGACGAGCAACACCGACGAACTCTTCTTCTACGAAGGCTTTGGCCGCCCGCGCCGCGCCCTCCAACACCTCACCACCGGCATCGACACCAACCACCCCGACAACCAGGACCCGCTCGCAGACCTCCAACCGATCCGCATTCCACGAAACGAAGCCAACCCCGCCGCCGCAGACGGACTGCCTGACAACTTCTACAACGTTTCCAAGCGCTGAAGACCACCCCAGCGCCAGTTCGCGCGGTGTTGACGAAACGAAGTCGCCGAGCATCAACGAAACGAAGCCGTCATCCGACTCATCTGCGGGTCGCATCACCAACCGGAGTCCATCTGGCCCTGCTCTTTGACAACCTCACCTGTAAATCCCCTCCGGGGAGCCACAGCCAGCAACCGCCGAGCCCTCCGTGTGCGCGTCCCCCGAGCCCACCCCGTCGGGACGGCGCCCTCGTCGGCAGCCGGTCCCCTGACCGGCCCTCTTCTCTCTGCGGAACGGAAAGGAGGCCGCCGCCTTAACTAAGCGAGCCCGTCAACGAAACGAAGCCACCAGCCCCCTCGAACCGCCGAGCCCCCTCCGTCGGGACGGCGGACGCCCTCGTCCGCAGCCGGTCCCCTGACCGGCCCTCTTCTCCCTTCCAAGCGCCAAGGTTGCCGCCAACCCAACGAAACGAGCCCGTCAACGAAACGAAGCCACCAGCCCACCCGAACCGCCGAGCCCCCCCGCCAGGAGGGCGGACGCCCTCGTCCGCAGCCGGTCCCCTGACCGGCTCTCTTCTCTCTTCGGAATGGAAAGGAGGCCGCTGCCTCAACTAGCGAGCCCGTCAACGAACGAAGCCACCAGCCCCGAACCATCGAGCCACCCCAGGAGGGCGGACGCCCTCGTCCGCAGCCGGTCCCCTGACCGGCTCTCTTCTCTCTTCGGAATGGAAAGGAGGCCGCTGCCTCAACTAGCGAGCCCGTCAACGAAACGAAGCCACCAGCCCCCGAACCATCGAGCCACCCCGTCGGGAGGGCGGACGCCCTCGTCCGCAGCCGGTCCCCTGACCGGCTCTTTTCTCTCTGCGGAACGGAAAGGCCGCCGCCGCCTCAACTAAGCGAGCCCGTCAACGAAACGAAGCCACCAGCCCACCCGCCCCGTCGAGCCCACCCCGTCAGGACGGCGGACGCCCTCGTCGGCAGCCGGTCCCCTGACCGGCCCACTTCTCATCCAGACGAAGGACCGATACCCCAAGCCGGTCCCCACCAGTCGTCCGATCCGGCAGCCCGGCCCCAATCCGTCTCGCCCAGTCCCGGCAGCGCCGGGCCACCCAGCCCCCAGCAACCAACAGCTTCCGGAACTCCACGAAACGAAGCCACCGGCCACACCCGCCGCCACCAGCCCACCCGAACCGTCGACGCCCCCGCACGGAGGGCGGACGCCCTCGTCCGCAGCCGGTCCCCTGACCGGCCCTCTCCTCCTTTCAACCTCCAAGCGTTACCGCAACCCAACAAAACGAAGCCACACGCCCACCCTCCGGCAGCACCAACCCTCTCCTCCGACAACCAAGGAGAACCCCGTCCCCCGCCAGTGGTCTATCGTGGGAGCATGCGTAGCCTGCTCTCCGCGATCCTCACCCTCAGCCTCCTCTCCTGGGGCGCCGCACCCGCCTCAATGCAGGCCGGGCATGTCGGCATCTTTCTCCGCTGCACCGGCAAGACCGAACCCCGCGAGGCACTGCAGGCCGTGCGCTCCCTCGGCCTGCACATGGTTCAGATCAGCAAGCTGCCCGACCGCTTCTACTCCCCCGAAGGCGCCAAGGAATTCGCGGCCCTGCTGAAGGAATCCGGAGTCCAGGCTAGCGCCGTCGTGGCCGTCTACGACGGTGAGAACTACAAGGACATCCCCACCATTCGCGCCACCGTCGGGTTCATGCCCGCCGCCTTCATGGACCAACGCGTCGCCTACACGAAGAAGTGCGTCGACTTCGCGGCCGCCCTCAAAGTGAAGATCGTCACCTTTCACGTCGGCTTCCTGCCCGCCCAGCCCACCGATCCCGACTATCAGCGGCTGGTCCACGCCGTCAGGGACGTGGCACAGTACGCCGCGAAACACCGCGTCACCATCTCGCTGGAGACCGGCCAGGAAAGCGCCGACGAGTTGCTGCAGTTCCTCGGCCAGGTGGCCCGCCGCAACGTCGGCGTCAACTTCGACATGGCCAATCTGGTGCTCTACGGCAAGGATGATGCTCCGGCAGCGCTCAGGAAACTACTGCCCAAGGTCACTTCGGTTCACGTCAAAGACGGACTCCAGCCCGGAGACCCAGCCCGCCTGGGCGCTGAGACCCGGCTCGGAGAAGGGAAGGCCGGCGTGAAGGAATGCCTCCAGATCCTGAAGGCCGCGCACTTCGCCGGACCCGTGGTGATCGAGAACTACGTCTTTCGCGGTCGCAAGTCGGAACCGATGGACGAGCTCGCCTTGGCCAAGGCCTACGTCGATCAGATCCTGGCCCAATAACCACCCCCGCGCGCCTCCTCTCGAAAGCCGCACACGCCCGGAGTGCACGGCAGGCCCTATACTAATCTCTGACTTTCGAGTGAGAGGGGTAACTGGGTTCCGGCATGAGATGCGTAAAGCTGCTGTTTCTGTGTGCGACGCTCGCGGCGGCCGCCGACAATGATGCGCCGCGGCGCCTGGCCGCCCGCGCCCTGGGCGAAACGCCCCTCTGGACGGATCTGCGGGCCCTCTGCGACGGCATCGGCGGCAGGCCCACTGGCTCGCCCGCCGCTCAACGTTCCGTGGAATGGGCGGTGAAGACCTTCCGCGCAGCCGGCCTGACCTCCGTCACAGTCGAGCCGTTCAAGATCCCCCAGCTCTGGTTGCCCGGCACCGCCGAAGCCTCCGCTCTGTCGCCCGTACAATTCCCCATCCGGCTGGCGGCGGCGCCCTTCACGGCGTCCACCCACGGCGCACTGGAAGCGAACCTTGTCGATGTCGGCGAAGGCTCCGAACAGGACTTCGCCCGCGCGGGCGCTCGGGCCAGGGGCGCCATCGTACTGGTCCGCAGCAAGGAGATGAAGTCCTTCGACGACCTCTTCGCCGAGTACCTCCGGAACGATGCGCTGATCTCCTCCGCCAGGAAGGCCGGCGCCGCCGCGCTGCTGCTCCAGTCCACCCGCCCGCGCGGCCTGCTCTACCGCCATCCCATGGGCCTCGACGGCGCCCTCGTCCCGCTGCCGGCGGCGGTGGTCAGCCGCGAGCATGCCGAGCGCCTGTCCCGCCTGGCCGAAGCCGGCGACGTCCGCCTTCGCCTCAATCTGCAGAACCAGACCGGCGGCGAGTACGAATCGCAAAACGTCGTGGCCGAGATTCGTGGCCGCGAGAAGCCCGAGGAGATCGTCCTCATCGGAGCCCACCTCGACTCCTGGGATCTCGGCACCGGCGCCGAGGACAACGGCGTCAACGTCGCCATGATCCTCGACGTGGCCCGCGGCTTCCAGGAACTCGGCATTGTGCCCCGCCGCACCATCCGCTTTGCGCTGTTTACCGGCGAGGAGCAAGGCATGTGGGGTTCGCGCCGCTACGTCGAACGCCATCGCGCGGAGCTCGACAACTTCGTCGCGACCGTCACCTTCGATACCGGCTCCGGCCGGCTCAGCGGCTTCTATCTGAATGGCCGCGAGGACCTGCGCGCGCCCGTCAACGCCGCTCTCGCGCCCCTCAGCGGCTTCACCGCCTCAGACCACCTGATCGACGCACTCGACGGCACCGACAACTTCGACTTCCTGCTCTCCGGCGTACCCAACCTCGTCGGGGTGCAGGATCCCATCCCCTACCTGCCTGACTACCACGCCGAGTCCGACACCTTCGATCGCGTGAACCAGCGCGAGCAGAAGATCACCACGGCCATCGCCTCCGCCCTGGTGTGGTCGCTGGCCGAAAGCCCCCAGCGCCTGCGGCGCCAGTCCCGCCAGGAGGTCGAGAAACTCCTGATCGACACCAAGCTCGACCAGCAGATGAAGGCCTTTGGCCAGTGGAGCGACTTCACCGCCGGCCAGCGCGGTCTCTTCCAATAGCGCGCCGCCTCACGCGGCGTAGCGGTACTTCTTGCACACCAGCTCGCTGCCGATCCCCGAGATCAGCAGCCGCTCTTTCTGGTTGCTCAGCAGCCGCGCGGTCCAATCCGTGAAGCCTCCATCGGCCACGGGATACCGGTGGCCGTCCGGAGCCTGCGGTGAGATCCGCAGCGCGAAGCCGCGGTAGTAGCCGAGCCCCTCCAGCCTCGCCTGGTTCACTCGAAACTCGGCTTCGGGAAACTCGGCCCGCAGCGGCTCCACCACCGTCTCGTTCAGCAGCCGGTGCTCCATCTCCGTCGGCAGGTCGATCCCGCGCTCCTTCAGGAACCGCTCCGAGCCGCCAAACCAGTGCGCACGGACATTCTGCCGGATGTCTTCGTGAGTCACGCCCGCCTCCTCCAGGACCGCCTCGATCGCGCCCATGTCGGAGATCTCCACCAACGGGCGCTCAATCGAGAATCCAGCCGCCTCCAGAACCCGGAACAGGTTCAGGTACACCCGCACATGCTCCCGCAGATGCTGCGTCTCGAAAGCCCACGCGCCCCTATCCCGCCCCGCCGTCACCATGGCGAACAATCGAAAATGAGGCGTGAGGCCGGGTGCGTCGAAAGGTTGCAGCCGGATCACGCGGTGGCTGGAGCACAGCCGGATCAGGTCGGCGGAACTCCGGCGCCGTGCCGCTTCCAGGGCCATGGCGATCGTCGAATCCCCCAGCCCCTCCACGTTGCGGATGGTCGTCAGCAGATTGTTCTGGTGCGTGCCGCCCAATCGCGAACTCGCCCCGAACGGGCACACCGGCGACAGATCCAGGGCATCAAACTCCTCCGCCACTTCATAGGCAGCCAGGTCGAAGGCCGCAAAGTCGCGCGCATCCACGCTGCTGGGCGCCACCAGAGCATCGCGTTCCGCCTGGGCCAGCGCGGCAGACTCTTTCGCTGCGCGGGCACGCAGTTGATAGACCTCCAGCAGCAGCGAACGCAGATCACTCGCCGGCAAGCGCACCGCCAGCGCTTCCGCCAGGCCCGCCACCCCCAATTCGCGTTCAATCCTGTGAACGATTTTTGATGGCATTTCCTCAGAATAACTCCGCCTTCCCGGCTCGTGCCGCATCCGCCGGCGATTGCCGATAATGGAGCAAGCACCATGGACGACCCGCAATGGTTATCGTGGGTCCGGCAACTGCAGGCCATCGCGCAGACCGGGCTGACTTACGCGAAAGACGTCTACGATATCGAGCGCTATCAGACCCTGCGCCGCCTCTCCGCCGAGATGGCGGCGGCGGGTGCCGGACTCCCGGACTCCGCCAGCATCCTCGATCTGTTCAGCGGCGATACCGGCTATGCCACGCCCAAAGTGGATGTCCGCGCCGCGGTCTTCCAGGCTGGCCGCATCCTGCTCGTCCAGGAGCACGAGGACGGCCTGTGGACACTCCCCGGAGGCTGGGCCGACGTCGGTGACGCACCCAGCCAGGCCGCCGTGCGGGAGGTGAAGGAGGAATCCGGCTACGACGTCGTCGCCACCAAGCTCGCCGCCGTCTACGACCGCAATCTCCACGGCCACCCGCCCATCCCCTTCCACGCCTACAAGCTCTACTTCCTGTGCGACCTGGTCGGTGGCCAGCCCACGACCAGTTACGAAACGGACGCCGTGGAGTTCTTCGCGGAAGACCAGATCCCTCCACTCTCGCTCACCCGGGTGACCCCGGCGCTCATAGCCCATCTCTTCGAGCACCACCGTCACCCCGAGTGGCCCACGTCTTTTGACTGACGGGTCTGGGCGGAGTCAGGGCGCCCGGAAAACGTCCTTCCATCCGCCTGTTGGCCAAGCTACACCCACCACCGTGCCCACAATTGCACCCAGAGGCATAAACACCGCCTTGCCCGCATACGGGAACCAATCGCGGGAGGTCGATTGAGAATCGATGCCTGCGCCTGCCGCCAGGCCGGCGGCCGTGCCGATGCCGAGCCCAATGAGAGTGTTGCGCCCCCGGTGCCCCTGCTTCTTCAGGGAGACCCGCCGGACCTCCACACGCGCCAGCGTCTCCTGGCCCGTGGCCGCATTCAGCATCAGCGAATCCGGAGTCGCACGCTGGATGAATCCCCTCAGGTTCTTGCCACTGGAGAGGACAACCCGCACTTCCGCTCCAGCGGCGAGCGCGCTGAGATTCGCCCAGTTGGCCATCGGCTTTGGTTCCTGGGCGCCAAGGGGCGCCAGGGCCGCGAAAACTACAGAAAGTAGCGCCCATCGCAGAGGATTTGTCATGGAGAGGGACTTCCGGGCCCGATACGCGCAAAAGTTCACCCAGCAGCATACACCGGTTGGCCGGGCGTGGCCAGTGGGTTCGCTCACAAAGCCCGGGGTCCAGCCGGCTTAGGCTTTGGCCCCTGGCCGCCGGGCTCCCAGCTCGCACAGCAGGGCCACCGCCGCCAACGCAGCAGCGCTATAGAACGCCGCCTGATAGTCGTGATAGCGGTCGTACAGCACGCCGCCGATCCGCGGACCAATGATGCCCGCCACACCCCACGCCGTGAACAGGATCCCGTAGTTGATGCCCGCGTTCTTCGTCCCCCAGAAGTCGGACGCCGCTACGCCGTTCACCGACAACTGAGTCCCGTAGCACCAGTACACGACGAACACCGCCCCATAGAGCAGCGCCACATTGCTGCCCGCCGCATACAGCGCGGGCATGGCCACGATGCAGATCCCGATCATGGTCCGCAGCACATTGATCCGCCCCAGACGGTCAGACATCCAGCCCGACAGGATCCGGCCCGACGCGTTCCCGAAGGCGCCCACCACCAGCGTCATCGTCGACAGCGCCGCCGCTCCAATCCCCACGCTCTTCGCGAAAGGCACCAGTTGGCTGATCACCATCAACCCGGCCGAACAGCCCAGGGCATAGCCGAGCCACATCAGGTAGAACGTGCGCGTCTTCAACATCTCACTGGGCGCGAAGTCCCGGCTGGGGGCCGCACCCTGCACCGCCGGCGGGGTCCAGCCCGCGGGCCGGTAACCGGCCGGAGGATTCCTCAGCAGCAACGCACCCACGATGGTCATCACCAGGAAGATCCCACCCAGAATCTGGAAGGTCGCGGGCAGCCCGTAGGCTGGGATCAACTTCAATTGCGACAGCGGACCAAAGATGGCTGAGCCCGCGCCATATCCGCCCACCGCCAAGCCAACCGCCAGGCCGCGCTTATCCGGAAACCACTTCGCCATCACGGGAATCGGCGTCGCGTAGCCAAACCCATTGCCCAACCCGCCGATCACCCCGAAGCACAGATACAGGTAGTTCAGGCTCGTCGTGAAGGAGCAGAGGTAGAACCCCAAACTGACCAGGATCCCGCCCGTCAACGAACAGGCCAGCGGTCCGTACTTGTCCTGCAGCCGCCCCGCCGCCACGAAGCTCAGGGCGAACACGATCACGGCGATCGTGAAGACCATCGAGGTCTCCGCCCGCTTCCAGCCGAACTGAGCCTCCAGCGGCGCGACGAAGACGCTCCAGCCATACAGCGTCCCCAGCGCCAGATTCATGGACAACCCGCCCACCACACGCCACCACCGGTTCAGCCCGCCCAGTTCGTTCGCTTGCATCCTACACATCGTAGGCGATTCCCGCCCCGACCGCAGCGGAATTGCGGCCGGCCCGCCTGACGCTCTTTGCCTTTCCCCCCGGCGCGCACAATAATGAAAGTCGCCTCGTCTCTGGAAGGAGTACACCATGGACCGCAGGATCTTCCTCGCCTCCGTCGCCGCATCCGCCGCGGGATCTGAACCCGCCCTCGCCGCGCAGGGCGGCACGCCCGTCCGCGACAAGCCGCTCCGCACCGACAACTGGGGCCCGCTGCACTACGACTCGGCCGAAAAGGCACAAGTCGACGAGGTCGTCGATACCGGCGTCCCGTTCCGCTTCTCGGGCCGCCGCGGAGTCGCCCCCGTCAAAGTCTCCACCTATGAGAAGGAGTTCGCCGCCAAGATCGGCGCCCGCTTCGCCCTGGCCGTGAGCTCCGGCACCGCCGCGCTCGAATGCGCCATCGCCGCCCTCCAGATCGGACCCGGCGACGAAGTCATCATGCCCGCCTGGACCTGGCACTCTGACTGCACCGCCGTGGTCCGCGCCGGAGCCCTCCCCGTCTTCGCCGAGATCGACGAGACCTTCAACCTCGATCCCGCTGACCTCGAGGCCCGCATCACCCCGCACACCAAGGCCATCATCGCCGTCCACCTGCAGGGCAATCCGGCCCACCTCGATCCCATCCTCGCCATCGCCGGCAAACACAAGCTGCGCGTCATCGAAGACTGCTCGCAAGCCGTCGGAGCCTCCTACAAAGGCCGCCGCCTCGGCTCCATGGGCGACATCGCCACATACAGCCATCAGGAGAGCAAGACCATCACCTCCGGCGAAGGCGGCACCGTGGTCTCCTCCAACCCGGAACTCTTCGAACGCGCCGTCCGCTTCCACGACGTCGGCAACATCTTCGCGCCGCACAAGGACATGCTGGGCGAGGTCCGCCTCTCGCCCTTCGTCGGCACCAACTTCCGTATGAGCGAGTTCTCTGGCGGCGTCATGCTGGCGCAGCTCCGCAAGCTCGATCAGATCCTGGCCGCGGTCCGGGGCAATGCCGAGCGCGTCTACCACGGCCTCGCAGACATCCCTGGCCTGCGCTTCCGGCAGCGGCCCGATGCTGCCGGTGACCTCTGCTCTCCCGTGTTCGTCCGCTTCGACACCAAGGCCCAGCGCGACCGCTTCCTGGAGCTGATGAAGGCCGAGAACGTCCCGGCCAACGGTCCCAGCGGCTCAGTGGTCCTCCCCATCCAGCCCTATATCGAGAACAAGATCACGGTCCACCCCGCGTGGCCCTCCTGGCAATCCGAACGCGGCAAGGCCATCCGCTACGGCGCAGCTTCCTGCCCGCGCACCATCGACATCCTGTCGCGCTTCGCCGGAGTCCCTGTCGGGCCCAAGTACACCCGCCAGGACACCGACGACATCGTGGCCGCCGTGCGCAAGGCGTACCCCGCGGCTCTCCGCGCCTGACCGGAACGCAGTACAATCAAGGACCCTCATGGCCATTCGAATCCTCGCGCTGCTCCTGCTCTCCCTGGCGGCCTCCGCCCAGTTCCGCGCCGCGGCCGTCAAGGTCGACATCACACCCACCACGCCGCAGTGGCTGCTCGGTTACGGAGCCCGCCAGTCCACCGGCGTGCACGACCCCCTCTTCCACCGCATCGTTGCGCTCGACGACGGCTCCACCCAGTTCTTCCTCGTCTCCACCGACATCGCGCTGTTTTCGCCCGCCTTCTACGACGAATTCTGCGCGGAGCTCAAGCAGCAGACCGGCATCGATCGCCTGAACATCTGGTGGACCGTCACCCACACGCACTCCGCTCCGGAACTCGGCCCCGCCGGTCTCGCCCGCGCCTTCCTGGCCGGCCGCTATGATCATGAGCCCGATTGGGACTACGCCCGCTCTGTCAAACAGAAGCTGATCGCCGGCATTCAGGAGGCCCGCACGAAACTGGCGCCCGCCCGCCTCAGTGTCGGAGTCACCACCTCCAACGCCAACATCAACCGCCGCGCCCGCGACGAGAACGGCCGCATCGCCCTGGGGCTCAACCCCGACGGGCCCGTCGACCACCAGGTCGGGCTCATCCGCATCGATCGGCCCGACGGCTCGCCCATCGCCCTGCTCGCCAACTACGCCATGCACGGTACGGTTCTCAGCGGCAAGAACCAGCTCATCAGCGGCGACGCTCCGGGCATCGTGGCCAACTACGTCGAACAGAAGCTCGGTGCGCCCATGCTCTTCCTGAACTCGGCCACCGGCGACATCGCCCCTCTCTACAGCGTCTATGACGACTTCAAGAAGGTGCGCATCAGCGAGTTCAACGTCCTGCTCGGCGACCGCATTCTCAAAGCCAGTCGCGACCTGCCCGCCGCTTCGACGCCCGTGAAACTGAAGGCCGGCGAGCGCGTTCTGGAAACGCCGCTCAAACCCGGACTCCAGTGGCCCGAGGAACTGGCCGCCTACCTCACCCCGCAGTCGCAGGTCCGCCTGCCCGTCCGCTTTCTCCGCATCAATGCCGATACCGCCCTGTGGGCCGCTCCGCTGGAGCTCTTCTGTGAAATCGCCATGGACGTCCGCGCCAAGTCTCCGGTAAAGAACACTTTCTACGTCGGCTACGCGAACGGCTGGCTCGGCTACCTGCCCACCGTCCAGGCCTTTCCCGAAGGGGGTTACGAAACCACAGTGACGCCCTTCACTCCGCAGGCCGGTGCTGCGCTGGCGGCCGCCGCCTTGCAGGGGCTGGACAAGTAGGCCCTCCGCGGCCCCGCCAAAACCGACTATCGTTGAGGATGTCCATCTTCGGAGCCACCGTATGTCCTACCGCCTCGCCCTGCTAGGCATCCTTGCCTTGACCCGGTTCGCTAACGCGCAGCAAGCCTGCGAAAAGTTGGCGGAGCTGAAGCTGCCCCATACGGAGATCACCTCCGCCGTGGCCCTGCCCGCCGGTCCGCTGCCGGGCGGCAACCCCGGCTCGAAGCCGGTCGACCTGCCGGCGCACTGCGTCGTGAAGGCCATCTCGCGGCCCACCTCCGATTCCGAGATCAAGGTGGAGGTCTGGCTGCCGGCCGCCGGCTGGAACGGCAAATATCTGCAATCGGGCAACGGCGGCTGGGCCGGTTCCATTCCCACGTCCACCCTCGCCGGTTTCCTCCAGCGCGGCTATGCCGCCGCCGGCACCGACGATGGCCATTCGAATGCCGCTGAGGGAGGGCCCGCCGGTTGGGCCATCGGCCATCCCGAGAAGCTGATCGACTTCGGCCACCGCGCTCTCCATGAGACAGGCATCCTTGCCAAGGCGGTCATCCGCGCTTACTACGAGAAACCCTCCGCCCGGAACTACTTCTTCGGCTGCTCCGACGGCGGCCGCGAAGCCCTGATGGAGGTCCAGCGCTACCCGGAAGACTTCGACGGCATCATCGCCGGAGCCCCCGCCAACGACTGGTCCAACCATTTCACCGGCTTCGTCTGGAACGAACAGGCGCTCACCAAGAACGCGGCCAGCGCCATCCCGGTGGAGAAACTGCCGGTGATTCACAAAGCCGTACTCGCCGCCTGCGACGCCAACGACGGGGTCAAGGATGGCGTGATCGAGGATCCGCGCACCTGCCATTTCGATCCCGGCGTGCTCGCCTGCAAGGGCGGCGACTCGGCCGAATGCCTGACCGAACCGCAACTCGTGACTCTCGATAGGATCTACAGCGGCCCGAAGAACGAACGCACCGGCCAGCAGATCTATCCCGGCTACCCGCCCGGACACGAAGCGATCCCTGGAGCCTGGCGCCCCTGGATCATCAACAGCCCTTCCCAGCAATCGATCCAAGGCATGTTCGGCAACTCGTTCTTCGGCCAGGCAGTTTTTGAGGATCCGGGCTGGGACTTCCGCACCCTGAACTTCGACTCCGATGTCGCGTACGCGGCGGAGAAGGCCGGAGTCGTCATCAACTCCAACAGCCCCGATCTCCGCACCTTCCGCGCGCACGGCGGCAAGCTCATCCAGTATCACGGCTGGGCCGACGCGGCCATCTCGCCCTTTGGCTCGATCAACTACTACGAGAAGGTCCGCGCCTTCCTCTCGCGCTACCCCGATCCGCGCGCCAAGGACCGCGAAATTACGAGTTTCTACCGGCTCTTCATGGTGCCCGGCATGGGC
Source organism: Paludibaculum fermentans (assembly GCF_015277775.1). Taxonomy (NCBI): domain Bacteria; kingdom Pseudomonadati; phylum Acidobacteriota; class Terriglobia; order Bryobacterales; family Bryobacteraceae; genus Paludibaculum; species Paludibaculum fermentans. The sequence goes on from NZ_CP063849.1 coordinate 720,743, forward strand.
CATTGCGCCGGCGGCCTCGGTCCGAACAGCTTCGGCAATGCCGGCAACCAGTTCGTCGGCGATCCGGAGCGCGATCTCCTCACCGCCCTCGATCGTTGGGTGGAACAGGGTGTCGCGCCGGAGCGTTTCATCGGTACGGGCCGAGCAACCGGCAATCCGGAGACGACCCTGACCCGGCCGCTCTGCCAGTACCCGCAGGTGGCCCGCTATAAAGGTTCCGGCGACCCAAACCAGGCAGCCAGTTTTGCCTGCGTGGCGCCGCCCCAACCGCAGTAGACAGCGGACGTATCAACGCCTTGCTCGAGAATCGGCAGGGTGACGACGAAGCCCGGCTCCAGCGGACACCTATGCCTTCGAAATCAAAGAAGAAGCCTCAACCCGACGCGCAGCAGGCGCCGGCCGGCGATCTCGGCCAGCAGGTCGAGCAGGCGCTGGCCTGGCTGGAGGAGGCCAGCACGCCCCGCGACCGCGAGAATCTGGTGCGCTTTGGCATCAATGCGAAAGAGGCGTTGGGCGTTTCCATGGCGAACATCCAGTCAATCGCAAAACGCCTCGGCCGCAGCCACGAACTCGCCGCCGCGCTCTGGGCCACTGGAGTCTATGAAGCACGGATGCTCACGGCGTTTGTCGACGACCCCACGGAGGTCACCCCCGCGCAGATGGACCGCTGGTGCCGCGACTTCGACAACTGGGGCATCTGCGACACCCTCTGTTTCTGCCTCTTTGACCGCACTCCGCACGCCTGGGCCAAAGTCGCCCAGTGGGGCGCGCGCGACGAAGAGTTCATCAAACGGGCCGGCTTTGCCCTGCTCGCCAGCCTGGCTGGACACGACAAGGAATCCGGCGACGAACCCTTCCTGGCCAGCCTGCCACTGATCGAGAGTGCCGCCTTTGACGACCGCAACTTCGTCAAAAAAGGGGTGAGTTGGGCGTTGCGCGGGCTTGGCCGCCGCGGCCCCGATGTCTGCCAGGCCGCGCTCGTCGTCGCCCGGCGTCTCGCGGATTCCACCCATCCGGGCGCCCGCTGGGTGGGCAGGGATGCCCTGAGGGATCTCACCAAACGCGCTTCCGCCGTCAAACGCGCGACCCGGAAATAGTCCTTCACCGCGCTATCCCCGCCCGATGGATGATCAGGGGCTCGAAGGAAATGAGAATAAAGCACGGCGGCGAATAAAGTACAAATCTTCGCCTCAACGCCATACTCACTCCGGAGAGAGATTCGTTGTCTTATGGGCGCTGTTGGCTGAAATATTTATGCAGTGGCGGGAGCCTGGATCTCCGCTTTATTCGCCCAAGGCAATGCCATGTCTCCTGCCATAATGTCCGGTATCATTTTGGTGGTGCCGAACATGGCTGGAAACAAATAGGCCGCCTGACTTATCCCGGCAACCGGCTAGGCGGCAGGTTCCACGATCACCGGTGGCGGTTGAATCCAGAACCACAGTATGGCCGCGACCACCGCCAGCACGGCCGAGACCAGTAGGGCTCCTTCCCACCCGATGGACGCCGCCAGGATGGGGGTAAGTGCCGGAGAAATCAGGCCGCCAATGTTGCTGCCCATGTTCATGACGCCGCCGCCGGCTCCACTGCGTTCGCCCGCGACCGCCGTCATCGTGGCCCAGAATGGGCCTTCCACGCTCAGCACCAGCGCGGTCGCCAGTGCCAGGCAAACCGCGGCCAGGTAGGCGTGCTGCGTGTGCGCTCCAATGGCGATGAATACACCGGAACCGGCCAATCCGCCGATCGGAATCACCCTGCGGTCAAAGGAGATACGGTCAAACAGCCAGCCGCCCATGGGAATGGAAACGATGGACAGCAGCCAGGGCAGGCTGCCGAACAACGCGCTGCGCAATAGGTCGAAATGACGCACATCCACCAGGTAGAGATAGAACCAGAACACGAAGATATAGCCGACGTAGCCCTGTAGCGAATAGCTCAGGGTTAAGAGGAGAAAGCTGCGTGGCAGGGGCCGGCCGGAGGGCGCCGCAACGGGAAGCGCCGCTGCTACCGGTGCGGTCTGCTGCCGAACCCAAAGCCAGCCGAGTCCCACGGCCAGCGCGGGCAGGGAAGAGATCATCAGCGCCGAGCGCCACCCGATCCTCACCATCAGGAACGAGATCAATGGCGGAGCAATTGCCGAGCCCAGCCCGATCGCCGCCACCACCAGTCCATTCGCCCGGCCGCGCTTCTGCGCCGGCAAGGCCCGCGAAATGGCCTGCGCCGCCGCAGGAAATGTGGGCGCCTCCGCGACACCCAGCGCGAACCTGGCGCCGAGCAGCGCGGCGACGCTGGCGCCCGCACCGGCCATCCATGCCGTTGCCGCCACCCAGGCCAGGGCCGCCCAGGCGAGTACGCGCGGCGCGCCAAACCGGTCGGCCAGCATTCCGCCGGGAATCTGGCAGATTGCATAGCCTACCAGGAACGCGCTGAACACGCGGCCCATCGCCTGCTGCGACAGCCCCAGTTCGCGCATCATCATCACCCCGGCCACCGACACGTTCACCCGGCATAGATAACTCGCTGTCGCCGTGGCAGATAGGAGCGCCACCAGGCGCCAGGGGCGGGTCACGGGCGCACCAGCCGCTTGTGCATCAGGAGCTCCGACGCGCCTTCGATGACGTAGTCCGGCAACTCGCCCCTCTGGATATACCCGCGCCGTTCATACAGTTTCCGTGCTTGCTGATTGAACGAGGACACGCACAGGAAGATATGCCGGGCCTCTGTGAACCAGCCTTCCGCCGCGTCCAGCAACGCCGAGCCGACACCCTGGCCACGCACCGGCTCGCTGGTCGCGATCGCCGCGATGTAGGGTGAGCCAGCCACGCCCGTCGGGTGCAGCAGCAGGAAGCCCACCCGTTCTCCGTCCAATCGCGCCAGCAAGACCACATATTGAGGGCCGCTGCAGCGCGCCAGGCAAGTCTCGAAGCCCCTGCCCAAAGTGAGCCATGGCTCGCTGGTCGACATGAGGCGGGCGCACCATTCGAGGTCGGCGCCGTGGGCAAGATCAATTTCTAAAGCAGGCACGAGTGTGCCTAACAGTTTGCATCAATTGGCGGCACCGTGCACCCGGGGCGAACGGCTCAACCTCAACCTGGTACGCCGGTACTACGAGTAAGAAACTGCATCTTTAGTTCAGCAATTGATGCGGCCTAATTTGTGTCCCGGCCTGTTCAGTTTCGCCCTATGTTCCTCGGGTCGTACTAAGGACATGGCTGCTAGCTGCACTAAAGCGTACTGGATTTCGATTTGTCTTCTTGTTTGGATGTCATCTGTATGATCGATTCAGGATTGAGCGCTGTTTTCCTGAACTTAAACAGGTGGAACCTTGTAACAAATTCTATGCTAATATTTTTACCAATCTTCGCGGGCCTACGGCACCTCGCTTATTCGGAGCCCACGAGGAGTTGGAGGAAAACTATGCGCCGATCCCGCGCTTTGGGTCTAGGCCTGCTCTTACTGGCCGCAGGCACCCAACTGAGCGCAGCCACACTGATTTCAGAAGGATTTACGGATGTCACCACACTGGCCGGAGACGGTTGGGTGGTGATCAACAACAGTGCACCGATTGGAACCGACAGTTGGTTCCAGGGCAACACGGGTGTCTTCAACGCCCAGAGCGGTCCGGCCGATGCCTACATCGCCGCCAATTTTCTCAGCGCCGCGGCGAGCGGGAATGTCAGCAACTGGCTGATTTCCCCCGTCATCACGTTCAGCTACTCCACCGGCATCTCGTTCTACACGCGGACTGAGAGCCCTCAGCTTTTCGCCGACAGCCTGGAGCTGCGATTGAGCACGAATGGCGCAAGCACGGACGTGGGCGCTTCGGACTCATCGGTCGGTGACTTCACCACACTCATTCTCTCCGTGAACCCTCTGTTGAATCAAACGGGCTATCCCGGCTCCTGGACTCATGTCACCGCCGTCCTGAATCCCTTCGTAGGCACCGTCAGCGGCCGTCTTGCCCTGCGTTACCTCGTACCCGACACGAGCACCAACGGCAACTACATCGGCGTCGACACCTTCAAGGTGGAGGCCGTGCCTGAGCCCGCCACTTTTGGGCTGATGGCCGCCGGATTCGGCGCGATCCTGCTGCGGCGCCTGCGCCGCCAGTGCAAATAGACTCTGGAGAACTGTATGTCGAAAACTGCCAAGAGCGTCGCGCTCGCGACGTCGGTCCTTGCTGCTGCGGTCACGGTCCTGAACGCAGCGGCCCCCAGCGATCAACAACCTGCCCGCGCCGAGGCCACGGCTGCCCAGCCTGCGGACACCAATCAGAAGTCCACCCTCAAGCCCGTTACCGGCGAGCAAGCCGCGCCAGCGGGCGGCGTCATGATCTTCAAGGATCCGGTGACCGGCAAGTTCCGGGCACCGGAACAGGGCGAAGTGGAGGCACTCACGTCGACCGGGAAGAAGTCCATTCAGTCCGTCGCGCCAGCGGCCCAAACGCCTTTCAAGTCGCCCACGGGTGCAGGGATTGCAGTCAAGCTGGGCGCGGAATCAAGGAGTTACATGGTCGTCACGAAGACCGCGGATGGCAAGCTGAAGGAGTCGTGCGTCACCGGCGACAAGGCCGCCACCGCCGTTCTCTCCGGCAACCAGGCGCCCGCCGAGAAGGGAGCTCTCGATGAGAAGTAGAATCCTCCCTGTCCTGGCGCTCGCCACACTTGCGCCCTTCGTCGTGAACGCCGCGGCGACGATTGTCATTGTTAACTTCGACGACCCGGGCGTAGGCTTCAACGATCCAACGCCAGTCGCCGCCGTGGGGGGCAATCCCGGTACAACACTGGGCCAGCAACGCCTGCTTGCGTTCCAGGCCGCGGCGAACAAATGGGGCGCCACCCTGACCAGCAACGTAATCATCACCGTGGCGGCCTACTGGGACCACCTGTCCTGCAATTCCTCAGGCGCGGTTTTGGGCAGCGCCGGCGCCACTGAGGTATTCGCCGATTTTCCCGGAGCGATCCTGGCCGGCCATTGGTATGGCAAAGCGCTGACCAATAAGCTGTACGGCGCTGACGGCGATCCGGGCGTCCCGGATATCGTAGCGGGCTTCAACATCGATCTGGGAAAGACAGGGTGCCTGGATGGCACCTTCTTCTACCTGGGGCTCGATGGCAATCACGGCGCCAACGTGGATCTGGTGACCGTTCTCGAGCACGAGTTCGCCCACGGGTTGGGGTTCCAGACTTTCACCAGCGGATCGACCGGAGCGCCGTTTCTCGGGCTCCCGACGGTCACCGATGCGTTCCTGATGAATTCAGCGACCAGCAAGACCTGGGACACCATGACCAACGCCGAGCGCGCGGCCTCGGCCCTGTCCGGCAACAAGCTGGTGTGGACCGGGCCCAATGTCACGGCCGGTGTGCCCAGCGTTCTCCAGGCCGGCTCACCGAACCTCCGCATCAATGCGCCGGCGTCGGTGGCCGGAAACTACCTCGTCGGCACCGCCTCGTTTGGTCCGGCTCTGACCGCTGCCGGCCTTACGGCCGAGATCATGCCAGTTGTCGATCAAGCCAACGGCACGGGCCTGGCCTGCACCACGCTTTCCGCCGCGAATGCTCTGGCGGTGAGTGGCAAGATCGGGTTGGTCGACCGGGGCGGCTGCACCTTCAACGTGAAAGCAGCCAGGCTGCAGGCTGCCGGCGCGGTCGGCATGATTGTCGTCGATAACGTCGCCGGTTCTCCGCCGCCCGGACTGGGCGGCACTGACGGCAGCATCACCATTCCGGCAGTTCGCATTACCCTTGGGGACGGCAACGCCCTGAAAGTCGCGCTGTCCAAACGCTCGCGCACGCACTCAGGCGTCTTCGGCTTCCTCGGCGTCGACCTCACATTGCGTTCCGGCGCGGACAACCTCAACCACGCCCTGATGTACGCCCCGAACCCCTACCAGAGCGGTTCGTCGGTGTCTCACTTCGACGTCAGCGCCTTCCCGAATCTGCTCATGGAGCCGGCGATCAACGGCGACCTGACCCACGAAGTCACCGTTCCCACCGACCTGACCTTCGCCTTCCTGAAGGACATCGGCTGGAATTAGTCCGAGCCTAACCGCCAACGGCTTCGTCACGGCCAAAGGGCCGGGGCGAAGCCGTTCGTGTTTCCGCCATTCGATCCGGCCTGGACAGGCTTGCCCTCGACGCCGCGGCATTCTATAGACTAAATCCAGTCCGGTAGTACCACCATGCACTTCAGCAGTACCGTCCGATTCGCCTGCATCGGGATCACAGCCGCCCTGGCGGCTACGTTATGTGCCCAGGAGCTTCCGCACCTGCGCAAACAAGGCACAGCCACCCAACTCATCGTCGAGGGACAGCCCTTCCTGGCTGTGGCGGGTGAGTTGGGCAACAACTCCGCCAGCAGCCTCGAGTACATGCGTCCCATCTGGCCGCGCCTGGCCTCCGCCAACCTGAACACCGTGCTGGCCGCGGTGTCGTGGGCGCAGCTCGAGCCCCAGGAAGGCAAGTTCCAGTTCGAATTGCTGGACGGCCTGCTGGCAGAGGCCCGCCGCCATCAACTGAAACTCGTCCTGCTCTGGTTTGGCAGTTGGAAGAACGGGCTCTCCAGCTATGTGCCGTATTGGGTGAAGCAGGATTACAAGCGCTTCCCGCGCATCCGCCTCGGCTCGGGCCGCGGCATGGAATTGCTCAGCACGTTCGGAGACGCCAGCCGCGATGCGGACGCCAAGGCATTCCGAGCCATGATGCGCCATCTCAAGTCGGTGGATGGCCGTGATCATACCGTCCTCATGATCCAGGTGGAGAACGAGGTGGGTGTCCTGCGAGATTCCCGCGACCGCTCCGATGCGGCGAACCGGGCCTACTCCTCCCCGGTGCCGAAGGAACTGATGCAGCACCTCGCCCAGCATCGCAGCAGCCTGGCTCCGGAACTTTTGGAAGCCTGGAAGGGGAACGGCTTCAAGTCCAGCGGAACCTGGGCCGAGGTCTTTGGCCCCGGCAAGCCGGAGAGCGTGGAGATGCCGATCCAGACCACCAGCCCGCCGCTGAGCGCCGAAGAGTTCGAGACCGCCTGGCGAAAACTCACGTGGCCTTCGGACGAGTTCTTCATGGCCTGGCACTACGCCCGCTACATCAACCGCATCATCGAGGAGGGCAAGGCCGAATACAACCTGCCGATGTTCGTGAACGCCTGGCTCCAGGGGCCGAACACCGCGTGGCCCGGCACTTATCCCAGCGGAGGTCCCTTGCCGCAGGTGCACGACATCTGGCGCGCCGGAGCCCCGGCCTGTGACCTGCTGGCGCCCGACCTCTACCTGCCGCAGTTCGACGAGGTGTCGGAGCGTTTCATCCGCAACGGCAATCCCCTGTTCATTCCCGAGACCTCGGTCAATCCGGCCAATGCCCTGGTGGCCTTCGGCAAGTACGGCGCCATGGGCTTCTCGCCTTTCTACATCGACAGGTCCGCCGGACCCGACACCGAACTCGCCGCCGCCTACAAGGTCATCACCAGCATGGCTCCCGCCATTGCCGCGCAGCAGGGCAAGGACACCATGACCGCGATCCGCATGAAGCTGGGCGACGCGCCGCAACAGTTCGAATTGGGCGGCTACCAGCTCAAAGTCTCGTTTCTAGGCCGCGGCCGCATCCCGATCGCACCGGAGCCCAAGCCCGCCGCACCCGCTGCCACTCAAGCCGCTGCTCCGGCCGCGCAGCCTGCCCAGGCTGGTCCTGCGCAAGGCGCGGCGATCCTGGCCGCCTCAGGGCCCAGCGAATTCTACCTCGGCGGCATCGGCGGCGCCTTCCGCATCGACCTCACCCCAAAGACTCCGGGACCGGGCATCGTAGGCATCGGCGACGTGCAGGAAGGGCGGTTTGAGAACGGCAAGTGGACCGTGATCCGGCAATTGGGTGGCGACGATACGGGGCAGGGTGAGATCCTCACGCTGCGTCCAAACACCGTCATGCACGTCACGGTCTACCGGTATGAGTAAAATGGTTTTCCTGTTGCAGATATGAGGGAATCAGAGGTGAAACACGGATGAGATGGACAATGTTCAGTGCAATGCTGGCGTTGGGCGCGGCGGGATTGGCCCAGGCGCAAGGGCCGGCCGAGTGCGCCAACCTGGCGAGCCTCAAGATCCCGAACCTGTCGATGGTGATCACCAAAACGGAGTGGATCCCCGCCTCGCCGCCCGGAGCCCCTCCGGCTGCCCCCAGGTACACCGGGCCCCTGCCGGCCTTCTGCCGGCTGGATGCCGTCCTCGACAAGCGCACCGGCGAGGGCGGCAAGCCCTATGGCATCGGTTTCGCCCTCACGCTGCCGGCGGAGTGGAACCAGCGCTTCCTGATGCAGGGTGGCGGAGGGCTGAACGGCTCCGTTCAGTTCCCGCTGGGCGGCCAAGCCGCCGGAGCCGCGCCCGGACTGGCGCGCGGCTTCGCCGTCGTCAACACCGACTCCGGCCACACCGGCACCGGAGGGTTTGACGCCAGCTTCCTGCAGGATCAGCAGGCGAGCCTCGATTTCGCTTACATCGCCGTCGGTCGCGTGGCCCAGGTGGCGAAGCTCATCATCGCCCACTACTACGGCAAACCGGCCGAGCACTCCTACTTCTCCGGCTGCTCCACCGGCGGCCGCGAAGCCATGCTGATGACCCAGCGCTACCCGCTCTATTTCGACGGAGTGGTCTCCGGCGCTCCGGCCATGCGGACGGGATACTCCAACCTGGCCGACCGCTGGGTGGCCATCAGCTTCAACCAGATCGCGCCCAAGGACGCACAAGGCAAACCGATTCCGGGCGGAGCGTTCACCGACACCGACCGTCAGCTGGTGGTCAAGTCGCTTTTGAAGCAATGCGACCTCAAGGATGGCGTCCAGGACGGCATGATCTTCAACGTCAGCGGCTGCGATTTCGATCCCGCCTCCCTCGTCTGCAGCGGAGCCAAGGACGACACCTGCCTCACCGCCCAACAGGCGGGCGCCCTCAAGCGGGCCTTTGGCGGTCCGAAGGACTCGCGCGGAATCCCGGTCTACTCCGGCTTCGCCTTCGACACAGGGATCACGGCCAAGCGAGGCATCCCCGGGTTGCTGAACCCCGGACCCAGTCCAGTGGGTCCGCCCAGCACTGGCACCGAGCAGGATGTGGACAAAGAAGCCCTGCTGGTGGCGAATCCGCTGGTGGACACGACCTCCACAAACCTCACTACTTTCGCCGGCCATGGCGGGAAGCTGCTGTTCTATCACGGTGTGAGCGATCCCTGGTTCTCGGCGCTGGACACGCTGGATTACTACCAGAAGATGAGCGCGGCGAATGGCGGCCTGCCCAAGGTAGCCGGCTGGAGCCGCATCTACCTGGTGCCGGGCATGGGCCACTGCGGCGGCGGAGACGCGGCGCTGGATACCTTCGACATGCTGAGTGCGGTGGTCGATTGGGTGGAGAAGGGCACAGCGCCCGAGGCCGTCGTGGCCACGGGCCGAGCCTTCCCGGGCCGCAGCCGGCCGCTCTGCGCGTATCCCAAGTCCGCCCACTATACCGGGCAGGGCGATCCCGAGGACGCGAAGAACTTTGTGTGCCGCGAATAGGATCGTGGAGAGACAGGAGCCACTCAGTCATGTCCGATAGAAATCGACCCGCCGCTCCAGCGACTGCCACAGCTTCGCGGCGCAGCGTACTGCGCGGGCTGGGAGCCGCCGTGGCCGCACCGCTGCTGGCGGCCGGACAGGAGGTCCCGCAGACCTACACGAATCCGCTGGGCATCGCCGTAGCCGACCCCTTCGTCCTGCGCGAGCCCAATGGCCAGTACTTCGTCTACGGCACCGGAGGCGGCAAAGGCACCACGGCCTACCCCGCCTTCACCTCCACCGACGTGGTCCATTGGCAGCCGGTGGGCGAGGTCTATTCGCGGGACCCCGCCACAGCCTGGTGTACCGATACTTTCTGGGCTCCGGCCGTCTACCACGTCAAGGATCGCTACTACCTCTTCTACAGCGCCCAGTGGCGCGACAACCCCAACAAGGAGAAGGAGAACTACCGCATCGGCGCGGCTGTCTCCGACAAGCCCCAGGGGCCGTTCCGCGACATCCGCAACGCGCCGCTGTTCGACCCCGGCTATCCGGCCATCGACGCGGAACTGCTCTTCGATGCCGACGGCCGCGTCTATCTCTTCTACTCGCGCTGCTGCTACAAACATCCGGTCGAGAGCGAGCTTGCCGACTGGGCGCGCAAGGAGAAGCTCTACACCGAGATCGAAGAGAGCTGGATCTACGGCGTTGAAGTGAAGCCGGATTTCACGGGCACGATCGGCGAACCGGTGATGGCCCTGCGCCCGCCCGTCAGTCTCTCGGACAAGAATGCCGCCTGGGAGAACCTCTCCGTGACGACGAAGGAGGTCAACCGCCGCTGGACGGAGGGTCCCTGCGCCTTCAAGCACGGCGGCACCTACTACCTGATGTATTCGGCCAATCACTATCTGGGCGAGAACTACGCACTGGGTTACGCGACGGCGAAGCAGCCCCTGGGCCCCTACACCAAGGCCGCGAACAATCCGGTGCTGAAGAAGAATACGGATCGCGGCGGCAACGTCACCGGTCCGGCGCACAACTGCGTGACCTATTCGCCCGACGGGTCGGAGATGCTCTGTCTCTATGCCGGCAGAACGGCCGCGACCGGCCAGCGCCGGGTTCTGTTCCTCGACCGCATGGAGATCCGCAAGGACGGCACGCTGGTGGTCCACGGGCCGGTCACCACGCCGCAGCCATTGCCCTCGAACCGCAAGCGAGACGGCTGATTCAGCGGGGCCGGAGCACGCCGGCCTCGGTCAGGGCCTGCACCCAGATGGCATAGCCTTCGTCGGTGGGATGGGTGCCGTCGTTCATCAGGCGCTTGGGCAGCGTCGCATCGGGCGCCAGGAACCGCGCGCCGATGTCGAGGAACGTCGTGCCGGCCTTGCCGGCCAGGGCCGCGGCCAGCAGTTGGTTCACCGTCGCAATCGGCACCCGCAGCCGGGAGGCAACAGGGAAGCCGCGCGGAAAGATGCCCATCACGACGATGCGGCTCTCCGGAGAAGCCGCCCGCACCTTGCCGTGAATCGCCAGGATCCCTGCCACGACCTCCTCCGGCGTGTTGGCTCGCGCGTTGATTGTGCCGGTGAGGTTGTTCGTGCCGATGTTGATGATCACGGTCTTGGGGTGCAGGCCGTCGAACTCGCCGTGCTGCAGCCGCCACAGGACGTTCTGCGTGCGGTCCCAGCCGAAGCCGAGGTTCAACACCTCCCTGCCGCCAAACGCCGCTTCCCACGACTTCGGCCCATTCACGCGATTGGCCTTCGGCAAGCCGCCCCAGAAGTGGGTGATGGAATCGCCGATGAGGACAATCTCGGGCTTCATCTGCGCCTTGATGGCCATCACATCGCGATGCCGCTGATCCCAATCGTAAGAGTCGCGTTCCAGGCGCGGCACCGGAATCACGGCCGTATTCACCTTGTTCAGCGCGGCGAGGTACTGCCGCGGCGCATCCTCCATCAGCCGAGCCAGGGTGGGTTCGATCGCTTCCGCCATCAGCCGCTGCCCGGTCGTATCGGGGTGCAGCGGCTTGCGCGGAGTCTTGAGGCGCGGGTCGTAGAAGAGAGCCGTATTCAGCCGGTCATCCTGGTAGAAAACGGAGCCGGCATCGACGTAGGTCACCTTGGCCTCGGCTTCATACCGTGTGGCGAGGTAGCGGTTGACTTCAGCATCGACGGTGCTCTTTTCCGGCGAGACTTCGCTGGGCAGCAACCCCAGCAGCAGGATGGAGCTCTGCGGCAGCTTCTCGTGCAGCTTTGCCACCACGGCGTCTATCCCGTGCGACGTCTCTTCCGCCGAATGCCCGCGAGCCGTGTCGTTGGTGCCGATCAGCAGGACCACCGCGCGCGGCCGCAGCCCATCCACCTCGCCATGCTCCAGCCGCCACAGCACGTGCGCCGTGGTATCGCCGCTGAAGCCCAGGTTCAGGGCCTTCCGGCTGGCATAGAACCGCTGCCAGGTCGGCTGGAAATCCTCATCCGGCGGATCGGCCTTCTCATAGTTCTGAGTGATGGAGTCGCCCAGCAGCACTAGTTCCGCGTCGCGCTCGGCCTGGACTTTCTCCAGCACCGCGGCATGCCGCTTAGACCACCACTGCTCCTGCAGGCGATCAGCCGGAGTAGTCACCAGACTTTGGGCGAGGCCGCCTGTGGCGCACAGCGCCAGCAGCAGGCAGAGGTGGAGGAACGGTCGAATGCGCTTCAGCATTGCCCCTCATTGTAGCGAGGCGGCTTCGATGGCAGCCGCCCTTGTGCATGGAAACCCGCGGGCATAGACTAAGCGCCATGTCGAACGGAAGTACTCGCCGGGCATTGCTGACTACGTCAGGCGCCGCCGCGATGTTCAGCGCATTGCCAGCCATGGCACAGACACAAGCAGGCGGAGCGGGCTCGATCAGTGTCCGCCGCACCGCTGGAAAGGATCAGTTCGCTGAGCAGCCCCCGCTGCAATGGCAGCCTGCCGCGGCGAAGACGGACGAGGCGATCGTCCTGGATCCCACGCGCACTTATCAGGAGATGCTCGGCTTCGGAGGCGCGCTGACGGACGCCTCGGCCTACATGATCCACCAGCTCGATGGGGCAGCAAAGGAAAAGCTGATGCACGAGCTGTACCATCCCTCCGAACTCGGCATGGGCGTCACGCGCGTCTGCATCGGCTCCAGCGACTTCGCCACGAAGATGTACAGCTATGACGAGGGCGAGCCCGATCCAGAGCTCAAGCGCTTCTCCATCGACCAGGACAAGCAGTACATCCTGCCCCAACTGCGCATGGCCCGCAAGCTCAATCCCGACCTGTTCCTGCTCGCCAGCCCCTGGAGCCCGCCCGGCTGGATGAAGGCCAGCGGCACGATGTTGGGCGGGTCTTTGAAGCCGAAGAATTTCGGAGTTTACGCCCGTTATCTCGTGAAATTCTTGAAAGCCTACGAAGCCGAAGGCGTGCCGATCGACGCCATCACCTCGCAGAACGAGGTGGATACGGATCAGGACGCCCGCATGCCCGCCTGTGTCTGGGCGCAGGAACACGAGATCGTCTTCGTCAGCCAGCAACTGGGTCCGGCCATCGCGGAGAACAAACTCAAGACGAAGATCTGGATGCTCGACCACAACTGGAACCTGTGGGGCCGCGTCATCAACTCGCTGGAGGAACCCGCGTTCAACAAGTACATCGACGGGGTCGCCTGGCACCCCTATCTCGGCACCATCGACGCCATGAGCCGGGTCCACGACGCGTTCCCGGACAAACACGCCTACTGGACGGAAGGCAGTTTCAGCAGCGTCGGAGCCTTTGCCGGCGGCGGACTGGCTGGAGCCGCGCCGCTCGCGTCCACCGACGCCCCGAAGCGCGAGGCCGTGCCGCCGCAGATCCGCATTGCGCGGGGCGGTGCGCTGGCCGCTGCGGCCGTCCGCAACTGGACCCGCTGCTTCATGCTCTGGAACATTGTCCTCGACGAGAACGGCAACCCCAACATCGGACCGTTCGTCCATGCTCGAGGTACTCTCACCATCGACTCCAAGACGAAGGAAATCTCGCGCAGCACCGACTACTGGGTGCTGAAGCACTACACGCATGCGGCCCGCCGAGGGTCGAAGCGCTTCGCCTCACAAGGCGGTGGAGAAGCCGTGGCCCACGCCGCGTTTACTCACCGTGACGGCACGAAGGTGCTGGTGCTGAGCAATGTGACTGACGCGGACAAGGCGGTCCAGGTGCGGGTGGGCGGCCTGATGACCCAGTTGACCGTGCCCGCTTACTCCATCACGAACCTGAGTTGGGTGTAGGGGCGAAGAAGCAGGCAATCCCCAAAGGATAGAGGCCGCTGCCATCGCTGACAGCGGCCTCCAGGTGTTGCAGTTCTGTACTACGAGAGACGCCGTTTGAGTTCCGAGTCGATCTCCGCCATGAAGGCTTCGGTCGTCAGGAACGGGTGATTCGGGCCGATCAGGATCGCCAGGTCCTTCGTCATCTTGCCCGACTCCACGACATCCACGCAGACCTTTTCCAGGGTGTGGGCGAAGCTGACCACGTCCGGGGTTCCGTCCATGGTGCCGCGATGGTGCAGGCCGCGCGTCCAGGCGTAGATCGACGCGATCGGGTTGGTCGAGGTCGGCTTCCCCTGCTGGTGCATCCGGTAGTGCCGCGTCACGGTGCCATGCGCCGCTTCCGCTTCCACGGTCTTGCCGTCCGGCGACATCAACACCGACGTCATCAGGCCCAGTGAGCCATAGCCCTGCGCCAGCGTGTCCGATTGGACGTCGCCGTCGTAGTTCTTGCACGCCCACAGGTAGCCGCCGCTCCACTTCAGGTTGGCCGCCACCATGTCGTCGATCAGCCGGTGCTCATACGTCAGGCCCTTGGCTGCAAACGCGGACTTGAACTCAGCGTCGAAGATCTCCTGGAACAGGTTCTTGAACCGGCCGTCGTACGCCTTCAGGATCGTGTTCTTGCTGGACAGGTACACCGGATACGAGCGGTCCAGCGCGTAATTGAAACAGGCCCGCGCGAAACCGGAGATCGAGCTGTCGAGGTTGAACATGCCCAGGGCGATGCCGGCGCTGGGGGCGTCGATGATCTCGCGCTCAATGGGCTCGCTCCCGTCGGCGGGCGTAAACACCAGCTTCAGCTTGCCTGGGCCCGGGAACGTAAAGTCCTGCGCGCGGTACTGGTCGCCAAAGCCGTGGCGTGCCACAACCACCGGTTTGTCCCAATGGCTGACAATCCTGGGCACGTTCTTGCAGATGATCGGCTCGCGGAAGATCGTGCCGTCGAGGATGTTGCGGATGGTGCCGTTGGGGCTGCGCCACATCTTCTTCAGGCCGAATTCCTGCACCCGCGCCTCGTCGGGCGTGATCGTGGCGCACTTGACGGCGACACCATATTGCTTGGTCGCATTGGCGGAGTCGATCGTAATCTGATCGTTCGTCTCGTCGCGCTTCTGCACCGACAGATCGTAGTACTTGAGGTCGATCTCGAGGTAAGGGAGGATGAGGCGGTCGCGGATCCATTGCCAGATGATCCGGGTCATCTCATCGCCGTCCATCTCGACGACGGGGTTCTTCACATGAATCTTAGCCATGAAACGAAAAGCTCCAGAGTGGATTGACATCTGATTATCGCCCAAGTCCCCTCCGATCCTCACCTGTTTATCGCGGGCGCCGCCGGTTCGCGGAAGCAGCTCCTCCGGCCTCGGCAGGCTGCCAGGGGCGACGGTGAACGGACGGGCGAAATCCGTAGAGGAAGTCTACAAGCTGAAGAGGGATTGGAGGGAAGGAGGAGGAATGGTGGGCGCGGCAGGACTCGAACCTGCGACCTCCTGCGTGTGAAGCAGGCGCTCTAACCAACTGAGCTACGCGCCCTAAGGCGTGAAACTTCAGTGTACAACAGCACCCACCCCGCTTGTCCACAGCCAACGAACAGTTCCCCCCTATGACTACGCCTTAAGCCATGATAAGCTCTCGCCCATGAGGATCCTGCGATGGGCTCCGGCCCTCTTCATCTCTCTGGTCGCGCCCCTGCTCCTGCACGCGCAGACCTACGGCGAGAGCGGTGACGTCCCCTATGTGCCAACTCCTCAACACGTTGTCGATGCCATGCTCAAACTCGGCAACGTCCAACCCGGCGATGTCGTCTTCGACCTCGGCTGCGGCGACGGCCGCATCGTGGTCACCGCCGCCGAAAAATTCTCGGCCACCGGCACCGGCATCGACCTGAACCCCAAACGCATCGCCGAAGCCACCGAGAATGCCCGCAAGGCCGGCGTGGCCGACAAGGTGAAGTTCATGGAACAGAACCTGTTCGAGTCCGATGTCAGCCAGGCCACACTCGTCACTCTTTATCTCCTGCCCGAGGTGAACCTGAAACTGCGGCCGCGCCTGCTCCAGCAGTTGAAGCCCGGTTCGCGCATCGTCTCTCACAGCTTCGACATGGGTGAATGGAAACCCGACAAGCATTTCGATGCCGATGGCCGCATCCTCTACCTCTGGACCGTCACCGAAAAGGCCAAAGCCGAGTTCGCCAACAAGCCTGAGCCAGGCGGCGCGGGCCACTGATTGCCCTTCGGCATGACCCGGCGCTTCGAACCCGCGTATACTGCTTTTACGTTTCCTCTCATCCCTGTCCGACAAGGAGCCATCGCCGCATGAATCGCCGCAGCTTTCTTCACACCGGTACCGCCGGGCTTGCCGCCTTAAACGCTCTCGCCGACGACAAGCCCAAACGCGTCGGTCTCATCGGCACCGGCTGGTATGGCAAGTGCGACCTCCTGCGCCTCATTCAGGTGGCTCCCGTCGACGTGGTCTCGCTTTGCGACGTCGATCGCAAGATGCTTTCCGAGGCCGCCGACATCGTCGCCTCCCGCCAGCTGTCAAAGAAAAAACCGCGCACTTTCGCCGACTACCGCCAGATGTTGAAGGAGAAGGATCTCGACATCGTCCTCATCGCGACACCCGATCACTGGCACGCCCTCGCCATGATCGAGGCCGTGAAGTCCGGAGTCGATGTCTACGTCCAGAAGCCCATCAGCGTCGATATCACGGAAGGCGAAGCCATGCTGGCCGCCGCCCGCAAGTACAAGCGCGTCGTCCAGGTGGGCACGCAACGCCGCTCCACGCCCCACCTCATTGAGGCCCGCGACCAGATCGTCCGCTCCGGCAAGCTCGGCAAGATCGGCCTGGTTGAGATCTGCTGCTACTACCCGATGCGCGCCCGCGGTGACGCTCCCGACATTGCTCCGCCCGAGAATCTCGACTACGAGATGTGGACCGGACCCGCGCCCATGCGTCCCTACAACCGCCTCGTCCACCCGCGCTCCTGGCGCGCCTTCATGGAATACGGCAACGGCATCGTGGGCGACATGGCCATTCACATGTTCGACATGGTGCGCTGGATGATGGATCTCGGCTGGCCCACCAGCGTGTCGTCCGAAGGTGGCATCCTGATCGACAAAGCCAGCAAGTCGAACATCTCCGATACCCAGACCGCGACCTTCGACTACCCGGATGTGAAGATCGTCTGGACCCATCGCACCTGGGGCCAGCCGCCGGACCCGAAATATACCTGGGCGGCCACCCTCTACGGCGATAAGGGCACTCTCAAAGCCAGCGTCATGAGCTACGACTTCACGCCCGTCCAGGGCACGCCCATCCACAAGGACGTCACCTACGAGTTCGAACAATATCCCGAGGACCGTACCGAGAAGGATCTGGAGCGCCACTGCGCGCCCGCCATCCGCGGCCACATGAAGAACCTGCTCGAGAACATCGCCTCGCGCGGCAAGCCGGTCGCCGACATCGAACAGGGCCACATCTCTACGGCAAGCTGCATCCTGGCCAACCTCTCCATGAAGCTGGGCCGCTCGCTGAAGTGGGATCCCGTGAAGGGCAGGGTAGTGGGCGACGAAGAGGCCAACCGGCTGTTGACCCGGCCTTACCGCAAGCCCTGGGTCCATCCCACCGCCGCCAACGTCTAAACGCAAAAATGGGGATGCCCCGCAAGGCATCCCCACTTCCAACAGAAAACGATCTGGCTAGTTGAGTTCGTAGCCGCGGAAGAACCACGCCAGCTCAATGGCCGCGTTCTCCTGGCTGTCCGAGCCGTGGCTCGCATTGCGGCCGATGTTCGCGCCGTAGAGCTTCCTCACCGTGCCGGCTTCCGCCTTCTCCGGATTCGTCGCGCCCATCACTTCGCGCCACTTGGCCACCGCGTCCTCACGCTCCAGCGCGAGCAGGATCACGGGACCCTCCGTCATGAAGGCGATCAGTTCTTCGAAAAAGCCCTTGCCCTTGTGGACGGCATAGAACCCTTCGGCGATGGGCCGCGTCAGGTGCTGCTTGCGCAGTGCGAGTACTTTGAACCCGTTCTTTTCAATCAGGGCGAGAATGTTGCCCGCGTTTCCGTCCGCAACGGCGTCCGGCTTGATGATGGCGAATGTACGTTCCATAGTTCCTTAAAGCTTGAGAGCTGCCTTGGCGCGGTCGCCGAGATCGGCGGGCGTCGGGCAAACGATGATACCGGCGTCTTCCATGGCGGCCATCTTGTCTGAGGCCTTGCCCGATCCACCGGAAATAATCGCACCGGCGTGGCCCATGCGGCGGCCGGGCGGCGCGGTCTGGCCCGCGATAAAGCCGATCACCGGCTTCTTCACGAACTCCTTCACATACGCGGCGGCGAGTTCCTCGGCGTTGCCGCCGATCTCACCGATCATGATGATGGCTTCCGTCGCCGGATCCTCATTGAACAGCCGCAGCGCATCAATGTGCGTCGTGCCGATAATCGGATCTCCGCCGATGCCGATGCACGTGCTCTGGCCGATGCCCAGCGCCGTCAACTGGCCCACCGCTTCATAGGTCAGCGTGCCCGAGCGCGAGACCACGCCCACCGGGCCCGGCTTGTGAATGTGGCCCGGCATGATGCCGATCTTGCACTCTCCGGGTGTGATGATGCCGGGGCAGTTCGGACCAATCAGGCGGGTGCCCGGCTTGGTTCTCAGATACTGCCACGCCCTCACCATGTCCAGGGCCGGAATGCCTTCCGTGATACAGACCACCAGCGGCAGGCCCGCGTCGGCGGCTTCCATGATGGCTTCCGCCGCGAACGGCGGAGGCACGAAGATCACCGTGGCGTTGGCGCCCGTGGTCTTCACTGCTTCCGTGACGGTATCGAAGACGGGCCGCTCCAGGTGAGTCGTGCTGCCCTTGCCGGGCGTGACGCCGCCCACGATGTTGGTGCCGTAGGCGATCGCCTGCAGGGCGTGGAAGGTGCCTTCCTTGCCCGTGAAGCCCTGCACGAGCACGCGCGTGTTCTTGTTGACCAGTACGCTCATGGTTGGGATCCCTTTCTACTGCGCGAGCGCGACGACCTTCTCGGCCGCGTCCTTCATGCCGTCGGCCACCGTGAAGTTCAGGCCGGACTCCTTCAGGATCAGCCGCCCCTCCTGTACGTTGGTGCCTTCCATGCGAATCACCAGCGGCAGGTTCATGCCCAGCTCGCGCGAGGCATCCACCACACCCGCGGCCAGCGTGTCGCAGCGCAGGATGCCGCCGAAGATATTGATCAGCACGGCCTTCACGCTCTTGTCATCCATCAGGATGCGGAACGCGTTCTTGATCTGTTCCTTGTTGGCTCCGCCGCCGACATCCAGGAAGTTCGCCGGGCTGCCGCCGGCGTACTTGATGATGTCCATCGTCGCCATCGCCAGGCCCGCGCCGTTCACCATGCAGCCGACGCTGCCGTCGAGCTTGATGTAGTTCAGGCCGAACTTCGAGGCCTCCACTTCCAGCGGATCCTCTTCGTTCAAATCGCGCAGCTCAGCCAGATCCTTGTGGCGGAACATCGCGTTGTCGTCGAAGGTGACCTTCGCGTCCAGCGCCACCACCCGGCCGTCCGAAGTGAGAACCAGCGGATTGATCTCAGCCAGCGATCCGTCGGTGTCGAGGTAGGCCTTCGCCAGCGCCTGCATCGTCTTCACGGCCGCGCCTACGCTGGCGGCGGGAATGCCGATGCCGAAGGCCAGCTTGCGCGCCTGCCAGCCCATCAGGCCGGCGCCCGGATCGAACGCTTCCTTCAGGATCAGTTCCGGCGTCTTCGCGGCGACTTCCTCGATGTCCATGCCGCCGGCGGCGGAGGCCATCATGACGAGCTTGCCCTGCGCCCGGTCCAGCACGATGCCGAGATACAGCTCTTTCTCGATCGGCAACGTCTCTTCCACTAGCAGGCACTTCACCAGCCGGCCTTCCGGCCCCGTCTGGTGCGTGATCAGCGTCATCCCCAGGATCTTGGAGGCGGCTTCCGCCGCGGCATCCGCGTTGTCGGCCAGCTTGACGCCGCCGCCCTTACCGCGTCCGCCCGCATGAATCTGTGCTTTGACGACCACCCGGCCGCCGAGTTCCACCGCGATCGCCTTGGCCTCATCCACGCTGAGTGCCATGCGTCCGCGCGGTACTGGAACCCCATACTTGGCCAAGATCGCCTTGGCTTGGTACTCGTGTATTTTCATAGGAATCCGCTTGTGGTAGGCTCGAATGAAGCCCCGAAATCCAATATAGCATGCCGTTTTTGCCCCTCCTGCACCGCCTCCTGAACAGGGAAAGTCTGCCTGCTGCGGATGCCCGCGCGGCCATGTCCGCCATCCTTGCTGGCGAGGCCACCACGCCCCAGATCTGCGCCTTCCTGGCCGCCCTGCGAGTAAAAGGCGAAACCGCCGACGAGATCCTCGGCCTGGCCCAGGCCATGCGCGAGAGCGCCGTCCACATCCACCACGGCATCACCGATCGCGTCGTGCTCGACACCTGCGGCACCGGCGGCGACAACCGTGGCACCTGCAACGTCTCCACCATCGTCGCCATCGTCGTTGCCGCCTGCGGCGTGCCCGTCGCCAAACACGGCAACCGCTCCATGTCTTCGCTCTGCGGCAGCGCCGATCTCCTCGAAGCCCTCGGTGTGAAGCTGCTGACAGACCCCGCCGCCATCGCCCGCTCCATCCGCGAGATCGGCTTTGGCTTCCTCTTCGCCCCCGTCCTGCACCCGGCCATGAAAAACGCCATGCCCGCCCGCGCGGAGCTCAAGACGAAAACAGCCATGAACCTGCTCGGTCCGCTCACCAATCCGGCCGGAGCCACCGCCCAACTGGCCGGCGCACCCTCCCTGCAGGCCGCTGAACTGATGGCTGTCACCCTCGCGGCGCTGGGCCTCGAACACGGCTACGTGGTCCACGGCTTTGACGGCCTGGACGAAGTCACTACCACCGCGCCCACGCACCTGCTCTCCATCACCAAGGGCGCCATCGACCATATTGAGGTCGCGCCCGAAGACTTCGGCGTGCCCCGCGCCACTATTGAACAGTTGAAGGGTGGAGAGATCACCACCAACCGCGACATCGCCCTCGCCGTGCTCAACGGCGCGCCCGGCGCGTATCGCGACATAGTTCTGGTGAATGCGAGCGTGGCGTTGAAGGCCGCCGGAGTGGCGCAGGCCTTCCACGAAGGCATGGAAATGGCCGGCGCGGCCGTGGACTCCGGCGCGGCGCTCAGGAAGCTGCGGCAGGTGGCGGAGTTCAGTCAGGGCGCGTAATTCGCGCCCCGCGGCTACATCGAGCCTGTGTGGCGCTTGAGAATTTGCGGCAGGTTGGTCGAGAAGGCCGAACGCGCCAGCACCATATTGGCGCCCGCATCCTGTGCCTGCTGCTTCAACTCCCCTTGTACGTGCGACACGAAGCCGATGAGGGACACGCGCTTCAGATCTTCTATCGCCTTGAAATTCGTGATCACGGAGACTGCGTTCACGGAATGCGCGTTGAGATCCAGGATGACGAGCAGCGGCTGCTCGGCGACGCTCTTTTCGAGAACGTCTTTCTCTGACTTGAGGAATTCACAGGTCAGGCCGGCGCGTTTAGCGGCGTCGTTGATCTTCACGACAAAGAAGAGGTCGTCAACGACCGCGAGTATCTTGGTGGACTTGGGCATGGGAATTCAAAACAGACGGCAGGAAATTTGATTTTAGCTTCTATGGGGGCCGTGGGCAAGGCCCCCCCTGCTCATGCTAATGTAGGCGCATGGCTGGGACCTATCCTCTCGAGGATCCGCTTCGCTACGAAAAGCCGGTTTCTCCTTCGGCAATTGTCATTTTCGGCGCGAACGGCGACCTCACCAAACGAAAGCTGTTGCCCGCCCTCTACAGGCTGGCTTACGAACGCCGTCTGCCCGCTGGATTCGCGATCGTCGGTATCTCCCGCACCGAGATGACCGACGACCAGTTCCGCGAAAAAATGCGCGAAAGCGTCGAACACTTCCTGGAAGACAGTCCCTTCGACGCCGATCTTTGGGCCAATTTCGCGAAGGGCCTCTTCTACGTCAGCGGCGACCTCGCCGACGCCGCGATGTACACCGCCCTCGACGCCCGCCTCAAGGAGATCGAAGTCAGCCGCCAGACCGGCGGCAACGTGCTCTTCTATCTGTCCACGCAGCCCAGTTACTACTCCACGGCCGCTGCCGGCCTGGGCGCCGCTGGACTCCAAAACCCCTCGACCCCCGGCGCCTGGCGCCGGATCATCGTCGAGAAACCCTTCGGCCACGACACCGCCAGCGCCGCCGAACTGAACACCAACCTGCAGGCCGTCTTCCCCGAAAATGCGATCTATCGCATCGATCACTACCTCGGCAAGGAGACCGTCCAGAACATCCTGGCCTTCCGCTTCGGCAACGGCATCTTCGAACCCCTCTGGAACCGCCGCTATGTGAACCACGTGCAGATCACGGCGGCCGAAGCCATCGGCGTTGAAGGCCGCGGAGCCTACTACCAGGAGGCCGGCGCCCTCCGCGACATGATCCAGAATCACCTGCTCCAGGTGATGGCGACCATCTCGATGGAGCCGCCCGCCAGTTACGAACCCAACGCCGTTCGCGACGAGCGTGCCAAACTCCTGCGCTCCATCCGCACCCTCAAGCCCGAGGAAGTGGCCACCCACGCCGTCAAAGGCCAGTACGGTCCCGCCAAAATCGGCGGCGCCGACGTCCCCGGCTTCCGCCAGGAACAAGGCGTGGACCCCGAAGCCCAGACCGATACCTTCGCCGCTATCACCGCGACTGTCGAGAACTGGCGCTGGGCCGGCGTCCCGTTCTACATCCGCACCGGCAAGCGCCTGCCCAAGCGCGTCACCGATATCGCCATTCAGTTCAACCAGGCGCCGCTGTCCATCTTCGAGGGCGAAACCGGCCAGCAGTGGCCCAATCTCCTGGTCGTCCGCATCCAGCCGGAAGAGGGAATCTCCCTCCGCTTCTTCTCCAAACTGCCCGGCGCCGGCATGAAACTCCGCCCGGTCACCATGGACTTCAACTACGGCACCAGCTTCGGCACGCGCACGCCCACGGCCTACGAAACGCTGCTGCTGGATGCCCTGGAGGGCGACGCGACGCTCTACACCCGCCTCGACATGGTCGAAGCCAGTTGGAATGTCGTCCAGCCCATCCTCAACGTCTGGAACGAGACAAAGTTCGAATTCCCGAACTACGCCGCGGGCACCTGGGGCCCGGCGGCCGCTGATGAAATGCTCGCCGCGCGCGGTCACGTCTGGAGGGTTCCATAATGGCCGAACCAGCAGTCATCGACGCCGGCCAGCTCCTCAAGGAGCTGGACAATAGCTGGCGGTCCATCGGCAAATCGGAAGGCTCGGGCGTGCTCCGCGCCTGCGCCATGACTCTCCTGGTCGTCGTCCGGGCTGAGGAAGATCCACAGGTTCTCGGCGAAACCCTGGCCGAGATCATGCACGAGCACCCCAACCGCACCATCGTCATCCGGGTTGGGGAAGGGAACGCGCCGGTCGAGGCTCGGACCACCCTCCAGTGCTGGATGCCCTTCGGCCGCCGCCAGCAGATCTGCTGCGAGCAGATCGACATCTGCGCCACCCGCGAGAACCTCTCCGCCGTGCCACCCATCATCTTCGGACTCATGGTGGCCGACCTCCCCGTCGCCCTCTGGTGCCGCGACCTCTCGCTGGCTTCACTCGAAGAACTGCGCCCCGTCCTGCGCCTCGCCGGCAAAGTGATGGTGGACAGCTCCTCCCAGCGCGACGCCGTCAAGGCCCTGGAGTGCCTCAAGAAGCTCTCCGGCGGCACGTGGACCCTGGCCGACCTCACCTGGGCCCGCATCACCCGCTGGCGCGAAACCATCGCCCAGGTGCTGCGCCGCGGCGAGCCGATGGAGTGGTGCGAAGTCACCTACGCCGGTAAAGGCATCTCCACCGCCGCCGGCTATCTGGCTGCCTGGCTCAAACGCGTCTCGGGCTCCGATGTTCCTCTTCGTTGCGAGGACGAGGAGTGTCCTCCGGCCGGCATGGGCCGCATCCGGGCTGTCCGCCTTCAGGGCGGCAGCCAGGTCGTCTCCCTGCGCCGCACCGGCCGCACCTCGCTCAGCATCGAGGCCGGACGCATGGGGTCGACGGCGGTCTTCCCGCTGCACACCGACTCCATGCTGCTGCACGAGGAGCTCAACGTCTTCGGGCGCGACCCGCTGTTTCAGGACGCGCTGGCGACCCTGCCTGAGGTCGTGCGCGGATGACCGATCGAATCCACGTATTCAGCGACGCCCAGGGCGCGGCGGAAGGCTGCGCCCGGGCGATCGCTGACCGCCTGAACGAAGCCATTGCCCTGCGCGGCACGGCCTCGCTCGCCGTATCCGGCGGCAGCACGCCCAAGCTCATGTTCCGCGAGATGGTCGAATTGGGCCTCGATTGGTCGAAAATCCAGCTCTTCTGGGTGGACGAGCGCGTCGTCCCGCCCACCGACGACCAGAGCAACTACCGCATGACCCGCGAAAACCTGATCGTCCCGGGCCATTTGCCCGAGACCCAGGTCCACCGCGTTCGCGGCGAAATGGAAGCCGTCGCGGCCGCCGCGCTCTACCAGAGCGAAATCGAAGCCGCTCTCGGTCCGGAGCCTCGCTTTGACGTGGTCCAATGCGGAGTCGGCGACGACGGCCACACCGCGTCGCTCTTCCCCGGAGAACCCATGGTGGCCGACCGCATCGGCCTCGTGGCCGCCCTCTGGGTCGCCAAGAAGAACCAGTGGCGCGTCACCCTGCTTCCGAAACCCATCCTGGCCGCACGCAGCCTGTATGTCCTCTCCAGCGGAGCCGATAAGGCCGTCGCCGTCCAGTCGGCCCTGCAGGGCCCGGACAATCCCCTGGGCGTCCCCTCCCAAATGCTCCGCGACGCCGAATGGTTCAGCGACGCGGCCGCCGTGCAACATCTCGCATAAAGTACGAAGTTCTTCGTTGACAGTACGAAGGACTTCGTATATCGTCGGGATGTGAGACCAACCGCATCGGAATTAGAGATCCTCGGTGTGCTTTGGGAGCAGGGCCCCAGCACCGTGAGGCAGGTCCATGAAGTGCTGGATGGCCGCAAGCCAACCGGCTACACCACTGTCCTGAAGCTCCTGCAAATCATGTCGGAAAAAGGACTTGTCGCGCGGGAGGAGTCTGCCCGCGCCCACGTCTACCGTGCCGCGGCGGCGCGCGAGGAGACTCAGGGCCAGCTTGTGGGCGACCTCGTCGACCGCGCCTTTGGCGGCAGCGCGGCCGAACTCGTCATGCGCGCCCTTTCTACCCGCCCCGCGTCTCAGGAAGAGTTGGACGAGATCCGCAGGATGCTCGATTCCTATCGGGGAGGGGCCGTATGATCTACCGGGATGCCCTTGGGTGGGCTCTCATTCACTTCCTCTGGCAAGGCGCCGCCCTCGGGCTGGCGGCCGCCCTCATCCTCGGCCGCCTGCGCCGGCCGGAAACCCGCTACCTCGTCTGCTGCGCGGCGCTGGCTGCCATGATCGCGGCGCCCGCCGTCACCTTCGCGCTCAGGATCTCCGGCCCGGCGGTGGTGCCGCTGGTTCTGGACGGCACTCGCGGCGTCTTCCTGGATCGGCCCCTGCCGGAGCCAACGATCTGGCAGCAGGCGGCCGGCCTGCTGGATGCCTGGCTGCCCGGCCTGACCACGGCCTGGTTCATCGGAGCATGCCTCCTGCTCCTGCGCGCCGCCGGCGGCTGGTGGTGGGCCCTGCGCCAGACCACGGCCCGCCGGCAGCCGCTCGACGGTTACTGGTTGGCCCAGGTGGAACGGCTGCGCGTTCGCATGGCGATCCCTGGCGTGGTGCGGGCCTACGCCTCGTCCACCGCCCTGGTCCCCCAGGTCTTTGGCTGGTGGCGGCCGGTCCTGCTCCTGCCGGTCTGCGCCCTGGCCAACCTGGCGCCCGAGCATCTGGAGGCACTGATAGCACACGAGCTAGCCCACGTGAGGCGCCGCGACTACCTGGTCAACCTCCTGCAGACCATGGTCGAGAGCTTGCTCTTTTATCACCCTGCCGTCTGGTGGGTCTCTGACCGCGCCCGGCAGGAACGCGAGATGTGTTGTGACGAGGCGGCCGTCGAGGCGTGCGGCGACCGCCTGCTGTACTCCACCGCGCTGTTGCGGTTGGAGGAGTCGCGAGTGGAGTTTGCCATGGCCGCCACTGGCACCGGACTGAAAGATCGAATCGGGAGACTACTTGGTATGGAAGAACGCAAGAACGGAATATCCCCGGCCTGGCCGGCTGTCGCCCTGGTGTTATGCGGCGGGCTGGTTTGGGCTCAACTCGCGCCGCCGGCTCCTCCGGCCCCGCCTGCGCCGCCGCCGGCTGTGGCGAAGAAACGGAAACAGTCGCCACCGCCGCCGCCTGCGCCCGAGGCCCCGGAGGCGCCCGAGGCACCACCCCCTCCACCTCCTCCCCCGGCTATCATCGCCGGCGTCGTGGATGGGATCACCGGCGGCGTGATCGCGGAGGTTCCGGCCCGGGACCAGGCGGAACTCAAAGAGCAGTTGGCGGAGGTACAAGCGAACATCGCCCGGCTCGAACAGCAGCGTGCCCGGCTGCAGGTTCAGTTAGGTCAATCCGCGGCCAATGCGCTGCTGGATTCAGCGCAGTCGCAACGTGAGATGGAGAGGGCGAAGCTGGATGACGAGGCAGCCAGCCAGATGCGGCTGCAGGCGAAGCATGACGCGGAAGAGTTTGGCCGCCAGAAGCTGGCGATGGAGCAGGAAATGGCGCAGGCCAGGCACGACCGGGCCATGTCGATGATGGAAATGGACCAGGCGAAGCACGATGCCGAGGCGGCTACGGCCGAACGCGAGCGGCGCATCGAGTTCGCCAACCAGAAGTTCAAGGAGTCGGGCAAGCGCGGCTCCGATACGGATCGCGGCAAGTACTACATCCAGCACGGCCCGCCAGACACGGTCAACGTTGAGCCGGATGGCGAAGTGTGGCGGTATCAGACCGGCCTGATGGTCAGCTTCGATACCAAAGGCAAGCTGCGTACGATCAAGGGTAAGGTCTAGCAGCCACCGTCAAGCAAAGGAAAGGGCCGGGTTCCCCAGGGAACCCGGCCCTTTTTGTGCGCAAGCCGGAACGCGGAATGGATTGGCCGGTTCAACGGAAAACCGCGCTCCGGCACGGGGCTGGAGCGCGGTTAAAGGACTGAACCAGGGCAGGACTACTTCTTCGTAGCCTTCTTGCCGCCCTTCTTGGCGTCGGGATTCACGAAGGTGGTTTCGATCGTTCCACCCACCAGCTGAAGCAGGCCCTTGGCGGCTTCGACGTTCGGCCCGTTCGGGTCGAGCTCGAGGTACTTCTCGCAGGCTTCCTTCATGCCGGCCGGCGGCACTGGCTTGTCACCCTGCAGGGTCATCTTGCCGCTGAGCGCACTGCAATACTGGAACCAGGCCGGGGCATACTTCGGATCCAGTTCGGTCGCCTTATGGAAGGCTTCCACGGCCGGATCGGTCTGGCCCGTGTTGATCAGCACGGCGCCGAGGTTGAACATATACTTGCCGCCGCCCGCGGGTTCGAGGGAGACAGCCTTTTCGAGTTCAGCCTTGGCTTCCGGGATCTTCTTCTGCGACGCGAGGACGAGGCCGTAGTTGTTGTGCAGGCCGGCGTCGGCAGGCTGCAGTTCCAATGCCTTCAGATAGCTCTCGGCGGCGCTGGTCAGCGCGGCATCCTTGTCGGCGCCAGTCTTGGTCTTGGCCAGGGCGTCGTAGGTTGCAGCCAACTGAATCCACACGGCGGACTGCTTCGGATCCAGTTCACCCGCCTTCTTGAACGAGTCAATCGCGGTGGGGTAATCCTTGGCTTCCTTGGCGGTCATACCGGCGTTGTAAGCGTCGTTCAGAGCCTTGTTCTTCTGCATCTGAGCGGAGCGCTCTTTCAACTGCTTCTCATAGGCCGCCTTCTGCTCGGGGGTCATTTCCTTTGCCAGTTCCTGGCTGATCTGACCGGTTTCGGCAGCCTTTTGCGCAGCCTGCCGCTTCGCGGCCATTTTGCGGAGATCGAAGCTGACTTCCTGGGGTTCGCCCATCTGGCTGCGGATTCCGTTGACGGAGTCGACAACCTGTCCACCGACTTCGCAGGTAATGATGAACTGACCGGGCACTGGCATGCCGCTATAGGTCCACTCACCTTTTTTATTGGTCTTGGTGTTCCAATTACCCTTGATGTCCTTGCGTTCGATCTTGATGACGGCGCCTTGAAGGCCTTTGCCGTCCTCACCGATAACTTTGCCAGTAAATGTGCCCATCTGGCCGAAAGCCAAACCCGCCATCACCAGGCAGGTGGCCGCCGTTAGAGCAGCTTTGCGGAGCTTGCGCAACATAAGAAAGAGACCTCCAACTCTGAATCGAACCAATCCAAACATAAGGTTACTACAACGCGATTCCGCGTTGCCAGACGATTTCGTAGAGTTCCGGCCGCCGCTTCTGCTGCTGAAATCAGATGCGGCGGCCGGGTCTGAAGTTGCCCGGCCATGCGGACTATGGCAGGAATTGCGCGAGGTAGCCCCCACTCTGCAACAGGGCGGCCTGGCGCAGCTCGAGGTTACCCTCATAGGCCCGGTCTTCCACTTCGATACACACCGGACCGTCGTAAACTTCAGTCAACACAGAAAATAGCTTGCTCCAGTTCACGTCGCCTAAACCCGGCAGCTTGGGCGTGTGGTACTGGTTCGGATATGCCAGCAGGCCGACTTCGTTCAGGCGGTCCTGGTCCAGCCGGGCGTCCTTGGCATGGAAATGGAACAGCTTCGCCTTAAATTCGCGCAGCACGCCGACGTAATCCATACCCTGCCATACGAAATGGGAGGGGTCAAAATTCAGGCCGAAGCTTTCCGACGGGATGTCGTTGAACATGCGGCGCCAGATGGCGGGCGAGGTGGCGAGATTCTTGCCTCCGGGCCATTCGTCGCGGGTGAACGACATGGGGCAGTTCTCGATGCCGATCTTGACGCCGTTGGCTTCAGCCAGGGCGATGAGCGGCTTCCAGGTTTTGAGGAAGCGCGGCCAGTTCTCGTCGACGCTCTTCGTGTGGTCGCGGCCGATGAAGGTGTTGACGACCGGCACTTCCAACAGCGCGGCGGCCTTGATCACCTTCTTGAGGTGGTCGGTATAGACCTTCGCTTCGGCCAGGTTCGCCGTCAGCGGGTTGGGGTAGTAGCCCAGGCCGCTGATGGAGACACCCGTCTCGGCGCACTCTTCCTTGATGCGGGCCGCGTCGGACTTCTTGAGGTCGACGACGTCGATGTGGGTGACCCCGGCGTAGCGGCGTTCCGCTTTCCCCTTGGGCCAGCACATCAACTCGACGCAATCGAAGCCGCTCTCGGCGGCAAACTCCAGCACCTCGGTGAGGGTCTGGTCCGCGAGGATCGCGCTGACGAATCCCAATTTGAGCATTCGGTAATCTCCTTAATATCCTGAGGGCGCAACGGCGCCTTGAAAGTGGATGGCGGGCAGCCCGAGGCGTTGACGGGCGTCCTCCAGCATGGAAGCCGTGCGGGTGGCGCCGCAGCGGGTGACGCCCAGCGCGCGCACGCGCAGCAGGGCATCCAGGTCTCGAATTCCGCCGGCGGCCTTGACCTGGACCGAGGCCGGCGAGTATTGGCGCATCAGGCGCAGATCGTCGTCCGTCGCGCCGGAAGGGGCATAGCCGGTGGAGGTCTTCACCCAATCGGCCTGCAATTCGGCGCAGATCTCGCACAGACGGACCTTCTGCTCGTCGTTGAGATAGGCGTTCTCGAAGATGACCTTGATCTTCTGCCCGGCGGCATGGGTGGCTTCTTCAATTGTCCGGATGTCATTGGCAACATAGCCCCAGTCGCCGCTGAGCACGGCGCTGATGTTGACGACCATGTCCAGCTCTTCGCCCCCGTCGGCCAGGGCCTGGCGGGTTTCAGCGAGCTTGATGGCGGTCGAGTGACAGCCGTGGGGAAAGCCGATGGTGGTGCTGGCTTTTACCTGGCTGCCGCGCAGGCGTTCCGCGCAATGGCGCAGCGCGTAGGGCAGGATGCAGACGCTGGCGGTGTCATAGGCGAGCGCAAGATTGATGCCTTGCTCCAGATCGTCCCACTTCAGGGTTGGATTCAGAAGCGAGTGGTCGATCATCTTCGCAACGTCTTCGTAGGTGTAGTCGAGTGACATGGCGATGCGGGCTGGACCGCATAGTCCTCCCGTTCCAAGATATCGCGTGCGGGGGCGCGGGTGGGCATTCATACAGGCTACGGAACGAAATTAAGAGTTTCGGCGTATCATGTTCTGACATCTGGACGGATCAATCTATGGACGCGGTACATCTGCTGGCCACCACGTTGGGGTTGGGTTTCGCCGCGGGTTTGCGGCTCTACTCCACTGTTCTGGGACTCGGGCTGGCCATCCGGTTCGGGTTCCTGCGACTGCCGGAGACGCTGCATGGGCTGGAAGTGCTGGCGCATCCGGCCGTGCTGATCGCCGCTGGAGTGGCCTTTGCGGCCGAGTTCGTGGGAGACAAGATTCCCTGGGTTGACAGCGTCTGGGACTCGGTGCACACCATCATCCGGCCCATTGGCGCGGTGGTGCTGGCGGCCACGGCCTTTGCGGATCTCGATCCGGTTGTCCGGCTGGTGCTGGTGATCCTCTGCGGCGGGGTGGCGTTGTCGAGCCATGCTACCAAGGCGGCGACGCGGCTGGCGGTGAACCACAGTCCGGAGCCCTTCTCCAATGTGGCGCTGAGCCTGATGGGCGATGCGGCGGCGCCGTTCATGGTGTGGCTGACGACGTCGCACCCGATGATTGCGCTGGTCCTGGTGCTGGGGTTCCTGGTGATGTTTGCCTGGCTGGCGCGCCGCATCTGGCGGCTGTTGCGCGGTGGATTTGAACGGCTGCGGCGCTGGTCGATGGCCTAGCGGCTAAACTGAAGTCGGATCCATGCCAGAACCGACGTTGCTCACATTAGCTCCCCAACCTGCTTTGGTGATCCGGGCGACCACCGCTCCGGACCAGATCGCGGCCGTACTGCACCGCTGCCTGCCGGCGGTATGGCAATGCGCGGTGGCGCGCGGGGCGACGATCTCCGGCGCGCCGTTCACCCGGTACCTGCAGTTTGACGAGCAGGGTCTGATGGAGATCGAGGTGGGCATGCCGGTGCTCGAAGCGGTCGAGGGCCAGGATCCGGTACAGGCCGTGGAGTTGCCGGGCGGCCCGTGCGCGACGCTGGTACACGAAGGCGTCTACGAACGGCTGCCGGCCACACACATGGCGCTGGACGAATGGCTGGAGTCGAAGGGGCGGCAACCGGCGGGGCCGCGCTGGGAATCATATGTGACCGATCCCGGCAACACCCCGGATCCGTCTGACTGGCGTACCCTGCTGGCGCAGCCTCTCGTTCCTGAGTAGACAAAGCAGCGCCTCTGATTGCTGCAGCCGGCGGCTTGGATTCCGAATCTATACCCCATAGTGCTGTCTCGCCGTAGTTGCGGCTACCATAAGGACAGATCCAGCAGAGGAGCGCTATGGCTGAACCTATTTCCGAAATTGGCCTGATTGGCCTCGCCGTCATGGGCCAGAATTTCGCCCTGAACGTTGCCGACCATGGTTTTCCGATCTCCGTCTTTAACCGGACGACGGCCACGATGCAGAAATTCGTGGCGGAGAACCTGAATACGCCGGGCGGACTGAAGGGCTTTGCGACGCTGGAGGAGTTTGTGGCGTCGCTCAAGAAGCCGCGGCGGGTGATGATTCTGGTGAAGGCCGGCGCCGGCACGGACGCCGTGATCAACGGCCTGATCCCGCTGCTGGAGAGCGGCGACATCATCATCGACGGCGGCAATGCGAACTGGAACGACACGATCCGGCGCGAGCGCGAGTTGAAGGCCAAGGGCCTGCGGTTCATCGGCTCCGGCGTCTCGGGCGGGGAAGAGGGCGCGCGGTTTGGTCCCTCGCTGATGCCGGGCGGCGATCCGGCGGCGTATGAGTTCATCCGTCCCATCTGGGAGGCGGTGGCGGCCAAGGTGGACAAGGCTTCCGGCAAGCCGCTGGAAGGCGCCGCACCGGGCAAGCCGATTCAGGGCGGGGTGCCGTGCACCACGTACATCGGACCGGACGGGGCGGGGCACTACGTCAAGATGGTCCACAACGGCATCGAGTACGGCGACATGCAGATGATCTGCGAAGCCTACGCGCTGATGACGGGTGTGCTGGGCTACACGGCTCCGGAGTGCGCCAAGGTCTTTGCCGAATGGAACAAGGGCGTCCTCGACAGCTTCCTGATTGAGATCACGGCCGATATCCTGGGCCAGGCGGATCCGGTGACGGGCAAGCCGATCGTGGACGTGATCCTGGACACGGCCGGGCAGAAGGGCACGGGCAAGTGGACTTCGGTGAGTGCCCTGGACATGGGCGTTCCGGCACCGACGGTGGCCGAGGCGGTGTTTGCGCGCTGCATCTCGGCGGTGAAGGAAGAGCGCATGGCCGCGTCGAAGATCCTCACCGGGCCGGCCGAAACCTTCAGCGGCGACAAGGCCGGCATGGTGCAGGCGATTCACGACGCGTTGTACTGCTCGAAGATCTGCTCCTATGCGCAGGGTTTCCAACTGATGCGCGAGGCGCAGAAGGAGTACAACTGGACGCTGCACTTCGGCGAGATCTCGATGATCTGGCGCGGCGGCTGCATCATCCGGGCGCGGTTCCTGCAGAAGATCAAGGAAGCCTACGACCGGGACGAAAAGCTGGCGAACCTGCTGCTGGATCCCTACTTCAAGAGCGAGATCGACCGGTGCCAGGAGAACTGGCGGAAGGTGGTGTCGGCGGCGGCCACCTATGGTGTGCCTGCTCCGACGTTCTTCTCGGCGCTGGCGTATTACGACAGCTACCGGGCTCCGCGGCTGCCGGCGAACCTGCTGCAGGGGCAGCGGGACTTCTTTGGGGCGCACACCTATGAACGGGTGGATCAGCCGCGCGGGAAGTTCTTCCACATCGACTGGCCGAAGCCGGGCCGGCCCCAGTTGGATATATAGACGGTAAGTTCCTGCGCCCGGGCGGTTTTACCAGCGCCGTCCGGGTGCCTTTCGAGGCTTGTACGGGTGTGATGCGGTGCGTGTTGCGATAACATGACAAGCATCACCAAGTGAGGAGCCGGGCTGGGATGCGGGCTATCTGGATTACTGCTGTTTTGCCGGGCGTGCTGTTTGCCGCAGGCGCCAAGAACGTCGATTTCGACCGCGAAGTGCGGCCGATCCTTTCCGACAAGTGTTTCCAGTGCCACGGCCCTGATGAGAAGACGCGGAAAGCGGGCCTGCGGTTTGACGATCGCGAGAGCGCCTTCGGCAAGGGCGTGATCTCGCCAGGCCATTCGGCCGACAGCAAACTCTACAAACGGATCAGCCACGAGAAGAAGGGCCTGCGGATGCCTCCGCCGACTTCGGGCATGTCTCTGACAGACACCGAGATCGGGGTGATCAAGCGCTGGATCGACGAAGGCGCGAAGTGGGAGACCCACTGGGCGTACCGGCCTCCGAAGCGGGCTGAGCTGCCTGTGACGAAGCGGAAGAACTGGGCGCGGAACCCGATCGACTCCTTCCTGCTGGCGCGGATCGAGAGCGAAGGACTGCAGCCCTCGCCCGAGGCCTCGAAGGCGACCCTGATCCGGCGGGTGACGTTCGACCTGACGGGCCTGCCTCCGACGACGGCTGAGGTGACGGCCTTCCTCAACGACAAAGCTCCGAACGCGTATGAGAAGGTGGTGGACCGGCTGCTGGCGTCTCCGCGCTATGGCGAGCGCATGGCGATGCAGTGGCTGGACCTGGCGCGCTACTCGGATACGCACGGATACCACATCGATTCGCACCGTGACATGTGGCCTTGGCGCGACTGGGTGATCTCGGCCTTCAACCGGAATCTGTCATTCGATCAGTTCACGGTCTGGCAACTGGCCGGCGACCTGCTGCCGAACGCGACGCGCGAGCAGCGCGTGGCTACGGGGTTCAACCGGAATCACATGATCAACTTCGAGGGCGGCGCGATTCCCGAGGAGTATCAGGTGGAGTACGTGGCCGACCGCGTGGAGACGACTTCCAACGTCTGGATGGGCACCACGCTGGGCTGCGCGAAGTGCCACGACCACAAGTACGATCCGATCCGGCAGAAGGACTTCTACCGGTTCGGCGCGTTCTTCAATACCTTGCCGGAGAAGGGCCTGGACGGGCAGAAGGGCAACGCGGAGCCGCTGCTGGAGCTGCCGGATGACGCGCAGGAAAAGCAGATGGCGGAGCTGAAGCAGTCGCTGCAGGCGCGCATGGATGTGCTGGCGCCGGAAGACCTGATGCTGGCGCAGTGGGCCTGGGAGAAGGCGAGCTTTGACGGCGCGAATCCGAGTTCACCGACGGAAGGGCTGCGGGCGTGGTACGAGCTGGATGGCAACCTGACGGACATCAGCGGGCACTTCCGGAACGGGCGTGTGTTGAAGGGCGATATCGTCTATGGCTCGGGCGGTCCGGTGAACCGGGCGGCGGACATCGATACTTCGGCGGTGGTTCGCTGGCCGGCGGGCGTGCTGGAGCCGGGCAAGCCGTTCACGCTGGCGTTCTGGTTCCGCATTGGGCGGCAGAAGGAATCGAAGATGTTCCAGGTGCTGGAAGGCCCGAAGGGCTTTGAGGTGGGCTTCGGCGAACCGGAGACGCTGCCGAGGCTGAGGCGCGGGCATCACCTGGAAGTGCGGTGGTTTGACGGAGCGGCGAAGGAGTACGCGCTGCGCTCGGACGAGTGGATTGAGCAGGGCCGGATGTACCATGCGGCGCTGGTGAGCGACGGCCGGCAGGTGAGCCTGTTGCTGGATGGCCAGCCTTCCAAGCTGATTGTGGAGAAGCAGACGCTGAGCGGGCCGCTGGACGTGAACGGGCCGATCGACTTGAACAACACGGCGACGGGCGGCTTCTTCCGCGGCCGGCTGGACGATTTGCGGGTGTACGGGCGGGCGCTGAAGCAGGAAGAGGCGGTGCGGCTGGCGGTGGACTATCCGGCCGAGGTGCTGCTGGCGACGCCGGGCAAGCGGTCGAGCGATCAATACGGGCGGCTGCGCGAGTACTACCTGACGAAGGCGGGTCCGGCGGAGTGGCGGCAGGCCTATGCGGAGTTCAAGACGCTGAGCGAGCAGAAGGAACTGCTGGAAGAGAAGATCCCGACGACGATGGTGATGGAAGAGGCGAAAAAGCCTCGCGAGACCTACCTGCTGGGGCGCGGCGATTACACGAACAAAGTGGAGAAGGTGATGCCGGGCGTCCCGTCGATGCTGCCTCCGCTGCCGGCTGGCGTGAAAGCGGACCGGCTGGCGCTGGCGCAGTGGCTGGTGAATCCGAATCATCCGCTGACGGCTCGGGTGGCGGTGAACCGCTACTGGCAAATGTACTTCGGCACGGGCATCGTCAAGACTTCGGAAGACTTCGGTTCGCAGGGTGAACCGCCGGTGCATGCGGAACTGCTGGACTGGATGGCGACCGAGTTCATGCGAACGGGCTGGGACGTGAAGGGCATGCAGCGGCTGATTGTGACGTCGGCGGCGTACCGGCAATCGTCGAAGGTGAGTCCGGCGCTGCATGAGAAGGATCCGGAGAACCGGCTGCTGGCGCGGGGGCCGCGGTTCCGCATGCCGGCGGAGATGGTGCGCGACAATGCGCTGGCGGTGAGCGGCCTGTTGAAAGAGAAGATCGGCGGGCCGAGCGTGCTGCCGTACCAGCCACCGGGGCTGTGGGAAGAGCTGGCGTTCGGCGAGGCGTTCTCGGCGCAGGAGTACAAGCAGGATCACGGGGACAAGCTGTACCGGCGGTCGATGTACACGTTCTGGAAGCGCACGGTGCCGCCGGCGTCGTTGAACACGTTTGACGCTCCGGATCGCGAGAAGTGCACGTCGCGGCGGGCGGTGACGAACACTCCGCTGCAGGCGCTGGTGACGCTGAACGATCCGACGTATATCGAGGCGGCGCGGAACCTGGCACAGCACCTGCTGGAGAAGAAGGAGACCGACGACCAGCGGCTGCGCGACGCGTTTGAGCGGGTGACGGCGCGGCCGCCGTCGAGCGCGGAGCTGCAGGTGCTGCGGGCGTCGTTGAAGGGCGAGATGGCGAGCTACCAGCAGAATGCCGGGGGCGCCGAGGAGCTGCTGAAGATTGGTGAATCGGCGGTGGACCGCAGGGTGGAGCCGGCGGTGCTGGCGGCGTGGACGAATCTGTGCACGGTGCTGTTGAACCTGGACGAGACGATTACGAAGGAGTAGATGACATCATGAATCGCCGCGAACTCCTGACTCGATTGCCCATGGGCATTGGCGTGGCCGCGCTGTCGCATCTATTTGGGGCCGAAACAAAGAAGGGCATTCCCGGTTTGCCGGGGCTGCCGCATTTCGCGGCGAAGGCGAAGCGGGTGATCCTGCTGCACCAATCGGGCGGGCCGTCGCAGATGGACCTGTTCGACTACAAGCCTGGGATGAAGAAGTACCAGGGCGTGGACCTGCCGAACAGCGTCCGGAACGGGCAGCGGATTACGGGGATGACCTCGGGGCAGGCGACGTTCCCGGTGGCCTCGTCAATGTTCCAGTTTCAGCAGTATGGGCAGACTGGCACGTGGGTGAGCGAGCTGTTGCCGCATACGGCGAAGATCGTGGATGAGCTGGCGCTGATCAAGACCGTGCATACGGAGGCGATCAATCACGATCCGGCGATCACGTTTTTCCAGAGCGGCAGCCAGCAGCCGGGCCGGCCGAGCATTGGCGCGTGGGTGAGCTACGGGCTGGGCAGCGAGAACGAGAACCTGCCGGCGTTTGTCGTGATGGTGAGCCAGGCACACGCGATCAACACGGACCAGCCGCTGTTTTCGCGGCTGTGGGGCAGCGGGTTCCTGCCGTCGAACTACCAGGGCGTGAAGTTCCGGGCGTCGGCGGATCCGGTGCTGTACCTGTCGGATCCGAAGGGCATCACGAAGCAGAACCGGCGTTCGATGCTGGATGCGATCGGGAAGCTGAACGAGATGAAGTTCCAGCAGGTGGGCGATCCGGAGATCGAGACGCGCATCACGCAGTATGAGATGGCGTACCGGATGCAGACGTCGGTGCCCGAGCTGGTGGACCTGTCGAAGGAGCCGGAGAGCACGTTCGAGATGTATGGGCCGGAGTCGAAGAAGCCGGGGAGCTATGCGCGGAACTGCCTGCTGGCGCGGCGGCTGGCGGAGCGCGGGGTGCGGTTCATCCAGCTTTATCACCGGGGCTGGGACCAGCATAACGACCTGCCGCGAGATTTGGCATTGCAATGCCGGGGTACGGATCAGCCGACGGCGGCGCTGGTGGCGGACCTGAAGCAGCGGGGTCTGTTGGAGGACACGCTGGTGGTGTGGGGCGGGGAATTCGGGCGGACCGTGTACTGCCAGGGGCGCCTGAGCGAGTCGAATTACGGCCGGGACCATCATCCGAGGAACTTCTGCATGTGGATGGCGGGCGGCGGCGTGAAGGCGGGCGCGCGGGTCGGGGAGACGGACGATTTCAGCTACAACATCGTGCAGGATCCGGTGCATGTACACGATATGCAGGCGACGATTCTGCGGTGCCTGGGGATCGACCATAAGAAGCTGACGTACCAGTTCCAGGGGCGGCATTTCCGGTTGACGGATGTGCATGGGGAGCTGGTGGAGCCGGTGTTGAGTTAGGGACGGGGTTGGCTGGTCCGGGCTGGTCGAGTGTCAGAGATGGACGGGCGCACGAGGGGGTGACGATACCTGGCGCGCCCTTTTTGCGTGGGGGCGGTTTGGGTGTCAAAGAGCGGGTGGGGTGCGGCTTGGCGCGGGTGCCCCATTTGGTTGGTGGGTGTCGGTTTGCAGAGGGTGGCTGGGGCGCCGGCCAGGGGACCGGCTGCGGACGAGGGCGTCCGCCGTCCCAGCGCGGGGCGGCGTCTGGATGGTTAGGGGGAGCGTGCTTCTGGGTGGGGGTGGATGGCCCTGGTTGCCGGTTCTGATGCCGGGGGCGGTGTTGGGTTTGTTCGCTCGTGGAGAGTGGATTTCGGGGGCTGCGCGGGTCTCTTCTGAGTGTGGCTTTTTGTGGACGCGGAGGAAAGCTCGGGGGTGGTTGGGTACGGGTGGGCTTCGTGGTGGGGGCTCGTTGTGGTCGCGGTTGTCGATTGGGAGGATGGCCCGGTCGTTGGCTTTGATGCCTCGCGGGGAGTGGATTGCGCGGGTGTGGGCGTGGTCGCGGGGTGGTTGGTTGGGGACTTTCGGTTGGCTGCCCGCTCGTTGACACTCGCGGCTCGGTTCGTGGTTGCGGGGCTGGGCGCGGGGGCGTCCGTGGTGTCGGGGTGTTCGGGCGTGAGGGGCTCGGTGGGTGTCGGGGGAACGGGGGGCACTGGTTGTTGGTGGGTTGGGGACTTTTGGCGGACTATCCGCTCGTTTACACTCGCGGCTCCGTTTGCGGCGGCTCCGTTTGCTTCGCTGGCCCGGTTGGCTTCGTTTGACGGGGTGGGCTTGCGGGCGTGCTTGAGACAGCGGAGGCTTAGGCCGGGGGCTGTGGGTGGACGGATGGCCTTCACAGGTTGCGGAGCTGGGACCGGGCGGACGGGGCGGCAGGCTCCTCGGGCTTCCAGGAGGGGTTGGCGGCATGGGGGCGGAACGAGATTGCTATTGCCTGACGCAGGCGCTTGGTCTTCGGCACCGATTGGTGTCGTGCGGATTGCTCCGGCTTGCGCGGTTAAGGCTATGGGCCTGGTGGAACCTGCGGCCGCGGCGAAGAGGGCCTGGACCCGGGCGGGGATGGCGGCCTGATGCAGCGCCCGATCAGGTAGAGGCGCGCTTCGATGTCTTCCGGCAGGCGGTGCGGGCCGGAGTAGAGATTGTGGCGGGTGGCGTTCTGTGAGACCCGGAGCTTGCCTTCGGCGGTGCGGGGGCCGGTCGATTTCTGGGCGTTGGCTCGGTTGGCGGCGAGGCGGCGCTCGGAGATGGGTTGGTTGGCCATAGCGGTGGTTCCCTGGGCCGGACCTCAGCTGGGGTTGCTCCTCAAGGCCTGGAGGGCGGCGATGTCGGCCCGGCTGCGGCGCCAGGAGCGGGTCTCGAAGTCCTGGCCGGCGCGGACGCAGGCGGTGTCGCGGGGGCCGAACTGGCGGAAGGCGGCGTAGGTGCGGTAGGCGGGATCGGCGTTGGGGCACTCCTTTGTCACCGAATCCCAGTCGCGCTCGATGGCGGCGGAGAGAGCTGTGCTTTCGAGGAGCGAGTAGCGGGCCTTGCGCCAGAGTTCCTCGGCGATGGAGTCAGCGACGTGCTGCTCGAAGCGGGTGGCCGGGGTGAAGTGTTGGTGGACGTCGTCCCGCAGTCCCGAGAAGAGGGCTTGATCCTCGATGCACGCGATCAGGCTGGCCGAGTCGTCTCCGAGTAGGAGGGCGTTCTCGGCGCTGGTGGTTGCCAGGAAATGGCGCGACGGTACCATGTCGTCCCTATTCGTATTGAAAATCCGCATAGTTGTTCTCCTTGGGCAACGTTATACAGGCAGGATCCAAGGCTGTTGGGGGGGCTTCCCCGTAACCGATTGATTCGAAAGCGACGATAAATTTCGAACTTGGGAACTGGTTTTGAGGGAGGGGCGGAAATGGGGGAGAAGTCGAGCGGGCGGGGGTGCGGGGGTTGGTGGCGGGGTGGCTTCGTGAAGGCGGGGCGGGCCCTAGACGGACAGGGACACAGGCACCCATTCCAGCGGGGTTTTCTTCCTCCTGATTGCAGACGGTTTAGTACTATTTAAGGGATATGGCGCAGGATCGGGCTGACACGATCGATTCGGGCGTGGCGGCTGGCGATGGTACCGAGAAGGATCGACGACTAGAGGCAAACTGCCTCCCTTGGGGGTGGGAAACTCCAATCGAAGTGCGGATTCTGACCTATTGCGTTGGAACTGGCGGCGGATCGCCTGTTACCAATCCAAATCTTCCCTCAGCCTGTCGAGCTGGTCGCGGAACTGACGCTTCAGGTGCTCGGCGTTGTCGTAACTGGTGGGGAAATGTCCCAACCCCTTGAGCTTCTCCTGAAAGGCCCAAAGCGAGAGGAGATCTTCCTTTCGCGCGCTACCGGTTTTGATGTCCGCATTCTTGAAGTAGGTAAAGATGCTGGGCCGGCCGCTTCTCATAAACTGCCCGTATGCTACGTCGAATTCCTCCTCGGTGAACTTGCCCGTCTTCGTGAAGAACAGGCCGACGAAAATATCACACGCCCGAACCTTCTTGTTGTATTCATCCTGGAGCCGCGTCCCGGACATGGCATCCAGGAAGTTCTCCCAGCGGTCAATCTGGAGATAGAGTCCTTCCTTGCGGAGGTCGTCGGTCCGCTGGCGAAAGTAAAGTTCGAAATCGTCCCGGTCTTGCTTCAACTCCATCGAAGAGGCGAGAAAGATCCGAATCGTGCGATCCCTCGCAGGAGCCGGCTGGGCCCAGCGCGGTAAGTCGTCCGTGGCGATACCATCCAATAGCCCGAGGACATTTACTTCCGAGTAACTGAGCGGACATTCCACTGTCAGGCGGTGGTGCTCCTTGCGCCGCAGCAGATCCTTCTCCTTGAAGAATCCGGGGACTGCCTCCGCCCGGCAGAGCGAACAGTTACAGGGGATCAGCTTCTCGACCTTGTCGCGGAGCCCCTGGAACGATGCGTTGACGGCATCCAGGTCGGCGGCAATCACGCTGAGAAGGGCCTTCTGCTCCGGACCACGGGCGCGCAGCTCGATTTCGTTTCCGTTCGGTAGCAACTCCACCAGCACCGACGTGCCGTCCCTTTGGAACAACACGCCCGTCACCCACGCCAGTTCCGGATCGTGCACAAAACGGTGCAAACGGACGGTCATGCGGCTGATGATGCCTTTGGGGAGGAATGCGTAGCAGTAGCGCAATACCAGATCCTCCGGCTGGCCCCACTCCGCCAAGCCTTCCGGCTTCGAAGGCGGTAGCAGTTGGGGAGCCAGCCAGGTCGGCGGCTGGCTGTCTCGCAGTTCGTAGCAAAGCTCAAAGCGCTGCATCAGCGCCAACAACTCGGGGTGCATCTCCGCGTACACCGAGTCCCTCCACAGGCGCTCGCAATCGCCGTCGTCGAATCGGCCTCGCTTCGCTTTCACGGTCTCGTCGTCGAGAATCCGGAAGACCGCCTCCGTCGCCCATTCATTTTGGAGGATTACCGTGCGGGTGAGCAGCCGGTCGTCCTGAAAATGCAGGAACACGCCCAGATCATGCAGATAGCGACTCAGGTGCCGCGCTTTGGTCCTGTCGAGTTCCAGATGCCTGCCGTAGATTTCGAAGAATTCGCTCTCCGGAATGTAGGGCACTTGCCTGGCGCGGGCTTCGACATCGGCCCGCACCTGGATCCAGCGGGCGGGCAACTCCTCGCCAATGTGGTCGAGGTGGCTGGCGAAGAACTCAATGCCCTCGCGCAACGAGGTGGCGGAACCGCTCAGTTCCAGATTGCCGGCATAGCGCTGCTTCACGTTGTCGTAGCGGCCGGCGATGCCCGCCATGTCGATCGCCTTGCTCCGGCCGCCCTTCTCGTTTTGGAAGATGAGCACCGGGCTATGCTCTCCAAAGACGTCGATCAACTCCAGCCAGTACTTGAACCCCGGGTCCGATACTGACTTCTGGTCCTTGCGAGTGTCGTCCACCAGCAGGTACAGCGAGCGGCGCGTGAGGAAGAACTGGTGCGTGGCGTGGTAGATCTCCTGGCCGCCGAAGTCCCACACATTCAGGCGGAAGCGCCGTCCATTGGGCAGATCGAATTCATGCCGGTGGATGGCGATCCCTCGGGTGGTCTCCTGCTCCGTGGGCAGCGACAGGCCGGGTTGGTACAAACGGCGGAGCAGGCTGGTCTTCCCCGCGCCACCCTCTCCGAGGATCAGCACCTTAGCCTCATACAGGTGGTCGACCTCACCTTGCGCGCGCTCGTGAAAGTAGTTCAGGACCGCGTCTTTCCCCTGCTTCACGATTACCGGCGGCGGACTCGTAAGCGGGCAGCCCTCGAGGTAGATGCCGCCTTCGCGCCAGGATTCTGAACTCCACTGGACAGGGCAGTCTCGCCGAATGAGCGGAACGAGGGGAGAGAGGTCTGCAACCTGCGAGGCCACGAGATCGAGTGTTCGGAGGGCCGTCAGCTCAGACAGCGCCCTAAGGTCGCTCACTTGCGTATTTGAGACATTCAGAGTCTGAAGGCCAGTCAGCCCAGACAGCGGCCCAAGGTCGCTTAATTGCGTCCCGGAGACACGCAGCGTCTGAAGGCCAGTCAGCCCAGCCAGCGGCCCAAGGTCGCTCACTTGCGTACCTGAGACATTCAGCGTCTGAAGGCCAGTCAGCCCAGACAGCGGCCCAAGGTCGCTCACTTGCGTCCCAGAGACATTCAGCGTCTGAAGGCCAGTCAGCCCAGCCAGCGCCCCAAGGTCGCTCACTTGCGTGTATTTTGAGACATACAGCGTCTGCAGGCCCAGTCAGCCCCAGACAGCGCCCCTCAGGTCGCTCACTTGGGTATTTGAGACATACAGCGTCTGCAGGCCAGTCAGGCCAGACAGCGCCCCAAGGTCGCTCACTTGCGTAATTGAGGCATACAGTGTCTGCAGGCCAGTCAGCCCAGCCAGTGCCCCAAGATCTCTCACTCGCGTATTAGAGACATTCAGCGTCTGCAGGCCAGTCAGCCCAGACAGCGCCCCAAGGTCGCTCACTTGGGTATTTGAGACATACAGCTCCTGCAGGCCAGTCAGGCCAGACAGCGCCCCAAGATCGCTCACTTGCGTGTTTGAGATATCCAGCGTCTGCAAGCCAGTCAGCCCGGACAGCGCCCCAAGGTCTCTCACTTGGGAATTTGAGATGTACAGCGCCTGCAGGCCAGTCAGCCCAGACAGCGCCCCAAGGTCGCTCACCTGCGTCTCGGAGACAAATAACGACCGCAGGGCAGTCAATCGAGCGAGAGGTCCAATCTCGATCAATAGTTCATTCTTGGCGCCGCCGTTCTCGGTATGCCGCCAGTCCCACCTCCGACCATCGACATCCAACCATTCGCTCGCGAACGACACGGATTCCAGCCAGACCAGGTCGGCAATCTCCGCAGGGACCTCGGAGAGCCCGCAATTGCCCAGATCGAGAAAAGTGGCCCTGGATTGTTTGTTCTTTGCGATGAGCTGCCGCGCAAGGTCAGACATTGGGTACCGACTCCAAATACCGATTCATTCTCGAAAACAGAGGGTGATTTCGAAATGATTCTAGCAGCCCATCCCACCAGAGTGGGTACTCGAAACCGGCTGGGGCGTCGTCTGATGCGGCTTCCTCACGCCGCCTGGAGCGCTTAGCGCACTCCCACGTGGCATTCCCCTCGGGGGACACCTGAAAACCGGCCAACGGAATCGTGGCTGGACAAGGGTTGCTATCCCTCGCCGGTGGGCATTGCGGCAATCCGTTGTCTCCGATTTGCTCCGTTCCCGCTTATGCCGGCTGCACCTGCTCAATGCTACGCGCCGTGATCCACGGACTGAAGGGACGAGCGAAGCGCGCTTCCGGCAATGCGGGCGCGTTCAATCGGGGGCCGTGCGAGAATTCGGTTGGCAATGCGAGGGACCAAGGCAGGCGGAGGACGTCCCTTTTGCTGGGACGTCCCAGTCGCCGAATCAGTTGGCCGTTGGCGCGGCGGGCTGGCGTTGGACCACCGTGCGGTAGGGGATCACCTCGCCACGGAAGACCTTGTTCTTGACAGCCGGGTCGGCATCGAGAATCTGCTGGGCCGCGGCGGCGTCCGGGGCTTCCACCACAATGAGGCCGAAGAGCCGCTTGGGCTGGAAGGCTTGCCCGGCCGAGACCAGTTTGCCGGAGGCCAGCAACTCCCGGAGGTAGGCAGCGTGGGCCTGGAGAACAGGCATCTCTTCGGCGGTCACATTGCTGAGCGCAAAGTCCGCGCGCACCGGTTCAATCTGCAGCAGGAACTGGCGCACCGGTGGTGTCTGCGCAAACAGCTCCGCGCAGAGGGGGAGGATCAAGAGAAATCGTCGTCGCATATTTAGGATGACGGAGTCCGAAAGGGGTTTGTTCTTTGCGTGGCGGGTCACAAGTGTAACTTCAGATGATCCCGCCGACTGGACCGGGGTGCAGTCCTCCGCCAGGTGTTGCAGCCCATGACAGAAGTAGCGCAGCCGCATTGGCACCGCCGCCGGTACAGGAATGGAACCGCAAGTGCCATTTCGAAGCCGCACCGAAGCGAGTCGCCTGATTCAAGGTGGAAGGCCCGCGCCGGAGCGAATCCAAAGGGTGAGAAGTG
The DNA here is from genome assembly GCF_015277775.1 of Paludibaculum fermentans. NCBI lineage: Bacteria > Pseudomonadati > Acidobacteriota > Terriglobia > Bryobacterales > Bryobacteraceae > Paludibaculum > Paludibaculum fermentans. The sequence goes on from NZ_CP063849.1 coordinate 764,850, forward strand.
GTCGCGGCCCACGGCAGTGTCGAGCCGGCGTCCGTGGGGCCGGCACAGGCTCGGGTGACGGGGCGCCGGAGTATCGAGAGCCAAATCACGAGCCGTGCGATTCGATTGGGAGCGAGAATGGCTGGGCGTCGAGGAGGGGCTACCAGCCCGGGGCGTTGGCGATGTCGGGCTGCATGTAGTGCATGATGGCGTAGATGCTTTGGATGCGATTGTTCCTCACTACGAACAACTCGCTGAGCAGGTTCCGTGGGTAGGGCGTACCGTCGCCGCGGGTGGCGCCGGGCGGCCGGTTGAAGACGGCAAAGGCCAGCACGACGCCGGCCTCTTCGTCGATGACCGGGAAGCGGCGGTGGTCGACGGCGGCGATGGTTTTGCCGAAGCCTTCCAGGGTAGTGCAGTCGGCCAGGACGACGATTCCAGGGATGGCTGCGCGCGGCGGGCGATTGGAGCCGGGGGCGGACGCGGTGAGGACGCCATTTTCAATGCGTGGGCAGCCTTTGACGGCGAGCACGCGGGAGCCGTCGTGGTGCTGCACGCCATCCAGGTAACTTTGCGCGGCGGCGACCATGGCCTGGCGCGAGGAGGCGGCCGCGCCGGAGGGCCGGGCCTGCGGCGGCGGCTCGATTGCGAAGCCCTTGCCATCGAAGATGCCGTCCGATTTGCGAGCCACGATGGATTCTCCTTCCGTGATCTGTCCATCCACGACGCGGATGCGCAGGGTGGCGAGATTGGTGAGGCCGCTTTCCTCGATCTGGCCAAAGTAAGCTGCCTGGCCGGTGACGGGGTCCAGGTAGCGGCGCTGGACCTGGCCGAGCGCGGAGGCGGTGCTCCAGATGCCTGTGCCCGGTCTGGTGACGGCGGCGTTCTCGGTGTAGCGGAAGCCGGGCGCGAGGGGGGCGGCGGCCGGGTCGTGCTTCACGATTGCGGTCAGGTATTGGTCGAGTGCCTTGGCGAGACAGGGGCGATCGCAGGTTGCGGCCGCGGAGCCGAGCGTGCACAGGCTGAGAACCAGCAGGGCGCGGAAGATAAAAGAGAAAGATGTCTCCATTGATAGCGTCCACGGTATCATGGCGGGCGGAGGGTGGCTGCTCTGTCGAATGGGCCAACTTTGGCGCCTTGCGCACCGGAACAGGCGCTCCTGAACGGGCTGGGCGCCGCGCGCGCCCCAGTTGGTGATCCGCCTCCGGCTACGTTGAACGGGCGTGCCGTTCCGGCGCCTGACCATCCCTGGTCTTTTTGACCACGGGCGGTCGGCCTGACCACCTGTGGTCAACCTGGCGATGGGAGGTCACCTGGGCTTGCTCCGTTGTGGCCGCAATTCCTTGGGGGAAAGCTTTGCAATGGCGCCGCCTGGGAGTTGGCGCATCAATTGCAAAACCTATCTGTTTGCAGCAGCCACAGCACAACGCGAAACCGGAAGAAATGAAGCCCCATCTACACATAGAACCTGCCGGATCCCTGCAGTCCCGGCCCGAGCCGCAGGCTGTCCTGTCTCCCTGGCTCGTCGAAAACGGCCTGAGAGAACTCCAGTCGCTCTTCCGTGCCGTCGTCTTCCACCCGTCTTCGCCCATCCTGATTGCCGATGATGATCGCAATTATCAGGAAGCCAGTGTGGGCGCGGGCAAGCTTTTCGGGCTGCAGCGGGAAAACATCATTGGCCGCCGTCTCGACGACTTCCTGGCGCCCTCGGTCTCCTCACTCCTGCAGGAGCGCTGGCAGCAGTTCCTCAAGGATGGCGACCAGGTGGGCACCCTGCAACTGCTGCGCCCGGACGGAAGCTCATACGATGTTGAATACCGCGCCCGCGGCAACGTACTCCCGGTCCGTCATCTGCTGCTGCTGAAAGACAAGCTCCCGTCATCCGGAGGAGCTGCCAGCGCCGAGGAGATGCCCAACTGGGTGCAGGACTACGCCCTGTGCCTTCTCGACGCCGATGGCCACATCGTTGCCTGGTACGGCGGCGCAGAGCGGATGTACGGCTACAGGTCAGAGGAAGTCCTTGGAGCCGGCCTTGCGTTCTTCTATCCGGCCGACGACAGGCAGCTCGTCCGAATGGAGCGCAAACTGCTGCGCGCGGCCCGGGAAGGCCACGCTGCCAGTGAAGCCTGGCACTGCCGAAAGGACGGCTCCCAATTCTGGGCGAACTCCGTCACCATGGCACTCCGTGACGAAGCGGGTATCCTTCAGGGTTATGCCCGCGTGGTGCGTGACTTCACTGACCGGCATGAGCGCGATGAGGCACTCGATATCCGGCGCGCCGAGCTTCGGACCGAGGCCGACCAGTCCACCATTGCGGGCGTCGCCTCCGGCGAGTTCGAACGGATTGCCGAGATGAATGACCCGCTGCTCGAGATGCTCGGCTATACGCGCGAAGATCTCCTGGCCGGGCGCATCGTTTGGGCCTCCCTGACGCCGAAGGAGTACGCCGCCGCCGACGAGTTCGCCCACGAAGAGGGTTTGCGCTTTGGCGCCTCCAGTCCGTTTGAGAAGGAGCTGCTCCGCAAGGACGGCACTCGCGTGAGCGTGCGTGTGGCTACGGCGGTTCTCAAGCTGTCTCCGTTCCGCTGGATCAGCTTCGTGACGGATCTGCGGTCGGAACCCGGCGCGCAGGTTTCGCTGGATTCCCTGGTCGAGAAGCCGCAACACAACTTCCCGGAGATTGTGGGGTCCAGCCGCGTCCTGAAGAGAGTTCTCGCCCAGGTCGAGCTCGTCGCACCCACGGATGCGACTGTGCTGGTGCTGGGGGAAACCGGCACCGGCAAGGAGATGATCGCGCTCGCGCTGCACCGGCTGAGTCCCCGCCGCAATTTCCCTTTCGTCAGCGTGAACTGCGCCGCCATTCCGACCGGCCTGCTGGAAAGTGAACTGTTCGGCTATGAGAAGGGCGCCTTTACGGGCGCCCTGCAGCAGAAGATCGGCCGCTTTGAGATGGCGCACCGGGGGACGTTGTTTCTCGACGAGGTCGGGGACATTCCTCTCGAACTGCAGCCCAAGCTGCTGCGCGCGCTGCAGGAGAAGTGTTTTGAGCGTCTTGGGAGCACGCGTACGACTCCCATTGATATTCGACTTGTCGCCGCCACGAACCAGAACCTTACCCAGATGGTGGGCGATAAGCTCTTCCGCAGCGACCTTTATTACCGCCTGAAGGTGTTCCCGGTGACGCTGCCGGCGCTTCGTGAGAGGCCGGAAGACATCCCTCTGCTCGCGCGCCATTTCACGAAGAAGTACGCGGAAAGAATGGGCCGCCGGATCGATCTCATTTCTTCGGCGACCCTGGCGGCCATGGTCGATTGGCCGTGGCCCGGCAACATTCGGGAACTCGAGAACTTTATCGAGAAGTCCGTCATCCTGTCCCGCGGCACCAGTCTGCGCGCACCCCTGGCCGAACTGCGCGCCACGACGCCGCTTCAGACCGGCTCCGCCCTGGAAGACGTGGAACGCGACCACATTGTCCGCATCCTGCGGGAGAGCGGCGGTGTCATCAGTGTGGCTGCCCGCCGGCTGCGCATCCCCCGCACGACCCTCAACGCCCTCATGAAAAGGCTGCATGTCTCCCGCACGGGTCTGTAGCGCGGCTACGGGGCCTGGGTGGGAGGGGTGCCTCGTGCTGAGGAGCAGCGGCGCTCGAGAGGCGATCAAAGGTCGATTTCAATGTTGGCCAACGGTGTTGAACAACAGATAAGAACGTCGCCAGGCGCTGGGGGCTGCAACGGATCCGGTTGATACTGGACACTGCCTCCGATCAGCGGGCATTCGCACGTGTGGCAAACCCCTGTGCGGCAGGACCACTGGACGGGCACGCTGCAAGCTTCGGCCAGTTCCAGCAGGCTGGAGAACCGCGAGTCCCAGGGAACAGTCAGGCCGCTGCGGACAAACGAGATGGACGGGCCGGTGCCTGGTTTTCCCTCAGGAGGGAGGGGCGGCAACTGGGGCGATGGCGCGATGCCCGGCGTGATGGATTGTTCGGGACCAAAGGACTCCGTATGAACTCGGGCGGGGTCCACAGCCCATGTTTGCAGGCCCTGTGTCAGTTGGTTCATGAATACCGGCGGGCCGCACAAGTAGAAATCGGCCTCGCGAGGAACGCCCAGGGAATTGAGCAGTTGCGTGTCCACGTGTCCGACGGAGTCGTAATCCGAACCCGGCTTGTCTTCCGAACCCGGCCGGCTGTAGACAACATGCGTTCGGGCGTTCCCGAGCGTGTGCAGGAGTTCACGCGACTCCTTCGCAAAGGGATGCTCGGCCGCGTTGCGGGCTCCGTAGATCCACCACACTTCGCGGCCGGACGCTTGTGACGACAACGAGTGGAGCATCGCGAGAACGGGCGTCGCGCCGATGCCGGCGCTCAGGAAGACGACGGGTCCGCCGCCCGAGGCCAGAGTAAAGCCACCGCGAGGGGCACTCACTTCCAGGAGGTCGCCGGCGCGCAGGTGCTCGTGAAGATAGGAGCTGACGACGCCGTGGGCTTCGCGTTTGACGCTGATGCGGTATGCGCCGCCGCCCGGTGTGCCCGACATCGAGTAATTTCGAAGCAGCAACGCGCCGCCGGTCGTGGTGCGCAGGCGCAGCACGAGGTACTGGCCGGGCAGGGCTGGGGGCAAGGATGTCCCGTCCGGAGGCTGGAGGGCGATCGAGACGACATTCGCGGTCTCGCGATCCAGACGGACGACGCGCATGGGTCGAAAGCCGGGCCACGCCGGCGGGGGGCCGGCTGACGCCTTGAGACCTGGATTGCCGCCCTGCGAACTGTTCGGTTGGAGGAGAGCCTGGAAGGAGCCCTTCCAGCCGGCACTGAGCGCGGGGATGCGCAATGCGCGTTCGAGTTGGTCTCGCGAGGGGTTGGGCAGGTAGAGCAGCGCGTCCAGTTCGGCCACCGTCATGCGTTCCGGGCCGTCCGCCACCTTCACGATTTCATCGCCGGCGCCCACGTCGCCTTCCCTCAGGACGCGAAAGTAGAAGCCGGGCCGGTGATGGGAGACGAGTAGAGCCGCCATTGCCGGTTCCTCCAATCGGATGCCCACGCGATAGCAGGTGACGCGGGGTTGGGTGACCTCGAACAGCGCGCTGCCGATGCGGTACTGATCGCCGATGCAGACCTCGTGATCGGGCAAGCCGGAGATTGTGAAGTTCTCTCCAAATTGGCCGTAGGGGAAAGCATGGCGGCCGAGGTGGGCTTCCCAGTAACGGTAAGAGTCCAATTGATAGACCATGACGGCGCGGTGTTCGCCCCCATGCCCCGCGAGATCGCCTTGCCCATCGCCTGCCAGATTCAGGCGGCCGACCGCGATCCTGCCCTGTACCGGCTGCTTCCAGATGGCGGTGCGGACCGTTTGCTCTTTCCACTCGATGTCACGCGGAAGCCCGACATTGACCGATACCAGTGTTCCCATGAAATGCCCCTTTGCGATGTGCGCGGCGGAGGAACGAGGCAGGCGCCTCCGATCGTTCCCGCTTACTGCAAAAGATGCCGTTGGTGGCACCTCTGATTCCTGGAGTTTGACTGGAGGCGCGACGGGTTAGGGGGTGGGCGGCGGAAGCGGCACGGCAACCTGACCCGGCGGTGAAGTTTTTAGCGGGACTCGATAGAATCGTGTCTCCACCACCATGCCGCGACGCTCACTGCTCCGATTCTCTCTCCGTTTTCCGCCGATCCAGGCGGCGATCCGTGTGATGGCGATGGTTTGGGTGTTGGCGGGGTTGGCTCCGGCGGCGGAACTACCGGCCGGGGCGGGGCAGGCCGAGACGGTGAAGTTGTGCGGGAAGTGCCATTCGCTGGAGCAGGCAGTTTCGCTGCGGCAGGGCCGGCCGGCGTGGAAAGAGACGCTCTCGAAGATGGTCAACCTGGGGGCGCAGGGTAGCGACGAAGAGCTTACCGCGGTGCTGGGGTACCTGGTTAAGTTCTATGGAGCCGCGCCAGGTGGCCCGACGGCGGGCGTTTCGGAAGTGGCGGCAACGGACGCCGCGGTGGCTGGGACGGCGGCTGCGCGGCCTCCGGTGCGAGAGGGACGCGCAGTGGGCCGACTGCCTTCGGATGGCGCGGCCGTGGATCCGGAGAAGGAGTGGCGTACGTATGGCCATGATCCCGGCGCGATGCGATTTTCGCCGCTGACGCAGATTACGGCGGAGAATGCGGGCCGGCTGAAGATCGCCTGGATTTACCACATGAAGCCGGAGGGTTTCACCGGAAGCGCTACGCCGCCCGCCCGGCGGAATCCGGCTGGCCCGGTGGGGGATGAGCCGGAGCCTGGTGGGCGGCCTGCCCGGGTCCAGTTCGGCTCCGGCTTCCGGCCGAGCGAGGTGACGCCGCTGGTGATCCACGGCATTATGTATGTCGCCACGCCTTACGGGCGAGTGGCGGCGGTGGATCCGGTGAACGGCCAGGAGCTGTGGTCGTATGCGCTGCCGGCGGGCAACCCGTCGACGCGCGGCCTGGAGTACTGGGGCGGCGAGGGGCGGACGCCGGCACAGGTCGTGTTTGGTTCCAGCGACGGGAAGCTGTTCTCGGTGGATGCGAAGACGGGCAAGCCCAATCCGGCTTTTGGGGATAACGGCGTGGTGAACCTGAATACGGCGGAGATCATGCACGGGCTGCCGGGCCGCAATGGGCTGACGTCACCGCCGATTGTCTACAAGAATCTGGTGATCACGGGCGGGACGACGCAGGAGAATCCGCCGCACGGCCCGGCGGGCGATGTGCGCGCCTGGGATCTGCGGACGGGCAAGCTGGTTTGGACGTTCCACTCGATCCCGCAGGCGGGGGAGAAGTACAACGACACGTGGGCCGGCGACAGTTGGAAGAACCGGTCGGGGGTGAACGTGTGGGGGTTCCTGACGGTGGATGCGCAGCGCGGCATTGTGTACATGCCGTTTGGCGCGCCCTCGGTGGACCAGTATGGGGGCGACCGGGCGGGCGACAACCTGTTCGGCACCAGCCTGGTGGCGGCCGATGCCAACACCGGAAAGTACCTGTGGCACTTCCAGGTGGTCCATCACGACATCTGGGATGCGGACATGACCGCGGCTCCGGCTTTGATCGAGGTGAAACACGGCGGCAAGACGATTCCGGCCGTGGTGGCGATGAATAAGAGCGGGATGGTGTTCCTGCTGAACCGCGTCACGGGCAAACCGATTTATGGGGTGGAAGAGAGGCCGGTGCCGCCGAGCGAAGTGCCGTTGGAGCGCGTATCGAAGACGCAGCCTTTTCCGCTGAAGCCGCCGCCGCTGGTGCGGATGACCTTTCGCAAGGACGAAGTGGCGACGGTGACTCCGGAGTTGGAGAAGGCGTGCCGGGCGATGCTGGAAGGCATGGCGGTGGGCGGGCCTTATCTGCCTGCGACGTACAACCGGCTGCGCGTGCAGTTCCCAGGAAACCATGGCGGAGTGAATTGGGGCGGAGTCTCCTTTAGTCCCGAGTTGGGTTACCTGTTCGCGAATCTCAATGAAGTGGGGCAGGTATCCGGGCTGCGCGACCACGATGGGAAGAGCGGTCCGGCGATGGCGAACGGGCAGGGCAACCGGGTGGATCCGGATGGGCCGTATGAGGGGTTCCCGGGAGGTGGCCGTTTCAGCGTGAAGGGTCCGGGTTTGCAACAACTGCCGTGCCAGCAGCCGCCGTGGGGCGAACTGGCGGCGGTGGACGTGAATACCGGGCGGATTGCCTGGAAGGTCCCGCTGGGTGTGACGGACAGCCTGCCTGAAGGGAAGCGCGAGACGGGCCGGCCGGGGAATGGGGGCACGATTGTGACGGCGGGCGGCGTGGTGTTTGTGGGGGCTACGGATGATGCCCGGTTTCGCGCGTTCGATGCGAAGACCGGGAAGGAAGTGTGGACGGTGAAGCTGCCGGGGGCAGCCGAGGCTACGCCGATGACGTATGAGGGCCGGGACGGGCGGCAGTATGTGGTGATCGCCGCGACCGGCGGAGGGTTCTTCAATAATCCGGTGACGGGGGACGGGCTGGTGGCGTTCGCGCTGGATGGGCGGGAGTAGGGGGGGACGGGTAAGTTGTCCGTGCGCACGGTTGCGCTTTGGTTGGGCCCCCAGCAGGGCTGGGGGAAATGCTGGGGGGGCAGACGGCGAGGTTGGGGTTTTTGTTGCGGATCGGGATGGTGGTGGCCGGCGCTGGAGTGGAGATCGGCCCTGGTAAGGCCAAGTGAACTGTATCCCTCATGCCGGCGGCCTTGCATGGAGCAGTTGCCAGGGGTTGGGATCCCAGTGCCGGACAGCGGAGCGCGCTGCCGGCACTGGATGGACGGCGGATTACTTGCCGCGGCTGAGGGTGCGTTGGTACCAGGAGGCGAGGTCGCTCTTGAACTGCTTGAGCGCGTCGACATTCAGGTAGATCATGTGGCCGGCGGGATAGTAGCTGAACTCGACGTTGGGGACGAGTTTCTTCTCGAGATCCATCTGGGCGAGGTCGAGTTCGGTCTGGAAGAACGGGGTCGCGAGATCGAACAGGCCATTGGCGGATAAGACCTTCAGGTAAGGGTTCTTACGCATGGCGTCGGCGAGGTCGCCGGCGACGTAGGCGTCGCGCATGGCCGCGTTGGGGCCCACGGGTCCGCCGCCTGCGCCGGGTGCGCGGTGGGTGCGGTCCCAGGTGCCGAGGAAGGGGCTGCCGCTGGGGCGGTAGTCGAGGTCAGAGGTGTACTTGAGCTGCTGGTCGAGGTAGTTGCGGAAGGAAGTGACGTAGGCTCCGGTGATGCCGGTGCTGGACGGGTCGTAGCCCGGGTTTTCGCCGGCGGCGTCGACGTCGGAGCCTTCGAAGCGGGTGTCGTAGCGGCCGAGGATCAGGCGTTCGCCCCGGGCGAATTCCTTGCGGAAGCGGGTGGGCGCGATGCGAAGGTTGGAGTCCTTGATGTAGGCGGCGCTCAGGCCGGTGAAGCCGGCGAGTTTGGCGGCGACGGCCTCAAAGCGGGCGGGCGGCAGGTTGTGTCCCTGGGCGAGAGCCTCGGCGTATTCCCCGCGCGCAAAGACGCGAGCGGCCTCGATGAAGTCCTTTTCCGTGCCTTTGTGCGGAACCTTCTTGAAGTACCAGGCGGTGGCGGCGTAAGTGGGCAGGTTGCCGATGTACTGGTTGAGAATGCCGGGCGAGCGGTTGAAGTAGTTGAGGACGCTGGAGAGGAGGATGACGCCATTGACGGAGACGCCGTCGTTTTCGAGGGAGTTCACCAGGGCGGCCGAGCGCGTGGTGCCGTAGCTTTCGCCGAACAGGAAGTGGGGCGAGTTCCAGCGATGGTTGACGGAGATCCAGCGCTTGATGAACTTGTTGAAGGCGGTGACGTCCTGGTCGACTCCGGCGAAGTCCTTGGCGGCGCCTTTGCCGACGGCGCGGGAGTAGCCGCTGAGGGGTGCGTCGATGAAGACGAGGTCGGTGTGGTCGAGGAGGCTGTATTCGTTGGGGACGACGTCGTAGGGTCCGGCGCCGGTGGCTTCCGGGCTGGCCGTGATGACGCGGACAGGGCCGACGGAGCCCATGTGGAGCCAGATGGAGGCGGAGCCGGGGCCGCCGTTATAGAGGAAGGTGACGGGCCGGCGGGCGGGTTCGGCGTCGTCGAGGGTGTAGGCGACGAAGAAGATGGAGCCGTAAGGTGTTTCGTCCGCGCCGGGGATGTGAAGGGTTCCGGCGGTAGCGGTGTATTTGAGGGTCTTGCCCCCGAGGTCGAGCTGGTGCCGGGTGACGGAGGAGGTCTCTTTCGGGATGGGGGCCGTGGCCGGCTCGGAGGTGGAGGTTCCAGGTTGCGCCTGGGCGCGGGTGGTGCGTTCCTGAGCGAAGGCGGGATTCAGGAGCAGGGTGAGGAGGAGGCCCGAGGTGATCCACGGAGTGGCCGTGGTGGGCAGGTACTGTCTGGACATGCCACATTGTTTCACAGGGGGCGTGGTCCAGATACCGCGGCTGCCGCATGACTGATCTTGAAGAGCGAGTCGTCTCCCTGGTCGTGGAGGAAAGGCACATCCACTCCGAACAGTTGAATCCCGAATCCCGGCTGTCAGGCTCTCTCTACTGCGGCATGGAACTTCATGAGGGCCGTTCTTCCAATTCCCGCACCGCGCGCTCCGCTTCCAGCAGTGCGTGCTGCGGGAAGACTGCCAGGCCTTCCGACCGGAGTAGGGCCGCGGTTACGCCCATCTGACCCGGCCGCATGCCGCTGCCGAACCTTCCGTCGTGGATGGTTGTGCTGCCGCAAGAGGGGCTGCGGTCGGTCAATACGGCGACCCGTGCTCCTTGTTCCCGGGCGAGCGCCAAAGCCCGGCGGGCTCCCTCGACGAAGAGTGCTGTGATATCCCGGCCCATGGGATCCTCCACGCGCGCCGATCCCTGTAGCACCGCCAACCCGCCCCCCTCACCCTGGATCTCCGCCGGCGGCCTCGGGACACCTAAGCCGCCCGCTAGTTCGGGACAGATGGGGACCAGCCGCCCCTCGGCCTGCCACCGGGCGAGAATTTCGTCTTCCACCCGTTTGTCGCCGCCGTCAAACCGAACCGGCTCCCCCAGAAGGCACGCACTGATTAGGACTCGAATCATCTTCCGATTGTCGCCGAGCCTGGGGTTTCGGTTGGCGACTGGAGTGGCGAAGGCCCCGGGCAGTATCCCGCGGCCTGCGTATCGCCGGCTTGAGGCTGCACCCCTGCCCTCCATCCTGCACGCGCTATTTGACCCGGCGGTACGGCAACCGGCCAGCGGAAGTGATGCGAAGGGATACGATGGAGCATGAGCAAAGTCCTTGTTCTCTACTATTCCAGCTACGGCCACATCGAGCAGATGGCTGAGGCAGTAGCAGAAGGAGCCCGTGAGACTGGTGCGGAGGTCGACATCCGGCGGGTGCCTGAGACGGTGCCCGAGGAGGTGGCCAAAGCCAACCACTTCAAGCTGGACCAGAAGGCTCCGATTGCCACGATCGACGAACTGGCCAACTACGATGCCATCGTCGTCGGCGTGGGCACGCGATTTGGACGCATGGCTTCGCAGATGACGAGCTTTCTCGACCAGGCCGGGAAGCTGTGGATGAGCGGCGCGCTGAATGGGAAGGTCGGCGGGGCTTTCAGTTCCTCCGCCACGCAGCATGGCGGGCAGGAGACGACCTTGTTCTCGATCATCGCCAACCTGCTCCACTTTGGACTGATCATTGTGGGCTTGGATTATGGCTACGCGGGGCAGATGGGGGTTGAGGAGGTGATGGGCGGCGCGCCGTATGGGGCGACCACCATTGCCGGCGGGGACGGTTCGCGGCAGCCTTCGGAACGCGAGTTGAATGGTGCGCGCTACCAGGGGCGCAGGGTTGCGGAAGTTGCGAACAAGCTGAAGGGGTAATTGGTGTGGGGCTGCCGGCCACGCGTGGGATCCCAGCAGCCAGAGCGGCGGGGATCCACTTCAACCAAGCAGTGCAATGGGCATATAGTGAAGTGTGGGAGTGGCATTATGAAATACACCATGTTCCTCGCGTTGGCTGTCCTTGCACTCACGGGCTGCGGTGGCGGACCCCACCATCAACCGAGCGAAAAATACTATCTTGTCTGCGCTAATCCGAAAATCCCCTACTGGCAGGAAGCCGGCGCCGGGTTGGTCAAGGCGGCTACGGAGCTGAATGTCCAAGCCGAACTCATCGGTCCGGATGTCTACGACGCCAAGTCGGAACTGGCGGAGTTCAAGCGCATCATGGCTAACAAGCCCGCGGGGATCCTGATCTCGCCGGGTGATTCGACGGTACTGCGGCCGGAGATCGACGCCGCCGTGGCCGCCGGTGTTCCCGTCATTACAGTCGATTCTGATGCTCCGCAGAGCCAGCGGCTCTTCTTCATCGGTACTAATAACTATCAAGCTGGACAAATGGGCGGGGCGCTGCTGGCCAAGCTCCTGAACGGGAAGGGCAACGTTGTCTTCTACACAATCGCCAACCAGAAGAACCTCGAAGAGCGCCTGGACGGCTACCGCGCCGCCCTGGCCGCTTCACCCGGGATCAAGGTGACGCAAATCATCGACATGAAGGGCGATGCGCGCGTGGCCTTCGACACGACCACTGACCTTGTCGACAAGAAGACTGCGGTGGATGCTTTCGTCTCCCTGGAATCGCTCTCCGGCAGCGAGATTGCCGAGGTGCTGGAGCGCAAGAAGGTGGACGGCAAGATCATTCTTGCCATGGACACGGCGGCCAGCACGTTGGGTTGGATTGAGAAGGGCAAGATCGCGGCGACCCTGATGCAGAAGCCCTACACGATGGGCTATTACGGCCTGAAGACGCTTGCGGGCATCGTCCTGGAGAAGCAGTCCGCTAGCGGCAGCGGCAAGCCGAATGCGGCTGATCCGAAGGCGCCGTTCCCGGTCTTCATGGACACGGGCACGATGCTGGTGGACAAGACGAATGTGGCCCAGGTGAAACACTAGGCGGCAGGCGGCTTGCTCCACTAGTTTTTGCGAGTGATGAGGCGTGCAGCCGTCAGGCCAAGTGGAAACCTCGGCTTGTCGCAACACGCAGGCAATGAGCGGGGAGCGGCAGTCCAATAGTGGACGGCCGCTCCCCGTTTTGTCTTTAGGTGAGGCTGGGCAGGGCTTTCCGGGCGTCCCGGTCGGGGTCGTTTTCCACCTTGCAGGTGTCGTCGAGGACCATGGTTTCGCCCTTGGCGGAAGAGTACTTCGGCCAGGGAGGCAGACCGCCGCCGTTGGGATCGCCGGTCTTCATGAACTGAAGGAGCGCTCCGGCCATTTTGGTCGAGAGGGCTTTGGGCCTGGGGCCCCCGCCGGTGTGGGTGAGCATCACGTCGGTGTTGTAGAGCCAGAAGCAGATGTCGACGCAATGGAAGGCTCGCGCGCGGCTGTCGAACAGCGGCGGCTGCCAGGTGAACCAGTCGACAAAGACGGGCGCGGGCTGCTTGGATTTCACATCCGCCAGGGCGACCACGGATTGCCGGTTGCTGCTCACGAGCGACCAGATCTCCACGGGTTTCTTGCCGGGGAATGCCTTGGCGTAAGAGTCCACCACATCTTTCGCTTTGTCGCCGAAGCCAGCACCGAAGCCGGCCCGGAGTTTGACCTTCTCCGCCACCTCATCCAGGGTGACGGCTTCGAGCGAAGAGTCGAGCCAACTGGGCGACTGCTCGTTCTCGACGGAGCTGATGATCATGGGCACATTGGCGGCGGTGGGCGCGCCGATGGGATCGTAGGGGTGCTGCGGCAGGATCGTGCCATCGACGACGGGACTGAAGCCGCGCATCATGCCGCCGCCCGGGCCGGCTTCCCTGGCCACGGCCTGCTGGGCCTTGGTGGCGAAGGCGTAGAACTCTTTCCACGGCATGGCCTGGAGTTTGTCCAACTGGGTGGGGCTGAGGCCGGCTTCTTTCACGACCGCAGCGCCCAGCTTCTCTGAGAAGTCCTTCTCGCCGGATTTGCGCGACGCTCCGCTGAGGACGACCGCTTTGTGGAAGAGACCCTTGGCCGAGGGCATGGCGGTGAGGATGCAGACTTTGGCTCCGCCGCCGGACTGGCCCATGATGGTGACGTTGCCCGGATCGCCGCCGAAGTTGGCGATGTTGTCGCGGACCCACTCGAGCGAGGCCACGATGTCCATCATGCCGACGTTGCCGGAGGCGGCAAACTTCTCGCCACCCACGCCGGCGAGGTTGCAGAAGCCCAACGGGCCCAGGCGGTGGTTGATGGAGCAGACGACCGCGTTGCCCAGGCGGGCGAAGTTTTCACCACCGTAGCCGTCCTGTTCGATGGCGTTGCCGGCGGTGAAGCCGCCGCCGTGGATCCAGAAGAGCACCGGGCGCTTTTTGCCGTCGTTGATGCCGGGAGTGAAGACGTTGATGCGGAGACAGTCCTCGCTGACGTCGCCGTAGTTCCAGTGGTCACGGAACGAGGCGTACTGGTTGGCGTAGCGGTTGTCCATGTTCTGGGGCGCCGAATTGCCGTAGAAGAGCGCGGGATAGACGCCGCTCCAGGCGGTGGGCTTGCGCGGCGGCATGAACCGGTTGGCGCCTGAGGTATCGGCGCCGTAAGGCATGCCGAGGAAGTGATGGATGCCGCGCAGGACGTAGCCGCGAACTTTTCCATATTGGGTATTGGCGACGGCGATATTGTCGCCCACCAGGAGCAGTTGGCCGTCGTTGCCTTTTGCCTGTGCGATTTCAGGGGCCGAGGTGAGGGCTGCCGTACCTATGGCGAGTCCGGCTGAGCTGGTCCCGAGAGCCTGCATGAAGTGCCGTCTGTTGGCTTTCATTTTTAGTAGTGCCTCGCAATCTTGCAGGGGCTGCTCTTTGCGGGCGGTCCCGGCTGGAGACAGTGTATACCCGTCGTATGACGATTGCGCGGCGCAGGGCAGTCGCACGGCCGGTTGGATGCGGGTTCAGAGAAGGCGCCGCGCGAGGAAGGCGCCCGCATAAGCGGCGGCTATACCGGACAGGCTCAGGCCGGCGAGCAGGAGGACGCCGGGTAGGATCATGCCGCCGCCAGCGGTCTTCGCCGCCATCGCGGCCAGTTGCCCGGCGAATGGGGCGCAGCCGATGGCGACGGGCGCTCGCCGGGCCAGGAACCCGAACAGCAGGGCCGCCACAAGCATCAACGGCAGGCCGACTGACCAATAGGAGGACGCGTCCCAGCTCTCACGACGCTGGCTGATCTGTCCGAGCATGAGCTCGACCGCAATGCCGGTGGCCGCCGCGGCGGCGATGCACAGCCAGAGGATTGTCCGTTGGGCCATCTGTCACAGTGTACGCGGATCAGGACGAATGGTTGGGAGCCCGAAGGTTAGGGGGAGATGTCCCGCCTAAGGGTGGAGTGGGGCGGTATCGGCTACGCCCTTTCCAGCTCGAGAGTCAGATGTCCGCCGTCAGCACTCACCGCGTACGTGTAGCGTCCGGCGGGCAGCTCCGTTTCGCCCAGGTAGTCTGTGGCCTGGAGGGAGAGGGCCCGGCCGGCGGCCTGGGCGGAGATGCCGGCATAGCGATAGGCGCGGCCAGCCGAGTGGAAGGCGGAGAGACTGCCTTTCGGCACGGAGCCGTAGTCGACTTCGAGGCCGTCAGGAAAGCTGACTCGGATGTGGTCGAGATCCGCCTCGCCGGCATTCCGGATGCGGATCTCGACCTGGGTGCCCGGTTTGTTGCTGGTTGAGTCCATAAGCGGGTTTCCTTCGGCAGCGCCGGATGAAAGGATGGGGGGACCCGGCGCGACGCTTTGGCGCCGCGCCGTTCAGGGTATTGGCTGCCCGGCGCGTGTCTAGAGTTTGTCGAAGAGCCAGCGCTGGCTGTCGTTGTTCTTGGCTGTTCTCGTGACCACCCCAAAGTCGTTGTCCGACGCTTCGTAGGCGTCCACGAACCGGCCGCCGCTCAACTGCTGGATGGTGAAGCTTCCATTGCCGGCCAACATGACGATCCAGCGTTGGGTGTCGTTGTTCTGGTTGGGCCGCGTGACCACCGCGAAGTCGTTGGCGGAGACTTCGTGGGCGTCCACGAAACGGCCGTTGCTCTTCTGGCGCACGGTGAAGACCGCGCCGACCTGGCCGAAGATCCAGCGCTGCGAATCGTTGTTCTGCGCAGGGCGGGAGACCACGGAGAAGTCTTTGTCCGAGGTCTCATGGGCGTCGACGAAGCGGTTGTTGCTCTTCTGCTGCAGGGTGAACAGATTCGTGCCCACATTGGTGAGCAGCCAGCGTTGGGTGTTGTTGTTCTGGGCTGGCCGGGTGACCAGCCGGAAGTCTTCGCCTTCAATTTCGTGCGCGTCCATAAACCGAAGATTGTTGAGCTGGCGGAGGGTGGAGCTGCCGTCGCCAACGGGTACGACGATCCAGCGTTGGCTGGCGTCGTTCTGGGCCGTGCGCGTGACCAGGCGGAAGTCGTTGGCGGCGCTGTCGTGGGCGTCCAGGAAGCGGCCGTTGACTTTTTGGCGGATGGCAAAGACCGCGCCCACCGACGCGAGTTCCCAACGTTGTGTGTCGTTGTTCTGGGCTGGACGGGTGACCAGGCGGAAGTCTTTGCCGGCGATCTCATGCGCGTCCAGGAAGCGATTGGAGCTCTTCTGGCGGATGGTGTAGGTGCCGGGTGTTGGAATGCCCGCGGGATACAAGGCTTTGACCCCGCCGAGGTCGTCCGCGGTCAGCGATCGCTTGGTGAAGTTGGATGAGACGGTGGGGAACATCACGGAGCCTGCGACGTTCGAGTGCTGCAGGCCGAGGAGATGGCCGAACTCGTGCAGTGCGACCGTTTCGACATCGAAGCCCCCGGCGACCGACCCCACCACCCACTGGTGTTCGGAATCGTCGAAGTGGAGCGGCTTCGGCAAGCCGTCAGTGATCACGCTGCAGCCTGGCGGAAAGTCGGCGTGGGCGAGGATTCCACCCACCATGGAGTGGTCGGGGTCGTTGGCGGGCCGCCAGTCGATGGCGATATCCGGGTTCTGGTTCCGCCCTACTTCGGTGAATTTCAGGGGTGCGGCAGCGGCCCAGGTGGCCACTGCGTTGCGGACAGCCTGGAACTCGGCGGCTCCGCCGATGTCGTTCGTCCCGTCTTCAAAGGCGAAGGTGAGGTTTGGGTTCGGCCACGAGCAACCGATGCTGAAGGCAATTGCGGAGGCCGGGTCAGGCATGCCGCAGCGATGAGTGCCCATCATGTCGCGGGTGGGATTGTCAAAAACACCGGTGGTGGGCAGGCCGTGCTGCCGCTGGAAGCGCAGCAAGCCTTCCTCCGTGGGTTCGTCCAGTTGGTTCGCTTTGAACGTGTTGGGGCGAAGGTATCCGAAGCGCAGCAGGAAGTCCTGCACTGCTGTGAATCCGGGGTCTTCCTGGCCCTTTGAAAGTGTGCGGGCCGAGGTGACGGCGGCAAACGGTTCGATGCTCTTCTGAGGCATGGCGCGTGCTCCTTTGATCCGTGGAACGGATCGGCGTACCAGTTGCTGTTGATGCGTTAACCAAGTGAGGCCGGGTCACGTCGTCATACAGCTAAAGCTACGAAGTGCCGCACCCAGTGGCATGGAGTGTCCCTGTTCTTATGGGACTGTCGAAAGATACGTGATCGGCAGGCGTCAAACGTTGCAGGCGGGCGTGGAAAAATCCTTGTGAACGGCTTTGAGGCTTCGAGGCGACTAGTATGCGGAACGGCAGGGAGCGAACGGCGAAAGGCGGAGATGGAGCCCATCCGCCGGCCTGGAATCGCGCCTCGTTCGGCCTTTGATCGCCGGCCGCTCGCGTGGGCAGAAAACGCGAACGGTGATAGCTTCACTTCGCATTGCCGCTGAAGTTGACCCGTAAGAAACTTCTGCTTCTGGTGACTACCTTGAATGTGAGTGGCAATTCGCCCATCCCGGCCGGGTCTGTCCGACAGGACGAACTGTACACGGAAGCGGCGGCGGAATTCGGCTCCGCGCTGGAACGGCTCACCAGGGCCTATGAGGCTGATCCGGAGAAGCGCCGCGACCTGAGCCAGGACATTCACTTCCAGTTGTGGCGCAGCTTCCAGCGCTATGACGGGCGTTGTTCCATGAGGACGTGGGTGTACCGGGTGGCCCACCACGTGGCTGCCTCGCACGTGATCCGCGAGCGGCGCATCTTCTCGAAACTGGTGACGCTGGAAGAAGTGGAGTTGTTTCCGGACAAGGCCCTGGCGCCGGAGGCTGCCCACCAGCAAGTCGACCTGGATCGGATCACCGCGTTGATTCAACTGTTGAAACCGATCGACCGGCAGGTGATGCTCTGCTACCTGGAAGACATGGACGCCGCGTCGATTGGAGAGATCACTGGCCTTTCCCCCGGCAATGTGGCCATCCGGATTCATCGAAGCAAGAGTGTCCTGTCGAAGTGGTTCCACGAAGGAAAGAATCATGAATGATGAATTTCCCGGTGACCGGCTGAAAGCAATCTGGCACAACCAGGCAACGGAGACACACACCATGACCTTCAAACTGATCCAAATGAAGGCACGCGAGCTGCAGGCGAAGACCCGCAGGAAATTGCTGGGGACTGCTGTGGGCCCGCTAGCCGCCGCGCTGTTGTATGCATTCGGCCTCAGGCAATTTCCGCGGCTTTCGAACACGCTGCATCCGCTGTTTCTGCTCGCGCTGCTGTGGAGCCTGTGCGGCCTGTACTTCCTGAACCGGGCGATGTGGTCCCCGTTGATGCCGGGCGATGCGGGGCTCAACACGGGTCTGG
The DNA here is from genome assembly GCF_015277775.1 of Paludibaculum fermentans. NCBI lineage: Bacteria > Pseudomonadati > Acidobacteriota > Terriglobia > Bryobacterales > Bryobacteraceae > Paludibaculum > Paludibaculum fermentans. The sequence goes on from NZ_CP063849.1 coordinate 782,978, forward strand.
AGTTCTGCCGCGCGGAGCTCGCGCGCAGGCGGCAACTGTTGCGGAGGCTGCTGCTGTGGTCGTTGGGCCCGCTGCTGCTGACATTGGGGACATTCATCCTGGCCGTGGCGATGTCCGGAGCAGGGAACCAGCGGCTGCTCCCAAATGGACTTCCGTTCCTGATTCTGGTCGTTCTCTGGATCGTCGCCTATTTTGTGATGCGAGCGAGAGAGCAGCGTGAACTGCAACGGGAGATCGAGGAGTTGGACGAGATCGGGCGGTTGGCCGGGTAGCGCAGCAGTACGGCTCTATCGACGGCCAGCCGTGTCCGTTAGTGCCGCGCCGAGCGCACACATCCCTCGACCAGTGGTTACTGCCGCGCTTTTTCCCGGTAGAACTCCTGGAGCACGAAGAAGGCCTTCTTCTTCTCGCCTCGTTCGGAGACCAGTCCCTTGCGGTTGAAGAAGTCCTGCACGTTGGGCAGGACGCGTCGCGGGCTGCGGAAGTCCATCAGCACCCAGGGCGAGGTTCCGCGCAGGAACGGGATCTTGTTCAGCATGCCCACCTGATGGTGGTAGATGTTCTCCTGGAACTCCTCGGTCCAGCGGGTACCCTCGTCTCCATGCAGGCCTGACAACGCGTCGGCGCCGAACTCGCTCATGATCAGGGGCTTGTTGTAGGGACTCTTCCAGGTCACGCGGTCAGCCTTCTCGGGCGCGCCGTCGTACCAGCCCAGATACTCGTTGCAGCCCAGGACGTCGAGCACGTCGCCCAGCGGATCGTCGAGGACCACCTCCGTCGTCCCGGCGACCTCATGATGCATCATGGCGGCCGTCGTCAGGCGCGTGGGGTCCTCGGCCTTTACCAGCGCGGCGAGCTTCTTCAGGAACGTGTTGCGCGCTTCGGTGATCGGGGTCTCGTTGGCCACGGACCACAGGATGATGGCGGCCCGGTTGCGGTCGCGCGTGAGGACCTCGGTGAGCTGATTGCTGGCATTTAAGAAGGTTTCCGGATTCTCCCAATCGATCATCCAGTAGACCGGCGCTTCGGACCAGACCAACACGCCCATGCGGTCCGCTTCCCGCAACATGTTTTCGTTGTGCGGATAGTGCGCGAGGCGGATGAAGTTGCAGCCGAGTTCCTTGGCCCACCCGAGCAGCGTACGCGAATCCTCGGCGCTGAACGCACGTCCGGCGCGGAAGGGTGCTTCCTCGTGGGCCGAGATGCCACGCAGGAAGAGCGGCTTGCCATTGAGCAGGATTTCGGTGCCTCGCGTTTCAATGGTGCGGAAGCCGATCTGCTCCCTGACGGAATCGCCTTCTGCCTCGACACGCACCTCATACAGTGTCGGGTTGTCGGGCGTCCATAGAGTGAGCTGGGCCGGCAGCGAAAAAGCCGCGTAGCCCTGCGCGTTGGTCCTTACCGTCACTGAGGCATGGGCCTCTGGAATGCTGACGGTGACGCGCTGCGCCGGCTGGGCTCCGTTGAGCCGGACCCAACCGGCGATGGTATCCATCGACCCCTTCTTCAACTGAACGAAGTAGTCCTTGACGAAGGTGGCTGGAACTTCCACGAGAGTCACTTCGCGAGTGAGGCCGCCGTAGTTCCACCAGTCGGTATTCAGTGTCGGTACACCGTCACGCCGCCGCTTGTTGTCGACCTTCACGATGACGAAGTTGTCCCTCGCGCGCACTTTGCCTGTGATTTCGAAGTCGAAGGGCGTGAAGCCGCCGACGTGCATGCCCAGGCGCTCGCCATTGAGGAAGACGATCGTCTCGTAGTTGGCTCCGCCGAAATGGAGAAAGATTCGATTGCCAGGCTTGGCCTGGTAGTCGAAGGACTTCTTGTACCAGAGGGTGCCTTCGTAGAAGAACAGGCTGTCTCGCTGGGAATTCCAGTCGCCAGGGACATTCAGGGTTTCGGAACTGTCGAAGTCGTACTCGACGCGGTCGGCTTTGTCTTTCGGCTTGAGATTGAGGAAGTAGCCCTCGCGGCTGAGCTGCATGCGGAAGTCGTAGTAGCCGTTCTCGTAGGGATCGACGATCGTCCGCCATTTGCCGTTCAGGCTGGTGACCTTGCGCGCCTGCACATTGGTGATCTGGAAAGAAGGACCGCCAGCCGGTCCGAGCTGCAGTTGGGCAGACAACTGCACCGGCCACGCTCCAGCCATGCACAACAGGATCGTCAGCGCCGCCCGGTACCCGTTCATGAACGTCTCCTTGCCGAAATACTGCGGCTGGCGCGGCCTTCGGGCGCACAGCCTTTCCGGCGCCGATTATATCAACGGGGTTCTGTGAATAAAAGACGTGCGACTCCGCTTAGCGCATTGCGAAGGCCGCACTGCCAGGCTACCGGTCACTTCTGCGCGTCGTCGCCTGAATCCTCCGGCTGTACATCGTCTTCAGGGACTTCCCTCGTCTGTACCTCGGAGACATCGGGATCCGCAGCCGTTTCCACGCCCAGGAGGACCTCGGCCTCGAAGAACTGGCCCTCTTCCAGCAGTTCCGTCACGCTCTCCGATCCGGCCTCAGCGACATCCGGCAGGCCCTGCGTGTCTCCGGACTGTCCGGCTGATCCAGGACCGCCGCCCTTTTCCTTAACCAGGAACGTGGGGTAGGTCCTCGGAACTTCACTATTCTGCTTGCTCATGAAGATGTACCTGCACGCGATAGGCCTGATCGTTTGGAGGGCCCGGGAAGGGAAGGCCAAAGGGCGTTCCCGCCTGGGCCCTGGTCGAGGGGGCGGGCTTTATCTAGCGGCCAATGGCTGCATAAGCGGCAGCATGACTGACCTCTTCAACCCAGTAAGGCGGACGCCCGTAGTGGAAGTAGAGCCGGTTCTCATATTCGCGGTCAATCGGTACCGTGTCCAGGTACTCCGGACAGGTTTGTATGGCCTCGCGAGTAACGGCGACGAAGACCTTGGATTCCTCCCAACTCACCCGTTCGACCCACGCCGGCGAGAGAAGCACTTTCTTCCCCGGCCACCAGTTCTTCGTGGCCACCTCGAGGTAGCGGATCGCCCAGGCTTCGTCGTCGATAAGGAAACAGTCGACGTGGCCAATCTCACCGTCCTTTGCGTCAATCTGGTAGCCGGAGACGGCCTCCGTGCTGCGCAAGTGCGAATCGGTGGACTGGGTCTTGATCCGGTCGGCAAGAGCATTTTCACGCGACATCAGAGGGGGCTGGGCCGTCGGAAAGTACGAAGGGCCCCACATATAAGGACCATCCCAATAGTAGGGATAGCCGTAGTACCCGAAGTATTCTGCTTCGTGCTGTCGCGACACGGGTTTGTGTGTGTCGATCCCCGGCGCGTTCTCCACCTGTTTGCGGGTCAGCGACACATCGATCCGCCCGGCGTTCCAGTCAGTTTGCAGGATCGAGAGTGGCGAGATGAGGACCTTTCGCCCGTCCAGCCAGTTCGTCGTGTTTACTGTCAGATAGCGGACCGCCCAGATCTGGTCATCAAAATACAACTGGTCAATCGTTCCGATCTCGCCGTCTGTGGCGCGGATCACCAGGTTCTTCAGGTGTCTGTTGCTGGTTAGCATGGACATGGCCCTCCATGGGCCGCGGACTCAACACTTTGCCGGTCAGTTGCAGGTTTCCATCGCGATGGGGCGTCGTTTCGAACCGGAGCACGGGCGCCGATGGCTCAGCGAGCGCCTGCTGCCACGGCTTCGCAGGAGTGCATGGAATTACTCACCGGGCGAGTGGTCTCCAGGATGCTTCGGGCCTTGCCGGCTTCGGCGGCCGAGCCGTTGACCATCAGCAGGTATTTGTCCGTCTTCAGCGCCATTTCGTACTCAATCACGCTGTTCTTCGGGATGCCCATGCCGACAAGGCCCGCGCCAATGGCGCTGAGTCCGCCCACGACAACCGCGCCTTCCAGCGCCCCCACAATCCAAGCCACGATCGGACCGGCCACCAGGATTGGACCAATGCCCGGAATGGCAAAGAACGCTGAACCGAACAGCAAACCCCAGAAGCCCCCCCAAAACGCTCCGGTCTTGCCCCAATACTTCATGCGGTCGCCAGTGTTGTAGTAGCCCACTACGTGCTCATCGGTGTGCGTATCCTTGCCAATGATGGACAGGGCTCGCATGTCGATGCCTGCGCGCTGGAGTTCCCTGACGCCCAGTTCTGCTCCTTCGTGCGTGCCGTAGACGGCAACCACTGCGTTTGTATCTGACATGATCACTTCTCCTCTTATGTATGGTCTAAGTGCGATAAAAGTCCGAATCGCCCAACTGCCAGGGTTGCGCTGAGGCAACCGGAAGGCTTGCAGCCACAGCGGGATGGCTTCGTGCCCGAAGCCTGCGGCTGTAAGGTTCTCATGCCTCCTTTTTCGGCTGGGCGGAGTGCTTGTAAGCGTTCTGGGAATGCTCAAGGGCCTGCCTGGAGCGCTCGTGGCCAGTCAGATGGTCCTGTTTTTCGTGAGCCTCGGCAGCTACCAGGTGGGCGTGCGCGGCGGCATCGTGAAGTTCAGCCGCCTGTTGATGATGTTCGTTACTCGAGGTGTTGGGTTTGTGAGTGGACATGGTTAAAGGCTCTCGATCTGTCCGGATTTGTTGTGGGCTTCCTTGGCCAGCTCATAGGCGCGATCAGAGAATTCCTGTGCGCGTTGCATGTGCCAGTTGCCGGCCGGGTTATCGCCTTTTTCGTTGTGCTCGGAGGCGGTGCGATGGGAATGGGCCGCGAGTTCGTGTTGCCGGGCGGCTTCCCGGTGTAGCTGGTGAATAGTGTCTTGATTCATGGGCGTTTACGCCCCTGGTAGGAGCACGGGACCAGCCAAAGTCCCTGACGCGTCATTCCACAATCAGACACTGCCTTCCGCGGCGATTCGGCCTGGCGATGTTGGTGTAAGCGGCTTCGGCCGTCGGCTGAATGCAGTCATTTGACCGGATACGGTCAGGAAGGACAGCGCACCGAACGAGCAGTCGCGGTTGGCGGCCCGGCAATCCGGAGCTCATTGCCGAGGTCGGCTTTGGCCCGGCAGATGCAGTTCCTTGGCCATGACACTACTGACACTTAAATGGGAACGGTCATGACCACGAAACCGAGCGCGTACCTGGTTGGCGCAGGAATTGGTTCCCTTGCTGCCGCGGCGTTCATGATCCGGGATGGGGAAGTCCCCGGGGTGAACATCACGATTCTGGAAGCGTCTCCCATTGCCGGCGGAAGCCTGGACGGAGCCGGCAACGCTGAGGACGGATACTCGATGCGGGGTGGGCGGATGGTGACCACCGACAACTACGAATGTACCTGGGATCTGTACAAGTCGATACCGTCCCTGACGCGTCCAGGCCGGTCTGTGTTCGAAGAAACCCTCGAGTTCAACGAACGCCACAAATCGAACTCGATGGCGCGTCTGGTGGATCGGCGAAGGGCGAAAGTCCCAGTTGCCTCCATGGGATTCTCCATGCAGGATCGCCTGGAACTATTGAAACTCAGCCAGTCCAGCGAGGAGAGCCTGGGCGCCAGCCGCATTACCGACTGCCTGTCCCCCGGCTTCTTCGAGACGCCGTTCTGGTACATGTGGTCGACCACGTTCGCGTTTCAGCCCTGGCACAGTGCGGTGGAGTTCAAACGCTATCTGCTGCGTTTCGTACTGGAGTTCTCGCGCATAGAAACACTGGCCGGTGTCAAGAGGACCATTTATAACCAATATGACTCCATGGTTCTTCCTCTGCAGAAATGGCTCCTTGACCAGGGCGTCCACCTCATTCTTGACTGCAAAGTGACGGACATTCTGCACAAGACCGAGGACGGCAAGTTCACCGTCACCGGTTTGGAGTTTGAGCGGACAGGCGCGTGCGAAACGATTGCCGTGGCCGAGGGGGATCTTGTCTTCCTGCAAAACGGCTCGATGACGGACGCATCCAGCCTGGGCTCGATGACGAGTGCACCCGCCCAGTTGACCAAAGCGGATAGCGGCGGCTGGACGCTCTGGGAGCGTCTGGCCGAAGGGCGGCCGGAATTTGGCCGTCCCGCGGTCTTCAACAGTTCGATCGCACAGGCGTGGTGGGAGTCGTTCACGGTGACGCTGAAGGATCCGTCCTTCTTCCGCCAGATGACGCAGTTCAGTGGAAATGAGCCGGGCACCGGCGGCCTGGTGACCTTCAAGGATTCCAACTGGCTGATGTCCATCGTGCTGGCCTTTCAGCCGCACTTTGCGAACCAGCCCGCCGATGTCCAGGTGTTCTGGGGGTACTCGCTGTTTCCCGACCGTGTCGGCAACTTCGTACCGAAAGCGATGACGGACTGCAATGGAGCGGAGATCCTGCGGGAGTTGTGCGGTCATCTGCGGTTCGACCTGGAGACGATGGCGACGGCCAACTGCATTCCCTGCCGGATGCCGTATCTGACCAGCATGTTCATGCCGCGGGAGCCGGGCGACCGGCCATTGCCCGTGCCAGACGGTTCGAGGAATTTAGCCTTCGTCAGCCAGTTCGTCGAAATCCCGGAGGATGTGGTCTTCACCGTTGAGTACTCCATTCGAGCGGCTCAGATGGCTGTCTACGAATTGCTGGGTATTGAGCGAAAGGTGCCGGCCGTGACACCACACGCGAAGTCGCACCATGCGCAGTTTGATGCCTTCCTCAAGGCTTTCAGATAGGCAATAGCGAATTACCCGCCTCGCCCGGCAGAAAGCTGGCGGCCGGTGGTGGCGTCCATTCCGGAGAGCCTCCACAACGAGGCTAGTTAGGTTCGCGCAGCCTGCTGTAGCCGCGCTCGCATATGCTGCCGGGCGCTGCCGCAGGCAGGATTGTTCCAATCAGCCCAAGCCGCTTCGATATGATGGCCCGTGACAAGGCTACGCATATCGAGACCGCATGGACTGTAATCGACGAGACCTTCTGAAATCGCTGCCGGCCGCAGCTCTGGCCAAAGCCGGGCAGGCGCCGGTCCGGGGCGCCGCATCTGGAGAACGGCCGAACCTCCTGATTGTGATGGCGGACCAGCAGCGCGCGGGGTTGACGCGAGGCTCCGGGTTCGCGCAGGACACCATGCCGGCGCTGGACGGCCTGTCGGCGCGTGGGGTGAGCTTTGACCGGGCTTACACGACGGCCCCGTTGTGCGTGCCGGCTCGCATCAGCATGCTGACCGGACGCTGGCCGCATGCACACCGGGTCAGGCAGAACAGCGCGGCGAATGCCGCAACCTTCGATAAAGACTTGTTTCACGTTTGCCGGGATCTGGGGTATCGCACGGGCCTCTCAGGGAAGAATCATTCGCACCTGACTCCGGGACGAGTGGATCTCTGGCGTCCTTTCAGCCACCTGGATGGATGGTTGCCTGATCCCGCCCCGAAGGATCTCGTGGCCTTCGAACAGTGGATGAAGCACTTGAATCACGGGACCGGCCAGGAAGCCACTCCATTTCCCGTCGAGACGCAGTTTCCTTACCGCATCGTCTCCAGCGCAATCGACTTCATCGACACCGCGAAGGACGACCCGTTCGCGCTGTGGGTGAGCTTTCCGGAGCCGCACAATCCTTACCAGGTTCCGAAGCCGTACTTCGACATGTTTCCGCCGGAGCAGGTGCCGGCCCGGGATGTCGGCCTGGAGGCGCTGGCCTCGAAGAGCTTCCGGTGGCGCTGGCTGCGGCAGTTGGAAGAGCGCACCTATCCAGGCTATGCGGATCGCTGGCGGCGGACGAGATCGAATTACCTGGGCATGCTGCGGATGATCGACGACCAGGTTGCGCGGCTGCTGGGGCATCTCGAAGCGACGGGCAAGGCTCGGAACACGATCGTCCTGTACCTCGCCGATCATGGCGATTTCTTCTGCGACTACGGTCTGGAGAGGAAGGGCACCGAGCTGCCGGAAGTACTGACGCGGATCCCGATGTCCTGGTCCGGGTGGAACATCCGGCCGCAATCGAAACTGCCGGCCTTCGTGTCGACGGCGGACGTGCTGCCCACCCTGTGCGAAGCTATCGGAGCGGAGATCCCCTTCGGCTGCCAGGGCCGGAGTCTGTGGCCGATGCTCACCGGCCAGCCTTATCCAAAGAGCGAATTCGAGAGCATTTACTCGGAGGTCGGCTTCGGCGGGTTGAGCTACGGGCCGGGCGATGCGCTGCCACCCAACTCCGGGCGTGGCGGGGGTGGCGCGGACGCAATTCCGACTTACGACGAACTGAACCCGGTGACGCAAAGCGGAACCATGAAGATGGTTCGCATGGGTGACTGGAAGGTGGTGTTCGACTCCGAGGGTGGCGGGCAAATCTTCAACGTCGTTCGCGACCCGTATGAGTTGAAGAACCTGTGGGACGCTCCGGAGGCCGCCGGGATCAAGCCGCGGCTCTTGGCGGAACTGCTGCAGTGGACCATGCGAACCCAGGACGACCTGCCGCGAGCGGCGTATACGACGAAGCGGGCTCCGCACGGGTGGTATGCGCGGTAGGGTGGACCGGCGGGAGTCCAGTTAATTCCGTTGACGAGCGTTGGTCGCGGCTGCTTTCCAGGCGCTGTCCGGCCGGCGGGCCGGATGTTGTGTTGCCGTGCTGAGCCGCTGAGTCAGATGCTCAGCACCGGGCAGGGCGCCTCCCTCACAATCCCGTAGAGTTGCGAGAAGAGCTGGTTGAGCTTGTCATGGTCATGCCCGCGCCCGACGATGATGAGATCCGCCTTCCGTTTCAGTGCTTCCTGGCTCACTTGGGGCGCGGTTGCCCCCTCCAGTACAACCACTTCGGCGTCGATCGCCGCTTCTCGGATCATGCTGCGCAGTTCCAGGTCCGCGTTGTCCATCAGTTCTTTCCTGAACGCGGCGAAGTCGACTTCAAAGGACATGGGCGGGGTCTCGACCGCGTGCATGATCGAGAGTTTCGCATTGAATGCCAGGGCCAGGGTCGCGGCGGCCTTCAGGATCTCCGGGGTTTCCGGATCGAGACCGGCCGCGCACAGGATGGAGCGGCAGGGCAGGTGGTCTGCCGGTTTGCTGAGGGCTGCATGGACGCCGGTCCACACCGGACACTGCACATCGTGCAGCACCTTGGACGTCACCGATCCGAGCAGCAACCTGCGGAAGGTTCCGAGGCCCTTGGTCGGCATCATGACCAGATCGATCTCCGTGTGCTGGATGACACCGCGGATCACCGTGGCGGGGTCTCCGGTCTCCAGGAGTGTTTCCACGTTGGCAATGCCAGAGAAGTGGGCGGAGGCGAAGTCGCGAAGGCGATTTTCCTCCAGGTTGCGGAGGTTCTCCATGGATTCGGTGAGCGGGCCGGATTCGCCGGGAAAGTGCAGGCCGCCATCCAGGGCATGCAGCAGGATCAGGCGGGACGAAAAGCGCCGGGCTATGTCGTTGACATAGGGAATCAGGGCCTGGCAGTCTTCTGAGAAATCAAGCGGAAAGAGAAGTTTTTCGAAGTGGAGCATGATCGTACCTTCCTGGCGCAACGGCAGCGTCCCCCGGCTTGAGGGCTGGCCGGCCGCGGCGTTTTGCTGATTGATCTCGATGTCCAGCGGTTAGTGGAAGACACTAAAGAGGTTGGCAAGGAAGCCGCCCTCTTCCTTTTGGATGGCCTCCAGTTCACCTTTCTCCAGCCAGAAGCCTTCGCAGGCCGAGCATTTGTCGACGCGCACGGCGCCAACCGATATCTCCTGCAAGGGCTGGCCGCACTTCGGGCATTTCATGAAGTGCAGCTGCTTTTCGCGTTCGCGCGCTGCTTCCAGTTGTATGGCTTGATTCTCCTGGGCCGCCAGGTTGGTTCGCTCCACTTCCTGCAGCGCGAAGTAGGTTTGTTCATTCGAGAATGGGTCTTTTGGCATAGTTTCCTCTGAGATTGAGATCGATCAATTCCGCCGGAACTCCGCTACAGAGCCCGGAGCCGCCGCTGCCAGGACTGAATCAGCCGGGCCATTGCCAGCCGCGGATCTCCGGCATGTCCTCGCCGAACCGGTCGATGTACTGCTTGTGCTCAATGAGCTTCTCCCTGAGCTGGCGCTTGAGATAGGAGCCCTTCTCCCCGGTTTGCGGCAGACGGTCGATGGTGTCGATGACCAGGTGGAAGCGATCCAGGTCGTTCAGCACGGTCATGTCAAACGGAGTGGTGATGGTGCCTTCCTCCTTATAACCGCGGACGTGGATGTTGTCGTGGTTGGTGCGGCGGTAGGTCAGGCGGTGGATGAGCCAGGGGTACGCGTGAAAGGCGAAGATGACGGGCTTGTCCCGGGTGAAGAGCTCGTCGAACTCGATGTCGCTCAAGCCGTGTGGATGTTCGGTCTGCGGCTGGAGTTTCATGAGGTCGACGACGTTAACCACGCGGATCCTCAGCTCGGGCAGGTGGGTCCGCAGGATGGAGACGGCGGCCAGGGTTTCCAGCGTGGGCACGTCTCCGCAGCAGGCCATCACCACGTCGGGTGCGAGACCGTCGCCGGTGCTGGCCCATTCCCAGACACCGATGCCCTGGGCGCAGTGCCGGTCTGCCGCCTCCATGCTCAACCACTGCGGGGCGGGGTGTTTGCCGGCGATGACGACGTTGACGTAGTGGCGGCTGCGCAGGCAATGGTCCATCACCGAGAGCAGGCAGTTGGCATCCGGAGGAAGGTAGACCCGCACCACTTCGGCCTTCTTGTTCACGACGTGGTCGATGAACCCCGGGTCCTGGTGCGTGAAGCCGTTGTGGTCCTGGCGCCAGACGTGCGAGGCGAGCAGATAGTTGAGCGAGGCGATCTGGCGGCGCCAGGGCAGGTGGGCAGTGACCTTCAACCACTTGGCGTGCTGATTGAACATCGAGTCGATGATGTGGATGAAGGCTTCGTAGCAGTTGAACAGGCCGTGACGTCCGGTGAGCAGGTAGCCCTCCAGCCAGCCTTCGCATTGGTGTTCACTCAGCACTTCCATCACCCGTCCGGCGGGCGCGAGGAATTCGTCATTGGGCTTGGTGCCCGCATCCCATTGGCGGTTGGTGACTTCGAAGAGCGCTTCCAGCCCGTTCGAGAGCGTCTCGTCCGGACCGAAGATGCGGAAGTTGCGTTGCTCGGCGTTCGCGGTGGCCACATCGCGCAGGAAGCGGCCCAGGACGCGGGTGTCGCCGGGGCCCTTCACGCCGGGCGCCGGCACTTCGAAGGCATATTCGCGGAAATCCGGCATGCGGAGATCGTGCAGCAGCAGGCCGCCATTGGCGTGAGGATTCGCGCCCATGCGCCGTTCACCGTGAGGCGCAAGTTCGGCCAGTTCCGGCCTGAGCTTCCCCTGGTCATCGAAGAGCTCGTCCGGCCGGTAGCTCCTCAGCCAATCTTCCAGCAACTGGAGATGACCGGGGTGGGTGGCGGGATTGGAGAGCGGCACCTGGTGCGAACGGAAGGTCCCCTCCACCTGAAGTCCGTCGACGACCTTCGGGCCTGTCCAGCCCTTGGGCGAATTGAGGACGATCATGGGCCACGACGGCCGGCCGGTGATGCCTTCCACTCGCGCGTCGTATTGGATCTTTCTGATCTGTACGATCGCTGTGTCGAGCGCCGCGGCCATTGCCTGGTGCATGGGGGCGGGCTCATGGCCTTCGACGAAGATGGGCGTCCAGCCGTAGCCTCGGAATAGCTGCTCCAGTTCCTCGCGGGGGATGCGCGCCAGCAGGGTCGGATTGGAGATCTTGTAACCGTTCAGATGCAGGATGGGCAGGACGGCGCCGTCGGTGGCGGGATCGAGAAACTTGTTCGAATGCCAGGCCGTGGCCAGTGGGCCTGTCTCCGCCTCGCCGTCGCCCACGACACAGGCGACAACCAGTTGGGGATTGTCAAACACGGCTCCAAAGGAGTGACTGAGCGAGTAGCCCAGCTCACCGCCCTCGTGGATGGAGCCCGGGCATTCCGGCGAGGCGTGACTGGGGATGCCGCCGGGAAACGAGAACTGTGTGAAGAGCCTGCGCAGCCCGGCCTCGTCCTGACTGATATTCGGATAGATCTCGCTATAGGTGCCCTCCAGGTAGGTGTTGGCCACCACGGCCGGGCCGCCATGACCCGGACCGGAGATGTAGATCATGTCGAGGTCATATTTCCGGATCACGCGGTTCAGGTGCGCGTAGATGAAGTTCTGGCCGGGGGTTGTGCCCCAGTGGCCCAGCAGCATCCGCTTCACATCCGAGAGCACCAGGGGGCGTTTGAGCAGCGGGTTGTCGCAGAGGTACATCTGCCCGACGGACAGGAAGTTGGCGGCACGCCAATAGGCGTCGATACCGACTAGCGAAACAGGAGAGAGCAACTCATCCATTACAGGGCTCCTTGTGTATTCCAGCGCTCGATTCGGGCTCCGGCCGGGTATTGATCAGGCGCCGGACTTCACGAGCAATCATCAATTCTTCGTCGGTGGGGATCACTCGCACGGCCACCCGGCTTGCGTCATCCGAGATGAGCGGCGCGCTTACGGCGTTCCTGGCTTCGTCCAGCTCGATGCCCAGGAATTGAAGTCCCTGGCAGGCCCGAGATCGCACTTCACTTGTGTTTTCGCCGATTCCGCCGGCGAACACAAGCGTGTCCAGGCCGCCCAGGACTGCGGCGAAGCCTCCAATCCATTTGCGGGTCTGGTAGCAGAACAGCTCCACCGCCTCGGCGGCGCGCACATCACTCGCCTGCAGCGCCATCAGGTCCCGCATGTCGGAACTGGTCTCGGAGACGCCCAGCAGACCGCACTCGTAGTTGACGAGATGGTTGAATTGCTTCGAGGTCAAAGCTCCGGTTTGCATCAGGTACCAGGCGACACCAGGGTCGAGGTCGCCCGGACGAGTGCCCATGGGCAGGCCGGAGGCAGGAGTGAAGCCCATGCTCGTATCCACACTGTGGCCGTCACGCACCGCGGCCAGGCTTGCGCCATTGCCGAGATGGGCCAGGATCACGCGCCCGCGCGCCTGGTCAGGGCCGGCCACTCGAGCCAGTTCGTCCATCAGGAAGGTGTAGGAGAGCCCGTGGAAGCCATAGCGCTGAATGCCCATCGCCTCGAAGCGGCGCGGGATGGGCAGAAGGCGAGCGACTCGCGGCATGCCGGCGTGGAACGCGGTGTCGAAGCAGGCGACCTGGGCGAGGTCCGGATGACGGCGGGCGCAGGCTCCCATCAGTTCGATCTCGCGCGGCAAATGCTCCGGGTCGTATGGGGTGATGCTCCGCAGCTCCTCCAGCAATGCGCGGGTCACTCGGGTCGGCTGCGTGTAATGCATGCCGTGGACAACTCTGTGACCAATTGCCGCCAGCGTTTCGAAGGCGACGTGATCCTCCAGCCAATCGAGGATCGATTCCACCGCCGGCCGCTGATCGGCGGAGTCTAGCTCGAGGCGGCCCTTCCGATCGCGCGTGTCGTCGCGGAAGGTGAGTACCGTACCGCCGAGGCCGATGCGGTCGAGTTTCCCGTGCAGACTCCGGACTGGCGGATCGCCCGCGCTGAAAAGGGCGAACCGGATGCTGGACGAGCCGCCGTTGATCGTCAGCACGGAGGCGAGCGCCGGATTCGCAACTGAATTCGCGGGCATCATGCGATCTGCCTGGTTGTGGCGGGCCCCAATTCCTGCATGGTGCCCAGAAAACTAATCACGTCGTCGCGGCTCAACATGCCCACTACGAGGTCTCCTTCCATTACCGGGAGTTGATTGACTCCATCGCGATCCAGCAGTTGCAGTGCGGCCCACAGGTCCGTCCGCGGGCCGATGCTCTTCAGCTCCCGCATTGGGTGCATGACTGTGGCCGCGGTCGTACTGGCCCACTGGGAGCGTGGCACCTCTTTAATCCGGTGAAGCGTCATCATGCCGAGCGTCTGGCCGCCCTGGACAACCAGAAAACAGCGCCGGCCGCCGCCCAGGACGTGCTCATCTACAAGTTGCTGCAGTTTGATGTCAGGCGCAACGGAGGGGCAATGGCTGCTCATGGCTTGCGATGCCGTGTGTCCGGCGAGCAGGCCCTGAAACGCTACCTGGTGCACTTGCGCGGAGGCGGCGTTCTCGAGGAACCAGCCCACGAACGCGATCCAGAGTCCGCCCAGGTCGCCGGAGAGCGCGCGCCAGACACCGCTGAAGATGAACAGGAAGCCGAAGAATCGACCAGTATTGGCGGCAATGAGCGTGGCTCTCCGCATATCCTTAGTAGCGGCCCAGACGATGGACCGGAAGACTCGTCCTCCATCCAGGGGAAATCCGGGAATCAGGTTGAAGACCGCCAGGGCGAGATTGATGTAGGCGAGGTATTTCACCAGGCCCAGCAGCGGCTCGATGCCGGCGAGCGCCGGCTGCAGCACGTTGAAGAGCAGCGCGAGGGCGAGACTGACCGCCGGTCCGGCAATGGCGATCAGAAACTCCGCCTTAGGCGTCAGTGGTTCCGCGCCGATCTGGGCCACTCCGCCGAAGATGAACAGCGTGATGCTGCGCACGGGGATGTTGGATCGCAACGCAACAAGCGCATGCCCCAACTCGTGAAGTAGAACACTGGCGAACAGCAGCAGGGCGGTTGCGGCGCCGGTCACCCAGTACATCGCAGGGGTCCAGTGCGGGAACTCCTTTGGATAATAGTTGCCGGCCAGCATCCACGTGAGCAGGCCGAAGATGAGGAACCAGGAGTAGTCGAGATTTATGGGGATCCCCAGGATCCGGCCCAACGGAACCGTTGCCCGGGCCATCGGATTGCCCTGCTGGAGTCTCTTCTTCCAGGCGAGGGAGCCTCCGGAGTCATCTCCTCCGCGAGTCAGGCCGGCCATGGGAGTGCCTGCGGGTGATTGGTGACAGCGGACGGACTGCTGCTGCGGCCTGTGATCGTCATCGGAGTCATGGCTATCCCAAGACATGCACGAAGAGTGCCAACCCGTTGAGCTTTCGATCCCCTGCGGGTTGATTGGTCTCAAGGGGGTAGCCGGTCTCTCACTGTGGCCGAGGGGGGTAACGCTATGTGGTCAGGTGGCAACAGGCGGTCACGAAGAGTCCGCATTGGTCTCCGAATGTAAAAAGATCAAAGGGTATTGTCAGTGAAACACAGCCATAGTAGAATCACAAACAGGCATAGTAGATCACCATGGCACTCCCCAAGCTGACGAAACTGGAACTTCAAATCATGGAGGCTCTCTGGAACAGGGGCTCCCTGTCGATCCGCGAGATCCAGGAGGCCTTTCCCGATGATGGCCGCCCGGCCTACACCACGATCCAGACGACGGTTTACCGATTGGAGACAAAGAAGGCGCTACGGCGGGTCAAGAAGATCAGCAACGCGCACATCTTCGAGGCAGTGATCGCCCGCGATGCCGCACAAGGCAAGTTGATCGATGAGCTGTTGAGTCTGTTCGGAGGCAGGTCGCAGCCCCTGATGGCTCATCTGGTGGAGACGGGCAAGCTGACGTTGGAAGATGTGGCGGAAGCGGAAGGGTTGCTGCGGAAGCTGGCTGGAAAGGAAAAGGCGAAATGATGCTGGGAGAGCTGTCTCCGGTTGCCAATCACCTGTGGCAATCGACTGTTTTCGCTGCTGCAGCCTGGGCGGCTGCGGTCACGCTTCGGCGCAACCGGCCTCAGTTGCGGTACGGTGTGTGGCTGGCCGCTTCACTGAAATTCCTGATGCCCTTCTCACTATTGGTGGGCGCCGGGAGCAGGCTTCACTGGACCGAGGCTCCTCCGGTGGCCGCCCCGGTTTCGTCGGCCATCCGGCAGATTGGCCAGCCGTTTGAGGCCCTGCCGTTCATGAGCGCCGTGAGTGTATCCACTCCTGGCCGGGACGCCTGGAATCCGGAGACCTTGCTCATATGCTTATGGATACTGGGCGCTGTGTGCGTTCTCAGCCAGCGTTGGTTCCGCTGGCGCAGCATTCGATTGGCGTTGGCGTCGGCTTCCCCCGTGCCTATTGCGGGTCCGGTTCCGATTCTGTCTTCTCCTGCCCGGCTGGAGCCCGGCGTGTTTGGAATTCTGCGGCCCGTCCTGTTGCTGCCTGAAGGCATCGGAGAGCGGCTGGCGCCCGCGCAACTGCAGTCGATTCTTGAGCATGAGTTCTGCCACGTCAGGCGGCGCGATAACCTCACAGCCGCCCTGCACATGCTGGTGGAGACCATTTTCTGGTTCCATCCCCTGGTGTGGTGGATTGGAGCACGCCTGGTGCAGGAGCGGGAAAACTGCTGCGACGCCGAAGTGCTGTCGACGGGTAGTGAGCCGGAAGTCTATGCGGCGGGCCTTCTCAACGTCTGCCGGCACTACCTGGAGTCGCCGTTGGCGTGCGCTTCCGGTGTGACGGGGGCGGACCTGAAGAAGCGGGTGGAGGCGATCATGACCTACCGTAGAGCGCACCGGCTGAGCCTGGCCCGAAAGCTGATGCTGGGTGTCGCTGGCGTGGCTGCCGTCGCCGGCCCCCTGCTGGTGGGCGCGCTGAGCGTTCCCGCGAGCTTCGCACAGCCAGGAAATGACGCAGGGTCCTTTGAAGTTGCCTCGATCAAACCTACCGATCCCGCTTCACGCGGCATTCGCCTGGGCCTGCTGCCGGGCGGCGGGTTGCGCTGCCAGAATGTCCGATTGAGGCAGTTGATTGAATTTGCCTACGAAGTTCAACCGTTCCAGATCTCCGGCGGGCCGGACTGGCTGAACGATCGTGGGTTCGACATTGTAGCGAAAGCGCCGCGATCGGCCGAGGCCATTGATCTGGAGCAGCTGAACTTTGCACAGCAGAAGTCCCTGGAAGTCCTGGTCCGGCAGCGGACACGGTCCCTGCTGGCCGAGCGGTTCCAACTGACGATCCATCGGACGACGAAAGAGATGCCGGTTTACTCGTTGGTGACGGTGAAGGGCGGCGCGAAGCTGAAGGCCGCTGACGGCGCAGAAGGCAACAAGCAGCAGATGCGGGGGAATCCCGGGCGATTGATCGGACAGAATATGGGGCTCGACTCACTGGCCAACCACCTGTCGCGACTGCTGAGCCGTCCGGTGATCGATCGGACCGGGCTGGCCGGCCGCTTCAATTTCGAACTGGAGTGGACCCCGGATCGTGAGATGGAAGGGGGGCCACGTGGGCCGGGCCCAGCAGACAAGGCCGCTACGGCGGCGGCTCCTGACCCGACAGGTCCTTCCCTCTTCACGGCGTTGCAGGAGCAATTGGGGTTGAAACTGGAGTCGACCAAAGGACCCGGGGAGATCGTCGTGATCGACCGGGCAGAGAAGCCGTCGGAAAACTAGCCACCACCCGGACATTTTGGGGCGGGCCTATCTATGAAGATCCACACAATGCCAAGGGTGTGCGCGCTGATCCCCCTCTTCCTGGCGGCGATGCTCGCGGCCGGGCAGCGGGGCATCGTAAAGTTCAATGGCCAGCCTGTGCCTGGAGCCAGCGTCACGGTCCTGCTGGACGGCCGATCCGCCACCGTTGCGACCGGTGCGGATGGAACCTACGAGCTGACGAACCTGGCCGAGGGTGAATACCTGTTCAGAGTGGAGATGCCGGGTTTCGCCACAGTGGAGGCAGCCGGAAGGGTCCCTGGCAGTGTGGCCGTGCGGGAATGGGTGTTGGAGATGCTTCCCCTGGCGTCGATGCCCACGAAGAGTGACCCGCGCTCAAACTCCGCGACCGTCCCGGCGTCGGTTCCGGTGGCTGTGCCGCGAGGCAAAGCGTCTCAGGGGAAGCCGTCCACCACCCAGGCACCCTTCCAGAGGACGGAGCTCACCGCAGCTGGCGGAAGCGCCCAGACCGGTGCCGCGCAGCCTGACGCCAGTGGGGCATTTGAGAGCACGGATGCAGCGGAACTCCGCCGCCGCGCCGCGTATGGGTTCCTTGTGAATGGATCGGCCAACAACGGCGCGAGCTCGCCGTTCGGCCAGGCTCCGTCTTTCGGCAATCAGCGCCGGGGACCGGGATCACAGTACAACGCGAATCTGGGCTTCACCCTGGGCAATGCGGCGTTGGATGCGAGGCCCTACTCGTTGACGGGGCAGGGCGCGCCCAAGCCGGACTACACCCGTACACAGGCAATGCTGTCGTTCGGGGGCCCGTTGAAGATCCCGCGCCTATTGCCCCACAACGGGCCAAACCTGACCTTGAACTACCAGTGGTTACGCAGCTCCACTGTCACCGCGCAGAGTGGACTCGTGCCCACAGCGGCGGAGCGCATGGGCGATCTCTCGCAGCTTTCGAAGCCCTTCTTCGACCCGTTGAGTGGCGCGCCGTTCCCGGGGCAGCGTATTCCAGCGAACCGGCTCAGCCCCCAGGCCGAGTCCCTGCTGGCGCTTTATCCGCTGCCGAACTTCCCGAACGCCGGGCGATACAACTATCAGGCGCCCCTTGCCGTGGAGACTCATGACGACAATCTGCAGGCGCGCTTCCAGCAGCGGATCCGTCAGAGAGACCAGTTGTTCGGGAGCTACGACTATGCAAGCACCCGAACCGACGCGTCCAGCCTGACCGGTTTCCTGGACAAGACGAACTTAGTGGGGATGAGCGCCGCCATCAACTGGGCACACTCGTTCTCGCCGGTCTTTCGGGTGGTCGCGGGTGCTCAGTACAGCCGTCTGGATACGGGAGTCCAGCCGCACTTCGCTGGGCGGCGAAACGTCTCCGGTGAGGCCGGCATCGCGGGCAACGATCAGTCGACGGCAAACTGGGGGCCGCCCACGCTCACGTTTTCCAGCGGCTTGGCTGCGCTCACGGATGCCCAGAATGGGCTGACGCGAAACAGGACCGCCGGCGTGTCAGTGGACTTCGGCAGAAACCGGGCGGCGCACAGCCTGGCTTTCGGCGGACTCTGGCGGCGCCAGCAATTCAACCTGCTGGCGCAGGAGAATCCACGCGGGACGCTCGCGTTTACGGGCGCCGCGACGCAGCAGATGGTGAATGGCTCTGCCTTGCCCGGGACCGGATCGGATCTTGCTGGTTTCCTTTTGGGGATCCCCGACACCATCGCGCTTGCGCGAGGCAATGCGGACAAGTACCTGCGTGCGCCAACCGCGGCGGTCTACTTCACTGACGATTGGAGACTGAACCCCAGGCTTTCACTCAGCCTGGGCGCGCGCTGGGAGTACAGTGGCCCGGCCGTTGAACGATACGGCCGCCTGGTGAATCTCGACATTTTACCGGGCCTCGGTGCGGCGGCTCCGGTGGTCGCCACCGAGCCTACCGGTCCATTGACGGGACAGCGGCTGCCTGGTTCGCTCATCCGGCCAGACCGGAATAATCTTGCTCCGCGATTGGGCTTTGCCTGGCGGCCCCTGGCGGCATCCTCCATGGTCGTGCGCGGCGGGTATGGCGTGTACTTCGATACGTCGATCTACCAGGCGATGGCGACGCAGATGGCGCAACAGCCTCCGCTCTCCATCAGTTTCCAGGTCGCCAACCGCCGTGAGAACCCGCTCAATCTGGCGAATGCGTTCAGCTCCGCAGCCGCGTCGGCGCGGAATTCCTATGCGGTCGATCCCGATCTGCGCACGGGGTATGCGCAGAACTGGAACCTCTCGGTGCAGAGGGACCTGCCGGGCAGTCTTGTCGTCATCGCGGCCTATCAGGGTGGAAAGGGGACTCGGGCGCAACAGCAGATTCTGCCCAACACCGTGCCCACGGGTGCGGCCGACCCATGTGCGGCCTGCCCGCGTGGATTCACATACCTCATGTCGAACGGGAACTCGATCCGGCATGCCGCGTCTGTCGATTTGCGCCGCAGATTGCGGAGTGGGTTCACGGCCTCCGCGCAGTACACTTTCTCGAAGTCGATCGACAATGCTTCCCTGGGCGGGCGGAATCAGTCCGGCGCACTGATTGCCCAGAACTGGCTGGATTTGCGGGCGGAAAGGGCGCTCTCCAATTTCGATCAACGCCACATCCTGAGCGGCTCGGTGCAGTACACAACCGGCATGGGCTTACGGGGCGGTGCGCTATCCGGGGGCAGGAAGGCGAGGCTGGTGAAGGAATGGACGGTCAGCACCCAGTTGACGGCGGGCAGCGGACTGCCCCTGACGCCCGTGTACTTCACTGTGGTTGACGGTACCGGGGTCACGGGCAGTGTCCGGCCTGATTACACGGGATTAGCCCTGTACGATGCTCCACCGGGCCTCGCGTTGAATCCCGCTGCCTATGCTGCGCCTGCCGCCGGGCATTGGGGCAACGCCGGGCGAAACACCATCTCCGGTCCATCCCAGTTCACCCTGAATGCGGCGGTCAACCGGAATTTTCCTTTCGGCGACCGCTGGAGCCTGGACGTCCGTGTCGACGCCTTCAACGCCTTGAATCACCCGGTGTTTCCCAGTTGGGTTACGACGGTAACCAGCTCACAGTTCGGATTGGCCAATACTGCGGATCCGATGCGGACCCTGCAGACCGTGGTGCGACTGAGGTTTTAGCAAATGCTTCGTCCTTTGATCCTCGCGCTTCTGATTGTGTCTGCCTCCAGCGCCCAGCCGCCTGTCGACGAGACTCCTACGTTCAGGACCTCGACACAGTTGGTGGTGGAAACAGTGACGGTTCGCGATGGAAAGGGACGCTCGATCGAGAATCTCACCGCCAAAGACTTTACCGTGCTCGAGGATGGCAAGCCGCAGAGAATCGCCTTCGCCGAGTATCAGAAGCTGCCGGAGGAGGGGCAGGGTGAGCCGGCGGAGCTCTCAGTTCGCGCCAGCGTCGTGCCGCGGCTGACACGCACCCAGATTGCAGCAGAGCGGCCCGGTGAGGTCCGGTATCGTGACCGGCGCCTGCTGGTACTGTATTTCGACACGACAGCGATGCCGGCGCCAGACCAGATCCGCGCCCTGCAGGCGGCTCAGCGGTTCGTCCGCACGAAAATGACCTCTTCCGACCTGTTGGCCGTCATGATGTATTCAGGCGGAGCTGTCCAGGTATTGGAGGACTTCACAGCCGATCGCGACCACCTGCTCACCACCCTGCAGACGTTGATCGTCGGGGAAGAAGAGTGGGCTGTGGCGGCCCAGCCAGGAGCCTCGGATACCGGCGCCGCTTTCGGGCAGGATGACAGCGAGTTCAATCTGTTCAATACAGACCGGCAGTTATCCGCTCTGCAGACCGCGGCCGCCATGCTGGGCCGTTTGAGCGAGAAGAAGGCGCTCATCTACTTCGCCAGCGGGCTGCGCCTGAATGGCGTGGATAACCAGGCGCAGTTGCGGGCCACACTGAACGCGGCGATTCGTGCCGGAGTGAGCTTTTGGCCGGTGGATGCCCGGGGGCTTGCCGCACAGGCTCCACTGGGAGATGCCGCCCACGGTTCTCCCGGCGGGATTGGTGTGTACAGCGGCACCACGGCGGCGGCGATCACCTCAAGCTTCGAGGGATCGCAGGACACACTGTATGCCCTGGCGGCGGACACCGGCGGCAAAGCGTTGCTCGACTACAACGACCTGACACGCGGCATCACGGAAGCCCAGAGCGCCGGATCCAGCTACTACCTGATTGGCTACTACACCTCAAACGAGGCGCTGGACGGCAGGTTTCGCCGCGTGAAGATCACCCTGAACGGCGGACTGCAGGCGAGCCTCGACTACCGCAAGGGCTACTACGCCGGTAAGCAATTCGGCCGGTTCACCGCCGCTGACAAGGAACGCCAACTGGAGGATGCCCTCCTGCTGGGGGACCCGATTACGGAGCTCACAATTGCCATGGAGGTGAACTACTTCCAACTGAATCGGGCGGAGTATTTCGTGCCCATCGCCGTGAAGATCCCGGGTAGCGAACTGGCCCTCGCCAAACGGCGCGGGGCGGAGCACACAGCGATCGACTTCATTGGGGAGATCAAGGAGGGATCCACCACGGTGGCGAATGTGCGCGACAAGGTCGACATCAAATTGAGCGGAGCGACCGCTACCGAGCTCTCGCGGCGCGCCATCGCCTACGATACCGGCTTCACCCTGCTGCCCGGCCAGTACACGTTGAAGTTCCTGGCGCGTGACGCGGAGACGGGGCGAATCGGCACCTATTTGACGACTTTCGTAATCCCCAACCTGAACAAGGAGGACGTGCGGCTGCCCATCAGCTCTGTTGTGCTCAGTAACCAGTCGGTTCCGCTGGAGGAGGCCCTCTACAGTGTAGGCAAGAGCGCCGCGCAGACGTTCAGCCCGCTGGTGCAGGGCGGGGAAAAGCTCATTCCCAGCGTCACTCGTGTATTCTCGCGGAGCCGGGAGATGTTCGTTTACCTGCAGGCCTACCAGCAAGGGGCCAGTGAGCCACAACCTGTGATGGCATTCGTGACGTTCTATCGCGGGCCGTCAAAGGTCTTTGAGACCCCGCTGATGCGAGCTTCGGAAGGGCTGAACAACAGGCTGAATACAATCCCGCTGAAACTTCGCTTTGCCATTGACCGGCTGGAGCCGGGCGAGTACACCTGCCAGACGACCGTGCTCCACCCCGACGGGAGGAAGGCTGCATTCTGGCGGACCCAGGTGATGGTCATTCCTTAGCACCCCTCGATGGAACCCTCTTCCCACCCGCTATTCTGGGAGAACATGCGGATACTGCTGCTTGGGATTTGGCTGGCCGGAGGGTTGATGGCTGAGACTGTGTTTGATGCCGCGGCTGCCGGGAGGTTCGCGAAACTGGCCCTGGACTGCGTCCACTCCGAGTATCCGAATAAGATCGCACACTCCTTGAGTTCCGATGCGGATGTAAAGCCTCCTCGTGAACTGACGCCCGCCTTTTATGGCTGTTTCGATTGGCACTCCTGCGTACACGGACACTGGCTGCTGGTGCGGCTGGCGCGGCAGTTCCCGCGAGCCGGGTTTGCGGCCCAGGCTCGAATGGCTGTGGGGCAAAGCCTGACTCCGGAGAACATCGCGCAGGAGGTGCGGTATCTGAACGCCCCAGGGCGCGGGACGTTTGAGCGGCCCTACGGGCTGGCCTGGCTGCTGCAATTGGCGGCGGAGCTGCATGAATGGGATGATCCGGACGCCCGGCGCTGGGCCGCCAATCTGAAGCCGCTGGAACAGGCTGCCACGGTGAAGCTGGGTTCGTGGCTGCCCAAACTGGCCTGGCCGATCCGGACAGGCGAGCACAATAACACGGCGTTCTCGTTGGGACTGATGATTGACTACGCCCGGGTGACTGGAAACTCGGAGTTTGGGCGCCTGGTGGAGTCACGGGCCCGCGAGTATTACCTGAAGGACAAGGCGTGTCCGGTAGCGTATGAACCTTCGGGCGAGGATTTTCTATCGCCATGCCTGGCGGAGGCCGATGTCGTGCGCAGAATCCTGCCGGCGCGAGAGTTCGCTGCCTGGCTGACCGCCTTCCTGCCGCGGATCGAGATGGAACCTACCGTCGTCACCGACGTGACCGACGGGAAGATGTGGCATCTGGCCGGCCTGAATTTGAGCCGGGCCTGGATGCTGGAGGGCATTGTGTCGCGGCTGCCGGCGGCGGATCCGCGCCGCAAGCCGCTCAGCGCCCTCTCGGGCCGGCTCAAACAGGCGGGGCTGGCCAGCATCACGGGTGAACACTATGAAGGCGGCCATTGGCTGGGCAGCTTTGCGGTTTACCTGGTGAGCGGCCGGGGCCTGAGTTCCAAGTGAAGCAGGTGTCTGGGGCGGTAGGCTGGATAGCATGAACCGGCGAGATGCTTTGGGTGTTCTGGCTGCCGCGGCGGCACGGCCATTGATGGGTGCTCCGGCACGACCAACATTTGGGGTCGAAGGCGACCGTTTCGTTCTGAACGGCAAGCCGTGGGTGATCCGGTCCGGCGAGATGCACTATGCGCGCGTGCCCCGAGAGTACTGGCGCGACCGCATGCGGAAGATGCGCGCCATGGGGCTGAACACCCTCTGCATGTACTCCTTCTGGAACCTGCACGAGCCCCGCCCGGGCGAGTTCGATTTTACCGGCAATCTGGACATCGCGGCGTTCATCCGCACGGCGCAGGAGGAAGGGCTGTGGGTGATTGTGCGCCCGGGTCCCTATAGCTGTGCTGAGTGGGAGTTCGGCGGCTACCCTTCGTGGCTCTTCAAGGATCCGGACATCAAGGTGCGCACGACCGATCCGCGCTTCCTGGAGCCGGCCGGCCGGTATCTGAAGCGGCTGGTGAAGGAAGTGGCCCCCCTGCAGATCACGCGCGGTGGACCGGTGATCCTGGCACAGGTGGAGAACGAGTACGGCTCGTTCGGAAAAGACAAAGAGTACCTGAACGCGATCCGGAAGATGCTGGTGGACGGCGGCCTGGAGATCACCCTTTACACCTCGGACGGCTCTCTGGATTACATGCTGAGCGGCGGGACCCTACCGGACCTGCTGTCGGTCGTGAACTTCGGCGGAGACCCGCGCGAGGAGTTTGCGAACTTCGCCAAGTTCCGCAAAGGCGTGCCGCTGATGTGCGGCGAATATTGGGTGGGCTGGTTCGATCACTGGGGTGAACAGCATCACACGGGGGACAACAAGGTTCACCTGGATGGCCTGAACTGGATGCTGGAGCGGAACATTTCGTTCAACCTCTACATGGTGCACGGTGGGACTTCATTCGGTCCCATGGCCGGTGCGAACTTCGACAAGGTCTATCAGCCGGATATCACGAGCTACGACTACGATTCACCCATCGATGAGGCGGGGCGCCCGGCGAAGAAGTTCGCGGCCTACCGCGCGGTGATCGAGAAACACCTGCTGCCGGGCGAAGTAATTCCGGAGCTGCCGGCGCCGCTGCCGATGATTGAGATCCCGCGATTTGAGCTGAAGGAGTCGGCGCCGCTGCTCCCGGAGATGCAGCCGGTACTGACGGCAGATAAACCCCAGACGTTCGAGTCGATCGGTCTGGACTATGGGTTCGTTCTCTATGAGACGCCCATCACCGCCGCAGGTGCCGGCAAGCTGCGTGTGGAAGGACTGCACGATTATGCAGTCGTGATGCAGGGCACTCGGGTTCTCGGGCGGTTGGACCGCCGTCTGGAGCAGGACTCGCTGGCGGTGGAATTGCACGCAGGGGAACCGTTGCGAATCCTGGTGGAGAACATGGGCCGCATCAACTTCGGCCTGAAGCTGATGGAGGATCGCAAGGGCATCCTGGGTGCGGTCACCCTCAATGGCGAGGAGCTGCATGGCTGGAGCATGAGTCCTTACCAGATCGGGAAGCTGCGGAAGCTGGCGTTTGCCAAACGAGCCGAGGCGGCTCCTGCGTTCTGGCGCGGGACGTTCGCGCTGGCCGCCGCGGCCGATACCTACCTCGACACACAGGGCTGGGGCAAGGGCTACGTCTGGGTGAACAGCCATTGCCTGGGCCGGCGCTGGAAAATCGGGCCGCAGCAGACGTTGTATTGCCCCAAACAGTTCCTGAAGCGCGGCGTGAACGAGGTGGTGGTGCTCGACCTGGAAGACGGAGGCGCGAGGACCCTGGCCGGCGTCAAGGATCCTGTCTGGGCGAATACCTGAGTCCGCTCAGGCCGGACAGGGCTGGTCTCCGTACTCCTTCTGCAGGCGGTCGAGCAGTGCTTTGAGCTCGACGGCCGCCTTCAGGAAATTGCGGCGCAGCATGGCTGCTATTTTATGGCTTCGCGCGACCAGTTGCGGATGGAGGCGATCTCGTCTTCCGGAATACACAGAAATTCGAGGAAACGCTGGTGGTAGTCCGGGTCCATTCGTTCGAAGTCCTGGTGCCAGCGGTGCAGGTCGGTGTCGGTGAAGCCGGAAGCGCGCAGCAGTTTGGTCCAAGTCTCGCGGTTCATGATATTGACGCGTTCCAGCAGGCGGCGGTTCTGCAGCAGGCCGACAATGATGCGCTGGCGATTGCGCAGCGATTCGATCTCGGTGGCAAGGTGCTGGAGTTGGCGCTCCAGCGAGGCGGAGAGGTCCTTGCGGGGCTTGTCGATGACTTTGCGAATCTCTGAGAGCGGCAGCCCAGTCTGGCGGTAAAGGCAGATCTGGGCCAGGCGCTGCTCGTCGCCGGCCGTGTACCGGCGGTAGCCGTTCAACTGGCGGCCGGTCGGGGTGAGCAGGCCAATCCGGTCGTAATACAGCAGGGTGGATCGGGACAGCCCGTGCCTGCGGCCGAGTTCCGTAATATTCATGACTCCAGGTCACCTCACGACCCCATTGTGAAGTGTGAAGCTGTAGTCGGGTCAAGCCCTTCTGGAGTTTACAGGGGCAATCACCCTCCGCATGCTAGGATTCGAGGTGTATGAGGCAGATTTGTCTTCTTCTCCTGACCGCTTCGTTAGCCTTTGGCCAGACCAAGCTATTGCGGTTTCCTGACATTCATGGCGACAGAGTCGCGTTTACTTATGCCGGTGATATCTGGACGGCGTCTGCCTCCGGCGGCACGGCGACTCGGTTGACGGCCCATCCCGGGATGGAGCTATTTGCCAAGTTCTCTCCGGACGGGAAATGGATCGCTTTCACGGGGCAGTATGACGGCGACGAGCAGGTCTACGTGATGCCCTCGACGGGTGGGGTGCCGAAGCAGTTGACCTACTATCCGGCGCGCGGACCCCTACCCGCCCGCTGGGGCTATGACAATCAGGTCTATGGTTGGACCCCGGACGGGAAGTCGATCCTCTTCCGGTCAGTACGCGATTCCTGGGCGGTGGCGGATTCCAGGTTGTACACCGTGCCGGCGGCCGGTGGTCCAGCCAAGGCGCTGCCGATGCCGAAATCAGGCCCGGGCGTCATGTCGCCCGATGGGCAGAAAGTTCTGTATTCTCCCTTGTTCCGCGATTTCCGCACCTGGAAACGCTATCAGGGCGGCTGGCAACAGGATCTCTACATCTACGACCTGAAGACCAACGACGTAGAGGCAATCGCCAATTCGCCGCGGACCGAACGTGAGCCGATGTGGATCGGTTCCAAGGTCTACTTCTCTTCTGACCGTACGGGCACCTTCAACATTTACGAATACGATCCGGGTTCCAAAAAGGTGAAGGAACTGACGAACTCCACCAAGTGGGACGCGCGCTGGGCCAGCGCCGATCGCCAGGGCCGCATTGTCTACGAGTTGAACGGCGAACTCCAGGTGCTGGAAGCGAAGAACGGGCAGTCGAAGAAGATTTCCATCGATGTTCCGACGGACGGAGTCGCCTCGCGGCCTTCGACCGTGAATGTCGGCGGGCAGGTGGAGGGTTGGGACCTCAGCCCCAAAGGCGAGCGCGCGCTGTTTGTGGCGCATGGAGATATCTTTACCGCCCCCATTGAGAAGGGCGTGGTCCGCAACCTCACGCACAGCTCGAATGCGCACGACAAAGCGGCGGAATGGTCTCCGGACGGCCGGCGGATTGTCTACATCAGCGACCGCACGGGGGAGGAAGAGCTATGGGTGATCAACCAGGATGGTTCCGGTCAACCGGAGCAACTCACGACGGGTGGACGCGCGATGCGCTACCGGCCCACGTGGTCGCCGGACGCGAAGAAGATTGCCTTCAGTGACAAGGATGGGAAGTTGTTCGTCCTGACCTTGTCGGACAAGTCCGTAATTGAAGTTGCGCGCGACCGGCGCGGCTCCATGCAAGAGTACGTCTGGTCGCCGGATAGCGCCTATATCGCTTACAGCCTGGACGATACGAACGGGTTCCGCTCGATCTGGATCTGGAGCGCCGGCGAGAACAAAGCGCATCAGGTGACAGGTGAGATGTTTAACGAGTACTCCCCCGCGTGGGATCCGGAAGGCAATTACCTCTGGTATTTGAGCGATCGTGAGTACGCGCCCATCATCAGCGCCTCCGAGTTCAACTACGCAACGGCGCGCAACACCCTGATCTACGGCTTGGCCCTGCGGAAGGATGTGAAGAACCCCTTTGCGCCGGAAGACGACTCGGTGCAGCTCCAGGACGACAAGAAGGCAGACGAGAAGAAGGCTGACGACAAGAAGCCGGAAGAGAAGAAGCCCATTCGCATCGACTTCGATGGCATCAGCGCCCGGGTGGTGCGTGTGCCCGTGCCGGCGGCCAATTACGGATCATTAACCGCAGTTAAGGGCCACCTGGTCTATGAAAAGGCGGGGAACCCTTACTATGGCCGGGAAAGCGAGACGCCGCCGTCCATCCAGATCTTCGCGCTGAAGGAACGCAAGGAATCGAGCCTGGTCGAGGGCGCCGGCGGCTACGCGACGTCGGCTGACGGATCGAAGATGCTGGTACGGCAGGGCGGCGGTTTCTCCCTGTACGATGTGAACCCCAAGGGCCGCGACTCCAAGAAAGCCGTGTCGACAGCGGATCTGAAGCTCGAGCGGATCCCGTCGCAGGAGTGGGCCCAGATCTTCAACGAGGTCTGGCGGCGCTACCGCGACTTCTTCTATGCGAAGAACATGAACGGCTACGACTGGGAGGCGCTCCGCCAACAGTACGCACCGATGCTGGAGTATGTCGGCCACCGTTCCGATCTGAACTACATCATCGGAGAGATGATCGCGGAGTTGAACTCGGGCCACGCCTACATCGACGGCGGGACCTGGGACCGGCCGGAGCGTCCGCGTGTGGCGCTGCCTGGCGCCCGCTTCGAGTTGGAGGAAGCATCCGGACGCTACAAGCTCGCCCGGATCTTCGCCGGCCAGAACGAGGAAGCGGTCTACCGGTCGCCTCTGACCGAGGTCGGAGTGGACGTGAAGGCCGGCGACTACGTGCTGGCGGTGGACGGCGAGGAACTGAAGGCCAACGAAGATCCTTACCGGTTGCTGCGGGGCAAGGCCGGGAAGGCGGTCCGGTTCACGGTGAACAGCAAGCCCGAGATGAATGGTTCAAGGGAGATCACGTTCCAGCCTTTGGATAGCGAGACGGACCTGATCTACCTGGAGATGATCGAAGCCAATCGGGCCAGGGTGGACAAGGCCACGAACGGGCGGGTGGGCTACCTTCACGTCCCCAATATGGGCGCCGAGGGCATCCGCGAGTTCATCAAGTGGTACTACGGCCAGACGCGCAAGGACGGGTTGGTGATCGACGACCGCGGCAATGGCGGAGGCAATGTCTCCCGCATGCTGATTGAGCGGCTGAGGCGCCAGATGCTGGCGACCGGATTCTCGCGCAATTCGGATGAGCCCACCACCTACCCGGACGGAGTGATGATTGGCCCCATGGTGTGTCTGTTAAACGAGACATCCGCCTCGGACGGCGATATCTTCCCGGCCATGTTCCGTGAGGCGAAACTGGGTCCACTGATCGGGAAGCGCAGTTGGGGCGGCGTGGTTGGCATCACCAATCACGGGAATCTGGTCGACGGCGGCGTCGTGAACGTGCCGGAGTTCGGATTCGCCAATACGAAGGGTGAATGGATCATTGAAGGGGTTGGCGTGGAGCCGGATATCACGGTGGAAAATGACCCGAAATCCGTGATAGCAGGGCATGATCCGCAGTTGGAGCGGGCCATCGACGAGGTGATGAAGCGGATCCAGCAGGGGGGCAAAAAGCTGCCCAGCCGGCCTCCGGACCCCGTGAAGACGAAGTAGATCGAAAACTCATTTTCGTTCCCTTCAGCATTGGAGAGGGGGAGACCGCTAAAATGAAAGATTACCTCCTCTTCAATGACGATCTCTTCTAAACTCGCCTATCAGTTTGACCGGCGAGTTCAATTCCGAGGCCAGGATCTCTTCGCGGGTGGTGCGGTGACTGTCCGCCAGGCCAGTCCGCGGCATCTGATCGCGGATGTCCAGGGTTCGCGGCCGTATCGAGTGACCCTGCGTTACGACCTGAACCGGTTGTACGTGGAGTGTAACTGCCCTTATTTCATCGATGAAGGGCCTTGCAAGCACGTTTGGGCCGCGGTGATGGCGGCCGATGATCGCGGATCGCTGGCTGAGGCGGCGGAAGCGCGTTCACTCCAATTGCGGGATGATCCTCCGCAATCGGTTCCGGGCACCACGCCGCCGTTCGCCCCTCCGGCTCCGCAACTGCCCCTATGGAGCGAGCAGTTGGGCTCCATCGAGAGGCAGTTTCAAGGTCGGCGCGTGGACGGCCCGGAACTGCCGGTGGACTTTGAGATTCAATACGTTGTGGAGAGTTCGGCCTCGCAATCGGCTGGCGCGATCGTGCTGGATATCTACTTCCGCAGCAGGAAGAAGAACGGCGAGTGGACGACGCTGAAGGACTTCCGCATCAGCGCGCAGCAGGTGGCCTCGCTACCGGATCCGGTGGATGTGGAAGTGCTGGCGTCACTGATGGGGGCGCAGGAGACGTACATGATGTACGCTCCGGCGCTGGGTTCGCAGCGGCGGCGTGCCTTGCCGGCCGCACTGGCGCAGCGCCTGGTTCCGCTGATGGCGGGCACCGGACGCCTGTTGGTGCGTGGCGTGGGGGCGGTGGGGGATCTGTCTCCGGCGGTCTGGGATGACGGCGCCCCGTGGCAGTTCTGGCTGGAGATCCGGCAGGACGACCACGATCAATGGGGCATCGAAGGCTCCCTGCGGCGCGGCGACGAGCGCATGGAATTGGAAGAGCCCACCCTGATGTCCGGCGCGGGGTTCCTGTTCGCGCAAGGCCGGGTAGCCCGCCTGGAGCAGCCGGAATCGCACCCCTGGATGTCGCAACTGCGTGAATTCAAACGGATTCCGTTCCCTGACCGGGAGCGGGACACGGTGATGGAGCGGCTGCTGGCGAGTCCCGTACTGCCGCATCTGGATCTGGATGAGGCGCTTCGGTTCGAGGAACGCAGCGGTTCGCCACGGGTCGGCTTGCGGATCTCCCAGAAGCGCGAAATGTGGGGTGAGGAGTACTTCCAGTCGCGGCTGATCTTTGAGTACGGTTTCGGCTGGAAAGAGGAAGCTTCGGCCGGCCGCGGCTTCTGGCTGCCTGAGGAGCGGGTGTTTTTCCTGCGGGATCAAGGCCTGGAAGAAGAAGCCCGGGGCATGCTGCGCAGCCTGGGCCTGCGGCCGCCCAGCGACGGCCGGGGCGCCTGGCGCCTGGCGACGAAGGCAATGCCCAAGGTGGTGCGCGAACTGGTGCAGGCGTCGTGGCACGTGGAAGCGGAAGGTAAGGCATTCCGGAGAGCGGGCGAGGTCCGTGTGGATGTCCGGTCGGGCATTGATTGGTTCGAACTGCACGGGTCGGTCGACTATGGCGATACGACGGTGCAACTGCCGGCGCTGCTGGCGGCGCTGCGGCGCGGCGATGGAATGATCCAGCTCGGCGACGGGACGTTCGGCCTGCTGCCGGAGAAGTGGCTGCAACAGTTCGGGCCGTTGGCCGGGCTGGGGCAGAAGCAGGAAGACCACCTGCGGTTCCGGATGAATCAGGCGATGTTGCTGGATGCGCTGCTGGCGGCGCAGCCGGCGGTCCAGTTCGACCAGCAGTTCCAGGGCATCCGGGAACGCATGACCAGCTTCCGGGGTGTTGACCCGATGGAGCAACCGGCCGGGTTCGTCGGGCAGTTAAGGGACTACCAGCGGGTGGGGCTCGGGTGGATGGCGTTCCTGCGGGATTACGGGTTTGGCGGGTGCCTGGCAGACGACATGGGTGTCGGCAAAACGCCACAGGTCCTGGCTGCGCTGGAGCAGAGGCGGGCCGAAGGACATGGACCGTCGATGGTGGTGGCGCCGCGGTCAGTGATCTTCAACTGGCGGCAGGAAGCGGCCCGGTTTACTCCCCAGCTGCGGGTGTTGGAGTACAGCGGATTGGCCCGCGACGCGGCGGAGATCCTGGAATACGATCTGGTCCTGACTACCTATGGGACCGTCCTGCGGGATGCACCCCGTTTGGCGGAGATCGAGTTCGACTATCTGGTGCTGGATGAAGCGCAGGCGATCAAGAACGCGTCCACGGCGTCGGCCAAGGCCGTCCGGCTGCTGCGCGGCCGGCACCGGTTGGCGCTGAGCGGTACGCCGGTTGAGAATCACCTGGGCGAATTGTGGAGCCTGTTTGAGTTCCTGAATCCCGGCATGCTCGGCGAGGCGAAGGTGCTGCAGATGGCCGGCGGCCTGGCGCGCAATCCGAGTGACGAAGCCCGGCGGCTGCTGTCGCAGGCGCTGCGTCCCTTCATCCTGCGCAGGACGAAGAAGCAGGTGGCCCGCGAGTTGCCGGACAAGACGGAGCAGACCGTCTACTGCGAGTTGGAACCGGCGCAGCGGCGGCAATATGAAGAGTTGCGGGCGCACTACCGCGAGTCTCTCCTGCAGAGGGTGACTGCGCGCGGACTGGGGCGCTCGAAGATGCACGTCCTGGAGGCTTTGCTGCGGCTGAGGCAGGCGGCTTGCCATCCCGGTTTGCTGGATCCGCGCAGGTCGAATGAGCCGAGCGCGAAGATCGATCTATTGATCGATCAGCTTGAGGAGCTGCGCGATGAAGGTCACAAGGCGCTGGTGTTCTCGCAGTTCACCAGCCTGCTGGCGATCGTCCGGGCGCGTTTGGACAAGCTGGGGATCCGCTATGAGTACCTGGATGGAGCGACGCGCGACCGGCAGGCGCGGGTCGAGAACTTCCAGAATGATCCGGAATGCGGGTTGTTCCTGATCAGCCTGAAGGCCGGCGGACTGGGGCTGAATCTGACCGCGGCCGAGTATGTGTTTTTGCTGGATCCGTGGTGGAATCCGGCGGTGGAGGCCCAGGCCGTGGATCGCGCGCACCGCATCGGCCAAACGCGCCAGGTGTTCGCTTACCGCCTGATTGCGAAGGGCACGGTGGAGGAGAAGGTGCTCGAGTTGCAGAAGAGCAAACGCGACCTGGCCGATGCGATCCTGAGCGAGGACAACAGCTTACTCAAGAACCTGACGCGTGAGGACTTGGAGTTGCTGCTCAGCTAGCCGAGATAGGCTAAACTAACAGTAGTGGCGGTAGTCACTGCCACCCTGCTCCCCGATCGTCTAATGGTAGGACAGCGGCCTTTGGAGCCGTGAATCGTGGTTCGAATCCATGTCGGGGAGCCAACTCATCACTTCTTCATGCCATAGAAGCTCTTCATAACGAGCGTCAATGCTTCGGGCACTCGGTTTTGGGATAGGCGCCCTAATTCTCTGAGCCCATGGATGCGCGCGTGGCTGACGGAAAGCTATGCTCGGATGTAAATGAAACTGAGGCTCACGCTGGTACTCGCAGGTCTCGTCTCTTCCTTGATCCCTGCCCTTGCCGCCGATCCTGCCCAAAAACAGTCCATCGCGCAGCGCGAATTCTTCTACATCGGCGGGCGATACCGCGGGGCAGGCGCCGGCGAGGTGATGACGGGCCAGATGTATGTCGAGGTCCTGCGCCCGGTAAAGATAAGGCGCAGGTACCCGCTGGTCTTGATTCACGGTGCAGGGCAGACGGCTACTAACTGGATGGGTACGCCGGATGGCCGCGCGGGGTGGGCCGATTACTTCCTCTCCGAGGGCTATGTGGTCTACATGGTGGATCAACCTGCCCGCGGACGTTCGGCTTGGCATTCGTCGACCAACCCCATGCTTACGGCCATGTCTCCCGCAATGGTCGCGCAGCGATTCACCGCGCCTGAGGTCAACGGTAATTGGCCGCAGGCGAAGAAACATACGCAGTGGCCGGGCTCCGGTCCGGGCAAGGGCCAAAAGGGCGATCCGATCTTCGACGCCTTTTACGCGACTCAGGTCGAATATGTCGCCAGCAACGCCGAGACCGAGCCCATGATGCAGGCTGCCAGCACAGCTCTCCTGGATCGAATCGGGCCCGCTGTCATTCTGACGCATTCGCAGGCGGGACTGTTCGGCTGGCCGCTGGCGGATGCCAGACCAAAGCTGGTGAAAGGGATCGTGGCAGTGGAACCATCGGGACCGCCCTTTGAAGACGTTTTGACGGGAGTGGACGGGAAAGCTCGTGCCTGGGGGTTGACGGATTTTCCTCTTACGTATGATCCACCGGCGACTGGGGCCAGCGACCTGAAAGTCGTGCGTGATGCGGGGCCGGACGGCCCTGGGCTCGCGACTTGCTGGAAACAGGCCGATCCGCCGCGCCAGTTGCCGAATCTGAAGGACATTCCGGTGCTGATCGTGACGTCCGAGGCTTCCTACCACGCCGCTTACGATCACTGCACCGCAAGATATCTAAGCCAAGCAGGGGTGAGGAATACCCATCTGCGTTTGACGGATGTCGGAATTCGCGGCAACGGGCACATGATGATGTTGGAAAAGAACAGCGCCGAAATCGCCGCGAAACTTCACCAGTGGATCGCAGCGAATGTGAAATGAGGTTAGCGTTTGGATCCCGCCGTCGCAAATGCTCGAATCTTCCGTAAGGCGGCCCCGACCTCCGGTGGAGGGCAGACCACCAGAGTTCGAAACGCGTCCACGGCCGGGCTTGGGCGTCGTTCGGCTTCCTGGGAAGATGGGCTCGCGACTGGACTCCGGCCGTGCACCTACTGATCCAATGAGAACCCGGACGGCAGGGCTGCCTCCAGATTGATTGGTTCTCCGCTGATGGGGTGGCGGAGGTTCAGATACTGGGCGTGCAGGAAGTAGCCTCCGTCGCCGGGGAGGCCGGGGAGGTTCTCCAGCGGCTGGCCGGTGGGACCGTACAGGGGATCACCCACCAGGGGATGGCCGATGGAGGCCAGATGGATCCTGATTTGATGGGGACGGCCCGAGTACAGGGTGACCTCAAACATCGTGGCGCTGGCGGTGCGGGCGATCACCTTGGCCAATGACTTTGACGGTTTGCCTCCTGGGTTGGCCGCCCACACGGAACCGATGCGCGGATGCGGCACGAGGCCGATGGGCGTGAGGATTTCGTAGACGTCCTGCTGTGCGGCGTTTTGAGCCAGCGCCCGGTAGATCTTCTGAACCCTGGATGTGTTCCAGTTTGCATTGAGATATGCGGCTGCTTGCGGCGTCTTTGCGAAGAGGACAATGCCGCTGGTGGCTCGGCCTAACCGGTGGACCGGGTTGGCGGTAGGGCTTTGCTTCTGCACCAGGCGCAGCAGGGTGTTTTCCATGAAGCCGCCGCCGGGCAGGGTAGGCAGCCCGCTGGGCTTGTTGACGGCCAACAGGTAGGGGTCTTCCCACAGGACTTCGAAGTGGCAGGGGGCGTCCGGTTCGATCCAGGGTGGACGATTCCAGACCAGGGTTTGGCCCGCCGCGAGCGATTCGCTGCCGAGGGCCGTGACTCCGTTGAGGGTGACTTCGCCGTTGTTCAGCCTCTGCTGCCAGGCTTGCGCAGTGGAGTGGGGGTAGAGGCTGGCCAGGTGCAGGAGCAGCATTTGCCCATGGTGTTTGCTGCCGATGATTGTGGTGCACGGATAGCCCTGGTTGAGCATCTAATTCGAGTGTAAGGGATGGCCTCCACACCGGCGCACACTCAGGCAGCCGGGTGCGCTACTTCTTGAATCCGGCCTCCGTGCCTGACCGCTGGATCGCTGCCTCGTCGATCGTGCCGGGCTTCCAATCCCGGGCCATTTGCACATCCGCGGCCACCTCTTCCGTCAGCTTCGGGATGTCCACCCAACCGCTGCGGTTATAGAGCACCGGTTGAACATACTGCCGGGTATAGGCGGCCGAGTAGTGCTTCCAATGCTCCAGGGCAGCGGTGAGGTGTTGCGCCGCAGCCGCCTGCCTCGCGGCCTCGCCTGTCTTGTCGAACACAGCCAGTTCGCACGCGCCGTTGATCTTCTCGGCGTAGTACAGGCCCAGGTGCGCCATGGCTTCCATGTCGTCGAGCGTGGCTGCGTACTCTTTTCCGTTGCCGATGGCAGCCACTCCGCCACGTCTCAACCGCGGCAGGGCCAGCAGCGCCTGAGTGGCATTCTTCGCCAGGGTGGAAGCGATTTCCAGCGGTGTCACTCCGCCGGGCATCTTCCGGGACAGCAGGCCGTTCCTCCACTCGATGATGTTCAGGACGCCCGCGCCTGGCATGGTGCCGCCTTCGATGAAGTGGCGGACGTTGTAGTAGCCGGCCTTCCTTCGGCTCGCCTCGGGAAACCACTTCAGGTCGATGTCGCCCCAGAAGAACCTGGTGATGTACGGAAATGTCTTCGATGCATTTGCCCAGGCCTCTGTCAGCGTGGCCACATCGGCTCCAGGGAAACGGGCGGCGATGAGCCGGGAGAAGGTGGCCTCCGGCAAATCCGGCTCGAAGGCGAGACGGCCCCACATCGCGAAGGAGAGCCACTGTTTGTGCATCACGGTCTGGCGGGGCGACGACGCGTCTTTGCTCAGGAAGTCCCGGCCCCAGATGTAGCCGTCCGGGCCCATGTAGAAGCCCGCGATCTTGTCGGGTCCGGGCATCGCCTTGATGAAGGCGCGCGCGTAGTCGAGGTCGGCCCAGCGGAAGCTGTAAATGTCGTCATTGCGGACGGTGAGCCAGCTTCGCAGTTGGGGCGAGAGCAACGGCAGCAACGGATCGATCATCGTGGGCCGGGGCACTGAGTACATGTGCGCAATGGCGTACTTGAAGCTCAGGTCCAGGGTGCACGGCAGTTCTTTGAACGTCTCCTGAATCTCGGTCAGCCCCGTCATGTGGAAGCGGTGGATCAAACGGAATTTGCGTTGAGGGTTGTCCTTCAGCGCGTCGCGAATTCCTTCGCCGTAAGTCGTCCAGAGCCATTGCTCCTTGCTCATGCCTCCGATGCTCATGGGCATGCTCTCGCCGGCTGTGATGCCGATGCCGGCGAGCAACGGATAAGTCCTGATCGTCTCGCGGACGCTGGCACGGAAATACTCGATTGTGCGCGGAGCGCCCTTGTCGGAGGTGATGCCATCTTTGCCCTCGGCCCCATGGAGGAAGATATTCCAGGTGAAGAAGTACACGTCGATGCCCCGGTCCCTGGCCAGTTGCATTACCTCGCGCCAGAACCGGATCTTCTCCTGAATGGACAGCTTCTTCACTACCTCGTGCTTCGCCAGCATCTCCGGCCGCACAAAGTCATTCCCTGCGTTATCGAACTTCTCGTCCAGTTTGGCAGTGGTGCGCCAGACATCATCCAGCGCCACATGGGGAAATTCGGGGACCTTTACGAGACTGGGGAAGGGGTGGAGGTTCCAGAGCGAGATGACGTTGTAGCGGTGGCGCGCCATGTCGTCGAAGAACTCGCGCCAGAACTCGATGCTCCACATCTCGGGGATGTTCGCCTGCGCCGCGTCGGAGGGGTCTGAATAACTGGGTGTCCGCACATCCAGGGGGATGTTGAACTTGATGCCGCGCTGGGCGATGTGGGGCTTGTGGCTGGAGTCCTTCATCATGTCGAGCGTCGAGGTATGAATCGCCTCTGCGACATCGAGCCCTCCGTACATTGCTCCGGCCGGGTCGGCGCCGCGTACGTGGATCGTGGCCCTTCCATCTTGACGCCGCACCTGTATCTCGTAGCTTTGAGCCTCGGCGCCGGCAGCCACGGCGAGCGTGATCACCGTTGTTCCGGCCGGCGCGGGGGCACCAGCGGCGGCGACGGGGACCCCGCGCTCGGCCGCCGTGCGGCGGATCTCCGCCTCAGCGAACCGGCCGGGACCACCCGCTGCCGGGTCGACCTTGATCGAGATACCGGGCGCGGCCCACACCGTGCCCGCCAGAGCGCACAGCAGTACACAGAAGCCGGTGACATGCTTCGTCCGGAGCGGATGGATCAACAAGGATCGGTTCATAGTTCTGCCGTTCGCCTTCGGAGGGTGATGCGAGGGCGCTGGCCCTCTGCGATAGATTCTCTCTCAAAGGCGGGCAGCGGAGTGCCGGGGATGCAGCCCGAGGTTCAGGGCTTGGCGGCGGGTGTCAGGTGATGCAGTTGGAGGCCGAGGGCCCAACGCCGCTGGAACCCCTTCCAATACGTCTGGCCGTCCTTACCCGTGCCTTGATTGTAGGCAGCGCCTGGCCGTTCGCCGCGGGCCAGAGGCCAGGCTCCATCGTTGGACCGGACCACCGGCACATCGAGGTAAGCGCGGCGGCTTTCGTCACCCTTCAACTGGAGATCCAGGAACGCGGTGATGAAGTGTTGATTGATGGCGGCGATGCGATCCTTGCGCCAGACCGGCTCGTCGAAGCTCTCCTGGGTGCTGAACTCGGCAAGAGCCTCGGGCGGAGGCGGATTCCCGCCCACGTTGTGCCGGGCATTCTCGTAGACCAGCATCCAACGGTCGGAGTGGACTGCCCCTTCAAAGGCCGGCTTCACTCCGGCCGCATAGTCCGAGATGTCATCCTGGTCGCCGTCGATGAATAGCGAGGGGACACGAATGCCAGCCAGCCCGGCTTTGTCCCAGGCATTCTGCGGGGGTTGCCCGCCCCAGGGGGCAATCGCGACAATCGCTTTCAGGTTCTCGCGGTGGAGGCCCTCGAACTCAGGACTGCCGGCGAGCAACTTGTTGAAGTAGCCACCTGGTACCATTCGCGCGATGGCACTGGCTGCGCTATAACCTGCCCCGCCGCTCGCCAGGGCTCCGTACCCGCCCATCGAGTAGCCGACGATGGCGACTCGCGAGGCGTCGAGCAGGCCGTGCAGGAAGTTGTCCGACGCGCCGGCCAGCTTGGCGAGGGCCTCCACCGTGAATAACTGGTCGAGGGAGCGATTGAGCAACGTGCTCTGAAAGCCTTTCACCGCGCCAAAGACGGAATCGGTGTGATCGATCGCAGCGACGACGTACCCTTTCGACGCCAGGTTCTCAGTGAGGTAGCTGAGGAATGTTCGGGACCCCGGGTACCCATGGGAGACGACCACCAGCGGAAAAGCCTGACCCTGCTCGGCAGGAGCGTCCCGCAAGGCTTTGCCCGCGATTTCGAAGGTCTTCGGCGTGCCGGCCGGGGCATTGCCGGGCAGGGCGCTTTGATAAGAAGTCTGCTCCTGTTGGCCGGCCGGGATGGTGGCCGGGTACCAGATCTCCACCGTGAGGGGGCGGTCGTAGGTGGGCGCCTTGCCTGACTCCCTGTCAAACTTGAGGATATCCACCTGTCCGGAGTGGACCAGTTCCAGCGTCCGCACGCCGACGGAGTGTGCGCCCCTCCGGGCCAGTTCCGGTGCATCTGCCCCGGGCACGCTGAAGTAGCGCGGGGCAGCGGATTGGGCATAACTCAGCGCGCAGATCGAGAGCGTCGTGGCGAGAAAGCGGCTGTAGCGGTGGAAGACCATGCAATCATTCTGTGACGAGGGCCGCCTTATCGCAAACACGGCGCACCCGCAAGAAGCACGTTGGATACAATCCGCTGTATGCTTGGCCCCCTGCTCCGCCGGAGAGACCTGCTGGCCGGCGCGCTGTTCGCCGCCTCCGGCAAGCTCGCGATCCGCAAGCTCACGACGAGAAAACACTCCATCCAGAACCGCGACTACCTGTTTCTCGAAATGGAAACCGATGCGGGTATCACCGGGTTGGGTGAGGGCTCGATCTCGGGTCGAGTTGAGATTGTCGAGAAGGCGATCGAATGGTTCACGCCTTTCCTCACGGGCAAGGACCCCGCCGGGATCGAGGATCATTGGAACCGGAACTACTACGAATTCTCGCGTTACCGTGACGGCTCCGTTCTGATGACGGCGCTGGCGGCTGTCGACATCGCCCTGTGGGACATCGCCGGCAAACGCCTGGGGGAGCCGGTCTGGCGGCTGCTGGGATCATCGAGTCCCAAACCCATGCGCGTCTATTACAGCCATTGGAGCCAGGGGTTGGAGCCACGCACTCCGGAGCGCCTGGCGGAACTGGCGGCCCAAACGCGCGCGGCCGGGTGGACGTGTCTCAAGTGGGTCTTGCCCAAGGGTGGGACGGAAGCGGAGCGCTTGCGCCGCCTGGTGGCGGAAGTGGAAGCGGTTAGAAAGGGCGGGGGCCCGGATCTCGAGATCGGGCTGGAGATGTGGGAGACGTTTACGGTGCGTTCCGCAATCGACTTCGCGAACGCGGTGGGTCCGTTTCGTCCCTTGTTCATCGAAGAGCCAACCTGGCGCGAGATGCCGCAGGCGCTGGGCGAGATTGCGGCGAAGAGTCCGGTGGCGCTGGCGGGCGGGGAAGGGCTTGTGTCCCGCTACGAGTTCAAGCACTTGCTGGATGCCAAGGGTGCGAGGATCCTGCAGCCGGACGTGATCCACTGCGGCGGGATCACGGAGATCCGCAAGATCGCCTCGCTGGGTGAAGTTTATGGCGCGGAGATGGCGCCGCACATGTACTACGGCCCTATCGCGCATGTGGCCTCCCTGCAATCGATGGCGGGTGTGCGCAGCTTCCTGATGCAGGAGTGGGACGCCGGTATGGAGTCCACGTTCAGCGGCATCACGCGCGGGACATTTCCAGTTGCCAGGAATGGCCAGGTGACGCTGCCGGACAAGCCCGGCCTGGGGCTGGAGATGGATTGGGCGGAACTCGACCGGCGATTCCCTTATCGAAGTCAGAGCCTGCGCCCACCTGGCGGACGGTAGGCCTGCAAAGAGGGTGTTGATCGTCCTTCGCTTGGGTGAGGGGCCGCGGTGTGCCGGCACGTCCAGTTCCGCCAGGTTTCTGGAGGGGATGTTGAAGGGGAGCGGGGCGTGCCGCGGCTGATGGCGGACGGAGAGGACTCGAGGATCGGTGGCGCTTCGGGGGCCCGTCGCCGACGGCCTGCGGGAATGAATGCGAGAGTTAGAGGCGCGGACACACGAAGGGTGTGGTGGCCACGGCCCGGGGGGCCTCCTCGTGGGGGAGGGAAGAGGTGTGGTTTTCAAAGAGCAGTGCCCTGGGGCGCCGATCGCGGGGTGTGACCGGATGCCGAGTCCGCCGGCGGCTTCGTTTCGTCAAGGCGTGGCGACGTTGCGTGGATGCGGTGTTCAGCGCTTGGAAACGTTGTAGAACTGGGCCGGCAACCCGCCTTCAGAGGCCAGGCCGGCTTCGTTTCGTGGAACGCGGATCGGCTGGAGCTCGGCCAGCGGATCCTGGTTGTCCGGATGGTTTGTATCGATGCCGGTAGTGAGGTGTTCGAGGGCCCGGCGCGGGGCGCCGTAGCCGTCGTAGAAGAAGAGTTCCTCGGTGTTTTTGGTCAGGCGGGTGATTTCGGCCAGGGGGACGTGTTCGCGGATGCCCTGGACGACGTGGGGGTGCTGCTGGCCCAGGGCGGCGCGCTCGGTTTGGAGTCTGCTGAGTTCCCGGATGGCGCGGTAGAGGCCGCGTTCGAGATCGCGACGGTAACGGGCGTAGCGTTCGAGCTGGCCGTCGTGGGTGTTGGTTTCGGCCAATGGGTCCGTTTCGCCTAGGATGATGCACTCGAAGGATTCGATGCGGCGCAGGTTCCAGGTGTGGGTGAGGATGCGATGGAAGATTTCCTCTTCCAGGCTGGTTGCGGGGCGGGTGTCGAGGCGGAGGGCGGCTTCGAGGGCTGTGAACGCGGCGCGATCTTCGGGCGTGATTGTGAGGTGCTGGGCGGTGAAGCCGTGGCGGCGGGCGTTCTGGGATGAGCGGGCCTTGCCGACGGGGGACACGGGTCCGGTGGATCGTTTCGCATTCGCCTGATTGGCGTTGATCTGAGCTGCGGTCGCCATAACTAAAATCTCCTTGTAAACGAAAATGGCCGGCGTGGGTGCCGGCGCGATTCCAGGGTAAGGGGGGTGTCAAGGGGAAAGGGGCTGATTTCGAGAGGTGGGTGTTGCAAAGAAAGAGAAAAAAGAGTTTCAGGCCTGGTGACTGAAGAATCCTTAATGAGGGAAGTGGGGGAGAAGTGGGGGAGGTGAGTGGGTTTTCGCGGCTGAGGGGGGGGCAGGAAGATCGGGACTCGCCGCGGAGCACGGCTGGTGCCCTGGCGAGAATATTGGGGATGGGTGCCCATACCAACTGGGTTTCTCCTCCTCCTGGCTGATTGCAGACAGCTAAGTACTGTTTGTGGGATATGGCACAGGACCAGGCTGCTTAGGCTGGCGGGGGCCTCCGCTGCGGGCTCGGTGTCTGGCGAAGCGGCGGAATTGCAGAGAGGAACCGGCGGATTGCGGTGAGTTCCATGGTGATTCGCCAAAAATGGCGACTGAGTTGTAGTGTCTCGTGGTGCGTCGGGACAGGCTGCTGGGGCGTCCTATCGGCCAGGTTCTACACGCATACTTGGTATTTGACCGTTATACCTGTGCGAGACCGTTATTGATGATTCCTCCGTTGTTACGAGCCATGCGTTGTTTGCTGTGCTACTAAATAGGGTCGCCGGCATACAAAGAGTAAGACGAATGCAGTCCAATGCGGTGTGTAAGCGTAAACATTGTCCATTGTACTATTGGGATTAACGCGAGATGG
Organism: Paludibaculum fermentans; assembly: GCF_015277775.1. Taxonomy (NCBI): domain Bacteria; kingdom Pseudomonadati; phylum Acidobacteriota; class Terriglobia; order Bryobacterales; family Bryobacteraceae; genus Paludibaculum; species Paludibaculum fermentans. The sequence goes on from NZ_CP063849.1 coordinate 824,862, forward strand.
CTGTCTCGCTTCGCGACGCTATTCTCGAATTGAGACATTCACCAAATGCGCCGCATTGGCAGCATTGGGCTTGGGTTTGGTCCTAAACGTGCACGACTGTGTCCAACCCGCTACATCGGGAAGAAGCACAAGCAGGGAGTAAACTTTCATGGATGAGCCAGCGTTTGCACAGGCGGCAGGCGGGCAGAGCAAGCAATCCACACCGGAGTCCGACGAAGGCCAGCCAGCATCCTGCGCAGACCAAATGTCAGCGGCTGAAATGGGGCAGCCGACTGCAAGCCTCAGCGCTGCGTTGGCAGTGGCCGCTCGGACTGCCCTTCCTTCTGGCGTTGGGGTCGCAGCGGCCCGACCCGGACGCGGCGATATGCGGTCGGAGCCTCGCTTTCTGGTAAAGCACGATCCGGCGCTCGTTACCGCCCTTGTCGGCGCTGAGTTGGTACCGGTTCAGGCGCGCCTGCTGGACCTCTCGCATTCAGGCCTGGGCATGCTTGTGGACGTGCATCTGCCGACGAACGCGTGGATCAAGGTTGAGTTTGGGGCCACCATTATCTTTGGCGAGGTGCGCCATTGCCGCCTGATGCAGGATGGTCAATATCGACTGGGTGCGCACTCTGATACGGTCCTGTTTCGCCAGGTTCAGGCGGAGCCAGTCGACGCGGCCCGGCTTTCCCGCGCACTTTGGCCGAACCCCGGCTTGGTCAATCTCACCGGCCCGTAGAGTGTGGCCGGTTCACTCAACCCGGGCAGGATGCGCGACTCGGCACGCGCCGCCGGCGCCGCCGATAGGAGTTCCGACAACCAACGCCCTGGCATCCATCAGTATTGGCTAACCCGGTTCGATCTGCTCAAACATTGGTCTCCGCGAATTCACTCGCACCAGAGCAGCGATATCAATGGAGGGTCATGATGAATCTGCAAGAGCAGACTGTCCCCTGGAAAAGCACGCCGTTACCGAATGCAGTTGATGCTGCGACTACATCCGAGATTGCATCGGCCATCTTCCTTGCTTCGCGGCAGCACGATCTGCTCCGCCTGTCCTCCGCACTCGACGACGCGAACTCCTGGTGCGCGGCCGTGGGTGCATCGGGCGAGAACCCCGATGAACGGTGCGACCTGCTCCTCTTCCTGACCCAACTCATTCGAGAGAACATCTCTGTTTAGGGTTCCAGCTATGATGATCCGCCCGCCAGGTGGCAGGCCATCCTTCAACTGCTGCGCAACCTGGCTGTCGACGCTCCATCCTTTGACCGGTATTCCGCACATGAATAGGCCGGCGGAATTCGGGGCTGGCGTGGGTGAACCTATTCCTCACTTGCCACCCCTCCAGCACGCTCCATTGGCGGCGCGCGACTCGGGGTACGACCCGCTTTGCTGGTTGGTTGGAGGCTTGCCGTTGCTCCCCCGCTCCTTTCAGTCGCGGCTCAATTTGTGGCTTCCTCGGCTTTGGGGGCCTGTGGGCCAGGGGGATTCCATTGAAACGTCCGTGTAGCCCGTCGCTGCGCTCTGGGACTGGGGACGAGTGGGCGGCCTCCTCCGCTTTGGCGGCCCGTGGGTACAGGACGGCGACAGCGTTTTCACAGAGCCGGATCCACCTAACGATTCGACCCAGAGAATTCCTGCCTCGGTCCGAGACCGCCGGAAGAGAGGCGGCTACGCAGTTCCTGGCGGAGGGGTATGCCGATCCGATTTGGGAGACGGCCCGCGCAAGCTTGGGCGCCGTCTGATGCGACGCCGGGTGAGCGAAGTGGTTTCCGGCGTTCGGTTCGACGAGGCAGAAATCTTCGGCGATGCGGCACCGCTTGTATCCACGTCCGCATCGGGCGATCCGCCGCAGGTTCACTTTGCAGGCGTGGGGCGTTTGAGAATGGCGGCGAGATTCGGGAAGCCGGCTCGCTCCGCCGTTTCCAGCGGTGTGCGCCCTTGAGCGTCTTTCAGGGTCAGATCCGCGCCTAGCGCCACTAGTGCTTCTGTTGCTTTCGTCCGGCCCATGGCGGCGGCCACGTGTAGCGGGGTCTGGGCCTCGTCCCTTGTGCGGGCGTTCACTTCTGCTCCCTGCCTTACGAGTTCGCGAATGATTTCCGGATGATCTCCCAGGGCGGCGTCGTGGATCGGCTGCGTGCCGATCCGGCTGATGGCTGCGGGCTTGGCTCCGCGGGCCAGCAGCGCGCGCACACTTTCGAGATCGCCCTTCAAGGCGGCCTCGGCTAGAGGTGTTGTGCCTCCGGTGCCGGCGGTGTTCGGATCGGCACCCAGAGAGAGGAGCATCTTCGTGACGCCGGGCTGACCGTGTTTGGCGGCATACTCGAGGGACCACGGAGCCGGCGCGGACTGTGCCCGCGACGACGGTGCTCCGATATTCCGGAGCATGTATTCGATCCTGCTCCGGTCCTCCGCGTCAGCAATCCGGGCAGCGGCGTCGAAGGGGGTCCGGCCTTGCCGGTCGAGGGCTTTGCGATCGGCGCCGGCTTCGAGCAACATCCAGACACAGGCCCTCTGGCGGGCGTCGATGGCAATGTGCAATGGAGGCAAGCCGTTTTCGTCCGGTTCGTTCAATGCCGGGTGCTGAGCGAGCACCTGCCGCATGCGTTCGGTGTTGCAAGTGCGCGCGGCCTGATGGACTTCGGCAGCGTGGGCTACCGCCAGAGACGCGAGCAGAGTGATGATCGTTCGCATGTGGCCAGGATATCCAACTGCCGGAGGGCCTTGGTCCCGGGCAACACCCGCGATTAGGCGACGCGCAGCAGGGCTCGGGCTACCGCGTCGCGAACGACACCGCCATATCTTCCTTCGGCCAGGGCATCGGCCACCTTGGCGGCCAGTTCGTAGAAATGCTTTGCTTCCTCACGGTTGCCCAGGTCTTCGTGGGATTTGCCGAGGTTCAGATAGAGCGAGGGATAGAAGTCGCGAACCCGGTCATCGTCGACAGCCGCCGCGTGATTGAGAGACTTTTGGTTCCACGCCAAGCCGCCGGCCGGCGTCTCCTGATGGCGGGCCATGTAGTGGGCGGCGATGCAGCGCTCGAAGTCGTCCGTGCTCTGGTTCCAGGCGGTTAGAAACGACCGGGCCGCGCCGACGAAATCGCCGGCGAACTCGCACTCCATGCCCTTGACGCAGAGGCGCACTACGGGGTTGTCCGGATCCATTTCGATGATGATAGCGCGGAGTGGGGGGCATCTCTAGGCGCACGGGGATGGCCTGGGGCGGCATTTGGGCTTCCATTGGGTCGACAGAGAAGTTCAGGCAGTTTGCCGGCGCGCGACGCAACTTGTTGGGAGTGGCGCACAGTGAGTGTCACTCCGGCTGGAGTCCTATCAGTTTGAATAGGCAAACAGCGCGGCAGATTCTGGCGTTGGCTGGGATTTGCCGCCAGATCACGAGGTTGGGTGGGGCTCCTGCCCGTTCAGGAAGTGGGTTCGCACCTGCGGCGGGCCCTGGGCAGTGCCCAGGGGAATGCTGGGGGTGGCGGCTTCGGATGTTTAGGGTACTGGCGATTACTACTTGAGATGTGGAGGTGGGGTCGGATTGGCGGGAGAAGGCAGGGAGGACGGCGCTTCGTTGAGATTCAGGAAGTGAATTGTTTGTACGGCCGCGGACATGGGTGACAATCTGGTCTACCGACATGGGTAACAGTCGTCGCGGGGGCTTGTCTGATCGCCTTTCGCGATTCTAGCCGGATTCGTACGCCTGTGGAAATGTGGGAATCGCGTAGCGATTTCCAAGCGCGGTGGGAAGCGAGGGAATCCTGTTTTTGGATTTCCTCGCTTTCCACGGTGCGTCATTTCCATGGGCCTTACTCAGCGGCCGGCACCGCCGCGGATTCGTCGTCCTGTTGCTCCAGCGCCTTCGGCTTCTTCCTCATAAACCGATTACGCTCTATGTCCAGCCAGCCGAGCAACAGCATGCCGTAGAACACTTCGAAATAGCGATCGTCAACCTGCCGCAGTCCAAGCAACTGACGCGCAAAGATCTCGCTGATGAAAATCCTCTGATCCTTGTAGTAGAGATCTCCGTGATTCTGGATCCGTCGTAGCACGAGCCCTGCCGGGTACTCCACCTCCGGGATCCGACGTGGCATCGGGCGCAACGACGGCTGATAGTGTTTTGCCGGCGTATCGTAGTCCAGGGCTTCATGGGGCCGCTGCTCGTTGTAGATCCTTTGAAAGTCGTGAAATCGCTTCTGCTGCTGGCGCGGGTTGGCCGCCGGCGGATTCAGCGTGTCCTGTTTCAACGTCCGATGCATGCGCTCGTGGCGGCCGTTTTCCTGCGGTGAGGCCGGTGCTGTGCGCTCCGGCAGAATGCCCAGCCGAACCCAGCGCATCGACAACCGACTGAGTCCGCCAGGCGCCCGCGTCGAAAACGGCGTGCCATTGTCCGTACGAATCACCTCCGGCAGACCGTACTCTCGAAACGCCGCCTCGAAGATCGCAGCCGCATGCTTTCCATCCGTCTTCGGCGTAATTTGGCAGCGCAGCAAGTACCTGCTGTGGGCGTCCGTGATGGTCAATGGATCGCAACGCACGCCATCACCTGTACGGAACCAACCCTTGAAGTCCGCGCACCACGTCCGATTGGGTCCATCCACGGACGCAAAGGGCTGCCCGAAGGGCGGCGTCCGCAAGCGTCGCTTTCGTGTGACACTCAGACCCGCTCTTTTCAGGATCATGGCGATGGTGCTGGGCGCCGGCCAGTGCTTCCTCTCCGGCTCCGCCTCGGCCAACTTCCTCAATAGCTTGCGCGGGCCCCAGTTCCACTTCCGCCGCTCAGCCAGGATGCGCTCTATGACTTCCTGACTGACTTCCTGCGGGCTGGTATGAGGCGCCCGGCTGCGGTCCTGCAAACCGGCCACGCCTTCCTCCTCTCGACGCTTGATCCACTTGTGGACCGTCTTTCTCGATACGCCATAGGCTTCCGCCAGTGCGGTCACGGTCTCGCCTTCGTCGTACTCCTGCAATAGTTGAACCCGTTGGTCCATTGCTCTGGTCTCCTTCCACGGCATCGACACTCATCGTGCCGTACCGATAAGGCGGATCAGATCTCTTGCGCCGCTGATCTGTGTTACCGATGTCGCCGGTCCAATTCGTTACCTATGCCCGCGGACCGTACCTGTTGCGGGCCCCCGGCTGGCGCCGGGGGTATAGCTGGGGGCGGCAGTTTTCGCTGTTCAAGGTGCACGATATTACTGCTCGAAATGCGGTAGCTTTTAGGCAGATGCGGAAGCTGATTGTTTCCATGTTCCTGGTATTGCCCCAAGCGGTATTGCTCGCTTGCCAATGCAGTGGTCCTGCCACGCCCTGCGCGGCCGCGGCTGGGGCCGATGCGGTGTTCACCGGCACAGTGATCTCGATTTCCTCGCCCACGCAGGAGGCGCGGCGGCTCACCGGCAAATTCCCGGAGAAGCCGATGCCTGGATACCTTGTGCGGCTGCGGGTCGGCTCCGTGCTGCATGGCGTTCCGGCGGGGCAGGAGGAGATGGAGATTGGGACCGACGACGCGCGCTCCTGCGGCTTCGGCTTTGAAGTGGGGCAGGCATATGTGGTTTACGCATCCCGGATTGCGGCGGGGTGGCTGCAGACGGGCCGTTGCTCCGGTACGCGGAGTATCGATGAGGCGGCGAAGGATCTTGCCTTCTTTCGAGAGCGTGCGGGCTTGCCGAGCAGCGGGAGCCTGCGTGTGCACACCAATGCTGAGGGGGCCCGCCAGAAGGGCCCGCTGACGATCGCCCTCGAACACGACGGGTCGCGGGCGTTCAAGGCCAAGCCGAATCGCCAGGGGGAATTCTTCTTTCCCAGCCTGCCCGCGGGCAGCTACACGTTGCACTATGAGCAGGACGGCGATATGGAGGGCGATCCCAGAGTGCAGGTGCGGCCCAACGGTTGTATGGAGACCTACTTCCACCGTGCTCCGCGGATGACCGGGCGGCTGAGGCTGAGGTCGGGAGAACCGGCGGCGCATGTGGAGGTGGGGGCTGTGGACGGACAGGATCTCACCATCGTCACCACCATGACCGATGAGCAAGGCCGCTTTGCATTGCGCGCCATGGAAGGTGACCCTCATTATCTGGGCGTCAACCTGGTGGACGCGGCGACCGGGCGCGCACCTTATCCGCGCTGGTTCCATCCCGGGACTTCCGATCGCGCCGCGGCCACGAAGATCAGCTTCGCCGGGGAGCGCGAGTCCAGGTACTTTGAGCTCACGCTGCCGGACCGGCTGCCGGAGCGCACCGTCGAGGTAGTTGTCCTGAACGCGGATGGGACGCCGAATGCCTCAGCTACAGTTCGAATCGTGACTGCAAGGGGGGACGAAGTGGCGAACACCAGGGGCAGAGGAAGCCCGTTCCTCGTTAGCCTACTGGCCGGGACGAGGTACCGGGTTCTGGGGACCACAAGCGGCCTGGATGGCCTATCGCCGACCGCCGCCGACCCAGTGGAGATCGAGGCAGGGACGGAACCCGTTCACCTCACCCTTCGACTCCCCTGGCGAAGCGGCTCGCCTACGGAAGACCAGCAGCGGCCAGGCGCGATCGGCCACTAGGAAGCCAGGGGCCGCGACATCGGCGCCGGACGTCCGTCGAGCGGGATTACGACTTGGTTGGCCGGGTTCCGGTGGTGCGGCGGGTCGCCCCATGGCGAAGGTTGCTGCTTCAGTTCAGCACTTCGATGGCTGCGCGGATGATGGACAGGGCATCGATCTGGTAGTGCTGATAGAGTTCCTGCCTGGAGCCGGATTGGCCGTAGCGGTCCACGCCCAGTGCTACCGTCCTGGCTCCGAAGACGCTGCCCAGGAAGGAGAGCGCGTGCGGGTGGCCGTCCATCACGGTCACGATGGGGCAGTGGGCCTCGTTGCGGGGCACCAGTTGTTCCAGATGGTGGGCTGCGGGGCGGCCCTGCATGCGTTCCCGATTCGCACGCACCCACTGGCGGTGCAGCAGGTCCGGGCTGGTGACGCAGATCACATTTACGAACAGTTCGTCGGCGGCGAGTTCGCGGGCGGCGTCGACAGCCTGGGGGACCATGGCTCCGCAGGTGAAGAGGTTGACTACGTTCTCACCGGGTTTGTACTCCGCGCGGTTGGAATAGTCGAGCAGGCGGTAGCCTCCGTCGAGTACGCTTTGCCGCAATGCGGGACGGTCGTGGGGCAGCAGGTCCTGCCGTTGCGGCACGGTGGAGAGCCGCAGGAACAGGCTTTCCGCGGCGGGATCCTCGAGAATGCGGCGTATGCCTTCGAGGAGGATCCACTCCACCTCCTTGGCGAAGCAAGGCTCGTAGTAGGTGATCAGAGGGCTTTCAATGCCGAAGGACGGAGGCATGAGGGACTGGTGCAAACCACCCTCCGGGCCCAGGCTGATGCCGGAGGGCGTTCCGATCACGATGAACTTGCCGCCGTTATAGATGGCGTAGTGGAGGGCATCGAGGCCGCGGGAGATGAAGGTGTCGTAGAGCGTCCCAATCGGCACGAGCGGCACACCGAACAGGTCTGACGAGACGCCCAGGGCTCCGAGCATCAGGAAGAAGTTGTTCTCGGAGATGCCGAGTTCCACATGCTGGCCGTGATTGCCCTGCTTCCACTTCAGCGCGACCGGCACGGACCGCTCACCGAAATAGTCGATGCGGTTCTGGGGCGAGTAGACGCCGACCTTCTGAATCCAGCTTCCCAGATTGGTGGAGACGGCCACGTCCGGGCTGGTGGTCACCAGCCTGGCGCGGAGCTCCGGATGACGGGTGAGTTCCGACAGGATGGAGCCGAGGGCCTGCTGCGTGGAGACCTCGCCGTGATAGTCGGGCGCGAAGCTCTCCGGAACTTGCGCTTGCGGGTGCGCCGGTGGTGAGGAGGCGGGACGCTGCGCGGTTCGATCCAGATGCAGCCGCTGGCGTGTCTCCAGGCAGGCACGCGCCTCGGGCGATCCGGCGGGGAACGCCGAGAACTCGCCGCCCTCCTCGATTCCGCAGTGCCCGCGCAGTTGCTCGATCTGCTCCGCCGTCACGAGGCGCGAGTGGTTGCTGGGGTCGCCGGCCAGGGGGAGCCCCCAACCTTTTACTGTATAGGCCACGATGGCGACGGGCCGGTCTGTGATGGCGGCGGCCTCGCGAAAGGCGTCGAGCAGCCTGCTGAGGTCGTGCCCGCCGAGGTCGGAGACCAGGCTTCGGAGATCGTTTTCCGATTCGCCGGCCAGCAACCGGGCTACGGCCTCATCGCGGCCGTCGGGAAACGTACAGAGTTGGTGGGCGAGTTCTTCGCCCGAATGGACTCGCAGCAGGGCCTGGTATTCGTCGTTGGGCATCTGCTCGATGCGATCGCGCAGGCGTGGACCGCCTGGACGGGCAAAGGCGGCCTCCAGCCGGGCGCCGTATTTGACCTCAATGACGTGGAAGCCGAAGGAACGCAGGGAGGCCCCAAGCTTCTGGGCGCGGCCGTTGGGGACGACACGGTCGAGGCTTTGGCGATTCAGGTCCACCACCCAGATCACATTGCCGAGGCTCTGCAGGTTGTCGTCGCCCAGGGCTTCCCAGACGTTGCCTTCGTCGAGCTCGGCGTCACCCATGAGGGCCAGGAAACGGTGCTTTTGGGCATAGCCGAAACGGTCCGTCACATAGTGGTTGGCGAGCGACATGAAGTGCGGCATGACCGCGCCGAAGCCGACGGAGCCGGTGGAGAAGTGGAAGGAGTCAGGATCCTTCAAGCGGCTGGGATAGGCCTGCAGGCCGCCGAACTCCCGCAAGCGGAGCAGCTTGTCCTGGGGCAGGTTGCCCAACAGGTATTGAATGGCGTGATAGACGGGTGCGGCGTGGGGCTTGATGGAGATGAGGTCGTCCGGCTCGGCGGCGGCGAAATAGTAGGCGGTGAGGATGCTGACGGCAGAGGCGCAGCTTGCCTGGTGCCCGCCCACCTTGAGCGAGTCGGGATTCTGGCGCACATGATTGGCGTAGTGGATCATGTAGGTGCTGAGCCACAGGATCCGTTGCTGGATGCGTTTCAGGAGTTCCAGGTCAATGTCGGGGTGCGCTGCCGTAGATGAAGATGAGGCCATGAATGAAGCTGCTCTTGTAGAAAAAGAGGTCTATATCCGTTGTAACAGGTCGCTGTGGGTGGTTGGTGGAGCGGGGTTCACCTCTCCGAGGCAGTGCCAGCATGGCTTCGGTTTGAGCCGGCCGGCCTGACTTTGAACTGCAGGAACAGAGTGCAGATCGTCTATTGCCGGCGGACGCCGCGGGGCCAGCTTGAGATGGTCGACTACAGTACGCCCTGGCGGTGCAGAGAACTTAGGGTACGAAGGGTTCTGTCAGGCGTGCCAGGCTGGTCCGGCCGTGCTTTGCGGCGAGGCGGAGCAGGCGCTGGAAGACCAGGGCCGTCATGAAGGCGTCGCCGGCGGCGGTGTGCCGGTCGTGGGGGATGATGCCGAAGAGCGTACACAGGGCATCGAGGGAGAACTGTTGGATGGGGTCGCGACCGGCGAAGGCTCCGTCGCGTTCGAGGTGCAGGGTGAGGTCCATCGTATCCAGGCTGGAGTTCTGCAATCGAAAGCCGAAGTGGCGCTCGTAGCCGGCGTTGAAGGTTTCGACGTCGTGACTGATGTGGTGGCCGACAATGACGCCGTCCCCCAGGTAGGTGAGGAACTTCTCCAAGGCCTCTCGTTCGTCGAGGCCCGCCAAGCTTTGTTCACGGGTGACCCCGTGCACCGTCACGGCGCTGGAGTTGTAGGCCACCTTCACCATGGCCTCGAACGAATCCTCGAGCAAAATCTCGTTGTTGACGATGGCGATGGCGCCGATGGTGACGATGCGGTCCTTGCGCGGGTCCAGGCCGGTCGTTTCGGAGTCGAGGACGACGAAGCGGACCTGCTCGTTGGGTGTTTCGGGTGGCCAGCTCAAACCGCCTCCAACCATGCCCAGGATGCGGTGAATTCGAGCAGTTTGTGGATGGAACGGAATCCGCTCTTGATCACCTGGCGGTCGTGGCGGCTCAACAAGGGGAGCGGCAATTCGGCGCCGCTGGTGCGCTGGCGCAAACCGGCGCGAGCCTGGTGGAAGAGCATGACGCTCATTGTGCCGGCGGCCTCGTGGAAGATGCTCTGCTGGGCGGGCAGGAGACCGGCCGCTGCCTCGAACCGGGTCCGGGTGGAGGCGCCGAGGGGATGGCCGGCCGCCAGGCTGAAGACCCGGGCGACATCGGCGAGGGGTTGCAGGGCGCTGCTTTCCAGGCGGAATGTGTCCGTGACCTCGCCGGATTCTTCGACGACGAGATCGCGGAAGAAGGTCAGGGGCGGGAGGTTGGCGAGGCAATCGTTGGCCAGAAGCTGGAGGAAGCCGGCCTCGGCGGCGAGCTCGGCGCGAATGTGCGATTCCAGGTGGTTGAACGCGAGTTCCGGGCCATGCACCGGGCGGAGATCGAAGAACGGGCGCGAGCGGTACATCTCACGGCGGATGGGATCGCGGATCCAGCCGGAGAAGCGGTCCTTCCATTCGTCGAGACCGGCGGCGGCGGGCGCTTCGGCGGAGAGGTAGCCGCATTCGGCCAGCGCGGCTTCAAGAGAGGGGGATACGGGCGAGGTTCCGATGATTGCGATGGACGGGGCGATGGAAGTGAGGAGTTCGTGGCGTCCGGCGGTGCCGTAGAAGCACCAGCACTGACCGGCCTGATCGAGGTGGAGGAGAGCGAGAAGACGTTTGACGATGCTGCGGTTGACGAAATCAGAGAAGGCGGCGAGCCAATCGGCGGCGGCCGGCGCGGAGAGGTTGTCGAGAATCCAGGCACGAGCGCGTTCGTTGAGGGCGCGGAGCGAAGCGACATTGGGCGCTGCCGCAATTTCGCGCAGGATGGCGACCGGATGATCGCCGAACGCCGGCGTGAGGCTGGGAATCGTGATGATCCGCTGCAGGGCGCTGTGCGGTGAACCGTCGCTGGTGAGAGCGGCCGCATAGGCGCCGACTTCCGCCATGGCGAGGACGCAATCGCTCACCAGGGTGGAAGGGGAGACGGTGACCGATTCCGGATTGACGATATTGAGTGCCGGCTGCCGTGGGTTCGAAGCGCCGGCCGCGACCCATTTCAGCACGTCGCCGGAGGTGAGGATGGCGGCGAACGCTCCGGCGTGGGTCAAGGCAATGGCTTGCGCGCCGGATTCGTGCAGGAGGCGGGCGGCCACCTGGAGGGGCGTGGAACCTGGGCAGTGCAAGGGGGCTCGATCGCGCAGCAGGTCAGAGAGGAAGATCTGGTGGGGGTAGGGCCGCTCGCCTGGGGCTTCGTAGTCGGCTGTGACGGTGGAGTAGGCGACGACAAACTTGCCGGCACGGGGGTAGCGCTGGAGCAGGGGTTCGAAGTCGGCGGCATAGAGGGCGTAGAGAACGACGTCGCTGGTGGCTTTGGCGGAGAAGAGATTGGCGGGGGCTCCGTTGAAGCGCTCAAGCCCGATGCAATCGCCGGCGCCCCGGATGTCGCGGAGGACGGGCGGGGTGGCGGATTCGTCCCAGAGAGACACGGAGCCCTGCTGGATGACGTAGAACAGGGCGGCGTGCGGCGCGGACTGCCAGCAGATGTACTCGTCGGCTTCGTGGAACTTCACCCGGCCGCGCGCGACCAGGGCGACAAGATCGGCCACGTCCATGAACTCGAATGGCGGGTGTTGCTTGAGGAAATCCGCGACGCGGTAGGCAATTGCGGCGGTTTGCATTCTGGATGTACGACTTCGTCCCCCTTACTGCTGCAGCGGCGTTGCTGCCGGGCCTGGAACGAAACGAGGTCCAGTGGTTCATAGGATTCTAGCATTGAAAGTTTGCCTTCATACGATTGGCGGGGGGCCGGCAACCCACGGAGGGATCTACAATCGCGGGCTCCCCTATCGCTGCACGGCTTGGCCAATTCCTGTGGATCGCCACGTCTCCACCGTTGTGTCCAGCTCTGCCGGCTGCGGCCACGGCGCGGCGCGATAGGATGGTGCCGTTCGGGACCACCCCCGGTTTGGATGAGTTTCGCTCCAGGAGGAACAGTGACCATGACGCGAAGGGATGTGATTGGGCAGACGTTGGGAGCGGTCGCGGCCTCGGCCGGCTCCCACGCGCAGGACTCGGGGGGAGCGAATGCCGGGGACGAAGGGCAGAGGATGTTCCTCCGGCTGCTGAAGGCCAACGACGAGACCGTGAGGCGGATGCTGCAGCAAGCGCCGGCGCCGGGTGGGGCGGCCGTGCGGGTGGGCCGAGGGGGCGACCTGGCCGCTTTGATGGCGGCGTATTGTGCGCCGGAATCCTCCTTTTCCCGATCAGAGAGTTTGATCCCGAGGATCGAACGCAGCGCGCAGGCATTGCTGGACGCCCTGCATCCCGACGGGCTGCTGGATGCGGGCAATCTGTCGTCTCCACCTGATACCGGGTTTGTGGTCGAGGCCACGGCCGCTGCCCTGGCCGTTGCGCGCCGAAGCAGGGACGAGCGCCTGGCGCAGGCGCAGGAAACCCTCGGCCGGTTCCTGTTGAGAGTGGGCGATGCCCTGGTGACCGGCGGCATTCACACGCCGAATCATCGCTGGGTGATCTGCTCCGCACTGGCGCGGATCCACTCGCTGTTTCCGTCCTCCCGGTATGTCGACCGAATTGACGACTGGTTGGGCGAAGGGATCTACCAGGATGCCGATGGACTGTTCCCGGAGCGGAGCCCAAACTATGCGCGGGTGGAGGTGAACGCCTTCGTGACCATGGCCCGGCTGCTCAACCGGCCTGTGCTGCTGGAGCTTGTGCGGAGGCACCTGCTGGCGAATCTGTATCTGATGCAGCCGGATGGTGAACTCGAGACGATCCATTCGCGCCGCCAGGACCAGGACCGGCCGGTGCACGTGGCCAATTTCTACCTCCAATACCGCTACATGGCCATTCTTGAGAACAACCCCGTCTTTGCGGCGGTGGCGCGGTTGATTGCGGAGCGGCCCGGCGAGGGGCTGGTGGAGGGGATGAACCCGGTCGTACACTTCCTGGACGAACCGCTGCTGCGCAAGCCGTTGCCGGAGGGCGGCGCGATCCCCGCCGACTATGTGAGGGTCTTCGCCAACAGTCACCTGGTGCGCATCCGAAGGGGGGAGCGGGCCGCGTCGATTTACGGTGGCAACGACCGGCCGCTGGGCATCGCGTCCGGGCTGGCCCACAATCCAACGTTCTTCCATTTCCGCAACGGCAGTGCGGTTCTCAATTCAGTGCGCATGGGTGGGCCGTTCTTCAGTCTTGGCGTGTTCCGGGCAGAGGGGGTGAGCGTCGCCGGGAATCAGACCCTCCTTCAGCAGCGGTGGGAGGCTCCGTATTATCAACCGCTGCCGAAAGAGTATCGCAACGCCGGCGGCGACTATGCGCTCACTCCGGTGAAAGACGGGCGATTCTGGAGCAAGCTGGATTTTCCGCACCGGCAGATGAGCGGGGTGCAGGTGCTGGACCAGAAGGTCACGGTGATCGAGAAGCCGGGTGTTTTCGAACTGCACATCGAGATTACCGGTCACGACCGCGTTCCCTATGCGATCGAGCTTGCGTTTCGTCCGGGCGGCGAGTTTGGCGGCGCGATCCGGGCGGGGGCGCTGAGCGGGCGTGGGGGTGAAGGTAAGGCGCTGTTCCTGGCTGAGGGCATGGGGTCCTATCGGGTAGGCGGCGAGGGGATCGAGTTTGGACCGGGCCAGGCGGAGCATGAGGTGATCAGTCTTTCCGGACATACGTACCAGGCGCATGGAGCCGTCTTGCGAGCCGCCGGAAACTGCGTCTACATCACCGGGTATACGCCCTTCCGGAAGGTGATTACGATCCGGGGTGTGTAATGGGGTTTGGGCATCCCGCGCGGGAAACCGCGCCCACGACGGTGAGGCGCCCATGGGACCTGGATTTGGGAAGCCGACGAGTGGCCAGCGGAAGTTCCGGCACAGGCTGTTAACATACTACTCGATGAAGATCCTTCGGCTGTTCCTCTTCGCGTTGATCGCAGTCCTGTCCGCCGCCGCACAAGCTCCCAGCCTGGAAGACGCACTGGCTAAGCCGATTCTGGCTGCCAACCAGCCGCTGGTGGAGGTTCAGGTCTACACCGCTTCCCACGTGAAGTCGATGCCCCTGGTGAGCAGCGCGCAGCAGTGGACGCAGGCGAAAGAGGAGCTGCGGCAGCGTGTGCTGAAGGATGTCGTACTGCGCGGGGAGGGCCGGAAGTGGGCGGAGGCGAAGACGCGAGTGGAGTGGCTGGACGTGATCCCGGGCAACGGCTACCGCATCAGGAAGCTGCGGTACGAGGTGATTCCGGGACTATGGATTCCGGCGCTGTTGTATGAGCCGGAGAAGCTCGCGGGCAAGGTTCCGGTGATCCTGAACACGAACGGCCATGAGGGCGCCGGCGTGGCGAACGACTACATTCAGATCCGCTGTATCAACCAGGCGAAAAAGGGCGCGCTCGCGCTCAATTTCGAATGGCTGGGCCTGGGTCAGCTGAAGGCGGACGGCTTCAGCCATACGCGGACCAACCAACTGGATCTGCTGGGGACCAATGGCGTCGCGCTGCACTACCTTTCCCAGAAGCGCGGGCTCGACATCCTGCTGGCGCAGCCGAACGCGGACCCTGCCCGCGTGGCGGTGACCGGTCTTTCCGGCGGCGGCTGGCAGACTATCTTCATCAGTTCGCTGGATCCACGGGTGACTGTTGCCATTCCCGTGGCGGGGTATTCAAGCTTTGTGACGCGCGCACAATTTCCGGACCAGGACCTGGGCGACAGTGAGCAGACTCCGGTGGACCTGGCGAGCATTGCGGATTACACGACGCTGACGGCGATGCGGGCTCCGAAGCCCACGATGATCAGCAATAACGCGTACGACAATTGCTGTTTCCGGGGCGACTATGCGAACGCCCCGCTGATCTGGGCGGCGCGCCCCTACTACGCGCTGTATGGCGCCGCGGACAAGCTGACGGCGCATATCAATTTCGATCCGGGGCACAACTACGGCCAGGAGAACCGGGAGGCGTTCTATCGCTTCGTCCGCGACAATTTCTATGGCGGCGCTGAGCAGGCGTTCTCCGAGAAGGAGATTCCGTCCGAGAGCGACGTCCGGACGCCGGAGCAGTTGCGGGTCGAACTGCCGGCTGACAACATTGATATCCACAGGCTCGCGCTGAAGCTGAGCGAAGGACTGCCGCGCAAGACAGGGGCCGCGAAGCTGTCGGACGTCGTCAAAGCGCATGTGTACAAAGTGAGCGCGACGGAGGCCGGGACCGGGCAGGAAGTGGAGGGGATTCCCGTTCGCACCTGGCGGCTGCGGCTCGACAACGACTGGACGCTGCCAGTGGTCGAGATGGGCGATCCGTCGAATCAGAAGGTCACCTTGCTGATGGGCGACCAGGGCCGGGCCGCGCTGGCGGCGGAAGTCCGCAGGCTGGTGAAGCAGGAGGGCCGCCGGGTGATCGCGGTGGATCCCTTCTACTTTGGCGAATCGAGGATTGCGAAACGCGACTGGCTGTTCGCGCTGCTGATCTCCTCCGTGGGCGACCGTCCGCTGGGAATCCAGGCCAGCCAGATTGCGGCAGTTGCTCGCTGGGCGAAAGTCGGGGTGACGGTGGAATCCTTCGGGCCTCGCACCAGCCTGATCGCCGCGGTGGCGGCCGAGCTGGATCCGAAAGCCATCCCGGCGACGAAGACCCATGGAGAGTTGTCGTCCTTGCACGACGTGCTACGCAGCGACATGACGGTGGACAAGTTCCCGGAGTTTTTCACTTTCGGCCTGCTGGAAGCCTGGGATCTGCCTGGCGCCAACCAGTGGCAGTCCCTGTTCGACGGCAAGACCTCAGCCGGCTGGCGGACACTCGCGAGGCCGCAGTTCCCGGCCAATGGAGGGTGGACGGTAGAGGACGGGACGATCCAATCGGTCGCCAAGGGCAAGCGGGCCGATATCTCCACGGAACGCAGCTTCCGTAACTTCGAGCTGATGTTCGACTGGAAGCTGGCGAAAGGCACCAACAGCGGGGTGAAGTACCTGGTATTCGGCATGCGGCCGAATCCGGAGGTGGGGCGGATCGATCCGGAGGTGCCCAAGGCCCTGGGGCTGGAGCTGCAACTGATCGACG
This sequence comes from Paludibaculum fermentans, assembly GCF_015277775.1. Classification (NCBI taxonomy): domain Bacteria; kingdom Pseudomonadati; phylum Acidobacteriota; class Terriglobia; order Bryobacterales; family Bryobacteraceae; genus Paludibaculum; species Paludibaculum fermentans. Next base: position 840,918 of record NZ_CP063849.1, read on the forward strand.
ACGAACGAGTGGCCGATGCCAAGGTGGAACCGAGCCATGGAACCGGAGCGCTGTACCTGTTCGCAGCACCCACGGTGAAGCTGCCGCCGCTGCCGATCGAGCAGTGGCACTCGGCGCGGATCCTGGTGCAGGGTAGTCACGTGGAGCACTGGCTGGACGGGGTGAAAGTGCTCGACGCCGATCTGGAAGCGGAGGCGCTGCGCAGGACCATGGCGGCACAGGGGCGGGAAGATATCCCGAAGCTGAAGAATCTGGACGAGCTGAAGGCCGACCCCTCAAAGAGGTACCCGCTGGTGATCACGCATCACGGCGGGGACGCCTGGTATCGCAATATCCGGATTCGAGAGCTGGAGTAGCGGAGGGCGCGACTCGGCCGGGAGCGTGCCGGGCCGGCGAATGTGAGGTGTCGATTTGCTACCATTTTGTGTACTCGCCCCGTGATGCGATTCTGCTGCCTGGTATGGTTCTGATTCGCAACTCCCGCATGCAATTACTACTGGCCGTTCCTGCTCACGAGGTTGAGGGCAAATGATCGCTGACCGGTACGAAATCCTTGCGACCCTGGGGAGGGGCGGCATGGGCGAGGTGTATCTCGCTCGCGATCATCGACTCGATACCGAGGTGGCGCTGAAGCGGGTGCCGCTGGAACTGGCGATCGAGCCGCGGGTGCGGGAAGCGCTCGTGCGTGAGGCGAGGATCCTGGCGCGACTTTCCGATAACCACATTGTCCGGCTGTTCGATCTGGCCGATACGGCCGATGGGCTGTTTCTTGTTCTTGAGTACGTTTGCGGGCCGAGTCTCGACAAAGTGCTGAGCAGGCGGGGGAAGCTGCCGCCTGAAGAACTGCAACACGTTGTGGACCACGTTGCGCAGGGCTTGAAGCGCGCGCATGCGATGGGCGTGATCCATCGCGACCTGAAGCCGGCGAACCTGCTGGTTCAACTCACCGGAGACGAACGCCGGCGCTATTTGAGGGACGGGGCACTGCCGCCGACACTGCTGAATGCCGACATCAAGGTGACGGACTTCGGGCTCGCGAAGGCGGTGCAGCAATCGCGGGTCGAGATGTCGCAGAGTATCTCAGGAACACCGGCATACATGGCTCCGGAGCAGTTTCGCGGCGAGATGCCAAGCGCCGAAACGGATATTTACGCGCTTGGCTTCGTGGCCTACGCCTGCCTGGCGGGGGCGGTTCCGCTCGGCAATGCGCAGCCGGTCTATTTTCACCTGCAGGTGACGCCGCCACCCATTGCCTCTGTTCCGGCGCATATGAATGCCGCGATTCAGAGAGCGATCAGGAAAGAGCGGGCGGATCGATTTCACGATGTCACGGACTTTGCTGTCGCGTTGCGGCAACCGCCACCGGCGGCCCCGATGCCAGTGGTGCCCGCCGTCGCGCCGCAGCCAGTGCCAGATGAAGCCAAGACGAAGTCGATGTCCCGGGCGGGTTGGCGCTTCCGGACGAAGAAGGGGAAGGCCGCCACGCCCGCCGGTATCGTGGCGGTTGTGCTGGGATTTCTGATTTTGATCCCCTTCCTGATCCGCGAGTCAGGCAAGAGTCCGGTTGCCTCGCAGCCGGGTGAGGTGCAGAGCGCGGCGGCACCACAGGAGCTCCCGCCGCTGGCGCCCCTCAATCCGGCTCAACGAATCGAGGATCTGCCGCCAGTGATCGAGGGGGCACAGATGCGCAGCGTGCCCGAGCCGCTGCCGCGCGGAATCGCCAAACCGGAGATTCTGACACGTTTTCGCGCGACGGGCGCGCGGATCCTGGCCTTCGGACCCGATGGCACGCTGTATGTTTCCAGCAATGGAGGGGATATCGGGGCGATTCGCGACGGCCGGGTTCTCTGGCAGTACCGGCTGGCTGGAGATGCTGCGAGGCTGTCGATCGCGGCGAATGGTCTCCTCTGGATCCGTTCCTACTACGGAGGAGAGAAGCTCTTCTGCTTCAACTCGGCGGGTCAAGGCGGCGAGATTACCGATCCAGCGGTGGTCGCCAGGCGGTCGCTGGAGCTGAGCCGTGAGGCGGCGCTCATTCCCACCGCCCGGTGCGCCGACGCTGGGGGCGAAAGACGCGAGCCAGCGATCGAGATGCCTTTGAATCCCCTAAAACTCAAGTGGCGAACGACGCTGGACTATGAGTGCAACCGGGACCCGGTAGTCGGGCGAAATGGGAACATTGCCGCGCAGACACGGTCGAACACCGAGTATCTGTTGGCGAGCGACGGACGAGTTCTTTGGACGTACGCGGCTGAGTGCCCATTCTCCAGCCAGATGCTGCTGGCCAACGGCACCGTACTTGGGCTTTGTTCCAGCCCACAGCAACTGCTGGGTATCCGCGACGGGCGCAAGGTGTTCACGATTGCCTCGGAGCACGGTGTGTCGAGTCCATTCGCGCAGGATGCCGGCAGTGATTTCTATCGGCTCGAGAGCTCGCAGCTATATGACGAGAAGCGGCTGATTCGAACAGATGCCGAGGGCAAAGAAGTGTGGAATGTGGGGCTGAAGTTGAAACTCAGTACGGAAGCCGCAATGGGTCCGGATGGCAAAATCTACATTCTCAGTACAGGTCCGGCCGGGGCTGAGGCGATGATCCTCGGAGACCGGCGGCCCTGACCGGTTATGACACCGGGGAACGCCTGTAACGCGCTGATTCCAGGTAGCTTTTCCGGCAGTTCCGACTGTGTGGTCCAGGGATTTGCTGGGGGTGCTGGCCCCCAAGTGGTTTGTCGGGAGCCCGTCGAAGCGCCGGTGCCCTTCGATTCCCACCGCTCGACCGGCCACGACTCGCTAGAATAGAAAGTTACCCCTCAAAGACTGCGAATCACCATGGGTCACATTCTCCAATCTCTTCCCGCCGGCGAAAAGGTCGGCATTGCCTTCTCGGGCGGACTTGACACCTCCGCCGCCATCTATTGGATGCGCCAGAAAGGTGCGATCCCGTATTGCTACACCGCGCACCTGGGCCAGCCGGACGAGGCGGACTATGATGCCATCCCCCGCAGGGCATTGGAATGCGGCGCTGAGAAGGCCCACCTGATCGATTGCCGCCAGCAACTGGTCCGCGAGGGCCTCGCCGCCCTGCAATGCGGAGCTTTCCACATCACGACCGCCGGCGTCCCCTACTTCAACACCACACCGATTGGACGCGCGGTCACCGGCACCATGCTGGTCTCCGCCATGAAGGAAGACGACGTCAACATCTGGGGGGACGGCTCCACCTACAAGGGCAACGACATCGAGCGGTTCTACCGCTACGGCCTGCTGGTGAACCCCAAGCTGCGGATCTATAAGCCGTGGCTGGACCAGACCTTTATCGATGAGCTCGGCGGCCGCAAGGAGATGTCCGAACTGCTCGAGAAGGCCGGCCTCGGCTACAAGATGAGCAAGGAGAAGGCGTATTCCACCGACTCCAACATCTGGGGCGCGACGCACGAAGCCAAGGATCTGGAGTTTCTCGCCAACGGCATCAAGATCGTGGAGCCGATCATGGGCACTGCGTTCTGGCGGTCCGATGTGGACGTTCAGCCGGAAACGGTGACCGTCGGGTTTGAAGAGGGACTGCCGGTTACTTTGAATGGCAAGTCGTTCGCCGATCCCGTGGATATGGTGCTCGCCGCCAATGCGCTGGGTGGACGCCACGGCCTGGGCATGTCTGACCAGATCGAAAACCGCATCATCGAAGCGAAGAGCCGCGGCATCTATGAAGCGCCGGCCATGGCGCTGTTCTTCATCGCCTATGAGCGCCTGGTGACGGGCATCCACAACGAAGGTACGCTGGAGCAGTACCACACCATGGGCCGCCGCCTGGGCCGCCTGCTCTACGAGGGACGCTGGTTTGATCCGCAGGCTTTGATGCTTCGCGAGACACTGCAGCGCTGGGTGGCCAAGGCTATCACCGGCGAGGTGACTCTCGAACTGCGGCGCGGTAACGACTACTCCATCCTCGATACCAAGAGTCCGAATCTCACCTACAAGCCCGAGCGGTTGACCATGGAAAAGCACGAAGGCGCGTTCTCGCCGCTCGACCGCATCGGCCAGCTCACGATGCGCAATCTGGACATTACGGATTCGCGCGACAAGCTGTTCGTCTACGCACACGCCGGACTGATTGCGCCGCAGACGTTCGAGGGGATGCGTTTGCTGGACGGAGAAAAAGAAGAAGAGTAGGGCTGCTCCGATTTGGGCAGGCCGCCGGCTCGGTGTCTGGGATCGATGGCAGAGAGCCAGCCAGGAATTGGTCGGCAGGCACGACTATGCCCAGGAACTTTCATTCAAGGCGGCGTACCCGGCATCGCTGACCGAGACGTGCGGGCATCCGCGTTTGCCGTGGATGCCCGCTTGTCGATTGGAAACCGTGGGCCAGGGTTTAGTGGCTGGCGGGCGTGCTGGGCGAATCGTCGGCGGGCAGGTCGCCCAGGGCGTACTGGATGCCGGCGAGCATGTGGGCGACGAAGGGCCGTGAGAAGTAGACCTTTTCATCGTGGCCGTGGGCTTCGTAGAAGACACGGCCCTGGCCGACGCGCTGGATATAGCTCAACGCGTAGTCGCCGTCGGTGCGTTTCGTGTTGGCCGGCTCCTTGGCCTTGTCTTCCGCGCTCATCTTGGCGTAGTTCACGCTGGTGAGGACGTGCACCTTGCTGCGGCTATAGGAATCCTGCGCGAACGTGTACGTCTCATCGACGATCTCGTAGCCGCGCGCCGGGAACATGGACGTGAGCGGGCTCTTGGGGTCGTCGATCTTCACGGTGATGAGGGTGGGGTAGACCCAATGGAACTTGAAGAATCCGCCCATCACTTCGTTGAACTCGGGCCAGGTGCCGGTGAGAATGGGCGCGGCTTCCGGTGTGGCTCCGCGGGTGGTCTTGTGGTAGCAGTCGGTGGCGGCGTGGATGCCGGCGATGCCTTTGCCCTGTTTGACGAAGTCGAGCAGCGCCTTGCGGCGGATGTCGGTGACGGGCTTATCCTTGGGGTCGTCCAGGAACTCGCCTGTGGTGCTGGCCAAGAAGACTGCGTCGTACTGCTTCAGGTTCTCCGGGTTGATGTCGGCGGCATCGTAGGTGATGGTGGTCATCCAGGCGCCGGTCTTGTCGCCGAGGTATTCGACCATCTTGGCGGCCAGGGGAATGGAAGTGTGAACCCAGGTCACGGCGCGGCCGAGCACCAGCACGCGGCGGACCTTCTGCGGAGTGGCGGGGGCTTTGTCGGGCAGGGCGGCCATCATGGCAGCAATGTCCGAGGGGTATGCGAATTGCCGTTGCGGGCAGCCTTTGGTGAAGCCGCCGCTAAATCCTTCCGGCGGGCAAACCAGGGGCTTTTCCGGAGCCGCCGCCTGTTGGGCAAAGCCCACCTGACCAACCAACGCCACCGCTGCGAACGCAGCACAGAGGCCGAATGCCATCCTCTTCGTCATCGTTATACTCCTGAGTCTCGAGATGCCAGTCATTTTCCAACGACGACCAGGATCGAAGAGATCAACCACCCGGTGCTTCCCTGGCAGGACCCAAGGGCCGGCTCCACGATCGAACTGATCGCCCAATGAGAACAATCCTCAATCGATGCAGCCCGACGAGGGTTCCCGGAGGTGGCTGCCCCGATGAATGGTTTCAAAGTGCCGATCTGACAATACATCATCTCTCGCATCTCTGTCGAAGGCGCGGCCTCGGCGGCAGCGGCCGGCGCTACCACCAATTGATGAGATTGCGGAGCATCAGCCAGATGGAGACGACGATCATGACGGCGAGAATGGTGTTTGTGGTCCACCCGTTGGTGTAGGCTCCCAAACGCTTCCTGTCGTTGGTGAGACGGAGCAGGGCCAGGGCGAGGACGGGAATGAGCACGACCATGAGGGAGTTCACGATCAGGATGATCACGACGGGTTCCCATTTCGTGAACAGCACGTAGAGGGGCGAGAAGCACCAGAAGGCGACGAAGCCCCGGAAGTAGGGGTCGCGGCGTGTTTCCGGCGCCGGGCGTTTGGAGGCGAGACCGGCGGGCCTGGCATCCGCCGCATGGTCCGGTGCGCGGGCGCTCACCATTCCATTCCGAAGGATGTCTGTGACCATGAGCGCGTAGCCCGTGGTTCCTCCGATGAAGCCGGAGAAAGCCGAGGCCCACATGCCGGCGCCGAAGATGAGACGCCCGGCCACGCCCAAACTCTGCGAGAAGATCTTCACGAGGTCGTTGGCATCCTTGAGTCTCAGGCCGAGCGGGTGGATGGAGGCAGCGGCGGCGATCTGGACGAGGGTTCCCAGAAGAAAGATGCAGGCGATGCTGGTGAAGAGGTCGAAGCGCTGGCGCGGCAGGTCTTGGGCCGTACTCCAGCCTTTGGCCCGGAGGAAGTAAGAGTAGGTCAGGTTCGTGAGCGAGCCGGCCTCGGTTCCGATCAAGGCCATGACGAGCAGGGCCGCGGAGTAGGCGCCTTTGTCGGCGGGCAGGCCGGGCAGGATGAGAGCCTTCCAAAGGGCGGCCGGGTCGGCGTGGGAGAGGAACGCAGCGACGATGAGGGAGGCGGTCATGACCGCGACCAGCGCCTTGCAGCAGTGCTCGATGACCTGATAGCCGCCCCAGAAGATCATCGTGAAGGCGAGCGCGATGGAGAAGACCGACCAGAACTGGGCACTCCAGGGGAAGGGCAGGGGGAGCAGAAGGTGGATGCAACTGCCGAGCAGAACCACCTTATACATATTCGAGAGGTGGCGGACGACGATGGTGCCAGCCAGCACGATCCGGACCAGCGGCTTGCTGAGCCTGCGGTAGCCATCGAGCAGCGTTTCGCCGGTTACGAGGACATACCGGGCGGACGTATCGAGCCAGGCATAGCGGAAGAGGAGCGTGAAGCCGAGCGCCCACACGAGGGCATAGCCATAGGTTGCTCCGGCTGTGGCGTTGGACACGAAACTGCCGGGTCCGCTGGCCGTGAGGGCGAATACGATGCCGGGGCCGATGGAAGCGCTCCACCGCGCAAGTCTCGAATCCTGTTTCATCTGTTGATATACAACGGCAGGATTTTGCCGGCTTTCGTCGTGAAAGGCTCCTGCCGTCTGATCTGCAAAGTGGAGCCGTCCTGCCAGAAGTTGGCCATGAGCTGGTGGCCGCGGGAGTATGAGGCCAGGAACTCAAGAGCGGTGCGGACCATTCGCGGCTCGTCGATTGGGCCTACGCTGGGCCTGACGACGAGTTGCACGCGCGAGAGTCCACCCTCTTCCTGCTCCACTAACTGATAGTCGGAAGGGCCTCCACCGAAGGCACGCGGCAGGACTTCTTCCAGGAGCGCGATCAGTTCGGTGCCGAGGAAGTGCATGCCTTCGCTGGTCAGTTTCTCGTAACTGCGAATGTCCCGCAGGTGGAGGTCGAAACCGAGGTTACCAAAGGGGCAACCGCAGGCGCGGCGTTCGAGGGTGGCCGTGTCTCCGGTCTCCACATTGAGCATCAGTTTGGGGCAACTGGGATCGATGGAGGTGAAGAGCAACGCGCCGTCGGCCCGCTGGATCACGGCGACTTTCGAGAGCAGCAGATGAACGTCGTCCACACCGATGCTGTCCGCGCAGGCCATGGCCACGGGGCCGAGTTCGGACATGGAGTAGTGGCAGACGATGCGGCAGCCGGCTTCCGCGACGGCCTGCGCCTTGGCCTCAGTGAGCGCCTCGCCGCCGACACGAAATAGACTGCCGCTGATATCGAGGCCGGCCGCGCGGGCGGCCTGGCACACACGTACCGCGCTGCTGGCGAGTGTGTCCAGGTAGGCCGGGCGGCCTTTAGCCCGCACCTCGGCCAGGAACTCCGCGACACGGATCGCATTGGAAAGCGGCACATGGACAGGCGCCGGTTGTGCCTGGCGAAACAGCTTGCAGATGGCCAGGGTCTGGCGCGTGAAGCCGTAATACTTCCATTTGCCTTTACCGGCATCCACCGGGGACTGGGAGAACCAGCGGGCCGTGGGGCGTCCGAGCTTGGCCTGCATGAGGATCTTCTTGACGCCGGAGTTGTCGGGTGGCACGGGGCGCCAGACGGCATACGGACGTTCCAGCGCGTTCAGGCCAGCCAGGTGAATGTAGTGGCAGGCGGCGTCGTGCGCGATCAGATCGAGATCGAGCAGCAGGCGGCGCGAGTGCCCCCGCGAACCGCCGCTGCGGCCGGAGAACTGGGCGCGCAGCAGGGGATTGTCAAAGTCCTCGGGCCTCAAGGCCGCGGTGTAGCCGTTTCTGGACAGGGCCCGCTGGCCCTTAAACTCGGCCAGTTCCATGAAGATGCCGGCGTCGAACAGCGACTGGAGAGCGCCCTCGACGCCCAATTGGGACGTGCGCCTGGTGAGTTCGGCAAGATCGATGCCGGAGCGCTGGAAAAGCGGCAGGTACGGGCCGCCAGGGTTCTGGAAGATACCTCGTTCGGCTAGGGCAAGAAACGACGCACTTCTCGAGGCCATGCGCCTGCGGATCAGTTCAGCACACTGCGCAGGCGTTAGCGGATGGCGCAGGAACGCGGGCAGCCCCCGTGTATAGCGCAAGGTCATCCGGATCTCGTCGAGGAAGCTCACGAAATTAAAAGACCACCTTAATGCCGAATTGGATCTCGCGGCTGGGGCCGGCGCTGGTGATGCGGCCCACATCCTCAGGCGTGGACGTGCTGCTGAAGACCTGCATGCGGCTGGGGTCGGGGAGATCGAAGTTTGTATGGTTTGTGGCGTTGTAAGCTTCCGCGCGGAAATCGACCTTTACCCGATCGCCGGTCCATGGGGGATGGAAGACGCGGCCCAGGAAGAGGTCGGCCTGGAAGAGTCCGGGTCCGATGATGGTGTTCCGGCCGAGATTGCCGAGGTAGCCGGGCACGGGGCGCTGGAACGCGGAAGGATCGATCCAACGGAGCGGATCGTGTGTCACGGGGTTGTTGGAGGCCCCGGGCTTGAGGTCGGGGCGCTGGCCGCCCAGGCGGTCTGGTCGTCCGGTGAGAGTGCGTGCGGCATCGTAGCCGAGGGTTGCGGAGAAGGGCAGGCCGGAGGCGACGGAGACCACGCCGCCGATGCGCCACGCGCTGATGAGCCGGCCCCAGCCTGAGGATTTCGTTGGCGCCAGCCACTGGGTGTTGGTGACAAACGAGTGGCGCACGTCGAAGTTCGACAAGGCTCGATTGAAGCGCGGATTGTTGACGGGAATGCCGATGGAGTTGGAGGATTCGTTGTGGGCGAACGTGACGGAGTCATCGTCGATGCTCTTCGAGAAGGTGTAGGCCGATTGCAGCGTCAGGCCGCGGCGCCATTGGCCCGTGAAGTTGAGCTGACCGGCCTGGTAAAAGGACTGCCCATCAAACGTGCGGTTGCGAATCATGCCGAAGGCGGGATTCTGCCGCTTTCCTCCGGCGGCGAAGTACAGCCGCCCGTCGGGGAGGATCTGCGGCACAGCCAGGTTCGCGTCCTCGATGAGGGCCGAGAGATGCAGGCCATGTGAGCCGACGTAGGCCAGTTCCAGGTGGCCGGCGCGGCCGAGGGGTTGCTGCAGGTTGACGTTCCATTGCTGGACGTAAGGCTGAGTGAAGCTGCGGGGAATGCGCTCGGCGCGCAAGTCAATACTGGGCGAGTTGACCAGCCGCTGATAAAGCCCGGAGGGGAAGTCGCCGGGCGAGACGGCGTTCGCGTCACCGCGCAGGTAGAAGGGCGGATTGCGCACGCCGGTGATCAACAGATACTGCGAGAGGACCAGGTCAGAGTAGATGCCGTAGCCGCTCCGCAGCACGGTGCCCGGGCGGCCAGGCAGGTTCCAGGCGATGCCGGCGCGCGGGGCGAAATTGCGGCGGGAAGGATTGTCGAACAGGGGGCCGGAGGTGCGCATTTGCGGGCTGGTGAGATCGTCCAGGTTGGACATGCGTCCATTCACTTCCGTGGGCACGCTGGTCCATTCGTAGCGCAGGCCCAGGTCGATGCGGAAGCGTGGGGTGATGCGCCAGGCGTCCTGGAGGTAACCTCCGGCGATCCATTGGCGGAAGCCGCGGACAGTACTGGAGCCGGGCAGTTGGGCCCTGAGGCGCTGGGGCCTGTTCGTGAGGAAGTCGGCCAGAGAGGCGAAGGTCAGTTCGCCGTTCTGGCTGCTGCGGCTGTCCTGGTTGAACCGCGTTCGTTCGACAAACGCACCGATGTTCAGGATGTGCCGGCCGGAGCTGACGGTGAAATCGTCGTACGCCTGGAAGGAGGAGAAGGCATCGAGTTCCGCGTCCAGCGCCTCGGAGCCGCCGGGGAACTGGGTGAGGCCGGGTACGTTCACCAAGCCGATGGAACGCGCGCCGGGCACGAAGATCAGGCTGGGGTCATCGACAGCCGGATCAGAGGCGTGGGTGACGTTGAAGTTTGTGACGGAGCGGCTGAAGCCCAGGCGGGCGGCATTCATGATGTGGGCGGAAAACACATGCTGCGATTCCAGAACGGCGGATTGGGTCCGTGTGTTGTTGAGCTGCTGTCCGAGGGCGAAGGGCGTCTGGCTGTTCCGGTTGCCGGAGTCGAGGTTGTAGCGCAGAAACAGCGAGTCGCTGGAGGAGGCCAGCCAGTCCACTCTCGTCGACAGGAAGCGCTCGTTGCCGGTTGTCTGGTTGGCGAAAATGAACAGGCCCGTTTCACCGAAATCCTGACCATTGGCACGAGGGAAGAGACTGAGCAGCCTGGCGATGGCTGGATCGACGGTCACCGTCCGGTCTTTCAGGATGCCCGCGCGAGTGCGTTCGCTGATGGTGGTGTTGATGGTCGTGGAGCCGCGGGCCTGCCAGAGCGCTTCCGCATTGGCGAAGAAGAAGAGCCGGTTCTTCGCGATGGGTCCGCCCGCGCTGGCGCCTGACTGGTTCCGGCGGAACTCCTGCGGGGCGGCGCCGTCAAAGAAATTCCTGGCGTCGAAGTTGTCGTTGCGCAGGAAGTGATAGAGCGTGCCGTGGAACTCATTGCCGCCGGAGCGTGTGGCCGCGTTGATGACGCCTCCGGCCGCGCGTCCGTACTGGGCGCCATAGGTGCCGTTGAGCACGACGAACTCGCGGATCGCATCGACCCCGAGATTCAGGCCGTTGATGCTGCCGGGTGTGGAGCTGGTGTGGTCGGAGATGCTGATGCCGTCGAGCCGGTAGCTGTTCTGAACGGGGCGCGAACCGGAGATGGACAACTGGATTCCGAAGCCGGTGTTGGCATTGCGCCCCTGCGCGCGCGCCACCAGGACGCCGGGTTGGAGGGTTGCGAGTTGCAGGTAGTCGCGGCCGTTCAGGGGGAGTTCGCTGATCTGCTCCTGGCCCACCAGGGAGGATAGGGCAGCGGCGGACGTGTCCATCGAATGCACTTTGGCGCTGACCTGGAGAACGGAGGTGTTGCCGGCGACTTTCATGGCCGGATTCACGACCACTTCGCGGTCGAGGGTCAATTCCACGGGGCTGACGGATTGAGGAGTGAAGCCGGCGGCTTCAAAGGTCACCTCATAGCGGCCGAGTTCCAGAAAGGCGATGCGGTACCGGCCGGATTCGTCGGATTGCGTCGAACGCAGGTTGCCCGTATCGAGATTTCGGATGGCAATCGAGCTTCGGGGAATGGATGCACCGGATTCGTCGCGGACCTCACCGGCAATGGCGCTGGTCCGGCCTTCGGCGTGGAGCACCGTGGCGAGTAGGCACATTGCGAGACAGGATGCTGGACTCCGGCTAATCACTTGGTTGCCATATTATAGCGTTGGCGGAGGCACCCAGCCGCCGCCGCTCGGGGCTGCCGGATGAGGATCCCAAAAAGTTAAGCTAAGTCGAAAGATTTCCCCATCCTGGTCCTGGCAAACGGCGGTGCACGACCCGAGAAAAGGTAGAATCTACCTCATTGCACGAAACGCCGATCCATCCCGGGAAGAATCTGGCGGAAGCTGTTGTGGCGGAGCGGGCCTGGGTTTCGTTCCAGGATACGGGGCATTTCGGCAGCCTCGACGGTTTACGCTGCCTGAGCATTCTCGCCGTGATCTGGCAGCATGGGCCGGGTGCGGACCGCCAGGGCCTGGCGGGCAGCGGGTATATGGGCGTGGGGCTTTTCTTTGCCATCAGCGGATTCCTCATTACAACCTTGTTGCTGAGAGAGAACGCGCGCTTCGGCCGCATTTCCCTGGCGAGCTTTTATTGGCGCCGCTCGTTGAGAATCTTTCCGTTGTACTTTGCCGTACTGGGCACCTACTGCATTATGGTTTGGGCCACAGCCTCGGGTACAAGCACAGCGCGGAAATTCTACGCCAACGTGCCTTACTTCCTCACATACACCTCCAACTGGTTTGTAGGTGCCCAGGGAACCTTCGCGTTTGCATGGTCGCTCGCAGCGGAGGAGCAGTTCTATGCATTCTGGCCATCCGCGCTCCAATTCCTGCGGCCGGCACGGGCGGTCTGGCTGGTGGTTGCGATGTTGATCACTACCGTGGCCTGGAACTCAACGGCCGTCTGGGCTGGAATCCGTTCGCATCCCGCAGGTGTCGTCCTCGGGAGCCTGCCGATGGCCATTGGGTGGGGTAGCCTGGCAGCTTTACTGCTGCACCGCCGGGCCGCTTTCACTCTACTTTGGAAGTTCCTTGGCCTCCGATGGGCATCGCTAGTTTGTGCCGGTTCGGTGCTGGCGGCGATCAGCGTTTTCCCGGCCAATGAGATCGCGCCGCATTTCCTGTTTGCGGCACTGGTCGCGTGCTGTGTCATTCGGGAAAACGGTATCCTGGCACCAGTTTTGCGTCATCCCTGTGTCGTTCATTTGGGCAGAATCAGTTACGGTATGTACCTGCTGCACGGGCTGGTCGGAGTGCTGCTTGGCAAAGCCGCCACGCAGCTTCCAGCCGCCCTGGGGCCGCATCAGGCGGGGGGCTATTTCCTCACTGTGATAGTGACCGCCGCGCTAGCGACGCTGTGCTTTCGCTATTTCGAGACGCCTTTCCTCCACATGAAGTCGAGGTTCGCGCCCACGCGAAACACAGCGGCGGCGGAGCTGGCCAGTTTCTCCACGGCAAAATAAACCGGGCGGCCCACAAGTGAGCTCGCCCGGCTGTGTTGAGGATTTACTACTGATTGGAGCGAACTAATCCGGCCACGTTTCAAACGGCGCCTTGGGCATCCGATGCCCCCAGGCCTCGGGGCCCCAGCAGCGGGTGCCGACCAGCGGCTCAGTCGCACTGGTGTTGACCAGTTTGACTCCGCCCTGTTTCGCGGCGGCGTAGGGGATCACGAACTCGTCGTTTAGCGGTTCGCCGAGGCGGATGCCCGACTTCACCTCGACCTGATGGTTCGCGATGGTGCCCTGGCCATGGCTGAAGTGGATGATGCAGAGGGCAGCGGGCCCGGTGAGAACGGTCTCCGCGCCGGGTGCGAGTTCGAACTGGCGCAGGCTGAACACCTCGTCGCCGTTCGGCTTGCCGTAGACGCGCCACTCGTCGTGGAAGCCGCCCTGGCTGGCTTCCTCGTCCACGACAGGCAGCAGGAGGTGCTTCTCTACGATGTACGGATCCTTATTCCGGCGCATATCGATGTCGGAGACAAGGCGCTGCACGCGGTCCTCGCCTTCAAGCCCTTCCGGCAGGTGGCGGTAGAGCAACTCCTGCCCGAGGAAGACCTCACCATCGGGACACAGCACGTGGCTCTGGTAGAAGCGGAAGTCGTCGCGATCGCGCTGCGGTTCTTCCGTATTGACGGCAGCGGGTCCGTGCAGGATGCGCGTGGGGGTGAAGAAGCCGGTGCCCATGCGGATGAGCAGATTGCGCGCGTGGCTGCGTAGGTGGTTGTCCTTGCCGGCAATGAAGTCGCGCACGCTGTCGGCCATCATCTCTTCGTCGAAGTACTCCATCAGGCCGAGCGAGGTGTGGCAATCGTTCTTGTAGCGCTTGTTGCGCCAGGGGTTGAAGTTGTAAGCCTCAGGCTTCCACGGATGCATGTGGTGGCCCAGCGGATAGAGGTTGTCGAACTCCTTATTATAGAAGCCCGTGCCGCCCAGGGTGCGGTACAAGGGGCCCACCATGAAGTCGGGTGCGCCGTGCACCGCCGCGTTCATCGGGATCAGGAACCCGTCGGGATGATGGAAGTGGCACAGGCCTTCGCCGTGGATGCCGTTGCCGGTATCGGCGAGAATGGCGCTGCCGTTCCATCTTTCATCGATGGCCCAGCCGTTGGGGCCTTCCGGGAAGTAGTCGGCATCCACCAGTTCCAGGTTCTTGCCGGGCAGGCAGAACTTGCGTCCGACAAAACTGGGGAAGCACCGGAGTACGCCGCCGCCGGCTTCGGCCGCGGCCTGTACGGTATCCGCGGCGCCATCCTCCATGATCGACAGGTCGGAGCGGTAGAGCTTGACGTTGAGAGCAGTCCTCATCTTTGTACCTATTTCGTCCCCTTCAGATTCCACATGGTCTCAGCAACATCTGAGAATAGCAGTACTCGAAAAGCTGACGGTATCGCAGCGGAGAGACAGCCGTCAACCCCTGCAGGGAGGCCGGAAACCGAGTTGAGGCGCCGCGCCGGGCATTCGCCGCAGCTTGTTGAGGCTGCGTGAGTTAGCGGAGTGCCCAGGGCTCCTCGTGAACGCGAGTTCTGCACACTTTCCGGAGGTTTGGATCGGCGGCGGTTACTCCAGGATGGCCTGCATCACGGCGTTCTCGAAGTCGCGTTGAACCGGGGTCACCTGCGTCTGGATCATGACGATGGTGACCATCTTCTCCGCGGGATCGATCCAGGCCTGCGTGCCATAGGCGCCGTCCCAGCCGAAGCTGCCGGTGGACACGCGGAGGCCGGCGGCGACGGAATCTTCGACGACGCCCACCAGCAGCCCGTAGCCCATGCCTGCGGCGGGCCGGCCGAGTTTTCCGTTGAACATGCCGCCGACGTGATTGGAGGCCATCAGCTGGACAGTCCTGGGGCTGAGGAGGACATGACCATTCAACTTGCCGCCGTTGCAGAGCATCTGGGCGAATTGAAGGTAGTCCTCGGCGGTGGACATGAGGCTGCCGCCCGCTCCGAAGAAGGTCTTCGTGGAGAAGCCGTCCTGGTTGTCGGCCTTCTTCAGGCCTTGCGGGCTCTTTGAATAGAGGGTCACCATGCGCGGACGGCGGTCGTCCGGCGGGTAGAAGAACGTATCCTTCATGCCGAGCGGTTCAAAAATGCGGGTCCGGAGGAATTGATCGTAGGGCATGCCGGAAACGATCTCCACGATGCGGCCCAGCACTTCGGGCCCGGCCCCGCCGCTATAGGCCCACTGCGTACCCGGCTGAAAGTCAAGCGGGACTGCCGCGAGACGTGGAACATAGGTGGCCAGCGTGTCGGAGGGTTGCCTGGGATTGATCTTGGGGGCTTCCTTTGCGCCGAGGCCGCCGCTGACCAGGCCGGAGGTATGCGTGAGCAGATCGCGGACCGTGATTTCGCGATAGGCGGGGACGAGGTAGAAGCCGGGGTCAGCGGCGCGCGCCCCCACGGGCCTGGGTGTGATGGAGTCGGTGGGCAACGCGACCTTCATGTCCTTGAACTCGGGGATGAACCTCGAGACGGGATCGTTGAGCCGGAGCTTG
The DNA here is from genome assembly GCF_015277775.1 of Paludibaculum fermentans. Lineage (NCBI taxonomy): Bacteria > Pseudomonadati > Acidobacteriota > Terriglobia > Bryobacterales > Bryobacteraceae > Paludibaculum > Paludibaculum fermentans. The sequence goes on from NZ_CP063849.1 coordinate 856,436, forward strand.
CCCTCTTCCACCATCATCATGACCGCGACCCCGGTGATGGGTTTCGTCATCGAGGCGATGCGGAAGATGGCATCCGTCGACATGGGCTTCTTCGAGTCCAGATCCATCAGGCCGTGAGCCTGGAAATGGACGACCTTGCCGCGCCGGGCGACCATCGTCACTGCTCCGGAGATAGCGCCCGCGTCGACATGGCGCTGGATGGCTTCGTGGATGCGCTGCAGGCGCTCCGTTGACATGCCCACGTCCTCCGGCTTTCCGGTTGGCACGTGACCGGCGGAGGCGAGCCCCGCAACCAACGTGGTGATGGCCGCAAACCCCGTGAACCTCGATCCGATTCGCAACATGGCTGGACTCCCTATTCCACAGATCCGGACGCGGGCCACCAAGCCTGGATGCCCATAGTCCAAAGACATAGTACCTGCAAGTAGTGCCGCCCGCATTCCGGAGCGGTGGCCGCGGGCGGATGGTCCGAGGCGTAAACCGGAAGGCCGGCGATTCTTCGATGGGAAGAGCGCCGGCCTTCGTTGTGGGCGGACTGGACCCGTTGCCGGAGTGGCTGGATCCGAGGGCTAGAACTGGAACCGGAGCGCCATCTGCAACTGGCGCGGGTTCCCCACGGTGCTGGTGATCTGGCCCACCTGGGCGTTGCCGATGTTGGCATTCGGCTGGCCGAGTTGGGGATGGTTGAAGATGTTGAACGCCTCGGCGCGCAACTCGAAACGCATCTGGTCTTTGATCACGAAGTTCTTGAACAGGGACATGTCCCAGTTCCAGCGGCCGGGTCCAAAGAGAATGTTGCGGCCCGCGTTGCCATAGGTATAGGCGGCCGGGGTACCGAAAGCAGCGGCGTCAAACCAGCGAAGGCGCGTACCGGGGTAGCTGATGGGGCCGACCACGTCTGGACGGCTGCCGGTGCCGTTCGTGGTTGAGGTCTGGAGGACCGGCGAGAACGGCAGGCCGCTCTGGATCACGAGGATGCCATTGGTCTGCCAGCCGCCGAGCACCGCGTTGGCGATGCCGCCGTGATTCATCAGCGTCTTGCCTTTGCCGAAGGGCAGTTCATACAGGTAGCTCACGGTGAGGCGGTGGCGCATGTCGGTGATGGAGTTGCCGCGCTCGGCTTTGATGTTGCGCGGATCCTGGGGTTGGGGGCCGGCCGAGCCGCCGCCGAACTCCAACGGCACGTTGTCGATGGAATGCGACCAGGCGTAGCCGACCAGCGCGCTCATGCCCTTGGCGAAACGCTTGTCGAGGGTGAACTGAAGCGAGTGGTAGGAGCCCAGACCGTCCGTGGAGAAGTAGCTCACGTCGCTGATGTTGGGCGCGATGCCGTAGAGCGGCCGGCGCGTGTTGAGGGCCGCGGCTCCGGGGATAGGCTGGTTGGCATTGTAGGTGTTGTACAGCCGGCGGCCGAGGTTGCCCACACCGGCTAACTTCACGACCATGGCGAGCGGTGTGATTTCGTGCTCCAGGGTCAGGTTGTACTGTTCCGCGTAAGACGGCCGGAATTTGGCGTCGACCGCGAAGACGGCGCCGAACGGCCTGTCGGCCAGTGTGTAGTCGACGGGCACCAGCGGAGCGAACCCATCGCGAACACGAGGTCCGACGTTGATATCGCCCGGCGAGACGGTGACCGTTGAGCCAAAGGGGAGTTGGCGGAACAGACGGAGGCTGCCGCCCTCGCTGCCGGTGGGGTTGTAGAACATGCCGAAGCCTCCGCGCAGAACGGTGCGTGGCATCAACTGGTAAGCAAAGCCGAAGCGCGGGCCGAAGTTCTTGCGGTAGGGCTGGACTCCGGCATACTTGTCCACGCCATTGCGGCCGGCGATGTCGATTTTGGCGGTGGAGATGTTGAAGTTGGCCCAGCGGTTGGCAACTTCGCTATAGGGCGTGTAGTAATCCCAGCGAAGTCCGAGGTTGAGGGTCAGTTTGCGAGTAATGCGCCAGTCATCGGCGAGGTACAGGCCCCATTCGCTGCCGCGTTCGCCTGGCCAGTTGAGGGTGTAGTCGTGGGCGGCGGTGGTGGCGAAGCCGAGCAGGAAGTTGGCCATGCTGTCACCGCCGGAGCCGGCGCGCGAGTCGGTCAGGGCCGGCGAGAAATTGAAGCGGCCGTTGCCCTGGTTGGTCTGGTAGATGGTGAGTTGGCGGCGGCGGAAATCGAGACCCCATTTCAGCGTGTGCTTACCGCTCGTGAAGCTCATGTTGTCGACGATCTGATAGGTGTTCTCGCGGCGGAAGATGGGCAGCGAGCGGGTCTGCCCGATGCCGATGTAATTGCTGGGCGAGAAGATGGGCAGATTCTGCTCGTTAGGCGTGACGTTGGCGTTGGGGACACCCAACTGGTTGCCGAGCGCCTGGCCGGGGGCGAACTGATCGGCCGTGTAGTCCAGGCGGAACCGGTTGAAGCCCAGCCGGAAATCGTTCACGAGCTTTGGCGTGATGACACGCGCCCAACTCGCGACGGCGTGCTGATCCGGCGAAAACGATGTGCCCGCGAACGACCCTTCGTCGCCCAGGTTCACGGGAATCGAGATGCCCGGGATGCTGGTGGAGGGGAAGCTGCTGGGTACGCGTGTTTCGGTGTTCTGGATGGACCAGCGGGCGAAGAAGTTGTCCTTCGAGGAGATCTGATGGTCGACGCGAACGTCGCCCTGGTTCCACTTCTGGTTCTGGACGAGGTTCGCCAGGTAATTGTTGAACCGCCCGCTTGAGGTGGGGTTGGGATAGGCGCGGACCATCTTCAAGGCGATGGGATCGAAACGGTCGGACGGGATTACGTTGTTCGCGAACGCATCGCGAATGACACCTGTGCCGTTGGGGTTGGGCCGGGTGGAGAGCGGATCGTAAATGGTGGCGGTCTCGCTGAAATCGCCGGTCCGCATTTTGGCGGTAGGGATGTTGCCAAGCAGCAACTGCTGCGAGTCGCGGCGATAGCCTTCGTAGTCGAAGAAGAAGAACGTCTTGTTCTTGCCGTTATACAGCTTGGGCAGGACGACGGGTCCGCCGAACGAGCCGCCGAACTGGTTCAACCGGAAGGCGGGGAACGCCGTGCCTTTGGGGCTGAAGTAATTGCGGGCGTCCATGGCCGAGTTGCGCAGGAACTCAAAAACGCTGCCATGCATCTGGTTGGTGCCGGACTTTGTGATGACATCCACCACGGCTCCGGAATTGCGGCCGACGTCCGCGCTATAGAGGTTGGTCTGGATTTTGAACTCGCGCACGCCCTCGACGGGAGGACGCAGCACGATGGAGAGCGTCAGGCGCTCGTTGTCATCGATGCCGTCATACAGGAAGTTGTTCGAGCCCTCGCGGTTGCCGTTGGAGAAGATCTCGGTGCCGGGACGCCGGTCGTCCGGACGCGACCCGCTCATGATCGTGCCGCCGGCGGAGTAACCCACGCCGTTGACGCCAGGGCTGAGCGTGGCCAACTGGACAAAGTTGCGGCCGTTGAGCGGCAACTGGTTGACCAGTTGCTCGTTCACGACCGTCCCCAGGACCGAGGATTCGGATTCCAGCAACGGAGCCTGCTCCGTTACTTCGATCACTTCCGAAGTCTGCCCCAGTTGCATCGTCAGGTCCAACTGAGTCTGCTGGTTGACCTGGAGCGTGATGCCGCTTCGAACCAGGCGGCGGAAGCCCGGCGCCTCCACGGTGACTACGTAGTCACCCGGTGACAGCAGCTGCACAATGTAGCCGCCCGTCGTGTTGCTGAAGGTTTCGTGATCCCGGTTCGTACCGGAGTTGGTGACCCTGACTTTGGCGTTGGCAACAGCGGAACCACTGGAATCCAGGATGGTCCCACTGATTTCGGCCGAAGCGACCTGCGCGTACACTGGCGCGTTCAGGGCGCAAAGGAATGCTACCAAGCACATCCATTTCGACATTGAAGTACCCCTCTCGACTTGGAAGATCGGACCCAGACTTCACACTCAGTGCGAGCGGATCGAAGCGTTCCCAGGCTTCCTCCAGTCCCCGATGGGGATTCGCCGCCCACAAAGCTGTGTCAGACAGCCTATAACATTTCATTGCAGATTTCTGATATTTCAGTTGGAGGCCCGCAGCCAGGGCCCTGGACGGCCATCGCGGCGGCCGCTTCCGGCGATTTCACGTTTCTCTCACGAGTCTGCAATCACCTTTCAGGCACAATGGAGAGACATCCGGCGGCGACCCGGTTCGGGCCGCTGTCCTCGAATCGTCCGCACACCAATCTGGAGCTTCATCCGCCCGCACGCCCTATGTCTACGCGCAGAGACTTCTTCAAACGCGCCGCCGCCCTCTCCGGTTCGGCCAGCCTGACCCGCTCGCTGCTTGCGTCCGTCCAACGGGCGTCGGCGATCGAGCCCACTCCCGGCAGTTCCTACCTGGACGCCGAGCACATCGTCGTCCTGATGCAGGAGAACCGCTCCTTCGACCACTGCTACGGGCGCCTGCGCGGAGTGCGCGGCTTCAACGACCCGCGCGCGGTGGAGCTGCCGGATCGCAAGCCGGTCTGGCTGCAGACGAACGACAAGGGGGAAACCTATGCCCCGTTTCGGCTGAACATCAAGGACACGAAGGCGACGTGGCTGGGCTCGCTGCCGCATTCGTGGCGTGACCAAACCGATGCCCGCAACCTCGGCAATCACGACAAGTGGCTGCAGTCGAAGGAATCAGGCCGGAAAGAGTGCGTGGGGATGCCGCTCACGCTGGGCTACTACGATCGGGACGACGTCCCGTTCTACTACGCGATCGCCGACGCCTTCACAGTGTGCGATCAGCACTTCTGCTCGTCGCTGACCGGGACGACCCCCAACCGGCTCTATCTGTGGACCGGCACGGTGCGTGAGAAACCGGAGCTGCAGTCGGTGCCCAATGTGAGGAATTCCGAGGTCGACTATGGCGTGCCGGGCCGCTGGACCACGTTCCCCGAACGGTTGGAAGATGCCGGCATCTCGTGGAAAATCTATCAGAACGAACTCAGCGTCCCCACCGGCTTCAGCGATGAGGAGGAAGCCTGGCTGGCGAACTTCACCGACAACCCAATCGAGTTCTTCGAACAGTTCAATGTCGGAGCCTCGGCCAACTACCGCAAGGAGTTGGAGCGGCTCTCGAAGGTGCTGCCTGGAGAGGTGGAGGCGCTGAAGAAGCAGGTGGATGCGCGCACCGACCAGTCCACCGAAACCCGCAAGCTGAGGAAGCAGCTTGCCGACCAGGAACGCCTGCTTGCTTTCGTGAAAGTGGAGCAGCCGAAGTGGACGGACGAGGCTGTCGCGAAACTCACCCCGCGCCAGCGTTCGCTGCACGACAAGGCCTTCGCGACAAATACCGGTGATCCCGACTACCGCAGCCTGGAATATGTCGAATACCAGGACGGCGCGGAGAGCCGCAGGATGCCGATGCCCAAGGGCGATGTGCTGCACCAGTTCCGCAAGGACGTGGAGGGGGGCTCCCTGCCGGCCGTATCGTGGCTGGTGGCGCCGGAGAACTTCTCTGATCATCCCGGCGCACCCTGGTATGGGGCCTGGTACGTCGCGGAGGCTTTGAACATCCTGACCCGCAATCCCGAGGTTTGGAAGAAGACGATCTTCGTCCTCACCTACGACGAGAACGATGGTTACTTCGACCACGTGCCTCCGTTTGTGGCCCCGGATCCGGGCAATCCGGAATCCGGCAAGACCTCTCCGGGCCTGCAAGCGGAGCTCGAGTACCTGCCGTTGGAGCAGGACCTGAAGCGCCGGCCGCGGAGCGAGGCGCGCGGCGGATCCATCGGCCTGGGCTATCGTGTTCCGCTGGTCGTCGCCTCCCCCTGGAGCCGAGGCGGCTATGTCTGCTCGCAGGTGTTCGATCACACCTCTGTCCTTCAACTGATGGAGAACGTGCTGAGCCGGCGGCTGGGGAAGCCGATCCGCGAGACGAACATCACGAACTGGCGGCGCGCCGTGTGCGGCGACCTGTCCTCAGTCTTCCACCAGGCGCCGGAGGATTCGTCGCGGCCGCTGCCGTTCCCGGCCCGCAAGCAGTTTCTCGAAGGCATCCACAAGGCTCAGTTCAAACCCATGCCGGCCGGTTACCGGCTGCTGACGGACGCCGATATCGAGAAGGGCCGGACGAGGCTGGCTGAAGCGGATTGGATGCCGCACCAGGAGCCGGGTACGCGGCCTTCCGCGGCCCTGCCATACCAGTTGTACGCAGAAGCTTCGCTCAGCCAGGACCGGAAGAGTGTGGAGATCTCGCTCCGCGCGGCGAACGAGTTTTTCGGAGCTCGCTCGGCCGGGTCGCCCTTCCACGTATACACGCCGGGTTCGTTCCGCGGCGGGACGGCTCTGAGAACCCGCGCCTATGCCGTCACCGCAGGCGAAAGCCTTTCCGACCTGTGGGCGCTCGAGGGTTTCGAACGGGGCTTGTATCACCTGCGGATCTGCGGCCCCAACGGCTTCTATCGTGAGGTGGCCGGCGCCGCCGGTGATCCCGAACTCGCCCTCCACTGCGAGTATCAGCGCGATTCCGAAGCGGGCGGCACGCCCACCGGCAACGTAGTTTTGGAACTGAGCAACCGGTCATCCGGCCAGGCATTGCATTTGCAGGTGCGCGACAACGCCTATGGCGGCGCTGCTCGCGCAGTGGAGCTACGGCCCGGAGGGACGGAACTCGTGGTGCTGAACCTGGAACGCAGCCAGCGCTGGTACGACTTTAGTGTGACGGTGGACGGCGCCGCCGGATATTTGCGGCGCTATGCCGGCCATGTGGAGACCGGCCGGGCGGGCTTCAGCGATCCGGCCATGGGCCGGTAAAGCACCTGATTCAGCCCTACTGGAAATAGTCCCGGAACCATCCCCCTATTGGGGTAGAAGCGTCCTGTGAGCGCTTGGGGTGTCGGCCCAGGCGTCAGGAGCCTTACTCTGCAAAGGAACGGTGGCGGACGCGCAGATGCACATGCGCTCCGCCTCCCGCGCAGTCATCCGCGTTGGACTGCGATCCCTGCACGCAAGGAGACCTCCTGAATGAACAAATCCACGGCCAATGGCAATGGCGCTCGCAAGAGCCTGAGTGAGAAGGGGCTGCTGACCCCGGACAATTGCGTTTTCGCCCTCATCGACCACCAGGGGCAGATGATTTTCGGCGTGTCGAACATCGACAGGCAACTGCTGATCAACAACACGGTCGGCCTGGCGAAGAGCGCTCGGGTCTTCAATGTGCCCATGGTCTTGTCCACCGTGGAAACCAAATCATTCAGCGGGCCGCTCTGGCCGCAACTGCGTGCGGTCTATCCCAACGTCGAACCCATCGAGCGCACCTCCATGAACGCCTGGGACGATGAGAACTTTGTCGAAGCCATCCGCCAGACGGGCCGGAAGAAGATCGTCCTGGCCGGGCTCTGGACCGAGGCCTGTGTCACTTACCCGGCCGTGCAGGCCATCCACGACGGCTACGAAGTATACGTGGTTGTTGATGCGTGCGGCGACGTTTCCCAGGTGGCGCACGAAGCGGCCATGCAGCGCGTCATTCAGGCCGGCGCCAAGCCCGTGACCTGGCTCCAGGTGCTGCTGGAACTCCAGCGCGACTGGGCGCTACGCGGAACCTACGATGCCGTGATGGACATCGTGAAGACCCATTGCGGAGCCTATGGCGCCGGGGTCGAATACGCCTACACCATGGTGCACCACGCGCCCGAAACGAAGTTCCCCGAGTACGAGCCTGTCTTCAGCACAGCCGGTCACTAAGCGCGCAGGGAGCGGAGCCGCACCATGATCGCAGATACCATCATTCGCAATGCCCGGGTGGCCACTTTGGGAGCGGGCAACCAGCCCGCTTCCGCCGTGGCGATCGCCGACGGGCGCTTTGTGGCCGTAGGTTCCGACCGTGACGTGGAGCCCTACCGGGCGCCCTTGACGCAGGTGATCGACGCCGGCGGACGCACACTCATCCCCGGGCTGAACGATTCGCACCTGCATCTCATCCGAGGCGGACTCAACTACAATATGGAGCTGCGTTGGGACGGCGTGCCCTCGCTGGCCGACGCCCTGCGGATGCTGAAGATGCAGGCCCAGCGGACGCCGGCTCCCCAGTGGGTGCGCGTCGTCGGCGGCTGGAACGAGTTCCAGTTTGCCGAGCGGCGTTTGCCCACCTTGGATGAAATCAACGAGGCAGCTCCGGACACTCCGGTCTTCGTTCTCCATCTCTACGACAGGGCGCTGCTGAATGCGGCCGCGCTGCGGGCTGTCGGCTACACGAAGGACACACCGTCGCTGCCCGGCACCGAGATTCAGCACGACCATCGGGGCAACCCGACCGGCCTGCTGATCGCGCGTCCGAATGCGTCGATCCTCTATGCGACCCTTGCCAAGGGTCCCAAATTGCCCTATGAGGATCAGGTGAACTCCACCCGGCAGTTCATGCGCGAGCTCAACCGGCTCGGCCTGACCAGCGCCATTGATGCAGGCGGCGGCTTCCAGAACTACCCGGACGATTACGCCGTGATCGAGGATCTGCGGCGCCAGGGCCAACTCACCATCCGCATTGCGTACAACCTGTTCACGCAGAAGCCGAAGCAGGAGCTGGAGGATTTCGCGCGCTGGACCGGCATGACTAAGCCCGGCGAGGGTGACAACTACTACCGCATGAATGGAGCCGGCGAGATGCTGGTCTTCTCGGCCGCCGACTTCGAGGATTTCCTTGAGCCCCGGCCCGACCTGGCCGCCGGCATGGAGACGGAGCTCGAAGGCGTGGTCAGGTTGCTGGCCGAGCATCGCTGGCCCTTCCGCCTGCATGCCACCTACGACGAGTCGATCTCGCGCTTTCTGAACGTCTTCGAGAAAGTGAACCGCGACATCCCTTTCAACGGGCTGCACTGGTTCTTCGATCACGCCGAGACGATCACAGACCGGAACATTGAACGTGTCCGTGCCCTGGGCGGCGGCATCGCCATCCAGCACCGCATGGCATTTCAGGGAGAGTACTTCTCGGCTCGCTACGGCAGCCGGGCCGCGGAACGGACGCCGCCCATCAAGCGGATGCTGGAGATGGGCCTGCCGGTCGGCGCGGGGACCGATGCGACGCGCGTCGCCAGTTACAACCCGTTCGTCTCTCTCTACTGGATGGTGACCGGCAAGACCGTCGGCGGGCTGGCGATCTACCCCGAGGCGAACCGTCTGGACCGCACCACGGCTTTGCGCCTCTACACGGAGGGCAGCAGCTGGTTCTCTAATGAGCAGGGCGAGAAGGGCTCCATCGAGCCCGGCAAGCTGGCCGATGTGGCCCTGCTAACCGCCGATTACTTCTCGATCCCCGAGGAAGAGATCCGTGGACTCGAATCCGTCCTGACAATGGTGGGCGGCAAAGTGGTGTATGCGGCGGGCGACTTCCGCCACCTGGACGCACCATCGCTGCCGGTCAGTCCGGACTGGTCGCCAGTGAAGGTGTACGGCGGTTACCAGTCGCGGCTGGCGGCTGCCGCGCAGTCAACCACTGTACGCCAGCAGTGTGCCCACGCGGGGCATAGTCACGGCTGGTCAGCCTGGCCGGATGGGCTCTTCTGCAACTGCTGGGCGTTTTGATGCGGAATCGAGGTGGTCGGGTGACCATGCTTTGCTACGCGCGGTTCATCCTGGTGTTACCCCTGCTGGGCGCGGGGCTGGGTGCGCAGGCAACAGCGCAGCCGGCCCCGCCGTTCAAAGCACAGCGGTCCGACGAGGACTACAGCTACCTGAAAGACCCCAGCCGGCGGCAGGATGATCTGGATCTGCTGAAGTACATTCCACTCTCGGCGGACGGCGACAGCTATGTTTCGCTGGGCGGCGAGGTGAGGGAGCGTTTTGAGTTCTTCAACAATGGCGGCTGGGGCCGTGAGCCGAAGGACACCAACGGCTACTTGCTGCAGCGCTACATGTTCCACGCCGACTTCCACCTGGGCAGCCGGATCCGTTTCTTTGGCCAGTTCAAAAGCGGACTGGAGAATGGCCGCAACGGTGGCCCGCGTCCGCCCGACGCCGACAAAGCCGATGTGCAGCAGGCCTTCCTGGAGGCGCAACTGACAGGGTCCCCCAAGGAAGGCGTGGCGCTGCGCGTGGGCCGTCAGGAGATTTCCTTCGGCACTTCGCGGCTGGTATCGTTCCGGGAAGGGCCGAACGTGCGCCAGACCTTTGATGGCGCGCGCCTCACGGTTCTGCAGGCCGGGTGGCGCCTCGATCTCTTCGCGACCAAGCCCGTGGAGACCAACCGCGGCGCCTTCGACGATTCGCCGGATCATGCTCGCTCCTTCTGGGGCACGTATGCCGTTCACAAGCTGCCCGTGTTGCCGAAGGGCAACATCGACCTCTACTATTTCGGGATCGACCGCCGGTTGGCGCGCTTCGATGCCGGCGCGGGCCGCGAGCAGCGCCATTCCGCGGGCGCCCGCATCTGGGGCAGCACCGAAGCCTGGGACTACAACATAGAGCCGGTGTTCCAGTGGGGCCGGTTCGGCGCCGGCGACATCCGCGCCTGGACCGTTGCCTCCGATACCGGCTACCACCTGAGCAGCGTCCGGTTTCACCCGCGCATCGGCCTGAAAGCGGATGCCGCCAGCGGCGACCACCACCCCGGCGACGGCAGGCTTGGCACCTTCAACGCCATGTTCCCCAAGGGCGCCTACTTCAGCGAGGCCGACCTGCTGGGTCCTTACAACGTGATGGATCTGCACCCGTCGATGGAACTGCACCTGTTGAAGAACCTTTCACTCACCATGGATGGCGATTTCTTCTGGAGACAGAGCACGCGGGATGGGGTCTACGGCATCGCCGCGAACCTGCTGCAGACGGGAAGGACGGCGACAGCCCGGTTTATCGGCTCGCACACCAGCGCCCAGGCGGAATGGCGGCTCGACCGCCACTGGAGTGTCACCGGCATGTACCTGCATTTCTTCCCGGGCGAGTTTCTGAGGCAGGCTCCGCCTGCGCGCAATGTGAACTTCGTGGCGGTTTGGACCACCTACAAGTTTTGATCTCTGTTCGGTCCTGGAGAGACTCTTTATGAAAATCGCGATTGGACTGCTTGTTTCCTTTCTGGTTGGGGTTGGATGCCGCTTCTTCGACATCCCTGTGCCCAGCCCGCCGGTGCTGCCCGGAGCTCTGCTGGTGGTAGCCATGACGCTGGGCTACACCGCCACCGATCGACTGCTGAAGGACAAGGCGCCGGAAGCCACTACGCGCGCCCTTTGCGGCGGTCCCACCGGTGAGGCTGCCTCCGAGAACCTGAGCAGTCTGGCCGCCGGCAATGCACTCGCCACCGGAGACCGGTCATGATCCAGCGTCTCATCTACCCACCCTTCCTGGCCGGACGCGCGGGCCTGGCGTTGCTTCTTCTGCGTCTGTTCGTGGGAGCGGCCTTCCTCTTCCACGGCGGCGGTAAAGCCTCCGACGTCTCGGCCTTTGCGGCGGAGTTCCAAATTCCCGTAGCGCTGGCGGCGCTGGCTGCCTACACCCAACTGGCTGGTGCGGTGCTGCTGATTCTCGGCCTGGCGGCGCCGGCCGGCGCGGCAGCCATCGCCGGGACAATGGCCGTGGCGACCATGAAGCTGATGGCGCGCGGCGAAGTCTTCGTCAGCCCCCATGGCCACAGCTACGAAGCTTCGTTCTTCTATTTCACGACTGCCTGCGCGCTGCTGCTGCTTGGGCCCGGCGCCTATTCCATAGACGGACTGTTCCTGCCGCGTTTCGGCTTCGTCACCGGCCGTTCGGCGCATCCTCAAAACACTTAGGAGAGATTTGCATGGCTCCCTCCATCCTCGGCATCCACCACATCACCGCGATTGCCGGTGATCCCCAAAAGAACATCGACTTCTACACCGGGCTCCTGGGGTTGCGGCTGGTCAAAACCACAGTCAATTTTGACGATCCCGGCTCGTACCACTTCTATTACGGAGACGGCGTCGGCTCGCCCGGCACCATCCTGACCTTCTTCACCTGGCCGGGTGCTCGCCGTGGGCGCCACGGCACCGGACAGGTGACCAGCACCGCCTTCGCCGTGCCCTTGGGTGCGCTGACTTACTGGGAGGATCGGCTGCGGTCCGCCAACGTCGAGATCCAGGCACGATCCGGGCGGCTGGGCCGGCCGGTCCTGTCGTTCCTTGACGGCGACGGACTGAGCATCGAGTTGATCGAAGCTGAGAATCCGGATCCTGGCCGGGTATGGGCCGGGTCCTCCGTGCCCTCGGAAACGGCAATCCACGGATTTCATAGCGCCACCATCTCCGCCGCTGACGCGCAGCCGACCATCGCGCTGCTGAAGGAGACAATGGGCTTCCGCACCACGGGCGAGGAAGGGAATCGGACAAGGCTGGAGGTCGCGGCCGGCGGCCCCGGCCAGAGCATTGACATCCTCTCCCTGCCTGCCGGTGATCCGGGACGAGTGGCCGTTGGAACCGTACACCACATCGCCTGGCGAGCGCCCGATCCCGCGCAGCAGTTGGATTGGCTGCAGCTTCTCGACCGCGAAGGCTACAGCGTTTCGCCCGTCATGGACAGGACCTATTTCCAATCGATCTACTACCGGGAGCACGGCGGCGTGCTGTTCGAAATCGCCACCGACCAACCTGGGTTTTCCGTTGATGAGGCGGTGGAGTCCCTGGGCTCCGAACTCAGGCTGCCGCCCTGGATGGAGCCTCAGCGGAGCATGATTGAACAGGTTCTGCCACCCATCGCTCGCCATCAGGGAGTGGTTGCATGACGGCCCAGGAGTTAGGTTTCCGCCATCGCTTTGTACCCGGCGTAAAGGGCGGCCCCCCGGTGACGCTGGTGCTGCTGCATGGCACGGGGGGGACCGAAGACGACCTCATCAGCCTCGGCCGGGAGCTCCTGCCGGGGGCCGCCCTGCTGAGCCCGCGCGGCAAGGTACTGGAGAACGGGATGCCCCGCTTCTTCCGCCGCCTGGCGGAGGGCGTTTTCGATCAGAAGGATCTGGCGCTTCGCACCACCGAGCTCAGCCGGTTTGTCGAGGCCGCGAAGGAATCCTACGGCCTCCAGGACAACACCACGATTGCCGTCGGCTATTCCAACGGCGCCAATATCGCGGCCAGTGTGCTGCTGACGGTGCCTGGAGTGTTCCAGGGCGCCGTCCTGTTGCGGGCCATGGTGCCGTTCGTCCCTTCGGCCCCGCCTGACCTTCAGGGCGCTGCGGTTCTCCTGGCGGCCGGCGAGCGTGACCCAATCGTCGAAACAGGGAATACGGATCTGCTGCAGTCCATCCTGGATTCCGCCGGCGCGCAGGTGACTTTGTACCGGCATCCCGGCGGACACGAACTCGGGCACGACGACCTGCTTGCCGCCCGGCGCTGGCTGGCCGGCTGGCTTGGGTCCCACGCGCAGGCAGCCGGTTAGTTCAGGGTTGCCAGGAATTCCTTCAATGTGGCCAGGGCCATTGGTTTGTTCTCCCGCCGGACGTTGTGGCCCGCGCCGTCGATGTGAACAATTCTCCCCTTGGGGAGCAACGCGGCGGCTTCCTCATTCTGCTTGCGGAGGTCGCCCTGTGCATCGGCCTTCAGGATCAGAGTGGGCGCGGTAATCTTCGGCAGGATCTCGCTCATCGGCGGACGTCCTGCCGTGGCAACCAGCGTCGTGGCTGGATGGTGCCTCCGCTTGGAGGGCGCCCACAACCGGCATTCCTCCTCGCCCCACTTGGGCGAGTTCTTCGTGCAGTCGGCCGTCAGCTCTTCCAGCGACATGTTGTTGCGCTGGATCATCTTCTGAATCCGTTCTTCGGGGGTGCCTTGAGCCGAGCCAGGCGGCGGCGTCCCCGGCCTGCGCGGCAGCAGCCCCGGATCCTCCAGGATCACCGCCTTCGGGACATCAGGGTACCTCGAAGAAAACCACGCCACGGAACTGCTGCCCATGGAGTGGCCCATCAGAATCGGCTTCACCAGCTTCAGTTCCCGAATGAAGGCAGCCAGGTCTTCCACCTGGGCGTCGGCGCCGTCGCCCACCTTGGGCGGGTCGGTCAGACCGTGCCCGCGCGCATCCACCAGGTAAATGTCGTAACCGGCCGTGAGTTCCTTCGCGAGACCAGTCCAGCAAAGGCCGTCATCAGACGATCCATGAGCGAAAATCATTGCCGGCTTGCCCGGATTGGCGGCATGCCAGTAGTGGATACGGATCCCATTGCCGTACACATACGAATCCGTCCAACCTGCCACCGGAGCAGCCTGAAGCATCAGGGCAAGCGCAAAGGCAGAGAACATCGGAGTCTCCTTTTCCGGCCATCATAATATCGGAGTTCCGGTGCCAGGATGACCTCGCCAGCCGCCACCGCTCGCACGCTGTTAAGGTGCCAGGCGCACGCTGCGCCTCACCTGCTGGTAGGCTGCGAGCGGCCGAAGCCTGTCGAAGGCCGGTTCGGCATCCAGGAAGAGCATGTCGGACTCGTGCGCGTCGACGCCCTGCTTCAACTCCGCAATGGCCTGTTCGGGCTCGTTCAGCGCGGTGAGCAGCAGCGCGCGGTGAACGTGCACAACGGGCTGCCTGGCGAGCTCGTTGAGGGTCGTCCGCGCCCGCGCGGGTTGCCCCGCACGGGCGAGCGCGGCTCCATAGCGCGCCAGGATTTCCGAAGATCGCGCCTGCGTTCGAAGCGCGGTTTCCAGCTCGGCCAGCGCCTCGCGGTGGCGGCCCAGCGCGGACAGCACCGTCCCGCGCAGGAAGTGAGCGCTGCCGGACCGCGGCGTCACCGCCAGCAACTGGCTGGTCTCCTGCAATGCCTCTTCATACCGGCGGGCGGCGTACAGGATGACGCCGTAGTCGTTGGTCGCACTCATGGTAACCGGGTCCAACTCGCGGGCGAGAGAGATCTGGTCGATCGCCTCGGCATGCCGGGCGCGGCTCATCAGAAAGATCGCGTACGACTGGTGGGTCCGTGCAATCCCCGGAGCCGACTGCAGCCCCTTGCGCAGGTAGGTCTCCGCTGCCTCAGGATTCCAGTCGATGATCATGGCGATGCGGCCCCGCAAGGACGCCGCCTCCGGCAGTCCTGGATCCAACTCGAGGGCGATATCCGCTTCGCGGCGCGCCGCGTCAAAATAGCCTTGGGCACTGGCTTCCGCGTGGAATCCCTGGGAGAGGTAGGCGTCGCCCAGGGCTGCGTGGGCGCGCGCGTGGTGAGGGTCCAGCTGGACTGTCTGCTCGAAGAGTTGCCTGGCTTTCGGGACACCGCCTTCTGCCGTCCTCGACCGGAAGTACAGGCCGCGCAGGTACAGTTCGTGCGCATCGGTCAGCTTCTTCGATCGCTCTTTTCCTGGTGTTTGCCCGCGTAAGGACTCTGTCAGCGGCAATGAGAGTGCCTGCAGAATGGCGACGGCAAAGGACTCCGGCACGGCCTCGAGGTCGGCGACGGTCACGCTGAGGTGCTCTGACCAGATGTAGAAACCCTTCTTTGCATCCAGCAGCCGCGCGGTGACCGACCAGGCGTCCTTCTGTTGGGGGCCGGCGTGGCGCAACGAACCGACGACAATGTATCCGGCATGCGCCGCCTGGGCGCGCTTCTGCAGTTCCACCGTCGATTCGGGATCACGGCCGGCAAATGCAGGCAGCGACACCACGCGCAGCGACTGCGACCGGGCCAGCAGAGCCGTCAGCTCCTCGGTCAATCCGAGAGCGACATACTCGTTCCCGGCATCTCCGCTCAGATTCAGGAAGGGCAGCACACCCACAGTGAGCGGCGAGCCGAAGGGGCGCCAGGAGAGAGCCAGCCATCCGGCGCAGCAGGCCAGGCCCAGGGAGGCGGCCGCCACGATGAGCCAAGTCCTCACCCGGGAGCGGGCAGGAACCGGGACGGCCTGCTCCTCCACCCGGAAATCGAAGTTCGGGACATACTGCCCCCGGGGGATGGTGATCAACAGTTCATCCGCCTGGCCTTCGGCCTCGTAGTAGTGCGCCATCCGGATGCGCAGGTTTCGCATCTGGACCCGCACCAAAGCGTCGGACTGCGGATCCCAGGTCGCCTCGCGGTGGAAAACGCCCACGCCGATCAATGATTCCTTGAGATGGCCGCCGTGGCCCGCCAACGTTTCCTCAATCAGCCACGAGAGCAAGGTGCGCAGCCGTTCCGTATCGGCAAAGGCCGCCGAGTTCAGGATCCGGTGGACCTGGCTCCGCACTTGGGCGGATGTGGGCGGAGTGCTCCGGGATGGCTGTTCGGCAAGCATGGCGGCTGCCTCCTGACGTCGCCTCAGGGCGGCCCGAATGTTAAATGCACGCGAGCACGTGACGGCAAATAGCTGAGCCAGTGTGCCTTATGGCAATTTACCGTTAATCGGATCCAAAACACTAGTAATCTTGCTACGCGAGCAGTAGTATACACCACGTGCAGTAACACACGTGACCCCGGGTCGTGCTGCTGGCATGAACGTGAAGGAGCCGGTCAAGGCCGGCCGGAGGAACACGCTGGCGGACATAGCGCATGGGCGCATACGGGGTGCCGCGAGGGACTTGGCGGCGCCCGGCTAGAGGACCGGAGGGTGCGACAATCCGCACTGTGGGGAGATCAATTCCTGGTGCGAGAAGTCCAGGAGGGGACTCTCCGGTCCCGAATGTTCCTGAGCCGCAAGAGTGTCATTCCTCAGATTGGTCCGCCATGATGTGAAAAGCCCGCTTTCTGCCTGTGTTCACGATGCGTCCATTGAACTTGAGCGCCCCGTTGACCAGCAGATTCACCGGCCGGTTCACCGGGAAGTCAAACTCCACGACATCGTCTGGTTGGAGCCCCAGCATCTGTTCCACGGTCAGGGACGGCCCCTGGAGCCTCGCATCGAACTTCAGTTGGGCCGGCTTGATCAGCCGCAGGATGCGCGCCTGCTCCTCCTCGGTCGACTCCGACTTTCGCACCGACCACTGCTGGTCGAACTTCTGCCGCAGCATCTTAATGATGATGGAAGGGATCCCAAGGTTCATCATCCCTGCCACTTCGCCGATGCGGATCTCCATGCCGACGGTGACCACCGCCTCGTTGGGCGCTAAGATCTGCAGCAGTTGCGGCTCTGTCTCATGCGCTTCGATGGCGAAGTTGATCTGTGAGATCGGCGACCAGGCTTCGCGCAGGTCGTGCAGGATAATCCTGAACAGCCCGTCCAGGATCGACTGTTCGATCTCCGTGATCTCGCGTGTGACCTTGTAGGGCGTCTTGCCGCTGCCGCCCAGCAGCATTTCCAGGATGGGAAAGACCATCGTGGGGTTCAGTTCCAACACGGCATTGCCGTCGAACGGGCGCATGCTGAGGCTGACGATACAGGTTGGCGCCGGCAGGCACTGCGAGAACTCGAGGAACGACAACTGCTCCACCGAGATCAGGTTGACCATGACGTACGCCCGCAGATAGGCGGATAGGCTCGAGGCCAGAGACCGCGCGAAGTTGTCGTGCAACAGGTGGATGGCACGCAACTGGTCTTTGGCGATACGGTCCGGCCTGCGGAAGTCGTAAGGCTGCGCCTTCCGTGCCGGATCCTCCTCATTCGTGGTCCCTTGCAGGTTCCGAAATACACTATCGATTTCGTCCTGGCTCAACAGGCGGTCCGAGGCCATACCCTTTCACTATCGGCCTCGACTCCGTCCACAAACATGAAGGATCTTTCCGTATCACCTAAGCGCTGCGAGCTATTCACCGGAGTAGCCCAGACTCGTCACTTCAGGTCGCGCACCACCCGCAAGCCAATGTAGTCCGGACGCGCCTTCGTGGTGGTCTTTGAGTCGGCGGGCCGGTCGGCGCTGCCGCCCAGGGCCACGGTGGACCCATCTTTCTTCGTGACCCACTCCGCCACGTTGCCGCCGAGGTCAAATAGCGGATCCTCCCCACTGCCCGTAAAGCTGCCCACCGGCCGCAACAGGGAACCCGGAGCCATGCCTTCAATCAGCGAACTCAGCCGCGCCTCGTCGTCGGCGTTCACCGTATAGCCGGCCCAATGGTCGAGTGTATTCTCGCTCTTCGACCGGGTCAGCAGCGAGCCCAACTCCTCCTCCGTGCCGAGCCGGTAATTCTGCCCCGTCTGTTTTGAGAGCCAGGCGCAATAGGCCTTCGCCTGGTCGGCCGTGATGCCGCCGGCCGGATAGGCCTCGGTGCCCGGAGCCACTTGGTAGGAATTCTCGAACGCCTGGAACTGGCCCCGAGTGACCTCGAAGCGGCCAATCGCAATCGCGCCCCGCTCGACGGTTTCCGGCGTCCGCGGCAGGCTCTTTGTCTTGAGCAGCGCCGCCAGGGCGGACTCCGGCTTGAGCGCCTCATTCGTGTCGCTTGCGATCCCGAAAAGGTACTTGTCGAACCAGGCCAGTTCCTCCTCCACCTTGCGGCGCTGGTGCACATACTTGCGCGGACCGTGCGCCTCACCGGGGAAGAGGATGAACTTCACGTCCGCCTGCCCGTAGTGCTGCAACGCCCGGTAGTGCTGCCAGCCCTGCTCCGTCGGCACCTGCTTGTCTTCCGTGCCGAAGAAGATGATCGTCGGCGTTTTGACCTTGTCCATGCGGTACAACGGCGACTTGCGGATATACAACTGCGGATCGTCCATCGGCGTCTTGCCCAGGTAGTACTGCTCGAAGGAATCGCCGAATACGGCGTTGCCCCAGTCGCTGGACCAGTTCACATCCCCCGCACCGGCGCCGGCTACTTTATACCGCGTGGTGCGCGTCGTGAGCTCGATGGTGATAATCGACCCGTTCGACCACCCCATCACGCCCATCTTGTCGGGATCGATGATGCCTCGCGCGATCAGGGCATCGACACCCTTCTCGACGTCGATCCACTCCAGGTCGTTGTACTTGCCGCCGGAGATCGACTCGCCCCACTTCAGCCCGTAATTCGACGAGCCATGGTAGTTCGGCTTGAACAGGAACGCTCCGCGTTGGGCGTACAGTTGGTGTGGATAGCCCATCGACTCGTTAAAGGCGTAGGGGTCGTGGCCGTGCGGCCCGCCGTGGATCATCACCACCAGCGGGTACTTCTTGCCCGGTGTGTAATTGTGCGGGTAGTAGAGAATCCCCTCCACCTGCTCGTCCTGGGCGCCTTTCCACGTCACCAGTTCAGTCTTGGCGATGGGCTTCTTCTTCCACTCGGAGTTCGGCTCGAGAAAGGTCCTGGGCTCTACAAAGCGGGCGCCATCCAGCTTCGCCAGCATCCACTTCGCGGGTTCGCCCGAGGTCGAAGTGGTGTAGACGATCTGCTGGCCGTCCTTCGTGACCGTCACGGCATGCACGTTCTCTGTGTCGATCCAGGTCCTGGTCCAGGTATCGCCCGTGCGCGTGAAGCGGGCCGCACGGTTCCGCGCCCCATTGGCGAGCAGCGCCACGAAGCCGTCCGGGGTCAGGCTCACGCCCGAACTCAGCCCATTCTCCCAGCCCACGTCCACCTTGGTGACCTTCGACGCGGCGACATCGTAGTAGTAGAGCAGGTTCACCGAAGCGTTGTAGAGATAGGGGTGCGTCGTGTACGGGGCGGAGAAGTAGAAGCCTTTGCTGTCGCCGGTCCAATCGAACTCGCGCGGCAGCACCTTGCCATCCGCGAAGAGCTGCGTACTCCTGCCGGACTTCAGGTCGTGCAGGAACGTCACCGGCTTCACTTTCTGGTCGTAGATCTCGGCCAGGCTGCGGTTGTGCAGCGTTACCGCCCAGGCTCCATCCGGCGAGGCGAAGACGGACGTGATGCGGTCTGTATTCGTCGTCAGCCGGGTGGACTTCGAGCCCTTCACCTCAAACCGGAACAGCCGCACCGGCGGGGCGTGCTTTTCATCGTCCACCACCTGGGAGGTGTCTTTGCGCTCCTTCACTTTCTGGTCGTAAAGCGAGGGATCCTCGGGCGCGGCGATCAGCAGCGTATCGTTGTCCAGCCACTCAAACGTGCGGACACCCTTCTCGAACTTGGTGACGGACCAGGGCTCACCGCCGGCCAGGTTCAGGAACCAGACCTGCAGCCCGCCCGACGCCGCGTCGGCCGGAGCTTCACCGGCAGCCGGAGGCTTCCGCGAGGTCAGGAACGCGATCCGCTTGCCATCGGGAGAGATCCTCGGACTGCTCTCGCTGTCATTGCCCCGCGTGAGCTGAACCTCTTCGAGATCGCCCAGGCGCTTCAGGTAGAGGTGCGAAACCGCCTCGCCCTTCTCCTTGTCCACACGGGACTTCACATAGACGGCCACCTTGCCGTCGCGGGAGAGTTCCAGGCCGGAGGCCCGCTCCTGCAGCAGTATATCGTCGACAGTCCATTTCTCGGCGGCTGAAAGCAGCGACACCACGGCCAGACCAACCAGAAGAATCCGCATGGTGTTCATTGTAAACAGAGCGGGCAGGGCCGCCCGAAGGAGCCCTGCCCGTTTTGGTATGGATTGAGTGTCTACTGGCCCATAAACGTGTAGCTGCCGGACTTCACCTCAAAGACGGACGCTCCGCCTTCGACATGATCCGGCTTCAGGCCGCCCGATCCGCTCGCCGCTGCTCCGGGCACGTAAACCGTGGCCGACGTGTTCGGAGGAACGGTGACATTCATCGTCACCTTGCCACTCTGCTTCGTCCAGTTGCTGACAATGCGGCCGTAAGGCGAAAGGTGGCTCGCCTTCACATGGGTCAATCCACTCGCCGTG
The DNA here is from genome assembly GCF_015277775.1 of Paludibaculum fermentans. NCBI lineage: Bacteria > Pseudomonadati > Acidobacteriota > Terriglobia > Bryobacterales > Bryobacteraceae > Paludibaculum > Paludibaculum fermentans. The sequence goes on from NZ_CP063849.1 coordinate 876,993, forward strand.
AACGGACGGATGGAGAAGTGTTGGAAGCCCGGATGCGCCGGATCGGGCCGGATGCCCGCCAGGTACTCGTACATCCACACGCCCAGGTCGCCGATCTGCATCACGTGGTTGCCGGAGTTCATCGCTGGATCGGCCGTGTCGCCGTTCCAGAGCTCCCACACCGTGGTCGCGCCCTTCTCCACCATGTAGCCCCAGCCGGGGTAGGTCTTCTGCGTCGCGATCGTCAGCGCCAGGTCTGCGCGCCCGTTGTCCGACAGCGTCCGCATCAGCCACTGCGCGCCCACCAGGCCGACGCCCACATGGTTGTTGCTCTCCTTCTCGATCTTCGTCACCAGGCGATCGAACACCGCCGTGCGGCTCTCGCCGGGTACGAGGTCGAACGCCAGGGGCAGGATGCTGGAGGTCTGGGTGCCGTTGTCGAACTTGGAGTCGGCCTGCTTGAAATACTCGCGCAGGAACGCGGCCTTCACGGTGCCGGCCAGCGTCTGGTATTCGGCGATGTCCGCCGTCTGGCCCGCCAGCTTCGCATAGCGGCTCATCAGCTCCAGCATGTGATAGTAGTAGGCCGTGCTGAGCAGCGCACCCGCGGTAACGCGCGTCGGATCCTGCGAGTGGATCAGTTCCGGCTTCTCCGGCGGCACGCACCAGTCGCCATAGGTGTTCTTCGGCATGATGCCGTTTTTCAGGAACCCGCGCATGTACTCCACCCACTTCCGCATCGCCGGATAGTTCCGTTCGATGACGCGCGAGTCGCCGTATTGCTCATAGACCATGTTCGGAGCCAGGATGAACGTGCTGGGCCACACAATACCGTCGTTGTACAGCACCCAGTAGCTGGGCGAGACGTCAGGGATGCTGCCGGATTCGCGCTGCGAATCCTTGAGATCGTTCATCCACTTCGTATAGAACGAAGCGATGTCGAACAGGTAGCTTTCGCTGCGGCTCACCACGCTGCGGTCGCCCAGCCAGCCCTGCCGCTCGTCGCGCTGGGGGCAGTCGGTGGGAATACTGCGGTAGTTGCCCCGGATCCCCCAGTAGATGTTGTGGTGGATCTTATTGAGCATCGGATCGGACGATTCGAAGTCGCCCGTACGCGCCATCGCATCGTGCACCACGCGGCCCTCGATGGAAGCCAGTGTCGGTTTGCCGGGATACCCAGTGACCTCGACGAACCGGAAGCCGTGGTAAGTGAAGCGCGGTTCCCAGGTCTCCGCCGCTCCGCCTTTGAGTGTGTACAGGTCGGTGGCCCGCGCCGACCGCAGGTTGTCGAGATAGAGGTTGCCGTCCGGCCTCAGAGTCTCGGCGTGGCGCAGCATCACCTGGTCGCCCTTGCGGCCGGTCACCCGGAGGCGAAGCCAGCCAACCATGTTCTGGCCCATGTCGAAGATGTAGACCCCGGGCCGGATCTCGCTCACCTTCATCGGTTTGAGGGTCTCAATCACCTTCAGCGGCTCAGCCATCTGCGCTTCCAGCGCGCCCTGCGGCGGCTGCAACGCTTCCACCGGCTGCCACTTGGAGTCGTCGAAGCCCGCATTGGCCCAGCCGGAGATCTCCTTCGTCGCGTCGTACTCCTCGCCGTCGTACTCGTTATTGACGCGTACCGGCCCGTCCGTTGTCATCTTCCACGTAGGGTCGCTGACGACGGTTTCGTGTTTCCCGTCGGCGTACTCCAGTTCCAGTTGCAGCAGAAGTTTGGGAACGTCATAGCCCACCATCCCGATGGGAACCTGGTTGCGCGGAGCCCAATAGCGCCCGTTGCCCAGCATCACGCCGAGGGCGTTCTCTCCGGACTTCAACTGCTTCGTCACGTCGTGCGTGACATAGAAGACCCGCTTCGCGTACTCGGAAAGATTGGGCGAAAGGACGTCATCACCCGCCTTCGACCCGTTCACATACAGCTCGCTTAAGCCGAGGCCGGAAACATAAGCCGTGGCGCGCCGCAGACCACTGCCCACGCTGAACTCCTTGCGCAGCATCCGCGCCGGCAAGGCTCGTTCGCCCTGGAAGCCCACGTCGCCCCAGGGCTTCATGCCGAAGCCGCCCAGCTCTCGAGCCGCCGTCCACGGACCCGTCTCCGACGCGGCTGCCTGCCAGCCGGAGCCGCTCCGCAACACCAGCGGTTCGCCCGAAGTGAACTGAACTTGTAGCGCGCCGATCAGCCCGGCCGGGTCTTCCCGCGTATTCTTCGCCTGGACAAGGATTACGTTCTCGCCCTGCTTCAACAGGGGCGCCACGTCGAGTACCTCCGGCAGGCTCGGCTGGTTGCCGCGGCCCGCCGGTTTGCCGTTGATCGAAAGCTCAAAGCTGTTGTCGGCGCCCAGGACGAACATGGCGTGCCGCATCGTCCGGCCCGCGGGGAGCGTGACTTTGGCTGAGAACCAGCGCGTCGCCGCCGGAGCCTTGACGGCCGGGTTGCCCTCGTCAAACCAGATCCACTTGGAGGTGGTGATCAGTTGGAACGGGCTGTTGGGGGACCGGTAGTCCGCATAAGCACCCTGTCCGATCCACTTGCCTTTCCAGTCGGATGCCTGCAGCAGGCCCATCGACCACTGGCCCGTTTCACTCCACGCCGAGAGATTGCCGGCCTGGTCCCACACCTGCACCTGCCAGTACGCCGCCATCCCTGTTTCCAACACTTTGCCCCGATATGGGACCAGAATGCTCTGCGCCGTCTCCACCTTGCCGGAATCCCACAAGTCGCCCGTGCCCGACTTGAGATTCGCCGGCGAGGAGGCCACCAGTACCCGGTAGGCCGACTGCGCCAATCCGCGCGCCGTGGGGGTGCGCGCCTCCAGAACCCAACTCAAACGTGGTGCTGTTTCCGAGATGCCTGACGGGTTCCTGCGATGCTCCACGGTGAGCCCCGCGGGTTTCAATGCCGAGGGCGCGGCGGTTAGCAAAGCCGCCCCCATCAATGCTAAGCTAGACAACCACTTGTACATGGATAAGTCCTTCGCGATCACTTCTATGGATAAGCCCCGCCTGGTAGCGGGAACCCCCTATTCCATCCAAAATAGAAGCTCAGCGCAAGGCGGCCGGAACGGTGCCTCAATGGAGCCTATCAAAAGTTTCTTGAGCATTGAAAAGTAACGTCGATAGCACGACGGTCGCCAGTCTATGTACCAGTGTGCCTTGCGCCCCCCTGTTCTCGGGTGACTCAAATTCTGAAATGACGGAAACCCTGTTGACCTCTAGAACTTTCTCCGGCCGATGGGCCGCCATAACCCTTGCTGTTCTCGCGCTGGCCGGAACTGGCTGTAATCGTGGTGGAGCGGCTTCCAAGAAGGATGCGGCAGCTAAGAAAGGCGACGCCGTGCCGGTGAGCCTCACCGCCGTCGCCCAACGTGATGTGCCGCTGGATCTCGAAGTGATCGGGAACATCGAAGCTTACTCGGTGATCTCCATGCGTTCGCAGGTCAGCGGTCTGCTCCAGAAGGTCCATTTCAAGGAAGGCGACTTCGTGTCGAAAGGACAGGTCCTGTTCTCCATCGACCCCAGTCCGTTCAACGCCGCCCTCCGCGAAGCTGAGGCGAATCTGGCGCGGTCGGAAGCCCAGATCGGCCAGGCGCAGGCGACGCTCAAGCGCGATATCGCCCAGGCCAAGTACTCCGGGCAGCAGGCCGACCGCTATAAGTCGCTGCAAAAGGAAGGCATCGTCTCCAAGGAACAGGTGGACCAGTTCACGACCGCCGCCGATACCAATTCCGAGATCATCCGCGTCGACGAAGCCGCCATCCGCAGCGCCGAAGCCTCCCTGGTCGCCTCCCGCGCGCAGGCCGACAACGCCAGGATCCAGGTGGGCTACACCACCATCCGTTCGCCCATCGACGGCCGCACCGGCAACATCGCCGTCAAGGAAGGCAACATCGTCTCCTCCAACACGATTGAGCTGACCTCCATCAATCAGATCCAGCCCATCTATGTGACCTTCTCGGCGCCGGAATCGAATCTTGCGGAGATCAAAAAGTTTGCCGCGGAAGGCAAACTGCAGGTCACGGTTCTGCCCTCGGAGGGCGAGGAAGTCACGCCCGAGGTCGGCACACTCACCTTTGTCGACAACAATGTCGACGCCACCACCGGCACCATCAAGCTCAAGGGGACCTTCCAGAACGCCGGCCGCCATCTCTGGCCCGGCGCGTTCGTCCGGGTCCGGCTGCGCCTGTCCACCCGCAAGAATGCACTGATCGTGCCTGCCCAGGCCATTCAGGAAGGCCAGGACGGCCAGTTCGTCTACATCGCCACCGACAAGATGACCGTCGAACAGCGTCCGGTGAAGGTGGGCTCCCGCAGCGGTCAGGATATGGTGATCGATCAGGGTGTGGAAGCGGGCGAAAAGGTCGTGGTCGAAGGCCAGCTCCGGCTTGCGCCCGGCATGAAGATCCGTGTCCGCGAAGGACGGCCCGGCGGTCCGGGCAAGGGTGGGAAGAAGGGCGGCGGTGGTGCACCCGCTGCTACCGCGGCCGAAACTCCGCAGGGCGCTCCCGCAGCCGACGCCCCGCCTTCACAGGACGGTAGTACAACTCCGGGCGCCCGCAAGGGCCGCAAGGGCGAGCACAAAAAACAGTGAACATCTGCGAGACTTTCATCCGTAGACCCATTGCTACCAGCCTGCTGATGCTGGCGGTGGCGCTGTTTGGCATCCTGGCCTACCGGGCACTGCCCGTCAGTGACATGCCGCGCGTGGACTTTCCCACGCTGGTCGTCTCCGCCAGCCTGCCTGGAGCCAACCCGGACACCATGGCGTCGGCCGTGGCCACTCCGTTGGAGCGCCAGTTTACGGGCATCGCCGGCCTGGATTCGATGATCTCGTCGAACTCCACCGGCAACTCCCAGATCACGCTCACGTTCGATCTGTCCCGCGATCTGGACGGGGCCGCCGTCGACGTCGAGACCGCGATCGCCGAGGCCATGCCGCTGCTGCCGCCCGGCATGCCCAGCCCTCCGTCATTCCGCAAGTTCAATCCCGGCGACGCCCCGGTGATCTTCCTCAGCCTCACCACGACAGTCCTGCCCATGTGGAAGCTGGACGAGTACGCGCAGAACATCATCGCCCAGCGGCTCTCCATGGTGAACGGCGTGGCCCAGGTGCAGGTGATGGGCGCGCAGAAGTACGCCGTCCGCGTGCAGATCGATCCCGATGCGCTGGCGTCCAAAAAGATTGGCCTCAACGAAGTCAGCCAGGCGCTCTCCGACTGGAACGTAAACGAACCCACGGGCACGTTGTACGGGCCGCATCAGGCCTTCAACGTCCTGGCCAGCGGCCAGCTCATGCGCGCCAAGGATTATGAATCCCTGGTAGTTACCTATCGCAACGGGGCCGCGGTCCGGCTGCGCGACGTGGCGAATGTGCTGGATAGCGTCGAGGACGACAAGACCGCCTCCTGGATTTACTCCGGCAGCACCAATGAGCGCGCCATCAACCTGATGGTGATGCGCCAGCCCGACAGCAACACCATCGAAGTGACCGATGCCGTCAAGGCGCTGATCCCGATGTTCCAGGCGCAGCTGCCGCCCAGTGTGACGCTGGCCGTGCGCGGTGACCGCTCCAAGAACATCCGCGAATCGTTCACCGACATTCAGATGACCATGGCCGTCACCCTCGGCCTGGTGATCATGGTGATCTTCATCTTCCTGCGGAACCTTTCGGCCACCGCGATCCCCACCATGGCGCTGCCGTTCTCCATCATCGGAACGTTCTCCATCATGTATGTGCTGGACTTCAGCCTGAATAACATCTCGCTGATGGCCCTCATCCTGTGCGTCGGCTTCGTTGTAGATGATGCCATCGTGATGCTGGAGAACATCGTCCGCCACATGGAGAAGGGCGAGACCGCCATGCAGGCCAGCCTGCGCGGCTCGCGGGAGATCGGCTTCACCATCGTTTCGATGACCATCTCGCTGGCCGCCGTTTTCATCCCGCTGCTCTTCATGGGCGGCATCCTGGGCCGGCTCTTCCGCGAATTCGCCGTCTCCATCTGCGTGGCCATCCTCATCTCGGGGATGGTCTCGGTCTCGCTGACCCCGATGCTGTGCAGCCGCTTTCTACGGCCTGTGAACCCGCTCAACCACGGCTGGTTCTACAACATCATCGAGCGCGGCTTTATGGCCATCCACCGGGTCTATGAGCGCAGCCTGGGCTGGGTGCTGCACCACCGGCCTGTGATGCTCGCCATCTTCGTGATTATTCTCGGAGTCACCGGCTGGCTCTTCACCGTCGTGCAGAAAGGCTTCATCCCGGAGGTCGACAGCGACCAGATGGTCGTCACCGTCGAGGCCGCGCAAGGCACGTCGTTCTTCCAAATGGCGAAGTACCAGCAGCGCGTCGGCGAGATCCTGCGCAAGGATCCCAATGTCGACACCATCATGTTGAGCGCCGGCGGTTCGTTCAACTCCAGCGCCAGCTCCGGCCGCCTGATGATCCAGTTGAAGCCGCGCCGCGAACGCGAGCTCAACGTCTTCGAGGTCGTCAACGAACTGCGCCCCAAACTGGCCGCCGTCTCCGGCATTCGCGCCTTCCCCTCCGTGCCCGCCGCCATCCGCATCGGCGGCCGCCGCTCGAAAGCTCAGTACGATTTCACCCTGCAATCGCCCGATACCGCGGAACTCTACGCCGAGGCGACCAAGTTCGAAGCGGTGGTCGCCAAACTGCCCGGCCTGCTCGACGTCTCCTCCGACCTCGAAGTCAAGAACCCGCGCGTCAACGTCACCATCGATCGGGACAAAGCGGCCGCCCTACAGCTGAACCTCCTGCAGGTCCAGAATTCGCTCTACAGCGCCTTCGGTCCGCGCTGGGCCACCACCATCTACTCCTCCATGAGCCAGAACCGCGTGCTCATGGAGCTCCAGCCTAAGTTCCAGGCCCATCCCGACACCATCCCGACTCTGTTCTTCAAATCAGACAACGGAAACGTCGTGCCTTTCCAGTCCTTCGGCAAGATGTACATCGATGCCGGTCCGCTCACCGTCAACCACTCCGGCCAGCTCCCGTCCGTCACCATTTCGTTCAACCTGCGGCCCGGCATGGCTCTCGGCGATGCGGTCGACCTCATTCAGGACGCCGCCATCAGAAACCTGCCGGCGACCATTACCCCCAGCTTCCAGGGCACCGCCAAGGCCTTCCAGGACTCTTTGAAGAACCTGGGCCTGCTGTTGCTGGTTGCCATCCTGGTCGTCTACATCGTGCTGGGTGTCCTCTATGAGAGCTACATCCACCCGCTGACCATCCTCTCCGGCCTGCCCTCGGCCGGCTTCGGGGCGCTGCTCACCCTGCTCATCTTCAACGTCGAATTGAACATCTATGGTTTCGTCGGCATGATCCTGCTCATCGGACTCGTGAAGAAGAACGCGATCATGCAGATCGACTTCGCGCTCGAGGCCGAACGCAAGGAAGGGAAGTCGCCGGCCGAGGCAATCTACGAAGGCTGCCTCACCCGTTTCCGTCCCATCATGATGACCACCATGTCCGCCCTGCTCGGCGCCCTGCCCATCTCGCTGGGTTACGGCGCCGGTGGCGAAGCCCGCCGCCCGCTCGGTCTCACGGTCATGGGTGGCCTCGTCTGCTCCCAATTGCTCACGCTCTATTTGACCCCAGTGGTCTACACCTATATGGCTTCTATCGTGGATCGCTGGCCGTCCCGGCATAAGAAGGCCCCCCTCGACGCGCTCCCGGCCGGAATCACCCCCAGCGGAACTGCCAAATGAACATTTCCGAACTCTTTATCAAACGGCCCATCGCCACCAGCCTTTTCATGTGCGCCATCATTCTGTTCGGAATGGTGGCCTACCGCTCCCTCGCGGTCAGCGATTTGCCCAACGTGGATTTCCCCACGTTGCTGGTCACGGCCAGCCTGCCCGGCGCTAATCCGGAAACCATGGCTTCCGCCGTCGCCACCCCGATGGAGAACCAGTTCTCGACCATCGCCGGCCTGAACTCGATGACCTCGGTGAACTCGCAGGGCGCCACCCAGATCACGCTGGAATTCGACCTCAGCCGCAGCCTCGATGGAGCCGCCGTCGACGTCCAGGCGGCCATTACCCAGGCTTCGCGCCTGCTGCCGCCCGGCATGCCCACGCCGCCGACGTTCACCAAGGTGAACCCGGCCGACCAGCCCATCCTCTATCTGGCGCTTACCTCCACCACGCTGCCGCTGTATACCCTCGACGAATACGCCGAAACCCGCATCGCCCAGCGCATCTCCATGGTCAGCGGAGTCGCGCAGGTGCAGGTGCTGGGCGCGCAGAAGTACGCCGTCCACGTGCAGATGGATCCCCAGAAACTGGCCGCGCACCAGGTGGGCATCAACGAGATCGAAACCGCGCTCAAGAACTGGAACGTCAACCTGCCGGCCGGCTCCATCATCGGACCCCAGCGCGCATTCACCCTGCAGGCCTCCGGCCAGTTGACGAACGCGCCCGCCTACCGGCCCCTCGTCGTCTCCTATCGCAAGGGCACGCCGGTGCGGCTGGAGGAACTCGGCCAGGTCATCGACGGTGTCGAAGACGACAAGACGGCCTCCTGGTTCTACCGCCACGGCCCCGGTCATCGCGCCGTCGTCCTCGCCATCCAGCGCCAGCCCGGCACCAATACCATCGCCGTCACCGATGCGATCAAGCATCTCATCCCCCTGTTCCAGTCCGAGCTGCCGCCCTCGGTGAAGATGGAGATCTTCTACGACCGCTCCGACACGATTCGCGAGTCCTATGACGACGTCCAGTTCACGATGATCCTCACTCTCGGCCTGGTCGTCATGGTTATCTTCCTCTTCCTGAGGAACTTCTCCGCCACTGTGATTCCCAGCCTGGCGCTGCCGTTCTCGGTCATCGGCACCTTCGCCGTCATGTACCTGCTGGACTACAGCCTCGACAACCTGTCGATGATGGCGCTCATCCTCTCCATCGGTTTCGTCGTCGACGACGCCATCGTGATGCTCGAGAACATCGTGCGCCACATCGAGATGGGTGAGGAACCCATGGCCGCTGCCCTCAAGGGCTCCAAGGAGATCGGCTTCACCATCGTCTCCATGACCCTCTCCCTGGCCGCCGTGTTCATCCCCGTCCTATTCATGGGCGGCGTGCTGGGCCGCCTGTTCAAGGAGTTCGCGGTCACCATCTGCGTGTCGATCCTGATCTCCGGCGTCGTCTCCGTCACCCTGACACCGATGCTCTGCAGCCGCTTCCTGCGCGCCGCGCATCATCAGTCCAAGGGCTGGTTCTACAACTCGACCGAGCGCTTCTTCGAGGGCATGCTGCGGCTCTACGACAATAGCCTCCAGGTGGTCCTGCGCTTCCGCCGCGCCACGCTGGCCGTCAGCTTCGTGGTGCTGATCATCACTGGCTGGATGTTTGTCGACATTCCCAAGGGCTTCATCCCAGACCAGGATACGGATCAGATGCTGGTCACCACCGAAGCCGCGCAGGGTACCTCTTTCTACCAGATGGTGAAGTACCAGCAGGCCATCGCCGAGGAAGTGCAGGCCGACCCCAACGTCGACTCGCTGGTCTCGAGCATCGGCGGCAACACCTCCACCACGCTCGGCGGCCCCAACTTCGGCCAGATGATCGTCCATCTCAAGCCGCGGCACGACCGCAAGATGCTGGTGAACGAGGTCATCGACAATCTGCGACCCAAACTCACCCAATTCCCGGGCATGAAGGTCTACATCCAGAACCCGCCGGCCATCCAGATCGGCGGCCAGGTGACCAAGAGCATCTACCAGTTCTCCATGCAGTCTCCTGACAAGGAAGAGCTCTACAAGGCATCGCGCAAAATGGAAGCCGAGATCGCCGCAATGCCCGGCCTGGAAGACGTCACCAGCAACCTGCTGGTGCAAAGCCCCCAGATCCACGTAAACATCGACCGCGACAAGTCCGCCGCGCTACAGATCAACGCCCAGCAGGTGGAAAACGCCCTATATGACGCCTATGGTCCACGCTGGGTCTCCACCATCTACGCGCCGGTGAACGAGTACAAAGTGCTGTTGGAGCTCATGCCGAAGTACCAGGCCGACCCCAACGCGCTCTCGATGCTCTACCTGAAGACGACCGCCGGCCGGCTCATCCCGCTCGATTCCGTCGCCCAGGTCACCAGCGACACCGGACCCCAGACCGTCAACCACTTCGGCCAGTTGCCCGCCGTCACCATCTCGTTCAACCTGCGCCCCGGTACCAGCCTCGGCGACACGGTGACGCAGATCGAAAAGCTCGCCAAGGAACAGCTTCCACCCACCGTCAGCACCGCCTTCCAGGGCGCGGCCAAGAGCTTCCAGAGCTCGCTCTCCAACCTCTGGCTGCTGCTCATCGTTGCGATCCTTGTGGTCTACATCGTGCTGGGCGTGCTGTACGAAAGCTATATCCACCCGCTGACCATTCTCTCCGGCCTGCCCTCCGCCGGCTTCGGAGCGTTGGTCACGCTCTACATCTTCCATATGGATCTGAACATCTATGCGTTCGTCGGACTCATCATGCTCATTGGCATCGTGAAGAAGAACGCCATCATGCAGATCGATTTCGCGCTCGACGCCGAACGGCACCAGGGCATGAGCGCCGGAGAAGCCATCTACCAGGGCTGCCTCATCCGCTTCCGTCCCATCATGATGACCACCATGGCCGCGCTGCTGGGCGCCGTGCCCATCGCGCTCGGCTACGGCGCGGGCGGCGAGGCTCGTCAGCCGCTGGGCCTGGCGGTCGTCGGCGGCCTGCTGTTCTCCCAGCTCGTCACGCTCTACCTGACCCCCGTGGTCTACACGTACATGGCCGGCCTGCAGGACTGGCTGCGCCGCCGCAAGGGCGCCGATAGCGTTCCCGAGCCCATCCCGACCAGCTATTAACCAAACCCGAGCCGCGACCAAACCCGAAGCGCGAACAAACAAGGTGGGACGGCGGACCCCCTGGTCGGCTCGGGGTCCCCTGACCCCGCACGAGGTCATTCCCGTTCGCCGCAGCCCAACGCGCTCAGAAACGCCCGAGCCTTGTGCCGAGTCTCGGCCAACTCCTGCGCCGGGTCAGACTGCGCCGTAATCCCGCAGCCGGTCTCATAACGAACCCGGCCGCCGGCGACAACAGCCGTCCGGATCGCCACCGACAGTTCCGCCCGTCCGTCCATCGAGATCCAGCCGATGCTGCCCATGCAAGGTCCGCGCCGCCGCTGCTCCTCGGCCATGGCGACTTCCATCGCATGGATCTTCGGCGCTCCGGAAATGGACGCAGGGGGAAACGATGCCCGCAGCAGCCCGCCGATCCCCCCACGCAGCAACCCGCTCACCGTGGACACCGTATGCGTCAACGTTGGCAGCCGCATCAGTTCGGCATGCGCCTCGACCACAACCGACCCCGGCTCGCAAACCCGGGCCAAGTCATTCCGCACGACATCGACAATCATGGCCAGTTCCGCCCGATCCTTGACGCTATCCGTCAGTTCCGCCTCCATCCGTACGTTCTCTTCCGGGGTAGCCCCCCGGGGCCGCGTCCCTTTGATGGGCGAGGAACTCACCCGGCCGCCCTCCACCCGCAGATACAACTCCGGACTATTCGACAGCACGGCTCGTCCAGCCCCCAGAGGAACATATGCGCCAAACCGGGCAGGATTAACCTCGCGCAACCGCCGGTACAGCGGCCAAACCGCCACATCCGCCAGTGGAGCCTCCAACCGCCGGCACAGATTGGTCTGGAACAACTCACCAGCGTAGATGCGGTCCACCGTCCGCCGCACCGCGTCCTCGAATCCCGCTGCGCCAGGCAAGCTGGTAACCGGCCCGCTGGAGAGCGGCCCTGCGGGAGCTTCCCCAGCCTTCGACGGAGGCTCGACCACATTCCGAGCCCGCCAGGCCTCCGTGCTCACGTAGGTCCACTCACCCGCCTCGTGGCGCCAATGCGCATCGTAGAGGGCCAGGTGCAAGTCGGGAACCCGGTCCGGATCTGGGGGCAGGGCAGGCAACCGCTCCAGTTCCGCCGCCAGGTCGTACCCAAGGTAGCCAACGAGAAGCGCGCCGCCGGGGCCGGCCCATGCCTCGAGCGCCGCCTCCAGGACATCAAACCCGCCCGCCTCAACTCGAATGACGCCGCCCGCGCCGCGCGCCGTCAGCTCGCCGTTCTTCACTTCCAGCGTGACGAGCGGATCAGTGAACAACCGGCTCGCCGCCCCAGCGCAATCCAGCCACAGGAAACCCGGCTCCCCCCGCAGTGCCTCGGCGACAAGTAAAGAATCGACGTTCGAACCCAATTTCACGGCGCGGGTTTCCGCTTCAGCCGGGGCCGGCAGCACTCCCCTTAGCCGCTCCACCAAAGCCCGTCCGGCCCCGTCGTCCGGCCGCCCCCACCACGTCATTGCAGGAACGCCTGGAACAACTTAGGCCCCTCCGGAGTGAGGAACGACTCGGGGTGAAACAGCACCCCTTCCGTCCGGCCACCGGGCATCCGGCAGCCCATCACGGTCCCATCCTCCAGCCAGGCCGAAACTTCCAGCTCCACCGGGAGGGATCCCGGTTCCACATGCAGCGAGTGGTAGCGCGCCGCCTCGAACGGATTCGGCAACCCGGCAAACAGCCCCCGGCCGTCATGGAAGACCGGCGACGCCTGCCCGTGCACCGGATGCCCGGAAGGCACCACCCGCGCACCGGCCACCGCCGCGATCACCTGCATGCCCAGACAGACCCCCAGGATGGGGATCCGCCCGGAGAACGCCCGCACCACCTCGGGGCAGATCCCCGCCTTGCTGGGTCCGAACGGACCAGGCGACAGCACGATCCGTTCCGGCGCAAGCTCCGCCACCTCGGCCAGCGTCACCGCGTCCGACCGCCAAACTGTGCACTCCGCCCCAAGCCCGGCGAAGGCATGCACCAGGTTCCAGGTGAACGAATCGTGATTGTCCAGCACCAGCACGCGCATGAGGTATCTTGCGTCCTCTTTATTATCCCAAGCCCCTGCCCATCGCATTCTGCTGGCGCGGCATCGTAGACTTAAGGAGGCGAAGGTACGAAATCAAGTGGCGAACCCTGAACATCTCTACATCCTGCAGCAGGGCGTGCCCGGCTGGAACAATTGGCGCTCGCGCAACCCCGAAGACCGGCCCGATTTCTCCGGAGCCGATCTCGTCGGCAAAGACTTGAGCGGAGCGGACTTAAGCCGTGGCAACTTCCAGGGCGCCGACCTCACCGGTGCCAACCTCACCGGCTGCGACCTGCGTGTCGCCAACCTCACGGCGGCCCGCCTGCCGGCCGCGATTCTCATCCGCGCCAATCTGGGCCTGGCCGACCTGATCGACGCCGACCTCCGCGCCGCGAACCTTACCTCCGCGTGCCTGAACGGCGCAAACCTCCGGCGTGCGGACCTCTCCGAATCAACACTGTTCGAAACGGATCTCTCCCGCGCCCGCCTCATCGACACCAGGCTGAGCAAGGCCGACCTGAAGCGCGCGGATCTGCGCGGCGCCGTCCTCGTCTAGGCTCCTACCGCACGGGCGGATCGTCGTCGTCAGTCATGCTGCGAGGATCGGCCTGCAGATGGTCAGCCGAATCCTGCATATTCTCCATCCTGTCCACACACTCCGGACAGGAATGCAGATGTTGTTCTATCCACACGAGTTCCGCATCGTAGTGGATCAAGCCGGTCACGTATCGTTCCAGGTCGTTATCGGACAAATGGGTAGTTTCCATGGTTGTTCACACTCTCAGGAACAGCTTGCGCCGGTACATCCAAAACAGAATCAGCCAGAACGCGAGCAGCAGGGCCGAACCCTCCACCAGTGGCGTCAACCCGTCACCCAGGAACCGGAACGCGTTCGGGCCCAGGTGGGTCCGGAAGGACGTGGCAATGAAATCGGGAAACAGGTGCGCGATCAGGTATGCCGCAATCGAGTTCATCCCGATCACCAGCAGGGGGAATGCCCACTTCTTATAGCCCTTGGTCTCGATGGGCCAACAGAAACCCGCCAGCATCAGGAAGCAAACGCCGCCGCTGAATAGTGTCCACGCCGGAGTCCAGATCCGCTTCACAATCGGGCAGATCCCGGCGAAGTGCAGCAGCAGGCCGCCTGCGATCAGGGCCGCCCCCGCAATGAGGAACTTGCGGTACGGAATCGCCGGAGACTCGGCCCGCAGCCAGCGGCCGGCAATCAATCCCAACAGCATCGTGCCCAGCGTCGGAATGAAGCTCAGCGTGAGGTAGCCGCCGTTGTTGGCAATGAACGGCTTCACCCGCGGGAACAGGTTTAGGAACCACTGGTCGAAGGCGCTGCCCAGATTGCTGTTCTTGTTCCAATGCGCCATCAGGCCGGAGTAATGATGGCTCCAGTCGGCCGGTACGCCGACAGCCTGATAGTCGAATCCGGCTGGCGGCAGCGGATACAGTGCCCAGGCCAGCCAGTAGCCGCCCAGAATCGCACCCAGCGCGCCCCATTGCCATTTGGCGTTGCGGAACCCCAACAAGAATAGGAGGGGGTACCCCAGGCCAATCTGGGTCAATGTGTCTTCAAAGGTGAAGTTTGTGATCTGCGAGTGGGTCGATCGCAGGAAGATCCCCAGCGCCGCCAGCAGGAACGCGCGCCACACCGCGTGCGCGAACATCTTGGGGAACGTGCCGCCCTTGGCGAGCCGCGCCGCGATCGAATACGGCAGCGCCACGCCCACCAGGAACGAGAACGACGGCTGGATCATGTCGTGCAGCGAGCAGCCGGCCCACGGCACATGGTTCTGGTGGAACGCCAGGACGCTCCAGAACCAACTATCCGGAAACGCGCGGTAGACCGCGCCGAACCGCAATACTTCGGCCATCATCAGCAACATCACAAAGCCGCGGTAGGCGTCCACGGCGATGTTTCTCGCCACCGGCACGGCGGCTGGACGATTGAGGGAGCCCGCCGCCGGCGCGGGCATTGTTTCGACGGTGCTCAATGAACGAGAGTTTTCCATTCCGGTCGCGCCCTCCTGCCTGTTGCCAAGTCACTCAACAGTCTAAGGGATCCGCACACCGCCGTCACACCCCTGTTGCCCCATCTTGGGATGGCGTAGGATGCACCGATTCCTCTGGCGGCCTTCTGGGACTTCTATATAATCAGAGTTTACGAGGTACTTATCATGAATCATCCCAGCGTAGACCTACTCAATAAAGCGGTGGCCGACGAACTCCAGGCCGTTCACCAGTACATGTACTTCCATTTTCACCTCGACGACCAGGGCTTCGGCCCCCTGGCCAAGCTCTTCAAGAAAACAGCCATCGTCGAAATGGGCCACATCGAGACCCTGGCGGAGCGCATCCTCTTTCTGAAAAGCGATGTGAACATGTCCACCTCCGGTCCGATCGCCGCCATCCAGGACCCCGCTGAGATCCTCGCCAAGGCGATCGCCATGGAGCGGCAAAGCGCCGCCGACTACAACCAGGCCGCCCAGCAGTGCGGCGCCAACGCAGACGCGGCCACCAAACAGTTGTTCGAAGCCCTAGTCGGTGACGAAGAGTCGCACCAGGACGCCTTCGAAAAGCAGCTCGATAACATCAAGCGCTTTGGCCTCAGCTACCTGGCGCTGCAGTCCTTCGGCGCCGGGGCCGAGGCCCCAGCCGAGTCGAAGTAAACTTCCAACTGGCTCCGGGGTCTTCCCGCAGGCCCCGGAGCCTCCACCCCTCAACGGTCTTCCTCTCCTGTCCTGTTCCATCTATTACCTGTTCCAGGTAATCCACACGGAAACCTTAACTAACCGCGGAGTGTCTAAACCCGTGCGGTAGAATCAAAATAAGCATCTCTATGGTCGATTCCTTACTGGCGAAGATCTTCGGCACCAAGCACGAGCGCGAGATCAAAAAAATCAAGCCGCTTGTCCTCGCGATCAACGATCGCGAGGCCTCCGTGCAGACGCTCACCGACGCACAACTCGCCGCAAAAACCGCGGAGTTCCGGCAGCAGCTTGCTTCCGGCGCTACCCTTGACGACATCCTGGTGGACGCCTTTGCCGTGGTCCGCGAAGCCGGCCGCCGCATCCTCAACATGCGGCACTTCGACTCGCAGTTGATCGGCGGTATCGTCCTTCACAACGGCAAGATTGCAGAAATGAAGACCGGCGAAGGAAAAACGCTGGTCGCCACGCTACCGGTCTACCTCAACGCCCTCGCCAGCGAAGGTGTCCACGTCGTCACGGTCAACGACTACCTGGCCCGCCGCGACTCCGAATGGATGGGGCGTCTTTACAAGTTTCTGGGGCTCTCCGTTGGCCTCATTGTCCATGGTCTTGACGATGATGAACGCCGGGCCGCCTACCACTGCGACATCACCTACGGCACCAACAACGAGTACGGTTTCGATTACCTCCGCGACAATATGAAGTTCCGCCTGGACGATTGCGTCCAACGCGGCCACCACTTCGCCATCGTCGATGAAGTCGACTCCATCCTCATTGACGAAGCGCGTACCCCGCTCATCATCTCCGGTCCGTCTGAAGAGTCCACCGACAAGTACTTCAAGGTCAACGGCATCATCCCCAAGCTCATCCGCGGCGAGGTGATCGAAGGCCGCGAGCCCGGCGAAAAGTACACCACCGGCGATTACACCGTCGACGAACGCCACCGCAGTGTGGCCCTGACGGAAGAGGGCGTCAGCAAGGTCGAGCGCCTGCTCAACGTCGTCAATCTGTACGATCCCGAGAACCTCGAGCTCAACCACCACGTCCAGCAGGGCCTGCGCGCCCACGTGCTCTATCAGCTCGACCGTGACTACATCATCAAGGATGGTGAAGTCATCATCGTCGATGAGTTCACTGGCCGCCTGATGCCGGGACGCCGCTGGTCCGATGGCCTCCACCAGGCCGTCGAAGCCAAGGAAGGCGTCAAGATTGAGCGCGAGAACCAGACCCTCGCCACCGTCACCTTCCAGAACTACTTCCGCATGTATAAGAAGCTGTCCGGCATGACCGGTACGGCCGACACGGAAGCCGCCGAATTCGGCAAGATCTACAACCTCGACGTCACCCTGATCCCCACCAACGCGCCCATGGTGCGCAAGGATCTCAATGACATCGTATACCGCACCGAAGACGAGAAGTGGCGCAACGCCGCCAAGGAAATCGCGGAACGCAGCAAGACCGGGCAACCTGTACTGGTTGGTACGATCTCCGTCGAAAAGTCGGAGAAGCTGGGCGGCATCCTCAAGCGCATGGGCGTCCGGCACGAAGTGCTGAACGCCAAAAACCATGAGCGCGAGGCGTACATCATCGCCCAGGCCGGCCGCTATGGCGGCGTCACCGTCTCCACCAACATGGCCGGCCGCGGTACCGACATTCTGCTCGGCGGCAATCCGGAATTCCTGGCACAGGAAGACTCGCTCAAGCTGAAGCTGGTCGAGTCGATCCGTCCGGACGAAGCTCCGCTGGTCGCCGACAATCAGTTCTACTACTTCCAGCGCGGCGACATGCACTACCGCGTGCCGCTGGCCCGCTACCAGGAGATCTACTCCAAGTACAAGGAGCAGTGCTCGGCCGAGCATAAGAAGGTGGTCGAGGCCGGCGGACTCTGCATCGTCGGTACGGAACGCCACGAATCCCGCCGTATCGACAACCAGTTACGCGGCCGCGCCGGCCGCCAGGGCGACCCCGGTTCGTCCCGCTTCTTCCTCTCCCTCCAGGACGACCTGCTGCGCGTCTTCGGCGGGGATCGCATTCAGGGCCTCATGCTCCGCCTGGGCATGGAAGAAGATGTGCCGATCGAGTCCAAACTCATCACCAAGCGCATCGCCGCAGCCCAGAAGACCGTCGAAGCCCAGAACTTCGCCTCCCGTAAGCACGTCAAAGAGTACGACGACGTAATGGATAAGCAGCGCAAGGCTGTTTACGGCCTGCGGCGCCAGTTGCTCGAAGGCGCGGACATGAAGGAGAAGATCTTCGAGATCGTCGACGGCATTCTCGCCACCTTCATCGAAACGCGTTGTTCCGAAGGCTCGGACCCCTACAAGTGGGATCTCACCGGCCTCGCCACCGACATCAATTCGCAGTTTGGCCTGCGCTTCACGCCGTCCGAAGTCGCCTCAATGACCCGCATCCAGATGGAAGAGCACATCCTGGAGCGGCTGAAGAAGCGCTACGACGAGAAGGAAGAAGTGGTGGGGCCCGAAGTCATGCGCGAGACCGAGCGCATGATCTGGCTCTCCGTCATCGACCAGCAGTGGAAAGACCACCTGCTCTCGATGGACCACCTGAAGGAAGGCATCGGCATGCGGGCCTACGGTCAGAAAGACCCGCTGATCGAGTACAAGAAGGAAGGCTTCGGCATCTTCCAGGAGATGATGGACCGCATCGAGGACGAAACTATCCGGTTTCTGTACTTCCTGCAGCCCGTTGTCGGAGAACGTCCGGATGTGCCCATGCCGCAGGACTCCTGGCCGGATGAGGACGACGAGGAGAGCAACGAGAGGGATGCGCAGGCGGCGCAGGCTGCCCAGTCTGAAGCGGATCGCAAGGAGGCCCAGGCCTCGTTCGTGGATCTGACGAGGAACATCCAGAAGAAGAAAGAGCGGGAGATGGAGATGCTCCAATTTACCGCGGGCGCAGCCGAACCCAACCCGGCGGCCCAGGTAATCAAGGGCGATAAAGTCGGCCGGAACGATCCCTGCCCCTGCGGCAGCGGCAAGAAATATAAGAAATGCCACGGGTCCTGATCCACACTCTCACCAAATCGATTCAGACGGCGGCGGCCATGCTCTTCCTGGCCGCCAGCGCTTCGGCGCAGATCTGGCCGGAAGCCTGGCACGGCTCCGCCCGGGGCAAAGTTCAGCCCGTTCCGGCGGATGACCCCATGCTCTGGGTGGAATACGGCGGCGACGCGTCTGAGCAGGCCGCCTACAACGGCCCGGTGGGCAAGTTCCAGGCCACCGCCTGGCGCCTCAAGGATGCGACTTCAGCCCTCGCCTGGTACCAGGCCGTGCGCCCCGCCACTTGTGCAGGGGTGCCCAATCTGCCTTTAATTTGTACGACTTCCGGCAGCCAGTACATGGCCCACGACAATTACGTACTGCGCTTCGACGGCTGGCGGCCGCTAGACCAGGAGCTCAACGAGCTCTTCACGAAGCTGCCCCGCATGCGCTCCGGCGGCGGGCTCCCCAACCTGCCCGGCTATCTGCCGGAGAAGAACCGGGTGAGGAACAGCGAACGCTACATCGTGGGGCTGCACTCGCTGGAAAAGTTCGCGCCGGGCATTCCGGCCGCCCTCGTGGGCTTCGAGGATGGTACGGAGGCCCAAATGGGCCGTTTCCTGGCCCCTGGCGGCGTGGAACTCCCCGTCGTGGTCTTCGACTACCATACGCCTCAATTGGCGATGCTACGGGCCAAGGAGTTCGAAAAGCAGGCCGGCTGGGCCATCCAGCGCACCGGCCCCTACATCTCGGTCGTCCCCGGCAGTGTGGATCCCAAGTTGGCATCCGCCATCCTGGGCAAATCCGAGTGGAATGCCCAGTTCACCTGGAACACACCCGGCAAACTGCCCAAGATGCCGAACGTCGGCGGCATGCTGGTTGCCATTTTCGAGCTGACCGGAGTTCTCCTCGTGGTATGTCTAGGCGGGGGAATCCTGTTTGCCTGTTTGTGGGTGTTTCTCCGGCACAGGCGCATCCGGCTGGACGGCGGCGACGACACGATCACGGTCATCCACTTCCACGACCGGCCTCAAAGTCAGTAAAAATTGCCGGATTTTACCCCTCACGGGCGGCTTGCGCTCGTTTTTTCGCACTCTTCGGGTCGAACCGGTAACTCTCCGTTTATCTCCACTTTACAGCGGAAACCGCAAGTTCTTCGCTGGGGTTCCAGGCCCGCCCGGCCCGGTCCGCTTTGACTCTGGAATGCGAGCAAGTCGCATAGAATGAAAGAGTTGGCGGGATTTTTGAGTGCTCCAGTTTTTCCCTTGACTTAACCTGTCTCAGCGTCTACCCTCAAATCACATACAGGTTTTACGGTCGCGAAACCGTTGAATCTGATTCTCCCATTGAACATCAGAGTAAGGGCCTATCCCTATGGGTAGGCCCTTTGCTTTTTCCAGCCGCTCAAGTGCTTATCCGCCATAGTCTTGGGCAGATGGAGGGGCTGTGTATGCTAGTCTGATAACTTCGGAGCCTCGCCTCCACCTATGTCCGACCAAAAACTAAAAGTAATCCCGCTGGGCGGCCTCGGCGAGTTCGGCATGAACTGCATGGCCATCCGCTACGGCGACGACATCATCGTCGTAGACGCGGGCATGATGTTTCCTGACGCCGAACTCCTAGGCGTCGACATTGTCACCCCTGACTTTGCTTATCTAGAAGAAAATAAAGAATTTGTTCGTGCCCTCGTGCTCACGCACGGGCACGAGGACCATATCGGCGGCATCCCGTTCCTGCTGTCCCAGCTGAACATCCCGATCTACGGCACGGCCTTTACGTTGGCCCTGGTGGAACGCCGGCTGGAAGAGCACGAGATGCTCGACGAAGCCCGGCTGCATCGCGTGAAGCCCGGTCAGAAGATCGAGTTGGGCCCCTTCCACGTCGAGTTCGTGCACGTCACGCACTCCATTGTGAGCTGCGTGGCCCTCGCCATCACAACGCCTCTCGGCGTGATCATCCACACCGGCGATTTCAAGGTCGACCCCACTCCCACCGACAACGTCCTGTTTGACCTCCACACCCTGGCTGAGTACGGCAAGCGCGGTGTGCTCCTACTGCTGTCGGATTCTACAAACGTCGATCGTCCAGGCTACACCGCCTCGGAACGGGCCGTCCTGCCACGCTTCGAAGAGATCTTCAACCGCGCCGAGCGCCGCGTGGTGGTGGCCTGTTTCTCCAGTTCCATCCATCGTTTGCAGCAGATCCTCGACCTCGCCGCCACGGTCGGACGCAAAGTCGCTTTCATCGGCCGCAGCATGTTGTCGGCCACCGAGATCGCCCACAACCTGGGCCTGCTCACGATTCCCGACAACCTCCTGCTGCGCCCCCAGGACATCATGTCCGTCGCGCCCCATAAGGTGGTCTGCGTCGTCAGCGGCACCCAGGGCGAACCCATGTCCGCCATGAGCCGCGTGGCCGTGGACAACCACAAGAGCCTGTCGCTGGAACGCGGCGACGTCGTGGTGCACAGCGCCCGCATCATCCCCGGCAACGAGAAGGCCATCGGCCGCATGATGAACCACATCGCGCGTCGCGGAGCCGAGGTTGTCGCCGGATCGATGAATCCGCCAATCCACGTCTCTGGACACGGTTCCCAGGAAGAGCTCAAGTTATTGTTGAACCTCATCCGGCCCCGGTATTTCGTCCCGATCCACGGCGAATACTGGCAGATGTCGAAGCACGCCGCCCTCGCTTCGCACCTGCGCTCCTACGGCCTGGAAGACACCTTCATCCTCGAAACCGGCCAGACGCTGGAGATCGACCGCCACGGCGCCCGCAAGGGTGAGAAGGTCACCGTGGGCCGCATCTGCATCGATTCCGGCTCCATCGACGAGATCGTGGAAGACATGGTCATCCGCGACCGCCGTCATCTGTCGGAGGACGGTTTCGTCATCCCGATCATCGCGATCGACAAACACACCGGCAAGTGCGAAGGCCTGCCGGAGATCGTCTCCCGCGGCTTCGTTTCGATGGAAGAACGCTCCGAGCTCATGGCTTCGGCGCGCCAGGTGGTCCTGCGGACCCTGGAAACCTCCTCGAATGAAGAGCGTACCGACTGGGGCGTGATGCAGGAGAAGATCCGCGCCGACCTGAAGCGGTTCCTCAACAAGCAGACGCAACGCCGTCCCTTAATCATGCCCGTCATCCTCGAGGTCTGACCGAGTGAGCATCCTGATCGACGACGCATCCGGTTTCCAGGGGGAAGCCGAACGAGTAGTGACTCCAGCCACCTTTGAAGAGGCGGCCCAATTTCTACGCGAGGCTTCCGAGGCCGGCATTCCCGTCACGGTTTCCGGCGCCGGCACCGGCATCACCGGCGGCCGCTGTCCGCAAGGCGGGTGGGAGCTCTCCCTAGACGGGTTCCGCAAGGTGGAGGCCGGTTCGGGCTTCGCCACCGCCGGAGCGGGTGCGTTGTTGAAGGATTTGCAGGCCGCCGCCGTCGCCAAGGGGCAGTTCTATGCTCCGGATCCGACTGAATGGACCGCCTCCCTCGGCGGCACCATTGCAACCAATGCCTCCGGTTCGCGCAGTTTCCGGTTCGGCTCCACCCGCCGCCATCTGCGGGCGCTGACCGTCGCATTCATGGACGGTTCCGTCCGGACCTTTCAGCGCGGCGAGAAGCTCGATTTCCCGTATACCCCGCTGCCCGCACCGGCTACCACCAAGAATACGGCCGGGTACTTCCTTCCGCCTGAGGCCGAATGGGTCGACCTGATCTGCGGCAGTGAAGGCACGCTGGGCGTTGTCCTCGAAGCTGAGGTGACGCTGCTGCCCCAGCCCAAGGACATCCTCTCGGGTGTCGTTTTCTTTCAGGAAGATGCAGCCACGCTGGCGGCCGTGGACGAATGGCGCGGCGTGCCGCAGCTGCGCATGCTGGAGTATATGGACGAGCCGTCGCTGAATTTCCTACGGACGTCGTATGGGAGCGAGATCCCCCGCCAAGCCAAGGCCTGCCTCATGATTGAGCAGGAACTTGATGGACTTGCGGGCGATCCTGTCGACGAGTGGGTGGAGCGCATGGAAGCCGCCGGCGCGCTGGAGGATTCCTGGTTCGGCGAGACCGCCAAGGATCGCGAGCGCTTCCGGGTCTACCGCCATACCCTGCCGGAACTGGTGAACGCCAAGGTGCGCATGAACGGGTTCCAGAAGCTCAGTTCCGACTTCGCCGTCCCGCTGGACCGCAATGCCGAGATGCTGGCCTACTACCAGGAGACGCTGAATCGCTACTTCCCGGGCAAGTATACGATCTACGGCCACATCGGCGACGCCCACGTCCACGTCAACATCCTGTCCGAGTCGCAGGCGGATTTTGACAACGGGAAGCAGTGGATGACGAATGCGGCTGCCCATTCGGTGTCGCTGGGCGGCACGGTCAGTGCCGAGCACGGCCTGGGCAAGCGCAAACTGCACCTTTTGCCCCTAATGTTCACGCCGGAGCAGATCGAGGACATGAAAGCGGTCAAAAGCCGGCTGGATCCGCAGTGGCTTCTGGGGCGCGGTAACCTCTTTTCGGCCCGCTGAAATTAACAACAGTGCATCATTCGTCGCCCGTGGTGTATTTCCGCATCATTCTCCTAGACAAATGAAGATAAACGGGTTTCAATATACCCGTGGACTCAATCTGCAGGCGCGCTGACGCGCGGGGAAGATCCCTGTGCGGCGTTTCTGCAGCCGAAGGGAGCAATCGTGGATCAGAACCGACTGAGCATCACCGATCAACGCACCGGTGCGCAATATGAGGTCCCCATCGTTGATGGAACCATCCGCGCGATGGACCTTAGGAAGATCAAAGCCACGCCCGACGACTTCGGGCTGATGACCTACGATCCCGCCTTCCTGAATACCTCCTCCTGCCGTAGCGCCATCACCTACATCGATGGCGACGCGGGCATCCTCCGGTACCGGGGCTACCCGATTGAGGAACTGGCTGAGAAGTGCAGCTTCCTGGAGGTCTCCTGGCTGCTGCTAAACGGGGAACTGCCCAATCCCAACGAACTGTCCGAGTGGACCGGCCTGATCAAGCGGCACACGATGCTGCATGAGACGACCAAGAAGTTCCTGGAAGGCTATCGTTACGATGCCCACCCGATGGGCATGCTGATTTCCACAATTGCCGCGCTGTCCACGGTTTACCCGGAAGCCAAAAACGTCTTCGACGCCGACAACCGCAAGCTGCAGATCGCCCGGCTGATCGCCAAGATGCCGACCATTTGCGCCTACTGCTACCGGCACCACTTCGGGCTCCCGTATGTCTACCCGGACAACGACCTGAACTTCACTGAAAACTTCATGAACATGATGTGGAAGATGTTCGAGCCCAAGTACCTGGCTAATCCGATTCTTAGCAGGGCGCTCGATATCCTCTTCATTCTGCACGCAGATCACGAACAGAACTGTTCCACCAACACAATGCGCTGCGTGGGCAGCGCGCAGGGCGATCCTTATGTCGGCTGCTCGGCCGCGGCGGCGGCTCTGTATGGTCCGCTGCATGGCGGCGCCAACGAGGAAGTCCTCAAGATGCTGGATCAGATCGGATCCAAGGATCGTGTAGCGGGCTTCATCCACCAGGTGAAAGAGGGCGGCGGCAAGCTGATGGGCTTCGGCCATCGGGTCTATAAGAACTACGATCCTCGCGCCCGCATCATTAAGTGGGCGGCCGAGCAGGTGTTCACCGTCACCGGCTACAACAAGAAGATCGAGATCGCCCTGGAGCTCGAGCGCATCGCGCTCGAGGACGACTACTTCGTCAAACGCAAGCTCTACCCGAACGTCGACTTTTACTCCGGCATCATCTATGAAGCCATGGGCTTCCGGCCGGACCTGTTTACGGTTCTGTTTGCGATTCCGCGCGTGGTGGGCTGGCTGGCGCAGTGGCAGGAGATGCTGCTGGATCCGGAGCAGAAGATTGCGCGGCCCCGGCAGATCTACACGGGGCATGGGGAACGGCACGTGGTGCCCATGGCGGATCGGCATGTTTCGGGCATTGGCGACGACTAACCCGAAAGACGGGGGGGCGGCTACCCCCCCTTGTGTCTTGACTCCATCTTGGGTACTCTTGTGTGAAGATTTCGCCAGGAGGGCGTTCAAGATGAAAAAACTGGGTTTGATCCTTGCTGTCACCTCGATGTGCGCATTCGCCGGCGAGTGGACCGGCTACATTTCCGAGACGAAATGCGGAGCGAAGCATGCAGACGCTGCCGCCGGTAGCGTGGCCTGTGTCAAGAGCTGCATCAGCCGCGGCGCGAAGCCCGTGCTGGTGAGCGATGGGAAAGTTGTTGCGATCGCCAACACCGATAAGGTGCCGGCTGAGCTGTACGGCCAGAAGGTAACCGTCAGCGGCGACCTGAAGGACGACTCGCTGACTATCGCCAGCATCGAAGCCGCGAAGTAGTTTTCCCGCTCAATCAGAAGTTTACAAAGAATGGGAGGCGGCCTGAGAAGGGCTGCCTCCCATTTTTTTGTGGCCTGGTTCACACCTCGCGGAACGGCGGCGTCCTACCCACAGAATCCGATTTCTGGAGGGCATTCCGATGCTGAAAACGATGACACTCTTCCGCGCGGCCCTGGCCGTGCTCGCCGTTTCCGTTCAACTGCAGGCAGGCGGTTTCTGGCTGATCTCCGGCAACCCCGAGGCCAGTGCCGACGCAAAGTCCAAGCAAGCCGTTATCACGGTGAAGGCGGTGGGCTGCCATCAGCCTGAGACCGCGACCGTCATTGGCACCGCGACCGGCATGGTGAATGGCCAGCGCAAGGTGCTGCCACTGAAGCTGGAGCCCACGTCGACGCCGGGCATGTACGTTGTCACGCAGCAATGGCCGTCCGAGGGCAAGTGGGTGCTGTCGTTCGAGGGCCGGTACGGCGAGGCCAAGACCAGCCTGATGCTGACGGCCGGCCCCGGCGGCGTGGATCGCACACACCAGAAGCAGGCCATCGGCGCTCCGGACAAGACTCAGATTGAAGCCATGCTGGCGAACTGACTACTGCAGTTTGCCGCGGCCTTCGACAGTCCAGGTCTCGACAACCTCGTCGCCGCGAATGCCGTATACCTGTTCGTGCAGATTCATTGCCACGCAGATGTGATTGGGGAGCACGCGGACCCGGTCGCCTACCGACAGCTTCGCGTTGTCGCCGGCGAGTTCGATGAAGCCGTGCTCCTCGTTCATTTTGTGGAAGCGGGCGCCGGGGGCTTCGAGAATCTCCCCGAAGGTCACTTCGTTGGAGCCGGAGAGGCGGTCGGACGAAAACGTCTTGGATCCGCCGTCGATGATGAAGCGCCAGGGGGCGACGGAGACCACGGTGGTAAGGATGGTGGCCGCGCATTCGTCTCGCGAGCACGCTCCGGAGAGGATCGTGTTGCGATCATTGAAGATATAGGTGCCCGGCCGGATCTCATTGACCTCGGGGATCAGGTGCGAGACCCAGAGCAGGGGCGTGGAGCCGCCGCTCACGATCTCGGGGTTGAAGCCATGCGAGCGGAGCAGCGCCACGGTGCTGGTGAGCGCCTTGCCCAAGGCGGCGACATCCGCTTTGCCCTGCTCGCTAAAGTCCTTGATATGACCGGGATAGAACGCGATGCCGCGCCACTTCAGGCCCGGCAGGGCAGCGACGGACTGGACGAGGGCGAGGGTGTCATCGCCGGGTTGCACTCCGACGCGGTGGAGCCCAACGTCCATTTCCGTCAGGATTCCAATCTCGACGCCCGCCGCTACGGCTGCGTCGCTTAGGGGCTTGGCGGCGGCGAGGGAATCCAGGGAAACGGTGACATTGGCTTTCCTGGCAACCTCGGTCAGGCGGGCCAGTTTCTTCGCCCCCACTACTGGATAGGCCACCAGAATGTCGGGGGTACCCGACTTGAGCATCACCTCGGCTTCGGTCGATTTGGCGACGCTGAGGCCGACGGCGCCCAGTTCCACCTGACGGCGTCCGAGGGCCGGGATCTTGTGCGTCTTGGTGTGAGGACGCAGGCGCAGGTTGTGCTGGCGCGCGTAATCGGCAACCTTGGTGAGGTTGCGTTCCATCTGGTCCAAATCAATGATGATGGCGGGCGTATCGAGGTCGGAGATTCGCATGTTGGCCGTGAGGCCATTTTACTTCTTCTTGACGGGCACGAAGCGGACGCTGACCCGTGGCGGCGCCTTGCGGTAGACGAGCTCCAGATCCTTCGGTCGAAGTTTTCCTTCCATCTGGAAGTAGAGTAATCCAGTTACGGGTTTCTTGATTTCGCCGTCCGTCAGCACCCGGGCCTTCAGGAGATCGAGCAGCGGGTTCTTCTTGACGTTCCGGTCCTCAATACTGGCGACCGCACCGGAAGTGTCCGCCGTGGCCGTGCCGGCAACCGGTGTTTCGTTGGGCATGGGCAGGCTCTGGCCCATGGGGCCTCCGCCGCCGGGAATGCCGGGTACACCGTAGGGGACGCGGCGCTGCTGCGACATGCCGGTGCCCTGGGTGCCTCCCTGGGACTTCACGACCATCACCGCCGAGCCGGCGATTTGGGTCGGTTCCAGCGGGCGCGATTTCTGGCCGTCGCGGTCGCTGCGCAGCAGGAAGTCGTCGAGATTGAGGTTGATCTCCTCGCCCTGGGCGGGGGTGAAGGTGACCTCGACGACGACGATGGATTCGCCGGGATCCATGCCGAGCAGGGATTTCACCTGGTCGCGGTCATAGTAGGCCTTGGCTTTGATGGCCACTCTCGGATCAGAGCCTTCGCCGCTGACGGGTTCCCCGGGTTTGTCCTTGGGTTTGTCCGCGCACAGGAGCGTGGCGGCGGCCAGCAGGCTGGGCAGCAGGCGCGTAAGAATTCGTGTCACGACAGGCATCCTCTCTCCCCACTCTATAGCGTACGCGCGGGAAAAGCGCGGGGTTGCAGTGGGACGGTGGATTCCCCGATTGACAGGAACGGGGGCGGGCATGGAAGCTGGTAGCGGTATTGGGCGTAATAGTAGCCGCACGCCAGCTCTCTACGGCGGTTTGCCA
This sequence comes from Paludibaculum fermentans, assembly GCF_015277775.1. Classification (NCBI taxonomy): domain Bacteria; kingdom Pseudomonadati; phylum Acidobacteriota; class Terriglobia; order Bryobacterales; family Bryobacteraceae; genus Paludibaculum; species Paludibaculum fermentans. The sequence goes on from NZ_CP063849.1 coordinate 904,567, forward strand.
TTGATTCGTTGGTTGCGCTGGTTGGGCGCGTGGAAGCGTCGTGCGGACGGTCCGCCACCTGGACCGAGCCTTTGGCTCTCTCGACTGAGCTTCGAAGGAATTTGAATAGGGGACGAGGTTGGCCTGAGGCGTGTCCGGGCTGGGGGCTGCCGTGCGGCGGCATCCAGGGAGGACTGGCATGAGCCTGCGTTCCTGGGTTGAGAAGCCGATGGACCGCACCTCGTTCTTCTTTGTCGCGCTCAGCTTTCCCCCTGTTTTCACGCAACTGGTTCCCCTGATCCACGACCACAGTCTTGCGATTGCCTGGGATCCCCGGCAATGGGATCTCAAGAACACCCTGCCTTCTGCCTTGGCTCCGTTTGTCGTTCTCCTATGGTTGCTCGCCATTTGCAAGCGGGTCCGGGATATGGGCGGCCACCGGAGTCTGGCGGGAGGGCTGCTGATTGCCTGCCTGGCGGTTTGGGCAGGCATGTTCTGGCACTCGATCATCTCGAACAATCGCGGGGAAGCTTATTGGTCAGTGGTTGTCGTCAGCCTGCCGCTTCTTAGTGTCAAGTCGCTACCCTCGCTGGGCCGCTGAGCAGCGGACTCTGGTCGAAGCCGCAACAGGCGCCTCCGTAGGCACGTGCACGGCCCGCACTCTTCTATTGACACCCATGCCGATTAGAGTTACAAATTGTAGCGGTACGATGCGTAACAGTAAAACAACGCGAAAAAACCTCAGCGGCCTTGAGCAACTGGTGATGGATTTCCTGTGGGCCCAGGGGCCGGCCAGCGCCGAACAGGTGCGGGCCGCGCTCACCGAGACCCACCCGATGAAGGATGCCACGGTGCGGACGATTCTGCGCCGGCTGGAGGAGAAGGGCTATGCGACCCACCGCGAGGAGGGCCGCACCTATATCTACTCGGGCGCGGAGCAGCCGCAGAACGTGGCGATGACGGCGATCCGCCAGATCATCGACCGCTTCTGGGGCGGCTCGGCCGAAGCACTGGTCGCGGGCATGGTGGAGCAGGAAGTCATCGATCCGGCGGAGTTGCGGGCGCTGGCGGCGAAGCTGGCAGAGAGATCGACGAAGAAGGAGAAGTAGCGATGTACCTTGCCCAATGGTCCAACCGCATGGTGATGTACCTGCTGGCGTCGGCATCTCTCCGGGTACTTGTCCTGGCGGCTTGGGCTGCGCTGTTGGCCTGGGTTCTGAGAAGACGTGGGCCGGAAACGCGCCATGCGGTTTGGGTGGCTGTGCTGGCCGGGATGCTCCTGATGCCGGTGCTCACGGTAGTGGTGCCACGGCATCTGGTCGCTCCGCCCAGTTGGCTCCAGGCTCCGTCCAGTGCGCAGTCCAAACCACCGCTCCGTGGGCAGACTCGCACCGTCATGACTGTCACCGCTTCGGGCGCGATAACCGTCGACGAGTCCGCGGCACCCGTCTGGCGGCCTGTTCGCCGTGGCTGGTCCAGTTGGCTCATACCTGCTTATTGGCTGATCGCAGCATTCGCGGCCCTGAGGGTGGGGCAGGCGGTCCGTAGAGCCACCCGGCTGGTGAGCCAGGCTGAGGAGATCCGCGACGAAGGGTTGAGTGAAATGCTGCGGGTGATCTGCCTGGAGCAAGGTAGCGGGTACCCGTTGCCGGTTGTACGGCAGTCTGATTCCACACTGGTTCCCTTCACGGCGGGTTGGCAGTCTCCGGCGATTTTGCTTCCGTCGGGCTGGCGCGAATGGGACTCCTTCAAGCTGAGGGCCGTGCTTGCGCATGAGATGGCGCACATCCGGCGGAGTGATTGGCTGATCGCTCTGCTCGCCGCCATCAACCGGACGCTGTTCTGGTTTCACCCGCTGGCTTGGTGGCTGGAGCGGAGGCTTGCCTCTCTGGCCGAAGAGGCCTGCGACACGGCGGCGATCGGTCCGCAAGGGGACGCGCGGCGGTATGCGAGCGTCGTGCTGGAGTTTGCAGTGACGATGGCTACGGTCCGGCCGCGGTTGAGCTGGGAAGCCACTGCGATGGCGCGGTCGAGCAAGATTGGCGGGAGGATTGAACGGATCATGGAGGGCCGCATGAGCTGGTCGAAATCGATGACGAAGCCCGGGTGGGCTCTGTTGCTTTTGCTCTCATTGCCTGTGCTCTACTCGGCGTCGGCGCTGCAGCCGTTCCAACCGCCGCGGCAGCCCACGAGTACATTTGGTCCCCTGCCGCCGTTTTCCACGGAGGTGGCGGGCGCTGATATGACCGCGGCTGAAGCGGCGACGCTGGAGGACCGAATTGTCCGGAACACCAAAGATATCGACGCCCGGTTGTTGATCACGGGCTATTACTACCGAACCGCCCTGGCTGAACCGTACCGTCAGCAGTTGCGGTGGATGGTGGAGAATGCGCCGGAGTCGTATGCACACGACACCTATGCGTTCTCGGTGGGCAACAACGGTTCCCTGATGATCGACGAAGCGGAGCGAGCGAAATTGGCGGACCTTTGGCGGAAGCAGGCGGCGCTGCATCCCGCGGATCCCGCGGTGTTGGTGCATGCCGGACGGTTCTTCGGGGATCGGGATCCCGAAGCGGCTGTCCAGTTTTACTTGAGGGCTCGTGAGGTTGCGCCGGCGGATCTCTCGTGCGTGGAAGACCTGGTCCGGCTTCATGCGATCGCAGTGGCGAACGTAGACAGGCCAACCCCGGCGGCGTCCGATCTGATACAGAGGCATGCCAGGATCCTGGCGGCGGTGGAGAAGGTCGATGATCCCGAAGTACTCGGCCGTATCGCGATCCGGCTGCCCTCCCCTCGCATTCATTCGCCGGAGAGCCTGCCGGCATCGGTGCGGGAATGGATGGCAGAATCCGCCCGGAAGAGAACGGTCCTGGCGAAGACCTTGCTCGAACGAGCCCACGCGTTGGCGCCGGCTGACGAGCGCTGGGTGAAGGCGCTCGCGCGGCTCGATGCAGGAGATGCTTTGTACGAGCAACCGGGTGCTCCCGAACTGCCGGTGTCCTCTCGCGCGGCAGTTTACCCCCCGTTGGCGAAACTGGGCCGCGTGCAGGGCAGGGTCATGTTGGAGGTCTCCGTCCGCAGCGACGGCTCTGTCAGTGAGGCCTCCCTGATGAGCGGGCACCCCTTGCTGGCCCAGGCGGCCTTGGAGGCCGTGAAGAGTTGGAGGTTTGCCGCCAGGCCGGCCGAGCAACGGATCGTGACGATGGTGGAGTTCCGGCTACCCGCAGACCTCGTGAGCCCTGCGCCTGCTTCGGCGGCGCCTGTGCAGGCTTCCGGCACGACGGCCGGTGGGACTCCGTCCCGTATCTCGGTGGGCGGCAATGTCCAGCAGGCCATGCTGACAGAGTCACCAGCGCCTGTTTATCCGCCCCTGGCCCGACAGGCTCGGATTAGCGGCACGGTGCGGTTCAAAGTCGTCATCGGCAAGGACGGATCAGTTGCCAACATGACGCTCGCCTCAGGGCATCCGTTGCTGATTCAGGCGGCACAGGAGGCGGTGCAGGCATATCGCTACAAACCCACGCTGCTGAATGGCAATCCTGTGGAAGTCGAGACGGAGGTCAATGTGAATTTCCAACTATCCAACTGACAGCGCCTGGGCGGCGGCGTAGGCTGAGGCCCAGGCCCATTGAAAGTTGTAGCCGCCCAACCAGCCCGTCACGTCCACCACCTCTCCGATGAAGAAGAGGCCGGGGACCTGGCGGGCTTCCATTGTCTGGGAAGACAGCTCGTTCGTGCTGACACCGCCGCCGGTGACTTCGGCCTTATCGAAGCCTTCCGTCCCGGCCGGTACGACGCTCCACTGATGCAGGCGGGTGTCGATCTTTTTGACGCTCGGGACCGGCTGCGTGAAGCTTTCCACGTCCAGCCAGCGCTCAGCCATCCGCTGCGGCAGCTTCAACGACAACTGCTTGCGGGCTTCGTGGGGCGGTGCCGTGGAGAAGTCGACGCCCGGTAGCAGGTCCAGGTTCAGCGGCGTGCCGGGCTTCCAGTAGGACGAGATCTGCAGGATGGCCGGGCCTGAGAGGCCGCGGTGCGTGTACAACATCTTCTCGCGGAAATGCTGTTTGCCGTGGGAGGCGATCACTTCCGTCGACACTCCTGAGAGTTCGCCCCAGCGGGCTGTGTCCGCCTTGGTGAAGGTGAGGGGGACCAGGGCAGGGAAGGTGGGTTCGATCGCGAGTCCGAACTGGCGGGCGAGGTCGTAGCCAAAGGCGGTTGCTCCGGTCTTCGGGATGGAGAGCCCCCCGGTGGCGACCACCAGGGCGGCGGAGTCCATTGGGCCGCGCGAGGTTTCGACTCGGAAACGGGTGTCGCGTGTCACCGCCGTGACTTTCGTCGAGGTATGCAGGTCCACGTGTCCGGCCGAGCACTCAGTCAGCAGCATGGTGAGCAGATCCTGGGCCGACCGGTCGCAGAACAACTGGCCCAGCGTCTTCTCGTGATAGGGGATGCGGTGCTCGCGCAGCAGTTCGACGAAGTTCTGCGGAGTGAAGCGCGCCAGCGCCGACTTGGCGAAGTGCGGGTTGGCTGAGAGGAAGTTCCGCGCGTCGACCCGCAGGTTGGTGAAGTTGGCGCGGCCGCCGCCGGAGATGAGGATCTTACGGCCGGGCCGGTCGGAATGTTCGATCAGGGCTACCTTGCGGCCCCTGCGCCCGGCCTGCGCGGCGCAGAACAATCCGGCGGCTCCCCCGCCTAGAACAATGGCATCGTACGTCAATCTTCGATGATACGATGGGCGCGTTATGAGACGTATTTGTCTGATTTGGCTGTGCCCGTTAGTGCTGCACGCCGCAGCAGGCCGAGTGACGCTGTCGTTGAACGGAGACTGGCGCGTGGGCGAGAGCGTGGCGGCCGAACCGGCTCCGTCGGAGTTCGGGCACGTGGCCGCCGTGCCGGGGCTGACCAACCAGGCGCAGCCCGCGTTTCCAGACGTCGACCGCTTCGACAGCCGCGAGTTCATCCAGGCGTCGATCCGAGAGAAGCGCCTGCCCGAGAGCGCGCGGGTCGAGACGGCCGGTGTGCCGCGCCAGTCGCGCAATTACTTCTGGTACCGGCGTTCCTTCACCGTGCCGGAGCGCAAGCCTGTAGCGATGTTGCGTGTGGCCAAGGCGCAGTTCGGCACCGCGGTCTGGCTCAACGGCAAGAAGGTGGGCGAGCACCTGGGCTGCTTCACGGCCGGGTACTTCGATGTCACGGCCTTTGTGAACTGGGGCGGTGAGAACGACCTGGTGATCCGCATCGGCGCGCATCCGGCGGCACTGCCTGTGTGGGCTCCGGCGGGCACCGATTTCGAGAAGTATAAGTGGACTCCCGGGATCTATGACAACGTGTCGTTGATCCTGACCGGGTTGCCGTATGTTGAGAGCGTTCAGGTGGGGCCGCGGCTGAGCGACTCTTCGGCTGTGGTCGAGACGATCCTGGTGAACCTGGGCAGCAGGCCTGTCCGTACGAAGCTTGTCCAGCAGGTGAAGCCGTGGAAAGCGCAGGTCCTCGCCATCACGCTGCAGCCGGGCGAACGTAAGACCGTCCAGCAGACGCTGCCGCTGCCCGGAGCGAAGCTGTGGACTCCGGAGGAGCCGAACCTGCACTGGCTGGAGACGGCCGTTGGCGAAGACACGCTGCGCACGCGCTTCGGCATGCGCGAGTTCCGCTTCGATTCCGCCACCAAGCGCGCTTACCTGAATGGCAAAATCTACTTCCTGCGTGGGTCGAACATCACGCTGCACCGCTTCTTTGAGGATCCGCTGTGCAAACGGCATCCGTGGGAAGAGGCGTGGGTGCGCAAGCTGCTGGTGGACGGTCCGAAACAGATGCACTGGAATGCGTTCCGGTTCTGCATCGGCCCGGCGCCCGAGATGTGGTTCGACATCGCGGACGAAGCCGGCCTGCTGGTCCAGAATGAGTTTTTCATCTGGAACGGGCGCGAGTACTTCCCGCCGTACCAGTCCGGCGAACTGATCACGCAGTACAAGGAGTGGATGCGCGATCACTGGAACCATCCCAGCCAGGCGATCTGGGACGCGTCGAACGAGACCGATTCGGTGATGCTGCGCGAGCAGGTGATCCCGCAGGTGCGCAAGCTGGACCTGTCGAACCGGCCCTGGGATAACGGCTACGCGGTGCCGATGGGCTTCGACGACGCGGTGGAGGATCACCCTTATCTGTTCAGTGCGCTGATGCGGCCAGAAGGCAATTTCTCCATGACGCAACTGGAGCGCATGACCGGGGCCAAGACGACGAATGCCGGGCACCCCTCGGCGCACGCCGTTATTGCGAACGAGTACGGCTGGTTGTGGCTGAATCGCGATGGTTCGCCCACGCTGCTGACGGAGAACGTGTATGAGCGCTTGCTGGGCAAGAACGCCACGCCGCGGCAGCGGTTTGAGCTGTATGCGTACAATCTGGCCGGGCTCACCGAGTTCTGGCGCGCGCACCGCAATTTCGCGGGCGTCCTGCACTTCACCTGGCTGACGTGCAGCTACCCAGGCGTGAAGACGTCGGATCATTGGCGTGATGTCGAGAAGCTCGAACTGGAGCCCAACTTCGCCGATTGGGTGCGCGAGTCGTTCCGGCCGCTCGGCGTGTACATCAACTTCTGGCAGCCGACGCTGAAGGCCGGAGAGACGCGGAACTACGCCGTCATGATGGTGAACGACGAGGGTTCGACTGTGAAAGGCGCACTGCGTTTGGAGTTTGTCGACGGGCCGTCGAAGGAGCTTTCGTTCGAACTGCCGGCCTACGGAGCGCACACCTGGCAACTGCCGCTTGTGTCGCCTACGGCCGCAGGGCATACAATGCTCAGAGCGACCGCTCGCGTCGAGGGCCGGGCAGCGACGATTTCACGGAGGAAGGTGCAGGTTTTACCATGAAGAGTTTTCAGAGGCGTGGATTCTTTCAAGGCGCCCTGGCCGCGCTGGGGATTGGCGCCGCACCGCTGGCTGCGCAGGCGCAGGCTCCCCGGGCGGCAGGTCCTGGACGGGCGGGTTTTCTGCCTGAATATTGCCGCGCGCAAAACTACCGTTCTTTGAAGCAGTCGAGCCACGATCCGACGGGAGGCAATTCCGACCGGTGGCCCATCCCGGGCGGCCAGTCGTACGAAATCTTCAACCAGCAGGGTCCGGGCGTGATCTCGCACATCTGGTTCACGATTTCCGCCCAGAGCCCGCTGCACTTGAAGGAACTGATCCTGCGCGCCTACTGGGATGGCAGCGAGAAGCCGAGCATCGAAGTGCCGATCGGCGATTTCTTCGGCTTGAACCTGGGCGACTACGTGCTCTACGAGAGCGAGTACCTCGCCTGTTCGCCCGGCAAGTCGCTGAACTGCTATTTCGCGATGCCGTACCGTACGTCGGCGCGCATGACCGTCACCAATGAAGGCACGCGCGACGTCGGGTCGTTCTATTCGAACATCGATTTCATGGCGGTGGACGCGCTGCCGGCCGATGCTCTCTACTTTCATGCGCAGTACCGGCAGGCGGCTCCGAACGTGGCGCAGCAGTTGCCGAACAGCAAGAATCCCGATGGCAAGACGAACTTTGTGTATTGCGAGACGCATGGCCGCGGCCACCTGATGGGCGTGACGCTGGGCGTCGTCCAGAACAAGGAAGCGTGGATGGGCGAAGGCGACGACATGATCTTCGTCGACGACGAGACCAGGCCGCTGATCATCGGGACCGGCTCGGAAGACTACTTCCTGGGCAGCTGGAACTTCGGCGGACGCGAGAACGCGAAGGCTTTCGGCTACCACCAGTACGGCGCGCACCTCATCCAGAGCCCGGAACGCGTGGGCGGCCGCTACTGCTGCTACCGCTTCCACGGCGACAACCCCGTGACGTTCACGAAATACCTGAAGCATACGATGGAGCATGGCCATGCCAATGATCGCGGCGACTGCTTCTACAGTTGCTGCTACTGGTATCAGGACAAACCGACGACCGAAGTGCCGGCCCTTCCGGCCGTGAAAGACCGACTCCCCAAGGTGGTGCCCGCTTGAAGAAATCCATCCTCCTGATTGTTGCGGCCTGCGCCGGTGGAGCCCTGTTGTGGGCCGCCGTTCCCGGGTTCGTCCTCTGGAACAACGCCGAACTGCACGGCTACATGGCCAAGATCGCGGCCAAGATGAAGACCGAGAAGGTGCTGGGCCAGGACCTGGGCAAGTGGGGCAACCACTGGTCGTCCATTACGCGGCGCAATGGAGACGGGGTAGGCGAGCTCCACGAGAAAGTGACCGACCTGTTCATCTGCGAGGGCGGGGAAGCCACGCTGGTGGTGGGCGGGACGCTCACCAGCCCGACCTCCGCTGGAGCGGGCGAGATGCGCGGCACCGGAATCACCGGAGGCCGCAAGGTCACGATGAAGCCCGGCGATATGGTGGAGATCCCGGCCAATATGCCGCACCAGTTGCTGGTGCCCAAAGAGTTCCTCTATTACGTGGTGAAGGTGCAGCAGGCCGCGCCGCAGTCGCCCGAGGGTTTCCGTTACTGGTCAAAGGCTGATTTCCTCAGCTGGAAGGGCAAGCTGCAGGCGAAGCTGGCGGGTAAGAATGTCGCCAACCAGGAGATTGCGAACTGGGGCAATCACTCGCAGTTGATGGTCTATCGCACGGGCGATGGCGAGGTGGAGATCCACGAGAAACAGGTGGATTACTTCATTGTCCAGCAGGGTGAGGCGACGCTGACCGTGGGCGGCAAGGCGACGGGTACGCGCGTTACGGGACCCGGCGAGCAGCGCGGCGGCACCATTGCGGGCGGCGAGAAGGTCACGTTGAAGGCGGGCGACATCGCCCACGTCCCGGCGGCTGTGCCGCATCAGGTTGTGGGGACGAAGGACTTCCTCTACGCAGTCCTGAAAGTCACCGTCGAATAGGCCGGTTCAGGGGCGGGCCGCGGTGCGGTCCGCCTACTTATCCACCCAGTTCAGCTCCGCATCCGACCGCCGGACATAGTTGGCGTCCAGCGACATGGGATCCGTCAGCCGAGTGGCGGCCAGTCGTCCGATTGCGCCGGCCAGCGCCCGGGGCGTCACCGTCGCGTCAACAGAGAAGACGGCGGGGTCCGGCGTGAGCAGTTCCGCCTGCTTGGGTAGAGCCTCGTGCCAGGGTTGGAACTTGGTCACGACCTCGGCGCCTGCCGGAGTCTGGTCGCTGTGATACAGGCCCGCGTAGATCTCGCCGCGGCGCGCATCGAGGAAGGGTGCCCGCAGCCCGGACGTGCCGTAGAGCGACATCGCCTGCAGATTGGAGATGGCCGCCGCCGGTGCGCCGGTCGCTTCCGCCAGACCCTTGATGGCCGCCAGCGCGACGCGCACGCCGGTGAACGAGCCCGGTCCTGAGCCGGCCGCAAATCCGGCTACCTGATCGTACTTCCAGCCATGCCTGCGCATGAGGCGGTCCAACTGCGGGAACAGGACGTGGCCGAAGCCCTCGGGAGAATGGAGGATCACCTCTTCCAGCACCACGCCGTCTTCCAGCAGCGCAAGGGAACCGAATTCTGAGGCTGTGTCGAGTGCGACAATTCGCGGCATGCGTTACTTCTTCACCGTGAACACATAGTCGAGGATATAGAGTTTGCCTGGGGCGTTCAGGACGTACAGGCGCACGTTCATGGGGCCTTCCGATTTGGCCAGCATGACGGGTGGGACCACCAGGGTGCCCTCCTGCCCTGTGGCGAGAATTCGAGTCCCCTGGCCGTCCGGCACGATTTCGCCGGCCAGCATGTACATCATGCGCCGCGTGCCCGCCGTCTTCTTCTTGAGCTTGATTTCGAACTTGACCGGCTCGCCCGCCTTCAAGGTCATGTCGCTGGGCGGAGTCACGAGTTCAAAGGGTGCCTTCACCGCGCTCCGCTCGGGTTCCTGGACGGGGATGGGCCAGGACTCGAACTTGTAGCTCTTCAGCATGCCCTCTTTGCGGCCGTCGCGCGACAGATGCAGGATCCAGTCGCGGGTGGCGTCAGGCGGAGTGCCTTCGAACATCTCGCCCTTCCAGTCCTTCTTTTCCTTCACCGCTTCGCCCGTCGACGGATTCACCCAGTAGACGTCGTAGCCGTGCTTCTCCACCGTCATTTCGATTTTCTGCGGGTGTTCGATGTAGACCAGGTACTCGGTCTCGGGATTCGCGATGGCCCGCCCGCCGTCCAGGTCGAAGTAGGGCTCGATGTCCCAGAAGCGTGTCCGCGACATCGTGTCGAACCAACCAGTGGCTGTTTTGGCATTGGGTGAGCCGTCGGCCAGATTGCCGGTGATCGAGATGTAGGCTCCGCTGATGGCGGCATTCCAGACGCGTTTGCGGAACGCCTCTTCCGGCAGCGCGGCGTCGATCAGGACGACCTGTGGCACGGTGTTGGCGATGTGCTCGATGGCCGGAACGGTGACGTCCGGAGCGCCGTTGATGACGAAATCCATCCAGCCGTCGGGACCCAGGGGGGCCGAGGTCACGGCTGAACGCGACGATCGCGGATGCCCATACGGGTCCAGCCCCTTCAGCGCCACGCCCACTTCCTTGAGGATCGGGCGGGCGTTGGGCGAGGACTCCCATTCGTTGGCGAGCTGCCAGGTGATGTTGAAGGCGCTGTAGCGCGCGGCGAGGTAGCGCAGAAACCGTTCGCGATCGCTCCAGGTGGTATAGGCTTTGACGAGCTCCGCCGGGCTGGGCGACAGGATCAGGTCCGCGATCATGCCCTTGCCATTGATGGCGGCCACGCGCTCATCGATCTGTTTGTAGAACGCCGGATCGAGCTTCGGCGAGAACACCGGCAGCGAGAGGTGCGTGAATTTCTGCTTGGCGCGGGTTTCCACCGCGGCCAGGTCAGTGAAGTCCGCCCCGAAGTAGAGATGCGGCTTCAGCGCTTCGGTGTACTGCCAGTGGTGGGCGTTGGCGCGCTTGATGAAGGCTGTCGCGTCGGGATTCGCTACTGCCGTGAACTTGTCTTCCTTGCCTTCGAATTCCGCCACATTGCCGCTGAGCCGGTACGTGTAGTTGCCCGCTTCGACGGGGGTCACGCGGAAGACCATTCTGGCGCCGCCGTCCCAGAAGGCAGGGAATTTGTAGGTCTTGAACTCGGGCGAACGGAACTCGGCCCAGAGCTCAACGCTGGCGGGCGGATTCGGGTGCTTCGCCGCCACGGCCGGCGGCAGCTCGACCACGATTTCACAGGGCGAATAGACCGGCGTGTTGCCGCAGGGCTTCTGCGCGAAGGCCGTCACGGCGGCAAGGGCCAGAAGGGGCAGCGAAAGCGTCCGCATAAGACCAGTGTACAGTGGTGAGAATATGCGCTTCCTCGCTCTGGCCCTCACTGTGCTCCCCATCCTGACCGCGGCGCCGCCCGCCGTCCCGAAGAATCTGCGCGTCGACGGCTTTGTTCCGTACTACTGGCAGGAAGCGGAGGGCAAGTTGTGGCTGGAAGTGGGGCGTTGGGGGCAGGATTTTCTGTACTATACGTCGCTGCCTGCCGGCATCGGGTCCAACGATATCGGCCTGGATCGCGGCCAATTGGGCGGCAGCTTCGTCGCGCGCTGGGAGCGCAGCGGCAACAAGGTGCTGCTGGTTGCGGCGAATACGGACTATCGCGCCGATTCGCGCGATCCGGCGGAGCGTCAGGCCGTGAAGGATAGCTTCGCCGAGAGTGTCATCTGGGGCTTCGAAGCCGCTGTCCAGGACGATGGCCGCGTGCTGGTCGACGCCACGGCGTTCTTCCTGCGCGACGCGCACGGCATAGGCGAGACGCTGCAGGCGCAGAAACAGGGCTCCTATCATCTCGACTCCTCGCGTAGCGCGTTCTACCTGGCGCGCACGAAGAACTTTCCCAAAAACACAGAAGTGGAGGCAACCATCACGTTCACCGGCGGGCCGGCCGGCCGGTTTCTGCGCTCCGTCACTCCTACGGGCGGCGCCGTCACGGTGCGGATGCACCACAGCTTCGTCGAACTGCCGGATCTGACCTTCCAGAAACGTGAGTTTGACCCACGCTCCGGCTTCTTCGACATGACGTATGTGGACTACGCGACGCCCGTGTCTGAGCCCGTCGCCAGGCACTTCACTCCCCGGCACCGGCTGGAGAAGAAGGATCCCACCGCCGCTGTCAGCGAGGCCGTGAAACCCATCGTGTACTACCTCGATCCTGGTGCGCCGGAGCCCATCCGCGGAGCCCTGCTCGAAGGCGCGCGCTGGTGGTCCCAGGCTTTTGAAGCGGCCGGCTACCGCAACGCGTTCCGGGTGGAGATGCTGCCCGAGGGCGCCGATCCGATGGATGTGCGGTACAACGTGATCCAGTGGGTGCACCGGTCGACGCGCGGTTGGTCGTATGGCTCCAGCGTGAGCGATCCGCGTACGGGCGAGATTCTCAAAGGCCACGTCACTTTGGGTTCGTTACGCGTCCGGCAGGACTTTCTCATCGCGGAATCGCTGCTGGCTCCCTATGCCACCGCGGGGACGGATCCGCGCATGCTGGAGATGTCCCTCGCCCGGCTGCGTCAACTGGCGGCGCATGAAGTCGGCCACACGCTGGGGCTGGGGCATAACTACATCGCCTCCGCGCATGACCGCGCTTCTGTGATGGACTACCCGCATCCCTGGGTCACGCTCAAGAACGGCCAGCCGGACCTGAGCGATGCCTACGCGAAGGGCATCGGGGAGTGGGATAAGGTGGCGATCACCTGGGGCTATTCCCAGTTCAATCCGGGTACCGACGAGAAGAAGGCGCTGAACGGCATTATCGATGCAGCGCGCCAGCGTGGTTTGACATTCCTGACGGACCAGGACGCGCGGCCCGCCGGCAGCGCGCATCCTGAGACGCATCTATGGGATAGCGGCGCCAACGCGGTGGATGAACTGAACCGCTGGATGGGCGTTCGGGCAGCCGCGCTCGCCCGGTTCGGAGAGAACAACATTCGCACCGGTGCTCCGCTGGCGCTGCTGGAGGATGTGCTCGTTCCGCTGTACCTGTCCCACCGCTACCAGGTGGAGGCGGCTGTGAAGTCGGTGGCCGGTCTCCGCTATTCCTATACGCTTCGGGGGGATGGCCAGACGCCCACGCAGATCGTAGCCGCGGCGGAACAGCGCCGGGCGCTGGAGGCCGTGCTCGCCACGATCCAGCCGGAGGTCCTCACCCTGCCCGAAGCAGTGATCAAGCTGATTCCGCCACGGCCGGCGGGCTTCGACAGGACTCGTGAGTTGTTCCGGCACCGCACAGGGCTGACGTTCGATCCCGTGGCTGCCGCCGAGTCGGCGGCTGACATGACGATCGATCTGGTGGTGAATCCGCAACGGGCCGCGCGGCTGGTGGAATACCATGCCCGCGATGCGGCCCTGCCGGGTTTGGCTGAGGTACTCGACCGGCTGTTCGCGGTCACGTGGAAGGTCCCGGAAAAGCCGGGTCTCGCCGGCGAAGTGCAACATGCCGTGCAGTACGTCGCGCTGCGGAATGTGATGAACCTGGCGGTGGACGACGAGGCGTCCGGCCAGGTGCGCGCCGTCACCCTGTTGGAGATCAGGAAGTTGAAGAACTGGTTGAGAGCCAGGCCGGGTAGCGCCAATGCGGCGTTCGGGCTTTCGGAGATCGCCGCGTTTGAGAAGGATCCGAAGCAGATGAAGCTGCCCAAAGCGCCGGAACCGCCGCCGGGCATGCCGATTGGGATGGCGGCCCTATCCTGCGATTGGGAATAGAGGCGCTAATTCGTGGCGGTTCTACGCGCCGCCTGCTCACTCTTCCTGTTCAGGTAGAAGCTGGACCCGGACAACATTCCGGTCAGCGCAACCCATACCTGCCAGTGCGAGAACGGCCCTTCAGTGATGAAGAAGTTCTTGGTCAGCCCCAAGTCCTGGCCCAGCCGCCACAGGGAAATGGCGAACGTGAGAGTGGCCGCGGGGGTCAGCAGGGCCGCCAGTCCGCCGGCCATCTCCTGCTTGCTCACGTGGTTAGGGTTCTCGGGAGGAGCGGGCGCAACCGGAGCAGGCATCTCCACCACCTGTGCTTTGCGCTGCACGGCGGTCGGCGTTGCGGGTCTCAGTGCGGCTTGTTTGAAGCGTAAGCGAACGATCATGTTACGGGACCCGGAGCACTTGTTATAGAGTGTAGAAGGTCTAAACCTTGAGCCTATTATCGGCTCGCAAGGATAAAACTTTATGAGCAAACTCAAAGTCGCAGTCATTGGCGCCGGCTTCATGGGCAAGACCCACGTGGAGAACCTGCGCCGTTTGGGGTTCGTCGAGGTGGCGGCCGTGGCCGGGATCACCCAGGAGGAAGCGGACCGCTTCGCAGCCGCCCACTACATCCCGCGAGCCACCGGCAACTACCAGGAACTGCTGGCCGACCCGGAAATCGTCGGCGTTCACGTGTGTACGCCCAACGCCCTGCATGCGCCCGTCGCCAAGGATGCCCTCGCCGCCGGCAAGCATGTGTTGTGCGAGAAGCCGCTGGCGATGTCCGCCAAGGAAGCCAAGGAAATGCTGGACCTGGCCGAGAAGAAGAAGCTCTGCCACGCCACCAATCATAACCTGCGCTACTACCCGGCCGTCCAGCAGGCGCGCGCCATGATCGCCAACGGCGACCTGGGCGAGATCCGCATCGTGCAGGGCACCTACTCGCAGGACTGGCTCCTCTACGACACCGACTTCAACTGGCGCATTCTCCGCAAGCACAACGGCCCGCTGCGCACCATGGGCGACATCGGCTCGCACTGGATGGATATGATCCAGCACGTCACCGGCCTGTCCATCACCGCCATTTGTGCCGACCTCAAGATCATCCACAAGACCCGCAAGCAGCCCAAGGTCGCGATCGAGACCTTCGCCGGCAAGACCCTGACTCCGGAAGACTACAACGAAGTCAAGATCGACACGGAAGACTTCGGCATGGCGATGCTGCACCTGGGCGAGAACTGCCGCGGCGCGTACACCGTCAGCCAGGTGTCCGCCGGTTGCAAGAATCGCTTTGAATGGTTGATTGCGGGGTCCAAGGCCAGCATCAGCTGGAACCAGGAGAAGCCCGACGAACTCTGGATCGGCGAGCGCAACGAACCCAATCGCCTGCTGCTGAAGGACGGCAGCCTGTACTACCCGAAGGCTGCCAGCTATGCCGACTACCCCGGCGGGCACAGCGAAGGCTACGACGATGCCCACAAGCAGCTTTACAAGCGCTTCTGGTCGCGCGTGATGGACCGCAGCCTGCCCATCGAATACCCCACCTTTGCCGACGGTCTACGCGGCATGCAACTACTCGAGGCCGTGATCGAAAGCAACAAGAAGAAGGCGTGGGTGAAGTGCGGGCCCGCCAAGGGCAAAAAGTAGATTATTGTACGGTTTACAGGCGATCGAAAGGCTCCGGACAACCGGAGCCTTTCGTGTTTTTGATAACTTGACAATGCTGCCCCTGGCCGCGAAGATGATTACCTATACGGCAGGCCTTTGGCCTCCGAATCGGGGAACAACTCGCGGATGCAAGAAGTCAAGACAGCGGAACTCACTCAACTGCTGCACGAATGGCGCGAAGGCGATCAGCAGGCGCTGCACCGTCTGGTGCCGCTCATCTACCCTGAACTGAAGCGCATCGCCCACGCCCACCTGAAACGTGAATTCGGTCACAAGCCGCTGAGCACCACGGAGTTGGTGAGCGAACTCTACCTGCGCCTGGCGACGGGGAATTCTCCGGAATGGGACAGTCGAACCCATTTCTATTCGATTGCCGCCCGGCTGACGCGCCAGATTCTGGTGGACTCCGCGCGCGAGCAGCGGGCCCAGAAGCGGGGCTCCGGTGTGCAACCGGTTTCTTTGGAAGAAGCTAAGGAACTGGCCGGCGGCCGGTCGCCGGACGTTCTGGCCATTCATGAGGCGCTGAGCCAGTTGGCGCAATTCGACGAACGGAAGGCGCAGATCCTGGAGCTGCGGTACTTCGGAGGGCTCGAGGCCGCCCAGATTTCGGCGGTTCTTGATCTGTCCGAGTCGACCATCGCGCGGGAGATCCGGGCCGCTAAGGCCTGGTTGCGCTCTTACCTCGCCCAATGACCGCCGAACGTTGGCGCCGCATCGAACAGCTTTTCCACGAAGCGCTGGAACTGCCGGCCGAGCAACGGGATGCCTGGTTGGACGCGCACTGCGAGGATGCCGGCCTGCGCCAGGAAGTGGTCAGCATGCTGGCCCAGGATGAGAGCGGCGAAACCAATCTGCGGGCGTCGATTGCCGAAGCGGCGGAGTCGGCCGTGGAGCTGGCCGCGGCCGTCGAGCCCGGAATGCGGATCGGCGCTTATCGCGTCGAGCGGCTGCTGGGCCGCGGCGGCATGGGGTCGGTTTACCTGGCTACGCGAGCCGACGACCAATACGAAAAGCGGGTCGCCATCAAGCTGCTGCGGGTCGGAGTCTCGGGCATCGAGGCCCACACGCTGTTCCTGCGGGAGCGGCAGATTCTCGCTCAATTGGACCATCCTTACGTCGCGCGGCTATTGGATGGGGGTACGCTGGAGAACGGCCAGCCCTATCTCGTCCTGGACTACATCGAGGGCCAGCCGCTGCTGGAATGGTGCGAGCAGCGGAAGTCGCCCTTGCGGACCCGTCTGGCCCTCTTCGTAAAGGTCTGTGAAGGCGTGGCTTACGCCCACCAGAACCTGATCGTCCACCGTGACCTGAAGCCCCAGAACATCCTGGTGAATACGGAGGGCGAGCCCAAGCTGCTGGACTTCGGCATCGCCAAGCTGCTCACCACCGATTGGTCGGAACAGACCCAGGTTCCGGCCGGACTGATGACGCCGCAGTACGCCAGTCCGGAGCAGTTGACCGGCGCGCCGATCACCACGGCCACGGACGTTTACTCCCTCGGCGCGATTCTGTACGAACTGGTCTCTGGTGAGCGGCCGTACGAAACCGAAGGGCTTTCGATGACGGAGCTGGTAAGGCGCATCGTCGACCTGCCCGTCCATCCGCCCAAGGGCAAAATCCCGTCGGACCTGAAGAATATCGTCCTGCACTGCCTGGACAAGGAACCCGGCCGCCGCTATGGTTCGGCCGACCAGTTGGCGGCGGATCTGCGGCGATATCTGCGGGGTGATGCGGTGCTGGCGCGCGGCGACTCAGTACTGTACCGGGCCGGCAAGTTTGTCCGGCGCCATTGGGTGGGCGTAGCCGCCTCGGCCGCCATTGTCGGCAGTCTCGCGCTGGTGGCGATCCAGGCCGACCGCAACGCCCGGGAACAGGCCCGCCTGCGCGAGATTTCCGAGAATCGCTTCCAGCAGGTCCGCCAGTTGGCGAACCGCTTTCTGTTCGATTTCCACGACGCCATCCAGTATCTGCCCGGCTCGACGCCCGCCCGCCGGCTGGTCGTCAAAACGGCCCTGGAATACCTGGATGCCCTGGCCGCCAACCATTCCTCCGATCCCAAGTTGTTGAGCGAATTGAGCACCGCCTACGAGCGGGTAGGCGATTCGCAGGGGAACTCGTATGTGCCCAACATAGGCGACATCGACGGAGCGGAGCGCAGCTACCGCCGGGCGATGGAACTCCGGTCGCACCTGCCTGTTGAGACACCCCAGGATCTCCATGATCTTGTCCTGATCCACCTGAAGTTCGGTGATATGTACGACATGCGGGGCAAGACCCAGCAGGCGAGGGGAGAGTACGAGTCCGCCCTGAAGCTGGCCACCGAGACGAAGATGGCTGGCCGGCCGGTCACGGTGGCCAGACTCCGCTGCCATATGCGCCTGGGCGACCTGGATGAGAAGTCGAACCGTGCCGCGGACGCGCTGCACCACTACCAGTCTGGCCGCGACAACATGTTGGCTTTGATTGCGGAAAAACCGGATACGCGCAGCCGCGCCGAACTGAGCCTCGCCTACTACAAGATGGGCCGCATGCTCTCGTTCACGGGCGACATTCCCGCGTCGATGGACGCGAGGCGCAAGGGGATCCAGCAGGCCGCGGCCGCCAGCGCCGAGGATCCATCGAATCAGGTGTATAAGCGTTATGAATTCCTCAACCACCTGGGGCTGAGCGACAATCTCTCGACGCCGCGCGCCGGCAAGCTCCGCAACCTGGATGAAGCCTTCGTTCACATGCAGAAGGCGCGCGTGATCATCGAGGCGGTGGCGGAGGCCGATCCGACCAACCTGCAGGCGCAGGTGGATGTCGGCGTGATCTGGAACTACATCGGCGGCTGGCATGAGGACAAGCTGCAGTGGCCGAAGGCGGTGGAGGCGTTCCGCCATTCCGTGGCCATCACCGACGCCCTGGCGAAGAAGAATCCGGCCAGCCGGCAGTACCGCACGCACAGCGCGAACAACCACAAACGGCTGGGCGCCGCCCTGGCGGAAATTCCCCAATTGGAGCTGAGCCTAAAGGAGATCCGGTGGGCCCTGGAGCAGTATAACGCCCTGGCCGCCGAAGATCCCAAGGACAAAGATCTGCGTGTTTCGCAGTTGGAGGCGTGGCGCGACATCGGCGAAGTCCTGCGGTTGATGGGGCGTCCCCTGGAAGGGATCGAACCCAACCGGACCGCCATCCAGATGTTGAAGGACCTGATTGTGGACGATCCGACCAACAAGAACTGGCCTGATCATTTGTCGCCGATTTATCAGCAATTGGCGAAATGCCACGCCGACGCAATCCCGAAAATTTCCACGCCGGGCGAACAAACCACGCATTGGCGCCTGGCTCTGGAGAACTGGAAATTGGCCGCGTCCTCCGGTGGGCCCGAGGCCACCAGGCCTGAGATCCAAAAGGGCGTGGAGGCGGCCGAATCGGCCTTACAGAAGCTCAGGTAAATTACTGATCTCGTTTAATTTAACCGTAGTTGGCAAAGCGCAAGGCAGGTTTTCGCATACTTAATTGTGAGGATCTCTGAAGCTCTCTCTCTTTGCCTTCTGGCATTCGGGCCCCTGGCCCTTGGACAATCCATTACTGTTTATCCCGGACCCGCGAATATCGCGGTGGGCACCACGCGGACTCTTACCGCTTATGTGCCGCTGTCCCCGGCGACCATAAAATGGTCGATCAACGGAGTCGTGGGCGGCAACAGCACCTACGGCACGATTACCGCGACGGGCGTCTACACCGCACCCGCCGTGCCGCCCGCCGCGAACCTGATCACGGTGGCGGCCACCAGCACCGCCTATCCCGCGATTGTGGGCTCCGCCCAACTGACCATCACGTATGCGCAGCCTTACATCTGGAGCAGCAGCCCCTCGAAATTCGCGGCCGGCCCGGTTTCGCTCACGTTGAACGGTGCGGCCTTCATGCCGGGTACCACAGCCACCATCAACAATCAGCCGATGACGGCGACGTATTTCTCGCCGACCAAGTTGGTGGTCACCGGCAACGTTCCAGTCTCGATGGTAGGCACCGTGCAACTACGCGTCTCCCAACCGGCGCCGGGCGCCGTGACCAGCGATCCCCTGAATCTGACCGTGACGCTCTCCAGTGTGACGGTATCCGTCTCGCCCTCCAGTGCCAGTGTGGGTTTGAATGCTACGCAAACCTTCACCGCGACTGTCGGCGGCACCGCCAATACGGCGGTCACCTGGAGCGCGACGGCGGGCACGATTTCGTCGAGCGGAGTCTACACCGCGCCCTCCTCGCTGCCCAATCCGGCCGTCGCCACCGTAAAGGCGACTAGCGTAGCCGACCCGCTGGTGTCGGCTTCCGCTTCCATCACCCTCACGCAGCCAGTGACCAGTGTGACGGTCTCTCCGTCCTCGGCCAGTGTCCAGACGGGCGCCACGCGGCAGTTCACCGCCACTGTCGCGAACAACGCAAATCAGATGGTCACCTGGACGGTGAACAACATCGCGGGTGGCAACTCGACGGTGGGCACGATCTCGTCCACGGGGCTCTACACTGCTCCCGCCGTGGTCCCCAGCCCCGCCGCGGTCACGGTTAAGGCGTCCAGTGTGGCTGTACCCGCGGCTACGGCGAGTGCGACGGTGACGGTCACCGTACCGGCCACCAGCGTCACGCTGACGCCGTCCAGCGCCAGCGTGCAGTCTGGCACCACGCGCCAGTTCACGGCTGTCGTCAACAACAACGCGAATCAGGCCGTTACGTGGACTGTGAACAATGTGGCGGGCGGCAATGCCACGGTTGGCACGATTTCGACGGCCGGACTCTACACAGCGCCGGCGAACGTGCCGAACCCGTCGGCCGTGACTGTGAAGGCGACCAGTGTTGCCGTGACTACGGCCTCGGCTAGTGCGACGGTGACGATCACAGTGGTCGTGCCTCCGGTGAACCTGACGACGGCGCGGTTCCTGGAGCAGGCCGCCTTCGGACCCTCCGCCGTGGATAGCCAGGCGGTCTCCACGCTCGGCATCAATGCCTGGCTCGCGCAGCAACTGTCGCTGCCGGAGACGACGATTCCGGTCACGGGCGATGTGAATCAGGATCGTTCGCAGTTTTTGTGGCGCATGGTGCATGCCCCCGACCAGTTGCGTCAACGCATGATCAACGCCCTGGCGAAGATCATCGTGCTGTCGACGAACAAGAACATCTACTCCAACGAGATCGCGCCCTACTGGCAGATCCTCAGCCGGAACGCTTTCGGGAACTACCGGCAGCTGCTTTGGGACATCACGGTGAGTCCTCAGATGGGCAAGTACCTGGATCTCGCCAACTCCACCAAACCGGGCGTCGGCGGCGGCGCCAATGAGAACTATCCACGCGAGATCATGCAGTTGTTCAGCATCGGCCTGATGCAACTGAACCTGGATGGCTCGACGAAGCTGGATGGCCAGGGGAATCCGATCCCGACCTACGACCAGGCGACGGTTTCCCAGACCGCCCGGGCCCTGACCGGCTGGACGTATCCCACCGCGCCCGGCGCGCAGCCCCAGGCCACCAACTGGGAGAACTTCTCCGCGGCATCGATGGAGACCCGCGAGCAGAACCACGACACCACAGCCAAGACCTTGGTCGGCGGCTGCGCTATCCCAGCGGGGTTGACCGTCACAGCGGAGACCAACGCGGCGCTGGACTGCATCTTTCAGCATCCGAACGTGGGGCCGTTTGTCGCCACCCGCCTGATCCGGGACATGGTGACGAGCAATCCCAGTCCTGCCTACATCCAACGCGTCGCGCAGGTGTTCAACGACAACGGCGCCGGCGTGCGGGGCGACCTGAAGGCAGTAGTGCTGGCGATCCTGACCGATAGCGAGGCGCGCCAGGACGTGGCCACGCCCACCCAGGGGCGGTTGAAGGATCCGCACTTCCAGTTCGCCGAGTTTGTGCGCAGTTTGAACGGCAGCGTGTCGCAAACCAACACATTCAGCTACATGTTCGTCGACCAGAGCATGAGTCCGCTGGGGCCGCCTTCGGTCTTCGGCTTCTACCCCATGCTCTACCGCATACCCAAGTCGCCGCTGTTCGGGCCGGAGTTCCAGATCTATGGCCCCACGGAATCGCTGGTGCGCGCCAACTTCTTCTTCTTCATCCTCACCGGCCAGATGGGGTCGGAGGTGACCGTCAACCTGACGCCGTTCCAGAACGCCGCCAGCGACATCCCCACGCTGATTGAGACTGTGAACAACACGCTGCTCTATGGGCGCATGCCGCAGTCGATGAAAACGAGCCTGGCGACCGCGATTGCGGCCATGCCGGACAACAACCAGAGGGTGCTCACCGCGCTCTATCTCACCGCCCTCAGCGGGCAGTTTGCCGTGCAGTACTGATGCGAAAAGGAACCAGCGACATGAAAGAAAATACGAAACCCTCACGGCGGAACTTCCTGCGCCTCTCCACCGGCGGCGCCATCTCGGCGGCCGGCCTGGCCCGCTTCGGCCTGATGAACGCCTATGCGCAGCAGGCAACCGACTACAAGGCCCTGGTGTGTGTCTTCCTGTTCGGCGGCAATGACGGACACAACACGGTGGTGCCCCAGGTGTCGTCGGAGTACAACGCCTACAAGTCGATTCGCGGCTCGCTGGCGCTGCCCGGCACGGATGCGAAGCTGCTGGCGGTGACGGCCAAGAACGGCACGCCCTATGCGCTCAGCGACGGACTGGCCGGAGTGCATCCCTTCTGGGGTCAGCAGAAACTGGCGGTGGTGGCCAACGTCGGCAACCTGGTGCAGCCCACCACGCGAACCCAGTACCTGGGGAATGCGGTGCCGCTGCCCTCCAACCTGTTCTCGCACTCGGACCAGGTGCTGCAGATGCAGACCGCCACGCCGAGCGGCTCAGGTGGAACCGGCTGGGCCGGACGGGTGGCGGACTCCGTCACGGCCATGAACGGCGCGGCGACCTTCCCTGTCTCCATCTCCATGTCCGGGCCGCAACTGTTCTGTGCCGGCAATGCGGTGCAATCGGCCAGCTTCATTCCAGGCTTCGATATGGAGCCTTACGGCATGAACATCTGGCCCTCCACGGCAGCGGCTGCCCGGTTGCAGGGCCTGCAGGAGGTGATCAGCATGGATAGTGGCTTGGCCGTGGTCCAGGCCGCCAACAAGGTCCGGCAGGACGCCATGGCTCTCTCGGCGATGTTGAAGAGCGCCTCCAGCACGAGCCCGATCGCTACCGTGTTTCCCGGCACGCAGCTCGGCGACCAGTTGAAGGAAGTCGCCAAGGTCATCAAGTTGCGGACGCAGACCGGCCTGAAGCGGCAGGTGTTCTTCTGCTCCCTGGGCGGGTTCGACACGCATGGCTCGCAGAGCTGGCAGCACTGGGACCTGCTCAAGCAACTCAGCGCGGCGATGAATGCGTTCTACCTCGCGACGCAGGAACTGGGTGTAGCTGACCAGGTGACGACCTTCACCGAGTCGGAGTTCGGGCGTACGCTGCAGCCCAGCGGGCAGGGCAGCGATCACGGCTGGGGCAGCCACCACCTGGTGCTAGGCGGCGCAGTGCAGGGCGGCGACCTGTATGGGCAATTCCCGGTGATGGCGCTGGGTGGTCCGAACGACTCGGGCTCGCGCGGCGCACTGTTGCCCAGCACCTCGCTGGATCAGTACGGCGCCACGCTGGCACGCTGGTTCGGACTCGACGATCCCTCCCTCAATGTGGTCTTCCCCAACCTGAAGAACTTCCAGACGCGCAACCTCGGCTTCCTCGGATAGCAGGGTTCGGGTCCAGGCTCTTTCTCCCACCGGGAGCCGTGGCATCCCCAACGCCGTGAGGAGGGCGGGGTGCCAAGGCTCCCATTTTTTTAGTGGGCCGGCCCGGGAATGGCCGCGCCGTCCGAGCGCGGGTCGGCGGCGGCCTGCTTGACCTTGGTCTTGCTGTTGTAGAGGACCACCGCGCCGCGGCCCATGTTGGTGGAGTAGGCGCCGCGGATCGCAAGCTTGTGCCCCTTGCCCGTGAGCTGCTGCAGGGTGGCCGCCGGGACACGATTCTCGATCTGGACATCGCAGCCGGACGGGCCGTCTTTGGTGAAGCGCGGTGACTCCAGGGCCATTTGAATGTTCATCCCCTCATCGACGAGGTTTGAGACGAACTGCGCGTGGGCGAGCGGCTGGTTGGGGCCACCCATGATGCCGAAGCCGATGTGGATGTCGTCCTTCTCCATGAAAGCGGGAATGATGGTGTGGAATGGGCGCTTGCGCGGAGCCAGTACGTTGGGGTGCTTGGGATCGAGGACGAAGCCGCCCCCGCGATTCTGCAACGGGAAGCCCAGGCCTTCCATCACCACGCCGGAGCCCCAGCCGGAGTAGATGCTCTGGATCCACGACGCGATGTTGCCGTCCTTGTCGACGACGGACAGGTAAGTGGTGTCGCTGCCGAAGGGCTGGCCGGAGACCGCATTGCACTGCGCCTTGGCGGGATCGATGAGCTTGGCCCGTTGCGCGGCATAGGCCTTGTCGAGGAGCCCTTTCACGGGAACCTTGGCGAAGCGCGGATCGGCGTTATAGGCCATCACGTCGGCATAGGAGAGTTTCATCGCTTCGATCTTGGTGTGCCAGTCGTGCCCGAGGATTTCCATAATGTTGAGCATCATCAAGGCGGCCATGCCCTGGCCGTTGGGCGGAAGCTCGTAGACGCGCCAGCCGCGATAGGTGGTGGAGATGGGCTCCACCCACTCGGCGGCGAACTCGGCGAGGTCGGCCTCGGTCATGGTGCCGCCCAGCTTGCGGGAGCCGGCGAGGAGTTTGCGGGCGATCTCGCCCTTGTAGAAGGCGTCGCGGCCCTGCTCGGCGATGAGCGTCAGAGCGGCGCCGAGTTCGGGGTTCTTGAAGATGTCCCCGGCCGCGGGAGCGTGGCCGTTGGGCAGGAAGACGCGGGCTGCTTCGGGTGTGGTCTTCAGCCGGGCGTCCGACCAGACGGCGTGGATGACCTCATGCACTGGATGCCCGTCGCTGGCGTAGCGGATGGCGGCGGGAAACAACTCCTTCCAGGCCAGCTTGCCGAAGCGGCCATGGGCCTTGGACCAACCCTCCACGGCTCCAGGTACGGTGATGGTGTGGATGCCCGCTTTCGGCATCATCGTGATGCCTTTGGAGGCGAGGAAGGCAGGAGAGAGTCCCTGCGGCGCCCAACCCGACGAGTTCAGTCCGTAGAGCTTGCCGGTTTTCGCCTCCCAATAGAGCATGAAGAAATCGCCGCCGATGCCGCACATCATGGGTTCGACTACACCCAGGACGGCATTGGCCGCGATGGCGGCATCCACGGCATTGCCGCCCTTGGCCAGGATCTGGGCGCCCGCCTGCGAGGCCAGCACGTGGCTGGTGGAGACGATGCCGTCCTGGGAATAGACGATGGACCGGGATTGCGCGCGGTCGGCCGCGGTCAGGGGCAGGGAAGCGGAGAGCATGAGGAGAGTGGCGAAGCGCACGAGGTCCATTGAATCACACCCACGGATTCCTGCCGGAGTGCGAAATTGCTGTAGTGAAATCGCCGGGTCGCGGGTCTTTAGAGATGGACCGTCATTGAGCGGAGGAATCGGGTTCGTTTCGCCTGCGCGGGATGACGAAGCGGACCGGATCGACCGGCGCGCGTGTGTGCTCCCTCACGCGCCTGCGGTCAGGCTTTGGCGGTCAGGATGGCGGGGAGCTCCAGCATGGAGTCCATCAGGTAGTCGGGCGGGGTCGCCTTGAGCGAGTCCGGACTGATGCCGTAGGTCACTCCGGCGCAGCGTACGCCGGCATTGCGGGCCGTGAGGATATCCGTCGAGGAGTCGCCGATCATCCAGGTGCCGGAGAGCGGTGCGCCGCACTCCTTGGCCAGGGTGTGAATGCCGATGGGATCCGGCTTCTTCTGTTCGAAACTGTTGCCGCCGTAGACCTGGAAGAAGTACTTGCCGAAGCCCAGGCCGGTGCACATGTCGCGGGAGAAGCGCTCGGGTTTATTGGTGAGGACGGCCATGCGCGAGCCCTGCTGGTAGATCTGCTCCAGCGCTTCGACGACGCCCGGATAGGGGCGCGTGTGGTCGAGCATGTGTTCCCGGTAGTAGCCGAGAAAGTAAGCCAGGGCCTCTTCGACCAGGGCCTCGGAGGCGCCGGGACCCATGGCCCTACGAATGAGTACGGGCGCGCCGTTGCCCACATAGGAGGCCACCAGATCCATGGGGAGTTGCTCCATGCCCATGTACGTGCGGGTGGCGTTCACGGAGTTACACAGATCCTGAACGGAGTCGACGAGCGTCCCGTCCAGATCGAAAATCACCAGTTGCATGCGTCTGCTTCCAGTGTAGCCCGGAGAGGGGGAGCGGCCGGCAGGGAGCTGCCAGCCCTCAGCAGACGCTGTCGATTCCTTCCCGCGCCGGGTCCGCGGCGGAGGACCGCGGAAGGCCGGGCGCTTTCCTCACCCAAACATCGCGGCCCAGGCTGCCTTGGCGAAGACGTACGCGAGCCAAGGCACGATGACGCCGATCAGGGCTTTGCTGAAGGGCATGCGCTTGGCTCCGCATAAGGTCGAGAATCCTACCGCGAGCAGGGCGATCTGCCAGAAAGTGAAGAGGTCGATCGACGATCCCAGGCTATGCAGCCACTTCGCGGTGCCCTCCGGAAGGAACGCGCCGACATTGAATGCCAGGGGATTCTGCATGTCGAAATCCTCCGGCGGCTTCAGGTACAGCACCAGGATGCTGGCGGCCGTGGACACAAGCGCAGGTGGTATGCCCGCATAAGCGTGCAGGTTCAGCACCTGTTTGAATTTCAGCCCGGCGTCCAGCATGAAATTGAACACGAACAGCAGCGCCCCGGCCGCCACCATCATGACGATCAGCAAGCCCACCGGAGGCATGACGCGCACGAAGAACGGCATCATCTTCCGCTGCATATCGAACGCCTGTTGCTTCTGGTCGGCGGTCATTTCCTGCATGCGGGTGTTCGACTCGAAAGCCTTGGTGATCATGCGGTCGTAGCCGATCCGGCTCACCATCAGCGTAGTGAAAGCCGATATCAGGACCGCGATAATCAGCCAGGCCACCCACCAGCGGCCATTGTTGCCGATGTCAGTAAAAACGGCTCCCGGTTCGAAACAGACGCCGGTCAGGCGGCGCATCTCGGAGCTGGGAGGAGGAGGGGCGGAATCCGTGAGTTCCATAAAGCTGCATTCCAGTCTAATCCGAACGCGCGCGATTTAGGAGGCCGGGGGGAGGATGCCGGCTTCTTTCCGGATGAGATCCCGGATCTCTTTCCAGGGCAGCATGATGGTAGTGGGTCCTGCCGCATAAGGAGCGATCTCGTAGGCGTTGTAGTGAATCACGAGGCCGTTTGGAGAAACACCCCAGGTTTTGCTCAGCGCGAATTTGTCATCCGCGAAGGTGAAGCCGGATTCCGAAAGTTTCCTGCCATCCGGGATTGCCCTCTCGACGCGGAAACGCTTCTCCGCCAGGTCGGTCAACTTTTGCAGGGATCCATCGCGCACGATGTCCTTGAGGAACAGATCCTGCCCTTTTGCCGGATCCAGGTTGAGGTAAGTGCGGCGCGATTCCGGATGGGCGCCGCCGCGAAACTCTTCCTCAGTGATCTCGATGCTGAGCATGGTGGCGTTGCTCAACAGGATGTCGGCGGTGCGGCGGATGAAATAGGTGATGGCGCTGTCGTCGAATTCCTTGTGGAAGCGCTCATAGTCCGCGGCGACCTCGGCCGCTTCCGCGTCAAACCCGCGGGGCGCTTCTTTCGGTTGCAGCGCGGCCAGGATCGCCGCGTTGATCTTCGTCTTTACTTCGTCGGAAGAGGCGCTGGCCGCCTCCACCCAGGAAACTCGAAAGGTGACGCAGGCTTCCTCGCGTTTCACCTTGTCCCCACAGCCAGGGACAGACTTGTCGAACTTCTTATGGGCGAACACCAGGGGGCTGGGCGCAGCGGCATCGGGTGCGCGCTTGCAACCGACGGCCGGTAGGTAGAGCAGGATGAGTACGGCGAAACAAAGTTTCCACATGAAAGGTTCAATCTCCACCTTCGAAAGGCGGATGCACTCCTGATTGTAGAAGTTGCCAGGGCAATCTGGAAGCGCCTCATGCCGGGTGGTTTCAACCACATGCGATAGAATGGAGTCATCCCCGAATGAATAACTGGCAAGACCGCCAACAGGCTCTATTAGACGCCCTCGCCACCCGCATCCTCGTACTCGATGGGGCGATGGGCACTATGATCCAACAACGCAATCCCACGATGGAGGATTGGGGCGGCTCGAAGTTTGAAAACTGCTCGGAAAACATCCTGTTCACTCATCCGGAGTGGATCAAAGATGTCCATCGTGCGTATTACACCGCCGGCTCCGATATCGTCGAGACCAACTCGTTTGGCGGCCACCTCATCACCCTGGCCGAGTTTGGGATCGAAGATAAGTGCCTGGAAGTGAACACGCTGGCCGCTCGCCTGGCGCGCGAGGCCGCTGCCGAATTTGATCAGCCGGGCCGTCCGCGCTTCGTCGCCGGATCCATTGGACCCACGACGCGCGCCATCTCCGTCTCGGGTGGAGTCACCTTCCAGCAACTGCGCGACGGGTACTACCTGCAGTCCAAGGGCCTGGTGGAGGGCGGCGCGGACATGCTGCTGGTGGAGACCTGCAACGACACCCGCACCATCAAGGCCGCCCTGCTGGCCATCGACCAGCTTTCGAAGGAACTGGGCCGCCGGATCCCGGTCGTCGTTTCCGGCACCATCGAGCCGATGGGCACTATGCTCGCCGGGCAGACCGCCGACGCGTTCTATACCTCCATTGCCCATGCCGACCTGCTCGCCGTTGGCCTGAACTGCGCCACTGGCCCGGAGTTCATGACGGATCACATCCGCACCATTCATGAACTCTCGAAGACGCGCGTGTCCTGCTACCCCAATGCCGGCCTGCCCAACGAAGATGGCCGGTACGACACCACGCCCACGTCGCTGGCCAGCCAGCTGGAGAAGTTCGTCGATCACGGCTGGCTGAACATCATCGGAGGCTGCTGCGGCACCACGCCGGAGCACATCCAGGCCATCTCACAGATGGTCCAGACGAAACAGCCCCGGGGGCCTGCACAGCCCACGCATCGCGCTTATTTCTCGGGTGTCGAGATGGTTGAGGCCGACGACTCCAACCGCCCGCTCATCGTGGGCGAGCGCACCAACGTCATCGGCAGCCGGCTGTTCAAGAACCTGGTGGCGGCCGAGCAGTGGGAAGAGGCGACGGACATCGCGCGCCGGCAAGTCCGCAACGGCGCCCACATCATCGACGTCTGCCTGCAGTCGTCGGACCGTGAAGAGATCACCGACATCCCGGCGTTCTACGACAAGCTGATCCGCAAGATCAAGGCGCCGATCATGATCGACACCACTGACCCCAAGGCGGTGGAGCTGTCGCTCACCTACTGCCAGGGCAAGTCGATCATCAACTCCATCAACCTGGAGGACGGCGAAGAGAAGTTCGAGCGCATCTGCCCCATCGCGAAGGCGTACGGCGCGGCGCTGGTGGTCGGCACCATCGACGAGGATCCGGTAGAGGCCCAGGCCTTCCGACGCGAGCGCAAACTGGCCGTTGCCCAGCGCAGCGTCGACCTGCTGACGACGAAGTACGGCATCCCGCCGGAAGACATCATCATCGATCCGCTCGTGTTTCCCTGCGCCACCGGCGATGAGAACTACATCGGCGGAGCGGTGGAGACCATCGAGGGCCTGCGGCTGATCAAGGAAAAGATCCCGTACGTCAAGACCGTGCTGGGCGTCTCCAATGTCTCGTTCGGCCTGCCCGGATCGGCTCGTGAGATCGTCAACTCGGTATTCCTGTATTACGCGACCAAGGCCGGGCTCGACCTCGCCATCGTGAATGCGGAGAAGCTGGAGCGCTTCGCTTCGATCCCGGTGGAAGAGCGGCGGCTGGCGGAGGCCCTGCTGTTCAACACGCCGCCTGCTTCGATGCCCGGCGTCTCGGAAGACTGGCGCGAGCAGTCGCGCGAAGAGAAGATCGCCGTCAACCAGCACAACATCGCCGTCATCAGCGAGCACTTCCGCGGAGCCCAGGCGCGCGTGAAGAAAGTGGCGGCCGAGCTTCCGCTGGACGAACGGCTCGGCAACTACATCATCGAAGGCACGAAGGACGGCCTCGTTGAAGATCTCGAGCGCAAACGCGGCGAGGGCATGGCGCCGCTGGACATTATCAACGGGCCCCTGATGGCCGGCATGGCCGAGGTGGGCCGCCTCTTCAACAACAATGAGTTGATTGTCGCTGAGGTGCTGCAATCGGCCGAGGCGATGAAGACCGCGGTCAGCCATCTCGAACAGTACATGGAGAAGGCCGACACGGCGGCGCGCGGCAAGATCGTGCTGGCCACCGTGAAGGGCGACGTCCACGATATCGGCAAGAACCTGGTCGAGATCATCCTCTCGAACAACGGCTACACCGTGGTGAACCTCGGCATCAAGGTGCCGCCGGAAGAATTGATCAAGGCGTTCAAACAGCACCAGCCGGATGCCATCGGCCTCTCCGGCCTGCTCGTAAAATCGGCGCAGCAGATGGTGATCACCGGTGAGGATCTCAAGAACGCCGGGGTCAACGTGCCCCTGCTGGTGGGCGGAGCCGCGCTGAGCGAGCGCTACACCACAGGCAAGATCGGACCGGCCTACTCCGCTCCGACGTTTTATGCCAAGGACGCCATGACCGGCCTGCGGCTCATGAACGAGATCATGGATCCGGTGACGCGCGACGCGTCGCTGACCACGCATACGTTCACCATACCCATCGCGCTGCCCACGGCCGCGGCCGCTGTCGAGCCGAAGTTTGCGTTGGGCACGGAGCGTTCGCCCAAGGTTCGTACGGACATCGCCATCCCGCCGGCGCCTTACCTCGACCGCAAAGTGCGCGACGTGCCGCAGCTTTCAGAGGTCTGGTCGTACATCAACCCGTTCATGCTTTACGGCCGCCATCTCGGCTACAAGGGCAACTTCGAGAAGGCGCTGCACGAACGCGAGGAGAAGGCGCTCGCGCTCTTCCACGACCTGGAGGAAGTCAAGCAGTACGCCCTCGGCTTCATGAAGATCCGCGCCGTGTGGCGCTTCTTCGAGGCCGAACGCGCGGGCAACGACATCCAGCTGTTTGAACCCGGAGCCACACAGCCGCTGCACGCATTCCATTTCGCACGGCAGAACAAGCCCGCCGGCCTGTGTCTGAGCGATTACATTCTGGATCCCGACGAGAACGGCCGCCGCGACCACCTGGCGATGTTCGTCGTCACTGCCGGGGCCGGCGTGCGGGAACATTCCGAGGCTGCCAAGGCGAGGGGCGAGTTCTTCATGGCGCACGGACTTCAGGCCCTGGCCATCGAGACAGCCGAGGCCACGGCTGAGTGGCTCCACCGGCGCCTGCGTGAAGACTGGGGTGCGCCGGATCCTCCGACGCTCACCATGCACGAGCGCTTCACGTCGCGCTATCGGGGCAAGCGCTACAGCTTCGGCTATCCGGCTTGCCCGAACCTCGACGACCAGCAGGAGCTCTTCCGACTGCTGCAGCCCGAGGAGATCGGTGTCCAGTTGACCGAGGGCATGATGATGGAACCCGAGGCGTCGGTCAGCGCGATCGTCTTCCATCACCCCGATTGCGCCTACTTCTCGGCCGCGGCGGTCGATGAAGAGGCTGTAGCCGGGTAGTTCGGCGAATACAGCATACTGGCGGGGCGGGGCACCAGTTTGCCGCCCCGCACCCACTTTTCGCCGCGCGGCTCCAAATGTGCCGTCATGCGGCCGCGCCACAACTGCAATGCTTCCGCGTCAGAGGACTCCCGCAGTTCCTGCGGATCGTTCACCAGGTCGAACAACTGCTCACGGCCGTCGAAGGCATGGTAGATGTACTTCCATCGCCCGTCGGTCAGCGCCGTCCAGTGATTCGTTTTGTCGTAGCAGACGTCGTGCTCCAGGTCGATCCAGGGCCGTTTCGCCTGCAGCATGTTCTGGCCATCGCAGGCTGCGGGCACGGGTACACCGCCGGCGGTGAGTAAGGTCGGCAACACATCGCGGATCTCCACCGGTACATCGCTCAGCGTGCCCTTGTCGGCGCCCGGACCGCGCGCAATCATCGGAATCCGCGCCGACGCCTGGTAGGCGTACGACTTCCGCCACAGGTAGTGATCGCCGGTCATGTCGCCGTGATCGCTTAGATAGACGATCAGGGTCTCGTCGAGCCAGCCGCGCTTGCGCAGCGCTTCAGTCACCCGGCCGAGTTGCTCGTCCATGAACGAAACCGACCCGGAGTAGCCGATTCTCGCCCGCCGTGTCAGCGCCCGGCCCACATCGCCGTGCCAGATGTCGTCGCGCTGAGAATTGCGAGGCTTGTTCCCGGCCGCCCACTGCCCAGCCACGGCTTCGGGCAGGCGTGCCTCGGTGTAGCGGTCCCAATGGCGCTGCGGCGGGTCGTAGGGGCTGTGCGGCCTCGCAAAGCTGACTTTCAAAAAGAACGGCTGCGGCCTCTGGTACGACTCCAGGAACCGCACGGCGCAGTCGGCGGTCCAGGTTGTCGGATGCAGGCGCTCCGGCAGCACGTACGGCTTGGCCGTGTTGTCGTTCCAGCCGATGCCCGTGGCGTCGGGACTGAGATTCGGAGCCTCGGACGCAAACCAGGCGCGGTAGTCGCTCTGGAAGTCCGGTGATTCCACGCGTCCGCTTTCGTCCAGCAGCGTCTGGTGAAACCCATGCAGATTGCGCTGCGGCGCCCAATGCATCTTGCCGATGCCGGTTGTGTAGTAGCCGGCCTCGCGCAGGACACGCGGACCTTCCACCGGATACTTGCGTGCCACTTCACCATAGCCGAGCATGCCGTGCCGCCACGGCGACATTCCGGTCAACAGACCGGCGCGGGCCGGCGTGCATGTCGGCGTGGATGAGTACGCGTGCCTGAATCGGACCCCGTCGCGGGCCAGCGCATCCAGATTGGGCGTGCCCACCGCCGCGTTGCCGTCGCAGCCCATCCAATCGGCACGATGCTGATCGCTCATCAACAGCAGCAGGTTGGGTTTGGAGCGGGATAGCCCCTGCAGAAACGCAGGCGCGGTGAGCAGGGTCCGGCGCGAGAGCATTTCTCTACTCTAGCCCGTCACCACTCGACGGCCACGCCGATTTCCAGCGGCCAGATTTCGGCGTCCACGTGCCCTTGGATCAGCTCAGCCAAATCCGCCGGCCGTCCAATCAACGGAGGGAACGTCCCGAAATGCATCGGGATCACTTTCTTTGCCTTGACCAGCCGGCACGCCACGGCCGCTTCTTTGGGACCCATGGTGAACAGGTCGCCAATGGGCAGGAAGGCGAGCTCCGGCTCATAGATCTCCGCGATCAGCGCCATGTCTGAAAACACGGCCGTGTCGCCGGCGAAGTAGATCCGCCGCCCATCGGGCAACGTCACGACGAAACCGGCCGCGTCGCCGCCATAGAGAATCCGGCCCTCGTCGCTGATGCCGCAGGAGTGCACGGCATGCGTCATGGTCACCCGCAGCGGCCCGGCTTCCTGTGACCCGCCTTTGTTCATGCCGCAGGCGTTCTCCACGCCCTTCGACTCCAGCCAGTGGCAGATTTCGTAGTTCGAAATCACCTTTGGCTTGTGTTTCCGGGCCAGCGGCACAGCATCGGCGATATGGTCGAAATGCCCGTGCGTGACGAGCATCGTGTCGATCTTCTCGAACTCAAAGCCTGCGGGGAACGAGGGATTTCCCCCCACCCAGGGATCGATGACGATGAGCTCGCCGCTATCCAGCTTCCATTGAAACGTGCCATGCCCAAGCCACGTGATTTCGATCATGGGGACTATTTTAGTGAAACTCGCGGCTCACTGCCGCTCGTACTTCACCGTCGTCCAGACTTCCGCCAGGTCGTGCCCGCGTAGCGCTTTGTCGAGTTGGGCGCGGCCGGAATCCACGTGCAGCATCAGGCGGCCCGTGTCCAGCGCATAGAGCTTGAACTGGTAGCGGTGCGGACCATGCCCCACCGGCGGCATCGGCCCGCCATAGCCTTCCTTGCCGAAATCGTTCACCCCGCTGGTGCCCAGGCTGCCCGGCAGAAAACCCTCCGGCAAGCCGTGCAGCGCTCCCGGAATGTCCCAGAGCAGCCAGTGAGTCCAGGTCCCGGCGGGAGCATCCGGATCGTCGACGATCATCGCAAAGCTCCTGGTGCCGGGCGGCGCGTCTTCCCACTCAATGGCTGGGGCAATGTCATCGCCTTCGCCGGTGTGACGCTTAGGCATCGTTCCGCCTTCATCGCAGGCGAGAACTCGAACTCGGAACGCCATACTTACCTCCTGTGGCGATCGCTTGAGCCGTCCCATTTCCAACCAGATCCAACCCTGGCCAGCTCCGGAATGGTCACCGGCAGCCGGCGGATCACATGGCGTGCCGCCAGCCGGCCCCGGTGCAACAGCGAGTGCCCGCAGCCAGCCAGCGTCACAGTATCACGACGGACTCCCGCTGTCACCCGGGGCTTGCGGCGGGGCCTGCAGATGCCATTCTCACTGAGCGGCACTTGCCTCGCAGCTCCTAGTTCGACTCGTCCTGAAATCAGCGGCGCCTGGCTTGCGCGTCACTAAATCCGCAGCCGGACTTCACCTCGTGCGTTCCAGCTTCAGCCCGAAACCGTACTCCGCCAGGCCAGGTATCGTCACCGGCAGCTTGCCGTTCACTTCCAGTTCGCCCGCCAGCGCCT
Source organism: Paludibaculum fermentans (assembly GCF_015277775.1). Classification (NCBI taxonomy): domain Bacteria; kingdom Pseudomonadati; phylum Acidobacteriota; class Terriglobia; order Bryobacterales; family Bryobacteraceae; genus Paludibaculum; species Paludibaculum fermentans. Next base: position 938,550 of record NZ_CP063849.1, read on the forward strand.
TGACCACCGCGGTCTCCGCGGGCGCCACCGTTGTGTAGGTCGCCAGGTAGGCCGGTACATTCGGATAGGTCCTGAGCAGATAGGGATTCCCGAACGCCACGAAGACCACCGGCCTGCTGCCGGCCAGTAGCTTCTCCACGAATCCGGGATAGTTGCCGGCCAGTGCGACGTTGCCGCGATAGGCGTTGGCCGTGACATACGCCTCCACCACCACCGTGTCACACGACGCCGCGGCCTGCGCCAAATGATCGAACTCCTCCTGCGGCAACTGGGGATCCAGGAGCTGCACTTTCGCGCCGCGCAGGCCCGCGCGCAACTGGTCCGCCAGATCGCGGCCCTGCGTCGAAAAACGGCCGGCAGCCAATATGTAGTGGCAACTCGCGCCCGGATTCCGCAGAGGCAGCAGGCCGCCTTCATTCTTCACCAGCGTGAGAGCCTTCTCCGCCACGCGTTGCGCGATCTCTTCGTCTTCCGGAGAATCGATCGCGTCGCTCAGCGTCTCCACATCCACCAGCTTCTTCTTGTTCAGGCCCACGTGCACTTTGGCATTCAGGATCTTCAGCACCGAGGCATCGATCCGCTTCTGCGTTAGCCGCCCGCTCTTCACCGCGGCCAGGATGGCCCGCACGCTCTCCTGGGCATTGGCCGGCACCAGCAGTAGATCCGCTCCTGCTTCCAGTGCGCGCACGGCCGACTCGCCCGCCGGGAACTGGCTCGTCAATCCCTGCATGTTCATGGCATCTGTCACGGCGATGCCTTTGAAGCCCAGTTCCTCCCGCAGCAAGCCGGTGAGGATGTTCTTCGACACAGTGGCCGGCAGCTTTTCCGGCTCATACGCGGGCACATGCAGGTGGGCGCTCATCACTCCATCCACGCCGGCTTCGATTGCCGCCTTGAAGGGAACCAGCTCCACCTGCTCCATGCGTTCCTTCGAGGCAGTGACGACACCCAGCCCCATGTGCGTATCAGTGACCGTGTCTCCGTGGCCCGGAAAGTGCTTCACCGTCGTCAGGACATGGTTCTTTGGGTCGCTCTTCGCCCCTTCCAGGAAGGCCTTCACATGCGCCGCCACCACCTGAGGATTCTCACTGAATGAGCGCGTGTTGATCACCGGATTGTCTGGATTGTTGTTCACATCCGCATCCGGAGCGAACACCCATTGCACACCCATCGCACGCGCCTCCCGCGCCGTCGCCTTGCCCAATTGGAAGGTCGCCTCCAGATCGTTGGCCGCGCCATAGGCCATCTGGTGCGGGAACTGCGTCGTCGAGGTCATCCGCATCGAAGCGCCACGCTCGAAATCCCCGCCCACAATGAGCGGAGTCTTCGCCAGCTTCTGCATGCGGTTGAGGAAGGCGGCCATCTGGTACGGATCGGCCTTCTGCACAATCCCGTTCTGTACCCGGTTGAGAACAATCAGGCCACCCACCTTGAGATCGCGCACGGCTGCCGCATATTGCTTATAAGCGCGCGACTTGGCATTGGGGGCGTCACCGTAGAAGTGGATCATCAACAACTGCGCGGCGCGCTCCGCCGGAGTCATCGACTTCAACCAATGCTGGGCAACTCCTGTACTCGGCAGGGCTGCTGGTTTGGGGGGCGCAGGCTTCTTCTTCACCGCCGCTCCCGATGCGGAAATCCCGCTCAGCAGAAGGGCGGCCATGGCGGCAACACTCAGGCGCATTAGCTCCAGCCTAGCATCGGGAACCTGCCGGCTATGCGCCGGACAGCTTCGAGTGATGGGAGAACGCGCTCGTGGGCCGATCAGAAAGGGAAAGAAAGGGAACCGGGTACTGCTAGTGCGTTCAACTGCCGGCTTTGCGTGTCCGCACCCGCAAGGCAGGCCGCTCTTCCGTCATCGGCTTGCGCGGAATCTTCAGCAGGCGGTTGGCCGCGCGGATGAGGTGCTGCACTTCATTCGCGCTCTTCATGATCACGACGTTCGCACCCGTGTTCTTCTCGGTCAGCCCCAGCGCATCGACAAATCCGGAGATCAACACCACCGGGGTCTGGGGTTTTTCCGCGCGCAATTGCACGATGAGCTCCACCCCATTTGTCTCCGGCATCTTGTAGTCCGTGACCACCAGGTCGTAAGTGCCGCTCCGAAACATTTCCAGCGCTTTCCGTGCGTCGGGAGCCCCATCCGTGGCATAGCCCAGTTCCTGCAGGACCGTACTTCGAGCCATCAATCCGGCGCGATTGTCATCCACCAGGAGGATCCGTGCCGAGGGCACTAAACTTGACTTGGAACGAGCTGCCATTACGAGAAACCTTGCCGAAGGTAGCAAAGCGGAATTGCGAGTGTCAACGAACTTGTATCGCACTCATCCGGTGCGAGATCCAATGCTTGACTTCAGAGGAGTGCTGTGGTGAGTGGACGGCTACTCCACTTCGCGCGGAGCCTGGTACCCGGTTTTGGCGACCACCGTGTACTTCATCGGCTTGCCCTTCTCGTCAGTGACCTTCAACGGCGCGTCCGTCCGCGGGTCCACGAGATCAACCTTGATCTTTCTGTACTTGCCATCGCGCGCCGTATTCGTCGGCTGGTAGGACAGCGAGTAAGTGTTGCGCAGCGCTTCGGAGATCTGGCGGAAGATGCCGCCGTATTCGCCAAAGAAACGGGGGAACCAGGATTGTCCGCCAGTCTCTTTCGAGAACGTCCGCAGTTGGTTGTCGGCCTGCAGGAAGTCGAGCCGCTGAATCGGGCCCATGTAGCCGTGTGAATCCAGATACTCACGCATCGCCTGCAGCGTGCCCAGGGCGTAGATCGGCACACTGGCCGTCTGCAGCCGCCGCCTCGTCACATCAAACGTGATCTTCGAAAACGTATCCATGCCGCTACCGATGTAGAGGATCGCCTTGCGGCCCTCGATGTCGCTCATGCGGTCGGCCACACTCGTCAGTGCATCGTACAGGTTCGATTCCGAGAACGCCGGGATCCGCAACCGAGCCATGGCTTCGTAGGTGTCCTGCCGGTTGGTGGAGAAGTCGCTGAGGATCTCTGAGCGCATGTCGAACGCTACCACCGCCACCGTGTCCTCGGGCTTCAGGGTCTGCAGGAAGCCGTAGCAGGCGGTCAGGGTCTCCTGCCAGCCGTAAGACCAGTACTGTTGGTACAGATTGCTGAACTCGATCACCATGGCCAAAGTGATGGGCGACTCGCCGGTGGTAAAGCCCGAAACCTTCTGCGGCACCCCGTCTTCCAGGACGCGGAAGTTGCCGGCGGGAATCCCCGGAATGAACCGGCCGCGGTTGTCCAGCACCGCCACATCCACACTGACCGTCAAGGTGTCACTGCGGAACGTGGGCTGGCCGGCTTCGGCCTTCTCGCCCGGTTTCTTCTGCAGTTTGGAGGGGATCTTCTCGCTTTGCGTCTCCGGCGGTTTCTCGGCGGCCGTATCGTCCGAGGCTTTCTTGCGGGGGCGCGACACTGTGTCGCCCGATTCTTTCTTCGGGCCGGTTTGGGCGGGCAGCAGGCCGCACATCGCGACAGCCGCGGCTACCAGTGTGGGTCCCAGGAATCGGCGCAGTTTCATAACACTCCCCTTCTCATGCCTATAAGACGTACAACCCGGACTAGCCGGTTGCGACGCGCTATTGAATCCAGTCACCTGGTCCGCCGCGCTTGTCCTGCGTCGACGAGCCATGGCGCTTTAGATAGACCTGGAACTTCTTCTTGGCCCGCCGCAGCTTCCAATCCTTGTAGCGCTGTTGAAGATCGCCCCGCCAGTCCGTCCGGATCTTCGCCTTGTGTCCGAGGTTGAATCGCAGCCAGATATAGCCGAACACCAGTCCACCCAGGTGGGCAAAGTGGCTCACTGCTCCGCCGCTGTCGCCCAGCGAACTCAGAAACACGATGGCGCCGATAATGATCACCATCCAGCGTGCCTCAATCGGGAACAGCCCGAAGAAATAGGTGGTCACCTTGGGGAACAGGATGCCGAAGGCCATCAGGGTGCCGTAGATTGCACCCGACGCCCCAATCGTGCGCGTGTCGAGGGATCCGAAGAAAAGATTGAGGACCACCACGCAGATGCCCGCGCCGACGCCGCAGAAGAAGTAGAACTGCAGGAATCGCCGGGTGCCCCAGATGCTCTCCAGCGGAGTGCCAAACATCCACAGCGACAACATGTTCATCAGGATGTGCCCGAAGCCCAGCGGGCTGTGCAGGAACATGTAAGTGAACAGTTGCCAGATGGCAAAGCTGCTCAACACCGAGCGGGGCACCAGGCCCAGCAACAGGAAAAAGTCGCCCAGCACCGTGCGCGCGCTCAGGAAATACACCACGAACAGAACGCTGTTGACGATGAGCAACCACTTGACGCCTGTCGTCATGTGGTTCATGGGAGGGGGGCCGTATCCACGGTCACGAACAGAAAAGGCCATTGCGCCAGAGTACGCCTCTGCAACCACAATACACTAACGCTTGCTGGGCGCGTACGGCGCGCCTGTCAGGCGACACCGCGATGGCTCGCGCGGTGCGTGGTGATGGCTCGCTGCAACAGGGCCAGGCCTTCCGACGCCGGAGCGGGCCGGGCCTGCCTCTGGCTCTCCACCAGAGCTTCCACACAGTCGCTGTCCAGCGCGTGCGGGGCATCCCTTCGAATGATGGAGAATACTTCATCCAGTGGGATCGCTTCCCGGTACGGCCGCTTTGCCGACAGCGCGTCGAAAACATCCGCCACCGCCAGCATCCGGGCCGGGATCGAGAGCTGATCCGCCTTAACGCCGCGGAAGTACCCGGTGCCGTCCAGCCGTTCATGGTGCGCTCCGGCCACAATCGCGATCTGCTCAAAGCCCTGAATCCGCTTCAGAATGGCTTCGGAATGGAAGGGATGCCGCTTCACCACGGCCCACTCGTCGGCCGTGAGCGCGACCGGTTTCTCCAGGATCGAGTTCGGCACGCTGAGCTTGCCCAGGTCGTGCAGCAGTGCCGCCCGCCGCAGCAGCGTGATTGTCGATCGATCCGCGTTCATGTGCTCCGCGATGCCGACCGCGGCTTCCGTCACCCGCCGTGAATGTTCACTTGTATAGGGCGATTTTGCGTCCACCACGTCCGCGAACGCGTCGCAGATGACATCCACTCGATCTCGGCTGGCGGCAACGCTGCCTTCGGCCGGTGACAGGCGCGCCACCGTCTGCGCCGCATAGGCAAGTTCGTTGTCCAGCGAGCTCTGCTGGGCCACGGCGTGCGCGGCCTTTACCAGTTCCGGATCGAACCAGCGTCCGCTGCGCGTCCGCGCCACTCGCAACGCCGCAGGCATGCCCGATTGCCGGTGGAACACCTCCAGGGTTTGCGCCAGGCTCAGGATGCGGGCGGCCATTGGAATCTGATCGCCGCGCAGCCCCAGCGGATAGCCGCCTCCGTCCCAATGCTCGTCCAGGCTGCGGATCGCTTCCGCGGTTCGTTCCGGGAACCCCATCTTCCGGGCAATGGAGGCCCCGCGTTCGCAGCGGATCTCCACCACTTCCTTCTGTTGGCGATGCCGCTGCCAGGCCACCTGCGAAAGCGCCAGCAGCCGTTCCCAGGCCGGACGCCCCACCCGCACATGCCGCAGTGAGTACACCAGCGACGACCAGTTCACACTGCTCCAATCGATCAACTTGACGTCGTGCTTGGCGCGCAACTCGTCGCTGCCTAGAATCTGGTACATGCGGGCCGCATTGCTGCTGCAGCCGGAGTCCTTCAGAAGCAACGCATAGTACAGGTCGGACTGCTCAGCTTCCGGCAAACCGATGGCTTGCGCCAACCGGATACCCAGTACACAGGTGCGTTGCGCGTGACCGAGCGGCTGGCCTTCCGTCAGGTCCAACGCGTAAGACAGGGCGGAAACCAGGTCGGATAGCCGTACTGAGCGGCTGCGGCGCTGCTGGACGGACGTGGGCACTGTAGTTACTCCTCGGGGCCATTGTGAACCCGCTGGAGAGAATCACGCATAGGCGAAAAGCCTTATCGGGTCATAAGGATTCGCCGAACTATAGGCCTATCGTGTACTGAGAAACACCGGGCGGAGTTCTAGGTGAGATTCCGCCATCGCGACCGCCCGGCGGTAGAAATCCTCCCGTTCCGGCGGAGCGTGTTTCACTTGACGGAGTTGTTCCAGTGCTTCCGGCCAACGCTGCTCGTTCACATAGTGCGAGCTCAACACCAGCCGCGCATCGTCGTTCTCGGGGGTCACCTGGAGGAGCCTTTCCAGCACCGGTACAGCCTCCGCCTGGCCCTGCCGCAGGACGGCCAGGCGCTGCAGCATCCGGCTGTCGAGTGAGCCAAGATCCATTGCCTTTACATAAGCATGGAGGGCATCCTCCACCGGCGAGTCGAGCATGGCCAGGTCGCCCATGAGCACCCAGTACTCAGCCTCGTCCTGAATCAGTTCAGCCAGGGGCTCCAGCCGTGCCCGAGCACCGCTCACATCGCCGCTGCGCTCCAGCAACCGCGCCAGGGCGATCTGCACGATTCTGTCCGGTGCGGGCGCCACCGTGCACTTGACCGGAATGGGGGCAGTACCCTCATTTGGAGATACAGTTTTGAGGCGTTCAATATGGCCGGCCAGATCAGCCTGCAACTGGTTCACGGTCCGGCCCGAAGCGGCGAGAAGCGCTGCCATCTGGGGCTCTGGGCTGGTGAGAAAGGCCCGGAAATGGTCCCGGTAAGGCGGTTCGGTGAGCAGGAGATTGGTGAGGGCCCAACTGGCCGCATAGAAAGTCAGGGCCTGTGACTGGTCCTGCAGAGCGCTATGAACGGATTTCAGCGCCTGAATATCCGGAAATCCCTGTCGTTTCAACAGATTCCGGCGATATCGGACTCGAGCCGCATCCACGCCCGCAAACTGCTCGGCCAGCCCTTCGGCCAGCCACAGCGGCAGGTTCCAGCCGTTTTCGTGAACCAGCGCATGGATGTACTCATGTCGCAGAGCAGGCAGGGTTTCCTTCGCCAGGCGGCCCAGGACAATCGTTCCTTGTCCCGAACCGCCGACGAAGTACGCGGGAGAGTAGGAGTTCAGTCTGAAAACCTGATACTCCGACTCAGAGGAGAAAGCCACGATCCGCAGACGGGCCGGTTCGGTTGCTTTTTCCGGCACTGCTGAACGGAAATAAATCCGTAGACTCTCTAACTCCATAAGGGCTTGAGCGGCGGTCTCCGCCTCTGCCGTCGTTAGCATTTCAAGGTGCGGTGAAGCCACTCGAATCCACTGTGTTTCCTTGGCGTTGGCGGGGTTGTGGAGGAGGAACAGCCCCGTCAAGCATGCGAATACAGTGGCCAAACGCTGCACTTCACCGTCCTCTCTATATCCATCGGCTCGGCAGCGGATAGGACTAGAGAGGATTTAGCCTGAAATAGCGGGTGGGGCACGCGCCCTAGTCCACGCTCGAATGGAGGCCTATTAACGGATGGACCGGTTGTGCCAGTTCTTAGCCTGGAAGTACGGCGCGCGGTCTGTGCTGCGGTGCGCGGGAGCCGTGTTTCCAGTTACTTGCGTGCCGGCGCCGGCTCGCCAGTGGCGGCGCGTGGCTTCGGTTCTGGGCGAACTGGACCTTACGCCGCCGCCTCCGGTCGAGCTGGCGGCCCGTCTCCAGGGCCTGAGTCTCTTCAATGGAGAGGTTTACGCCATGGACCGGCTGTTCGCCCGGCCGGACCTCCGGCTCGACTGCCGGCTTGGGTCCTACTTCGCGTCGATGAACACCTGCGAGTCGATCGAGCTGGAACTGCTGGAGCAGTTACCCGCACTGGCCGGCCGCGCCCCCGCCGATTTCGCTCGGTTTGACCGTCGATTGGAGCGCCGGAACGCGGTGGGTCCGCTCACGCCTGCTATCGGAGTGGCGACCCTCACTGTCTGCGGGGACGAGATCCTGCTGGGCAGGCTTGCACCCAAAGCCATGCCGCACCGCGCCGGCCAGTGGCACGTGGTGCCCTCCGGGATGTTCGCGCCTCCCTACTCGATCGAGGATACGGTTTCAGTGGAGCTGCGCGAAGAACTCGGCGTGGAACTCGATCCAAGCCGCCTCTACTTTTCGGGGGTGGCGACGAACCTGCTGAACCTCCGGCCGGAGATCTGTACCTTACTGGTTCTCGACAAACCGGAGGAGTTCCTCCTCAGTGACGAGTTCCTGCCCGGGCTCACCCGGATTCCCCTCGCCACCGAGACGGAGCTGATCCAGACTCTCGGCCTTCACGCCGGCAACATCTCACCGGCCGGCGCGGCGGCTTTGTTTCTTGGGTTGCGGCTGCTGAGGAGACTCAGACCTTGAAGCGTCCGGCGAAGCTCTCGTAGACCCCTTCGCCCTGTTTACCCAGCCACTCCCTGGTGTAGCCCGCCATGGTTTCCAGGTTCCGCAACTGATGCGGAGCATTGTTCATGGCGCGGATCTGGGGCACCAGGTGCTGGATGCGCTCCCACACCAGGGCATGCTCCATCGCATTCTGGATGAACAGTTCAGGGTTGAGCACGCCGCTCACCACAAAACTGCTGGCCATCTCCCAATAGGTGGTGACCATGCGGAAGTAGGCGTTCATTTCGGAGCCGGGCGGGCAAAGCCGCTGCCAGTCCTCCAGCGTCTTGTACTTGCATTCCGAGACGAACCAGGCACGCGCCTTCCGTAACTTCTCCTCGCGCCGCTCTTCGTACAATCGCAGCAACAAGTTGGCGTCCTCATAGGTCGCTTGCCGGTTCCATTCAATTTTGGCCATGAACGAGATTCTACAGGCTTTGCTACACTCCAGAAAAACATGTCTGGGAACGAAGTCTATTCTCCAAGTACAGAGTTCTCCTCCCAAGCCCACGTGGGCTCGATGGAGGCCTACCAAGAGTTATACCGGCGTGCGGAGGCGGACCCTGAGGGGTTCTGGGCACAGCAGGCCGAGAGCGAGGTCCATTGGTTTGAGAAATGGAGCCACGTTTACGAATGGCACCCGCCCTTCGTGAAATGGTTCGTAGGCGCCAAGACCAACGCCGCCTACAACTGCCTGGACCGGCATCTGGAGACCCGCGGCGACAAGCCCGCCATCATTTTTGAGGGCGAGCCGGGCGACCAGAAGACGCTGACCTATCGCGAGCTGCATGCCGCCGTGGGCCAGTTCTCCAACGTGCTGAAGTCGCGCGGCTTCCAGGCCGGCGATCGCGCCATCGTCTACATGCCCATGATTCCCGAGGCCATCGTCGCGATGCTGGCCTGCGCACGGCTGGGCATCATCCACTCCGTGGTCTTCGGCGGATTCTCGGCCGAGGCGCTGAAGGCCCGCATCCTGGATCTCGACGCCTCGCTGGTGCTGACCGCCGATGGCGGCTGGCGGCGCGGCAAGGAAGTGAAGCTGAAGGGCGCCGTCGACGAGGCCGTGAAAGACTGTCCCGGCATCAAGGACGTGCTCGTCTACCGGCGCACCGGCGGCGAATGTCCCATGAACGAAGGCCGCGACCACTGGTGGCACGACCTGCTGCCGGGCGTCAGCCCCGACTGTCCGGCCGAAGAGCTGGACTCCGAGCATCCGCTCTTCGTCCTCTACACCTCCGGCACCACCGGCAAGCCCAAGGGGATCCTGCACACCACCGGCGGTTACCTCACTTACGTCGCCAGCACGATGAAGTGGGTCTTCGACCTCAAGGAAAACGACATCTACTGGTGTACCGCCGACATCGGCTGGGTCACCGGCCACTCCTACATCGTGTACGGCCCGCTGGCCTGCGGCGCGACCTGTCTCGTCTACGAGGGGGCACCCGACTTCCCGGCCTGGGATCGCTGGTGGGACATCGTCGAGCGCCACAAGGCGACGATTCTCTACACCTCGCCGACCGCGATCCGCGCTCTGATCAAGCAGGGCGACGAGTATCCGAACAAGCACGACCTGTCCTCGCTGCGCCTGCTGGGCAGCGTAGGCGAGCCCATCAACCCGGCCGCTTGGGACTGGTACTACCGCGTGATCGGCAAGAGCCGGTCTCCCATAGTGGATACGTGGTGGCAGACCGAGACCGGCGGCATCCTGATCGCACCCATGCCGGGCGCGGTGCCGCTGAAGCCGGGTTCCGGCACGCTGCCGATGCCTGGTGTCCTGACGGATGTAGTCGACTTTTATGGCGAAAAGGTGGCTCCGGGGGCCGAAGGCTTCCTGATCATCCGCAGGCCGTGGCCGTCGATGATCCGCACCATCTGGGGCGATCCGGAACGGTTTGAGCAACAGTACTTCAGCCGCATGCCGGGCATCTACTTCACGGGCGATGCGGCGCGGCGCGATGAGGACGGCTACTTCTGGGTGTTGGGCCGCGTCGACGACGTCATGAACGTCAGCGGACACCGGCTGTCGACCATGGAAGTGGAATCGGCGCTGGTGCGGCATCCAGCGGTGGCCGAGGCGGCCGTTGTCGGCAAGCCCCATGAGATCACGGGACAGGCGGTGTGCTGTTTTGTCTCGCTGAAGCAGGGGAATTGGGACCACGGCGTGCTCGGCAAGGAGCTGCGGCAGTGGGTGGCCCACGAGATCGGCGCCTTCGCGCGGCCGGAGGAGATCCGGTTCGCTGAATCACTGCCGAAGACCCGCAGCGGCAAGATCATGCGGCGCCTGCTGCGTGAGATTGTGACCTCCAACACGGTGACCGGCGATGTGACGACCCTGGAAGATCTGGGTGTCGTGACGCGCTTGTCGGCCCAGCACGACGAGGACTGAGGCTTTCCACTTGGGTGCGGCCTCCTGTCCGGGGGCCGCGCCTCAGTGGCCCGGCACCCAGCGCTGCAGCACGCCGAGACGCAGCAGTTCCCGGCTGGCCCGGGCCGTGATGTCGCTTTGGATCCGCGGCTCGTAGCGGTGATCGTGCACATAGCACTTAATGCGCAGCCGCAGGTACGGCCCCTGGTCGAACCCCTGTTGGGTCAGCACCACCACCGGTTTGCGCGCCAGCAGGAAGGGCGAGCAGAACGCGGCTTCCCGTCCGACATGCGCGGCCACATCCGGATCGGAATCCGGCGGCAGAAAGAGATCCGTCACCACCTGGCAGTCCGGCACGCCTGAGTTCGAGTTATAGACCTGCTCGCTGAGGATCATCGCGTTTGGGATGGTCACCCGCGTATCGTCGGGCGTGGTCAACTTTGTGCTGCGCAGCCCGATGTGGTCGATCTCGCCGTACGCGTTGCCGATCTTCACGCGATCGCCCAACTGAAAAGGGCGGTCCGCCAACACCACCAGCCCGCCGATGAGATTCTTGACCAGATCCTGCGCACCCAACCCCAGGGCGATACCAATCGAAGCCACTCCGGCGAAGAACGTATCCCGCGACGGCGCCAGCAACTGGAAGCAGAGCAGGATCGCCACAAACCACAGCGTGATGCGGACGACGGGCTGCAGCCAGTTGATGAAGAACCGGGCCTGTGTGCTGCGCGCGCTGAGCGAGTCGAGCCACAGCGTCAGCCAGCGAATGGCCAGCCACGCCAGCGCCAGGACGATGATCGCCCCCGCCACGCTGCCAAAGGTCAGGACGGTGAAGAAATCAAAGCCGCCGGAGACTATCAGGAATGCTGGTTGCATGGGCATTTCCTCAGATCAGATTCATTCGGTAGAGCGCCATGTGCACGATGCGGCCGGCCTCGGGCCGGATGCGGAGCCCCGGGCACAGCGGATCGGGCTCCAGGAACTCCAGGGCGATCAGCTTCTCCAGCCGCAGGCGGCTGTCTTCGGCGGTGCATTCGAAGATGCCCGCGTGGTCTTCCACCGTGAGGCTGCCGTGCTGCACGATCGCGTGCAGCGTCTGTGAATCCTGCAGCGTCAAACTGCCCAGGAGCGGCGAGTAGTCCGGCTCCTCCGGTTGGCGCAAATACAGGACCCCGCCTTCCACGCGGTCCATGAACTTCTGCCACAACTCGAAGGCGCTGCGGAAGATGCCCTCCGACTGCCGGTAGAGCGCGTCGAAGAAGCGCGTCTCGGGATCCTGTTGCAGCCCCAGCAGCGCGCGCAGGCGGCCCATCTGCGGATCCACTTTGAGCTGCGGCGGATACTGCAGCCGCAGCCCGGAGAGGTGATGCCGCATCAGGATGGCGCTCTTCAACTCCTCCGGCGTCACGGCCATCGCATTGATGCGGTGGGAGAAGTGCTCGCCCAGGCCGACCGCGGCGTCCAGGAAGCGGTACGAGTGCTGGTTCATGCTCAGTACCCAGAGAGTCGTACGCGAGGTGAGGGAGATAATCCGCAGCAGCTCCTGGATGGCCTGAAAGCCGCCCAGGCGGCGCAGGAACGTTCGTTCCAGCTCTTCGAGGATCACGACCCGGCGTGTCGATTTCAGAGCCTGTAGAAAGTCGCCGCCCTCCGGCAGTTGAAGTAGTTCACACAGAAACGCATGGATGTCTCCGGCGCTGGTGAGCCGCCTCGAAAAGTGGCTCTGCACCACGGGGACATCGGCGAAGCGTCCGGCGACGGCGCAGTTCAGCATGCTGGTCTTGCCGCTGCCCCGGGCGCCGACGATCAGGACCGCGACACCGCGTCCCGCGTCCCACAGGCTGCGCGCCGTGGACAGTGCGCCCATCTCGGTCTCACGGCCCACCAGGAATCGCGGATCCTGCAGGGGCGCCAACCGGAACAGGCGCCGGTAGATCATCGGCAGGTCGTAGACGTCGGAGCGCAGGTTCAGCACCTCGTCGACGTACCCGCGCAGGGCCACCTGTTCCAGGGCTGCGACGGGCGGCGGCTCCCAGCCGATTTTGATGAGCGCCGTCCGGTAAGCTGAGCCCACCGCGAGATACAGCCGGCGTCCGCCCTCCGACGTGCCGTGGAAGCCAAGTTGCCGGGCAGTTTGGAAGGCTTCGGAGCCGCGGCTGCGGATCAGTTGCGTGAGCAGGCCGAGGCGACGCTGCTCCAGCGTGAAATGTGTGAGGAAGAGTGTGGCGGCCAGGCCCTCCACCAGGCGCTGCTCCACCAGCGCGCGCGGGCTTTGGGTTCGTTCCCGCTGATGGATGGCCAGTGCCAGCGCGTTGCTGACGCTTTCCTGGGCGATGGCGCCCTGGCCCTCCTCCTGCGCGGTCTCCAGGCCGAATTCCACCACCTCGCGGGTTCGTTCAATCTCGCGTACGACTGAGCGATGGACGGCTTCGGCTTCCCGGCAGCCTTCCAGCACGCGTGCATGGCCGATGCCGTCGAGAGCGGCGAGCATCACTTTGCGCGGTTGGACCTGGCGCCAGGCGCCGGCGCGCACCGGCAATGCCTTTGACGGCTGCAGGGTGTCGCATGTCTCCGGCAGGCGAGCTTCGGCGAAGCCCTCCAGGCGGCGCTGCCAGTCGCAGGCATGATCCTCGCCGGAGACAAGATTGTTCTGCGGGGCAGGGAAGTCACCTGCTCCGGCCTGGCCGAAGTTCTGGAGCCAGGCAATGACCGTCTCCAGTTCCTGCAGCAGTCCGGCCTGCTCCTGATCGAGCTGAAGCAGGATCGAGCGGCCGCACGAGACGCCTTCCAGCGCGGCTTGCCCTAGCTCGTACTCGACCTCAATCGTAGCGTTCACACTACGGCGCTGGCGGGCCCAGTAGCGGAAAAGGTTCTGCCGGCCGTCGAGCAGATCCTGGTGATGCTCTGGAGAGAACGGCTGGTTGTACCGCAGCAGGAACTGGGCCACCCGTTCGCTGGAGGCGGCGGCCCAGGCGGCGTGATTCTGCAGCGCATCCTCGCCCTGGTGATGCAGGACGACCAGGGCGTCCATCCAACGCTGGCGGGCTTCTTCAAACGAGCCGCCGTTGTGCCCGGCCAGGACGCCGAGCGCCTCGCGGCGGACGTGCTGCCAGGGTTCGATCAGCAGAAGCACCGCTTTGGCAAGAACGACAAAGACCGCTCCGTCGAGGCGTGCGCGCAGATTCGATTCCTGCTGGAAGAAGCAGCCCAGCAGTTCCCGGAGAGGCAGAACCTCGGGGTGGTGGCGCATGCGCGCCGACAGGGCCAGCAACGGGCTGCCGGCCAGCGGCGTGAGGGCGCCCAGCCAGGCCTCCTTGGGAACTTCGACCTCGACGGGCAGCCGGCTGAGAAGGTCTTCGGCGGCGGACTCATAGTCCTCGAGACCCGAGAGTGCCCGCTCCTGCGGCTTCACCCGGCGCAACCCGGCCACGACATCGAAAAGCAGCGGTTTGCCCGAGACCTCCATCAGCCTTTCGATGGCCGCAAGTTCAACGCCTGGTTCGGTTTTGCCGGGGTGGGTGCGGAACAGGTCGGCCTGGGCCGCCAGCAGGACTTGAGTATCGCGCCAGGCTGCCTCGAACGCGGAGATAAGCTTCTGAACCCGGGCCTGCTGCTCAGTCAGAAACAAATCGAGTACCGCCTCGATCTCCGTGCTCCTCATAGTGAATCAGAATACAGCATCGATACCTTCGCCATCCGCCGCCTGCCTCGATGCCTGTGGGCGGTTTACCTTTGGCGCTTCGCCTGCAATGGAAGTAACAACCGATGACGGCTTTGTTTCCCCATGCGGCCTGGACCGGCCTCACTGGAGGGAATCCCATTCACCGCAGTTCCTGCGACAGTCCGGCGTGGGGCCGGTGCATCCAGCGGAGGTGATTCGAGTATGAAACGGCAGCTCCTGGTCTTCCTGTTTGTCCTATCCACCAGCGCCTCGGCGGAACCCTGGAGGCCCCCGGCGGCGGACGCGGCGAATCTCGGCCAGACGGCCCTTTCAGAGGCCGAGAGTGAGCGTTATGAGGTGCTTACAGGCCGCGTGATTCGTTCCGCCAACGAGCGGATGGAACTGGCCGACGGCTTCCGCTACGTCCTGGATAGCGAGGTCACTGAGCCTGCCGAAGTCATTGAGTGGATGCGCCTGCAGAGCCGGAGTTGTCCGTTTGTCAGCTACAGCCTGCACTTCACTGCCGGCGGCGACCTGTTGCTGGACCTGCGTGGTCCGGATGGAGTTAAAGAACTGCTGCAGCTGGAGTTGCCGCCGCTGGCCGCGCGGTTTATCTAGACGGCGGCTCACTTCGGGAATGGACGGCGCAGTTCCAATTCCGGACAGTCTTTGCACTTGACCGAATAATCCGGGAACAAGGCAAAGTCGAGCTGCGTATCAGACCCATGAGCGACCTATGAGATTCGGATCAAACCCCAACCCGTTCTCACACATGTTCAACGCCTCGTTCGGCCCTCTCCCGTGGAGATGGCAGTCGAAGGCTTGGAAGGCTGAACAGCAAGCTGCCTGGCGGGCCGAATGTGCCCAGATGAAGGCGGCCTGGCGGGCCGAGCGGGCCCAGTTGAAGCACGCCTGGCGGGCCGAAAATGCCCGCATGCGGACTCAATGGGCTACGGAATGCCGTCGGAATCCGGTTGCCCCGTTCTGGTCGCTCATCTGGACCCTCTTCTGGATCTGCTTCGCCGTCTGGATGTTCACCGGAGGCAGTGAGGCACGGCATATCCTAACGGACCTGATTCTCTCGCTGGGCACCACGCTGCGCGATTTTCTCGTCAGCCTTTTCGGGCTGATGCAGTAACCCTACTTCAACGTTTCGAGCAGCTCCCGGGCGAGTAGTGCGGCGCGGCGTGAAAACTGCGCGGCCGCTCGCACATCGGACGCGCGGGTTTCTTCCGCCTGCCGGATAAACGTCCTGACGCGGCTCTCGTTCTCACTCTGCTCCCGGCTCAGCGAACGTCCCTGCAGCGAGACGAGGGCCCGGCGTGCTTCCCCGATACTCTCATCAATGGTCTGGTTGTAGCTGCGGCGCTGCTCTTCCGTCAACACCTCGGCCAGCTTGATCTCGGGCTTCGGTGATTGCGGAGCCGGGTTGGCTGGTGCCGGATCCGGAGGCGGCTGGACGGGTGGCTGGGCTGGCGGCTGGGCCGGAGGCTGCACGGGCGCTTGTGTCTGCGGCGCGGTGGCGGCCGGTTCCACGGGCTTAGCGGGTTTCGGAGCCGCGGTGCTGCGCGTCGACTTGGCCCGGCGCCGGGCTGGGGGCGTGGGTTTGGGCGGCTCCACCTGGTCCAGCTTAGGCCGGATCACCTGCGGTTCGATCTCCGGCGCGGGCAGGGGAGTGGCCGGCAATTGCGGCTCCTCCATGGGCTTCGCCTGCGGAACCGGGCTGACCGGCGGCTCAATCTTAGGTTGAACCGGCGCTGGGGCCGGCGGCGGTTTGGGCGCCTTCTTGAACTTGGAGCAACCGGGCAGGCTGAGAGCCAGCACCGCTGCCATGATCCAGAGACGAGTTGATCGCATGGTCATTCCGGAGCTCCATTGTGGACCGGAAATCTTAACCGGAAGGTCGTACCTCTGCCTTCTCCTCCACCCACTTCAATTCCTCCGTCGTGCATTTGCATGGCTCGAAACGCCATGGCGAGTCCGATACCGGTTCCCTTTTCCTTCGTTGTGTAATAGAGCTGAAAGATTTTGTCTCTCATCTCCGGGGGGATACCGGGTCCTGTGTCTAAGATGTCGAGTATCGCTTCCCGCCCGGTGTTTCGCAAGTTGACCTGAAGATGGCCGCCCTCCGGCATGGCTTCCATGGCATTGCTGAGGATGTTCATCAGTACCTGTTTGATCAGGTCATCGTCCACCCGGACTTCGACGGGCGTATCCAGGCCGCAGGTCTCCACCCGGATGCCGGCGAGCTCCGCCTGGGGCCGGATCAGCTCCAACGACTCGGCAGCGAGGCAGCCAAGGTCGCACTCCTTAGTTCGCATCTCGAGCGGCCGCGTGAAATCGAGGAAGGTCCGGACGACGCGATCGAGCCGCGTGATCTCCTGTGCGATCACCTCGATCTCTCCATTGGCTTCGGGCACCTCGGGCAGCACCCTCGATCGCAGCAGTTCCAACCTCAAGGCGATGGAGTTCAGGGGATTCTTGATCTCGTGGGCCACCCCGCCGGTTAAGCGGTTGATGGCGGCCAGTCGGGTGGACAGGCTGAGCTGTTTCTCGACCAGTTGACGGCCTTCGGCGTCCCTGATTCGCAGCAACAGCGCCCCATCCGGCAGGAAGTCGAGATTCAGCATCAGCCGCCCGACCTGGGCATCCCGCAGGGGACGGCGGTCGACGATGGCCGAGGCGATGGCCGCGCCCACCGGCATCGAGGCGGGGAACAGTTCCTCGATCTTGCGCCGTGTGATGTCCGTGCGCTTCATGTTCAGGAGACGCTCCACGGGCTCGCCACAGACGATGAGCCGGCCGCTGGAATCGAAGAGGAAAATGGCTTCCTCCAACCGTTCCAGCAGTCGCTCCACGCTGCCGCGCAGTTGGGTGGCGCCCATTTGCGCGCCGCGGAACTGCTCCCCCAGGAAGCGCAACTTCTCCTGCACCGCGGCGAGTTCGCGCGTACTGGAAATGTTCGGGTGGTGGTCCGGCATAGTTTCGCCGCGCGTGATCTGGTCGATGGTCTGGCTGATGCCGGCCAGCGGGCGCAGCGCGATCTGGGCGGCGACCCAGGCGATCAGGATGGAAAAGACGAACAGCGGCAGCGAAGCGAGGGCGGTCCTGTAGACCTCCGGGACGATGGCGTCGCGCAGCAGGGCGCTCGAGACCAGCACCTGGATGGTGAAGACCGGTTCCTTCTGGCCGGGCACGCCCAGGTCCACCCGGTTCTCATAGTCCATCTGGCCGCGCAGCACCTGCAGGAAGCGGTCGAATGGATTCATGTCCACCAGCGACTTGAAGGGGAGCATGCCGCCGATGAGGCGTCCTTTTCGATCCGGGTTGGAGGAGGCCAGGATGCGTCCGCGCTCGCCGGACACCGAGATCTCGACGAGGGAGCGAGTCTGGGTGAGGGTAGCGCTGAGCAGGTCCGGTAGTTCCTGGTCCTCTGAGATCGCGGAGCGCCACAGGCGGATCTGGTTGTTGAGATCGCCGGGCGGCGGCTGTACGCCGCTGGCCCGCTCCTGGGCGCGCTCCATGACATAACTTTTGACGAACTGCGCCGTGGACGCCGCCCTTTCCTGCGTGTGGCCCAGCCACACCGTGACCAGCGAATTCAGCTGGATCCCGAGCATCAGTACCGACAGTGCGGCCACCATGCCGATCATCAACAGCAGTAATCGGAGGCGCAGGGACATGGGCGTATTCTACTCGGTTCCGCCGGGCGCGCCATACTCGCGCAGCTTGTTGAAGAGTGTTTTCTGGCTGATGCCCAGAATTGTGGCGGCCCGGGTCCGGTTGTTGCCGGTATGGCGAAGCGTGGCTTCAATCAGGGCGCGTTCGGCCTCGTCGATGGTCGCCCCGACGCTGAGGCGCACCTCGTCTCCGCTCACAACGGGGGCGCGGGCGGAGCTGTGGAGCCCAAAGAAATGGCTGGACTGGACGAGACCCTCGCCGGCGATGATCACCGCCCGTTCCACCACATTGCGCAGTTCACGAGCGTTCCCCGGCCATTCCTGGTTCTGGAGCAGGGTCATGGCCTGCGCATCGATGCCGCTGACACGGCACTGATGGCGGATGTTCATGTCGCGGACCATCACTTCGCACAGGGCTGGAATGTCCTCTCGCCGATCCCGCAACGGCGGCAGCGAAACTTCAAACACATTCAGCCGGAAGAAAAGATCCTCGCGGAAGCGGTTTTGCTTGACCTCGGCCAGCAGGTCGCGATTCGTGGCTGCCAGCAGGCGGACATCCACCTCCACTTCCCGGGCCGCGCCCAGGCGGCGCACTTTGCGCTCTTCCAGGACACGCAGCAGCTTGGCTTGCGTGGGCGCCGGCATTTCGCCGATCTCGTCCAGCAGCAGCGTGCCGCCATCGGCCAGTTCGAAGCAGCCGCGGCGGCGTTCCACCGCGCCGGTGAACGAGCCCTTTTCGTGGCCGAACAGCTCACTCTCGATAAGGGTTTCCGTCAGGGCGGCACAGTTGATGGCGACAAAGGGCGCCGTGCGGCGGGGACTGAGGTCGTGGATCGCGCGCGCCGCCAGTTCCTTGCCCGTGCCGCTTTCCCCGGTGATGAGCACCGTCGCGCGCGTGGGCGCCACCTGCCGGATGAGGGAGAAAATCCGCTGCATCACGTCCGAGCCGCCCACCAGGTTGCCCAGTACGCCCTGCTCGCTCAAGCGCCGTTCCAGAGCCTCGTTGTAATCGGTGAGGCGCGATTGGGCGACCGCGCGGGAGAGCAGCAGGCGTAACGCGCCGGGCTGTAACGGCTTCTCCAGAAACCAGAAGGCGCCCAGGTCATGGACGAGCGCGACGGCGGTTTCGAGGTTGCCAAAGGCGGTGAGCACGATGGCCGGAGGCGCCTGGCCCTGGTCCTTGAGGCGGCGCAGCAGTTCACTGCCGTCCATGCCGGGCATCATGAGGTCGGTGACGATGGCGCTGGCTTCAAACTCGCGCAGACGATCGAGCGCCTCGGCTCCGTTGGCGGCCGATGCGGTCTCATAGCCCCAGCCCGCGATCATCGTGGCGAGCGCTGTACGTTGATTCGACTCATCGTCGACAACGAGCACTCGATCTTTCGGAGCATCCATAAGCTCACGCTACCATGGGAGGGACCATGCGCAGACGCGACTTGTTTGCCCTACCTGTGGCAGCCCTGCTGCCAGCGCCCGCCGGATACCCGCCGGAACGCTCCGGAAGAGTGGTGCGGCTCGTGCTGAATCAGGCCGACCCGTACGCGCAACTCGAGCGTCTCTGGCACTTTGGAGCGCCGGTCCGGGTAGTGGCGCGGGCCCATCCCGCCTGGTGGCCTTCACCGGTCGAATTGCCGGACCGGTGGCAGGCGTGGGTCGAAACCCTTGATGGTTCGACGGTTGTCGTCGTATGCCGGCCGCTTGAGGCCGCACCGCCCCCGAACCTCGACATGGCCGGCCGTGTGACGAGCCTGATCGCCCAATCCCTGCGAATCGCCGGTTAGCTAACGCTGCTCCGGCCTCTGGCGCTTGAAGTAGAACGCCATGTAGTTCTGGGTCACCAGCTTGGGTTCTCCTTCTTTGCGCGGCTGATGGATGTCGTTGCGCATCACCCATGGAGTAACGCTGACCAGTTCCCAGCCCTGTGCGCCCAGGGAAGTGACCAGCGTCCAGTCCACCTGTTCATACGCGCCGGGACTGACTTCCTGGGGTTCCAGATGCCGGTACTCCCACGTGGGCGTATCCCGGGATGGCGCCACACCACGCTCGCGCTGGGCCCAGACCATAACGGCCGCAAGCGACAAAAAGGCGAAAATCCAGCGTGCGAGTTTCATCAAACGGTAGACGCGCGCGGGCAGGCGGGTCTTTATGGAAATCTGGCGCCGTCAGGAGAGCAGGCCGGCCGTCGATTCCGGCTCGGGCCCCGTGGCATCGACGGGCGCGGGCGCTGGGAAGATCACCAGGAACTGGGAGCCCTGGCCCGGTTCGCTCTTTACCTCCACCCGGCCGCCGTGCGCGCGGGCGATCCAGGCCACGAACGCCAGACCCAGGCCGAGCCCGCGGTCCGGATCCGGCGTGGTTTCCCGGACGCGATAGAACCGTTCGAACACGTGCGGCAGGTTGGCGGCGGGAATCCCCTGGCCGTTGTCGCTCACTGTCAGGTGCGCAGCCCCGTCCACCTGCTCCAGGATGACTTCCACGCGGCCGCCCGCATGTGTGTACTTGAGGGCGTTGGACAGCAGGTTGGACAGCAGGCGATCGAATTGTACGCGGTCGACCTCCGCCCAGCACGGGCCGTGGGCCACGACCTCCAGCGAGAGCCCCTTTTCATCTGAGGCGATGCGGAATTGCGAGACGAGTTCCTCTGCCAGCTTCGCGATGTCCAACTGCGTCTTCTGTAGCACGACCTGCCCGGACTCCGCCTGCTCCAGCAGCAGCAGCGACTTCACGATCTGCCCCATGCGCTCCACGTCGAGCAGGGCGGTCAGAATCGCTTCGCGGAACTGTTCCCTGGTCTCAGCGGTCAACAGCGCAACTTCCAACTGGCCTCGAATGATGGTGATGGGGGTGCGCAGTTCGTGCGAGGCGTCCAGGGAGAACTGCCGGATCTGTTGAAAATTCAGCTCCAGCCGCTCCAGCATCTGGTTGAAAGCGCCGATGAGGACATCCAATTCGTCGCCCGATCCGCGCGGTGCAATACGCAGGCTCAGGTTGCCGCCCGCCACGGCGCTGGCGGTTTCCGCCACCTGGTGCAACGGTCGCAAGGCGCGGCCGGCCATGTACCAGCCCACAAAGACGATGACCAGCAGCATTACCGGTACCGAGAGCAGGTATTGCCGCAATAGATGATCGGGGATTCGCAGCGTGTCTTCGACCGGCAGGCCAATGGCTACAAAGAACGCCCGGCCCTGGTCCCGCATGATGCCCATGCGGACCAGATAGGTCTCGCCGCGGAAATCATGCCTCACGACGGAGATGGGCTCGCGCGACTGGACGACGCTTCTGATCTGCTGGATCGACTCGCTGCCCAGGGCGGAATAGCCACTGGAGAGTTCCAGCACGTTGCCGCGCTCATCGGTGAGTAGCAGCACGCGGCGCAGGCGGTCGACGGCATAGGCCTCCTCCGCGTCCTCGGGATCGTAAGTCCACATGAGTTCGCCGCGCTGGAAGCGCAGATAGGCCTTCATGGCCCGCCACTCTTCGTCGAGCACGCGCTCACTCTGCTGGTTCAGGATGCCTGTGAGGGACTGCCGGAAGACGAAGCCCAGACCCACCAACGCCAGCGCAAACAACAGGACGTACGTTGCCGCCAGGCGCATGCGCAGCCCACGCAGCGAGCGGAGCCAAATCGTGGGCTGGCGAATCGAGTCGGACATACAGCGAGGCCGAGGGGGCGCCCGGAGCCGGTTAAGCTTCTTCGGGCTTGTCGGAGGAACTGCCCGGGGTTTCCGACAGATCGAGCATGTAGCCGATGCCGCGTACCGTGTGGATGAGCTTTACCGGAAAGCGGTCGTCGATCTTGCTGCGCAGGTGCCGGATGTAGACATCCACGATGTTCGTCAGCCCGTCGTACTCCATATCCCAGACGTGCTCCACGATCATGGTGCGGCTCAGTGGACGCCCGCGGTTGCGCATCAGGTATTCGAGGATGCTGAATTCCTTGGGCGCGAGCTCCACCGGTTCGCTGCCCCTGCTCGCTTTGCGGCGCACGCAGTCCAGCGAGAGGTCGCCAACCACGAGGCGTTCCGGAGTCGACTGGCCGCGGCGCAACAGCGCGCGCACACGAGCCAGCAACTCGACAAACGCAAACGGCTTGACGAGATAATCGTCGGCGCCCAGTTCGAGGCCCTTGACCCGGTCATCCACTCCGCCACGGGCGCTGAGGATGAGTACCGGCGGACTAACCTTCCTGTTGCGCGCCTTCTCCAGGACGGACAACCCGTCCATGTCGGGAAGCATCAGGTCCAGGATTACGAGATCGTAATCGTGCGCGTGGATCAACTCCAGCGCCGCTTCGCCGTTTTCGGCGAGATCGACAGTGTACCCCGCGCTCTCCAAGCCGCGATTCACAAAGTCAGCAATTCGCTTTTCGTCTTCGACAACCAGGATTCTCATGGTTCCTCTGGGAGAATTCATTCAGGGTAACACCGTTATTCGCCAGCTACATGACCGGACCGATGCGCCAGGGCACGAATTCCTTGTGACCGAGCAATTCGCTCTTCGTGCGCTCGCCCGACGCCGTCCTCAGCAAGGCAGTCAGGATTTCACGGCCAATGATCTCGACACTCGCGTCCCCGTCCGCGATCCTACCGGCATTGATGTCCATGTTGCCGGTCATGCGGCGGTAGGTGTAGCTATTCGTCGCGATTTTCAACACCGGAATGGTAGGAAATCCAATCGCGCTGCCGCGGCCGGTAGTAAAGGCGATGAGATTGACACCGCCGGCGGCCAGGCCCGTGAGTGACACCGGGTCATAGCCCGGCGTATTCATGAAGGCGAACCCGGGGCCCATCACACGCTCAGCATAGTCGACAACTTCATTCAGTTGTGAGGTGCCACCCTTGGCCACAGCGCCCAGGGACTTCTCCAGGATGTTGGAAAGGCCGCCTTCCTTGTTGCCGGGCGACGGATTGTCGTCGAAGCTGCCCTCGAATCTTGAAAGATAGGTCTTATACTTCGCGATCATCGCCAGCAGCTTCTCCGCCACGGCCCGATTGCGGGCACGCTTGACCAGCAGGTGTTCGGCGCCGACGATCTCGGGCGTCTCGGCCAGCACGCTGGTGGCTCCGAGTTCGGCCAGCAGGTCGGAACAAAAGCCGAGGGCGGGATTGGCCGTAATGCCGCTGAACGAGTCCGACCCGCCGCAATTCAGGCCCAGGCAGATCTTGGACGCCGGGAGCTCCACTCGCTGTTCCGTCGTCGCGCGTTCCATCATCGCGGCGATCGTCTTGCGGGCCTGCTCGACCGTCGCACGAGTGCCACCGCTCTCCTGCAAGGTCATGCCGACGATGCGCGAGGCGCGCGGTCCGCTGCCGGCGGCGACGCCCAGGTAGTGATCGATCTGGTTCACCTCACAGCCCAGTCCCAGCACGATGGCGGAAGAGACGTTGGGGTGGTCGAGAACACCCCACAGCGTACGCTGCAGTTGCTCGGTATCGGGTCCAATGGAATGCCCGCACCCTTCGCCGTGCGGGAAGGCCACGACTCCATCGACATTCGGGGGTAGCGTCTCGCCGTCAAAACTCGATGCGATCCACTCGGCGGTGTGGGCCGCGCAGTTGGAGGCCGCGACCACGGCGATGTAGTTCCTCGTCCCCGCCCGGCCGTCGTCGCGGGCATAGCCCTGAAACGTGGGCATGGACGACGGCGGCGCGGTCAATGGCCGTTCGTCCGCCGGGAACTCATAAACGCGAGTGCCTTCCAGATACCCCAGGTTGTGATTGTGGACGTGGAAACCGGGTTCGATGTCGACGCGCGCCGGTCCAATCACCTGGCCATACCGCAGCACATTCTCCCCCGCCGCGATGCGTCGCAGCGAGAGCTTGTGGCCCACGGGGACCTGTTCGCGCAACACAACCGTCACACCGCCGGCGGAGACGGCCTGCCCTTCGCCCAAAGTCAGCCGGGCGACCGCCACGTTGTCAGTCGGATGCAGGTGAATGGCGGCAGTTTCCGCCGTCGGCGGCTGTTGGATCTCAACAAGGCTCATAATGTCCCCTACGAATGTATCCTCAAATGAGATCACCGGACCAGTGCCGTTTCCATAATGCGTTCCCCCGTGTGCACGTGAAAGCCGCCTTTGACCGGATGGATGAACACTCCGCTGTGCTCCGGGGCGGGGAACTCCTCAGGCCGCCGCACCACGACGAAGCGCGAGTTTTCAGCGGCGGTGATGTAGCGCCCGACGTGAATATGCAAATGACACTGGGTACGCACGTGCCAGCTATTGTATGCGAGACCCCAGCCGTCCCCTATCTTCTCTTTTGCGGTCGCCACAGCAAACTTCCACAGAGCATCGCGTTGCGCCTTCGGCAGATCGTGGATGGGGTGCGGCCCCTCGCCGTGGACCCTGGGTAACACCAGCCAGCGATTGGGCTTGCGCGGATTGACGTCTTTCAGGACGAAGAACGGCACATCGGCCGGCTGCTTTTCGGCTTCGGCGCAGAGACTGCATTCGCGGACCTTCAGCGTCTCGGGATTCTTAGGATCGCAGGCGCATCCAGACACATCGGCGGCGGCCGGCCAGGCCCATGCACACAACAGAACAGCGAGACAGGATAGTCGAGGCATTGCGGCCATTATACTGGTGACGTGCCGTTGGCTGGGCTTACGCCTCGTACGATTATCCTTCTGTTGCTGCTGCTTGGCGGTCTCGCCCTCTTCTATGGCATGGCCTTGGACGGGGTTGGCCTGCTGAGTGCGGATGAGCCGCGCTACGCCTCCATCGGGCGCGAAATGGCGCACTCCGGCGATTGGATCACACCGCGCCTGTGGGGCAAGCCGTGGTTCGAAAAGCCACCCCTGCTGTATTGGCTGGTGGGCGCGGGCCAATTGGCCGGTTTAGGCGACGACCTCTCGCCCCGTTTGCCCGTGGCCCTGCTCAGCCTCGCCTACCTTTTGCTCCAGTTTTTAGCCGTCCGGCGTCTGGAGGGCGAAGGGATTGCCTGGATCTCCGTCCTGCTGCTCTCCACCACGGCGGGTTGGGCCGCCGAGAGCCAGATCGGCGTGACGGACCTGCCGCTCGCCGCCACCTTCAATGCCACGGTTCTCTTTGGCCTGCTTTGGTTGGAGACGGGCTCCCGGCGCGCCGCGCTCGCCGCCGGAGCCTGTTTCGGACTCGCACTGCTCGCCAAAGGCCTGGTCGCCGGCGTGCTCATCCTGCCCTTGCTATGGTTTGCCTGGCGGCGCTGGAAGGAAATGCTCGTCCCGGCCCTGGCCGCCCTCGTCGTGGCGGCGCCCTGGTATGCAGCCATGTTTACGTTGCATGGCAAGGCGTTCTGGGACGAGTTCTTCGTCAAGCACCACTTTTCCCGTTTCGCCGACGGCGCCCTCCTGCACGAGCAGCCCTTCTGGTTCTATATCCCGGTGTTGATCGCCAGCCTGTTCCCGTGGCCGACCGTCCTGACCCTGCTGGGCCCGCCCTGTTGGCGCGAACAGCGCCGCCGAATCCTGCTGGCGGTCTTCTGTTTCGGCCTGGTCTTCTTCTCTGTGTCCGCCAACAAGTTGCCCGGCTACATTCTGCCCCTGCTGCCGCCGCTCTGCATCGTTCTGGCCGCGGGCATCGAAGCGGCTGAAGGCGTAAAACGGCAACTGGCGCTGGCGACCCTCCTGCTGGGCCTGTGCCCGATCATCGCCACTGTCTTGCCGGACGCGCTGCTTCACGGCTTACGCCGCGCCGACCTAGGTGAGACGCATTGGGAGTATTTCGCGCTGGCCCTGCCGTTCACTGCCGCGGTGTGGTGGTTGGAGCGCAGCCGCAAGCGAACCTCCGCCGTAGCGGTGGTAGCCGTGGGTGCGGGTCTTGGCCTTTTGTTCGTGAAATTGAGTGCCGCGCCCGTACTGGACCAGATCGTCTCAGCCCGCGGCTTCTGGCGCCGCGTGCAGCCTCAGGCCGAGAACACATGCGTCGAGTCGCTGCACCGTAACTGGCTGTATGGATTGAACTACTACTCCGTGGAGCCGTTACCCGGCTGCACCGGATCGTCGCGCGAAATCGCCATTACGCAACGACCCGGTGCCCTGCCGGCTCTCTCCCCACGTCAGGTCAAATCCAGCGAAAAGCCTTAACTAACCGCGCCGCGTTGTCCTGACCGCGGGCGCCTTCTGCGCCTCAGCCAGCCCGGCTCCGGCCGCTTTCATCCACATCTTCACCGGCGGGTCGACCAGTTCCGCCATGGCCTGTATGGCCAGCCCTTCAGCTTCGCGTGCGAACGCCAGCTCACTGCTCTCCGTGTCGAAATCCACCCGCAACAGATCTCCTCCGCGCACTTGCTCTGTTGCGATCAGATTCGACAGGGGTTGCACCAGCAGGCGTTCGATCGCGCGCTTCAAATGCCGCGCACCGTATTTGAAATCGGTGCCTTCGGCCAGAAGATGGTCCTTCGCTTCCGGCGTCACCGTGAAGACGAAGCTGCGCTCCGGCGCGGAGCAGAAGACTCGCTGCTGCACCATGCCGAGCTCGATATCCAGAATGCGGCGCAATTGTTCCGTGCCCAGGGGCTGGAACACCACCACTTTGTCCAGCCGGTTCATGAACTCCGGCGTGAACTTCCGCCGCGCGGCTTCCAGTCCGCTGCGGGCGATCTTGCCCGAGACGTTGGCCGAGAGAGGATCCCCGTCCTCGCCAGTCCTCGCCAGGAACCCCAGGCGGGGGCTCACGATGGAGCTCATCTCGGCTGCACCCAGGTTCGACGTCATGAAGATGAGCGTCCGCGAGAAATCGACCTTCCGGTTGTCGCCCAACGTCAGGGTGGCCTTGTCCAGAATGCCCAGCAGCAGGTTCCAGAGCGCGTCCGAGGCTTTCTCAATCTCGTCGAAGAGGACGAAACTGAGCTTTGTGCGCTCATTGTGGTACTGATTCAGGACTTCCTGGCTCAACAGTGGATGTGTTTCGCGATGGCCTAGGTAACCGGGCGGCGAACCGATCAGCTTCGCGATTTCGTGGCTGTGCTGGAACTCCGCACAATCAATCTTGATGACGGAGCGCGGCGTTCCGACCAGTGCCTCCGCCGTCGCCTCGACAATGCGCGTCTTGCCCGAACCCGTGGGACCGAGGAACAGGAAGTTGCCCACCGGACGCTGCGGCGCGTTCAGCCCCGTCAGATGCATCTGGTAAATGTTGACGATCTGTTCGATCGCCTCGTCCTGGCCCACAATGTACTGCTTGAGGTTGGATTCCAGTACCGCCGCTTCCCGCCCGGTCCGATTGGGATCGAGAAGTTTGCCGGCGGCCGGCCCAGCCTTCGTAGTGCCCGCCACACGCGAAGTGGAGCTCCCCAGCCGCTTGGAGAACGCAAAGCGCCTGTTGTCTTTCGCAGCCGGCGCAATGTAGTCCGCCGGTATCTCCATGTGAAACGCGTCGCCCAATTTGGGCTCCTTTCCTTCGCTGCGCCGGGTACGCCTGAATTCAACCCGCCCCGCTCACGCTCGACTCTGCTGTCTTGGGCCTCGAGGCCCCACTGCTATTTCCTTGGCGGCCGCGAGGGACGAATCTCCACGTGGCTCACCAACGTCCGGTCGGGCATCGCCAGGATCATGGCAACCGCTTCCGCCACATCCTCCGCCCCGATCTTCCAATCCGCCTTGCCTGCCCGCCCAAAATCCGTGCTCACACTGCCCGGAAGCACCGTCGTAACCTTCACACCTTCATATCGGTGATCCAGCAGGATTGCTTCACTCATTCCGCATAATCCGAACTTCGACGCGTTGTAAGCAGCACCGCCCGCAAACGCATTCTTCCCCGCCAGGCTCGCAATGTTCACAATCCAGCCGCCCCCCTGCTTCTGCAGTCGCGGCAGACCATGGTGGCAGCAGTTGTATACACCCGTCAGATTCGTTCCGATCACTGTCTGCCACTCTTCTGGCGCCATCGCGGCCAGATCCTTGAAGATCCCCACTCCGGCGTTGTTCACTAATATGTCAAGCACGCCGAATTCCACATCCAACCACTCAAACAGGGACCGTACTTGCTCTTCACTCCCAACATCGGCCACTCGGCCTGCAACCTTCAGGGCGAAAGTACTATTCGCCCCCCTGATCTCTTCCAGAGCCTTGTCGACGCCCTCCTGCGAGCGCCCGCAAAAGGCCACATTTGCCTCCGCCGCCAGCAGCCGTTCCACCACCGCTCGCCCGATGCCCCGGCTTCCGCCGGTCACCAATGCCGTTTTTCCCTTCAGATTCAGTGTCATGCTGACATGTTCCCATTCTGGAAGGCGCGCCTGCCGCGATATACTCAAAGCGTGCCGGCGATTCCTTCATTGATTGGTGGTGTATGCCCGACATGAGCCTGTTTTGGCTCCGGGTGGCTGCCGTCCTCTATGCGGCCGGCCTGGTGCATGCTTTTTTGACCGTCCTGCGCCGCGGAGCCCGCCTCTTTCCCTACGCATTAGGCGCTTTTCATGTCGCAGTGGTGCTTCATTTTGTGTCGTTCGTCGAGCATAGTGTCGAACTGAGACACCTGGCGGCCAATAACTTCTACGAGACCGCCTCCTTGTGCGCCCTCATCTTCGCCGTTGTCTACCTCTTCGTCGAGTGGCGCTACCACTTCGCCATCCTCAGCATCTTTATCTTTCCCCTGGTCTCCCTGCTGACCCTGATCGCCGCCATGGGCGCGCCCATGGCCTCCTGGGAAGACGTCCGCGTCCGCAACGCCTGGCTCATCACGCACATCCTGTTGGTTCTAGTGGGCTACGCAGGCCTGCTGCTCAGCGCCGGAGCCGCTGTTTTCTATCTGCTGCAGGAACGCCGGCTGAAGCGGAAACATGGCAGTGAGGACTTCATCGCCATGGTCACGCCGGACCGCCTGCCGCCCCTGGAGACACTCGACACCCTAATCACGCGTTCTATGAGCGTCGGTTTCGTGGCCGTCACCCTCGCCGTGGTGGCCGGCAGCAGTTGGGCGTCGATCGAATACGGGACTCGCTGGATCAGCGAAGCCAAGATCGTCGTCTCCCTCGTCACTTGGGGCTTCTACCTGCTGATGGTATTTCTGAGGATCTCCGCCGGCTGGCGGGGCCGCAAAGCGGCAGTGCTTTCGTTGACCGTGCTTGGGTTCGCGGTGATTACCTGGGCCGCGCATGTCGGATTGAGGCCGCTGCTCGCCAAATGACGGAGACACGCGCATGAAGGTAATGCTCACGGGTCTCAGTTACAAGACCGCGCCGGTGGAGGTGCGCGAACGCCTCGCGTTTGCTGAATCCGCCCTCGGCGAGGCCCTGGGCAACCTGCGTTCACAAGGCGGTGCGGAAGAGGCCATGATCCTCTCCACCTGCAACCGGGTCGAGGTGGCCATTGCCACCAACGGCGAGATCGATCTCGACCAGGTGCTGGGCATCATCGCCCAGAGCCGCGGCATCGACGCCGTCTGGCTGCGGCCGTATCTCTATACCTTCCGCGACGAAGAGGCCATCCGCCACCTGTTCCGCGTAGCCGCCAGCCTCGACTCCATGGTTCTGGGCGAGCCGCAGATCCTCGGCCAGCTCAAAGCCGCCTACGCGGCAGCCAAGGAACACGGTTCCCTCAGCAACTTCCTCGACTCCGTCCTCACCCGCGCCTTCACCGTGGCGAAACGGGTTCGTTCCGAGACAGACATCGGCCGCAGCGCCGTCAGCGTCAGCTACGCCGCCATCGAACTCGCCAAGCAGATCTTCGGCCAGCTCAGCTCGAAAAAGGTGCTGTTGGTGGGCGCCGGCAAGATGTCGGAACTGGCAGCCCGCCACCTCCATCGCGCCGGCTGCGAACAGATCCTCGTCACCAACCGCACCCGGGCCCGGGCCGAAGAGATGGCCGGACTGGTCGGCGGCCACGTGATCGATTACGAGACGTTCCACGCCCGTCTGCCGGAGATGGACATCGTCATCACCTCCAGTGGAGCTCCGGACTACCTGCTGAAGAAGGACGAGATGAAGCAGGTGCTCAAGAAGCGCCAGAACCGGCCTATCTTTCTGATCGATATTGCCGTGCCGCGCAACATCGATCCGGCGTTGAACGATATCGAGAACATCTACCTCTACGACATCGACGATCTGGGCCGCGAAGTGGAACAGAATCGCAAGGCCCGCCAGCGCGAGGCGGACCAGGCCGAACTCATCATCGACGAAGAGATCGCCCGCCTGCTGGAACGCATGAAGGCGCGCGAAGTCGCGCCCACCATCGTCAGCCTGCAGCATCGCTTCGAGGAGATGGGCCGCCTGGAATACGAGCGGATTCGCGGCAAGCTGGGCCCGCTGTCGCCGCAGCAGGAAGAAGTGTTGGCAGCGTATACGCGCGGCCTGCTCAATAAGATCGCGCACGGGCCCCTCACCGAGATCCGCCGCGCGGCGGCGCAACCCGAAGGCGACCGCGTACTCACGCTGATCCGCCGGATGTTCCGGCTGGAGGATTCATGAAGCTCAAGATCGGAAGCCGCGGTTCGCAACTGGCCCTCTGGCAGGCGCGCTGGGTGGCTTCGCAACTGGCCGTGCTCGGTGTCGAAACGGACCTCGAGATCATTAAAACGACAGGCGACAAGATCACAGATGTGCCGCTCGCCAAAGTCGGCTCCAAAGGTCTGTTCACCAAGGAAATCGAAGAGGCGCTGCTGGAAGGGCGCATCGACCTGGCCGTGCACAGCCTGAAAGACCTGCCCACCGTGCTGCCGCCCGGCCTGACCGTGGCCGCCATCCCCGAACGGGAAACTCCGCAGGACGCCATCATCGGCTGCAAACTCGCCGAACTGCCGCATGGCGCGCGCGTTGGCACATCCAGCCTGCGCCGTTCCGCGCAGTTGAAAAAGCTGCGCCCCGACCTGCAAATCGAAAGCGTCCGAGGCAATCTCGACACCCGCCTGCGAAAGTTGGACGAAGGTCAGTTCGACGCCATCATGCTGGCAGGCGCGGGCCTGCGCCGCCTGGGCTGGGGCGACCGGATCGCCGAACTGATGGCGCCCGAGATCATGTGTCCCGCCGTCGGCCAGGGCGCCCTCGCGATTGAAACCCGGGACGATGGCGGCGCTGCGTTCAAAGTCTGCAGCCAATTGGATCATGCGGCCACCCGGGCGGCGGTCACTGCGGAACGCGCCGTCCTGGCCTCGCTCGGAGGCGGCTGCCAGGTACCCATCGGAGCTTACGCTGTCGTCACGGGCGAGGAATTGCAGCTCCGCTCCGTTGTGATCGATCCCGATGGCGGAACCTTAATCGTCGACGAGACCAGCGGTCCGGTCAGCGCAGCCGCCGAACTCGGCACCGCCGCGGCCGGCCGCCTGCTCGCCGGTGGAGCCCAGGCGATCCTCGTGCAGGTATACGGAACGAACCAACCCCTGCACGGCCAGCGGGTCGTCGTCACCCGGGCTCGCAGCCAGGCCGGTACCCTGTCGTCGCGCCTGCGCGCCCTGGGCGCCGACGTGATCGAACTGCCGGTGATCGACTTCGTCCCCCTGGAATTCACCGCGCCCGACTTCCCCTCGTACGACTGGGCGATCTTCACCTCCGTCAACGGCGTCGAGTTCTTCTTCGACAAGGTAAAGCCGGTAGCCGGACCCAAGCTCTGCGCGATCGGCTCAGCCACCGCCGCGGCCCTGCGCCAGCGCGGGTTGGAGCCCACCGTCGTGCCGGATGAGTTCATCGCCGAGAGCGTAGTCGCCGCCCTCAGCACGGAAGGCCTCGAAGGACGCACCATCCTGCTGCCGCGGGCTTCTGTCGGCCGTGACGTAATCCCGGAGGAACTCACCAGGCTCGGCGCGCGGGTCGACGTCGTGCCTGTCTATCAGACCATCGTGCCGCCCGACCTGGCGCAGCAGGCGCAAGCCTTGTTAGGAGCGGCCAAGCCGAATTGGATCACCCTCACGAGTTCCTCAACCGTGAAGAACCTGCTTGCCGCGGCCGGGCCGGAGTTGGTGTCGGCGTCGAAGATCGCGTCCATCGGACCCGTGACCTCCGAAGTGGCTCGCCGCCACGGCTTGACCGTCACCGTGGAGGCCGTCCCTTCCACGATCGAAGCGTTGCTCGACGCCATGCAATCGTGGATGGCCCAACATGAACCTGCGCCAAAGCCTGCGTCTGCCTGAAAGCGGCCAGACCATCGTCCTCATCCTCCATGCAGCTGAAAAGGAGCGCATGGAGGGCAAGTATGTGATGGGTTTGATCCCGGAAGAGGGCGGCAAGCTCGCCGTCGTCTTCGACGATTCGGTGACCTTCCATCGCGACATCGTCGAGAAATACGGCCTGAAGCCCCTGGGCGGCGGCTGGTGCACGATCGACACCAGCAGACAGGTCCTGCTCCTGAGCGGCCGCAGCACGCAGTACGGCATGGAGCCCGATCGCAACATGACGCTGGCCGTGTTCCAGGCGCACTTTCCGAACTACTACTGCGACCGGACGGAGTAAGGCCGCGGGGCGCTATAGTGTCTCCGATGCCCAGCGTATTCCGTGACAACCTGCTCGCCGGCCAGTCGGCCTACATCACTGGAGGCTCCAGCGGGATCTGCCTCGGAATCGCCCAACTCTTCGCCCAACACGGAGCCCGCGTCGGCATCCAGGGCCGCAATCCCGATAAGCTGGCCGCCGCTGCCCAGACGCTCCCCTGCGAAACCTTCGCCGCCGACGTCCGCGACTTCGCCGCCACCCAAGCCTGCCTGCAGGCCTTCGGCCCCTTCGACATCCTCGTCTGCGGAGCCGCCGGCAACTTCCCCGCGCCCGTCCTCGGTATGTCCGCCAATGGCTTCAAGGCCGTCGTCGACATCGATCTCCTCGGCACCTTCAACACCTGCCGCGCCGCCTATGATCACCTGCGCAAGCCCGGCGCCTCCGTCATCTCCATCTCCGCCACGCACGGCTCCCACCCTTATGAAGGCCAGGCCCACGTCTGTGCAGCCAAAGCCGGGGTCGACATGCTGAACCGGGTACTCGCCCTGGAATGGGGCCCCGCCGGAGTCCGCGTGAACGTCATCGCGCCCGGCCCCGTCGACGGCACCGAAGGCATGCGCCGCCTGGCGCCGACCCCCGAGGCCCGCGCCAAAACCATGGCCGCCGTCCCGCTCGGCCGGTTCGCCGAGATCCGTGAGATCGCCGAGGCCGCCCTCTTTCTCGCCTCCTCCGCGGCGTCCTACATCACCGGCACCGTCCTGACCGTTGACGGCGGAGTCACCCTCTCCGCCGGCCGCGCGTTCCTCTCCGGGGTGTGATCGAAAATTCGCGGAAATCCCAGGAAACGCGCCAGCGCCGGGGTCCGTCACAACCTGAACTCGCCGCGTCCGCTACAATTCAATCCAATGACCTCTTCCCCCACTCTTCTTAGACGTTTGGGTCTTTACTCGGCTACCGCGCTCGTCATCTCGAACATGGTGGGCACCGGCATCTTTACCTCGACCGGCTTCCTCGCCGGCGATCTGGGTGATCCCAAACTGGTGCTTGGCATCTGGCTGGTCGGCGCCATCATCGCTTTGGCCGGAGCATTTTCCTATTCCGAGCTGGGGGTCAACTTTCCTGCGTCCGGTGGCGAGTATGTCTATCTGACCCGCGCCTACGGCCCCACGCTCGGCTTCATGAGCGGCTGGGTCAGCTTCTTCGCCGGCTTCTCGGCGCCCATCGCCGCCGCCGCCCTCGCCCTCTCCGATTACCTGGGCTACTTCTTCCCCGCGCTCAAACAGCAGAACGCCTGGTTCCGCTGGAGCGCCGGCGAAATCGGCTTTCAGTTCGGTGGAGCCCAGATCATGGCCGCCGGCATCATCCTCGTCTTCACGGTGCTCAATCTCTTTGGCGTGGAATTCATCGCCCGCATCCAGAACACACTCACCTCGGTGAAGATCCTCGTCATGGTCGCCTTCATCGGCTTCGGCTTGCTGATGGGGCACGGCGACTGGAGCCACCTCACCCAATCCACCGTCCGCACCTCCAGCGCGCCGCTCACCGCCCAGTTCGCCATCAGCCTCTTCTGGATCTACGTCGGTTACAGCGGCTGGAACGCGGCTACCTACATCGCGGAAGAGTTGCAGAAGCCTGAACGGACCCTCCCGCTCGCCTTGACCATCGGCACCATCCTCGTCGCCGGACTCTACCTGCTCTTCAACGTGGTCTTCATTTACGCGACTCCGCTCTCCGAGATGAAGGGTGTCCTCGCTGTGGGTTCGTTAACGGCGAAGGCGCTCTTTGGGGAGAAGGTGGCGGGCCTCTTCAGCGGCCTGCTGGCCATCTCGCTGATGTCCACTGTGAACGCCATGGTGACCATCGGACCCCGCCTCTACTACGCCATGGCCAAGAACGGCGCCTTCCTGCCTGTTGCCGCCAAGATCCACCCCGAATGGCGCACTCCGGTGCCGGCCATCCTCTGCCAGGGCGCCTGTGCAATGCTGATGACGCTCATCAACTTCGGCAACCTGATGACCTACATCGGCTACCTGCTCAGCCTGTTCGCCATGCTGGCCGTGGCCAGCCTCTTCAAGTTCCGCGGCCGGCCCGGCTGGCAGAAACTGGGTGTGGTCAGCTTCGCTTACCCGCTCATTCCGCTGCTGTTCGTGGTGCCCGGCGTGGTTCTGGTTTTTGTTGGATTGCGCTTCGCGCCCGTGATTTCGGCCCTGGCCGCCGCCACTCTGGTTTCCGGAGCGTTGGTCTACCGCTTCCGCCTGCGCGACCGGGTCGTGGAATAGGCCCGGACTCAGTGAATCGTCTGCGTACCCTGGGTGTTCTGCTGCCAGAGCGCCCAGTTCTTCTGCGAACGCAGGCGTTCCGGACTGGCCGCCTTCACCTTGTACATCACGCGATCGGCTGACGAAAGCAGATCCTCGGCATCGGCTCCGCCGTGAGGATACGTGGCGCTGCCGATCGAGACCGACAGTTCGAGCCCCGTCTGCAGCCGTGCCTCTTCCAGTACCATTTTGCGAATGTGCTCCGCGCGCTGCGCCGCGTTGGCGGCATCCAGGCCCGGCAGCACGACCACAAACTCATCGCCGCCCATGCGCGCCACGTAGTCGTACTCCCGGCAATTGCCCCGCAGCGCCGTGGCCACCACCTTCAGGGCTTTGTTGCCCTCCAGGTGGCCGTACTGATCGTTAATCTGCTTGAAGTTGTCGAGGTCGCAAACAAGCAGCGAGACCACCTCGCCGCTGCGCTTGCAGCGCGCAATCTCACTGTCAAGATGTAGGAACAGCGACCGCGCATTGGGCAGCCCGGTGAGGAAATCGGTCGTCGCGGAGGTCTCGGCCTGCCGGTAGCGGAGGGCGTTCTCGATCGCCAGCGACAGCTTGGAGCTCACCACCAGCAGCACTCGCAGATGGTCTTTCGTGAAGGAGTCGCGTTCGCTGCTATACAGCGCCAGCACCCCGATGACGCCATTTACGCCTTGCAGCGGCACGGCCAGGGCGCTCCGCAGGGTAGAGAACTTCGAGGGATCGTTCAGGTAGCCAGGTTCCACGGATGGGTTGCCGTTCAGGATTGGCTTTGAATTCTCGGCGACCCAGCCGGACAAGCCCTGCCCCACGGGAATCTCCAGCGCGGAGAATAGGCGGAAATTGTCGCCGCTGACAAACTCGGGATGCAGCAGGTTTTCCCGCCGGATATAGACGGCCATCGAGTCGTAGGGCACCAGTCGCTTCAGGCGGACGCTCAGCACCGACAGCGTCTCATCCAGGCTCAGGGAGCTGCCCAGGTTCTGGGCGAGTTCAAACAGCGCATGCGCCTCGTGCCGGGCGGCTGCAATCTTGCTGAGAAAGTCGGGCTGGTCGAGAATGGCGGCGGCTTTGGCCGCGGGCGATTTGTCCGAGCCTTCGAATCCGGCGGCGGGCGCCGCCCCGGCTTCAATCTTGATATCGGTGCTCAGTTTGAGCGGCTCGATCTTGCGCGCCTTGGCCATGCGCTCCAGTTCGACATAGCGCCGCGCCAACACCTCGACCACCCGCGGGTCGAAGGCGCGTCCAGCCTCCTGCACGACCACGCCAATCGCCTGATCCAGCGGCATCGCCTTGCGGTACTGCCGATCGCTGGCCAGGGCGTCCAGGCAATCGACGGCGGAAAGGATTCGCGCGCCGATCGGGATGTCTTCCCCCCAACGTCCATCGGGATAGCCGCTGCCGTCCCACTTCTCATGGTGTGCGCGCACAATCGGTACCACGGGGTAGGGAAACCGGACCCGCTCCAGGATCTCGGCTCCGACCACCGGGTGAATCTTCATCTTTTCGAACTCTTCAGGCGTCAGGCGGCCGGGCTTAGAGATGATATGCTCCGGCACGGCCAGCTTGCCGATGTCGTGGAGCAGCGAAGCCGCCCGCAGGGCTTCCATATCCGACTCGTTCAAACCCAATTCCTTGCCCACTTCCATGGCATAGACCTGCACGCGCTCCAGGTGCTCGTGCGTGGTCTGGTCCTTGGCGTCGATGGCGAGCGCCAGCGCCTCGATCGTGCGCAGGTGCAACGAAGCCATCTCTTCCGCGTGCGACCGGCCGTCTTCCAGCCGGGCCATATAGATACGGTACGAGCGGTAGAGCAGAAACAGGACAGGCACGGCCAGCACAGGCAACTGCCAGCCCACTTCCCCCCGGGCTATGTCGAAAATCCCAGCCAGCACGGCGCCGGCTACGTAGAACGGCAGCATCCAGAAGTAGCGATTCTTCCAGATCACCGGCATTTTGACCTTGGTCTCCAGCGCCTCTTTCGTGGCCCACGGGAACGAGATCCCTACAAAGAAGGTGGCGCCGGTGAGGATCGCCCGCAACGCGTCGTTGATTTCCCGCCGGCCTTCGACCACGAACACCCCTCGCGACGCGTAGTCGGCGAGAGCGATGGCGATGCACATGACGGAGACGGCAAACAGGCTGTCCATGATCCTGCTGCGCGACTTCTTCGACGACATCCACGTCTGCGCCAGCGCGCTCGCGGCGCCCAGGGCCATCGTCTCGGCCGGGGAAAGCGATCGCAATGTGATGAGAACAAAGAGCAGGTTGATGGGCACCACGCCCAGGTCCGTGTGGTAGCCGACCTGCAGTACCGAGGCCAGAATGGCGAGCGTGAAGTAGCTGAGGTACTGTACCGGATCCTGGTTGCTCCAATACCGCAGCTGCGGCAGGAACACAGCGATTCCGAGAACAATCATGATCCGGGTATAGGTCTTCGCCACGTTCGACATGTGCGCTTCTATCCCAGATCATCGGCGGATCTTGCTGGAAACATTACCATTCTGGCCAGCTAAGCAAACTCCCACGCTCATCTAAGGCTAGTTTGAGTGAGGGTTCTCGATGATTTCGGCTATAGCCTGAAGAGGAAGTAGTCGAATAAACAACTAGGCCAATTTCATGCCTGTGCCGCCGGTTCACGAATTCGAATTCCTCGGGATGCGAGCCATCGTTGCCAGTCCGCGGATGCTGGCTGCCCTTGACCTGGCCGAACGCGTGGCCCGGACCTCGGCCACGGTCCTCGTCCAGGGTGAGAGCGGCAGCGGTAAGGAATTGATTGCCCGGGCTTTACATCATCTGTCTCTACGCGCCAGCCGGCCCTGGGTCGACATCAGTTGCGGAGCTCTGCCGGAACACCTTATCGAGAGCGAGCTCTTCGGATACGAGCGCGGAGCCTTCAGCGGAGCCGATTCCGCCAAACCCGGGCTCTTCGAACTGGCCAATACCGGCACGCTCTTTCTTGACGAAATTGGCGAATTAGAGCCGCGCATGCAGGTGAAATTGCTACGCGTGTTGGATGGTATGCCGTACTACCGCCTTGGTGGTACTAAGAAAATCACTGTCGATGTGCGCGTCCTGACCGCCACAAATGTTGACCTGGAAGTAGCGGTTTCCGAAGGGCGCTTCCGCCGCGACCTCTACCACCGGCTCAGCCAGATGACCCTCCGTGTGCCGCCACTGCGGGAACGGCCCGAGGATACGCAGGCGCTGGCGCTGCACTTCCTCAGCCTGCACGACCCGTCCGTGCACATGTCCGCTGAAGCCCTGGAAGCTCTGGTCTATCATTCCTGGCCGGGCAATGTCAGGGAGTTGAGGAATGTCATTACGCGCGCGGCGATCCTGGCGCGCAACGGTGTGATCCTCAGTTCCGACCTCGAACTGCCCGTCCGGCTGCAATCCATTCCGCCGCGCACGCCGGTGGAAATCGGAAGTTCCTCCCAGGCCGGGGCCGCGAACCATCCGGCCGCCCACGGCGCAATCCTGGACGGGCTGGAACGCGAAACGATCATGCGAGTGCTGGACGAGACCCACGGCCACCGGCAGCGAGCGGCCGATCTGTTGGGCATCTCACGCCGCACATTGAGTCGAAAACTCAGACAATACCGTCTGGAAGAAGAACCGTCCGAAATGCTGGTGAATGGCCATAAGTGGAGTCATGACAGAGAGTTACCTGGAAAAACGGCGTGAGCCCCGATTTCGCGCTGAAGGCCGAGTCACCTTTAAGGCGGTGGACGGCGCCGAGGCCGCGTCATTCGAAGGCCGCCTGATCGACGTCAGTGAAACCGGCTTCCGTGCCGCCCATACCGATACCGGGCTGGCGCGCGGCCAGGAAGTGTTGTTTGAACACAGCAAGGCCCAGGGCCGCGCCCGGGCCATCTGGAACCGCATCCTGGACGGCGAAGTCCAGACCGGGTTTCTGGTGATCGCCGGCGAGCGCACTTGAGCGCCTAACGCCTGAAAACTGAGCGGATTCCCTCCCTTTGGGTTTTGTTGTACCCGCGCCCCCATCCAGGACCGTATAATGTTTAGTTTGGGGCAGTCAGCCTGCCCCATCCACAAACTCGCATGCGCATCCTGCCGTTCCTTACCATCGCCGCCGCCGTGACCGCCGTCGCAGGCACGAGCCCCTCCGATCCCCGTAAGGCTCTCAGCCTGTTACCGGCCTGGTTCGAACCGGCACCGGACAACACGCGCTTTACCTCTCACATTACTTCCATGCCGGTGTCGATCGACGCGTCTGGTGCGGTACTGGGCGGCAAGCTGCGGATGTCCCTCGCCGGCGGCCAGCCCAAGGCCCGGCTGGAAGGGGTGCAGCGGCAGGCGGCCACTTCCACCTATTTCGTCGGCCGGCAGCGGGACAAGTGGCGGGCCGATGTGCCCCATTTTGATCGGGTTGCCGTGCGCGGCGCCTATCCGGGCATCGACGTTCTCTACTACGCCCAGGACAAGCGCCTGGAGTATGACTTCCTGGTCCAGCCCGGTTCCGACCCGAAGGCCATTCGCCTGCGTTTCTCCGGCATAAAGCCGAAGCTGGCGGCCTCCGGCGAGCTCGAACTTTCGGCTGGCATTCGCCAACATGCTCCCGTGGCCTACCAGATGCGGGACGGTCAGCGCGTGCCCGTTGCCAGTTCCTATGAGATTGCCCGCAACGGTGAAGTGGGCTTCCGTCTCGGTGCCTACGACCGCAAGTTGCCGCTGGTGATCGACCCCGTGGTCTCCTGGTCCGGCTATGTAGTCGGCAACACCTCCGACATCATCAACGCGGTGGTAGCGGATCCGGCGGGTGGATTCTGGGTGGCGGGTTCGGCCCTCGCCCAGGTGGACATCCCCGAAGACACCAATCCGTACTATTTGACGAATAGCGGGCTGCAGGACATCTTCCTGGCGAAGATCGTGCCGGATGGCACTGCCTGGAAACTGGTTTATTGGAGCTACATCGGCGGCACGGCCAACGACGAAGCTAATGGTCTCACCTGGTTCGGCAACCGCCTGGCGATGACGGGCAGCACGGCTTCCACCGATTTCCCCTTGAGCGGCAATGCCTTCCAGTTGGAGCTCGGCGATCCGAACCCTGACAACGAAGACGCCGACGACGACGAAGTCGCGGGCGGTATCGACGCGTTTGTGTTCGTGTACGATCCGTCGGCCGGCGGTCTCGATACTCTCACTTATTCCACGTATTACGGCGGCACCGGCACGGATGTCGGCCAAGCCATCGCGGCCGGTCCCAACGGAATGCTGGCCATCACCGGCTATACGAACTCCGGCGTACTGTATGGCGCCACGGAAGGCGTAGCGCTGCAGCCCTCGAATCGCGGCGGCCAGGATACGTTCGTCGCCGTTCTCCGGCCGTTTGCGGATACCGTGCCCGGCACCCTGATTATGTCCACGTTCCTGGGCGGCAACTCCACCGACGTGGCCAATTCGATCGGGTTCGACAGCAAAGGTATGGTCTATGTTGCCGGTACGACGCTGTCGAACGACTTCCCGCTGGCGGGCGCCAGCTACCAGTCCACGGCGAAGGCCGGCGGTAACGTCTTCTTCACCAAGCTGGATCCCACCAAGACCGCTTTTGATTCGTTGCTCTATTCGACCTATATCGGCGGCCGCGGTATTGATTCCGGCCAAGCCATGGTCATCGACTCGCAGGACCGGGCCTGGATCGCGGGCTACACCACCTCCAACGACCTGCCGGTGACCCCGGGCGCCTATCAGCTCTCCCTGGCGGGTGGCGTCGACGCGTTCCTGCTGGCGGTGGATCCCTCGAAGACCGGCGCGGCGATCATCCCCTACTGCACCTACTTTGGTGACACCGGGACCGACATCGCCTACGGTTTGGCCCAAAGCCCCAAGGATGGCTCCTTCACCCTGGGCGGCTACACGACCTCGGCCAACTTCCCCCAGAAGAACATCGACGGCTACACGAAGCCGCCCGTGCGTCTGGTGGAATCCTGGGCCGCGCGCATCGACCCGACGAAATTCGACGCTTCCGCCCTGGTCTGGTCGCTCACCTTCGGCGGCAACCTGAACGACGTGGTCACGACCATTGCGGTGGACGCGCAGGGCAGCGCGTTTCTGGCCGGCTTCAGCAATTCCAACAACCTGCCGGTCTCCAGCGGACAGGTGAAGCCTACCGACGCGGCCACCGATACCGGCTTCTTCTTTTTGGTCAAGTAAGAATATCGCGGCGGGCGGGGGATAAACCTCGATACAATAGCGGCTTCCGGAAACCTTCCTCTCGTGAAGCGCGCCTTTTGTTTTGGGGTGTGCTGAAGGTGTCCCCCAGGTAGTCGCATGAACTTGAATCGTCCCATTTTCTTATTTCTTAGCGCCGTCCCCCTACTGTTCCTCTCTGCCTGCGCCCGCAACGCTCCGGCTGCCGCAAAGAAAGACACCGGCCCCGTCCAGGTGAACGTGGCGCGTGTCTCGGTTCGTTCCATTCAACGCTCGGTGGAAGGAATCGGAACGCTTTTCCCGTTTGATGAGGCCATCATCAGCGCGGAAACGGACGGTCCGCTGCAACAGGTGAGCGCCGACCTGGGCGATCTCGTGGCGCAGGGCCAGGTGCTGGCCCGCATCTCCGATGAAGAAGCACGCTATCTGGTTTCCCAGCAGGAGGCCCAGTTGCGCCAATCATTGGAGCGCCTGGGCTTAAAGGACGACAAGGATCGCCTGCAGGACGTCCGCGAGGCGCCCGATGTGCGGCGCGCCAAGGCGGATCTGTTTGAAGTGGAAATCCGCTACAAGCGCACCCGCGAACTGGTGGATCAGGGCATTGGCCCGAAATCGGACCTGGATCAGGCACAGGCCCGGTTCCAATCGGCGCAGGCCGCCTACGACCAGACGCTGAACCAGACCCGCAACCTTGTCCAGGAGATCGAGCGCTACAAGGCCAGCCTCGACCTGCAGCGCAAGAAGCTGCGCGATACGACCGTGCGCGCGCCCTTTGCCGCCTTTGTGAAGGATCGCCAGGCGGTTGTCGGCGCCTACGTTCGTGCCAACTCGCCCCTGTTTACCCTGGTGAAGATCGATCCCATCCGCCTGCGTGTGGAAGTGCCGGAACGCATGGCTCCCTGGGTGAAGCTGGGCCAGCGCGCGGAAGTCATCGTCGAGGCCTTTGAGGGCCGGAAGTTCGAAGGCAGGGTTTCGCGCATCTCCCCGACGGTGGACCAGACCAAGCGCACGTTTGTCGTGGAAGCGCTCATCCAGAACAGCAAGAACGAGCTCAAGCCGGGCTCCTATGCCCGCGCCCGGCTGGATACCGACAAGATGGAGAACATCCGTGTCGTGCCCCCGCAGGCAATTCTGTACGTCCTTGGTACGAATAAGTCCTACGTCGTGAAGAAAGACGCCTCGATCGACGTGCGCGATGTGAAGGTCGGCGACCGGTTCCCGAAGGAGATCGAGATCCTTGAGGGGCTGAATGAGGGCGAGACGGTTGCCATCTCGAGCCTGACGCGGCTGGATATGGGATCAAAGGTCAAGATTTCGGCCGCTGAAGCGAACTGAGCACCGGCGTGCCTGACGGCGAATCTGCGAAAATGGAAATGAAGGGTGGGTTGTCTGAAATGCACGACTCCGCCACCCTGATTTCCTCATGCGCCTTTTTCTCCTGTGTCTCGGTCTGACGCCAGCCTGCTGCCTGCTGTTTGCGCAGTCGGATCCTCCCGTCCTGAAGCAATCCGTTGTGGTCACCGGCACCTGGCAGCCGCTGCCTCTAGAGGAGGCTGACCGCAGCATCGACTCCCTGCCTGTACGCGGCCAAACCCTTCTCTTCAATAGCTTTGTCGACCTGCTTCGGCTCGACCCGTCGCTCGATCTGCGGCAACGCGGCCAGAACGGCGTGCAGGGTGACCTCTCCATCCGCGGTGCCAGTTTCGGCCAGACGCTCGTGCTCCTCAACGGACGGCGGCTGAACGACCCGCAATCCGGCCATCACAATATGGATTTGCCCGTGCCGATGGAGTCCATTCAATCCATTGAGGTTCTGCGGGGCACGGGTTCGACTCTCTATGGCTCCGACGCGGTGGGCGGCGTGGTGAACATCATCACGGCTCCGCCGGAGGCGTGGCAGGCCCGAATCCGGATGGCGGCGGGCAGTTTCGGGACGAACCAGGAGTCGGCTACGATCACTGGCCTGGTTGGGCCGCTCACCCAGCAGTTCACCTTCTCGCGGGATTTCTCCACCGGGTTCATTGCCAATCGGGATTACCGGAATCTGGCGTTCGGCTCCACCACCCGGTTCGCGTCCAAAATGGGTTCGACTGATCTGGATCTGGGTTACGCCGATAAGCCGTTCGGCG
Organism: Paludibaculum fermentans; assembly: GCF_015277775.1. Taxonomy (NCBI): domain Bacteria; kingdom Pseudomonadati; phylum Acidobacteriota; class Terriglobia; order Bryobacterales; family Bryobacteraceae; genus Paludibaculum; species Paludibaculum fermentans. Next base: position 981,463 of record NZ_CP063849.1, read on the forward strand.
CGCAGGATTTCTACGGCGCGTATCCCTCGTGGGAGCGGACGAAAACCTGGTACAGCGGACTGCGCCAGTCGCTCGGTGAGCGCACCGAGGCTTCGTTCAGCTTCCGCCGCCACACCGATCTGTTCTATCTCTACCGGGATAATCCACAGCGCTACCAGAACAACCACATTGCGGAAAGCTGGCAGGCCAGCGTGCGCCGCCGCGAACCGCTGGGCCGAACCATGACTCTGTTCTACGGGGTAGAAGGCTTCGGCGAGAACATCAACTCGACGAACCTGGGCGTCCACAACCGGGCGCGCGGAACCGGCTATGTTTCCCTGGACATCCGGGCGCTGAAGCGGTTCTCGTTGACCACCGGGGTACGGACGGAGAGCTACCGCGGCATCTTCGACCAGGTCAGCCCGTCGATCGGAGTGGGCTACTACGCGACCTCGAAGTTCAAGCTGCGCGGCGGAGTGAGCCGTGCCTACCGGCTGCCAACCTTCACCGATCTGTACTACAAGGATCCCGCCAATCAGGGCAACGCGGCGCTGCAGACCGAGACTGCCTGGAGCACCGAGGGCGGAGCCGAGTACCGGCCCACCGCCAACCTGCGGCTGCAAACGACCGTGTTCCACCGGCGCGACCGCAACGGGATCGATTACATGAGTTCGTCGCCCACCGGACCCTGGGTCGCCGCGAACATCACCAGGCTGAACTTCACCGGCGTCGAGAGTTCGGCGGCCTGGCGCTGGCGCCACCAATTGTTCGACGTCAGCTACACCGGCCTGCGCGGCGTCTCTGAACTCCTGCCTGGAATCTATACGAAGTATTCTTTCAATTACCCCATCCACTCGGCGGTGGCCTCGTGGACCGGCACCTTGCCCGGCTCCCTCACCGCGCGGACCCGCATTGGCGCCATGGAGCGCCGGGCCCGCGATCCCTACGGAGTATGGGATCTATACCTGGCGCGAAACCGCGGTCCGGTGCGGCCGTTCGTCCAATTCACAAATCTGGCGAACACGCGCTACCAGGAGATCCTGAGCATCCCGCTGCCCGGCCGGGCGGTGTTGGGCGGCGTGGAAATCGTCATCCGATAGACAGTTACCCGCGGGCGGCGCGGTTGTTGCACAATTTTAAGGAATGCTCTCCCGACGCACTTTCCTCGCAGCCGTTCCCGCGGTCGCCCTTGCCCAGCAGGCAGACGAGTCCGGCTTCCAGCCCGTCACCGGATGGACGATTGTCGATGGGCCGGATTCGGCCTATACGATCACAGGTTCCGAGATTGCCGTGCATTCGCACGCGTCGTTCCCGTGCTGGCTGCGTTCCGGCCGCCAGTATGAGAACTTCGAGCTGCGCGGCGAGTTCTTCGTCAAGGGCTGGACGGATTCCGGTTTCTATCTCCACGCGCCTGAGTTCGGCCGTCCGTCGCAGGCCGGCTTCCAGATTAAGGTTTTCCACGAAAAAGAGGCCAAGGCCACGCCGTATTCCGTGGGTGCGCTGTTCCCGTTGATTGCCCCTTCGAAGATCAATGTCCAGCCGGGCTGGAATCCCATTCGGGTCGTGTTCGACTGGCCGAAGCTGCAGGTTTCGATCAACGGGGAAGTGGTGCAGGATCTGGATGTTACGGCCAACCCGGAGCTCGCTCCCCGGCTGCGGAACGGCTATCTGGGCATTGTCGCCGCCTCGGCCGAGTGCAAGTTCCGCAACCTGCGGGTGAAGGAGTTGCCGGGTAAGCAGAAGTGGCAGCCACTCTATACGCAGCCGGGCGACCTGGCGGCGAAGTGGACGGTGTCCGAGGGCAAACCAAACTTCACGGAACTGGGCGATATCCTGCGCGCCGACGGGGCAGGGCATCTGGCTTCAAAAGAACAGTTTCGCGACTTCCAGTTGCAGCTCTACATCCGAGGCTGCCCGCAGCACAACGGCGGAGTCCTGTTCCGCAGCGGCGGCCGGGGTACCAACCCCAGCAAGGGCTACGAGATCCAGCTCCACAACGTGGAGGAAGCGCACTTCCCCACGGGATCGCTCTACCACTTCAAGCGCGCCCGCTATCCCCGAATTGAGGACGGCAAGTGGTTCCTGCTGGAACTGTGGGTGAAGGACAAGCAGTGCCGGGTGCGGGTCGACGGCGACACGATCCTGGAGTATTCGACGCTCGAGAACCTCGAAGAAGGTTTTATTGAGCTGCAGGCGCACCGGCAGGGCTTCTGGCTGGAGTTCAAGGACATCCTGATCCAGCGTTTGTAAGAAGGAAGTTCTGAGATACGGATACGTAACAGAATTCCATTCGTATTGACTGTCAGTATTGCGAAGCTTATGCTGGAAGGCATAGGAGCTTCGCAATGCTTGACGACGTCGACGCCCAACTTCTCGCCGCGCTGCAGTTTGACGCCCGAGTCAGCAATGTAGAACTCGCCCGGCAGGTGGGCATGGCTCCCTCTGCCGTGCTGGAACGCGTTCGAAAGCTGGAAGAGCGCGGGCTGATTCGAGCGTACGAAGCCAAATTGAACGCTCGCGCGCTGGGTATCGGACTGACGGCCTTTGTGTTCGTCCGGGCCGAGGAGCGTATTGGCGCGCAGGAGACTTCGCTCCAGTTGGCGGAGATCCCGGAAGTCCAGGAAGTCCATCATATTGCAGGGGAAGACTGCTACCTGGTGAAGCTGAGGGTGCACGACACCGACGCCCTGGCCAGCTTGCTGCGCGAGCGTTTCGGCAGCATTCCCACCATTCGCTCAACCCGAACGACCATCGTTCTCCAAACAGTCAAGGAAGTTTCCACGCTGCCCATTCCGGCGCCCAAGGCTGGAGCGGGGAAGGGAGACAAGAGCCGTGCCTGACGTCAAAGCGACAGCTACCCGCTGGCGGTTATTGCTGGCGTTTGCCATTGTTTACGTGGTGTGGGGCTCGACATACCTGGGCATCCGCTACGCCATTGAGACCATTCCTCCGCTGCTGATGGCCGGCACTCGATTCCTTACTGCCGGGTCCATTTTGCTGATTTGGAGCCTCCTCCGGAACAAGGTGCGGCCCACCTGGAAACACTGGCGCTCGGCGCTGGTGATGGGCACGCTCATGTTGTTGTGCGGCAACGGCTTTGTCACCCTGGCCGAGCAGCGGATCCCTTCGGGCCTGGCGGCGTTGCTGGTTGCCAGCGAACCCCTGATGCTGGTGTTGGTCGCCTGGGCGGCGCCGCGCGGGTTGCGGCCCACCGGCCGGGATTTCGCGGGCATCTTCCTCGGGTTTGCGGGTGTGGCGGTCCTGGTCTGGCCGTCGAATGTGAGCGGACCGGGCGCCGACCTGATCGGCGCGGCCCTGGTCCTGAGCGCGGCCCTGGGCTGGGCGGTGGGTTCGATCTACGGGATCGACGCACCAACGGCTCCGGCGCCAATCCTGGCGAATGGCATGACCATGCTGTGCGGCGGGACTTTACTGTTCCTTTCCGGCGTTTTCCGCGGCGAACTGCCGCAGGTGCAACCGGAGAAGTTCTCCGTGGTGTCGATGGCGGCCTGGGGCTACCTGGTGGTCTTCGGGTCGATTCTGGCTTTCTCCGCCTATACCTACCTACTGACAGCGACAACTCCGGCCAAGGCAAGCACCTATGCCTTCGTGAATCCGGTGGTAGCCGTGATGTTGGGGTGGGCGATCGCGGGCGAGCCGCTGAGTGTGCGTGCCTTCTGCGCCATGGCCGCGATTGTGGCGGCGGTTGTAATCTTGACGGCGGGGCATCGTAAGAAGGTGGAGCCGGAGTCCGGCTTCACGGCGGAGGCACTTACCGTTGAATAGCTACCGCACCCTGAGCTTGTGCAGGATGGCCTGGAAGCGCGGCTGATCCGCCAGCACCGACAGCCGTGGATCGAGCCCGGCGAAGGGCAGGCTGTGGTCATGCAGAGCGTACGCGGACTCGAGCGCGGTGAGTGCGGCCGGATAGTTATTCAGCCCGGTCTGGATCAGCGCGACGGAGTACGGGGATCGTGCCAGCGGGCTGGTTCTCAACTGGATGGCCTCCATGACATGCACTGCTTCGGCTCGCCTGCCCAGTCTGGCGAGGCTGTGGGCTCGGGCGGGCGTGCAGCGCGGATCTCCGGGCGAGGACTTGAGGCATTCGTCGAAGGCGGCCAGGGCCTGCGCGTGCCGGCCCACCTGTTCCAGGGCAAGGCCGCGCAACCAGAACGCCATCGAGTAACCGGGTTTCCTGGCAAGCAGGTCGGAAGCAATGCTCAAGGCGGTCTGTGAGTCCAGGGACTGGTAGGCGACGATCCCCCGAGCCAGTTTGATGGACAGGGAACCGGGCAGCGCGGCGGCTCCTTCATCCAGCTTCCGCGCCGCGGCGGCGAGGTTGCCGCGGATTCCCGAAATCTCACTGTAGAGCCTCAGCCACATGGGCGCACGGAATTGCAGACTGAGGGCTTTGCCCATGTTTTCTTCGGCTTGCACGAAGTCCCAGCCGTGCAGGTACTGATCGTAACCCAACACGGCATAGGCCTCTGCCGCGTTGGCGTCGAGCGCCAGGGCTCGCTGGGCGGCTTCGCGGGCTTTACGGATCAGCTCGGGGTCTGCTTCCGAGGCGGAGAGATAGACCCAGGCCAGGCCGGCGTGAGCCTGGGCCAGTTTGGGATTCAGCGCAAGTGCCTGATTGAAAAGGGCGGTGACTGACGTCAGCGCGGCCAGCGAGGGAGGTTCCAGCATGTCGGCGCCGTGGGTGAGCAGGACATCGGAGTCGCCCATCTGCTGCCGGGCGCGGGTATAGAGCTGATAGGCCTGGTGCTGGCTGGCCGACCACTCGCTGGCGCGTTCGTGGTGGAGGTCGGTGATGACGGCGTCGACCTCTTTTGCGATTTCCTGGGCCAGATGGGTCTGCTGCTCCAGCGAGCGGGACTGGTTTGCGTCCATGGAACGGGACCAGACCTGGTAGCCGTCGGCGCGGCTGACGAGGTCGGCGACGATCCGGACCTGCTGGCTGTCCTCGCGGATCGAGCCTTCGAGCAGGAATCCTTCCTGGTCACTAGAAGACAGGGGGCGGCGAGTGGCCGCATTACCGATACCGGACTGCCGGCCGGCGACGCGGAGATTTCCGGCACGGCCGAGTCCGGCGGCCACCTCGTCGGCCAAACCCACGGAAAGAGCGGTCAGTTCGGCGCGGCCGGTGAGGTTGTCGAACGGCAGGATTGTGATCGAGGGCAGCGCCGCCGGCTGCGCGGAGGGTGGATGTAAGGCCAGGGCAATGCCCAGCGCGGCAAACAGGGCGGCGCCGCCGGCCGCCCACCACCAACGCCAGCGCGGCCTGGCGTGTGTAGGCAGGGGCACATCGACGGGCTCGGGCGAACCCGGGGTCTGAGGCGCCACCTCCAGGAAGACCGGCACATACGACCCCTTGGGGAGGTCGATGCGGATGGCGTCGGCTGCTCCCTCGTGCTCGTAGTAGTCCTTCAATTTGGCGCGGAGGCGGCTGGCCTCGACCCGGACGATGGAATCGGCTCGCGGGTCATAGTCCGGCTTCCGGCCGTACACCTCGGTGGCAATGAGCGTCTCTTTGATTTCGGCGGCTTCGCCGGCGAGAGTTTTGGCGACGACAAACCGGAGAAAGCGGCTGATGCGTTCGGCCCCGGCGAAGCGTGGCGTCCGCAGCAGTTCGTCCAGGTAGCCGGGGAGGCCGGGAGGCATAAAAAGAATAATACTTCATCCGGCTGCAACTCGTTGCTTCTGTATGGAGTTTGTTGCGTTACGTAACTCGTCCGGAACCGTGCCGTGACTCCCCGCGGCGCGGAAAAATCAGGCAATCTTGATTCCGGCGCGCGGTTTACCGCGAGCAGGAAAGGAAGGCGAATGAAGAGGATCCTTTGGGGGATCGCGGCGGCCTGGCTCTCGTTACCAGCGGGCGCGACCACGCTGACCGGGGTGAACCTGTATGGCACGGACGCAACGGGTGCGGCGCACCTGGATCCGGCCTACTGGAGTACGTCCGGAGGCGGGGACGGAGCATTCGTGTGGGACGGCTCCAACTGGTCGAATCAGGTGCGGACGCCGGACCTGAACTATGTGCTGACGCCTGGATTCTACGGTCTGGATGCATACGGAGAAGGGCATCCCGATCTGGCGTTCGTGGCCGTCAATCTCTACTTCAACGGCAATACGGCCGGCGCGCCGCACATCTCGATGTTGACCGTCCCGAACACCGGAATCTATGACGTCAATCCGGCGGCAACCAACTTGAATCTGCCCGGCTCCGGCAATAAGCCCAGCGGGCAACTTTGGTTCGACGACGGAGTGAACCGGGTGGACGTGATCGGGGTGTGGTGGTTCAACACGGGGGTAGCGGACGTGGTGGGTCCGGACGAAGTGGGTCAACTGGTGGGATCGGCCCACACGTTGGACAGCTTCGCGCACATTCTGTTGCAGGTTTCGCCGTCGCAGGTGTCCCAGACGCCAGAGCCTGCTTCCGCCTGCCTGACGATTTCAGGCCTGGCGGGGCTGCTGCTGGCGGCCCGCTGGACTCGTAAGCAATGATTTCGAACAATTTACCGAAGGAGCTCGGAGGAATACCCAAATGAAGAAGACAGTGTTGATTGCGCTGATGAGCGCGTGGATGGGCCTGGTTTCGGCGCCGGCGTTTGCAGCCGGTCCGCCGGCCCTGGCAGTGAAGGACGTCGACAATGGGGCCCGGCAGCCCTGGTCGTTTACCGGAAGCGTGCAGATGTCGTACCCGGATTTCATCGGAGGCTCAAATGAGTACATTGTGCCCGCCGGCAAGCGACTGGTCGTGGAGCAGGTCTCGGTGCGCGTGAAGGCGCCACAGGGGCAACTGTTCCACGGCTATGTGAACACCAACCTGAGCGGAGGCCATTTCTTCGACATTCCGTACAAGGGAAAGTTCTATGCGGACGGGTTGAGCGTGGGCAATACCTTGCTGCGGATGTACGTGGCTCCGGGCGATCACTTCTCGGTGTCGATATTCCGGGCCGGGAACGACTCCTCGGCTTCGGTCGAGATCAGCGCGTCAGGCTATCTAGTCGATCTGCCCTGATCGGTGATTGCCATGGGGCATCCCTGCTAGATCGAATTGGAGGAGCGGCGGCCGTGCAAGCGGCCGTCGACCTTTTGCACCAACGCGTGTTGGCGGATGCCGAAGTGGCCCCGTTCTTCCTGAGAATCGATCTGGATCGGATTCGGCGGCATCAGCGGCTCTTCCTGGAACAGTTCACCTGCTGGAGGCCCTGACGGCATTGGGCTTGGAGGAAGAGTTGACTGCGGAGGTTGTTTTCGCAATCGCACTGCTGGCGCGGGGCGTGTTGAATACTCAAGAACATCCTACGTTTTCAAGCTGATAGGGGAAGTCTGCATCGCACGGTGGACGGGGTACATCCTAATGAGGGGGAAGTCCGATTCCAGGGCCGGGTACAAGGCGCTATCCTGGGATCAGTTCACTTCTCATCTGGGAGAAACATACGATGACGCAGCTCTGGAAGACGAGTGTCTGTGCAGTGGCGCTGGCGGCGCTGGGCATGGCCGCCGAACCTGCCACTGAAGTCTCCGGCAATTATGTCGAATCACGCACGGCCGATGTGTACGTGGGTGCGTGTTTTGCCAACTCCGAGGTGCAACTGGTCGGAAACCTGGCGGTTTTCGGCTGGCAGATCAACAAGGGCGCCTGGAAGGGCGTGTCGCTGGACGGCCTGAATGTGGCCGCGGCGGTGCGGGCCAATTCCACACTGGGCGACAGGACGGGCGAGCCCTACCCGGTGAAGGCTTATCTGATCGTCGACCAGAAGGCGAATCTCGAGCAGCGGCAAGCGTTGAAAGAGTTCGCGCAGCGGATGACGGGCGACCTGCTGGCAGACATCGTACGGATTGACGCGCTGCCGATCTCGTTCGAAGTGGCCAACAACAACATCCACGAAAAGCGCGTGACGCTGAATGCAGGCACGCTGGCCGAGATCCGGACCCGGGCGCTGGTGGATAGCGATTCCACCTGCGGCCATGAGGCGACGGTGTACGATCCGCTGTCGAAGACCGAGCACGCGATGCCGGCTTACACCATGGAGAGCAAGTTCAGCGGTTCGCCGACCGGCGACCTGAAGGCGCGTTGGACGAGCCTCGACAAGCGCAGCGCGTATGTCGGCACGTTCCATGTGACTGAGTAGGAACCTTTACAGAATCATGTAGTTGGTGGGGGAGCCCGGCGCGGCTCCCCTTTTCTTTGTCCTGAAGATTGCCTCAAACAAAGACAAAAAGATCCGATTACATGATATTATGGGTCAGTTGAAACTCGCGCCCCTCATTCTTCCCCTTGCCTTCAGCCCGTTGTTTGCGCAGGCTGTGTCGAACGATTCCGCGCCGTCCAATCGTCCGGCGCGCAGATGGGTGACTACGGTCTCATCCGGTTTCGCTGATTGCTTTCAGCTCACCCTGGGTGGACTCTTCGGCGAAGGTCCCGCCTGGCAGACGAAGGTGACGACTGGAATCAGCAACGCGATCGTGAAGGGCGACATGCTGTACCTGCATGGTTGGAATACCCACGACGCCCCGTCTCACTCGAATGACTGGATGGCAGGCCTGGCGTACAAGGCGCCGGTCTGGAAGCATAGAGACCAGTTTCTCAGCCTCGGAACTGGTTTCTACAAGCTTCGTTTCCCCAGTGTGAAGACCGGCGTCAATGACTGGATGATTCCGATCAACCTGCAGTACCAGGCCAAGCCGATGAAGCTGCCGATCCTGGTGACGAGTGATGCATGGACGCTGCCGACCAGCACGATCCAGCGGGGTACGCTGCTGCACACGCAAGGCTGGTTCATTCATCCACTGTTGAAACGGGATGACGTGCAGGTGCAGTTCCGGCATGGACCGGCGCACACGCACTCATGGGGTTTCTGGGGGACGAATGGCGAGCGGATCTGGCGCTACCAGACGATGCTGGTGATCTCCTGGAAGAATACTTCGCTGGAGGGCGGCTACCGCAAGCAGTGGGGGCAGCAGCCGGGCATGCAGAACAACAACTACTGGCAGTTCGCGCTCACCCGCACCTTCACGATGTAGTCCCGGGCGGGACTACATCAGGCGCAGCAGCTCACGCTGGATCTCTCCGGTCACTTCGGCTGAAGTCTCGTGCCGGAACATGTTGATCTCGCTGCGGATGCCGAAGTCGCTGAGGTAGACGCCGGGCTCCACTGAAAAACACGCGCCAGGGATGACCAGGCGTTCGTCGTGCGTCTCGTAGTTGTCCATGTTAGCGCCGTTGCCATGCACCTCTTCGCCGATGGAGTGGCCGGTGCGGTGGAAGAAGTGCTCGGCCAACCCTTTCTCGACAAGGTGGTTGCGGCACGCGTCATCCACCTGGTAGCCCCGGAGAGTCTTGCCGGCATCCACCGTCTCTTTTACGCATTGAATGGCCGCGTCGCGGGCGCCGGTGACGGCGGCGAAGACGTTCAGCATGGCGTCGGTGGGCACGGCTCCGCAGAAGCCGGTCCAGGTGATGTCGTAGTAGATGGCTCCGGGCTTGTCGAACTTGGCCCAGAGGTCGATCAGCAGCAGGTCGCCGGGTTTGATGGCGACGCTGTTTTCGGGTGAGGGCGAGTAGTGCGGGTCGGCCGCATGCGCGTTGACGCCGACGATGGGGCCGTGGTCAGTGAACAGGCCCTCCGCTTTGAACGATTCGAGCAGGAACTGCTGGATCTCGATCTCGGTGACGGTCGTGCCGGAGGCCAGCGCCTGGCTGACCTTGGCGAAGGCGGCGCGGCGGATGGCGTCCACCTTCACACCGGCGGCGATGTGCGACTCGTACTGTTCCTGGGAGCAACGGGCTTCAAAGAGCTGGATCAGGTTGGCGGAGGTGACGATCTCGACTCCGGTGGAGCGGACGAGTTCCAGAGTCCCGCCATCGACGTTGGCCACGTAGGGCACGGCGCAGTTGGGCGAGTACTGCATGGCGACGGTCTTGTAGCCGGCCAGCAGGGCGGCCAGGGCTTCGCGTTGCTGAATCCAGCCGGCATATTGGCGGCGGGCTCCGGGCAGGTCGCCGAGCACCTTGGATTCAATCTTGTGCACAAGTCCAACGGGTTCACCGTGCGCGGGAATCAGGTAATACCAGCGGCGGGTGACCATCTGCGCGGGTTCGTATTGAAGAACCCGGTAGGCCAGCGGGTCGCGATGGTGGTGATCGAAGAACAGCCAGGCGTCGAGCCCCTCCTCGCGAAGAGCTTGCTGGATCTCGGCAATGCGCATGAGTCTAATGTATTACGCGGGACCGGCGGAGTGCAGGATCTAAGGATGGACAATCCGGATCTGCTTCTTCAGCGCGTTGAGTCCTTCCGGACCAAGATCGCGGGCCATCTGCTGCTCGGCGTTCAGCCGCATGACGGCGGAGTTGAATGAGGCAGACGGCGCGACGTCGACGGCCTGCAACTGGGGGTTCAACGTATAGAGCAGGTAGCCCTTCTGGCCCTCGAGCGATTCATGGACAGTGATCTGGAGGAGATTGCCGACCAGATCCATTGTTTCGATGAAGTTGAAGGGCTCGTTGCGGCGGTTGAGCGGGGTACGGGGGAAATAGATCACCGTCTTTTCCGTACCGGGCGGCAAGCCGCGCAGGTGGACCGGGCTGGCGGGCCTGTCGGGCGGCGGAGTGCCGTGGACATTGCGGGGGTCGAAGACGAGGAGGACGGCCTGTGAGGAGGACTCCCGGATGCCACCGACCAGAAGCTCGTAGATGCCGTCATTGTCGAGATCCGCCGCGCGCACCACGTTCATATGGCCAACCTGCCAGTATTCACCCCGCGGGCGTCCGGTGGCATCGACGACCAGCAGGACGGAGGGGCTCATGGTGTGGTGGACGAAGACGGCCGCGGTCCAGAGCGTGGAGTCGTGTTCGGGCGAAGGGAATGTTGTGAAACTGCGGACGACGTAGGGAGGTGAAAACTCCCTGGTCCCGGTTTGGACCGGTTTAGTCACGGAAAGTTGCCAACGGGTTTCCCCGCCGGAGGAAAGACAATAGAGATCCCAGCCGAGCGATTCGCGCTGATTGTGCGGGTATATGCCGATTGTTTCAATTTGGCCGTCATGATCAAGATCCCCGAGCCACGGGATCCGGGGGCCTACAATGTCGGGATCATTGGCGACCGCAAAGGGGAATTCGCGGCGCCAGATTGTGCTTCCATCGGCTCCGAAGGCGGTGAGGGTGTTGCCGTTCCAGGTGGCGTAGGCGGGCGGGCGCTTCACCCAGGCGTGACGCTTGTCCCAGGCGAGGAAGCCTGCCAGCAGCAGGACGGTGAGGCTGAGCGCCGCTGTGATTCGCTGCAGAATCAAGACATTGGCCCACCAGGGAATCTCGCTCAAGCGGCGGCGGCGCCACTCAAGGAGGTCGGACTCGAGGGCGGCGACGCGCTTGCCGTCGCGCTGGACCGGGAGTCCGCGGGTCTTTTCGTAGATTTGCGCGGTGCGGACACTAATGCCGAGAAGGGCCGCGATCTCTTTCCATGAAGACAGCAGGCGGGGCGGTGTGGATGCTTCCTGGCCGGGAGTCTCTTTGCCCATCAGTGAAAAATAAGTTTATCATTTTTATGATAAATGGATCCCGGAAGCGGCCTCAATAATAAGAAAGGAGGAAGGAGGTGAAACTGGCCGATTGGGATCATCTGCGAGGCGTGGCCGGGTCTTGCCGGAATTCTCTTTCCGCACTACACTGAGAATGTTCATTGCTGCGAGACGCCCATGTGCATCCAGCTGAGTTCTCTCTCCACGGTGCCCGCCTCCGCCGAAGTCCTTGTACCGGTGGCGGCCGGCGTGCGTCGCGCCTAGCCGCCTGCTCCGCGACGAGCCCCCTCTTCTCCCATCGAAATTACGCGGCCAAGCCGCGGTGTGTACCGGGAGCGCCCCATTCCCAGGGGCCGGAAACGCATCGCGTGATAAAATAAGAGTTTCCCATGCAGCTTGATAAAGTCTATGAGCCTCAGCGGTTTGAACCGCACTGGGCCCAGTGGTGGATTGACCGTGGATTCTTCCATGCGCCCTCTTCCAGGCACGAGGGCCGCGAGATGTTTTCCCTGGTGATTCCACCGCCGAACGTGACCGGCAGCCTGCACATCGGTCACATGCTGGAGCACACGGAGATCGACGTCACCACCCGCTGGCACCGCATGAAGGGCGACCAGACGCTGTGGCTGCCGGGTCAGGACCACGCCGGCATCGCCACGCAAATGGTGGTGGAGCGCGCGTTGAAGGCGTCTGAAAACATCACGCGTCACGACCTGGGCCGGGAAGAGTTCGTCAAGCGCGTTTGGCAGTGGAAAGAGCAGTACGGCGGCACCATCATCAACCAGATGAAGCGCATGGGCGACTCGTGCGACTGGTCGCGCAACCGCTTCACGCTGGACGAGGGGCTGTCGCGCGCGGTGCGCGAGACGTTCGTGCGGCTCTATGAGAAGGGCCTGATCTACCGCGGCGAGTACATGGTGAACTGGTGTCCCCAGTGCCATACGGCGCTGTCGGACCTGGAAGTGGTGCACGAAGAGACGCAGGGCAACCTGTGGCACATCCAGTATCCGGTGAAGGATATGCCGGGCCGCTTTGTGACGGTGGCGACCACGCGTCCGGAGACGATGCTGGGCGATACCGCGGTGTGCGTGAATCCGGAAGACGAACGCTACTTCGACCTGCATGGGAAGAGCGTGATCCTGCCGCTGACGGGCCGGGAGATCCCGGTGATCTGCGACGAACTGGCGGATCCGAAGTTCGGCACGGGTGTGGTGAAGGTCACGCCGGCGCACGATCCGAACGATTTCGAAGCGGGCAAGCGCCACAACCTGCCGCATGTGAAGGTGATCGGGCTCAACGGCGAGATGACGGCGGAAGCCGGCGCGTATGCGGGGCTCGACCGCTTTGAGGCGCGCAAGCGCGTGCTGGCGGATCTGGACTCGCAGGGCCTGCTGGTGCAGACGGCCGCGCACCAACTCAGCATCGGCCGCTGCCAGCGCTGCAAGACCATCGTGGAGCCGCTGGTGTCGAAGCAGTGGTTCTGCAAGATGAAGCCGCTGGCCGAGCCGGCCATCAAGGCCGTGGAAGAGGGCCGCATCGTCTTCGTGCCGGAGAACTGGTCGAAGACCTACTACGAGTGGATGTACAACATCCGCGACTGGTGCGTGTCGCGCCAGTTGTGGTGGGGCCACCGCATTCCCGCGTGGCATTGCGGCGAGTGCGGCGAAGTTACGGTGTCGCGGGAAGACGTGACGGCGTGCCCGAAGTGCGCGTCCACGAACATCACCCAGGACCCCGATGTGCTGGATACGTGGTTCTCCAGCGGGCTGTGGCCGTTCTCCACGCTCGGCTGGCCGGACAAGACTCCGGAACTGGCTGCGTATTACCCGACGACCGTGCTGATCACCGGCTTCGACATCCTGTTCTTCTGGGTGGCGCGCATGATCATGCTCGGCATCGAGTGCATGGGCGATGTGCCGTTCAAGACCGTGTATATCCACGGCCTGGTGCGCGACGCCGAACGGCAGAAGATGTCGAAGACGAAGGGCAACACGATCGATCCGCTGGTGGTGACAGAGCAGTACGGGACGGACGCCGTGCGCTTCGCGCTGCTGCGCGGGGCGGCTCCGGGCACCGACATTGTGCTGAGCGAAGAGCGCATGGTGAGCTCGCGCGCGTTCTGCAACAAGATCTGGAACGCGGCCCGGTTCATCTTCCTGCAGATGGAGAAGGTGGGCGTCGAGAGCCTGGAGATCCAGAGCCTGGCGAGCCATGTGGCTCCGGCGGAGCGCATCGAAGGCGCGCTGCCGCTGGAGGACCGCTGGATCTTCCACCGGCTGAACGAGACGGCGGCCAAGATCCACGCGGCGCAGGAGAACTTCCGGTATCACGAGGTGGCCGACCTGATCTGGGGCTTCCTCTGGGATGAGTTCTGCGACTGGTACCTGGAAGTGAAGAAGTTCCGCATCCAGCAGGGCGAGCACATGCATGCGCACCTGCGGAACCTGCTGACGGTGTTTGAATTCGCGCTGCGGCTGCTGCATCCGGTGATGCCGTTCCTGACTGAGGAGCTGTGGCAGCGGTTGATGAAGAAGTGCGACAGCCTGCCGGAGTCGATCTGCCTGGCGGCGTTCCCGCAGGCGCAGGACTCCACGGCGGATCCGCAAGGCGCGGCGGCGTTCGCGCTGCTGCAGGAGATGACGGTGGCGGCGCGCGGGCTGCGGGCCGACCAGAAGCTGGATCCGAAGGCGACGCAGGACGGGTTCCTGTATCCGGCCAACGAGACGGCCGTGATGCTGGGCGCGACCGAATTGCCGCTGCTACAGGCGCTGACGAATACGAAGTTCGAAGTGGGCGCGGCCGGGGCGGAGAAGGCTGCCGGCGCTTCGCGCGCCACCAACGACTTCGAGATGGTGTTGAAGTTGAGCGGCGCCCAGGTCGACGCCGTGCGCGGACGCCTGGTGAAGGAGATCGAACAACTGCAGAAGGTGATTCAGAACAGCCAGAAGCAGTTGGGCTCGGAAGCGTTCGTGGCCAAGGCTCCGGCGCATGTGATCGACGGAATCCGGTCGAAGCTGGCCGACTACGAGGCGCAACTGGCCAAGAGCCAGGCGGCCCTGACGGATCTGGGGGCCTGATGGACTTCGACATTACGCATCCGCAGGTGATGAACGCCGTGGCTCGGGCGATGGAAGAAGACATCGGCCTGGGCGATATCACCAGTGAACTCACCGTGCCCGGCGACCAGCAGGCGTCGGGCGCTTTCTTTGCCCGCCAGCGCATGGTGGTGGCGGGCATCGAACTGCTGGAAGTGGTTTACGGGCTGGGCGGCGACGGGGTGAAACTGGAGATTTTGAAGCCCAGCGGATCCCATGTTGAGCCCGGTGAGTGCCTGGCGCGAGTCGAGGGGCACGCACGTACGCTGCTGCGCTGTGAGCGGACTGCCCTGAACTTTGTTCAGCGCTTGAGCGGTGTGGCCACGCTGGCCTCGCGGTTCGTGCAGGCCGTGGCCGGCACCAAGTGCAGGGTTTTGGATACGCGCAAGACCACGCCGGGGTTGCGGATCCTGGAGAAGATGGCGGCGGCGGCCGGTGGGGTGACGAATCACCGCATGGGTCTGTTCGACGCGATTCTGATCAAGAACAACCACATCACGGCGGCCGGCGGCGTGCGCGCGGCGCTGGAGGCAGTGAAGGGCCAGCCGATTCCGGTGGAGATCGAAGTGCGGACGATGGAGGAGCTCGACGAGGCGCTGGGCTGCGGAGCGACCCGGCTGCTGCTCGACAACCTGACTCCAGACGAGGCGCGGCAGTGGATCGCGCACATTGCGGGTCGGGCCTTGGTGGAGCTGTCGGGCGGCATCACGCTGGAGACCGTGCGAGCGTATGCGGAAGCTGGGGCGGATTATGTATCCAGCGGATCCATCACGCACTCAGCACGGGCAGTGGATATCAATTTCCGGTTGACGCTGGCATGAGACGGACCGAGTGGCACCAGAGCATCGATTCGACGATGCACCGCGCGGCGGAGCTGGCGGCGGAAGGCTGCCCGGCCGGCACCATAGTCGGAGCCGACATCCAGACGGCGGGACAGGGCAGGCTGGGCCGGACTTGGCACTCCAACGACGGCGGGTTGTACTTCACGATGATCCTGCGGCCCAAGGTGGAGATGCGCGACCTGCCCATGGTCACAATGGCGAGCGGCGTGGCGGTGGCGGATGCGCTGCAGATGTTTGCGGGTGTGAGCGTGGATCTGCGCTGGCCGAATGACGTCATGGTGGGCGAGCGCAAGCTGGTGGGGATCCTGGCGCAATGGCATGCTGGAGCGGTGCTGGCCGGTATCGGGCTCAACGTCAGTCAGTCTGCGTTTCCGGACGATGTGAAGAACATCGCTACGTCGCTGGCGCGCGAGACGGACCGGATCCACAACAAGCAGGTGTTGCTGAAGGCGATTGCGGCGTCGGTGGAGACTCATGTCGAGATCCTGGAGACCAGCGGCGTGACGGCGATCCTGCGGCTGTTCGCCAATGCGTCGTCGTATGTGTCGGGCAAGCGCGTGAAGGTGGAGCTGCCGGGCGGCGATGTCGTTGGTACCACGGCCGGATTGACTCCGGACGGGTTCCTGCTGCTGCGCAAGGACGACGGCGAGGAGATCACGATCACCGCAGGCGGCTTGCGGCCTGTCTGATCAGGACTCAGGGGCTGGTATTTAGCGGGAAGGCATAATTGCCGGACTCCGCAGAGAAAAGGCGATCGCCGAAATTAGCTGCCTTAATTTTCAGGGTGCCGTCCGCGTTAATTGCCAGAGCGCTGAGAGTTTGCTGGTTCCGGCGATACTCCACCAGGAACTCCTTCTTTTCCGCGTAGTGCTTTGCGGCGCGATCAATCAGTTGCTTCGCCTCAGGAGCGGCCTGCCGCCATGCCTGGATCCTATCTAAAAGGAGACTGAAATTGCGGGACGGTTTCCAGGGCTTTTGGGTATGGATATGCACCGGATTGACCAGGCCTCGCGGAGCGGATCGCCGCCCGTGTCTCCACAGGCGCCACATGGACGGAGCACAACCGCCGGCGTGCCTGCGGCCACACCTGGAGTGCTTCAATGCTAGCCTGAGGGTTCATCGATTTCACTGCCATGTTGCTCGCTATTGACGCTGGGAATACGAACGTTACGATTGGGATCTTCGACGGTCCGCGGATCATCACCCGCTGGCGCCTGCGCACCGTCCATGACCAGACTCCGGATGAGTGGGGCATCAAGCTCCGCAGCCTGTTTGCGTTGGAAGGATTGCCCCTGGAAAAGATCAGCGGCATCATCGCCGCTACCGTGGTTCCGCCGCTGGAATCGTCGCTGACGGGCATGGCCCGCCGCTACTTCCCGGTGGAACCCATGTTTGTCACCGGGCATACAGAGACCGGGCTGAACATACTCTATGACAATCCGCGCGAAGTGGGCGCCGACCGGATTGTGAACGCCGTGGCCGCCATCGCCAAGTACGGCGGACCGTGCATTGTCGTCGACCTCGGCACCGCCATTACCTTCGACGCCGTCAGTGCGAACTCAGAGTATTTGGGCGGCATCATCTGCCCGGGCATCGGGATGTCGATCCAGGGGCTGTTTACGCGTACGGCGCGGCTGCCCATGGTCGATTTCCGCGATCCTGAGAAGCTGATCGGGACCAACACCGTGGTGAGCATGCAGTCGGGCCTATACTACGGCACCATCTGCATGATCGACGGGATTGTGGAGCGCATGATCGCGGAGATGGGCAAGGACACAAAGTCGGTTGCGACCGGCGGGCAGGCGTCGTTGATCACAAAGGGCTCGAGGTTCGTCAAGATCGCCGATGAGGATCTTACGCTCGAAGGCCTGCGCATGATCTGGGAGCGGAATCGCCAGTGACCGAGCAAAAAGACGACGGCTCCTGGCGGCTGAACTACTTCAATTACTTCACCGAGGTGGAGGAGCACTTCCAGCGCGCCCGGGCGAGTGCGCTGTTCCTGTTGTCGCCGTTGGACTGGGCCATGGTGGAGAGCTGGAAGAACTCAGGTATCCCGCTGGAGGCCGTGTTGCGCGGCATCGATGCCTCCTTTGAGAAGTGGCGATCGCGCAAGCAGAAGACGCAGATGGTGAACTCGCTGGCCTATTGCACGCAGGCGGTGATGAAGGAGGCGGAAGCGATGGCCAACAACATCCCATCGAGCGCGGTGGGTGCGGCTGAAGAGTCGCCCTTCCCGCTGGAGGCCGTCAAAGCGCACCTGGCGAAATGCGCTGAGGCATTGCGCGCCGCTGCTGGGTATGAGCAGATGGCGGAGTCGCTGGACGCGCTGCTGACTGGGATTGAAGAGCATTTCCAGCACCTGGAAGAGCTCGACCAGCGGCTCACCGCACTGGAAGACAAGATGTCGGCCATCGCGCGAACCCGTCTATCCGAGGAAGAGTTGTTCCGGATGCGGCGGGAACTGGATCTGCAATTGAAGCCCTACCGCGGGAAAATGACAGCCGACCAGCTTATCCGGTTGGAGAAGACTTACCTCGATAAAAAAGTGTACGAGCACTTCCGTCTGCCGAGGCTGAGCCTGTTCTACATGAGCTGAGGGGAGCAGCGTAGATTGCGGCCCGAAAACCCGCTTGAGTTAGTACCAATGGGGCTAGTTCCCGCCTCTTTTGGGCGGCCGCAATGCTTATCTTACTCCTTTGATTACAAGAGCTTAATCAGATTTGTTCGATCCGCAACAAAGACCACGCAAAATGTACACATTCAATGTGGCGGAGGGATACAGCCGGGAAGCATTGTGATATTATCTCCAGTAGAGCGTACATCTAGTACGAGTAGGCCAGCATTCCTCCGATTCAAGCTGGCTTTGTGCCGGTGGGGATCTTCCTCCGAGTCCCCACCGGCCTTTTTATTTCCAATGAGTTAGGTAGAGCAACAGGGCTTCCGGCCCGGCTTGCTGAGCGGGGCCTCCGCCCAGGCACAACTCTCCTGCGCCCGTCGAATACCCGTTGCAACAGATAGTTCAGGACCGATTTCGCGAACTGGGACATGCCCTATGCGAAAGATAGCCTAAGACGGGCTCAGTGGAAGTACATGATGTCGGGCCGTACGCGATTCCCGACTGCGTTGCAGGGCCCGCATTCGGTGGTGTAACCCGGCCAGGCAGCCAGCACGCCCTTGGGCACTTCCACGGGGTGATCGTCCTGGTGATAGACGGAGAGCGACATGCGGGGATGGAACTTCGCGATGGTGGCCCGGCCGCCGGCCAGCGCTTTCACTTCCGCCCCTTCGATGTCCATCTTTACGAAGTCGACGCGCTCAAGCTTGAGTTCGTCCACCATTTTGTCGATGGTGGTGAGCGGAACCTTGGCTATGGCCTTGGCGCCCTTGCGGTGAATGACGAAGCTATCGGCCGCCTGGTTGTCTTCGTCCACCAGGAGCTCCAACGTATCGTCCTTATCCCATACGCCCTTGGGGTAGATAACGAGCCGGTTCTCGCCGATCTCCTTGGCGAAGTTGCGGCGCAGGCACTCCAGGTTGTCGGGCGCGGGCTCGATGGCGACGACGAGTTTGGCTCCGGCATCGAGGGCGAAACGGGCGAAGGTGCCGACGTTGGCTCCGCAATCGAGGACGATGTCTCCCTTGTGGACGAACTGTTCGCCGGTCCCATAGATATGGGTGGCTTCCTCAGAGAGATTGAAGGGCAGAATGAAGCGGCTGCCGGCGGGCGACCAGAAGTTGCCATAGGGCGTCTGGTACAACTCCAGTCCTTTGTACTCCTTCTGAAGCAGGCGCGTATGGGCCAGGATGCTGTCCTTGACGCGGGTGAGCTCCTCTTTCTCCGCCTGGATGGCCCAGGCCCTCTGGGTGGTGCAACCGTCCCCACGGCCGATCAGGACCAGCGCCCAATAGCGCAGCGGCGGGTGGATGGCCAGCAGGGCGACGGCGATGACAGCCACCGAAAGTACCAGGATTAAGAGTCGTTTCACAGGGTTCAATCTATCACGGCGGCCACCTTTATAGCTGCGCGGGTTATCCTGTCATACGATGGACTTTATCTCGGGTCATGTAGGTTGGATCGAGGTCGTCTGCGGTCCGATGTTTTCGGGGAAGAGCGAAGAGCTCATCCGGCGGCTGAGGCGGGCGCTGATCGCCCGCAAGCGCGTGCAGGTCTTCAAGCCTGTCATTGATATTCGCTACTCGGCGGACGAAATCGTGAGTCACGCCGACGTCAGAATGCGCAGTGAAGTAGTACAGGGGCCGGCGGAGATACTCACCCGGCTCGACTGGCGCACGCAGGTAGTCGGTATCGACGAGGCGAACTTCATGGGGCAGGATCTGGTGGGAGTGGCTCAGCAGTTGGCGGATTCCGGCAAGCAGGTGATCATCGCCGGCTTGGATACAGACTATATGGGCCGGCCGTTTCCGCCGGTGCCGGACCTGCTGTGCGTGGCTGAGTCCATCACTAAGACCCTGGCCATTTGCTTAAGGTGCGGCAATCCGGCCAAACATACCCAACGGCTGGTGGACTCCAGCGATCTGATCGTGGTGGGCGCCACGGGGATGTATGAGGCGCGCTGCCGGCACTGCTTCGATCCGGGGGCTCCCAGGCAGGAGTACCTGGACTTTAGTAGTCCCAGGATTATGTCTCCGGGCACGCCCCAAAACGGATGAAACCGTCTGACATGCCAACTACATCTATGGTGTTAGCATAGGTTTAGCAGCCTGACTGTTCAAAAAGAGAGGGATATCGAAGTGAGCGATCCACAATATGGCGCACCGCAGGGTGGCGGTCAGCCCAGCTATGTTTTGCCCGCACCGGCCTCCAGCGGCTCCGGTGTCAAGATGGCTATCCTGTTCGGCGCAGTGATCGCGCTGATCGCAGCCAATGTCTATCTGTTTCTCCAGATTGACACACTGAAGCAGGAGATGGCCAAGAACCGCGACTCCATCCTCGAAGAGGTGGGCCGCGTGAAGGAAACCTCCTCAGTTAGTTCAGCGGCGGCGCGGCGGAACATGGACACCCTGAAGGAAGAGCTGGAAGCAGCCCGCCGTCAGGCCTCGATGGCCGTCGGTCAGGCTAAAGTGGATGCCACGAAGCATGCCGAAGACTTGGCCGCCCGCCTGGCTCAACAGCAGAAGGCGAGTGAAGCCGCGATGAAGGGCCAGATCTCGAAGGTGGAAGAGGCCGCGACCACGGCGAACACCAAGATCGGCGAAGTGGCCACCGATGTCACCGGCGTCAAGACGGACCTCAGCAACACCAAGTCCGAGTTGGACAAGACGATCGCCAGCCTGAAGACCGTTTCCGGCGACCTGGGTGTGCAGAGCGGCCTCATCGCCACCAATGGCAAGGAACTGTCGGCCCTGAAGGCCCTGGGCGAACGCAACTACTTTGAGTTCAACCTGGCGAAGACGAAGGCCCCGCAGAAGGTTGGCGACATCTTCCTGCAGCTGAAGAAGACCGACAACAAGAAGAACAAGTACACGGTGGAGATCACGGCCGACGACAAGCGGGTGGAGAAGAAGGACAAGGGCGTGAACGAGCCCGTCCAGTTCTACACCTCCAAGGCGCGCCAGCCGTACGAAATCGTCGTCAATGAAGTGAAGAAGGACGTCATCGTCGGCTACCTGGCCACCCCCAAGGTCCAGTCCGCCCGTTAAACCTATTTGCTTCCGTAGTTTGAAAGGCCCGCCAGTCTCCACCGAGGCTGGCGGGCCTTTCCGTTTCTAGCGGCGGGCCTGCGTTTTCAGCACGGGATAAGGCTGGTCGTACCCCTTGGCATCCCACCACAGGATCTTGTTCAGCACGTCGCTGGGAATGTCGTCCACATCTTCCCAGTTCATGGCCGCCGATTGCTGGGCCGCCCACAGCTTGCGGCCATTCAGGGCCTTCAGCGGCGGATTCATCTGGTCCAGCGGGATCCGGTTGGGGATCGCCGTGTACGGCTCCAAGTTGGATTCGGGCGTGAAGACGCTCGTCATCGTGCGCGAATTCTGCAGGAAGACGGTGCGGGGTGGAATCTGGAACAGCTCCTGAATGGTCTTGACCATCGAGATCTGGTTGTAGTGGTTCGAGTCGACGACACCGCGCCGGATGTTGGGCCCGATGGCCAGGGCGACCGTTCGGTGCCCGTCGACGTGGTCTAGCCCGTCCTGCGCGTCGTCTTCCACCACCAGGATCAGGCTGTGCGCCCAGAACCGGCTCTTGGAGATGCCCTCGACGATGCGGCCCAGCGCCAGGTCATCGTCCGCCACCATGGCCTTTGGGGTCGGCGAACCGGGCCGGGTCCCGTTGGTGTGGTCGGAGGTCATGGTCAGGATGTTGATATTGGGCATCTCGCCGGACTTCTCGCGCTCGCCCAGTTCACGCAGGAACTCTTCGGCTCGGATCTGGTCGGTGATCACCGTGTCGTCCTGCGGGTAGCTGGGGCTCATCAATGGCTTCAGGGCAGGGAGACCGGCCGCGCTGCAGCCCACCTGATCGCGCCACTTGCCGGTTTTGTACAGATCCCAGTAGTAGCTCCAGCTCATCCCGGCGCGCTCGTGGATGTCCTCGGCCTGCTGGGTGGCGGGATCGAACTTCCCGGGCAGGCAGAACTCGCCGAAGATCCGTACCTTCACGTCCGGCGGCGCGCCCTGGAAGAAGAAGCCGGC
The DNA here is from genome assembly GCF_015277775.1 of Paludibaculum fermentans. Lineage (NCBI taxonomy): Bacteria > Pseudomonadati > Acidobacteriota > Terriglobia > Bryobacterales > Bryobacteraceae > Paludibaculum > Paludibaculum fermentans. The sequence continues at coordinate 1,003,559 of NZ_CP063849.1, forward strand.
GGGCGAAACGGTGAGCGCGTCGCTCATGTCCCACGCGTAACCGCGCGGCGAGGCGGCGAAGGCGCGTTGGGTGTAGTCGCTGACAAACGCCATCATCAGCCACTGGTGGCCGTCGAAGCTGATGGAACTCGAAGTGAGGAAGTTGTCGAGCACGACATAGCGCTCGGCCAGCGCGTGGTGGTTCGGCGTGACATCCCCGCCATAGATCGCCAGCTTCGGGTCGCCGTTCGCTTTGGCGATGTCGCCGAAGACCTGGTCGTAAGTGCGGTTCTCCTTGATGATGAAGAACACGTGCTGGATGCCGAGCGAGCGCAGGTTCTCCACGCCTCCGGCTGGGGTGAACTTCGGCTGATTGGCGGCTTTCACTTCCCGCAGTCCGGCCAGCCACTGGGCTTTATCCGGAGCCGGCATCGACTGGATCAGGCCTTCATAGGCTCTCGAATTGAAGTTGCCACCGGGCAGGGCGGTGTTGCCGGTGCCTTTGATGGAGACGACCCGCAATTTGCCCGCTGCGTCGATGGCGATGCCGGACGGGAACCAACCGGTGGGCAGGGCTCCTTCCACCTTGTTCTTACGAACCACGGCGACGGAATTGGTGCCGCCGCAGAGAACGTAAAGGGTCTGTCCGTCGGGGGCGTAGGCTGCGTTGGTTGGAATACTCCCACGCGTACCGTCGGGATAGCTGGGGATGCGCACTTCGCGCGTCTTCAAGGTGGCTGTGTCGACGAGGGTCACGCTGTCGGAGTGGCCGTTGGCCACCGCCAGTTCCTTGCCGTCTCCGCGGAGCGCCAGGCCGGAGGGCGCGAGGCCCACGGCTACTTCACGGGGCTGGGAGCCGTCGGGATCGATGACCGTCAGGGTCCCGCTGATGGATGAGCCGGTCACGGGATCGCTGGCGATCTTTGAACCGCTGGACGGCGCCAGTACGTCGCCTTCCTTCGGCCGGCGGCCGCCTCGGTTGGCGACAAAGATGCGGCCTGAGCGGGGCTCCAGCGCGACATGGAACGGCGCAATGCCAACCGGGATCTCGCGCTTCACCTGGCGCGTGGCGGCGTCGATCTCGGCCAGCGTGTTGTTGCGGCTGAAGGCGACGTAAGCCGTTGCGCCGTCCTTCGAGAAGGCGATGCCGATGGGCAGGGGGTGGGGCTTCAGTTCGACCCGCTCTTCCTTTGTGGGGGCGCCGCGATCATCCAGGGTGATGATCAGGAGCCCGTCAGGACCGTTGCGCAGCGTTTCGCTGGCCCAGACTTCACGGGTTCCGGGCCGGAAGGCCAGTCCGGCATACGAGGTGGACTTCGACTTCGTCTCGCCCAGCAGCGACATGGCCGTGGGGTCGAAGAAGACGACTCCCTTTGTATTCAGCACGGCCAGGACGCGCTTCTCCGGGTCGAAGGCCAGATCCACCGGCCGGCCCGCGATGGTAACCGGATCACCCCAGGGCTGCAGAAGTTGGGTGGTGGGGATCAGATAGACACCCCCGGGCTGCTTGCCGCCCCTGACGGTGCTCGACAACACCGCGAATACGCCTGTCTTCTCCGCTGTCACCAGCGCCGCGCCCGCCAGGCACAGCCCGCCCGCCGCCAACCAATACCCGAGTTTCACGCCTGCTCCTCAGTCAAAGAAAAAAGCCCGGGTCCCATTGAAGGGCCCGGGCTTGATTCTATCGTGTTCAGTCTCTACAACTCCCGGTAGCAGGTCCGGGTTTCGTTGCACTCATACTCATCGACCACTTTTGCGTCGGGGCCGATGCAGATCTGCGTCTTCTCGCACCAGAAAGCCCGGTCGTTGCCGTGCGGCACCGTTGGGTCCCACTCGGCCTCGACATACAGGCCTTTCCAGCGGAGACATTCACAGCGGTCATCGCCGATGCGCGTCAGGCCTGCGCGTTCGCCGTTGACGATTGCCATGCCGGGTCTCCTTTCAGCTCTTCACGCCGGCCGCGGCCAGCAAGGCGCGCTTCACCGCCACCGATGCGAGCTGCACTTTGTACGTATTCTGGCTGAGGGGTTTGGCGCCCTCCACCGCGGCTTTGCCCGCGGCCTCGGCCGTCTCTTCCGTGATCGCTTTGCCGGCCAGCAGACTGGAGGCTTTCTCCGCCCAGTAAGGCGTCGGGCCCACATGGCCGAGCACGATGCTGGCGGAAGCGACGGTCGAGCCCTTCATGGTGAGGGTGACCGACGCGGCGGCCAGCGGCCAGTCCATTGCGTCCTTCTGGCGGACTTCGTAGGTGGCGCTCTTTTCACCGGCCTTGACCGGGACCATGATCTCCGTGAGGATCTCGTTGGGCAGGAGGGCCACTTCGCGGGCGTCGTTGTTCGAGGGCGCGACGAAGAACTTCGCCGCATCCACTTCCCGGGTGCCGCCGGCCGAAGCCAGCTTCACCTTGGCGCCCATGGCTACCAGCGCGGGTCCGAAGCTCGAGGCGGAGACGAACTTAGCCGCTCCATCGCCGAAGATGGCGTGGTAGCGGTTGTCGCCTTCGATCACGAGGTCCTTCCCTTCGTGTTTGGGCAGCAGGCCGAAGCCGGCGCGGAAATACCAGCAGCGGGGCCGCTGGCACAGGTCGCCGCCCACCGTACCCATGTTGCGGATCTGCGGGCTGGTGATGCCGTGGGCAGCTTGCGTGAGCGCGGGGAGGGCGGCGCGGACAATCGCGTTGGAGAGCAGTTCGTCCACCGTCACCGCCGCTCCGATGCGCACGCCGGTGGCGGTCTTGGTGATGCCCTTCAACTCAGCGATTTCCTTGATGTTGACCACCCGCTTGGGGGCCACTACGCCGTCCTTCATCAGGCTCAACAGGTCAGTGCCGCCGGCCAGCACCGCCGCGTCGTCCCACCCCGAACCCAGCAGGGCCAGGGCTTCTTTCAGCGTTTTCGGACTTGCGTACTCGAAGGGTTGCATCAGGACTTCCTCCCGCTCAGCGCGTCCAGGACATTCATCGGGCTCATGGGCACCGTGGGCACCCGCGTGCCGATGGCGTTGGCCACCGCGTTCGAGATGGCCGCGATGCCGCCGATGGCCGGGGGTTCGCCCAGGCCGATCACGCCGCGCTTGTCGTTCAATTCATCGATTTCAAAGTGGACCACAATCTCGCCGATATCTTTGATGCCGGCCAGTTTGTAGAACTCCATATCCGCATTGAGCATGCGGCCGGTGAGCTCGTCCATGATGCGCTCTTCCATGAGAGCGCCGCAGATGGACATGATGCAGGCGCCGAAGACCTGGCTTTCCGCCGTCTTCGGATTGACGACCAGGCCGATGTCCTGGACGGCCACCAGCTTGTTCATCTTAACGACGCCGGTTTCCACATCGACGCTGACGTCGGCAATCTGCACGCCGCCCACGCCGCCCGTGTTCAGGCCTTCCTTGGCCGCCTCGCGGGGCACGTTGGAACCCGTCTCGGAGACGGTCTTCACGCCCAGCTTCTGGCAGGCCGCTTTCCAGGTCAGGCTCTTGGTAGCGTTGCCCTTCACCTGGATCTTGCCGTCCACCGCTTCGAGCTGGTCGGCCGGTGCGCCGAGTCCGCCGGCCACTTCGGCCAGCAGCTTGTCGAGCGCATTGACGGTCGCCTTGCGGGTGGACGAGGTGACGCCGCCCACGGTGGTGGATCCGCCCGATGTGCCCGACGGGGGATAGTTCGTATCGCCCAACTTGACGCGGATGTCAGGAACCCGCAGCCCCAGGGTCTCGGCCGCCACCTGCGCGATGATCGTGCGGGTGCCGGTGCCCAGGTCCTGCGAACCGAGTTCGACTTCCACGGTACCGTCGGGATGGATGGTGGTGCGCGCCGTCGAGTCGTGACCCGCGCCGCCCCACGTATTCACGCCGATGCCCAGGCCGCGCTTGATGGGGCCCTTGCCCGCATCGCCGCGCGGATGCCACAGCTTCTTCCAGTCGGAGAGTTCCGCGGCCTTCTTCAACTGGCGGACGTAGGTGTCTTCCCGCTGCGTCAGGTTGGCGTTCTTGATGAACATGTCCAGCGGGTCCATCTTGAGCTTGGCCGCCAGATCTTCCAGCGGAGCGCACGTCAGATAGGACGCCTGCTGGTGGTTGGGAGCGCGCCAGGCGCGGATGGGTGCCGTGTTCAGGCTGACCGCGGTGTGGTTCTGGCGCCGGTTGGGCACCTTCGTGAAGACATACGGGATGGGTGGGGATCCGCCGCCGCCGATACCGCCGGAGGCCCAGCTTTCGCTCTGCCACACGGTGAGGGTGCCGTCCTTCTTGGCGCCGAGCTTCACGTTCAGGAAGCCGGAGGGGCGGCAGCCGGCGATCATCAGTTCCGTCGGCCGATCCAGGAACAGCTTGACGGGCTTGCCGCCGGCGGCCTTGGAGAGTTGCGCCGCTTCCACACCCCAGCGGTCGGGCTGGAACTTGGAGCCGAAGCCGCCGCCGACGTGGTCCTGATGGACATGGATGTCGGTGGTGGGGATGCTCAGCAGGCGGGCGAGGTCGCCGCGGATGCTGGTGACGGATTGGGTGGAAGGGTTGAATTCGACTTTGCCGTCGGCACCCCAGCCGATGACCTGGCCGTGGGGCTCCAGGCAGCAGTGGGTCAGTGTCGGAATGCCGTAGCTGGCTTCCAGCGTGACGTCGGCTTCCTTCATCGCCTGGTCGGGGTCGCCTTCAAGCTGTTCGCCCGCCGGCTTGGCGCGGGTCCGCACCTTCTTGAGATCATTCTCGACTACGACGTGCGGCATGATGTCGTACTCGATCTTGATTTTCTGGACTGCGTCGCGGGCGGCCAGTTCCGTGCTGGCGGCGACCACGGCAATCTCCCAGCCGGCCCATTGGATTTCGGTGCCGGCCGGCGCGATGACGCGAACGGCGGCGACTCCGGCGTGTTTTTCGGCGGCGCTGGTGTCGATGGACTTCACCTTCGCGTGGGCGAACGGAGAGGTGAGCAGGACGGCATGCAGCATGCCCGGTTTGTTCAGGTCGGAGTTGTATTTCGCGCGGCCGGAGGCCTTCTCGATGCCATCGGTGCGGCTGAGGCGCTGCCCGATCACCTTCCGGCTGGCCATGGGCGGCCAACTGTAATTAGGCATTCGAGCCTCCCTTCATCATCTTGGCTGCTTCGAGGACGGCCTTGCGGACACCGACGTAGGTGCCGCAGCGGCAGAGATTGCCGCCGAGACCATCCTTGACCTGCTCGTAGGTCGGGTTGGGGGTGTGATCCAGAAATGCTTTTGACGCGACGACAAAGCCCGGTGTGCAATAGCCGCACTGCTGGGCGTCGTTGTTCACGAAGGCCTGCACGACGGCATGGGGCTTGCCGCCCGACATGGCAAATCCTTCGATGGTGGTGATCTGTTTGCCCTGTGCGTCGATGGCGAGGATGGAGCAGGCGTAGGAGACTTTGCCGTTGACGAGGACGGAGCAGGCGCCGCAGGTGCCGCGATCGCAGACGCGCTTGGCGCCCGTGATATCGAGTTGGTTGCGCAGTGTGTCGAGCAGCGTTTCGCGCGGCTCCACCGTGGCCTTCATTGGCTTTCCGTTAATGTTCAGGGTGATCGCTACCGCGCCCGGTCCCATGACGCCTGGAGGCGTTTGGGCCTGGGCCTGCTCTGGAAGCAGAGCTGGAGCAACGGCTCCGGTGACACCGATGCCCTGCATGAAACCGCGGCGGGAGAAACCGCGGCCTTTTCGCTTTTCCCGGTTCTCGGGATCGAGGATTTCACTCACGAACGAACCCCTTCCTTCCGCGTCCCGGCGCCAATTGCGCGCCTGACTCGAATCAGTAGAATTGTACCCGATTCAGACTGGCGCGATTGGGTTTACGAGACGAGGGTCTGAAACCGGCGAAGGGACACAAATGCAAGCACTTTGGCGAGGTGAGCGGGTATGGAAAGGGAGCGCGGCGTCAGGTGCTGAGACGATTCAGTGCGCACGGGGCAGATTATCGGGGGATAGGTGGAAGCGGTTCTCGGTGGAACTGACTGTTGGGGCGCACACGCGCACCAGCGCTAATGTGTGGTGGCCCGCTGGCTGTGACAGAAGCGGCGCGCGGGTGCGGCGCGCGCCCATTCCAACTAGTTCGGCCGGGAGTTGACCCGGCGCACCCAGACTTCCAGTTGTTGCGCCTGGGCGGGCTCAACCACCTTGCTCTTGGCGTCTTCTTCTGACCCATGGACCACCAGGCGCAGCAGGCTCTGCTGGAACTTCATGATCGCTTCGAGATCTTTCACCGATTGCTCCATACTGCATTTCTCATCGGCCCATTCGCCCGGCTTGAATAGGGATTGTTGCTCCCCGCACCGAAAAAACTTTGAACTCAAGAAGCCGGCTGGGTGGGGAAACGAGGAAAGGTGGGGAACAGGGTTGGGGGAGGAGAGGAGTAGCAGTTCAGGGAAGTAGGAGACAACCGCGCTTCTTGAGTTCGCCCTGTGGATTCACAGTCCTTTCTAAAGCAGGCGTCGGACCAAATGCGATCCACGTAAACTCAAGCACTTACGCCGGGCACTCCGTCCCGTTTCGGAACTGGGTGTCAAAACGGAACCCGGAAATGCACACCGGCCCGGATGCCGTTGAACATCCGGGCCGGTTGGGTTTGTTCCGCAGCGGCAGTCTAGAACGTGAGCTTGGCGCCCAATTGCATGTTGCGGCCGCCGCCGGCTCCGGTGATGAAGCCGAAGTTCGCGTTCCCGAGCGTGGTGTTCGGGTTGTTGAACTGCGCGGTGTTCGTGATGCCGAACGATTCGGCGCGAATTTCCAGGCCCATGCGTTCAGAGATCCTGAAGATCTTGAAGAGCGAGAAATCCAGGTTGAAGAAGCCCGGTCCGCTGAAGTTGTTCCGGCCCAGGTTGCCGAAGACGCCGGTTTCCGGAGCCGCGAAACTGCCGGTGCTGAACCAGGGATTGCCCACGTTGATCCCGTGCAGGACTTCGATGGGCGCGATCTGATTCGGAGACTGGCTGTTGCCCGGAGCCGACAGGCCCGCGGCGCTGTAGCTGAAGTTCACAGGCATACCAGACATGAGAGTCAGGACGCCGTTGACCTTCCATCCGCCCAGGCCATGGGAGGCCCAGCCCGAGTTCAGGAAAGGGTGGCCCTTGCCGATGGGCAGTTCGTACACATAGCTCTGGACGAACGTGTGGGTACGATCCCAGTTGGTGCGGGCATAGTTGCGGCGGAAGTTGATGTAGTAAGCCGCACCGCCGTCGTCGCCGTCCTGGAACGCCATGCCCTTACCGTATGTGTACGCGGTGGTCATGGTGAGGCCAGTCTGGAAACGGCGGTCCAGTTTCACCTGCAGGGCATTGTACATGGAGGAGAAGCCGGCGAACAGCAGGTTGGTGGAGGCCGTGCGGCCGAACGGTCCAAACTGCGGCAGGCCGTTGTTCCCCTGGCCGACGACGGTGGCGGCGTTCAGGTTGTAGTTCAGGCCGGTGTTCACGCCGTGGTTGCCGACGTAGGTGACGTCGAGGGCGAGCTGCATCGGCAACTGGCGCTGGATGGCGAAGTTCCAACTGATGACGTGGGGATTCTTGTAGCCCGGATTCACGACGAAATAGGCCTGATTCTTGTCGGGGTTCGTGATGATTCCGCTATCCGGGATGGGCACCTGGATGGGGGCAGGGAAGCCCTTCTGGAAGGTGGCGACGGAGCCGTCCGGCAGGATCGCCGGACCGTAGCTAGCCACGGCCGGGTTGAACGAATTGTTGGCGCGCACCGGGTAGTTGTAGGCGTAGCTGTTGTCCGGGAAGGGCGTGTAGCTGATGCCGGAGCCGGCGCGGATGACCGTCCTGTCGTTGAGACGGTAAGCGATGCCGAGGCGGGGCGCGAAGTAGTCCTTGTGGTTGGTGATGCCCAGATTCATCGGGACGCTGCCGTAACCGGCGACCGAGAGGGTGTTCTTGTACGGGTCGTAGTTCGAGAAGCCGCCCTTAAACCGCGGCGTGGCCGGGGGATAGAGTTCCCAGCGGAGGCCGATATTGACGGTCAGCTTGGGGGTGACCAGCCAGCGGTCCTGGAGAAAGAAGAACGACTGCCAGGCGCGGTAGGCCGGGAAGTAGGTGGCCAGGTCGCGGCCGGCGGAACTGGGCACGTCCAGCAGGAAGCTGGCCATGTTGTTCATAAAGCTGGTCTTGGCGCCTGGGATGGAGGTTTGGCCGTCGCCGAAGTTGTAGACGCCGCGCGGGCTGAACGTCTGCATCTGCAGCAAATCGTCACGAACGCGGCGGATGTCGGCGCCCCATTTGATCGTGTGGTTGCCCAACGTCTTGGTCCAGGTGTTGGCAATGTCGATGTTGGCTTCGGCGCGCTTCCAGGGGAGGCTGGCGCTGTAGCCTACCAACGGGTTGCTGTATCCGTTGTTCAAATTGATGCCAACCAGGCCGCTGGAGTAGGCGTCGATGTTGACGCCGGGAATCCCCAGCGCTTCGGACGACTTGGTGCCGAAGTCGGCGTTCTGGGCATCGTTCCGGTAGTGGGCCACGCCCACGCGGAATTCGGAGACCAGGGTGGTGGAGAAGACCCGGTTGTAGTTCAGTCCGGCGCTATAGGTGCGCTGGATGCCGGTGCCGGCGAAGGCGCTCTGGGCCGCGCCGCCGGCCGCGCCGAAGGCAGGGGCCTGGAAAACCACAGGCCGGGCGAAGCTGAAGCGGCCGCTGAGGCGGTCTTTATCCGACTTGTTGTAGTCCATCTTCCAGTCGAGGGAATCGGTGTCCTTGGTGAAGGGCAGCAGGCCGAACCAGTTGTTGGTGTCGCCTGCTGAGGTCGGGGCCGGGACCAAGCCCAGGATCTTGGCGGAGATGGGGTTGATGCGGCTGGTGGGGATGACGTTGTTGGTAAACGGGACGCGGCCCGTGCCGTCGGCATTGCCGGTGGCCGGGTCGTAAATCGGCGTAGTGGAACGGCTTAGGTCGCCCGTGCGAAGGTCCGCGGCTGGAATGTTCAAGCGGTTGGTGTTCGCCTGGTGATCGGTGATTCTCAGATAGTCGCCGAAATAGAACAGCTTGTTCTTGATGATGGCTCCGCCGGCATTGCCGCCGAAGTAGTTGTAAGCCTGGTGGCCCACCGAGGTATCGAAGAAATTGCGGGCGTTCAGCGCGCTGTTGCGCATGAAGTAATAGGCCGCGCCGTGCAGTTCGTTCGTGCCCGACTTGAGCATCACGTTCGTGACGGCGCCGGCCGCGCGGCCCAGTTCCGCGTCAAAGTTGCTGGTCGCCACGTCGACGTTCTGGATGGCTTCGATTGGTGGAATATAGACCTGCAGCAGGCCCGTGCGCTCGTTATTGTCGATGCCCTCGATCTGGTAGTTGTTGCCCATGCGCATCTGCCCGTTGACCTGCGTTTGCAGGGAACTGGCGGCATTGAAGAACTGCGAGTGCTGGAACGACGCGCGGCTGGTGCCGGGCACCAGGTTCAACAGATTCTGGAAGTTACGGTTCGTGCCCAGGGGCAGGTTTTCCGTCTGCACGGCCGACATCTGGCTGCCCGTGGTCGCCGTTTCCGTCTGGAGCAGGGCGGCCTGGGCAGAGACTTCGATGGTTTCGGAGACGTTGCCGGGTTGCAGGACCAGATCGACGCGGGCCGTGGTATTCACCTGGAGGGTGACTCCCGTCCGGGTTACCTTCTTGAAGCCTGTGACCTCGCTGGTCACACTGTAGGTGCCTGGCGGCAGGTCGGGGTAGTTGTAATTGCCGCTGTCATTGGTCGTCGCCGTTTTGGTGACGCCGGTATTGGTTTCGGTCAAAGTGACTTTGACGTTGGGAACGGACGCTCCGCTCGCGTCTGTTACGGTGCCCAGCAGGGTGCCGTTCACGGCTTGCGCTACAAGCGTCAAGGTGGCGGCTACAAACATGACAAGAAGGGCTGCAATCGTTCTGGACTTCAAATCCGACCCCTTTGATGAACGTGGACTAACTTGTATATTTACCCGGGCCAAGTCAGTCATTCCAGAAGCCCGCCCGTCAATTCTGCACCGACTGGCCCGTCAGTTGGCGTTTAACCGGTTTGCTAACGGCACGCTACGTTGTTGAAAGGTAAGGCGATCTTTGGAAATTGCTGCAAAACGGTTAAGGTGTTAGCATTGCTGAGGCGTAACATGGCACAGAAGGCCACCCCAGATCCGGTGCCGTCCTCCGCAAGCTCCAATGCCGCGTCGCCCGACGCCGAGGTGCTCTTCGAGTTGCGCCAGGTTCTGGAGAGCTCGGAATTCGCCGGCTCCGAGCGTGGACGGACGCTACTGGTTTACCTGGTTGAGAATGCCCTCAGCGGCGGCTTGGAGCGGCTGAAGGAAAGGACGATCGGAATCGAGATCTTCGGCCGCGATGCATCCTACGATACTGGCCAGGATGCGATTGTGCGGGTCTCGGCGAACAGCGTGCGAAAACGGCTGCAGGCCTATTACAGCCGGGTCCCCGCTGCCAGCCGAGTCCGGATTGTCCTGCCCGCCGGCACCTATGTCCCTGAATTTCAGCGTGTTGTAGAGGAACCGGTGGACGTGCCCGGGCCCGCGGAGGTCCCCCAAGGCCCGACTGCCCGGCCGCCCAATGCTTTCCTCTCCAAGATGCGGCTGAGCTTCGCCCTTGTAGTACTGGTGTTGGCTTGCGCCGTGCTCGGCTATCAGAACTGGAAGTTTCGATCGGCCGTTGCGGTGTCGGTCCGCCCGGATGTGCTCCCCTGGTCGGGTTTCGCCGGCCGTGCCGATGCGGGCATTATCCTCACCGACGCGAACTTCACGCTGCATAAGTCGTTCAGCCATCGGGAAATGACGCTCGCCGAATACTCGAGCCTCGACTGGCTGTACGAGCTGAAGGCACAGGCGCCGGCGATGCTTCCGCTGAGCGGGGTACCCTACACGAGCGTCGCCAGCGCGGTCACCGCCTCGAGGATCGCGATCCTCCTCGATCGCTGGGGCGTCACGTCGTTTGTCCGTTCCGCGCGGAACATGCAGGTGGACGACTTCAAGGAAGACCGGCCGATGATCCTGCTGGGCAGTGCTCCGTCCAATCCGTGGGTGGAGCTGATCCATGACCGCCTGAATTTCCACGTCAGCGTGGATGTTGTGCGTGGAATGCAACTAGTGCTGAACCGGTCACCGCGCCAGGGCGAACAGGCGTCCTACGTCCCGACAGCGCAGAATCAGACCGCGGGAGTCGCCTATGCCGTGGTGGCCTTGATGCCCAATCTGGCCAACAAGGGACCGATTCTGCTGATCGCCGGCACGAACGCCAACGCGACACAAGCGGCGGGGGAGTTTTTGACGGACCTGCCGTTGCTGAGGTCTGAACTGGCGGGGCGGAAGATTCTGCCAGGGCGGAAGGTACAGAAGATGGAGTTGTTGCTGAGGGTGGACTGCATGAATTCGGGGGCCAGCCGCTCAGAAGTCGTCGCTCATCGCTTGACTCCCTAGCAACCGGCCCCCGTCGACAGGCCCGAGGAGGTAGGCCGAGGTCTAATTCTGCGGAGTTGTGATGGGCCGCGAGCTCTTGCCGATCCGCGCTTCGCTCACTTCCACCTTGTACTTGCTCAGGATCTGAGCAGTCGCCAGATCCAATTGTACTCGCGCACGGCTGTAGCCCGCCAGTGCGGATACTTCGGTGCCCTGTGCCTGTGCCAGGTCGCGTTGTGTCTGAACCACCAGGAACGCCGTCGAGGCGCCCAGGGCGTACTTCTTGTTCTCCGCGTCCAGCGTCTGCTGCTGCAGGACGCGCGCCTTCACGGCCGAGTCATACCGGGCCTTGGCCTGGATGACCGCGATCTGGGCGTTCTGGACGTTCACCCGGATGTCGTTGATCTGCCGTTGGGCGTTGATCTCCTGCTGGCGTAGCGAGAGGGTATCGCGGACGTAGTCGGCTTTGGCCGTGCGGTTCCGGATGGGTACGTTCAAGCTGAAGGCGATGGAATAGTCAGGAAAGTTGCGCCGGAACAACTGGGAGAGGGCTGTGCTGTAACCACCCTGGAAGAAGGGATCCACATTGTGTACAACGGGGTCCTGCCCTGCCGGGGCGGGCACTGTGTTGGCGGGACCAGCTAAGCCATTGTTCGTCGCCGTGGCCTGCACCTGCAGCGAGGGCAGCAGGGCGTTGCGGCTGCCGTTCAAACCAATCTTAGTGTTGTCGATGTTGATCTGGGTCTGGGCCACATCCGGCCGCTCCCTAAGCGCGGTCTCGACGAGTTGCTTTAGGTCGATGGCCAGGTCGATGGTCGGCTGAATCAGCGTGTCGGTGGGGACAATGCGGGCCTCGGAAAGGCTGGGGCTCGCCACGCCGGTGCGGCTGAGCGCGCTCTTGACGATGGTCTCCTGCTGCAGCAGCGACGTCTCTGAGTTCGTCAGATCCTGCTGCGCCTGGGCGACGTTGGCCTCGGCGCGTACGATTTCGATGGGCGCCAGGGTGCCGATTTCTACCTGTTTCTTGTTGTCCTCATAGAACTTCTGGGCGACTTCAAGGGCCTTCTTCTTCACCTTGAGGTCCTCGCTGTAGCTCACCAGGTCCCAATAGAGGTTCACCACGCCCGCGACGGTGGTCATCACCTGCTGTTTGAAGGTGAGATCCGAGAGGCGGATGTTGTTCTTGGCGACACGAATGTTGCGGTTGTTCACCGCCAGGCCCCATCCCTGCAGCAGGTTTTGCGTGATCTGCAGGGTCATATTGGGGTTCCAGCCGGGGTTGATGTCGCTGCGATAGTTGTTGGACTTGAACCAGGTGTTGTTCCAGCCGTAGCTCATCGTGGTGCCGGACAGAAACGACTGCTGGTAACCGGCGCTCCAATAGCGGGAGTCCGAGATCAGGGCCGTCGTACCGGTGGTGACCGTGTTCGACTGCGGTGAGGAGCGGTGGCCGAACTGGCTGGAGAAATAGAACGACGGGTCAAGATTCGGAATCGAAGTGCCGGTCTGTGTGATCACGGCGCCGCCGGCGCTGGAGGTAGTGCTCGAACTCGCGGTCGTGGCGGTGGTGCCGCCGGTCGCGCCGCCGGTCACCTGCGACTGGGCGGAGCCGGAGGTGCTGCTGACCGCTGTCGGAACACCGCGCAACAGACCGCCGGCCTGGGCGCGCAGCAAATCCGCTTGCGCCAACTGAGGCGTATAGCGCTGAAGCTCGAGATCCAGGTTGTTCTCCAGGGCGAGTGCGATCACATCGTCCAGCCCGAGATAAATCTTGCCTCCCTTGATCAGGGACTCCAGGCGGCTCGAGTTCTGCAGGTTGATAGGGTCGACAACGGCCTGCTTGTAGTCGCGGATGAAAAACGGACCCTTGGCCGTCGGAAACGTCGAAAAGTCGGTCTTCACACCCGCGGACGCGGGCGTTCCCGGCGCCTGCGGAGCCTGGGCCAGGCTGGCTGGTGCAATCATGAGCGCCGAGAGGAACACGGCGAGAATCGGTCGGATCAAATTCATCTTGAGAACTTCCTGCTTTGTATGGATGCTCGGCTTATTGCGTTTTTAGGTCAAAACTCTAGAACGCTGCTGACGAGGCGGATGTTCCTGCAAAATCAACTTCATGGTAGCGCAGGGACGCCCCGGGAAGCCCTACTCCGGAGATGAAATGTGTCCGCTTCCGGACAGACTGTAGCGATGGTGGGACGAATCACACTCACCCGGGGGGCTCCAATGTTAGACTATTCGCGAAGTGGCACTCTCTCCTGAATCCCTCCTGGACATTTTCCGCCAGACCGGCGCGTACTTGAAAGGACACTTCCGGCTGACCAGTGGGTTACACTCCCCCGAATATTTGCAATGCGCCCTGGTGCTGCAGCACCCCAACCATGCCGAGACCTGCGGCCGGGAACTGGCCGCGGCGATCAAGGCCCTCACCGGAACATCTTCCGTGGATGTTGTTGTATCTCCAGCGATGGGCGGCCTGATGATCGGCCATGAAGTGGCGCGGGCCTTCGGGGTCCGGCATATCTTCACGGAACGGGATACAGATCGAAAGATGACTCTCCGTCGAGGGTTCTCGCTGCAGCCCGGAGAAAGGGCTGTCGTCATCGAGGACGTGATCACCACCGGCGGCAGCACCCTGGAAGTGGTGGAACTGCTGAAGGCGGCCGGCGCTGAAGTGGTGGCGGCCGGCTCAGTGATCGACCGCAGTGGCGGCAAAGCGGATGTCAGTGTCCCTCGCGCCGCTTTGGTGACGCTGAATGTGACCGCCTACAATCCGGCCGAATGCCCGCTGTGCGAGCAGGGTTTGCCGGTGGTGAAGCCCGGCTCGCGCCCTTCCTGAGCCGGCCATGCGCCGCATCCGCATCACCGTCGCCTACGATGGCACGGAGTTTCACGGCTGGCAGGTCCAGCCCGGCCTACCCACCATACAGGGCTGGTTGGAACAGATTCTCACCGGTATTGAGAGCGCGCCCGTGCAGGTTCACGGCAGCGGCCGGACTGACGCCGGTGTCCATGCGATCGCGCAGGTGGCCGCGTTCGACCTGAAAAATCCGATTCCGTGCGACAACTTGCGCAAAGCGGTCAACCGGTTGCTGCCGCGCTCCATTCGCGTGACTTCCGTGGAAGAGGCGGCGGCCGATTTTCATCCGCGCTTCCAGGCCAAAGAGAAGACCTATGAGTACAGGATCTGGCGGGAGGAGATCTGTCCGCCCATGCGCCGTCTGTATGTCTTCCACCATCCCTATCTCCTGAATGAAGAGGCGATCCGGGCCGCGGCGCCGCTGCTGGAGGGGGAGCACGACTTCACGGCCTTTGCCGCCGCCGATGAGAAAGATGAGCTCGGGCGCTCGAAGGTGCGGCGGATCTTTGCCTCCGCGGTGTGGCGCGAGGGCGGGGAACTGGTGTATCGTGTGCGCGGTAGCGGCTTTTTGAAGCACATGGTCCGCATGATCATGGGCACGCTGCTGGAGGTGGGCAAGGGCAACCTGACCGAGGCCGATCTGCTGGCCCGCCTGCAACCCGGCTATCCGGCCAAATCGGGACCCGCCGTCCCGGCATCCGGCCTCTGTCTGATGAATGTGGAGTATTGACCATGAAACGTAAGCTCGCCGTTCTGTTTCTTGCCGCCGCGATGGCATTGAGCGCGGCTCCGCCCATCCCGGTGATCTTCGATACCGACATGGGCAACGACATCGACGACGCACTGGCGCTGGCGATGCTCCATAGCCTGGAGTCGCGCGGCGAGATCAGGCTGGTCGCCGTCACCGTGACCAAGGACAATCCGTGGGCTCCGCGTTTTGTGAGTGCCGTGAATACGTTCTATGGTCGGGCGGGCATCCCCATCGGGATGGTGAAGAACGGCGTCACGAAGGAGGAGGGCAACTACCTGCGCAAATCCATCGATGGGGGCCGCTATCCGTTCAGCAACCAGACTGAGGACGCGGTGGAACTGCTGAAGAAGACCCTCAGCGCCCAACCGGACGGCAGCGTCGTCGTCATTCAGGTGGGCTTCTCCACGAATCTGGCCCGACTGCTGGCATCGCCGGGCGGACGCGAGCTGGCCGCGAAGAAGGTGAAGCTGCTTTCGCTGATGGCGGGAGATTTTACGAACCACGGGCCCGAGTACAACGTTAAGGAAGATGTGCCCAGCGCGAAGAAACTGGTGGCCGACTGGCCGACGCTGACGGTGTGGAGCGGCTACGAGATCGGGCAGACGATCAAGTTCCCGGCGCGCTCCATCAGCAACGACTTCGCGTGGTCGGCGAAGAATCCGGTGGTGGACGGGTATAAGAACTACATGAAGTTTCCCTACGACCGCGAGACGTGGGATCTGACGGCCGTGCTGGCCGCGCTGCGCCCCGATGCGGGCTACTTCACGCTGTCCCAGCCCGGCCGCATCGCTGTTGACGACAAAGGGATGACGAAGTTCCAGCCGTCGGTGGGCGGACGCGACAGATATTTGATCGTCAACGACTTACAGCGGGCGAGGGTGTTGGAAGCGCTGGTCTGGCTGGCTACGCAACCGGTTCACTAAAGAGGTCATGTTAGGCTGATAGAGACACTCCCTATGAGCGAAAAGGTCATGAGTCCGTACCCGGCGATGCCGCCGATCACGAAGTGGCTGCCCGTTGTCGCAGTCGCCTGGCTGGTGCCGGGCGGCGGCCATTTTCTACTGAAGAAGACCTATCGCGGCGCCATCCTCTGCGGCTGTTCCGTCATCATGTTCCTGCTGGGACTCACGATGCGCGGCTACATGTTCCAGCCCATGACAGGCGACCTGCTCACGACCATCATCTATGTGGGCGGCTTTCTGGCGGATCTGTCCAACGGCGTGCTGTACATCCTGACGAAGATGTTCGGTTATTCCGCGCCCGACATCGCGGGGCATACGGTGGACTATGGCACCAAGTTCCTGGTGGCGGCCGGGCTCTTCAATGTTCTGGCCGTGGTCGACGCGTTCGAAATCGCCGTGGGACGGAAGGACTAGCAGCATGCCGAAGATCAACCTCTCCCACTTCGAAGCCACCATGCTCTTCGCTTTGTTCACGAGCGCCGTGCTGGGCGTGGTGACAAAGAAGACCGACAAGGAACGCCTGCGTTATGGCCTGACGTCGTTCGGCTGGTTTGCCGCGACTGTCTTTGGCCTGGGCTGGCTGATGTTCCTCGGCCACAGATAGACAGATTCAAGGTGGCCTCCGAAAGTGGGGCTGGTCCTCGCCTGGTTCTTGGGCGCGCATTTCGCTATCCCGAAGAGCTTTAGTCCGGCTTCGCGCAGAAGCAATCTGCCCGCCCCGCGGTGCGCGCGATTCGGCGGAATGTGGTACGCCGAATGGGCGGCGACATCGAGATGATTGCGCACAAATCCTGAAGGTCGTAGGATGGGGTTTCGTTGCGGATCTAGTGCAAATCCGGAGCCTGTGTCTCGGAATCAGGCGGAAACCAGTGATGCACCGGTGGAATTCCTTCCCGCTCGCGGCCGCGGCGGCCTTCCTTACCCTGAGCCTTGCATCCGAGGCAGACGCGCAGATTCTGGCGAGCCAGCCGGAGTTGTGCGGGCACCGTGAAGCCGGCGCAATTGCGCCTCCCGGCATCACGACGGTGCCGGACGAGAGCAGCGGCACGCAAGTCACGATGCAACTGGCCAAATCCGTTGTCACGATCCATCTGCCGGGCGTCGGCAGGGTGGAACAGGTGTGCCCGAATATCGCTGGCAAAACTCTGTTGTTTGGACGCGTGACCGAAATCTCCTTCGAGATTTACATCGTCGATTCATCCGATGGGCGCGTGCTGGACAAGGTCCTTGCCACCACGCCCGCGATCTCTCCGGATCAGCATTGGCTGGCCTATCGAGCCTTCTGGCCGCGGTTCAGCGACCTTGAGCCCTCCGAAGAGTACCTGCTCTACGACCTGACCGGCGATGCGGCAAGGAACACGGCGGTAGGCATGGAGGCCGACCTCTACTCCGGTCGGGGTTTCGTGTTGTACCCTCGCGTCGCGGACGGCAAGCCCTTCTCGCACGCCGGGCTTCCGCCCGCTTTGACCCATGTGTTTCGCGCGGATGCTTTGCGCTGGTCGGAGGATAGCAAGTCGCTTGTCTTCGCCGACTCCGTCGAGGATAGGCTGAGCGTGGTCATGGTGAGTATCGGGAAAACGAACCGGGACCTCACACAACGGACTATGGCGGTCACCCGAGCCCAAGTCTGCGGCGATTCAAAGGACTGGGACGCGATGGAGGAGCGCCCCTTCTTGACATTGTCAGCAGTGGCTCGATCCGGTCGCCGCATCGCGCTGGACTTTCGGACGCTTGACCATACTTGTCCTGACAAATCGGTGCTGGTCTCCGAGGATGAGTTCCAGGACGCATTGATGGAGACACCTGCGCCACCTTCACGGGAAGGACGGGTACCGGTGAAACTGAACTGACTTGGTGATCCGGCGGGCAGATTGTTGTCCGCCTGCCCTGCTTCGACAGGTGTACCCTGAAACTTGGTCACCGACCTGGTGCAGATCCGGAGTCTGGCTGACGCGAAAGAGAGCGAGAACACCGAGTTTCGACGCTTCCTGCGCCATCACCATGTCCCTGACCAGGTCTTCTACAACGTTGCCGTCGAAATCGAACATTTCATCGACTGCCGGGCCTGCGCCAACTGCTGCCGGCAGACGCGCGTCAATGTGACGGAGCCGGAGATTGCCCGCATCGCGGCCTTCCTGAACGATCCGGTGGAGACCGACCTGCACGAGTATGTGGAAGAGGATCCGGTCGAACACCGGCTGATGCTGCGCCAGGAAAACGACGCCTGCGTGTTTCTGGATGGCAACTTATGCCTGATCTACGAGGCGCGTCCGGATGCCTGCCACAACTTTCCTCACGTCGACGCGCATGGCTCGACTTTGGGGAGCAGGATGTCGTCAGTCGTCCGGAATGCCTGGATCTGCCCCATCCTCTACAACGCGCTGGAGGAACATAAGCACCGCACCGGCTGGCATCACCACAAAGCGCAGTTTACTGGCACTTTCCCTGGCACACCGTCTCACTGATCTTCTGCAGCGGACCCAACTCCTTCGTGCTGTTCACGGAAGGGCGCTGCACAGCGAAGACCTGCACCACGCTGCCGTCGCCGCTCTGCTTCGACGTGAAGACCTGTTTCTCGCGCAACTGCATGGCGCTGCTGTCGGGAATCGCGCGGCCCGGTGCCGCCGGTCCGAAGACGTCCACTTCGCGCTTCTCCGTGCCATCCGCCTGCTTGGAGACTCGGGCCACGGTCTGCCGCGCCAGTTTCAGGCTGCCCGATGTGGCGGATTCATACTCGTCCACCTGCTCCTGCTGGACGCCGCCCTCCGTCTTTGACCGCACCACCTTGCGGCCCGCCTCGGAGAACCGGCCATTGGCGTCCCGCGTATACACGGTCTCGTCCCGCTCGCTGGAGGTCTTCTCCGTCGTCTCCTGGGCTACGCGGCGTTCGACGCGTTCAAAGCCGCCATTGATGGTATTGCGCTCGACCTCGGTCTCAGTCACGGCCGTATTGCCGGATTTGCGGGTCGAACTCACTGTGCGTTCCGCCGGCTGGAGATTGCCGTTGAGGTCGCCGCGGTAAACCGTCGACTTTTCCACTGCCGTGCCGTCAGCGCGGGTTTCTGTCTCGGTCACCACTTTTTCCGGAGGCAGGGGATTGCCGGTCACATCGTAGCGCCTGACCGTGCGCTCCACCACCCGCACTCCGCCCTCATTTTTGACGACCTTCTCTTCCACTTTCTCGATGGGCACGCTGCGCCCGTTCAGGTTGCGCTGGGTCTGGGCCGTGCGTCCGTCTCCGGCCTGGCTTTGAGACCAGTCGACGCGATGTCCATTGATGTCGTAGACCGCGGTGGTCGACTGGCTCTGCTGCGCCAACAGGGCCGCCGGCAACGCGAGTAGGAACGCAATGGTCCTCATGTCCTGATTATCGGCTGAAGGCGCGCCCGCCTTTATGGGGGCCTATTCTTCGCGTAGGGCCCGCAGTGGATCGACCCGCCCGGCGCGGATCGAAGGCGCCAGCATCGAGAGCGCGGCGGAGCCCAGCAGCAGCACCAACACCCACCCGTAGAGGCGCCCATCCCAGGGCCCCATCCCCATCTGTTGAGTGAAGCGCGACAACAGCTTCACCAGGCCCGCGGCAAACGGCAGGCCGGCCACCAGGCCCACCACCACGGGCTTTAACCCCGCCTTCATCATCAGCGATGACACCTCGCCCGCCTTCGCGCCCAGCGCCAGCCGGATGCCCAACTCGCGGGTCCTCTGGCTTACCGTGAACGCCAGCACTCCGTAGATTCCGATCATCGCCAGCACCACGGCCAGCCCGCTGATTGCCGCCACCACGCCGGCCAGCGGCTTCAGTGCCGCGAGCAGCTCCTCATAGACCAGCGTCAGCGTCTGCGTCCCCCGCATCAGGCCCGGCTCGGACTTCAGCCGCAACTCCTGTAGCGCGCGCTCCAATGCTGCCCCCTCGCCGCTGAATCGGGTGAGCAGAAACGTCCGTTCGCGCCCCAGCGCTACGGGTAGATAGACCACATTCGGGCTCTCGGTCGGGATGGGCCCCGTGGAGGCCACCACGCCGATCACCTGCGCCCGGATCCGTCCGCCCGGCTGCTCCACTTCCAGCCGCTGACCCAGCGGATCCACTCCAGGGAAGAACGCCTGCGCCGCCTCCTGCGCCAGCACCGCCGGCCAGACCTCGGCGCTGGTCCACTCCAACTCCGCCGGAGAGAACGTGCGGCCCAAGCGCAGAGGCAGGCCCATCGCCGGGAAGTAGCCGGCATCGGTCAACCGCGCGGCGCCGCTCCGTCGGGAGCCATCCGGCAGCACGACTTCGCGCCGGTGAGCCCCGCGCATCGGCAGGCCATCGGCAAACGAGACCACCTGGACCCCCGGCAGCACGGCCACCCGCCGCCGCAACTCGTCCTGTGTCCGCAGCGCCCGGGCCGCATCGTACGACTCCGAACGGAACCACAGATCCGTCACCATCAGGGTATCCGGCCGGAACTGGCTGCCCATCTCGCGCACCGATTCCACCGTGCGCAGCAGCAGCCCCGAGCCCAGCAGCAGCACCAGGCTCGCCGCCACCTGCACCGACACCAGCCAGCCGCGGAATCTTCGCCGCCCTGACCACACCGACCCCGTGCCCTTCAGCGACGAGTAGATGTCCAGTTTCACGGATTCGAACGCTGGAGCCATTCCCGCCAGCAGTCCGGCCAGCAGCGCCGCCGCCGCCGTATAGCCCAGGATTCTCAGATCCAAACGGAACTCCGGCGCCAGGATCGGACGCTGCGGAGCGGGAATGATGATCGCCAGCAACGGCGGCACTCGCAGTGCCAGCCACAGGCTCAAGGCGCCCGCGCCCGCCGCCAGCAGCACGCTCTCTGTGAAGAGTTGCCGCAGCAACCGCCCGCGGCCCGCCCCCAGGCTCAGCCGCACCGCCACTTCCCGCTGCCGCACTGCCGCCCGCGACAGCAGCAGCGAGGCCACGTTGGAGCAGGCGATCAGCAGCACCAGCGCCATCGCCGCCTGCAAGAGGGGCAGGATCAGCATCAGCTTGGGACGCAGGAACGGCCGCTGTACCATCGAACCGTCCGTCACCAGCACATCCATCGACTCGCGCGGATTCTGCGTATCGAATTGCCGCGCCACTGCATTCAGCTCCTCATGCAGCTGCCGCAGGTTCGCACCCGGCTTCATCCGGCCCACCACTTCCAGCCACCGGGTGGTGTGAAACAGCCCCGCGTCCGAGCCCAACAGGCGTTGGAACGATAGCGGCGCGACGAAATCGGCCGCGCCCATGGCGCGATTGTCGAAGGACTCCGGCAGCACGCCGATGACGGTCAGCGTTCGCCCCTCCAGACGCACCTTCTGGCCCAGCACCCCGGCATCGGCACGAAACGTCTGCCTCCACCGCCGTTCCCCGATCAGCGCCACGGAGCCGTCGCCCGCCGGCGCGCATTCCTCCTGCGTGAACCACCGCCCCAACAACGGCTGCCGTACCCCTACCACGCTCATGGCGTCGTAGGAGACAAGTTTCACCTGCGTCCGATTGGCCGTCGTGTCATTGGCTTCATAGGCCGGGTGCCACTCGCTCCAGCCCGCCAGTTGGACCAGTGACGGCGCCTGGCTCCGATACGCCAGGAATTCGTCATACGAGACCCCGCGATCGCCCTCCTGCGCCCACTGTCCGTTCGGTGGCGCCACCAGCTTCTGCGGGTAAAACTGGACAAACCCCCGGCCGTCCACCTCCGCCTGGCCATCCAGCATGACCGTGTTCAGGAAGGTGAAGACACTGGTGTTCGCCCCAATCCCCAACGCCAGCGTCCCAATGGCCGCCGCGGCGAAGCCCGGGTTCCGCCGCCAGCCCCGCAGGGCATACTGGATGTCCTGCCACGCCGACTCCACCAGCGGCCAGCCCCGCTGGTCCTGGTTCGCCTCTTTCAATGAGTCGACGCCGCCCAGCTTCAGCCGGGCCGCCCGCCGCGCATCCCGCTCACTCAGCCCCCTCGCCTGGTACTCGTCCGTCAACATTGCGAGGTGAGCGGCCAGTTCCTCGTCGAACTCCGCGTCCAGGCGGCGCTTGCCCCACAGCGCCAGCAACTTCGCCAACAGCAACTTCCTCATGCCGGTCCACCCCCCTTCAGGGCAAACAGTTTCGCCATCACATCCGACAGCCGCTGCCAGTTGTGGGTTTCGCTGGCGAGTTGGTTGCGCCCGTCCTCGCTGATGGAATAGAACTTGGCCTTGCGTTTGTTGTCGGATTCACCCCACTCCGAACTGATCCAGCCGCGCTGCTCGAGGCGCACCAGCGATGCGTAGATCGTCCCTTGATTCAATAGGATAGAGTCGCCGCTCACCTGTTCGATGCGGCGTGCGATGCCGTAGCCGTGCAGCCGCCCGAGGGCGAGCAGGGTCTGCAGGACCATCAGGTCGAGGGTCCCCTGTAACAGTTCCAGACGTTCCGGTTCCGACATCGTGCTGTCTCCTTTGGGATGACCACATATATGCCATAATTCCTGTGGTGTGTCCACAGGAATTATGAGACATGGGGGAATCTGACAGAAAACGCTACAATTGTTGGATAGGGGCTATGAAAAGCTTTTACCTCGAAACCTTCGGCTGCCAGATGAATGTCCATGACTCCGAGAAAGTCATCGGCACACTGGAGCAGCGTGGCTACGCTCAGGTCGACACCGCCGATGCGGCTGACCTCGTGCTGTATAACACCTGCAGTATCCGTGACAAAGCCGAGCAGAAGGTCTTCCACCGCCTGCAGGAAGGCAAGCGGGTCAAGGGCAAGGTTTTTGGTGTCCTCGGCTGTGTCGCCCAGCAGGAGGGCGAGAAGATCTTCGAGCGCGCTCCGCATGTCAGCCTGGTGGTCGGTTCAGCCAGCTATACAAAGCTGGGTGAACTCCTGGTGCGGATCGAAGCGGGCGAGCGCAAGGTGACCGGCCTGAGCCTGGACACTGAAGACACGTTCGAAACACCCCTCACCCGCCGCGACAACCCGCACCGCGCCTACATCACGATCATCGAAGGCTGCGACAAGAGCTGCGCCTACTGCGTCGTCCCCTTCACTCGCGGACCTGAGCGCAGCCGCACTTCGCAGAGCGTGATCGACGAGACCGCGAAGCTCGCCTCGAGCGGCTATTCCGAGATCCAGCTATTGGGCCAGAACGTCAACAGCTACCGGGACCCTTCGCCGGCGGGCTGGGACTTCGCGCGCCTGCTGGAGGCCGTGGGCAGCGTGCCGGGCATCCGCCGCGTGCGCTTCACGACGTCCCATCCGCGCGATTTCGTGAAAGAGATCATCGACGCCATCGACCGTACGGAGACGCTCTGCAACCAGGTGCACCTGCCCGTCCAGAGCGGCTCGTCGCGCGTGCTGGCGGCCATGCAGCGGCAATACACACGCGATCAGTACATGCAGCGCATCGAGTGGATGAAGAACGCGAAGCGCGACATCGCCATCTCGACGGACATCATCGTAGGCTTCCCTGGTGAGACCGACGAGGATTTCGAGCATACCCTCCACCTGCTGGACGAGGTGGAGTACGACAGCATTTTCAGCTTCAAGTATTCGCAGCGGCCCAATACGCCGGCGCTGAAGCTCGAGGACCAGATCCCCGAGGAAGAGAAGAGCCGGCGGCTCACCATCCTGCAGGAACGCCAGCGCGCCATCCAGATGCGGCGCAACACCAACCTGGTGGGCGGGCGGCAGGAGGTGCTGGTGGAGGGTTCCAACAGCTCCACCGGGCAGTGGATCGGCCGCACGTCGCAGAACCGGATCCTGAATTTCACCACCGCGCCGCGTCCGGATGGCACGGTGATTCCGCGTGAGCGGATGATCGGCAACTACCTGCCGGTGCGGGTCACGCGCGCGGGTCCGAACTCTCTGGTGGGCGAATGTGCTATAGCGGTGTAAGGAAGGCGGGACTCCAATGGAAGTCGAGATGAAGATTCGCGGGCTGATGATGGACCCTGTCACCAATATGCCCATCGTGATTCTCAAGGATGCCAATGGCGGGCAGATCCTGCCCATCTGGGTTGGGATTTACGAAGCCAACGCCATCGCCCTGGAGATCGAAAAGGTGAGCACCCCGCGTCCCATGACCCACGACCTGATCAAGAACGTGCTGCTGGGGCTCGAAACAGGAGTCCGCAAAGTTGTTGTGAGCGAGCTGCGCGACGACACGTTCTACGCCGTCATCTGGCTGGAACGCGACGGCGAAATCATCAGCATCGATTCGCGTCCCAGCGACGCCCTGGCCCTCGCACTGCGGCTGGACTGCCCCATCTATGTAGAGGAGCAGGTCCTCAAGACTTCGAAAAGCACGGCCAATGTCTCCGATAAGGTGACCAATGAGGAACTCCGGCGCTGGCTGGAAGGGCTCAACGACGAGGACTTCGGGCGCTATAAAATGTAGGTTTTCCGTGACCCCGGACATCCTGATTCAACTGGAAAAGCTGGCGGCCGCGGGTATCGAAATTATCCCCACGCCGCAAACCCCATCGCATTTCGTCTTCTCGCGCGACGGCTGCGTGGTGCTGGTGGAGCGCCGTGGCGAAGGTTTCGGCTCCATCGGTTCACCTGGCTTACTGAGCGAAAAGGGTGGATTTGCGGCCCTCGTGGACAGGGCGGGGCAGGCGTGGTTCGTCGCCAAGGGCGAAGAACGCCCGGCCCAACCAGGCGAAGCCGAAGCCGCCCGCAGGCTTTTTACAGATCTGAAGTCAGCTTTGCGCTAACATCCGTCCTTTTCCACCGTATTACTAGGTGTGAAGAGACAAACACAGTTCGGAACCGGCGCCCCGATGGCGACGCTCGCTGTGCTCGCTCTCGTCCTGTCCGGCATGGGTGCTCTTTCGCCGTTGCGTGCATTGCCCGCGACGGCTCAGCGCTTCGTCTGTTACATGACCGCCCTGGACCAGAGCGGCCAGCATCTCAGCCTGTGGGACAAAGTTACCTACAGCCTGGTGCTCTCGGGACCCAATCCCAAGCAACCCAACCCCACGCAGGCCCGCATCTGAAGAACGGCCGTTGAAATCCGGCCGGCGGTGCGGCGTCTCCACGAACTGGCAGGTCTGCGTGTGTGCAGGCCTGCCGTTCCTATAATTTACAGATCCTTACGTTCGCTGGAGTGCCCGTTCGATGGATTCGCTCGTCTTACGTGTTGTGAGAAGAAATAAACAGTTCGGAAAAAGCACTCCGGTGGTCGCATCGGCCGCGCTGGCTCTCACCCTGCTTGGCCTGGCCGCGATCTCGCCTGTCAGGGCGCTGCCTATCACCGCCCAGCGTTTCATCTCCTACATGAGCGCCATCAACAAAAGCGGGCAGACGCTGAGCCTTTCGGACAAGATCACTTACAGCCTGATTCTCTCCGGTCCCAATCCGAAACAGGTGAGGCCCGTCCGGCCCGCCGTTGGCCGAATCTAGCCGGCTCGGTCCGCGCCAGCCAATCGTCTTCGAAATCCGTCCGCGGGGCTGCACCCGACGCAAAAAGGCCGGCGTACGCGCTGAAAGAGTCTCAAGCGCGTGCGCCGGCCGCAGGGATCAGGGTGGATCTCTCTAACCACCCCAATCACAGACTAAGGCAGAGCCGTGATGGAGCCGAAGACTCCGTGGTCGCCCTTGGCGCCGGATGGGCCGCCCGAAACGGCTGCTGTGAAATACAGTGTGTTAGCGTCTCCACCACTGCGTCCGTTGCCGAATGTGAGGCCCCAGAGGCCCTCCAGGGCCACAGGAGTGCCGTCCCGGTAGGAAAGCATCCCCACAGGCTTGCCGCTCGTCATATCGAACGCGTTGATGCGCCCGTCGCCAAAGTTGCCCACCAGCAGGGTGTTGCTGTAATCCCCGAAGAACGCTGGCGCGATGGCCATGCCCCAGGGTGAGTTCAGTACGCCGCCGGTCACCAACCGCTGCTGGAAGTTGCCGTCCAGGTCGAACACACTGATGATGCCGTTGCCGTCGCCCGGAACATCCTGCGTCTTCGCCTCGTTCTGCTTCGCATAGGCCACGAAGAGCCGCTTGCCGAAGCGCTGAATGTTGAACGGAGCATAGCCCGCCGGCAGGTTGGGATCCTTGAAGCCTCCGGGAGCCGGCACGGCCTGATAGGTGTAGTCGAACACGTCGATATTGCCGGAGCTGAAATTCGGAGCGTAGAGCATCGGTCCACTGCTGCCGACGCCCATCGCCAGGCCCTTGTAGACGGCGCCGGAGTTGTCGACTTTCAGCACCGCGTTGCCCGGATCCACATCCCGGTTCCAGCCCGCGATGCCGCCGTTCTCGGTGGAGAAGATGAACGCCGCCGGTTTGCCGCTGCCCACTTCAAAGCCCGCGGTACCGTTCCAGATCTGGCCCGTCGGACGGCCTGGCCCGTTCCTGCCCGCGCCATTCGGAACTTTCACGATTAGGGGATTCGCCGCCGGCGCCGGGGCGCCATTGGTGTCGTAGACGGTGGCCGTGCCGCTGCCCGCATTGGAGATCCAGAAAGGCGACGTCGGGCTCAGGGCGATGGCCCACGGGTCTTTCAGATTGGGATCGACGCGCTCGCCCCAGCCGCCCGTCAGGTCGGAGGTCATGTGGCGTACGTCGTAGGCGGTAGAGGGCACTTGCAAGCCGCCGCCGTTGCCGGTGGCTTCCGTGATGCTCAGGCTGCTGGTGTAGATGTGGTCGCCTTGCGGCGTGCCGCTGTTGTTGGCGGCGTTGCCCGCCACGTAGAACGTGACTGCACCGGAACCGGCGGGCGGCGCCGTCCAGTCGAGTTCGAAGTCTACCCCATTGGGTGTACCCGGGCGGGTGCCTGCCGCGACATGCTCGGCGAACTGCACAGGCGTGGCGGGAGAACAGGGTTTCGGTGTTCCGGCGACGCTGCCGTCGCACAGGACGCGGGCGTTGCCGTCGACATTGTTCAAGTCTCCGGCCTGTCCGTTTACAGGCTCTGAGGCTAGACGGGCGGTGAGTTCAAAGCCCCAGCGGGACTGTTCGGGATCCCGGACCTGAACCAGAAGCCTGTAGGTCGCGCCTGGCTTGTAAGAGGTACCGCCGGGGTAGACTACCCTGACTGAACCGCTGAACGAATTCAAAGTGCCCGCGTGGCACTGTGTGCAGGCGAGCGGATTGTCACCGGGCGCTCCCGTAAAGCGCACCCGCGGTCCGCTGCTGAATGCGCTGGCCGGCAGTGCGGCCAGGGCCAGGCAGAAAATCCCGGTACCCAGAAATCTCTTCATTAACACCCTCCAGTTGGAACTGTCGGGATGAGACACCGGGGCGCGCGGTATGGAACAGATTATTGCGCGGGCAGCCTTGCCGTGGTCCCCCTTGGCTGGTTTTACAGATCTTAAAGTCCAGCCCTCGGACTTCGCGCGCTGTTTCAGCGTCGTAGAAGATGTGAGCAGGCCAATACAGTTCGGAAATTCTACTCCGGTGCTTGCCGGCGCCGTACTGGTCATGGCCTCCTTGGGGCTGGGGGCGATCGAACCGGTGCGGGCGCTGCCTGCAACCGCGCAACGTTTCTTTTCCTACATGCACGCGATCGGGCGGAGCGGCCAAAAAATGGGTTTCTGGGACCGGGTGACTTACAGCCTGATTCTTTCCGGGCCGAATCCACGGCAACCTCGACCGCCCTCCGCCGCGCAGGTGAGGCTGTGATTGAGATCAAAAAGTAAAAGGGCGAACCCACGCGGGGCCCGCCCTTCTCAACATCAAACCAGCTAGCGAAGCGTCTACTTCTTCGGTGCGGCCTTCTTCGCCGGGGCCGCCTTGCGGGCGGACGGCGCGGGAGGAGCGGGCAAACCGGAGACGTCCTTCGGCTCGACTTCGATCGTCAGGTTGAACGGCTCCGGCGTGAACGCCGAGGCAGCTCCACTGAACTCGAGTTCCAGGCCGGGATCCGGGCAGACCGCCAGGGGGTTCTCAAACAGGAGCGTCACTTCGCTCATGTCGGCGGAACTGATCCCGAGCACGATCTTCTTCGCCTTCTTGGGCGCATCGCAGCTGACAACCTTGCCCTTGAACTTCTCCACCTTCGTCCCGCCGACGTCCACGCCGCCGGGAATCGCCGCATTCTTCAGGGTCGAATCGAAGTAAGCCGCGCCATTTTCGGCGGAGAGGCTGTGCTTGATGCTGATCCACAGAGCCAGTGTCGGGTTGGTCTTCTTCAGCTCTTCTTCCTGCTTGATCAGCAGTTCATCCTTCGATTCCAGCTTGAAGCCGTCGGGGGGAATCGGGCTGGCCTTCGCCTTCGCGATGACGTCATCCATGCCGTTGGTGTCGCCATGGAAGTTCTTGTAGTTATTCTCGAATGATTTCCGGAGTTGATCGCGAGTCTGTTGGGGAAAGGCACCCGCGCCTTCGTATACCGCAGCGCGGCAGAAATGGAAGAGCGCTACACCCTGCCGTTCCAGCTTCTTGGTGCGCAGATTCGCCGTGCCGGCCCAGGCCGAGGCCTGCGCATCGCCCGGATTCCGCTTCAGCGCTTCCAGAAGTTCCTTGTCGGCTTCTTCATACTGCTTCCTCTGCAGGGCAACCCAGCCGAGTGTGCGGTAAGCAACGGATTCCGTGCCGGTCCGCTGCTGCTTCCACTGATCGTCTGTCGCCTGTGCAGGCTTGCGGGCCGGACTGAAAGTATCGTCCATCAGGCCCAACATCGTCTTCGCCGCCTTCTCCCCGGCATCGAGAGCCGGATCGGAGGTGTCGTTCATGCTGATCGTCAGCAGGTTCACCCAAACCAACGCCTGAACCGCCTTCGGGTTCGCGGCCAGCCACGCCTTGGACGTCTCCAGCATGCCCTTGGCATTGCCCAGGGCCTGGTAGGTTCCGACCAGCAGCTCATAGCGGCCTTCCTTGAAGTCAGAAGTGGGATATTTCTGCTCCCAGCTCTGAATCAAGCCCAGCTTGGTTTGAGCATTGGTCTCTTTCTTGATCGATTCGACTAGGTCGTATTCGGCTCGATCCTTCCACTGCGGCGCAGCCGCCTGGCCCCAGAGGGTAAGACCAAGCAGCGAAGCCGTAGCGACTCCCACAACTGCACGTTTCCATGAAAACAGCACCACATGCCTCCTAAAGGTCGGGTCAGATGCAATCCTTGCAGGCTCCGGGCCACGACTGGGAACCCTGCTCGCCCACCAGCTTCGCAATTGCGGAGTATAGCCGAAGGGCTGATTCAGCCGCAAGCCTGAGAACCAGGCCGTTAAACTCATCATCATAGTACTGACTGCCGGTTAGATGCTGACGGTTCCTAAATTGTTCCCGCCCGCGGCTTTCCACACTATCAAATGCGCAGGCACAATGGATGGCCACCTTTCGCCTGGCAGGCCGCGGCCGGCGGGACGGCCCTGGCGGCCGATCCCGCTTCCAGGCCCAATGTGAGAATCTGGTAACTCATCATGCGGTACTTCGACCTGGCGGTCATCGTCTTGTATCTCATCGGGATCACTTGGTTTGGCTCCCGTTTCAAGGAGTCGCAGAAGAGCTTGCGCGACTACTTCCTGGGCGGGCGCAATACTCCCTGGTGGGCGATCGGCTTCTCCATCGTGTCGGCGGAAACCAGCACCCTTACCGTCATCGGCACTCCTGCCCTGTCCTACTACGGAAATTTCGGCTTCCTCCAGGTGGTTTTGGGCTACCTTCTTGCCCGGATCTTTATCTCCACATTGTTCCTGCCCCACTACTTTCGAGGCGAACTCTTTACCGCCTATGAGCTCATGGAGCGCCGCTTCGGTCCCCGCCTCCGCAAGCTGACCGCGGGTACTTTCCTCCTCCTTCGCGCCCTCGCCGAGGGCGTGCGCGTCTTCGCCATCTCTATCGTGGTTTCCATCATCCTGGGCACCGGAGAGGTGGCTTCCATTGTCCTGATCGTCTGCCTGACGCTGTTTTATACATTTGAAGGCGGCATGACCGCCGTCATCTGGACCGATGTGGTTCAGATGGTTCTCTACGTCGGCGGAGCGATCGTCAGCCTCTTTGTCATCCTCGGGAAGATCCCGGGCGGCTGGCCCGAGGTGTGGCAGGCGGCCGATACCGCGGGCAAACTGCACATCTTCGACTTCCATTTCGCCTGGACCATGGAGTTCTTCAAGCAGCCCTACTCTTTCTGGGCCGGCTTCCTGGGCGGCTGCTTCCTCACCACGGCCAGCCACGGTACGGAACAACTGATGGTGCAGCGGCTCCTCTCCGCCCGCAACGAGCGCGAGAGCCGACTCGCCCTCTTCTCCAGTTGGATTGTCATTCTCTTCCAATTCACGCTCTTTCTCGTGATCGGCCTGATCCTCTGGGTCTACTACGGCAATACCGGCCAAGTGCCCCCGAAACCGGCTGACCGCATCTACCCGCAGTTCATCTGGAACTCCCTGCCTGTCGGGGTCGCCGGTCTCGTCATCGCCGCCATCCTCGCCGCGGCCATGTCCAACCTCAGCGCGGCCCTCAACGCCCTGGCGTCGACCACGATCATGGATTTCTACCGTGTCATGCGCCCGGGCCGCCAGGAATCCTCTTATTTGCGCCTCGCCAAATGGGCCACTGTCGCCTGGGGCGGCGTCCTGTTTGTAATCGGTTTGCTCGCCCGCAGCGTGAGCAGTGTGCTGGAAGCCGGTCTCGGCATCGCATCCATCCTCTACGGCGCGCTGCTGGGTGTGTTCCTGTTGGGCGTTTTGACGAAGAACGTCCGCGAACGAGCAGCGATGATCGGTATGACCGCTGGCCTTGCGGTCAATCTCTATATTAAATTTGCTACACCCGTTGCCTGGACCTGGTACGTGCTCATCGGCACCATCGTTACCGCGGGCACCGCTTTGATCGCATCTTGGATTCTCAGGGAGAAATCGATTGGCACAACTGCGTAGGGATCTGGGCCTCTGGGGCGCTGCCTCCATCGTCGTCGGTACCGTAATCGGCAGCGGAATTTTCCTCGTGCCGAAGACAATGATCCAGCAGGTGGGCGACCCCTGGATGCTCTTCGCCGTTTGGATTTTCGGCGGCATCCTCTCCCTGGCCGGCGCGCTCACCTATGCCGAACTCGCCGCGATGCTGCCGGAAGCGGGCGGCGAGTACAACTACTTAAGCGAAGCGTACGGGCCGTTCTGGGGCTTTCTCTATGGCTGGACGCAGATGTGGGTAGCCAAAAGCGGCTCCATTGCCACTCTGGCCACCGGCTTCTATCTCTACCTGGCCAATTTCCGCCCCGAACTCGGCGTCACGGCGTTCGTCATCCCCCTGCCACTCGGCGAAAACTTCGCCCCTCTGGAAGTCCGCACCGGACAACTGTTCGCCATTGCGCTGATTCTGGCCCTGGCCGTGCTGAATTGGTTCGGGGTCAAGGTGGGCGGCGGCGTGCAGATCGGCGTCACCATCCTGAAAGTCGGCCTGATTGGCGGCATTATTGGTGTTGGAATCTTCGGCAGCTCCGGACCGAATGCGGGCGGGGCCTTCGTCGGCGCTACCGGCGGAACAGCCGGGTTTTTCGCCGCCCTCGTCGCCGCGCTCTGGGCTTACGACGGCTGGAACAATGTGAGCATGGTCTCCAGCGAGGTGAAGAATCCTCAACGAAATCTGCCGCTGGCCCTGATTTATGGCACGTTCGCCGTAGTTGCCATTTATCTGGCGACCAACTTCGCCTACTTCCATGTGCTGAACGCCAACGAGGTGGGGCATTCAGACCGTGTAGCCGCCACCATGATGCACCGCGTCCTGGGCAACTGGGGCGCCAACGCCGTCTCGATTGCGGCCATGGTCTCGATTTTCGCCGCTCTCAACGGCTCGATCCTCACTGGATCCCGTGTGCCGTACGCCCTGGCCCGCGACGGCTATTTCTTCCGCCGCTTCGCCGCGGTCAACGAAGCCCATCGCACGCCGGGCTTCTCGATACTGGCCCTGAGCGGCTGGTCGTGCGTCCTGTTGCTCAGCGGCCGCTACGACCAATTGCTGAATCTGGTGATCTTTCCCAGTTGGATTCTGTACGGCATGGCGACGGCGGCGGTCATTGTTCTGCGCCGGAAGCGGCCCGATCTGCACCGGCCCTACCGAACTCTCGGATATCCCGTGGTACCGGTTCTATTTGTACTGGTGGCGGTCCTGCTTTTGTATTTCACGCTGCGGAATTCGCCGCGGGAATCCATCCTCGGCCTCGTTTTGATTGCTGCCGGTTTCCCTTTTTACCGTCACTGGAAACGACAGCTCGCCAAGGGCCACTGAAACCCTCCCGTCGTGCCATCTTTTGAAGTTCTGTTCTGTTTTCAGAACAAGAATCTTGTTTCCTAGCACAAAATGGGGTACAACTGCGTGTAGACCTGGACTGGAGGTCGGTTCTGTTCCGATTTCAGAACTGCCTCGACGCAAGACATGAATCCAGCCGGGTCAGAAACGCAGGGAGCATGACAATGGACGTAATGAAAATGTTGGCGGACTTACGCCAGGAACGCGAGGCGATTGAGGAAGCAATTCTGACCCTCGAACGCTTGGCCCGGGGTCAGGGCAAGCGGCGTGGGCGCCCCCCGGCCTGGATGGCGGCAATTAACAAGAAGAAACTTGACGAGAAAGTGGTGGTTACACCCAAGCGTCGGGGCCGCCCCCCCAAGTCTGCCAGCCAGCCGGCCGATTAGGTGCTAGCGCACCTGGTTTGGAGGAGAAACAAAAAGGGGCCCAGACCGCGGAATCGCCGGTCAGGCCCCGTTTTGTTATCCTCCGGCGCTAGCAGGCTCTACTGATACAGCAGATACTTCGCCCGCTTCTCCAGAAAAGGCTGCAGCTCTTCCTGTAGCTTTGGTTCCAGATTCCTCGGATCTTCCCCTCGTCCGATCGCCTCCATCGTTTCGTTTGAACCAATTAGGTTGCGGTTCAGGTTCACGTCGATCTTCCCCGGATAGAGCTTCTGCAAAGCGACAGCCAGTTCCAGCCCCAGCCGCAGCGAAGAGAATCCTTCCCTGTCCAGGATCACAAACCGGACGCCCTGCACAAGTTTTCCCTTCAGATTCGAGGCCGCCGGTGTGAATCGCGTCGGATAGAACCTTACCCCAGGCACCATCCGGTGGTTCAAGTACGCTGCCAACTGAGGACCGTTGATCCAGTCTGCCCCCACCTGCTCGAACGGGGCGTCCGTCCCGCGCCCCACCGAATAATTCTTGGCGTATTCGAGCATCCCGATGCCGGGATAAAGCAGCGCCGCAGTGAGGCTGCGCATATTCGGTGAAGGATCCACCCACCCCAGGGTTGTGGCATCAAACCAGTCGGCCCTTCTCCAATTTTTCAGCTTTACTACTTCCAGCCGGGCATGGATCCCGTCTTCCTCGTTCAGAAACCGGGCCAGTTCCCCCATGGTCATGCCATGCCGCAGCGGAAGTGTAGCGCAGCCTACAAACGAAAGCTTGTCTTCCTCCAGGACCGGACCCTCGACATGCAGGCCTGTGATGGGGTTTGGGCGGTCCAGTATCAGAATCGGAATTTTTGCGGCGGCAGCCGCCTTCATCGCGTTCTTCATTGTGGAAGGATATGTGTAGAATCTCGTACCGATATCCTGAATATCGAACACCAGTACCTCTACACCCTTGAGTACCGACTGCCCCGGCGTGCGGTCTTCCCCTTTGTAAAGACTGTAAACTGGAAGACCTGTTTTGTCGTCTTTTGCATTTGCGACGTTCTCCTGGTCTTCCTTGCCTGAAATCCCATGTTCCGGCGAGAACAGCGCCGTCAATTTCACTCCGCCCGCCAGCATAACGTCGATATTCCGCTCGCCGGTGCGGGTAAGTCCCGTGTGATTCGTGATCAGGCCCACGCGCTTGCCGGCCAGCCGCGCGAACCTTTCCTGCACCAGAACATCAATACCTGTTAATGTTTCAACGGTCCGTCCCACTGCCCGCGCTGGCAGCAACTCATTGAATCCAGTGAGGTTGACATTCTGAACGTCGATGCCTGCCGCCGCCGCCGCAATGGTCGCCACCTTGGCCCGCAACGCCGTGGTCGCCGGCCGCAGATGCGGGTGGACGCTGTTGGTGAGTAGGATGACGTAGGTCTTAGTGTAAGGATCCATCCAAATGGACGTACCGGTAAATCCCGTATGTCCATAACTTCCGATGGGAAATAATTCCCCTCGATTGCCAGAGAACGGCGAGTCGATATCCCAGCCCAGCCCGCGCATGGTCGTCTGCAGGGGTGGGGTCTGCGGCTCAGTGAACTTCCTCACCGTCAGTGGCGAAACGACTCGCGAGCCTTCCACCTGGCCCAGATTCAGCATGAAAGTGGCAAATCTCGAGAGATCCATGGCGGTCGTGAACAGCCCGGCATGGCCCGCCACGCCCCCCATGAAGCGGCAGGTGGGGTCGTGCACGACACCACGCAGCACCGCGCCCTTCCACATCTCGGTGGGGGCGATTCGAGGCTTCCACGAGGCTGGCGGATTGAACATCGATTCCTTCATGCCCAACGGTAGGAAGATCTCCCGCCGCGCGTACTCGTCCAGCGGTACACCACTCACTTTATGGACAATCTCGCCGAGCAGCTCGAAATTGATGTCGGAGTAGATCATGCGCTCACCGGGCTCGGCCACCGGCTTGTCCACCAGCGCCTTGGAGATGCCCGTTTCGTAACCCGACCATTCCGGTGTCAGGGTGAGGTCTGGCCGCAGGCCAGAGAAGTGCGTCAGCAACTGCCGGATCGTGATGTCACTCTTGCCGCCCTGAAAGCCCGGCAAATATACAGTCACCTTGTCGTTCAGCCGGATGCGTCCCTCGTCAAAGAGCTTCATGATCGACGAGGTGGTGGCGACCACCTTGGTCAGCGAGGCCGCGTCGAAGATCGTGTCCAGCGTCATGGGCTCCACGGACGGCACCAACGCCCGATTGCCATAGGCCTTGAAGTGCAGGATCCTGCCCGGCTGCCCGATCAGGGCGACGGCGCCGGGAATCCGGTCTTCCTTAATGGCTTCTTCGATTACGCGGTCCACATCCGGCGATGCCGAATAGGAAACGGGCGCCTGAGCCAGTAGCGTCTGCGCCACGAGAGCGCACAGCGGAGCGAGTTGTATCAACTTCATTGCAGTTTCTTCGCGAACGATTCCATCAGTCCGGCCAGTTCCAGGTCTTTCTTCGTGATGCCGCCGGCGTCGTGCGTGGAGAGGTCCACCACCACGCGGTTGTAGACGTTAAACCACTCAGGATGGTGGCCCATGCGCTCAGCGGAGGTCGCAGCCAGGGCCATAAACCCAAAGGCGTGTGTGAAGTCCGGGAACTTATACTCCCGATGCAGCTTGCCATCCGCCAATTTCCATTCAGGCAGCTTGGCCAAGCCCGCCCGCAGTTGTACCGCAGTCAGTTTCTTCATCGACTAAGCCTTTCCATAGACAGGAATCAAAGCGCCACTCACGTCCGCTGAGGCGTCCGAGGCCAGCCACACCAGCAGTCCGGCAATCGAATCCGGCTTCACCCACCTGGTGAAATCCGCGTCCGGCATGGCCGCCCGGTTCGCAGCCGTGTCGATTGTCGAAGGCATCACGACATTCGCCGTGATGCCGGTAAACTTGTTCTCCGCCGCGATGACCTGCACCAGGGAGTCCAGCGCCGCCTTTGAGGCCGCATACGCGGAAAGCCCGGCTGGCGCTGTCTCTCCGGCGCGCGAGCCAATCGCGATAATCCGCCCGCGTCCAGCGGCCCGCATCGGTTTCAGCGCGGCCCGGAACACGAGGAACGGCGCCCGTGTATTCAGCGCAAACATCTTATCCCAGGTCTGTTCCGACGTATCCTGCGTCTCACCGTCCGTCGCAAACCCGCCCAGCACGTGCACCACGCCGTCCAATTGACCACGTGCTTCCAGCACCGTCCGTACCGCGGCCTCCGCGCCTTCCGCCGTTGTCAGGTCAGCGGGCACCGCCAATTGTGCGGGATTGGAACTGTCTACTTTCCGCGCCGACGCCGCAACAAATGCGCCGGCTTCCACGAATGCGGCTGTCACGGCTTCGCCCAGTCCGCCTGTCGCACCGGTTATCAGTATGGTCTTGCCCAGGAGCAGCTTCATGAAATCTCATTATGATGGAGTGGTGTCTAAACCTCTACCGCGCCTGCGCATGGACCTCGACTTCATGCCTTCCCCCGTCGAGGACCGGCCTGGCCTGCTGATGCGTGACCCGTTCCACTACTCCGACGTCACGCTCATCATCCCGCCGCCCCTCGTGCCCGTCCTCTCCATGTTCGACGGAGAACAGACCGAGGACGCCATGTGCCGTGTCCTGCTCGAAATGACCGGCGATGTCCGCGTCGGCGAGCTGCAGCGCCACCTGCTGGAATCTCTCGATCAGGCGGGCTTCCTCGAGGGCGAACGATTCGATGAGATGCGCGCCGCGACGGAGCGGGCTTTCGCCGAGTCCGGCATCCGCGAACCGGCCCACGCCAACGTCGCCTATCCGGGCGATCCCGCCGAACTCGCCGCCTGGATGACCGAGAATATGGACAGCGGCGGCGCCCGCCCTGCCGCGGCAGCCGGCGGACTCATCGGCATCGCCGCTCCGCACGTCAGCCCCGACGGTGGTTGGGATTCCTACCGCGCCGCCTATCAGGCCCTCACGCCTGATCTCGCCGACAAGACCTTCATCGTCCTGGGTACGTCGCACTATGGCCAGCCTGAGACGTTTGGTCTCACCCGTAAGCAGTTCGTCACGCCGTTCGGTACGGCCCAGACCGATCTCGATCTGGTGAACCGCCTCGCCGCCAAGGCGCCTCGCGCGGTCCGCATGGAAGATTACTGCCATGCGATCGAGCATTCCATCGAATTCCAGATCGTGTTCCTGCAGTCGATCTATGGCCCCAACGTGAAGGTGCTCCCCATCCTGTGCGGCCCGTTCGGGAAGAGTCTCTACGTGGGCGGAAAGCCCGAGGACGACGACGGCGTAGCCGAGTTCTTCGAGGCTCTCGGTGATCTCTACGCCCGAGAGGCCCAGCGGTTGCACTGGGTGCTCGGTGTCGACATGGCCCACATGGGCCGCCGCTACGGTGACGAGCTTGTGGCGGAAGCGCATACCGGCGAGATGCTGGCCGTGGCAGCACGGGATAAGGAGCGCATCGAACAACTGGCGCTCGGCGACGCTCGGGGCTTCTGGGATCGCGTCCAGCCCAACCACGATGACCTGAAGTGGTGCGGCAGCGCCCCCTTCTACACGTTCCTCAGCAGCGTCCCTCAGGCGGTCGGTCAGCTCCGGCACTACGAGCACTGGAACATCGACCCGGAGAGTGTCGTCAGTTTTGGCGCCATGGCATTTCACAAGGATATGTGAGTACTAGTACAATAAAGACACGTCCTATATCCCTCAGGGGATAGTCAGTTCATGAGGGGGACTAGACAATAAAGGGGTAGAGAACAAGTTTCTCCTCCTCCAAATTAAACGGCCGGCCATCACCTCCTCCGATGACCGGCCAGTTTTTTGCCCCGGCACAAACAGAACCGCCCCCTGGCTGTCGCAATCGCCGCGCCGGATCCGGCTGCGAACTGCGACCCCAAGGGGGCGGTGGCTGACTCCTAAGTCTTTACTTCCCAGTTAGTTCGGAACGCCGGCCATCCAATAGCCGGGCCGCGTCCGCACCTTCAGGCCGGGCCGGTTCACGGTCACCTGGATCTTGTGGAACCCGCCTTCGATTTTGTTATTCGGCGAGTAAGACAAAATGTACTGCGCACGTATCTCTGAGCCGATGGCCGCAATCGCATTCTCCAGATCTTTCTGGGACATGAACGAATACTCCCGCCCACCAGTGAACTGCGTGTAGACCTCGGCTGGATTCTTGATGAAAATGGCCTTGGTCGCCGTGAAAATCTCTTCGATCACCGGAACGAAGTCCACTCCATAGCCGGGGGCGCCGAACACCTGGCTCTGCGTCGTCGGATCGTTGCTGACGATGCCGGGCATCGGGCGCGAGCCCGGAGGGAAAGGGTTGGGCCGTGGAACGCCGGGCTTCTCGCCAAAGCGCGTGATGATGCGGCTGATGTTCAGCGTGAACACGTCGATGTTGTACAACTGGAGCTCGGTGGCCACTTCCTTCACCTTGGCTTCGCTCGAGCGGTCCATCGTCTCGGAAACCAGCAGAATCGTCTTGCGGCGGTCTTTCTTCGACCGCAACATGTGGGCTGCTTCCTGGATGGAGTCGTTCAACCGGCTGGTCCGGCTGCCCGGCTTCAGCTTCTCCACCGCGGCGTTGATCTTCTCGGCATCGTTCGTGAAATCCTGCAAAACCTCCACGCGATGGTCGAAGCCGATCACGGCCGCCTCGCCGTCCTGGCCAATCAGCAGGTCGTGCATGACGTTGCCCATCTGCTTGATCTTCGGCAGCACCATATCCACGTTGCTGCTGCGCTGGATGCAGACCACCATCGACAACGGCAGGAACGTGACGTCGCGGCTGATCTGCTGCGCCTTTTCGTTGTCCAGCAGGACGAAGTCCTGCGGTTTCAACCCGTTGACGGTGTTGCCCTTCTTGTCGGTGACCGTCGTCGGCACCAGCACGACCTGAACCTGCGTCCGGAATACGGTATCGCCTTCGTCTGCCTTCTGGGCGTCGGGCTTTTGCCCTTCGTCCTTAGGCGCCGGCGTCCCCGGAGCAACCCTCTTCTGGTCTGGCGGTTTGGGGGCCGGTGTGCCCGGCATGATCCTCGTCTGCGTCTGCGCCGGCAGCATGGGCAGCAGACAGATGGTGGCGATCAAAAGGACGATTCTCATCATAGAGTTGGATGCTTCAGGACCTACCGGCGTTTCGATTCGTCTGGACCCGCTTCGGAATGGGCGGTGTTGCCCGCCAGCAATTCCACAATGTGGGGTACGAGATCCAAGATAGCATCCATCGACTGCCGGGCTCCCTTGGGCGATCCCGGCAGGTTCACGATGAGACACTGCCCCCTCGTTCCAGCTACAGCGCGCGACAAAACGGCCCTCCGCGTGTACTTTAGGCCGGCCGTTCGCATGATCTCGCCCAATCCGGGCAACTCCTTCTCCAGCACTGCCTTAGTGGCTTCCGGAGTGACATCCCGGGTGGCCACGCCCGTGCCGCCGGTGGTCAGGATGAGCTCGCATCGGGGGCTCCACTCCGCCACGGCTGCACTAATCTGCACGGCCTCGTCAGGCAAGGCTTGCCTGTGGACCACCGTCCAGCCTTGAGACTCGCAGAGTCCGGCCAACTCCGGTCCGGATAGGTCTTCCCGCGTCCCGGCACAGGTGGAATCAGAAATGGTGAGAACGGCCGCCCGGATCACCGCTTGTAGTGCCCCGACTTCCCGCCCGACTTCTCCACCAGCTCGATGCGCTCAATCGTGATCGACTTGTCCAGGGCTTTCGTCATGTCGTAAATCGTCAGTGCCGCCACGCTCACGGCCGTCAGCGCCTCCATCTCCACCCCGGTCTGCGAAGTCGTGGATACGGTGGCTTCCACCGCGATGCCATCTTTCTTCACCTTGGCGTCCACATCAACATGCGAGAGCGCCAACGGGTGGCACAACGGAATCAGCTCGTGGGTTCGTTTCGCCGCCATGATCCCGGCGATCCGCGCCACTTCCAGCGGATTCCCTTTGGGGTTGTCAGGCAGGGCCTTCAGCACCGCCGCCTTCATCCGCACAAAGCCGCGTGCCTGAGCCGTGCGCTTGGTGGCTGACTTCTCGCTGACGTCCACCATCCGCGCCACGCCCGCCTCATCGTAATGCGATAGCTTCTTCTTCATCGCGCCATCACTCCAATCCAATCACCAGCCGCATACTCGCCCTTTTCCGGATCCGAGACCAGGTAAGCGTTCGCCCGGGTCAGCGCCGCGATATCGCCCGACCCTGACCACCCAATCGGCGTCAGCAATCCTTCTTCGTCCAACCGCGCCGGCAGGAACCGCGTCAAGCCGGTCTTCTGCCGGAACGGCGACTTCAGTTGCGCGCCGGTAATCGCCAGCATCGGTTCGACGACTCCGCTGATCAGTTCCAGTGCCGCGCGGGCGAAGATCTCGAAACACACCATGGTCGACGCCGGATTCCCGGGCAATCCAAAGAAGAACGTGCCCTGGGCTTGTCCGAACACGCACGGCTGTCCCGGCTGGATCAGCACGCGGTCGAAGTACATCTCCGCGCCGAAACTGTGCAGGGCCGTCTCGACAAGATCGTACTTGCCTGCCGAGACACCGCCCGACAGCAGCAGCACGTCGCACTCCAGGCCGTTCGCAATCAGCTCCTTGGTGATCTCCAGTTCGTCCGGAGCCACGGGCAGGACCACCGCCTCGCCTCCGGCCCGAATCACCTGCGCCGCCAGCGACCACGTGTTCGAATTCCTGATCTGATGTGGCTCCGGCTTGGTCTCCACCTCCACCAGTTCGTCGCCGGTCGCCAGAATCGCCACGCGCGGCCGCTTGTAGACCGCCACTTCCGCCTGGCCGATCGATGCCAGCAGCGCGATCTCCGCATACCCCAGGCGGATGCCGGGCCTCAGGATCAGCGCGCCCGCCACGGCATCGCGCCCCTGTGGATTCACGTTGGCGCCCATCTCCAGTGCTTTCGGCACATCCACGCGATCGCCTGCCACCGTGGTGTGCTCGACCATCACGACCGTATCGGCGCCCTCAGGCACCGACGCGCCGGTCATAATCTCGACGGCTTCGCCCGGCTCCACCCGGCAATCCGAGGACTGTCCGGCCCGGACCTCTCCGACGATGGTGAAGGTGCCTGGCAGGTCGGCCGCGCGCACCGCGAACCCATCCCGCATCGAGCGTGGTTCCGGAGGGTAGTCTCGATCCGCGAAAGCAGGTTCAGCCAGCACGCGGCCGGTGGCCTGCTCCAGCGGCAGGAATTCCATATGTGGAGTGACACGCGCGGCCCGCACGCGTGCCAGCACCTCACTCCGGGCCTTCAGAAAAGAAAGGGCTTCCACTATGCCCAGTGTAGCAGCGGCCATACAGTTGCTACCCTGTTGGAATGTTCGATTTGCTGGGACTCACAGAGATGGCGGGCGCCGTGGCGCAAGGTTCCATCTCTCCCCTCGAACTCACCGACATCCATCTCCATACGATTGAGGCCAGAAACCCGGGCATCAACGCTTTCATAGAAGTCTATGCGGAGCAGGCACGCGCTCAGGCCCGGGGCCCTCTGTCAGGCCCTCTGGCGGGCGTTCCTGTCACGGTGAAGGACTCCTTCGATATCGCCGGACGCGTGACGAACTGCGGCAGCCTGTTGCGCAGCGAGGCCGTCGCCTCTCGGCACTCCACCGCCGTCGAACGCCTGCTCGACGCGGGCGCCATCCTCATAGGCAAGACGTCGACGCCCGAATTTCTTTACTACTACGAGACGGACAACCGCCTCATCGGCCGCACCAATCACCCGTGGGACGAGACCCGCACCAGCGGCGGCAGCAGTGGTGGGGAAGCGGCGGCCATCGCTTCCGGCATGTCAGCCGGCGGGGTGGGCAGCGACGGCGGCGGCTCCATTCGGGAACCTGCGCACTTTTGCGGCATCTGCGGACTCAAACCCACGCCCGGACGCGTCGGCGCCGGAGGGCATTGGCCCGAAATCGCGCATCCCACCGGCTTCATGGGCGTGGCCGGACCCATGGCGCGCACGGCCGCGGACGTTCGCCTGCTGTTTCAAGTGCTGGCTGGCTACGACCCCCGCGACCCCTTCTCCGCGCCGGTGCTCCCGCCGCCCCAGCCGTCGCGCCACGCCCGCATCTTCGTCATCACCGGCTACCGTACTGAGCCCGCCTGCGCCCAGGCGGCCGAACAGGCCGTCACGCTCCTCAGCGGCCTTGGCCACTGTGTCGAGGAGTTCCCTTTCGCCCTGATCGAGAAGGCCCATGAATTGTGGCGCCTCCTTTTCGTCGACTACCTCACCGCGGGTATTCGCCACATGGTGCGGGGCAGGGAAGAGGATTGCTCGTGGACTGGCCTGGAACTCACCCGCTACGCTCGCGAAACTGTAGATGCATCGCGCCTGGCGGGCATCCTGCTGGAGCGCGATCGCATGCGCGCCCGCCTGCTGGAGTTCCTGGGCTCCGACGCCGTCCTGGTCGCCCCCGCCTTTGGCGTGACGGCCTATCCCCATCGCCAGTGCCCCATGGACCTGATGGAAGCCATCCGGCCTGTCTCGCCCTGGAACCTGTTGGGCATGCCGGCCCTGGTCGTCCCCATGCTCAGCACGCCTGAAGGAATGCCCGCGGGCGTCCAACTGATTGGCGCCCCCTGGACCGACGAATTACTGCTGGACCTCGGAGTCCGGTTCGAAACTGCAAGAGGAAGCCGATGGCTGACGCAAAGATCTTCGCCTACGACTACGACCAACACGACTACCCCAACGGTCTGAGACTCATTACCGTCCCCGCGCCCTACCCCCAGGTAGTCAGCCTCTATATCGTGGTGCAGGCCGGCTCGCGCAATGAAGTGGAGGAGGGCCGCAGCGGTTTTGCCCACTTCTTCGAACACATGATGTTCCGCGGGACGCCCGCCTTCCCGCCAGAGCGGTATGAGGCCGTGCTCCAGGAGACCGGAGCCTCGTCCAACGCTTATACCGATGACGACCGCACGGTCTACCACACGACCCTCACGAAAGAGGACTTCGAAACCCTGCTGGCCATGGAGGCCGATCGTTTCCAGCACCTCGACTATCCACTAGAAGGATTTCAAACCGAAGCCCTGGCCGTCCTCGGCGAGTACAACAAGGACAGCACCGAGCCCATCAACAAGCTCATGGAGGTCCTGCGCGACACGGCTTTTGACGCGCATACCTACAAACACACCACCATGGGCTTCCTGCGCGACATCGAGCGCATGCCGCAGATGTACGACTACAGCCGTACTTTCTTCGACCGCTTCTACCGCCCCGAGTACACCACTCTCATCGTGGCCGGCGATGTCGACCCCGCCGAAGTCCGCGCCCAGGTGGAGCGGCACTGGGGCGCATGGCAGCGCGGCAGTTACATCTGTGCGCCTGCTGTCGAGCCCGCTCAATCCTCGCCGCGCGAGGCGCACATCCCCTGGCCCACGCACACGCTGCCCTATCTGCTCGTCGCCCACCACTCACCTGCGTATAGCGACGAAATTACTGATGGGGCCGCCCTCGACATCATCAGCTTCCTTGGCTTCTCGGAAAGCTCGCCGCTCTACGAAAAGCTTGTCATCGAGGACCAGAGCGTGGACCTCCTCTGGGCCAGCAACGCCGATCACGTCGATCCCTACCTCTTCACCGTCATGGCTCGCGTCAAGGAGGACCCGATGGTGCCGGACGTCCGCGAGTCCATCCTCGCTACCTTGCGCGGCTTTGCGGAAACGCCCGTCGACGACTCTCTGCTGGCGAACGTAAAAAGCCATCTGCGCTACCGTTTCGCTCTCAGCCTCGACAACAGCGAAGCCATTGCTTCGACGCTCGCGCATTACGTCTCGCTGCGCCGCACGCCGGAGACCATCAACCGTCTATTTTACCTCTACGAGCAGGTCACGCCGCAGCTCCTGCAAACCGTCGCCGCCCGTTTCTTTCAGCCCAACGGCCGCACCATCGTTACGCTCGCCAATGGAGACGCGAAGTGAAGTTCATCACTCTCCCCGACACCACGCCGCTCATCAGCCTCCGCGTGGTCTTCCAGACCGGAGCGTCGCAGGATCCACCG
Source organism: Paludibaculum fermentans (assembly GCF_015277775.1). NCBI lineage: Bacteria > Pseudomonadati > Acidobacteriota > Terriglobia > Bryobacterales > Bryobacteraceae > Paludibaculum > Paludibaculum fermentans. The sequence goes on from NZ_CP063849.1 coordinate 1,046,991, forward strand.
AACCAGGGCGGCGTTGCCTGGATGACCGCCATGATGCTGGCCGGGGGCGGCAGCCGCACCCTCACCTACAAGCAGATTCTCGACGCCTTCTTCCCCATGGGCCTCTCCGTCGGCTGCCAGGTGGATAAGGAACTCATTACCTTCACCGCCGAGGTCCACGCCGATCATCTGGAAGAGTTCTATGAGATCTTCCGTGGCATGTTGCTCGATCCTGGCTGGCGCGCCGACGACTTTGCCCGCCTGACTGACGATGCCGTCAACATGCTGGAAGTGGAGCTCCGCGGCCAGAACGATGAGGAACTCGCCAAGGAGATCCTCTACCAGCGTATCTACCAGGGCCATCCTTATGAACGCCACGACGCCGGAACCGTCTCCTCCTTGCAGGCCCTGGCCCTGGATCAGTTGAAGGCCTTCTACCTGGCTGAATTTGCGTCCTCGAACCTCATCATCGCCATCGGCGGCGGCTACCCGGATGGCTTCGAGCAGCGCCTCCGCAAGGACTTCTCGGCGCTTCCTCTCCGGGCCCGTGCCGGCGTCGAGATTCCGCCTGCGCCGCCAGTCGCTGAGACCGAACTCTATTTGCTGGAGAAGCCGGCCCGCGGCGTTGCGATCTCGCTGGGGTTCCCCATCGAAGTGCGCCGCGGCCATCCCGATTACCCGGCCCTGCTGCTGGCGACCTCCGCGTTAGGCCAGCACCGCATGAGCAGCGGCCGCCTCTTCACGCGCATGCGCCAGTATCGCGGCCTGAACTATGGCGACTACGCCTATATCGAATACTTCCCTGGAGGGATGTACACCCTCCAGCCCAGTCCGAACCATGCGCGCGCCAACGACATCTTCCAGCTTTGGATCCGCCCGGTGGATCGGGAACAGTCGTTGTTCGCTCTCCGGCTGGCCCTCCACGAGCTCGAAAGCTTCGTCACCGGAGGGCTGTCGCAGGACGAGTTCCAGCGCGCCCGCAGTTTCCTTTCGAAATACGTCAACCTGCTGCTGAAGACGAAATCAGAGGAGCTTGGGTATGCGGTGGACAGCGCCTATTACGGCATCCCGGCGTATCCCGATTATGTGCGGGCCGGCCTGTCCCAGTTGACGCTGGAGGAGGTGAACGCCGCGATTCGCCGCCATCTTCGCTACGACCGACTGCGCATCGTGGCGGTGGGCGAGGGCATGCAGGACTTCAAGGATGCCATCCTGGAAAATCGCGTCTCGTCCATGACTTACAACTCGCCCAAGCCGGAGGAGATTCTCGAGGAAGACAAGGTCGTGGAGCGCAGGCCGATCCTTGTGCTGCCCGGCTCCATCGTTATCGCCGGCGCCGATGCCGCGTTTGCCTGAGCTCACGCAAATCAGAGGTGGCCGGAGGCCCGATACCCTCCCCCCGGCCACCCTTTCCAGGGTCTTACCTCTTGCGCGCCCGCAGGGCCAGAAGCCCGAGTCCCACCAGGCAGATGAGCCCTGTCGACGGCTCGGGAACACCCTGAAAGTCAGCCGTCGCCGCGCCCAGCACCGGGTCATCGCCAACGGCGATCCCCTGATACTGACTGATCACTGGAGGAGTCTTCAGGTCGACGAAAACCAGTTCGTTCGCCATGCCGGTAGTCGACACCTCCAGGAGTGAGCCGTTCAGAATCGCGAATGAGAAGCCGTCCGGTGTCGGCGCCACGTAGTTGCCGGTCACTGTCACCTGAAAGGCAAGCAGATTGCCCGGCACAAACGGCTGGTAGAACGTGTTGAAGAACGACGTATCGTTCATCACCACACTGCTGGACAGGTCGCCCGTCACGCCGCCCAGCACTGTTGCCGCCCCGCTCGCCGACCCTCCTCCAAAGGTGAACGAATCAATCGTCACCGTGTTGTTGGCGATGCCGTCCCCGTCCACCAGCTGGAACTCAATCGAATACGGACCGGTCACCCCCGTCATCAGCGGCGTTGTATCAATACTCACCAGAATCACAGCGGCCTGCGAAGGCACTGCCATTAACAACAGCAGCAACGCGCCCGCGGCCGCCTTGGCCATCAAGTTTCTATATGCCGACATCCATTCCTCCAAATCACTTCAGTTTGAAATTGTTTGCTTTGAGAACCTGCTTCAAGGCCTCAGTGCCGTGCTCACACAGGACATGATCAGTCGCGCTATACGCCCGGCCGCCCTCCAGTCGGTACACCATCAGGTTCTCCGGCAGCGATCCACCCAGTGGGACCAGCAGCGCCATAACCCGCACCTGCCGGCCTTCCAGCTCCAACAGCGCCGGTTCCGGATAAATCACCTCCACCGCGGCCGCCTTCCGCTCCACTGCCTGGATCCTGTCCGGAGTCACCAACAACAACATGCGGTTCTTTGCTCCTGCCAGCAATCGTTCGCATTCATGCTGCACCGCGTCCGCCGCCGCACCGGTCAATGTCCGCGTCTGGCCCTTCTCGTGCACCAGAACACGCACTCCATCCGCCGCTCGCGCCGCGCCGGCGGTCAACCACACGCACCCGAGTAGAAGCAGAAACCAGTTCACAAGTTCCTTCAGAAGAGGGCGCCGTGACGGTCCGCGGTGCCCCCTCCAGGCACAGGGCTATTTGTTGATCACGATCTTGTCCAGCAGGATCGCCGTGTCGTAGATGCTGTCACCCACGTCACCCGCCGCGAAGGTCAGCGTCACCGGCTTGCCTTCGTTGGCTGTCGCAATGGCCGCCACGTTCAATGACGCCGTCTTCCAGCCATTGCTGTACGCATCACCCCGGTCAAAGCTGAACGGCACCTTGTAAGTCGCCGCGCAGATGGAGTCCACGTTCACGTACATCAGGTTCGTCGTTCCCGATTCTGTTGTCACCGACACTCGGAAGAAGTCCTGATACTGTGTTCCGCACCACTCCTTGAACTCCTCCGAGGTGAAGTTCCAACTGAACGTCAGCGTCTTCGCCTCCTTCGGCATGCAAACCTTCTGGCTGATCTGGCCCGACGACGTCGTGTAACCCAGGCCAGTCGAAATGATCCCCATCTGGACGCCATCCTGGGGATAGAAATAGCCGCCCAGTTGGGTGACGACGCGCCCGTCGCCCTCCGCCGTCCAGGCGCCCAGGTTGCCGGACTCGAAATCACCGTTCTGCAGCTCATTCCCCAACCCCGCTTCCAGGTTGGTCGCGCCCGTCATCTTCCACTCCGCCGGCGGAGTGTTGCCGTCCTTCAACCCGGCCGTGAACGACTCACCCGTGGTCACCAGGTTCGTCGAATCCAGCACCCACTTGTTGAAGAAGTCTTTGGTTCTTTCGGCTGCAAAGTCCACATTCACATACTCGCTATACGCCAGGTACGTCTTCGCCCCCGCCCCCGTGAATGCATTCGCCATCGTGCTGTTGTAGAACGAACGGCACGCGTTGATGAACACCAGGCTCGACGGCATCCCGCTGTTGTAGTAGCTGATGAACGACGGCAGAATCGCGTAATTCGCACTGTCTCCGGTCAGGATCGCGAGTCGCCCCTTCTTTAAATCGGTCTGATACGTTGCCTTGTTCGCCGTCGTGGCCGTCTGACCAGTCAGGATCACCACCTGCGCGCCCCAGAAGCTCCAGCCGAATTCGTCCTGCCACGTGTTCAGGATCCCGCTGTAGTAAGTGCCCCCATGTCCGTAGTGAATGTAGACGCCATAGTTCTTCAGCATCTTGAATGCATCCACCGTCACCGCGGCGTCCTTCAGCCAGGTCACGTCGTACTTCGGACACGTTGACCCCTCGAACAATGTCTTCATGCTCGCGTTCGGGTCAACGCCCGAAAGGCTCGCCCAGTACGGGGACAACAGCAATACCTTCTTGTTGCCTACTTCGACATTGCCCGCGCTGGCCATCGACACCGGCGCCTTCATGCCAAACCCGCTTTGCGCCGTCAACTGCGCCTGCTCCTGCGCCGGGCCGCCCAGCGTCCCTCCCGGGTTCAACATCAGGCCGCCCAGGATCCCACCTTTGTATACAATCCAGATCCCGTTGTCTCCGCCTGAGAAGCCAGCCTGGTCCACCGTCCCGTCCGCCAGAATCTTGTTCAACGTATCCTGCAGCGCGCCGTTCTTCCCCAGCGTGCCCACCTTGTCGTTGAAGTTCTTCAACGCATTCTGCTGCAACAGCGTCAGGGCATTGAACTCCGAATCCGCAATCGGCTTGTAGGCCAGGACCGTGAACAGGTTCGACAGCGTCGTCACTCCTCCATCCACCGACTTCACCTTCAACCGGTACGTCTCCTCCGCCGCCGAACTCATGCCGGCGATCATAGAGAAGATCCCGTCTCCCTGGATCTCATCGCCGTTCCCCAGCGCACCGTTGTCGTACATCGTTCCAATCGTCCCAATCACGTTATTGCCGGCATCCACCCGCACCACCGTCACCGTCGGCTTGGGTGAGCCCGACGGGTAGGGCACCAGTGCACGCATGGTTACGTTCGTCGGCGTGTTGATCGGAAATCCGTCCGGCGACACCGTAATGCCGCTGATCGGTTCCAAGGTCGCCAGCCCCGCAAACACCCTGCCCGTGTACGCAATCGCTGCATACGATGGATTCGTGAACTGCAGCACCACCGCCGCCGTCTCACCGGGCATCAGCGTGTTGTCCGAACCAACATTCACCGCCATCGTCGGTGCGCTCGCCAGCGCCCCCGCACAGCCCGCTCCCCCCGCTGAGTTGGCCAGCGTCACTCCGCTAGTCAGATTCTGCAGCGCAAAGTACAGCGGCCCCTGCACCACCGCCGCACCATTATTCTTGAATGTGACCGTCTGAATGAACTTGTCACTCCGCCGGTCCAGCCTGTAGCCACTTCGCGTTGCACTGACCTTCGCCGTCACTTCGGCGCTGCAATCAATGGCGGCGAAGGCCGGCAATGCCGCCAGTGTGCCGAGTAAGCCAGCAAACACTACGAGACAACGAGTAAATCGCACAGATACCTCCGAATCGGGCAACCACTGGTTGTGATCCTAGGCTTACTCGTCTATCTACACAAGGACGGGACAGTTAATTCCTATACACTTAACTCCACATTGGCCTCGCCGCCGCGCACTCCTGCGGCACGCATTGCCGTTGTGTGGCATTTGCTGAGGAAGCATCCATCCAGACTGGTCAATGCAGAATTGTGCTACACACCGTTAGGCTGCCTCAATTAGGGGGTGTCCGGACGCCTACTTTGGGGACGTAGCGGGTCTTACACTTTGAACAGTGTCTTCTTCTCCACCTTCGCCTCGTCAAATTCGATCCCGAAACCCGGCCCGTCCGGCAGCGCAATCCGCGCCTGCACCGGCGTCATCTGGTTCTTCTCAAACCAGTAGTACGACCTCATTTTGGTGATCAGGTACTCCGCCCGCGGGCACACGGCCGGGCTCTGCGAGGCAATCACATGCAGCGCCGCATGAATGCTGTGCCCATGCGGCAGCACCTGCGCGTCGTACAGCGAAGCGATGCCGCAGATCTTGACCAGCTCGCTCAACCCGCCGCACCACTCCGGATCCGCCTGCACCACGGAGATCGCGCCCGACTCCAGATACCGTTTCGTCTCCCAACGGCCGTAAAAGTGTTCGCCCGAAGCGATGGGGATCGACGTCGCCTTGTGCAGCGCCACGAACGACTCCAGCTTGTCCGGATTGAACGCCTCTTCCAGCCAGCGTGGATGGTACTTCTCCACCTGTTTCGCCCACGCGATCGCGTAGTCGAGCGACCAGCCGGAGTAAACGTCGAACATGAGCTCGACATTCTCACCCACAGCCTCACGCAGCGTCCGCACCAGCGCGACATTCTTTTCCAGACCCTCATCGCCGTCGCCTGGTCCGTACGCCAGGAACCATTTCTGATGGCGATAGCCCGCCGCCTTCAACTCCTGCGCCTTGCGGAATGCCGGCTCCAACTCCAGCGAGAACCCGAGGCACGATCCGTAGACTTCCACATCCGCGCGGGTCGGCCCGCCCAGCAGGCGGTACACGGGGGTCTTGTAATACCGGCCCCGCAGATCCCACAGGCAGTTGTCCACCGCCGAGATCCCCATCAGGTACAGTCCGGCCCGTGCATGGCGGTTCGACCGCCACATCTGGTCCCATAGCGCCTCGCCGGCCAAGGCGTCCTTGCCCATCACGAACGGCTTGATTTGAGTCTCAATGACAAGCGCCGCCTCCTGGTCCACCGGCCCATACCAGCCCTCCAGCCCATCGGCGGTCTTGATGTTCAGGTAGATCGCATTTACCGCCGACTCGCGCTGGGCCTGCGGAGTGTCCTTGTATGGCTTCGGCCTCAGCGCGTCATAGATGTGCGTGGGCTGCACCTGATACTGCCCGTCCTGGCCCGGTGTCACCATCCGCCGGCCGGCCAGCCGCCACATCTCCACGGCCGAAATCTTGGAAGCCGCCGGAGCCGCCACGAGGGCCGGCGCGGCCGCCAACGCACTCAGGAATTGTCTTCGTTCCATAGGACCAGGCATACCCACTCGTTCTTCTCGATCGTCTCCGCCAGTTCGAATCCGTGGCCCAGCATTGCCTGTCGTACTCGCCCAGCATGCCGGTCCGGAAAGCCGGACAGAATCAGGCAGCGCCGCGCCACGCGGGCGTACTCCGCAGCCAGCGCCTCGTGCGTCACCGCGTTGATATTGGCCACCAGCAGATCCACCGATTGCGACCGCACAGCCCGCGTCGAGCCCGCGAAGACGTGTGGCGGCAGCCCGTCCGTCAATAGGTTCCGGTAGGCCACTGCAATCGAATCGTATTCGATGTCGCAGCCGGCCACATGCCGCGCCCCCAGCAGCGCCGCGGCGGCCATTAGGATCCCGGTGCCTGCTCCGACATCCAGGACGACGGCGGCGGGCGGCAGGTGCTTCTCCAGTGCCTCCAGGCACAGTTGCGTTGCCGGATGATCGCCCGTACCCAACGCCTGGCCCGGATGAATCGTCAGCCGCATGCGCCCGCGCGGAGTCGGGTCTTCGTCCCACTCGGGAGCCAGATACAGCTTCTTCCCGATCTCGAAGGGTTGCCAGGCCTGCCGCGAGGCCTGTTCCCAATCAATCTCCTGGTCCGCTTCAATGCGCGGCTGGAACGGGGCAAAGCGCTGCAGCAGCCCCGTGGGGTCGTCAAACCACGCCCGCAGCTGGCAGCGCGCACCCGGGAGAGACTCCTCCTGAATGCCGCTCGCACCCTCCTCCCATAGCTCCGAGGAGAGCAGTTCCGCGTCTTGCTCCGGACACTCGAGGAATAACGAATACATTGTGATCGGGTTAGCCTTGTACCCGCTTCTGTTTATCAGACCAGAATCTCTCGCGCAAGATCAGCTTCCGGATCTTCCCCGTGCCGGTCTTCGGCAAGGGCTCGTCGATGAACTCGCAAATACGCGGCAGCTTGAACTTGCCCAGTCGCGTCTTGAGGAAGGCCATCAGCGCCTCTTCCGTAAGTTCATAGCCCGGTTTCACTGAGATCACTGCAGCCGGCACCTCGCCCCATTCGGTGTCCGGAGCCGCCACCACCGCGCACTCCAGCACCGCTTCGTGCATGCAGATCGCGCGCTCCACCTCGATCGACGAAATGTTCTCGCCGCCGCTGATGATGATCTCTTTCTTGCGGTCGACGATGTGGATGTAGCCTTCCTCGTCCCACACCGCCATGTCCCCAGTGTGGAACCAATTGTTCCTCACGACGGCGGCGGTTGCGTCCGGTTCGCGGTAGTAGCCCGACATGATGTTATCGCCTTGGGCCACCACTTCGCCGATCGTTTGGCCGTCCTGGGGCACCGGCTTGTCGTACAGATCCACCACCTGGACGCGGACCCCCAATATGGGCCAGCCGGCCATCGCCTGATGGCGGTAGCGGTCCTGGTCGTCCGCATAGACCACAGTGGATTTCTGCCGCGCGCAGGTCAGCACCGGGCAGGTTTCACTCAATCCATATCCGGCACGGACGTCGCAGTGAAACGCGGCCTCCAGCTTCGCAACGAGCTCCGGCGAAGCGGCGGCCCCGCCAAGCATGATCACCCGCATGCTCGACAGGTTGTACTTGCCCAACTCCGGCGAGTTCAGCAGCATGTTCGCCATCGTCGGTACCAGGCTCATCTCCGTGGCCTGGTGCTCCTGGATCAGCCCGAGTACCGTCACCGGATCGAACCGCCGCACCATCACCTGCTTGAAGCCGTTCATGGTCGAGCACTGGGGCTTGCCCCAACCATTCGCATGGAACAGCGGAATTGTATGCAGGTCGACTGTGTGATTGGGATCCTGGGCCAGGTTCAGCACCCCCAGCGCGTGCAGGTAGAGGTTGCGGTGCGTCAGCATCACACCCTTGGGCGTGCCGGTGCTGCCGCTGGTATAGAACAACTCGGCCGTGGCGTTCTCGTCCACGGAGAAGATGTCGGGCTCCTCGGGACGGCCCTCCGCCAGCAGCGCCTCATATGGAAAATCGGCCAACTCATGGCCATCATCCAGCGACACCCAGCGTTCCACTGTCGGGCAGTGCGGCTTCAGCTGTTCGACCAGGCCGGCGAAGTCGTTCTCGAACAGCAGCACCTTCACACCAGCGTGATTGAAGATCGTGATCAACTCACCGGAGGACAGCCGCACGTTCAGCGGCATGACGATCGCCCCCGCCTGGATCACGCCGTAGTAGCCTTCCAGCAGCTTGTGCGTATTGAAGCTCAGGTACGCCACGCGGTCGCCCGCCGTCACGCCGTGTTTCGGCAGCGCCGTCGCCAGCTTCTGGCATCGCTCGGCAAACTGCTGATAGGTGAACGACCGCGGGCCGCAGACCACTCCGGTCTTCTGCCCAAACAATTCCTGCGCCCGTTGCAGGCAGCGCAGGGGAGTGAGGGGCACATTCATGGGGCGCCTCCAAGGCGTGGATACGAGCCGCAAGCTCGCGTTGGATCTTCGGACCGGACGCGCTCAATAGTAATCGGCGCAGCTCATATAATAGCCGCATTTCTCGCACACCAGCTTGCACCGGTGCTGCAAGAGCCGGGTGGAGCAAACCGGACACCAAAGCATCGGCTCCTCCGCATCGCTCGCCACATTCGAAGATCCTGCCTTCTCCGTCTCAGGCTGCCTCTCTGATTTCGCCCGCGCCTCGTCGCCGGGCAGTACAACATCCATTCGATCAGTGTACTCCCGGGACGCTCAATGCACCGGGTTCTAGAATTCGACCGGCCGGATCGTCTCGGTTCCCAACTTCCGCCCCAACTCGATCATTCGAGGCAGGTCGGCTGGGTTGAAGGGTTCCACCTGATCCGGCAAATCGAAACCCGCCGCCGGCGTTCCCAAGGTCCGGAACCACACCTCAAACCCGCCCGGCGTGCAAACCGTGATCGCCCGCACAAACTCCGATTTGATCTTGAAGGTATGCGGGATCCCTCGCGGCGCGAACACGACGCTCCCTGCCGGAGCCTCGATAATCGCCTCGCCCACCATGAACCGCATCGTCCCCTCCATCACGAAAAAGGTCTCGTCCGAGGTGTAGTGAATGTGCAGGGGCGGCTCGCTCCCCGGCTTCTGCACGCTCTCCCAGACCGAGAACTGCCCGCCCGTCTGTTCGGCCGAGAGCAGGATGCTGATCACCCCGCCACCATACCGGTAAGTGTTCTCCAGGCTCTTCCGGGTAATCACCGGAGCCAACTGCGCAACTGTCATCTTCGACCTCCACTCGAAGACGCGCGGGATCCACTGTACCCGGCTCATCCATCTTTCGAGGGGTGGCAGCGGCGTAAGGTGCCCTCTGCTCTGGAAAGAGCCTCAACTGCTACCACCCAGCACATCCCGCGGAATTATGCCGGACGTGGAAATGTGCAGAGAGATCGAGGCGTTCCCGAGCGGGAATATTCCCCCGCGACTTCACTTCGAGCGCAGGAAATATTCCCGCACGGGAATCTTCACGTGGAAGAAGGAAAAGGCTGAGCGGGTTCTGCCCGCACTGCAGAGGGTCGAAACTGCGAACCAGGCGACAGAGTCGGTGGCTGCACGTAGAAGGGGCGTTCGATTTTGGCCGAGGACGGTTTTCGGAACGTATAGGCCTGTAACCACAAACAATCTGGACCGGATCCGGTGTCGGGTCTGAGCATTGGATTCAGGCAACCACTTCGAGTTCCATAGCCGCAAACATCGCAGGTCTACTCAACGCCGCATCACTTTGCGCAACGCCCGCCGAATCTCCGGGCCAAACTCCAGGAACAGATTCTGGGCCATCACCTGACCGGTCAACTGCGTCCCCAACTGGTAGCCCTTCACCGAAACCGCGTACCGCGCCGGGTACAGGCTTGCCCCCACATAGCCGCCGCCGAAAGAAGCCGCCAGGTTCGATGGGTCGAACCGCCGGACCCCGTGGGCATCAGCCGAAAGCACGACCCCGGAAAACGCATGTCCCACCCGCCGCCACCCGCCCTCGCAGCCGCAGCGCTGGTACCGCGGATCCCTGCCCAACAAAGCCGCCGAGCCCGAATTGATCAGCCCGCGCGACGTCTGAATTGCAAACTGGGTCCCCAGTCGCCGTCCGAACCCCTCCGCATCGCGTTCCCATTCCACTGGCCGGTCACGCACGTGAGCTCCAAGGGCTGGACCCAATGTCCGGAAGAGCGCTCCCGTTGAGAGGAAGTTATTGTGTACCAGCACCGAAACCCGCTGCTCACTGGTCAGGGCGGGGTCGCTGCTCAGGCGCGTATTCCAACTCAAGGAAGGCGATTGGCCGAATGCGGCGCAACTTGCCAAGGAAAGAAGAATCCCGGCAACCAGACGGACTCGATGGGCCGGGCCAAATCTGGGTACAGCCGAACTCATCCGGCGGGCCTCTGCCGGCTCATCCGGGGGCGGCAACAGTCGAACAATCCAGGCAGGCTGAAGGAGGCGATCAGGCATAAAGGTAGTGCTTATCGGGACTCGAAGGGGTTTCCAGGGGCGGTCAGGACCCTGCGCAGTGCTAGACTCCGGGAGCTCAAACCGCCTGCCGAACGATAGGATGCCCGCAGGGCGGCAGCGGATTTAATCTTCTTCAGGGCTCGAAACCAGGCCTGTGCGCCGAGACTCCGAACCGCAGACTTTGCCGTGCCGTACGACCCAATCAGCAGCAACGGATACCGGGTGCTCTGGAGGAACTGGAAGCCGTGCTACGCTGAGTTGACTGCCGGATGCCCGAACAGAATCAAGAACTTGCCGCCCGTCTGGCCGGAATTCAGATCAAGCTGGACCAGCTTCGGGCCGCTGATCCTGCCCTGACAGTCTTCGGCTCAAGAACCCACAAGTACCGATTACGACCAGCACTCCCGCCTAAAGCCCTGTCGGAGCTGGAGACGCATTTGGGCGTGGAACTGCCGGACGAATATCGCCTCTTCGTTACCCAGATCGGTCATGGCGGGGCTGGCCCGTACTACGGACTCTTCCCGCTGGATAGTCACGACCCGGAAGACCTCACGCAGCCGGACCTGGCCCGCAAACCGTTTCGCTGGACGGAAGCCTTCAACCCCTACGACTGGGAGGATCCTTGCAGTCACGAGGATGTCTGGTGCGACGACGAGGAAGACTGGGGCGAGGAAATGGACGACGTGGATGCTGATGGCGTAGACGAGGAAGTGGTAAATGCTCCGCGCCAGATTATTCTGGGTGTCCCGGGCGCCTTGTATATCTGTCATCAAGGCTGCGGCATCCGGTTCTTCCTCGTGGTGAACGGGAAGAGCCGAGGTGAAGTGTGGCGGGACGCTCAGAACGACGACGCAGGACTGCGGCCGGAGTGCGATGGCCGCGGCCGGCACCTGAGCTTTCTGGATTGGTATGAGAGCTGGTTGGATGACAGTCTGAAAGCGACGAGTTAGGGGAAGGAGCTTTCCCCTACTTCACATCCTCCAAAAGCTTGAACCGGTAAACCAGCCCGTCCCCAGGGGTTGCCGCTAGCGTCCGTCCCTCAAATCCGAGGAGCAGCAAGACCGGATCGCGGAGATCCTGCCCCACTAGCAGTGTCCTCACCCAGCTATGGTCCTGCCGGTCCAGTGTCCAGTATGTGGGCCGCTTGTTCTGGATCGCGGTCATCACGACCTCACCACTGGAGCCAAATGCCATAACTCCAGATCTCGACTCGTTCGCTGGTCCATCCAGCCGCAGCACTTCACGCCCCTCAAGATCGAACTCAATGTACTCATTGCCGTTCGTCATCCAGCCCACGCGATCGGCTGATGCCCGCAGCGAGGACAACACCGTGGCATCCCGCGGTTTGTCGACACCCGGATCATCTCCGTGAATGACCTGTCCCCGCGCCTTCACCACCCGCGAATCGATCTCTCGTCCATCACGGTCGAAGCGCTTGAGTACGTTCTGCCGCCAGCCGCCCGCTCCCTCGCGCGCCGGACCGATACTCCACAGCGTTCCATCGGGCGGCAGCGCGACCACCTGTGGTGCGCCGTCCGTCACCCATTTGACCAATTGCTGCTTGCGATCCGGTTGAATTCTGAGAAGAAAGCACCGTCTGCCGCCTTCATCACTGAATGCGGAACCAGATGCGGCAACTACCCCGTCCGCATTGCTCGAAACTGCATAGATCGTGAGCCGCTGAGCGCCAGATATGGCGAGAGGGATTCGCTCGAGTTCCCCCTTCAACCCGAACCGGACGAGTACCGGCGCATCCGACTGATTGTGCTGCACGATGAGCACCGCGCCGGCGCTCACGAACGGGATGAACGTTCCGCCTGCCATGAAGTTCTCTTGCGATTGTCCCTCCAGCCGGTAGATCCGCCGTTCCTGAGACCACGTGCTACACGGAACAAGAACAGCCAGGAGGAGCAATGCCGGAAAGCGGCAAGCTGGCGCGCGCTTCGGCCTGTCATGCCAGCTCCTTCATAGGTTGTGCGGTTGATTCTCTCCGACTGTCGTGTTCGCAGCAGATCTCTTCGGAGGTGACGGCTTCCCGGCCGCCTGCAGCATAAAGGCGGTGGTATTCGAAGTCAAGGAGATGGCATTTGCGTGCGTTAGTTGGGCCGGCGAGGCTATCGTCAGAGAGTGTCGCCCAGCGTCCACTTCAAAACCTGCTGGCCCCTAAGGTGTCCCCAGCTGGTACGGAGGAACGGCAGGAGATGACGGTTGTCCTCTCAGGCAGGCGAAGCATATGCGATTCCTGCCTTGTTAGGATCTGGCGCGACAAGCCGAGATTCAGCCTCGAGTTCATCTTCCTCCCTCTAAACATTTTCAAACTAACAGCTAACGAGCAGAGGCTGGGATCAGGCTCGACGAGGAACATTGCGAGAGTGCTACTTCGGAGTGCAGTGCTGCTCGCCCCAGAATGCCCGGCACCAATTCAAACACAGTGGCTAAAGGAATCTCCGGCCGCATCCAGTCTGCGCCAGCATCCCTCCTGCTGCTCTTGCGAGAGAGATGGATCAATTTAGGGGAGGCACGTGGAACTGGCCTTTGGGATCGAGTTGAGAGTGAGCAGGCGGAGTTGGTGACGCGGGTCAGCGACAGACAGATTAAAGTCGCAAACCGATCCGTATTCTCTAGTGCGGCTGAACACAAACGGCCCTATACTCCCTGTCTATGCTCCATTCGAAAAATTCACTCCTCGACGACTACATCGGTCGCTCTCCTCAGTTCGCGCAGCCGATCCTAGCTCACCTGCGCAAGCTGGTCCACGAAGGCTGCCCTGAAATTGAAGAGGACATGGTATCTAGTCGGCCGACGTTCCTGCATCGAAGCAAGGGAATTGCTAGTATGGTCGCATTTGATTCTCATTGTGTATTTAGTTTTCTGATGCCATCTGTTAATCAGAAGATTGCGGAGTCCGCAGTTTTGGAAGCGCAGTTGAGCGGTTCGCTTTGGCATCTGAAAACACTTGAAGATGTTCCAGCTGATGAGATCGTGCGCGCTTTCGTTCGTGAAGCGGTTGATGTTGTCGATTCTCGGCTTCGCCTTTCCTATGGTGTGGTCATTCGGCACTCACTTCGGCGAGGTGCCCTGTTTATGGTCGGTGCATTTATTATGGCCGTATTCTTTCCAACCGTAATTGCTAACATTGAATACAATCGAAGGTTAAATGAGAAGAGAATTGGTCTGGCTCATGACGTGATCGAGCACGATGCGCAGGTGAATGCGCTAATGAGTGAGATGAAGATCCAGTTGAACATATTCTGGATCGAAGCGCACGACCCCGCAATTGTTAAAGTCACACCAAAGAGTGTAAGTGCAGCTAATGCAGAGTTTAACAAGCAGTGGCAGCGACTTAACGCGCTCGCGTGGTATAAGTACTGGAATCTGCTTGCCGACGCGTACGCCACTCGCGCTATCAAGCGGAGCGAGTACGGCGAGCTTCATAAGGCAATAACTGAATGGACTGACGCTACTGCAAAAACGAATGAGTCTTTAGGGGCCCTGGAGATATCGACTCTCTATAGGCCTGATCTCAAAAGCCGCACCAGTCTTATTAGCGCAATAGAAGAGAATAGAAAGAGGCGCGAAGCGCTTACGTACCAAATCTACTCGGTTATAATTAGTAATGCAGAGCCGGGTGTTTGGAAAGATCTCAGGGGCGTTTTCGGGAGTCGCGAGTGAGTCGTGGGCGTTCTTTGGGTCTTAAGGGTGATGCAGGATATTTAAAATTGCGGTTTGTTAAGTGTCCTGAGCGGAGGACGTTAAGGGCGGAAAAAGATTCTAGTTTTGCTTGGAAGGTGTTTGTGGCGCGCTAAAGAGTATTCTGGAATTACATCTACGGTGAGTGTATGGTGTGGTTAGGGAAGCGTTGTTAATATTATGGCGTAGAGAAGATGGATGGTATTAGCCGAGGAGGTGAGATTTGGCTTTGGGTGGTAGAGTCGTAGTCTGGCCGAGCGAGGGTCTCTTTTAGATGGAAGGGATCGGTAAATGAGATGGATTAGATGTCCATTGCGACTTTGAAGCACACCAAGCTGTAAGCCGCCATGCGCTTTGAGGGCAATTTCAAACGTTAGGGAGGATAGGTGGGTAGAAAACCAGTTACCTCACCGCCACCCTCCACCCCACTCTGATATCCTCACCTCGGATCCCGGCCCAGCAGCCGCCCCCACTACCATGAAGATCACCAACGTCCGCCCCCTGGTTATGGGCACTCCCTGGCGCAACCTTACCTTCGTTGTCGTCGAAACCGATGAGGGACTCACCGGCCTCGGTGAAGTCCGCATGATCAATAACACCGAGGCCCTCCTCGGCTACCTCGCCGAAGCCGTCCCCCGCTATGTCATCGGCAAGGATCCCTTCGACCGCGAGCTCATCGTCGACAACATGCGCCTGCACGACTATAGCCGCGCCGGCGAAGTCGCCATGAGCGGAATTTCCCTCATCGAGATGGCCTGCTGGGATATCGTCGGCAAAGCCCTGAACCAGCCCGTCTACCGCCTGATGGGTGGAGCCGTCCGCTCCAAAATCAAGGCCTATGCCAATGGCTGGTACACCGTGGAACGTACCCCGGAGGAGTTCGCCAAAGCCGCCCGCCGAGTCGTCGACCGCGGCTATCGCGCCGCCAAACTGGACCCCTTCGGCGCCGGCTTCTACGAACTCGACCGCCAGGAACGGCTCAAGTCCATCGCCCTCGTCGAAGCCGTCCGCCACGAAGCCGGCCCCGACTTCGACATCTTCGTCGAGATGCATGGCCGCTTCAATCCCGCCACCGCCATCCAGATCGCCCGCGACCTGGAACCGTTCCATCCCGGCTGGCTAGAGGAACCGGTGCCGCCGGAAAATCTAAAGGCCCTCAAGAAGGTTGCCGACGCAGTTCACACCCCCATCGCCACCGGGGAACGCATCCACACCCGCTTCGAGTGCCGCGAGCTCTTCGAACTCCAGTGCTGCGACATCGTACAGGTCGACCTCTCCCACTTCGGCGGGATCTCGGAGGCCCGCAAACTCGCTGCCTGGGCCGAGGCCTACTACATGCTTGTGGCGCCTCACAATGTCTGCGGACCCGTCGCCACCGCGGCCAATGTCCACCTCGCCGCTTGCACGCCCAACTACAAGATCCTCGAACACTTCAACGACTTCGCCGACGCCTGGGTGCAGGGCGCGGTCGATCACTACCCGCAAGTGGTGGATGGATACTTCTCCCTACCGGACCGCCCCGGCCTTGGACTATCTCTGAATGAGGACTTTGTCGCCGCTCACCCGCGTGAGAACGTCCACTTCAATCTCTACTCAGAGGACTGGCACAAACGGCAGGCCAAGCAGTAGGAACAGCAGCGCGCTGAGCACTTAAATATGACGCACAACGCCCAGTTTTCCTCGGGCCGGGGCAGGGAAGCCGCCGGCCCGCTTGGAATCCGGCCCTATGGGATCGTCCAGGTGCCCGTCTTCACCCAGCCCGAATCCCTGCCCAACGGATCAAGTGTCCGTTGATACATGTTCTTGGCCCCGGACATCGGTGCCTTCAATGTCAGCGGCACATATACGATGTCCGTCCCCGACGGATGCAGGACGCCGGCCTGTGCCGTGTTCACTGTACAGGCACTGCTGTCCAGGGCATTCGAAGCCACCCCAGGCGTGACCGGGCCGAGGAAGAACCCAACATCGCTCGAGTACATCCAGAGGCCGTTGCCCGCTCTGTCGTAGTGCACGAAACAGAACGGCTGGCCGCCGCCATTCGTCGCCGCGGCGATCAGGAACTGTGACCAGCCCACCGTCGTATCCTCGAAGCCCACGGGGTCCGGATAGAGGAGCGTGAAGGTTTGCTGCGCCCCAGCGCCCGATGCCGGCTGCGCGATCGTCGTGCTCAACGGCGTCGTGACCGTGCTCCAGGTCCCGCGCTGCACCCAGCCCGTGTCCAACTGGCCCACCGTCTTCGCCCTGAGGTAGACGTTGAGGTTGGCCGCTCCCTTGAATGCGACGTGCGCGTTGAAGGTCAGCGTCGCCGCATTCTTTACCACCGTCGAGGCCTTCGTATTCAAGCCGCACAGCGTGTTCTGCAGCGCTGCACTGGCGACACCCGGCTGAACCGGTCCCTGGAAGAACCCAGAATCTCCGTAGACCCAGAAACGATCACCCTGGACGTCGTAGTGGAGGAAGCAGTACGGCTGTCCGCCGCCGTCAGGAGCCGCCGCCAGCAGCAGTTGCACCCAGGCGATGTTCCGGTAGCCGAGCCCGGCCGAGTAGACCGCGCTCAGTGTCGTGGAGGCGCCGCTGCCCGACGAGGGCGTTACGCTCACCGCATTCGGCTGCGGGTTGAGTGTCGCGAAGTTGGCCGTGACGCTACGCGGCCCCAGCATGCTCAGCGACTGGGGATTGTCGGTGCCGCTCAGGTCCCCTGTGAAGCTGGTGAACATGTACCCCGCGGCGGGAGTACCCGTGAATTGAACCGTCTGATTGCCTTCATACCAGCCATCGCTACTGGTGGGCGACACCGCGATCGTGCCGTACCCGCTGGGCGCGGCGCTGGCTGTGAGCTTGTACTTGGCGCTGAAGTTCAACGTATACGCCGTCGCCTGCATCGGTGTGATGGTGCGCGTGGTGCCCTTGTAGCCGTCGCCCCACGACTGGAAGGTGAGCTTCGTGCTGGGGTTCGGTTGAATCGGAAGAGCCGAAACCGTCACCACATGCGGTTGGCCGAACGTCAGTTGCAGGTTCTGCGATCCTGTGTAGCTGACGCCGTCCACCGAGTAAGTGCCCCCCGCGGGCTGGGTGCTGAAGGGCACGGTGATCGTCGGGGGACCGGAACTTACGGCCACGTTGTGTTCCGCGCCGGCGGCGATTGCGGTGATACCGGAAAGGCCGCCTGGAATGGTAGTCTGCCCTGAGTTATTCGCTCCCCAGGTGAGGAGAGTGCCATCCCACTTGAGGGCAAGGGCGTGGCCCGAGCCGGTTGTCAATGTCTTGACATCCGCAAGCCCGGCCGGAATCCCGCTCAGGATGGAGGCCGGATTGTGGCCCCAAACGACAACGCTGCCATCTTCCAAGACGGCCGCGCTGAAGTGAGCGCCCGCCGATACCGAGGCAGTTGCTTGCAGATTCGCCGGCACGCTGCTCTCTCCGTTCGTGTTACTGCCCCAGGCAATCACCGTCCCGTTCCGCAGCACCGCCAGCGAATGATCTCCGCCCGCCGCGATCGCAAGGGCATCCTGCACCGTGGCTGGTACCGTAGTCTGGCCGCTGCTGTTGTCGCCCCAGGCCACTACGTTTCCTGCGCTGGTCAAAGCCAGGCTGTGCAACTGTCCGGCGGCAACGGCGATCACTGCCGGCATCGAACCCGGTACGGTCGCCTGGCCGCTGCTGTTGTCGCCCCAGGCCACAACTTGGCCATCCGAGACCAGGGCCAGCGTATGATTGCCGCCCGCGGCAACGGACACCACGCCTTCAAGGTTCGCCGGCTTCTGGGTCTGCAATAGCGTGTTGTCGCCCCAGGCTGCAACCTTCCCATCGCCCAACAGAGCCACCGTATGCTTCGCACCCGCCGTGGCCTCCACAATGTTTGTCAGGCCGTTCGGAATCGCGAGCAGCCCGCCCTGGCTATTCCCCCAGCCAGCCATCGAATTGGTTGCGGCAAAGATCGGTGCCGTGGCGCGGGCTTCGCACGAGGCGCAAGTCGGATTCGTGGCAATGCTGACAGTCACCTGGTTGCCGGCTGGAGAGGCGGGCATTGGAGCAACAATGAGGATCGCCGGGTACTCCTGTCCCGGAGGCAGCGCATCCGCCCGGCTGCAGCTTGCACCCGAGCAGGTCCACCCCGTTCCGGTCATTGCGGAGGGCACTGCGCCGCTGAACGTAACTTGAACCCCAGTCTGTGCCGAGGTTCCGGCGTTCAAAACCCGCGCCACGTACGCGGCGTTCTGCTGTCCGCTGATCAGCGAATGCAGCGGTTTCAGGGTCAGCCGGAAGGTGGCTTGCGCCGATGTCACGAAGCTCGCTGCCAGGCTGTGGGGCGCATTCATGACAACCCGGATGGGGTTGTTGCCATCGGATCCCTGCGCGTCCATGTTGAAGTTGGAAAAGAGATACCCGTTGCCCGGTGTCGCCTTGACGAATACCGTGGAACCCGCGTCATACAACGCGCTGCCCGGGCTGATCGTCCCTCCGGCTGCGGCGGAGGTAGTCAGCAAAAACTTGGTCTTGAAGTCGGCAGTATAGAAGCTGTCCGCCGTGCCGGCGTTGATCGTATGTGTGGCGGCGCCGCCGTCACTCCACGCCCGGAAGTAATATTGGATCGACGCGCTCCCGCCGGGCTGGGCGGCCGTGCTCGAGATCGTATGTGTGCTGCCCGGCGCCACGCGCAGGGAGAAGGGCAACGACGCTGCGACGCCGTCCACGCTGATCGCGGGCCTTACCGTGGTGTGCGTGTCGGCCAGATCCAAAGCCTGCGCCGTGCCCTGGAACGAAATCGACACGGTAGGAGTGGAAAGCACGGCCATGGTGTAGGAATACGCGCCGGCCACGGCCGTCGTTTGCGTCAATCCGTTCGCCTGTGCCGGGCTGAAGAATGGCTGAGTGCCCCAGCCCCGGGCGGTTCCATCCGCCTTCAAGGCCACCAGGTAAGAGGATCCGGCCAGCGCCGTGACTCCGCTCAGGCCCGATGGGACCGCGGCGAGATCTCCGCTGGTCACCGCCTGCCAGACCAGGACCGTTCCGTCGAGCCGGACTCCGGCGCCCGTCCCATTCGCCACCGCCAGCACCTGGGAGAACCTCTCAGTCACCGCCGGCACCGCGGGCGAGCCGCCCCACGAGGAAACGTGCCCCATGGTATCCAAGGCCACGACAATGTCTGCTCCCATCGAGAGCTGCACCGTATTGGTCAAGCTGCCGGGGATCGTGAGTACCGCGCTGGAGCCTGGCGTGATCGCCGAGACCAGGCCATCCGCCCGCACAGCTAAGGCCGCTGTGTTGTGCGCCGCAATCGATACGATGTTTGCGAGTCCGGACGTATCCGGCGGAGCCGAAGTCCGGCCCCAGGCCACAACCGTCCCGTTGCTCTTCAGCGCATAGGAATGGAGTTCGTCGGTTGCGATGGCGATCACTCCCGTGAGAGCCTGCGCCACCGCCGGAGTGCCTCGGCCATAGCCATCCCACTGGACAACAGTGCCGTTCTTTCTCAGCGCAAGCGTCTCGCTCTCGGACACCGCCAGCGCCACCACGTCGGACAGCGCCGCCGGCGCGTAGGAATATGGTGAATTGGCTACGTTCCCCGAAGAAAATCCATACAGCCATCCCTCCGAAGCGACATTCGCCACATCCGTAGCCAGGTTGTCGGCGATATTCCAATCCCCACCGCCCGATACGGTCGCCATGTTGCTGATCGACGACGGAGCGTTGGCTTCCACTGAGGCGATCACCGTGATGGTCGGCAACATCTTGCCCGGCTGAAGGCTGTCACTTCGGTAGCAGGTATTCGACAGGCACGTCCAGCCCGGTCCCGACATCGAAGTCAGATGCAGGCCCGACGGCAGGGTTTCAAACACCGAAATGACGCCCGACGTCGAACTCCCGCCGTTGTTCGTCACACGGATCAGGTAGACAGCATTGGTCTGGCCTCGCAGTAAACTGCTCGTGCGGGTCAGCGAGATGCTCATGTCGGGGCTGTAAGCGGCCGTGGCCTCGGTTGCGGGACGTACCAGGTTTTGCAGGAGAAGCGGCGCGGCCGGAGCCAATGAGTGCCGTGCTCCCTGCTGGCCTGCCAAAGAGGACGGAATCGTCAGGGTTAAGTACGAAACCAGAATGGAAATCGAAACGGTATTGATGCGCAAGGCGACCTCGGCATAAGAATATCAAATCTGTTTATCTTGTATTGAAGTCCGGAGCCGCTGGCCTAAACGTCAAGCCGGTAACGGCATTTCCTTGGATGCCCGGTCTGATGGATGATGCAGTTCTCCGGTACTTCCACGATCTCCGCAAATTTCGCCCCGGCGAGTTCCGCGCTTCTTCGGGAGCTCAGGTTCTCTGGATCACATGTAATCCAAATCACATGGAGAGAAAGTATGCGCGCAGCCGGAATCAGCAGCATTAGGCTCCTGGCCGCATAGCGGTGGCCTCGAAACGCGGGAAACACGGTATACCCAATGTGGCCGGCATAACGTTCGATATGGACACTGGAGCCGGCCCGCAGGTTGATTCCGCCAAACTCCGCACCGGTCTGCGCATGCACCATGCGGAAGAAGTAGGTAGGAGCCTTGTGCACTGGATGTGGCTCCAACTTCACAAACTGCAACCGCAGTTCGCCGTCCTCCAAACGCATCGATGCGATCTCGTCCATGCCAGATTTTATTATCTGATCTTCCGGGCTGCCCTTGATCAGCCCGGCAGTAGGCCGCCGCCATTGCGCCGTTCCGGCGTCGATCATGAGCGAACATTCGAGAGAGCGAGAGGAGGAGGGAGGAGGGGATGGCGGGTTCAGTTCGCCGGTGGAAGGGTGGACTCAAGCCCCGATAGCCTGCTGCCCACTTAGAGGATAGCAAGTTAAATCATTGAAAACAAGACTGGATTTTTCGGTTTCATTCGCTTAGCATCGTCCTTGCCAAGCACCCCGCCTCTCAGCGAAATTCGCCCGTTGCCGGATTAGCCTGCGGCCCGTGGCTGCGGTCGATCCATGCCTGCGCGGCGAGCTTCCACCTGGGGACACCGGTGCGTCATCAACCCGGCCTTTCCATTCCAACCCAAAGGGAGGACTTCATGATTCCACAGGAAAAGAGCGAAGCCGTTGCGCGCGGCTTGCGCGAAGCGTTCGGCGTCTCCGAGTTCGAAAACATCTCCATTCTGACCGGAGGTCACACCTCGTCCCTCGTCTTCCGCATCACCGTGGGTGGCTCGCCCTACGTGTTAAAGATCATCCTGCGCGCGGAAGATCCCACGCGTCACTACACCTGCATGAAGGCCGCCGCCGAGGCCGGCCTGGCCCCGCGCGTCCTCTACACCAGCGTGGAAGACAAGATCTCCATCACGGACTTCGTGCAGGCTCAACCCCTCGCCGCGCCGGAAGCGCACCTCCGCCTGCCCGTCCTGCTGCGTGCGCTCCATGCCCTCCCGCCATTCGGACGAGCTCCCTTCAACACCACCTGTACCTTCCTGCTGAACAAAGGTCCAATGCAGGACGCCTTCCTGCAGAGAACCAAGACTTCCGGCATCCTGCCCACCGGGGTGTTGGAGGATCTCCTCGCCCGCCATACCGAACTGGCCGCCGTTTATCCGTTTGACGATGCCGAAATGGTGTCAAGCCACAACGACCTGTTCAAGCCGGACAACATCCTCTTCGACGGCCAACACCTCTGGCTGATCGATTGGGAGGCCGCCTTCCTGAACGACCGGTATGCGGACCTGGCAGTGGTGGCCAATCAGATAGTGACGAACGAGCAGGAGGAACACGCGTTTCTCCGGGCCTACTTCCGAACGGAACCCAGCGGCTACCAGTTCGCCCGGTTCCACCTCATGCAGCAGCTCTCCCACCTCTTCTACGCCCTGGCCTTCCTCTCAATCGGTTCGCAGGGCAAGCCCGTTGATTGGAGTGGACCCGCACCGGAGTTCGGGGCGTTCGCCCAACGAATGTGGGCGGGGGAAGTCGACCTCGCGGACAACGAAATGAAGCTCACCTATGGTCGGGTCCACTGGGAGCGGCTCCAGCAAAACGTGAGCCAGGCGCGTTACCGGGAAGCCCTCGAGATCGTGTCAGGGCAGCACTCCACGCCCTAGGTCCCGTGGATCCTCCACCAGCAATCAGGATAGGCCGGAAAACTGGGCGCAAGCTCCACGTCTTGCGCCCCCAACGATCCGCGCTAGAAGCCCAACCGCAAACCAAAGCGGAACTCCCTCGACCGCCCCATCGCATCGCCCGACTGCGTCGCCAGGATCCGCCCGAAGTTGGAGCTGTTGGCGCTGTTGGTCGGATTCGCGAAGTGCGGAGTATTGCTCAGGTTGAACGACTCCCCGCGGAACTGCAGGTTGATGGCTTCCGTGATCTTGAACGTCCGGTAGAGGCTCAGGTCCGCATTGATCACGCCGGGCCCGCGCATCGTATTCCGCCCCACCGTCCCGAACCGGGCTCCTGTCGGACGCGCAAAGGCCGTCGTGTCGAACCACGTCCCATCGTCCCCCACCAGGCCCAGCTTCGCGACGTCCGGCTTCACCTGATCCGCCGTCTGCAGGTTGCCCGGCATATTCAGGCTCGAACCCGAAGCCGTGACGGTAAACTGCCGTCCCTGGTACGCCGCGAACAGTCCGTTGAACTGCCAGTCGCCCAGCACCGCCGCCGTCAGCCCGCTGGTCGCCCACTTCTTGGTCTTGCCGAACGGCAACTCGTACACATACCCCACTTGGAACATGTGCGGGATATTGAAATTCGAGTTCGCGCGGTTCCGGTCGAAGACACTCGCCGCGTTCCAATTGAACGCAGTCCAGTCGCCGTAGCTGGCCTGGTCAATGGCATGAGAATACGTGTACGCCCCTTTGATCAACAGCCCGCTGGTCAGCCGCCGGTTCACCGACGCCTGCATCGAGTGGTAAATGCTATGCGTTCGGCCGTTCCACTCGCGGGTCGTCGCCGTCCGCCCGAACCGCTGATACAGCAGGCGGCCGTCGTTGCCCGAACCCGGGATCTGCGACGCATTGATGTCCAGGAAGGCAAAACCGTTCACCGATGCTGTCGCCACATAGCCCAGCGACGCCAGAATCTCACCCGGCAGCTTGTGCTCCACGATGAAGTTCCACGACTGGATGTAGCCCCGTTTCATCTGCTCGTTCGCCACCGGATAACCCATTTCATCGGAAGCCGGCAGCGGAATCCGGCCCTTGCTGATATCCGGACAGCAGATCGGGATGATGCCGACGTTCGGACCCAGCGGCTGGTTCGGGACCCCCGCCTTCACATAGTTCGGATCCGTGGTCACCGGTTGGTAGCCGTTGACGCCATCAAACACCGATACCAGCGTCAGTGGATACCAGCCGCGCAGCGCCTGTGCACCCCACGGATGCGAGTGGTAAGTGATCCCGTACCCGCTGCGGATCACTGTGTTGTTGCCCAGTTGGTAGGCCAGACCGATGCGCGGGGCGAACAGTTTCTTGCTGTAGCCCACTCCGGCATCTCTCGGAATCCCGCCGTAACCGCCCACCAGCACCTCGTTCGTGGAGGGATCGTACGACTCAACCCCCATGCCGGCCGAACGGGTCCGCGTCGGATAGAGCTCCCAGCGCAACCCCAGGTTCAGAGTCAGTTTGGAACTCACCCGCCACCGGTCCCGCACGTACAGCGCGTACACATTCTCCATGCTGTTCATCTTGATGAACTGGCTGCTCTTGCCTGTCTCATTCGAGGCGCCCAGCAGAAAGGCCCCCATCCCGTTCCAGGTCTCCTCGAACGATGGAGTCCCGTTCCGGAACCCCACCGTCTGCTCCAGCGCCGCCGGGTTCAGCGCCGTCAGGCCCGAGGCAAAATAGAACGCGCCGCGCGGACCTTCGCCCAGCTCCGGCTGCCAGTGATTCATCAGGTGGTGCAGAAACTCGAAGCCAAACCGGATGTCGTGCCTGCCCTTCATCCAACTTGCGTTCGTATTGAACGTGATCGATTGGTCGTTGCGGAACAGCGGGTTCCAGCCCTCGGTATTGCCCAGGCCGGAGTAGTCGGAAATATAGAACGCGGGCATTCCGCTTTCCTTGGGATCCGGGCCGTTGGTGCCGGGGATCCCCAGCACGTCGAGCCCGAAGTTCGTCCCCAGGTCCGGCGACTGCACGTTCTGCCCAAACCGCGTCCAGCCCAGCGTTCCGTCAATCAGGAACGTCGGCGAAACCGTATAGGTCTGCCCGATCGCCGCCAACTGCACCAGCGTGTGCCCTTCACCCACGCCGCCGTCGCACAGGCACCCGCCGCCCGCCGCGCCCAGGCCGAAATCGCCGCGAACCAGTGCATCCATCACGCTGTACTTGCCCCAGATCTGATTCTTCGCGCTCCGGTTCCAGTTGATCTTCGCGTCCAGGTTGTTGCGGTTGAGCCGCTGCGTACCCTGGTTGAAGTAGTTGCTCAGGTCGCCCGCCTGGTTCGCGTGCGGTACCAGCGCCAGCAGCTTCTGCATCGGCGCGTTGAACCGTGAACTGGGGATGACGTTCAGCCGCCCGTTACTCGAAAAGACAGAGCGGCCTGTGCCGTCCATATTGCCGGAGTACGGATCGAAAACCATGCCTTCCCTCAGCGCCGTCAAACCGCCCTCTGTCGTCGGCACGGAAATCTGCCGCCCTTGTGCATCCAGAATCTGGGAGCCCAGCTTCCTGCTGAAGTCTCCGGCGCGGAAGTCGTCCGTCGGGAGCGAAAAGAGGCTCGACCGTCCCACTCGCTCGAACGTGCCCTCCCAATCGGTGAAGAAGAACAGCTTGCCCTTCTTGATCGGCCCGCCGACGCTGCCGCCGACGATATTCCTGTTCCCGTTCGGCTTCTTCGTCGTGCCCGTGCGATTCTCGTCCCAAAGCATTGCGCGTGTGACATTGTTTGCATTGAATCCAAACGCACTGCCGTGGAAACTGTTTGTACCGGATTTCGTGGCCACCGTTACCGCCGCGCCCCCGGTCATGCCTTGATCCGCATCGAAGTTGTTGGTGGAGATGTTCACCTCCTCAATGCTCTCGACGGGTGGGACATACACCATGTGGTGTGGCATCGTCACCAGGATGTTGGCCGCGCCATCCACCCGCGTATTGTTCGCGCCGCGCTCCTGCCCGTTGATATTCGTGCTCAGGTCGCGCTGTGGCGTGTCGATGACGGCATTCTGAAACTGCACCGGCGTCGCGCCCGGCACCAGGTTCATCAGCGTCTGGTAGTTGCGGTAGCCCGACAGCGGCAGGTTGGTGATCGCTCGCGACTCAATGTTGGTGCTGACGTCGGCCTTGCTGGTCTGCAGGACGGCCGCGCTGGCCGCCACCGTAATCGTCTCAGCCACGCCGCCGAGCTCCAGCCGCACGTCCGTCCGCGTTACGTTGTTGATTCGGACGTCCACGCCCTTCTGCGTCACCGTCTTGAACCCGGGCGCCGTGATGGACACGTCATAGCTGCCTTCCATCAGGTTCTGGATGGCGTAGTAACCCGATTGGTCCGTGTTCGCTTGCACCGTCAACCCGGTGGAGGTGTTGGTGACCGTCACCGCCGCCTTCACGACGACGGCACTGGACTGGTCGGTTATGGTTCCGACAAGGGAGCCGTATAGGACTTGGGCAATGGCAGGAGGCGCATTCACGCCTAGGAAGGAGAAGCAGGAGATTGCAATGGACAGCAGAGTCCCAACCCCGGAAGTCACCCTTATGTTTCGCATTCTTTGGTCCCCTAATCGACGAATTAATGCGAGATCTCTGGTGAAAAGTACCGCATATTCGCTCCGCCGTCAAGACATTCGTTTCCGTTATTTTAATAGCGCCGGCGGACGCGACTCAGCAGCGATTCCGGGGGGGTGGTGTATCCGTGTATTCGCCAGTGCTCCATCAGGGCCAGGCCCTGGAAAAACGGGCGAAGGCGGGCAGCCGTTCGTTCTCGCCCGTCCACGGCATGGGGCTCCACCGGGGCTCTCGCAACCCCATACGATATGATGGATTTACATGCGGACTACTGAAGATTTTCCGCCGGTTGTGGTCGTCGGCGCGGGCGCCGTCGGATGCTATTTCGGAGGAATGCTGGCCCGTTCCGGAGTGCGCGTCACCCTCATCGGCCGCTCCTCTCACGTCAACGCCATCCACCGCGAAGGAGTCTTTCTCGACGCCCTGCATGTCAAGGCGCGGATCCCCCTCGCCGCCACTACCAGCATGGAGGAAGGTCTCCACGGCGCCGGCGTCATTCTGTTCTGCGTCAAATCGGGCAGCACCGAGTCCACCGCCCGCGAAATGCAGCCGTTCCTGCCACAGGGAGCCACCATCCTGAGCTTCCAGAACGGCGTCGACAATCCCGCTCGGATCCACTCCGCAATCCAGGCCTACCCCATCCCGGTCGCCGTCTACGTCGCCGCCGAGATGACCGCGCCTGGCCGCGTCACCCACACCGGCCGCGGCGATCTCATCATCGGCCACCAGGCCGGCTGGCCCCAGCGGCCCGCGCTGGAACCGCTCGCAACCATGTTCGAGCAGGCCGAAATCCCCTGCCGCATCTCCAGCAACATTGCAGCCGATCTTTGGGCCAAGATGGTCATGAACTGCGCCTACAACGCCATCTCCGCGCTCACGCGCTCCCAATACGGCCGCATGGTCCAGTCGGAACCAGTACGCGCCTTCGGGCTGCGGGTCATCGCTGAAACCGTGGCCGTCGCCCGGGCCGAGGGTGTCCTGTTGGAGGAACAGCCCATGATCGACGCCGCCCTGGGCCTGGCCGAAAAGATGACCCGCGCGACCTCCTCCATGGCGCAGGATCTGGCCCGAGCCCGCCCCACTGAGATCGACTCGCTCAACGGCTATGTCGTGCGCCGCGGCCAGGCCCTGGGCGTCGCCACACCGGCCAGTGAACTCCTGGTCGCCATGATCCAACTGCTGGAAGAATCCGTGCTGGCAAGCGCACCGCGGACAAATTGAGCCGCGCATCTCAGTAAGCCGACAGACCCCGGAAGTCTGCTCTCAAGGCCAGCGGCACCGTCCGCCCGGTGCCTGCAAAGTTCGAGCCGCAACCGCCGCTGGGATACCTTTGCTGGGAAGAGGGTGGCGGACGGATCAGGGCGGAAACTCGAAAATCTACATGCCAACACGAGCGCAGCGATAGCTCACCACCGCGTCCTATAGAGCCCCGAGCGCGTGCGTGCCGGATAGCCCAACGACAGCCTCCAGTCGACCCCGGACCGATACCACCGGAACAAACGACAGCATCGGACCATCCAACGAAAGTCTCCAATCAACCAGTCGCTGGCCCCGCATCCCGTAAAAGTGAAACCATCAGGAGACATGCGAGTGCGAATCCCCCGGATGCTCCCCACCCTGCTGGTCCTGGCGCCTTCACTGCTGGCCCAGGCCCCGGATCCCCAGCCTGACAGCGTCCGGGCCCGTCAACTCATCCAAACCCGTCTCCCCCAGGAGAAATATCAGCGCCATTCTACGGCCGTGGAGGCGATCATGCGAGAACTCGCGACGCCCGGCAAGGACAACATCGACCACTGGGCCCTAGCCGGCTTGTTGCACGACATCGACATCGCGGAAACAGCGAACGACCTCACCCGCCACGGAATCGTAGGAGCCCAAATCCTCCGGCACGCCAACTTCCCCGGCCCGGTGGTCTACGCAGTCGAAGCCCACGATGACCGTGCCGGCGTCGCCCGCACGAGCCGTCTGGACCATGCCGTGTACTGTGCGGATCAAGTCTACTGGCTAATCTCCGCCACGGGCCACACAATCCCATCCGGGCAGCTCAACGCAGCAAACCCCGAAGCCCTCTGGGAGCAAGCCCAACAAGTGGCATCGAAGAAACCGATTCTGGACCAAATAACGAAAGAATGTGCAGCAATCGAACGAACCATGCCGCAAGCCATAGCCGCCGTCCAGGCCGCATCCAGAAAGCTCCAAACCGCTGCGAGCAACTAGCCATCCCCAACCGCAGCCCGTCCACCCGCCCGCGACCGCGCCTTGAACCGCGCATAGAGCCGCGCATAGAGCCGCGCATAGAGCCGCATTGAGCCGCGACCGTAAGGGAGCGGGGGAATCCCCGAACGCCCCCATTCGACCCCCAGCGAAGCCCCCGTCGCGAACCGCGAATGGCAAGGTGCGGGCCACGTATACCCACGCAGCTTCAATGCAGCGGAGCGGCCCCCGAAAGCCCCAAATCGACCAGTTGGCAATCGGACTCATCCCAGGCAATCGAGACTCTTCCGGGCCATAACACTCACCCAACAAGTAGCATCGAAGAAACCGATTCTGGACCAAATAACGAAAGAATATGCAGCAATCGAACGAACCATGCCGCAAGCCATAGCCGCCGTCCAGGCGGCGTCCAGAAAGCTCCAAACCGCTGCGAGCAACTAGCCATCCCCAACCGCAGCCCGTCCACCCGCCCGCGACCGCGCCTTGAACCGCGCATAGAGCCGCGCATTGAGCCGCATTGAGCCGCGACCGTAAGGGAGCGGGGGAGCCCCCGAACGCCCCCAATCGCCCCCAATCGCCCCCGCATCACGGCCCCCGTTGCGAACCGCGAATGGCAAGGTGCGGGCCACGTACACCCACGCATCTTCAATGCAGCGGAGCGGCCCCCGAAAGCCCCAAATCGACCAGTTGGCAATCGGACTCATCCGAGGCAATCGAGACTCTTCCGGGCCATAACACTCACTGCCCGGTCCAGGCATAATCGGCCGACCACGCTGCCAATGCGTCCATCTTGGTCCCATTCTCCTTTGCCCACTCCATCTGACCCTCCACCGGGGCCGCCTGCCACACGCGCGCCGCCAGCGCCTCCGCGTGGCCCGCCTTCTGCAGGGCTGCAAAATACGGTGCGTAGAACTTCGCCGCGAACCCGCCTTTCGGGTGCGAGTTCGCCAGCGCCTCACAAAACACACTGACCAGGGAAGCCCGCTTCTCAAACGGAGTGCTCTTCTTCGGGGCCTCCTTGCTGGCGTCCACAATCAGGTCGCCTGCTTTCACAATCGAGATCATCAACTCTGCTGGCCCGAAATCGCCCTCGTCCTTCAGGGATTTCCGAGTCTCCACCATGGTGATTTTGATGTGATTCGCATCTTCTCCCTGCGTCACATTGCCGGCAAGCGCAGCTTCCAGCAGCGGCAGTGCCTTCTTGGCTCGGGGGCCCTCCGGTTCCAGTTGCAGGAAGCGCGCGTAGGCCAACGCCGCAGGGATGCGATATCCCATTTGACGATAAACATCTCCCAGTACCGCGTGACTGCCCGCATGAGTTGGGTTCAGCGCTAACGCTCGCTGAACCGCGGCTTTTGCCTGTGGCAAGCGTCCTGCCCTTTGGAGCGCCACCGCCAGATTGTAGCGCGGCATCGCTTGTTCAGGGGCGCGTCGGATGGCCTCTTCATACACTGCGATTGCCTCTTTGGATCTCCCCAACTCATCCAATGCATTTCCGATCAGAATCGGAAACTGAGATGGTCCTTCCGTCCGGCACTGGACCCCGCGCATCCCCACCTCCAGAGCCTCGGAAAACCGCCGGCTTTCGAAGTAGGAATAGGAGAGTTCGTGCAACGCGGTCACCAGCCACGGCTCCTCGGCCAGTACCTGCTGGTACTTGGCGATCGCCTCGTCATACCGCCGCGCGTCATGCAGCGCCACACCCTCCCGCACCATCGTGGCTTGTGCCGGAGTCAGATCTGCGCAAACCCGGTCGGGCTTAGGAATCACATTCTTCCCGTCGAGGGGGGGGCAGGGACAGGCTGAAAAAAGAAAGGATAAAGAGGACGCGTGACATCTGAAAAGGTATCCGCAAAGGTCAGGCACGATGCGATTCGTGTCCACTTTACTGACCCCGTTGGACGCAAAATGGTTCCAGTCGAGAGGCCATCTGGACACGCGGTCCATCTCACCAGGCGCGTAGGCGGGTGGAGGCCCTGCGTTTGACAATCCGGCAGAGGAAGTTAAGTATTTTCTGAGATAGGCGGCAAGATGGTGTCGCCGGCTCGGGAAATTGCTGATTCAATTCCATGAATGCGTGGCCGCTTGGTCCATCGGCAACCCTGTTTCCAGCCAGTGATCTTTCATCGGGAGAAGGAGACAGAGCAAGGCGAGCGAATTATCGGACAAAGCCGCCGCGTCCTCCGAGGCCGCCAGGAGTTCACACCGCCAATCGCGACTGGCAAGGAGTCGCAGTATGGCCCCACGGGCCGCAAACGCGGAGGAAGCCGCTTTCGGAGCGCGACTGAAAGGAGCGGGGAAGCAATGGCAAGCCTCCAACCAACCAGCGAAAAGGGCCGTACCCCGAGTTGCGCGCCTTCAACGGAGCGGGCCACGGCCCCCCTTCGTCTTCAACCGAGTCTCAGAATGCCCCCCGGCCCGCCAAAGTGCAGGAAGCCGCATTGAGCCGCGACCGTGAGGGAGCGGAGGAGCCCCCGAACGCTCCCAATCAACCCCGCAGCGCGGCCCCTGTTGCGAACCGCGACTGGCAAGCAGAGGGCCACGGCCCCCCACGCATCTTCACCGGAGTCCCGCATGGCCCCCCGGCCCGCCAAAGCGGAGTAGCCGCGGATCCAGCCGAGACCGTGAGGGCACACACCTCAGAATCCAAACCCATAGCGCCCTTTCTACCAGCAGACCCTCGACAGCCTCGTCCTCCCCACCCATCCCGCCCCGCACTCCTCAGGGCTCCGTGCAAATCTCGATCTCGTGGCCCTCCGGATCCTGGACCTCAAAGAACTCAGCACCCCCGACGGCCTGAGTTGGGCCCATCGGCACGCCCCGTTCCTGCAGGAACCCGCGCGCTTTTCGGATGTGCGAGCAGAAGAGCAAAGCCCGTTCATCCTCAACTGAGCCGCCAAACGCGAGGACGTGCCTCCGATCCCGTATCAGAATCGTGGGGGCTTCATTCCCCGGCAAGCACAACACGATATCGGAGGCCAGCGAATCGTCCCAATCCTCCGGCACCGGGCATTCCTGACAGGCAAAGCTGGAAATCCACCAGCGTTTCTCTGCTTCAGGATCCGAGCAGCAGACACCCACGAATTCGGTCCAGAAAAGAGGCATAATCTCGGTTCGCGACAGCTCCCTCAATTCGCCATCATATCGAGGGTTCCAGCCCGCTTCCATCCAAAGGGCCATTGCTTCCGCTCGAAGGCCGCCCGCTGAGGCAAGCTGTCTGCGACAGAAGTCCCCCTGTGCGATTCCAGCGACGGCAGCCAAACCGCCAGGCGGAAATCCGGGACGCCGCGGCCTCCGGACCGCAATCCTGCCGCACGCGCATCATCGCGACGGCCAGTTGACGGACCGCCACTCACAGGCAACCGGATCTCGGAACGACGCACTGGAGTCGGGCAACAGCCGGAACCACTCGACATTCTCACGGGCAACACCCTCGAAGGCATCTTGGAGGGAGGCAAAGTCCGACACAAACGGGCTGAGCAGCAGGCCCGATTCCGCCGTCGCTGGCGTGACGTGCACGAGAAGGCGGCGGCCCGATGTGGTAGAGATTTCCATCAGGATGCGGGGCACACGGAAGACGGCTCTACGAAGCTCGCCAAGGTGAGTGCGCCGGAAGGAGAGCCCGGCGAGCATCATTCTTCCGGCCGGTGGCCGCGGAGCCGTGATGGTCTCTCCAAAACGAATCGTCTGGTGAGCGATGACCGCGGGGGCTGTGCCGGAGAAGATCCGGCTGTTTCTGCTTTGGCGCAGCAGCAGCCGCTGTTCCTGATTGTCGGCCGCGATGCTTCGATAATTCGCCAGTACCGTGAGCCAGGTAAGCGGCGTGTCAAACACCATCAGCCTCTCATCGACAACCGCATGTTTCACAAGCAGGAACTCCGGCCGTTGCGGGCTGGCAAAATGCGCGGCAACGAAGGCATCCAGCTCTTGGGTGTAGGCCGTAAATAGCTGCAGCGAGGGATTAGGTTTCCACGTGAGCCCGTTGGCTGGAATCACGCTAAGTTCCTCTGGCAGGGAATCGATCTCCTGACCATGAGCACGGACAAGCTCGATCCACGCGCGTGGCAACAGGGAGTGAGCGAGATTCTCTTCACTGACGCGGCGCAGCGACGCGCGAAACTCCGAAAGCCGGGTCACTTGACCAAGCCTCCTCATGCCTGCCACTCCAGAGAGATTCAGCAGGTACTGAGGGGCTGTGAGTTGGGGGATGCTCTGGAATCGGAGCTCGCACCCAATCGAGGACGGAATGCAAACAACCGCCGCAAGGATGGCAATCATTTTGTGGCGGGAGGATCTCGCCCAGTAGAGAAACGGAATCGCGCACGTCGTCGCGGCAAGTCCAAAGAAGGCCGACATGTGCCCATCCTGCCTCGAGAAGCCGTGCTTGAATGCCAGGAGCAAGGGCGCGGCGAAGAGGAGCAGGGCAGTGTCTTCGACACCCGCCAGATAGGCGAGGGCGGGGATCAGGACAAGAAGGCAAACACAAGCTGCTAGGGTCGCTTCGTCTGGTCCCGCCAGGCTCATGGCAACGCTGATCTCGGCACTGGAGGCGAATCCAAGTCGGACGGCTGTCAGGAGATTGGGCCAGCTGTGAAAATACCGTACGGACAGGACGGCCAGCGCGACAACATGTGCGAAAAAGGTGGAGAGGGCCAGCGGAAGATTGCCGCGGGCTCGCGAGGTCGTGCAGGTAATGCAAAAGAGAACAACCGCGGGGATGGACCAGAAAGCCACGCTCCATTTAAGGAACGGCAAAATGGCAAACAGAACACCGCCTGCGATTCCTAATCCTATCCTCTCTCTCATTCTCCCTCGATTGGAAAGACCTGCGGCAAAAAGGCAAATGGTCGCAACCAGGAGAAGCTGATACTCAGCCCAAAGCCCAGTGGATGCTCCGGCGAGAAACACAAAGGCAAAGAGGTACGACGGAGCACCGCCCATCTGCGCGCGAATGCGCCAAAGTGCGAGTCCTGCAATAACCTGTACAGTGATCCAGAACGCGAACGCGATCGGGACGTTGTCGGCTAGCTCTCCAGTTACGAGCAGGAAGCCGAGTGGGCCGTATGGATGAATAATGTCCCTGCCGTACTCAATAGGGCAGTGCGGCAGGTAGTTAATGGCCCATTGCCAAGATGGGTCAAGTCCAGGGGAGAAGGGAATATAGACGCCCGGAAGCGTCCCAATGAGGATGTAAGCGAAGAAGAGCGACGCGGTAATGTCGGATGCTAAAATGCATGTAGATCTACTTACTATTGAGCAGTTACTGGGCACTGAATGAAATTCTTCTTGTCTGTCGTCTTGTGCGCAGGGAAATAGCGCTGATTGTGTCGAGCGTGGCTGGCGCGTGCCTCAGGCCAGTAGTGCCTGGGGCTAATGCGAGGTCGGCCGGATTACAGTCGGAAGGCTGGCGATCAGGTGATCTCCAAGCAGGTCACCACAGACACACGAATCGTCGGCGTGATATAGGAAAGCAGCGGATGTCTGCGGGATCCGAGGCAAAAACTGGACACTAAATCAGTGCCGGAGCCCCGCCGTTGCAAACGCGGTAGACCTTGCCGTACGGGTCGGCATCCTGATTGCGGATCCGCCAGGCCGACGAGAAATAGACAGCCCTTCCATTTTGCGCAGACGCCTGTGCGCCTGCGGACTGAGGGGATTTCGGCATGCTCAGCTGCACCGCCGCCAGGAATGAAAACAAAAGCGGTAAAGAATAACTGCTCATTAGGCTCTCATTCCAAAGACCCCGGCGCTGGTCCCCCAACTACACCCGGCCCTCCTAAATGGGGGCCCATCCCTTAACGAGGAGGCTCTCCTGAAGGGTCAATGCGCAACAGGTGGTACCCGTCCAGCGCCGTCACGTGCGTCACGCCCCATGCTTCGGGATGATTGAGCACTTCGCTCCCGCCATAGTCTTCCTCTCTCAACAAAAGCCAATCCACCCCGCTCGCCCGGATCTCCCGCATCACCACACGGCGGTACTGCAATGGCAGCGGCACCACTCTGGATTCTTCCTGCGTGTAGACCTTCTGCCAATGCCCCGCCTGCTCGACCCATACCTCCAGGGGATGATTCTTCTGGGCTGCCCCCGCCGTGAGCTCCACGCCATCCAGATTCACCGCCTCGGGAAACTCCACCTCGACATAAAGACCGGGCTCCAGGTTCCGCCCCGATCTCCAACGAGAGGCCGCGCTGTTATCGAAGGCGAGCGGGAGTTCCCATCGATTGGCCGCTGCGTCCAGCCGCCATCGATCATTCCTCGGCAACTCCTTCTCGCCGTCAAACAGCCTCAGTTCGTTGATCTGCCAGTCGACCGGACCGGCCCCGCTGGCCACCACTCGTATCCCTCGAACCGGCACCCTCTCAAACTTCATGCGGCGGCGCCAGGTTGGCATTCGGTCCGCAAACAGAGCGGACGCCAGCATGTCGAACGTCCTGCTCCCCAGCGCCGAGGTGTACCCATCGACAATCTCCCGGTCGTGATACGCCTGTAGACCAAAGGATGTCGAAAACACACGCGCTCCGGGTGCCACGCGCCGGTTGAGTTCCAGCCCCATCCGGTAATCCCCCAGTCGCTTCGACAGATACTCACTCTCCGGCGTCAACCTCAGCGCCGCTCTCCAATCCACCGCACCGAGTTGCCATGCGTAGCGATGCGCGTACCGCTCGACAACCCCGGGCCACGACAACACGGCATGGGCCGCCACGACCGCCAGTCCCACGCCCGGAACGGACGTACACACCCACCCCAGCAGAAGAGACAGGAACGGCAGGCAGGGGAGCAGAAAGCGTGCGCCAATATTGGAGAAGTACGGCAGTCCGCAAGCCACGAACATCAGCAGCAACTGCCGCCCGGCGCGCCATCTCAGCCCCGCCAAGGCCAGTGGGGCTAGCAGGAACACCGGGCCCACCAGTCCCGACAGCCTGTATCCGCGCACGGTCGCTTCCAGCGGGATCTCTGGCCAGCTCACCCCATTCATGTGAGCCAGGTTGGACTGCCATTCTCTCTCCACTGATCCATAGAAATAGGGCGAAGGGAAGAACTGATTCAGGAATGGATACACCGGGTTGCCGGTGAAGATGGCGTTCTTGGCCAACCAGGGCAGAATCATCACCCCCGCCACAGCCGTGACGACTGCCAAGTCAGGCCAGGCTCTTCGCCTATTCCGAAAGTGCGTGTGGCACACGACGCCCAGCGCATACAGCACCACAGGCAGCGCGGTGTACTTGGTGGCACACGCAAAACCCGCCAGCATCGCGCCAATCCACAGCAGGCCTCTCTCCTGGCGCTTCACCCAGAGTTGTATCGCCGCAAAACTTCCAAAGATCGTCGCAGCCAGGGCGGCGTCAACATAGGCGGACGTCCCGTCCCTCCCCATTAACGGCGAGGCAAAGACCAGCAGCCCGCCCAGCACCCCCGCGGCGGGCCGGCCCTCCCGCTTCGCGTACGCAATCATGCCGAAAGGCAACACCAGCAGAAATAACAGATGCACTAGCGCAGCCGCGGAATGCCTTCCAAAGGCGTAGGCATACAGGAACAACATCTCCACCCCAAAAGGGAAGTTCGCATACATGTTGGTCCTGACCGCAGTGAAGCCGTGATTCTCGTAATACCGCCTGACAAAGCCCAAGTGATAAGCTGCTCCATCCGGGCTCATCTCCGGCAACAGCGCGGTGACGAAATAGTACACGCCGAATATCAGGTACACGCAGCAGAACGCAGCGGCCCAAACCCTGGGCAAGGGTGGAGAGTCGGTCTCTGGCGGAAGCCGGGATTCTCGCACCCGGTACCGCAGCACAATCGCACCAACGGCCAATCCGGCCAGCACCGGCCAGTAGACAACCTGCAGGCTGCAAGCCACAAAGAGCGTCAGGCTCAACAGCGCGGCGCCCACGAGAAACCCGAAGAACTTCCATTCCAACCCGGTCAGCCTGACCCGCAGTAGGATCAGTGTCAGCTCACCCAAGTTCAGGCAGACCAGCCCAGTGAGGCCTGCGCCGGTGACTACCTCCGCTAGTTCTCTCAACGCGAAGCCCGCCGAAAACCCACTGACTTCGCCAGCACACCCAACTTCATGCCATCGGTGGAAACCAACACTTTGTCGACGTCAAAGCCGGCCTTGGCCGGTTGGCGCGAAACCAAGGCCGTTCTTGGCACGGGGAATTCCAGCGTGTAGATCTTCGGCTCATCGAGTAATTTCGATCCGACAGTGACGCCATTCACTTGGAAGGTAAGTGTCTGGGGGCCCGTCTTCTTCATCACCTCGCCCACGGCAAGCACCTGCACGGCCAGCATCCACGGGCCATCATCCTCAAGCCAGCACTGGACACGCGGCTTCTGGTTGGTCCACCGATACTCGGAATCGGAGCCGCCGGGCAGAATGTCCGAAATTGCCTTCGCAGGCGACCCGTCCGACACGAGGATTGCCATGGGTGCTTCGGTCTGGACCTCTGCCCCAACAAGCAACGCTTTCTGCTTCGGCAGTCGAAAGTCCGGAAATCCCGCCCGCCCAATGTGTAAACAGACCGCCAATATGAGAACAAAGCTGGATATGACTGCCAGCGGCAGCGCATCCTGTCTGCTGCTACGCGTAAGCAGCGGCTGGGGGCAGGCCGCGGCATCGCTCTGTGAGAGCGGCCCATCTCGTAGTATTGAGTCACTCTTTGTAGGCAATCCGTTCCTAAGACTCACGGGGTGCCAGGATTGCTACGCTGCCGAGCAGTAAAAGCATTTTCAGCACGACAAGCCCGGCTCATCGCGAGACCAGTCCCGTCTTGGGGGGCATTGTTTCTGCAATCCGGAAAGCGAAGTCAGGTATTTCGGCGATAGGCTGGAACGCCGTCACAGGAATTGCAGAACTTTATTTCCTTTCATTGCAACACTTCGTTTGAAGAAAAGGCGAAGCGGTCTTGACCTCTCCAGCTAACCTGGAATCGCGCCGGCTTTCCTGCCGGCTTTTTGCTTTTCTAAGGAGACATTCATCATGGCTTCCGCCGCCCAGCTCACCGCCAACCAGGCCAACGCCCAACTGTCCACTGGACCCGTCACCGTCCAGGGCAAAGCCCGTTCCGCCCAGAACGCCCGCCGCCACGGCCTCACCGCGCGCTCACCCCACATCTCAGAAGACGACTGCGCCGAATTCGCCGCCCTCGAAGCTCGCCTTCTCCGCGAGACCCACCCCAAGTCCTGCCTCGAGGAAGAGGTTTTCCACCGCATCCTCGCCCACACCTGGAACCTCCGCCGCATCGAAACCTTCGAGTCCGCCATCCTCGCCGAAACGGACCCAATCGACTTCTCCGAGACCGACGCCGCTCGCCTGAACCACTTCGCCCGCTACCGGCGCGACCTCGAGCGTTCCCTCTATCGCGCCATGAACGAACTCCGCAAACTCCAGACCGAACGCGCGACACTGCAACTCCAGGGTCCCTTTGCCATCCATGCCGTCACCGAATCCACACCAATGGCTGAGGTGACGACCCTGCTGCCGCAACTCCGCGAGGTCTTCAGCGGATCCCATACTGACCAGGTCACGGCCCGCGTCCGCTTCACCTCCGGACCGAAGGATGCGATCCAGTTCAGCAAGTCCTGGACCGCCGCGTGGCTCAAGGTCGTCAGGGCCGGCAAACCTGCCGTGGAAGCCGCGGCCTGATTGCTCTCACCCCGTTCCACTCAGCCTGTCCATGTCCTCGCCCTTCATCGGGCGGCCAGATCCTTGATAACCTCACCGCCCAGTCTCCCTAGGGGGAGCGCTGGCCTCAGGCACCATGCCTGAAGTGTGTCCGCTCCCCTCTCTTGTCCCTCCCGTCCGCTCACTTACTGCCGGAGCCTCAGCGATGGGCTCTCCTGGCGAGCGGTGGCAAAGTCCCCTCGCAACCGCTCGACGAAACGAACCCGCTGCAAACCATCCGGCCCCTCTACACGGCACAATAGTGGATACGGTGCTCGACGCAGACATCTTCAATCCGGCCCGCCCCCGTCCGTTGGCCGCGCCCGGCGCCACCTGCGTTCCCACTGAGAGGACTCCATGAACCCCTACCTCCATCCCCGTGACGAAATCCTGCGCCTGATGGAGCGCATCTACCGCTACCGCATGACCACCACCTCCGGCGGTAACCTCTCGATCCGCGAACCCAACGGCGACGTCTGGATCACCCCCGCCCGTGTCGACAAAGGAGCCCTCCGCCGCGAGGACATCGTCCTCGTCCGCGCCGACGGATCCGTCGAAGGCACCCGCAAGCCCTCTTCCGAATTGCCGCTCCATCAGGCCATCTACGCGGCCCGGCCCGACGTCCGGGGCATTGTCCACGCCCACCCGGTCGCCCTCGTCGCCTTCAGCATGGTGCGCGCCGTCCCCGACACCCGCCTCTTCCACCAGTCCTGGCACGTCTGCGGAGCCGGCGGCTTCGCAGCCTACGAACTCCCCGGCAGCGCCGCCCTCGGCACTACCACCGCGGCCAGGTTCAAAAAGGGCTTCAACTGCGTCATCCTCGAGAACCACGGCATCGTCACCGCCGGACCCGACCTCCAGGAAGCCTTCCGCCGCTTCGAAACCTTCGAGTTCACCGGCAAAACCATCATCAAGGCCCACCTCCTCGGCCGCCCGGTTCACTACCTCACCGACGCTGAGCTTGCCCTCGCCCATCAGCGCGAGCCGCTCCCGGAACCCACCCTCCCGGCCACCGAAGCCGCCCTGCCCACCAGCGAAGAGAAGGAAGTCCGCCACCGCCTCTGCGAATTCGTCCGGCGCGCCTACCGCCAGCGCCTCTTCATCAGTACCCAGGGCAGCTACTCCGCCCGCGTGGACCCATCGTCTTTCCTCATCACGCCCTACCAGATCGATCGCGGAGTCATCCAGCCCGAAGACCTCGTTCTCGTCCGCGACGGCCAGGTCCCCGCCGGCTCCGAACCCAGCCGCGCCGCCGCCGCCCACCACGCCATCTATCAGGCTCACCCGCACATCGGCTCCATCATCAACGCTTATCCCGTCAACGCCACTGCCTTCAGCGTCACCGGAGCCATGGTCGACACCCGCACCATCCCCGAAAGCTATGTCGTCGTCCGCCGCCCCGCCATGGCGCCCTATGGCCTCCAGTTCGACGACCCCAAGGCGCTCGCCGCCATGCTCTCCCCCATGCAGCCCACCGTCATCCTCGAGAACGACGGTGTCCTCGTCACCGGCTCCGACGTCCTCGAAGTCTTCGACCGCCTCGAAGTCATCGAGTCCACCGCCGAGGCCTTCATCAACTCGCGGGCCGTCGGCGAGCTCTCGCCCATGTCCGATGAAGTCATC
This sequence comes from Paludibaculum fermentans, assembly GCF_015277775.1. Lineage (NCBI taxonomy): Bacteria > Pseudomonadati > Acidobacteriota > Terriglobia > Bryobacterales > Bryobacteraceae > Paludibaculum > Paludibaculum fermentans. The sequence goes on from NZ_CP063849.1 coordinate 1,086,693, forward strand.
CGCGAACTCGACCGTGTCTTCCTTGGGATTAAATAGGATCATGCCGAAAGTTGGGCTCTTCATACCGTGCTATGTGGATCAGCTCTATCCACAAGTCGGTCTTTCTACCCTCCGCGTCCTGCGAGGCCTCGGCCTCGACATCGAGTTCCCTGAGGAACAAACCTGCTGCGGCCAGCCCATGGCCAACTCCGGTTGCGGCGAGGACGCCCGCCCGCTGGCCGAGAAGTTCCTGCGCATCTTCGCCCGCTACGACCACGTCGTGGCCCCCTCCGGCAGTTGCGTCTCCATGGTCCGCAACCACTATGAACAGTGGCTCGCCGGCAAACCCGGCTTCGAGCACCTGCGCGACAACACCTTCGAGCTCTGTGAGTACCTCGTCGACGTTGCCAAGGTCACCAGGGTGGACGGCGACTTCGCGCGCAAGGTCGGCCTCCACATGAGCTGCCACGGCCTCCGCGAGCTCCGCATGGCCAGCTCTTCCGAACGCATGGTTGCGCCCTTCAACAAGGTCAAAGTCCTCCTCGAGCAACTCCGCGGCATCCAGCTCGTTGACCTCAAACGTCCCGACGAATGCTGCGGCTTCGGCGGCACCTTCGCTGTCGCTGAAGAGGCCGTCTCCTGCCTCATGGGGCAAGACCGCATCCGCGACCACGAGCAGGCCGGAGCCGAGGTCATCGCCGGCTTCGACATGTCCTGCCTCATGCACCTCGAAGGGCTCCTCACCCGCGACAAAAAGCCCATGCAGGTCCTCCACGTCGCCCAGATCCTCGAACATGCGAGGCTGTCATGAAAGGCCACGCTGAGAGCGCCGCACCCTTCGTAGCCAACGAGCCCCGCGCCCACTGGCACGACGAGTCCCTCTGGTTTGTCCGCGTCAAACGCGACCGTCAGGCCGCCACCGTCCCCGAGTGGGAAGACCTGCGCTCCACCGCCTCCGCCATCAAGGCACACACTCTCTCCCGCCTGGCCGACTACCTGGAGGAGTTTGAGCGCAACGCCACCGCCAACGGCATCCACGTCCACTGGGCCCGCGATGGAGCCGAGCACAACGCCATCGTCCTCAAGATCCTCAACGACCACGGCGTCAAGCGCCTCGTGAAGTCGAAGTCGATGCTCACCGAGGAGTGCCACCTCAACCCTTACCTCGAAGCCCACGGCATCGAAGTCACCGACACGGACCTCGGCGAACGCATCGTCCAGATGCGCAAGGAACCGCCCAGCCACATCGTCCTGCCCGCCATCCACCTCAAGAAAGAAGACATCGGCGAGCTCTTCCACATCCAGCTCGGCACGGAGAAGGGCGCGTCCGATCCCAAGTACCTCACCGAAGCCGCCCGCGGCCACCTGCGTGAACGCTTCCTCGGAGCCCAGGCCGGCCTCACCGGAGTCAACTTCGCCATCGCCTCCACCGGCGGGGTCGTCGTCTGCACCAACGAGGGCAACGCCGATATGGGCACCAGCCTGCCGCCCATTCACATCGCCTCCATGGGGGTGGAGAAGATCGTCCCTCGTCCGCGGGACCTCGCCATCTTCCTGCGCCTCCTCGCCCGCAGCGCCACCGGCCAACCCGTCACCACCTACACCTCCCACTTCCACGGCCCGCTGCCCGGCGGCGAAATGCACGTCGTCATCGTCGACAACGGCCGGGCTCGCATCCTGGGCGAAGAGGCCTTCCGGCGCTCCCTCAGTTGCATCCGCTGCGGCGCCTGCATGAACACCTGCCCGGTCTACCGCCGCTCCGGAGGCTACAGCTACGGCTACACGGTGCCCGGCCCCATAGGCTCAATCCTGGGACCCCAACGGGATCCAGCCGCCTACGGCTCGCTGCCCTTTGCCTCCAGCCTCTGCGGCTCCTGTACCGACGTCTGCCCCGTCAAGATCGACCTCCATCACGAGCTGCTGGCCTTCCGCCAGGAATTGGCGAAGAAGGGGTACCTGCCCTGGCAGAAGCGCTTCTCGATGTGGGTCATGGGCCAGGTACTCGCCCGGAAGTGGGCCTTCCTCCTGGGCGGCCGCCTGATGCGAACCCTCATGCCCCTGTTGCCGAGAGCCCTGGTCTACGGCCCCTGGAACCCCTGGGGCAAGCAGCGCGAACTCCCCCCGATGCCCAGGGAATCCTTCCGCGATCTCCTGAAGAAGGAGCCCAGGTAATGGCCACGCCAACCACCAGCCGCGACACCATTCTGAAAGCCATGCGGGCCAATGCCCCCCAGCTCCGCCCCCTGCCGGACCCGCCCCAGGCCATCGTCTACCCGAACCCGCTGGAGCACTTCGCCGCCACCCTGGCCGGGGTAGGAGGCCGCTTCCTAAAAGCCACGGACGAAGCCGATCTCCAGCTCCAACTCGGCAGCCTGGAAGTCTTCCAGAGGGCTACACGGATCGCCTCCACGGTACCGTCCCTCCCGGGTAACGTCGATCTGGAAGCCCTGAAGAACCCCCACGAACTGGAAGGTATCGACCTGGCCATCCTGCCCGGAGACTTCGCGGTAGCCGAAAACGGAGCCGTCTGGGTCCCCGGGACGAACCTGGGTCCGCAACGGGCGATCTTCGTGATCGCCCAACACTTGGTCCTGGTCATCCAGGCGAGCACGGTAGTCCACAACATGCAGCAGGCCTACGAGAACCTGAACCTGCAGCGCCCCGGCTTCGGAGTCTTCATCTCCGGCCCCTCGAAGACCGCCGACATCGAGCAATCCCTCGTAATCGGAGCCCATGGCGCCCGGAGCTGCACCGTCATCGCGCTCTAGGGGACCAGTGCCAACAGAGCCATGAGCGTCACCGAGCGGATAGCCAACCGCAATTCCGCAGCCCTTTCCGCTCAAACCCTGGCTCCTATCCAACATCCATTCGCATTACCCGCCCGTACGTAAGAGAATAGAATCCATGAGGTGGTTTCTCTTTTTGGTCGCGCTGGCCTCGGCTTCAGCCCAGCGCAAGCCTGAGCCCGGTTGCCAGTGGGTCCAGTGGGAAAGCGAAGACCTGGGCCTGCGGATGTCCGTGCAGAAGTGCGAAGGCCGGGCAGCCCGCGAGTTCAAGGTCCTCAACAACAAGATCCGGATGGTCAACCCAGGCCAGGAAGCCGCCATGGGCAACGCCGTCATCGAGGTCTGGGAGAAGCCCCCGCGCCAGAGCGTCCAGGAAGCCATCAACCGCCGCTTCTATCCCAAGATGACCTCGCGCCAGCAGATGGGCTGTGTCGTCACCGATGCGGGCGAGAAGTTCCCCCTGGGCGACCCCAACAAGCAGGTCTTCCAGATCACGCCCAACGCCCTCTACAAGAGCGAGGCCGACAAGATCCGCGAATCGGAACCCGGCGCCGAGGTCTGCGGCCTTTACGGCGAACTCGACCAGAAGCAGTACTTCGAATACCATCCCACGGAGTCCAAGATCCGGTATCTCTTCATCCGGCTGGGCCTCGATACACCCATGTTCGACGAGCGCTCCATCGAACTTGCCGCCAAGTGAGGCCGCACTCAGGTCAGGCAGGTGGTAGAATCCTGCACGAGTGAGAAGTTAGTGAAGCCCCTCTGCATCAGCCTGCTCATCCCCGCCGCGCTCTTCGCCGGCGCCACGGTTTACAATCCCCCGCATGGGGTCGAACAAGATAAGGTCTTTCAGGTAAAAGTCGCCGGCCAGTCCTCGTTCGTCTACAGCCTGCCCGTCGGCGGCATGACCTACTTCTCCTACTCCTCCTTCGCTCGCCGGGCCGACATCGAGATCACCGTCGCCCGGCCCGTTGAGACCGTGGCGATCCGTCCCAAAAGTCTGAACATCCGCCCCGTCGTCACCGGCAACGTCATCACCTTCCGCCTCGACCGCACGGCCCAGCTCAGCATCGAGATCAATGGCGACACCAAGCACCCGCTCCTGCTCTTCGCCAACCCGCCTGAAAGCGCTCCGCCCAAACCCGGACCCACCGGAGTCCACTACTTCGCCGCCGGCACCGTCCACAACGTGGGCCGCATCACCGTCACCAGCGGCCAACTCGTCTACATCGCCGGAGGCGCCATCGTGCGCGGCTCCATCTTCATGGACCAGGCGAGAGACGTCCACATCTTCGGCCGCGGCATCCTCGATGGCAGCCTCTACAAGCGCGGCGAATCCCGCATGATCGAGATCAACCGCTCCAGCGACGTTGACATCGAAGGCATCATCGTCACCAACAGCAAGCACTGGACCATCCCCATCACCGCCTCCGACAAGGTCACCCTGCGCAACGTGAAGCTCGTCAGCGACAACGACTGGGACGACGGCGTCGATGTCGTCGGCAGCACCAACGTCACCGTCGATCAGTGCTTCATCCGCACCAAGGATGACTGCATCGCCATCAAGGCAGGAGTCGACTACTTCACCAAGTTCAACAACCAGCGCGACGTCAGCAACGTGATCGTCAAGCGCTCAGTCCTCTGGAACGGAGCCTGGGGCAACGGTCTCGAAATCGGTTTCGAAACGCGCGCCGCCAGCATCAGCGGCATCCGCTTCCTCGACAACGACCTGATTCACGTCGAAGGCCCCGAAGGCACGTTCACCATTCACAACGGCGATCGCGCCGTCGTCTCCGACGTCATCTACGACAACTGCCGAGTCGAGGACGCGCAAGGCCTGCTGGTCGACTTCAAGATCCTGAAATCGCGCTACAGCAAGGACGAGGAGCGCGGCCAGATCCGCAACATTCAGTTCCGCCACATCCGGGTCGATCACAAGGAAATCCCCTCGCTGCTGCAGGGCTTTGACGCCAAACACCAAATCGGTGGTGTAGTCTTTGAAGACGTGATTGTCGATGGCCGCAAGTGGACGTCCCTGGTCGATGCCGGGATAAAAGCCACGCACGCCGAGCAGATCACTTTTAAATAGGCAATCCGGAGGCGCAGCGCAATGCCACTGAATCGCAGAGTCTTTCTCATGGGAGCAGCGGCGGCCGCGCAGAGGCTGTACGCGGCGGATAAGATCTCGCTGGGCGTCATCGGTAGTGGCGGACGCGGCACCTTCGTCATGGGCGTCTTCCAGAAGGACCCATCGCTGCGGGTCGGCGCCGTCTGCGACGTCTACGAGCCCAACCTGGAACGCGCCCTCTCCGAGGCGGCCAAGGCCCAGGGCGGAGCCGCCCCCAAGGCCTACCGCAACTACCACCAGTTGCTCGACGACAAGTCCCTCGACGCCGTCCTCATCGCTACGCCCGAGCACTGGCATCACCGCATGGTCCTCGATGCCCTGGCCGCAGGCAAGGACGTCTACGTCGAGAAGCCCCTCTGCCACACACCCCAGCAGGGCGTCGAACTGGTGGAGGCCGAGAAGCGCTCGAAGAACATCATCCAGGTGGGCATGCAGCGCCGCAGCTACGACCTCTATCAGGAAGGCCGCCGCGTCGTCGCCGCAGGCACTTTGGGCGACGTCCGCATGGTCCGCTCCTGGTGGCTGAACACCCAACTGGGCGGCGAGAAGGTGGCTCAGTTGAAGGGACCGCTCGACTGGGATCAGTGGCTCGGCTCCGCCGCGAAGCGACCCCTGGATCCCGACATCTTCAGCCGCTGGCGCCTCTACGGCGAGTTCGCCGGTGGCATCGTGGCCGACCAGGGCGCACACGTCTTCGACGGCATCCACATGCTGATGGGCGCCGGAGCCCCGCTCGCTGTCACCGCTGCCGCCGGCCGTCCGCACGCGGCCAGCGGCGATACGCCGGAGTCCGTCGTCGTCACGGCCGAATACCCCGAGGACTTCATCGGCGTCTTCACGATCAACTACGCCGCGATGCGCTACAAGAGCCGCTACGACCAGATGAACCACCTCGACGGCGGCAAGGCGCGCATGGACATCGGCCGTGAGGATTTCCGCGTCTTCGCGCAGGGCGGGGAAGAGACCCCCATCCTCGAGAAGCGCTCCGAAAAGGGCTTCGGCTGGGCCACCGATCTCCACGTCAGGAACTTCCTCGACTGCGTCCGGACGCGCAAGGCCCCCGCCGCGCCCATGTGGCTCGGCTTCCAGGCGGCGCTCGTCGTCCAACTCGCCAACCTGTCCCTCAAGAACGGCCGCCGCATGAAGTGGAACCGCGCAACCAACCAGGTGGAGGTGTAACGATGCAACGCCGGACCCTCATCCTCTCGACCATCGGAGCGGCCCTGGCCGGCCAGTCCAAGCCCATGCTGAAACTCCGCAAACGCGACGAGGCCAAGGCCATCGAGTTCACTGAATCGCTGGACCCGCGGCACTCCGCCATCATCCTCTGCGACATGTGGGACAAGCATTGGTGCGAAGGCGCCAACGGCCGCGTCGCCCTGCTTGTCCAGCGCACAGGGCCTCTGCTGGAGAAGGCGCGGGCCAGCGGGATGCTCATCGTCCACGCTCCGTCCGACACGATGGACTTCTACCGGGACGCTCCCCAGCGCAAGGCCATGCAGGCGCTGCCCAAGGTCGATCCGCCCAAGCCGCTGGACCTCAGCTCACCCGCTCTGCCCATCGACGATACCGATGGTGGCTGCGACACCCCCGGCGACAAGCAGCACAAAGCCTGGTCGCGCCAGCACGCCGGCATCGTTATCGCGCCCAACGACCTCATCTCCGACCAGGGCGCCGAGGTCTACAACGCGCTGCGGGCGCGCGGCATCCAGCGCCTGTTCGTCATGGGCGTCCACACCAACATGTGCATCCTCAACCGCACCTTCGCCATCAAGCAGATGTCGAAGTGGGGTGTCCATTGTGTCCTGCTGCGCGACATGACCGACGCTATGTACGACCCGCGGGACCGTCCGTTCGTCAGCCATGTCCGCGGCACGGAACTCGTCATCGAGTACATCGAGCGTTACTGGTGCCCCAGCACCACGTCCACTGATCTCATGATCGCCCTGGGCTGAGCGTTATACTCTGACCCAGAGGGACTGCATGGATCGACGAATCAACCGTAGGGATTGGCTCGCCACCGCCGCGGGCGCCACCGTGGCCACTCTTGCCTTTGGAGCAAAGGTGGCCGCTGCCGCCGAACGAACGAAATGGGGCATGCCCGGGCTTTATCCCGGCCGTGTCATCGAAGTGAATCACCCCGGGTCGATCGTCTCCGGCCAGTATCAGCCGGCCGTCATCCGGGAGATGATGCAGCGCGGCATGAAGGACCTCACCGGCGCCGGAGGCTGGGGCGAGGCGTGGAAGCAGTTCGTCGAGCCCGGTGACGTCGTGGGCATCAAGCTGAATCCCGTCGGACGGCCGCACTGCATGTCGGACGCCAGCGTCCTGCACCAGATCGTCGATGGCCTGAAGGCCGCCGGCATCAAGGCCCAGGATATCGTCGTCTACGACCGCTACCGCTCAGAGTTCCTCGAGGCCGGCTTCGACAAGTGGCTGCCCGAGGGGGTTCGCTGGACCACCGCTGTGGACGGCGGCGACGGCGTGCAGCAGGACATCAAAGGCTATGATCCGGATCACTACATGGACATGGCGCTCGTGTTGCCGGGCCAGGATATCTCGAACGAAACCGCCCGCCGCTCCTACGCCGCCCTGTACATCACGAAGCAGGTCAACAAGCTCATCAACGTCTGCCTGATCAAGGATCACCAGTCCGCCGGTGTCACCGTGGCGCTCAAGAACCTCTCCCACGGGCTCGTCAACAACGTGGCGCGCAGCCACGCCACCAAGTCACTGAACGCCTGCGGCGCCTTCATCCCCGCGTCCGTCTCGATCCCCATGATCCGGAACAAGGCGGTGCTCCACATCTGCGACGGCATCAAGGGCGTCTATCACGGCGGACCGTTCGCCCGGCCTGAGTTCGTGTGGGAGCATAAGTCGATGTACTTCTCCACCGACCCCGTCTCGCTCGACCACATCGGCTGGGAGGTCATCGACGCCCAGCGCGCCAAGGTGGGTAAGAAGCCGTTGGCCGACGACCTGCCCGACAAGTTCAGCACCTTCGTCCGCAAGCAGCCCGAGCACGTCGAGATTTGCGGGGCGATGGGGCTCGGTGTGTGGGAGCGCGGCAAAATAGACTTGCGCAAGGTGACCCTGGGCTGATACAAGTCAGCGCATGGCCAATTCTCGCCGGAAGTTCATAGCCGGTGGCGCCGCACTTGCTGTGCCCGCCGCCGCTGCCGCACAAGACAAAGTGACGAAGAAGGTCCACTACAGGGGTGAAAAGCCAAAGAAACAGCCGCTGTTCTCCGGCGCCGTGTCCCTGGGCAACCTGCTGTTCATCGCCGGCAAGGGCGCGCATGTGCCTGGCGACATCAAGGTTCACACCAAGATTGTGCTGGACGAGATCGAGGCTGAGTTGACGAACGCCGGCTCCTCCATGGAGAAGGTCCTGAAGTGCAACGTGTACATCAAGACGATGGCCGACTACGCCGGCATGAACGAGACCTTCCTCGGCCGCTTCGGGATGGAGCCGCCCGTACGCACCACCATCGCGGCCGCCGACATCCCCGGCAACTCGCTGGTCGAGATTGACGTGATCGCCTATATCTAGGCGCTGGCTTGCTTCAGGATCTCGGCGACGCGGCGGGCCACCACCTCCGCGTCGCCCGGCTGCATCATCCAGACCGTGAAGACGAGCATCTCCTTATTCGTCATGGGACACGCCTCAATCGACGGCGAACCCTCGCGCAGCGCCTTCAGCACATCTGGAGGGGCGATCCGGATCGCACCCTGATCCCATTTGATCTTCAGGTGCGGGGTGTGGTTTGCGATCGGCGGCACCTCCACTGAACACGACACCGTCTTGTACTTCTCGGCGGCCTTCTGGATCGTTGCGACGCGCTTGTCCCACTCACGCCCTTCGGCTTCGTGATCGCGCTGCATGAACGCTTCCAGCGCGACCAGCATCCCCACCATCTCTTCCTTGTTCACCTTCATGCCGCGTGAGATCGTGTCGCTGTTCGGCGAGGTGTTCATGCGTGCAGCTTCGATCAGGTCCTTGCGGCCCAGCAGCAGGCCCGCGCTCTGCGGTCCGCAGATACCCTTGCCTCCAGAGAACGTGACCAGGTCGAAGCCCAGCTTCGTGTACTTTTTCAGATTGCTGACCGGGGGCACGTCCGCGGAAGCGTCGTTGAATGTGGGGATGTTGAGCTTCTTGCCCAGCCGCGCCCACTCGTCGGCGTTGATGCGCCCCCGGGGTTCGGCATCGTTGAAGAACAGCATCATCGCCGACTGCGGCCCGGCGGCTTTCTCCAGTTCCTCCGCCGTCTCGATCTCCACCAGCTTCACGCCACAGGCCCGCACGGCGTGGTCGTAGCCGTAGCGGTGGCTCTTCTGCACCAGGACTTCGCCCGGCATTCCGGTCACGTCCGGCAGGCGCTGGATCCTGGCGCGGTCTTTGCCGGTGAGGCAAGCGGCGGTGCCGATGGTCAGGGCGCAGGCGGCGCCGGAGGTCACCATGGCCGACTCGCACTCCAGCAGGGTGGCGATGCGCTTGCCCACGGCGTCCTGCAGGTCGATCAGGTTCACATACTGGCGCGAGGCGGTGCGCATGGCGTCCATCACCTCGGGCGGCATCAGGGATGCCGTCAGGGCCGTGTAGGTGCCCGCTGCATTGATGAAGGTGCGAACACCCAACTCGGCGATCACGTCGCGCTTCTTCGTCGCGGCCCTCAGGCCCGGCGCGAAAGGCAGGCTGCTCATGAATCCAAGAAACGGTCGTCGGCCGAACATCTGTTCACCTCCCCGATCCGTTCCATACTGCCACCTTCCGAGGCTCGTGCCAAGCAGGCGGCTACTCCTGGCGCAGGGCTTCCATCGGATCGAGCCGGGCGGCGCGGCGCGCCGGTCCGTAGGCGGCCAGCAGCGCCACGGCCGCGATGGCCAGCATGCCCAGACCGAGGGTTGTGCCGGTGCTGCCCGCCACATCTGTCAGCAGCTTCACGGCCAGTTGTTTGCCCCACAGCACCGCGGGAACGCCCACCACGATGCCGGCAGCGACAATCGTGGACGCCTCCAGCAGGATGGTCCGCGATATCGAGGCGGGCGTCGCGCCGAGCGTGATGCGGATCCCGATCTCGTTGGTACGCCGTGTGACGGTGTAAGCCAGTTGGCCCCACAGCCCGATGCCCGCCAGCAGACCGGCCAACAGCGCGAAGAAACCGGACAAGGCCGCCATCATGCGTTCCGGCACGATGGACGAGTCGATCTGTTCGTTGAGGGTCGTGATCTTATCCGTCGTGATGGTGGGCGCCACGCCGCGCACGATGCGCCGGACGTCGCCGGCCACGCTGCCCGGATCCACCCCGGTGCGCAGAACGAACGTGCCCGCGATGACACTGCCGTCCCGGAAGGCCGGCAGGTAGATCGTCCGCCGCCGCTCCTCCCGGATCTCCATGTAGTTCGAGTCCGAGACGACGCCGATGATCTCGTAGGTGGCCGGCTCGCGGGTCATTGTCACATGGTCCAGGGTGACGTGTTTGCCAATGGGATCGCCCTTCGGGAAGTAGCGCCGGGCCAGCGTCTGGTTGAGGATGGCGACGTGCGGTTGAGCCTGGTCCTGGAAGGAGAATTCCCGCCCGGCCAGCAGCTGGATGCCCAGGGTTTCAAAGCAGCGGGGCGCGGCCCAGGCGATGGAGATCCAGCGCTTGTCCTCCTGCCGCTCCGGGAATCCTTCGAAGTTGCCGAAGCCCGACGCGCCGGCGCCCTGCAGCGGGCTGGGCCCAACGATCGAAGCTGAGCGCACGCCCGGGATAGTGTTCATCCGATCGAACAGCTCGCGATACACGGTGGCGCGCTGCTGCGGTTTGTAGCCCGAGCGCGACGGGTCCAGCGACACCAATAAAACGTTGTCGCGGCGGAAGCCGAGGTCCGCGCTCTTGAGCTTTGCCAGATGGGCGACGAAGAGGGCTCCGGTGCTGAGCAGGAACATGGACAGCGCCACCTGCGCGGCCACCAGAGCCCGGCCGAAGACGCGGTGGAAGCGTTTGCCCGAAGCCCGGCCGGATTGGCGCAGGGCGTCCGCCGGCTCGTTGCGGATGGCGCTGAGGGCCGGAGCGAGTCCGAACAGCAGGCCGCAGCAGACGGCCACGGCAACACAGAAGATCAGCAGCGAGGCGTCGGTCTGCACCAGCAGGTGGATGCGCTCGTGCGGGCGTCCGCTATCCATGATCCGCAGCAACAGTTTGGTCCCGAGGTAGGCGATGGCGAGCCCGCCGAGCGTTCCGCAGAGGGAGAGCACCAGCGACTCGGTGAGCACCTGGCGCATCAGCCGGCCTGAGCTCGCGCCCAGGCCCAGCCGTAGAGCCATCTCCCGTGCCCGGGAAGTTCCGCGCGCCAGCAGCAGCCCGCCCACGTTCACACAAGCCAGCAACAGCAGTAAGCCGACGATTGCCATCAGGACCACAAGCTTCTGGCCAACCTTGTCGCGTACCCCGCTCAGTCCGGCCCTGGCCGGCTCCATTTCGAAGCGGAGCTGGCGGACCTGCGGATCCGGGCTGCTGCGCGTGCTCTCGGCGGCTACGCGCTCTTCGACCGTGAAGCGGAAGAGCAGCGTCATCTCGGCGCGAGCCTGCTCCAGGGTGACGCCGGGCTTCAGGCGGGCAATCAGATGGAGGCTGCCTTTGGCGTCCGACGGCAGCCAGAGCGTGGTTTGGGCATTGGCTCGCACCCCGCTGAATTGCGGAGGCGCGACGCCGACGATGGTGGCCGGCTTGTCGTTGACGGTGATGCGCCGGCCCAGAACGCCCGGATCGCGCTGGAAGCGTGTTGTCCACAGATCCCAACTGATGAGGGCCACCGCGCCGTCCTGCTTCTGGAGGAGATCCGCGCCGGTGATGGCGCGGCCCAGCACCGGCCGCACGCCCAGCGTCTGGAAGTAGTTGCCGGCCACGAACTCGGCGACGCAGGTGAGGTCGTCCGTATTGCCCGTGTTGAGCCGGGCGGCGTTGTCGATGCCTAGGCCGGTGACCGCCGAGAAGACGTGGTTGTTGTCGCGGTAGTACTCGTAGCTGCGCGACGACCAGTAGCCGTTGGCGCGCGGGTCGGTCGGGTACTTCTGCATCAGTTCGACCAGTTGCTCCGGCTGCTGGACCGGCAGGGCGCGCAGCAGGATGGAGTACACGAGGCTGAAGATGGCCGTGTTCGCGCCGATGCCCAGCGCGAGGGATGCGATGATGACCGCGCTGATGCCGGGGCTGCGGCGCATGCCGCGCAGGGCGTAGCGGACATCCTGCAGGATGTCCTCCAGCCAGCGCCAGCCCCACATGTCGCGGGTCACTTCGCGGACCAGGGCCTCGTTGCCGAACTCGCGGCGGACGGCCAGCTCGGCCTCGCGCGGATCTTCCCCGCGCTCAATGCGTTCGCGGACGGCCATGGCAAAGTGAGCCCGGATCTCCTCGTCGAGCTCTTGCTCCTGGCGTTTGCGTTGGAAGAGCTGCCAGAGGTTCATGGGCGGCTCCAAAGGTAGCGGAGGATATTGGGCCACATGGCTGTAGACAGTCTACTGCCGAGCATGTAGGTTGTCTACAGCCTTTCTTGTAACAAACTCGGCTTAGAGGGCGAGGCCGAAGAAGTCGCGGGCGTTGGCGAAGCAGATGTTGCGCGCCATGCCGCCCACGAGTTCGAAGCTGTCCGGCAGGAGACCTTTCTCCATATCATCGCCCAGCAGGTTGCAGAGCGTGCGGCGGAAGTACTCGTGCCGCGGGTAGGACATGAAGCTGCGGGAATCTGTCAGCATGCCGACAAAGCGCGAGAGCAGGCCGCAGTTGGAGAGCGCGTTCATCTGCCACTCCATGGCTTCCTTCTGGTCGAGGAACCACCAGCCGCTGCCGAACTGGATCTTGCCCGCGACGGAGCCGTCCTGGAAGTTGCCGATCATGGTGGCGAACGCGTAGTTCCACGACGGGTTGAGGTTGTAGAGGATCGTCCTGGGGAGCGCGTTTTCCTGGTCGAGAGTGTCGAGGTACTTGCCCAGGGCATCCATCTGCGGCCAGTCGCCGATGGAGTCGAAACCGGTATCGGGGCCGAGTTTCTCGAGCAGCCGCGTGTTGTTGCTGCGGCGGGCCATGAGGTGGAGCTGCTTGGTCCAGCCTTTTTCGGCGTCGAGCCGGCCGAAGAAGAGCATCAGGAACGACGCCCACTTCGCCTGGTCTTCGGCGGAGGCGGCGACACAGGCGCGGGCATGGTGGAAGATCTCGGCGGCTTCGGCCTGGCTGCAGGGCTCGGCGAAAGCGGCGTTGATGCCGTGGTCGCTGAGGCGGCCGCCCATGGAGTGGAAGAAGTCGTGGCGCTGTTTCAGGGCGTCCAGGAAGGAGGGCAGGCCGGTGATGTCGATATTGGCAGCCTGCGACAGGCGGCCCAGCCATTCGTTGAACTGCGTGGGCTGGTGGACATTCATCGCCTTGTCGGGGCGGAAGGTGGGGTAGACCTTGGTGGCGAGACCCGAGGCGGCGATCGCCTGGTGATCGGCCAGGTCGTCGGTGGGGTCATCGGTGGTGCAGACGGCCTTCACCTGGAAGCGATCGAGGATGCCCCAGGCGCGCAGACCATCCGTGGCGAGTTGTTCGTTGGCGCGTGCCCAGACGCTCTCCGCGTTGGAGGAATCAAGCAGTTCGTCGATGCCGAAGTAGCGCTTCAGCTCAAGGTGGGTCCAATGATAGAGCGGGTTGCGGAGGGTGTCCGGGACGGTCTTTGCCCAGGCGAGGAACTTGTCCTTTGGGGAGGCGGCTCCGGTGACGAGCTCCTCATTCACGCCGTTGGCCCGCATGGCGCGCCATTTGTAGTGATCGCCTTCCAGCCAGATCTCGAACAGGTTGGCGAACTGGCGGTTTTGGGCCACATCGCGGGGCGGCAGGTGGCAATGGTAGTCGAGGATGGGCTGATCCTGAGCGTACTCGTGGTACAGCTTGCGCGCGGAGGGAGAGGAGAGCAGGAAATCTTCGTGGATGAACGGCATGAAACCACCCGCCTTGTCGGGTCATCCGCAATTCTATCGCCTTACAGACATGTCAGTAAATGGCGAGCTGGTGCGGCGGCCCGGCGAGGCGGGTGTTGAAACGAACCGGCTATTGCCGGCGGACGTTGGCGTTGCCCGCGGTGCCCTTGCTGAAATCGGCGTCGCAGGAGTAGTTGAAGGTGTCGGTGCGGTTGTTGCGGCCGCGGGCATCGAGAGTGCCAGTGATGCGATCGCGACGGCCTGGATTGTCGTCGGTGTTGGTGCTGCGGAAACGGATGTTGGAGTAGCCCTGCTGTTGAGAGTCGGCGCGCAGGGCGTCCTGGCAGGCGCGGATGGAATCGTTCACCCGGCCGCGATTCCCGGAGTTGCCACCGTTGCCCCAGCCGTTCCCATTGCCTCCGCCGTTGCCCCAGCCGCTGCCATTGCCGCCGTTGCCGCCGTTGCCCCAGCCGCTGCCGTTGCCACCGTTGCCCCAGCCACTGCCGCCACCATTGCCCCAGTTGCCGCCGCCGGCGTTGCCGCTGCCGCCGCGCCATTCGAGATCGAAGGTGTAGCCTTCGCTACCGCCCTTGTTGTCTTCGATGCGAACCACGGCCACGCCGCGATTGTTGCGGGGATCCTGAATCAGTTCGACGCGGCCACGGCCGTCGATACCTTTGAAGCGGAAGTCCGACATATTGAGGGGCATGGTGCCGTCGCACTGGAAGCGGCGCCATTGCGAGGGCTGGCCGGTGAGGGTCCGGATGCGCCCCTGCGTGCCGCGAATCTCAACTTCCGCGATCGCGTCGATGACGACCTCGATCGTACACTTACCCGATTCCACATTCGAGCCGTTGACCGTTGCCTGGTAGGTGGCGACCGACTGCGCCTGTGCGGAAAGGCCCATCGCCAAGCATGACAAAGCGGCCATCTGCAAATTCATTCTGATCATCGAAGTCCTCCTGCTGAATGGGATAAACCCAGCGTTACTGCATGCTGCCGTTCGAGCGCGGCCTGCAAATCCCTCATACGATTCTACCCGCACACTTTCACCTGGAGAAAGCGGGCTGTTCGCCCGTGTACACTTTGGGAATGCTCGTTCTGTTCCTTCTGCTGCTGCAGCCAGCCGCACCGTGGGTTTCGTTGTTCGACGGCCGCACTCCGGCGGGTTGGCTGGAGGTCACGGGGCAGCCGTTTCCGGCGAAGTCGTGGGCGGTGGAAGATGGTTGCCTGAAGGCCCGCGTGGTGGATGGCGGGTTTCAGGACATCCGCAGTGAAGCCACATTCCGGTCGTTCGAACTGGAGTTCGAATGGAAGATCGAACCCGGCGGCAACTCGGGCGTGAAGTACCTGATTGAGAAGGTCGATACCTGGAAGGCTCCGAAGGGGGAAGGGAACAATGCGCGGGGGCGCGGTCCCGAGTACCAGTTGATTGATGACGACGCGAACGCCGATTCGAAGGGCCATCCCGAGAAGCAGACCGCCTCGCTGTATGGGAAGATCGCCCCAGCCACGCATGCGGCGAAGCCGCCCGGCGAGTTCAACCTGTCACGCATTGTCGTGCACGGCGGACACGTGGAGCACTGGCTCAATGGGGTGAAAGAGCTCGAGTACGAGGCGCCGGTGAAGGAGAGCCCCATCGTGCTGCAAAACCACCATTCAGTGGTGTGGTTCCGGAGTGTCAGAATCCGCCGGCTCGACTAGATCAAAAGGTAACCTCCCGCACCTCGCGTTCGCCCCCATTGTGATAGAACTTAGTGGTATTTCAGTTCTCTCCCCTCGACCGTCTGAATTAGGAGTTCGTCATGAGTACACGTAGAACCTTTGTCGCCGGCGCAGGCGGCGTGGTTGTCTCCCACCTTGCAGCGAAGCAGGCCATGGCTGCCAACGATAAGCTTCGCATTGCCGTCATCGGCACCAACGGCCGCGGCAAGGATCATATTCAAGGCATCATGCAGCAGCCGGACGCCGAGGTTGTGACACTGTGCGACGTCGACCTGAAGGTCGGCAATGCGCGCGCCGAGGCGTTCGAAAAGAAGTACGGCAAGAAGCCGCAAGTGGTGCAGGACATGCGCCGCGTGTTCGATGACAAGAACATCGACGCGGTGACCATCGCCACGCCGAATCACTGGCATTCGCTGGCCGCTATCTGGGCCTGCCAGGCCGGCAAGGACGTGTACGTCGAGAAGCCCGGCTCGCACAACATCTATGAAGGCCGGAAGCTGGTGGAAGCCGCCCACAAGTACAAGCGGATCGTGCAGCACGGTGTGCAGCTACGCTCATCGACGGCCGTCCGCGAGGCGGTGGAGCACCTGCAAAAGGGTGTGATCGGCAATGTATACATGTCGCGCGGCCTGGTGTTCCGGTGGCGTCCATCGATCGGGAAACAGGGCGTGGTGCCGGTGCCGGAAGGGCTCGATTACGATATGTGGACAGGTCCGGCGGAGAAGGAGCCCTTCAGTCGCCGCATCGTTCACTACAACTGGCACTGGACCTGGAACTACGGCAACGGCGACGTGGGCAACCAGGGGATTCACGAGACCGACCTCTGCATGTGGGGTCTGGGCGTGAAGGGCTTCCCGTCGAAGATCACGGCCATGGGCGGCAAGTTCCTGTTTGACGACGACAAGATCACGCCGGAAGTGCTGACGACGCTCTACCACTACCCGGGTGAGAAGAAGCTGATCCAGTTTGAAGTGCGGCCGTGGTGCACAAACAGCGAAGACGGCGCGTCGGTGGGCAACATCTTCTATGGTTCCGAAGGCTACATGGTGATCAAGGGCTACGACACCTACGAGACCTATCTGGGCCAAAAGAAGGAGAAGGGTCCGTCGGGCAAGGCCGGCGGCGACCACTACGCCAACTGGATCAAGGCGATCCGCAGCCGCAAGACGGAAGACCAGCATGGTCCGGTGGAGACGGCGCACCTGGCCAGCGGGTTGGCGCACCTGGGCAATATCTCCTATCGCCTGGGCCGGGTTCTGAACTTCGATCCGGCGAAGGAGAAGTTCGTGAACGACAAGGAAGCCGACACGCACCTGACGCGCAACTACCGCAAGGGTTTTGAAGTTCCGGCCAAGGTCTGAGTTCGATCCTATCTTTCAGAAACGCTCCGCTTCTCCGCCGCGTCAATCGAGACAGGAGAAGCGGAGCATGAGACTCCTCAAAACAACCCTTTTCACACTGTTGCTGGCCTGCACCGCGAGCGCGGGGGTGGGCATTAGCATAAACATCGGATCAGCGCCGTACTATGGCTACGCGCCGCCGGATGTGGCGTATGTGCAGCGGTACGTGCCGGAGTACGACATGCCGCGCGTGTTTGTGATTGCGCGCTACGCGCATGTGCATCCCACGGTGGTGGTGGACATGTACCGTCGCGGCTATGGGTGGGACGGCATCTGCTCGCGTTATCGCGTGCCGGTGGCTGCGTTCGACTCGTATTACGGCCCGCGTGGCCGGTATTACGCGCCGCCGCCTCCGCCGCCGCGATACTACGGCGGGTATTCGTATGCGCCGCGAGGGAACGGGTTTTATGATGGCCGGGGTTATGACCGGAACTACAATCGCGGGTACGACCGGCGGTATGAGAAGCACTGGGACAAGCATTATGATCGCGGCCGTGGTCATGACAGGGGCCGCTGGTAAGGGTTTGACGATCCGCTTCTGAGATTTGAGTTAGGAAGAAGGCGCAGGGCGATTGGGATTGCCCTGCGCCTTTTGTGTCTCTGCCCGAAGCCAGCGTGCCGGCCCGCTCGCCGTCATCCTTTGCACTTGAGGATCGGCTAGG
Organism: Paludibaculum fermentans; assembly: GCF_015277775.1. NCBI lineage: Bacteria > Pseudomonadati > Acidobacteriota > Terriglobia > Bryobacterales > Bryobacteraceae > Paludibaculum > Paludibaculum fermentans. Next base: position 1,104,308 of record NZ_CP063849.1, read on the forward strand.
CTGTATTTGAGCGAAATGGAGACCGTGTGGCTGGAAGTTGTGCCCGAATTGCGTTGGCGGTTCTGACAATATCCGTATGCCTGGAGTTGCCTGCTTGGCCGCAGCGCGACCTGCGTCAGATCCAGGATGAGTATGCGGCGGCGGATGCTGAACTGCACAAGCACCTGCAGTTCGATCAGTGGCTGGATGGTGAACCCGGCACGCCGGCTCTATTGGCGCGGGATTGGACGCTCGCCCGCGAATGGGTCACCGCCTGGATGGATGCTCACCCCGCCGATGGCATGAGTGGTGCGAAGACGGCGTTCGAGATCATCGCTCCATCCGAGCCGGCCCAGATCCTCGTATTGACTGAAAACTCCGTGCTTGTGACAGTGCCCGGGGTCATTGGCAATGTGTTCCTTGTCAGCAGGGAGAATGGCCGGCACCGCGTGGCTTGGAGCATCGATCAAGCCGGAGACCAACCCGCTAAATTTGCCCGAGCACTGGAAAAATGGCGAGCAGGGCCGGCCGGGACGTTCGACGGTGCGAAGCGCGCGAGTGTCGAGGGACCCACCGGTCCGCTTGTGCCGATGCTTGGATTATTGCCTGAGGATCGGCAGGGCAGGGCGCGTTTCTATATCGATGCAGCCTACGCACAGGCCGCGGGCGGCAGCGGTACGAAGCAGATCAGCGTGTGGGTTTGGGATGGACAGGCAGCGCGTCCGCTGATCATTCACGATTATCGAGTGACTTGGTTCCAATCCAAATTCACGCGGCTGGAAGGCGACCTCCTCAAGGTCCACGAGAAGAGGCAATTTCGAATGTTCTATGTGTGCGCCGGCTGCGAAGAACGTCAAATCGAATGGGTGGTGCGCGTGACTCCAGATGGCTTGGAAGACCTGGGGGAGACAAGTTCAACTCCTCAGATGGATGCTGTGGATGAGCTGTTCTACCGGCTCACGCGGGGCGAATCGGCCGCCGCCGTGGCCACTCCAGCGGCCATCGCGGCGGCAACTTCCATTCTGCAGGAGGCGCGGGACTCTAATCCCGGAGAAGATCTCCGCGAGGCCCATTCCCTTGGGATGATCATATCCCAGTCCGGCGAGTGGTCTGGCGCGAGAGGCGTGATTTGTCTGGGCGCATCCGGTATCGGGTTGAATGCTTTCGGCCTGAAGCATGAGGGGGACGGATGGATCGTGGCATCAATCGCGAAGGGTGAGGAGGCGTGCCCGGCCGGACCGGCGCCGAAGCCCTACCACCTGCCGTCTCAGCTCCTCAAGTGACCGGGACGATACTGGGTCACCCCCACCACGGCTCACCCTCCACCAGATTCGCCTTCAGATACTCCTGATTCAGATCCAGCCCGAGCCCAGCGCCCATCGGCACCTTTAACTTGCTCTGCCGCACCTCCGGCGGATTCGAGGCCGCCATCTACTCCACGTGCCTGGTTGGCCGGCCCAGCGCGCTTTCACTGCGGTAGAAGTTCTGGATCGACGCTCCGAAGTGTGCGTTGGCGATGGTCAGGATCAGCGAACCCACGTTGTGGAGCGCTACCGGTGTGCGCGTCAACGCCGCATAATCGGCGATCTTTTTCGTTCCGGTCAGGCCGCCTGCGAAGGCGAGATCTGGGTGCACGATGTCGGCGACCTGTGTGTCGAGGAACGGCTTGAAGCCGCGGACCAGTTCCAGCTTTTCACCCGTCAGGATGGGGACGCGTGTGGAGCGCTTCAACGCGGCCCAACCCTCGTGGAACGTGACGTTCAGCGGATCCTCCAGGAAGAGCGGATTCATTGACTCAACGGCCTTCGCCACACCAATCGCGCTGGGCGTGTCCATCTCGTTGTGGCAGTGCACGGCAATGTCGATATCGTCGCCCACCGCTTCGCGGGTGTTCGTGTAGGCCGTGTGAACCTTGCGCAGGTCTTCGGGCATCAGCGTGTTGGCGTAGCGCGCCGCGGGCACGCCGAGCACCGGGTCGATGCCGTTCTTGAAGGCGTTGAAGCCCTCGGGCATGGCCTTGATGCGCGCCGCCCATTCGCGGCACGAGCCTTTGTCGAGCATGTTGAAGCCCAGGCCGTGCGAGTACATCGGGATGGCGTCTCGAAACGGTCCGCCCATCAGCACGCAGACCGGCTTGTTCAGGATCTTGCCGGCCAGGTCCCATAACGCCATGTCGATGCCGGAGATCACGCCGATCTGCGCCATGTAGGTGTGCATCAGCGAGGTCATCTGATGGAAGTGGACCTCGATCGCCAGCGGATCCTTGCCGATGAGGAGATCGCGCATGGTTTCGATGCGCGCCCGCGCCATGGGGCCCGAGGCTCCGGCTTCGCCATAGCCCACGAGGCCTGAGTCTGTCTCGATTTTGATGAGGCAGTTGTTGGCGATGTTTTTGATGGCCATCGCCTTGACGGCCGTGATCTTCACTTTACCGGCCTCGGGGGCGGCCAGCGCCTGGAAGCCTGGAAACACGGTGGCGGCCGGCAGCGCGGCCAGGGCGCGCAGCAACGTCCGGCGGCTGAGTTGGGCTGTGATCATGCGGGTCTCTCCGGGATCGAGAGTATCGCATCCGATGGCCCGTTGCACCGCTCCGCCCGCCGCGCCCGCTATCCTGGAACGAGTGAGTGGATTCGTCGACATTCTCAGAACCAACCGCAATTACCGCAATTGCTGGCTGGGTCAGATCGTCAGCGAGATCGGCGACCATTTCAACTCCATCGCCGTTCTCAGCCTGGCGCTGCACCTGACGGGCAGCGGAGCCACCGTGGGCGCGGTGATGATTGCCCGCGTGCTGCCGTCGATCCTCGCCGGACCCATTGCCGGCCTGGTGCTGGACCGCATGGACCGGCGCAAGATCATGGTCGCCTCGGACCTGCTGCGCTGCGTGGTCGCCCTGCTGCACATCCTGCTGCTGACTTACCGGGAAACCTGGCTGCTCTACGTGTTGAGCGGCCTGCTGATGTTCGCGTCGCCCTTCTTCAACAGCGGACGCTCGGCGATTCTGCCGCGTATTGCCAGCCGTGAGGAATTGCACAGTGCGAACGCGCTGACGCAGACTACGTCGTGGCTGACGCTCTCCATCGGCACCATGCTCGGCGGCATCTCCACCGGGGCTCTGGGCTATCGCTGGGCCTTCGTGGCCAATGCGCTGAGCTTCCTGTGCAGCGCCATCGCGATCTGGAGCCTGAAGTCTCCGGAGGGCCATTTCCGGCCTTTGCGCGACGTGAGCGCGGCGAAGCGGCAGTCAAACTACCAGGAGTTCCGCGAAGGCCTGCGATACATGTCCACGCGGCCCCTGATCCTGGGCATCGCGCTGTTGGGCGTAGGTTGGGCGACCGGCGGCGGCGCGGCGCAGGTGCTGTTTACGCTGTTCGGCGAGGTGGTCTTCAAAGCGGGTCCCAAGGGCATCGGGCTCATCTGGAGCTTTGCCGGTATCGGGCTGGTGGCGGGCGGCATGCTGGGGCATCGCCTGGGACCGAAGTACACGTTCGAGCGCTACAAACATGCCGTGACGATCGCGTTTTTTCTGCACGGCCTGTGCTACGTGATCTTCAGCGTGATGCCCGAGATCTGGGGCGCCATGATCTTCATCGCGTTCTCGCGGGTGGCGATGGGTTTCAACTCGGTGCTGAACCGCACGATCCTGCTGCTGCACATTCCGGACGGGCTGCGCGGGCGGGTGTTCACGACGGTGGAGACGATGGCCAATGCGGTGATGATGTTGTCGATGGGCGCGGCGGGTGTTGCGTCGACCCACTTCTCGCCGCGCGAGATCGGCGTGGTGGCGGGCGGCCTGAGTGCGTCGACGGCGCTGTTCTGGGCCTGGGCTAACGCCGCGGGCAAGCTGACCGAACCCGAGCAGGACTGGCAGGAACCGAAGCGCGAGTTCAGCGAACCTGTGACGCCAGCGTAAGATCCGCCTTCAACGTGGAGAGCAGCGCCGCCTGGGCGGCTTCCAGGAAGAAGTGTCCGCCTTTGAATTCGGAGTGGCGGAAGGTCTGTGTTGTTTGGAGGCCCCAGGCGGCCAGGTGCTCCGCCGTGACGTTGGGGTCGGCTTCCCCGCCGTAGGCGAAGAGCGGCAGGTCGAGCGGGCCCTGGGCTTCGTAGGCGTAGTGGCGGTAGAGGCGCGCGTCCGAGAGCAGCGCGGGTAGCGCCAGTTTCAGCAGTTCGGGATTGTTCAGGACGCTGGGCGGGAAGCCTTCCAGGCGGCGCAGTTCTTCGATGAAGTCGCGCATCGAGGGCTCCGGCGGAGGGACGTGGTTCAGGCGGTACTGCGGCGCTCTGGCTCCGGAGACGTGCAGGGACACGGGTAGGGGCAAGCCCTCACGGCGGAGTGCGCGGGTCAGTTCAAAGCTGATGCCGGCGCCCATGCTGTGACCGAAGAACGAGAACGGGGCGTCGAGAAATGGACGGACCTCCTTGAGGAGCGCTTCGACCAGGGGGCCCATGCGTTCGAAGGGTGGCTCCGCCGCGCGCGTTTCACGGCCCGGCAGGCGGACCGGCACGACGCAGGCGAGTGCGCTGAGTTTGTCGCGCCAGGCGCGGTAGGGCAGGGCTCCGCCGCCGGCCCAGGGGAAGCAGAACAGCTTCATGCGGCCGGCGGGGACTTCCTCAATGCCCGGCAGCCACGGATTGCTGTCAGGCTTGGCGGCCGTGTTGTGCTGCCGCAGGCGCAGGGCCAGCAGTTTCTTCTTTTCTTCGCTCAGCGCGGGCCGCAGGGTGGGGGCCGGGGGCTGCTTTTTGGGCTTACGCAGCAGGCTTTCCAGCACACCTTCGAACGGCAGCACATTGAGATTCGCGGCGTACTCCAGCGCTGCTTTGCGGGAGGCGGCGGCGAGTTCTTCCCAGTGGGGCTGGTCGGTGGTCAGGCGCTCCATCACCTTATACCAGGGCGCTACGTCCTGCGGCGGGACCTCGGCCACCGGCACCATGCTGGCGTCGACGGAAGGCTTGTACTTCACGATGGGGTTGACGCGGATGAGGTACGGGACACCGAGTTTGGCTTCGTGGAGGCCGCCGACGTCGCTGGCGACCACGGGGATGCCGCGCGACATGGCTTCCAGGACGATTCGGGAGCGGGCCTCGGCCCAGACCGACGGCACCAGCATCACCTTGGTCTGCCGCAGCAGGCCGTCGATGTTGTCCATCTGGTTGAGCAGGGTAATGTTGGGCCGCTGACGCATGGCCGCGAGTTCGTCGATCTGCGTGCCCCAGGTGGGGATGGCGGCGAACTGGACGTGCGGCATGCGATCAGCCAGTTCCACGAAGATGGAGATGCCCTTCACCGCGCAGGGGTTCACCATGGCGACATAGGGGTTCTCGAACCGGCCCAGCAGGGGGAAGTCGCGGGTGTCCTCCAGCAGGGAGATGGGCACGTGGATGGCGTCGATGCCGCTCCATTCCCTGACATAGCCGGCCACGTAGTGGCTGACGCCCACGGTGGCGTCGGCGCGTTTCAGTACTTCGGTCTTGGAAGCCGAGACCATGGAGCTGTCGGGTCCGAAGGGGACGGCGATGGTGGCGCGCACCAGGTAGACGACGCGGGCGTTGGGCGCCTTCACGGCAATGTCGAACAGTAACTGGCCGGGGTCGTCGGTGGAGGTGATGATGATGTCGGGCTGGAACTCGTCGATCTGCGCCTGGAAGAAGCCGCGCAGGTGTGGGCTCAATGACAGGACGCGGACCACCACGCCGCCCAGTTCATAGCGGATCCCGGTGCCGTCCGAGCCGTCCGGGTCCACTCCACGGGACCGGAGCGCCTCGAGCATGGCGTCGTGGCCTTCCTGGCCAAATTGCTCAACGCGGGTGGCTACGCGGACCGAATGGCCGCGTTCCACCAGCGCCTCCATCAACAACCGGTTCGATTTGTCGCCGCCGCCGAGGGAAGGGAAGTAAGTGGAGTTGTGAGCCAGCAGAACCTTCACGACTGCTCCTTCTTCTGCTTGAGCCGCGCGAGTAGCAGGGCTCGTTTGGCTGGATCCAACGCCTTCAACTTCTCCTCCGTCGATGGGACTCGTTTGTGTTCGCCGATGGGTTGCTGCGCGGGTGGCAGGCTGCGCAGGTGCCGCTCAAAGTCGGCCACGTCCAGAGTGGAGACGAAACGCAGGGCGGCGTCGCGGGATTGCCGGGCTTCGCGCCAGTAGGCGGACTGGTTCGTCAGCAGCGTGTGCAGCGCGGCGGCCCAGGGTTCCAGGTCCTGCGGCGGGACGATCGCCTTGGGCATCAGGGTGTCGTCGAACGTGCGTTCGTAGCGCTCCACCGGACGGACGGGCACGACATAGCCGGTGCCGGCCTTGGCTTCCATCAGGCCGCCGGAGTTGCTGGCGATCACGGGCAGGCCGCGCAGCATGGCTTCCATGGCGATGAGGCCGAAGCCTTCGTACCAGACGGAAGGCATCAGCAGCAGGCGGGCCTGTTCCAGCACCTCCTCGATGTCCGGAACATTCTTGAGCAGGCGTGTATTGGGCAGGCGTTCGAGGGCGGCGCGGTCGGCGGCGGTGGTGCCCCAGCCGTTCAGGGCTGCGAATTCGATATCGGGATAGCGGGTAGCGAGGTCGAGGAAGATGCTGACGCCCTTCACCGCGCAGGGGTTGATCATCAGCACGAAGCCGGAGCCGAAGCGTCCGAACTGCCGGTAGGGCGGCTTCCCGTAGAGCGGCGGGTGGATGACCACTGCGTCGCGGCCCAGGTGTTCCTTGATGTAGCCCGCCATGTGGTGGCCGATGGCGACCACGCTGGCGGCGTTGCGGGCCATCCCGGTGCCCGCCGTGTCGCGGTTCCAGCTCTCGGGTCCAAATGGGTAGAACTGGGGCGTGTGGGCCAGGTAGACGATGCGGCCCGGGGCGACTGTTCCGGCCTCGCGCAGCAGCACGTGGCTGACGTCTTCACTGGATACCAGGACCCAATCCGGCTGGAAGGCCTGGATGTGGGTGGCCAGGACAGAGACCCGGAAGGAGAGATCCTTCACTCCGTGGACTGTGATGCCGTCGACCACGGTGGTGCGATCGGCCGCGCCATCCACCGTCGGGGAGACCACCACGCACTCATGGCCCTTGGACGCGAGGTGCCGCAGCCAGGCCAGGTTCGAGCGCGTCGACCCGCCGCGCGGTGGATCGTACGACGCGTTCGAGGTCAACAGAATCCGCATTAGTACTGCCCGTTCTCGCCTGCCTGCTCTTCCTGTTGCAGCAGGGCCTGCACTTCCTCGTCCGACAGTCCCTCGATCTCAGCCAGCAGGGCGTGGTACTCGTCGGCGTCCATGGCGCCCAGTTGATGGGCTTCGATGGTGCGCGCCAACTCGCCCAGCGTCAGCGTGCCCGAGTAGACATCGTCTACTGACAGCTCGACTCCGAACTCTTCCTTCACCCGCATCAGCAGGAGCACGGCCAGCAGGGAGTGTCCGCCGAGGTCGAAGAAGTTGCTGTGAACCGACGTAGCCGGGCGTTCGAGCAGTTCCGTCCAGATGGCGGCGAGACGGCGCTCGACATCACTGGCCGGGGCATCAGGCGCGGTGGAATGCGCCAGCGCGGCCTGTGCCTGGCGGCGCACTTCGTTCACGACCTGGGCCGGAGTGCGCAGATCGTGGGCGATGCGCGCGAATTCGACAAAGCGCCGGACCGCCGGGGCCTTGGCTTTGGACTTGGGCTTCGGGGCCGCCGCATCCGCGTCCAGGCGGCTCGGTTTCCAGCGCAACGCCTGCAACTCCGTGGCGGGGAAGCGATAAAGGATCTCGTCGCCCGCGGTTTCCACTGTGCCGAAGCCGACACTGTCCAGAAACTGGCGCGCCGGCATGTTCTTGGACGTGGGACGGAAGGCGACGCTCACTGAGTAGATGCCGTTGTCGAGGGCCTCTTCGGCCAGCGCGGAGAGCATGCGATGCTCGACACCGCGGCCCAGCGCGCGGCAGCTCAACAGGAACGTGTCGACGCGCATTTCGGCCTCGCGCCGTTCCACGATGAGGACGCCCACCAGGCCGTATTCGCCGAAGCGGTCGGACACTTCGCCGGTGAAGCAGCGGTAGCGGCCATCGGCCAGCAGCGCCTGGATCTCCTGCTCGTTGCGGCGGATAGTGGTGCAGTTGAACTGATTGGTGCGCTGGGTGAGCTGCGCGACGCGGCCCAGCCGTTCGGGGGCCAGAGCCTGGAAATCCACGCGCAGGTTGAGTCCGGCGATGAACTCCTCCAGGCTGGTGGCGCGTTTGATCTCGCGGCCGAACTCCAGGGTCTGGGCGTAAAGCGTGCTGCGCTGGCGGTCTTCCTCGGTGATCACCGGGTGGTCGAAGGCCCAGATGTGATGCAGGAACTCCGGCAGCTCCTCAATGTCTTCGGGCAGGACGAGCGGCAGCGCCTCGGGCGCGCCGTCGGCGACTTCTGCGCATTCCTTGGGATTGTCGTCGAGGAAGATGAACGTATCCAGGCCTACACTCAGCTCCTCGGCCAGAGAGGCCAGGTTGCCCGCTTTCGACTCCCAGTTCAGGCGCCAGGCCGTGAAGTGACGCAGTTGGAGGGGGAATTCGGGGTGGGCGGCGAAGGTGTCGAAGACGTCCTGCTCGTTGTTCTTGCTGGCCATCACCAGCAGCATGCCGGCCTCGCGCTGCTCCAGCAGGAACTGGTGCAGCATCCTGCGCGGACCGTCCAGGGTGACCCCAGCCGGGCCGTCTTCGCCGCAGATGCCGCGCCACAGCGTGTTGTCGCAATCCACCGCGATCACTTTGTAGGGCGGCATGAACATGGCCTGCGCACGGCGCACCAGGGCGGTGCCCAGGGCGGCAAAGTACTGCTCCGTATAAGGAATGCGGCCCAGGCGCTGGCCTTCGGCGTCGTGGCGGTTCTCCACCGGGTAAGTCCGGTCGATCTCCGTATAGTCGATGCACTGGATGCCTGGCGTTTCGCCGAGTGTATGGGCGATGACGCGGCGGGCGCGCTCCAGGCTGGCGGCGCAGGCCGGGTCGGCCGCAAACTCCGGCGAGGGCGGGCACAGGCAGAAAAGGATCGGCGCAGGCAGGTGGGCCGGGGCGGACCGCAGAGCTCCGGTCAACTCCTGGACGATCTCTTCCAGGCGTTGCAGGGTTTCGGTGCCGTAGCTCTCGAAATGGCCCAGATCTTCATAGCGGCATAACACCAGGTTCACGCCGTGGTCGTTCTGTGCGAACTCGGATGTAGGATCAAGCACCGTCTGCAGGATCTGGTCGTAGGGCGCGAAGCGCAGATCCAATTCGCGATTCAGGACCCGGCCCCAGAATGCCAGCACGGGCCGGATGGGTTCGGCCGTAAAGTTGGCGCTGACAGCTGCGCGAAAGGCCGGGTGATGCGGCTGGTGACTGTTGTTGGATTCGTTCACTGGTTTGTTATTCGCTCGCGGTAAGACGCCGCGTTCAAGGTCCGGTGGGCAGAATTTCGAGGCTCTGGTTCCCATAGCCATTGTATCGTCCCGGCTATCTTCTGACGCGGCTCAGGCACGCTTGCGTTTCCCTTTCCTGGCCTTCGCCCGCCGGGCGGCCTCGACAGCCAGGCGCCCCCACCGTTCCATCTCTTCTTCATTGTCGAAAAACGCAGGCGGCGGTGGGTAGTACTGCATCACCTCCGGCTTGTCGGGGAAGGGTTGAAAGGGCTTCAGGCCGAGCTCGGTGAACTGCGTCCGGGAGAGATCATCCGCCTTCAGATACAACGTGTTGCCGGCCACCAGGGCGAAGGTGAGTCCATCGCAATAGAGACAGTGGCCGCCGAGCATGGCCCGCGCCGAGATCTCTCCCAACGGGGAAAGCCACTCGTGCAGGAACTCCAGATATTGATTGCTCGCACCCATGGGGTTCCTTCCAGGATATGATGCTGCGGTGACCATTTTTAGGACCCTCGCTCTCGCTACCCTCGCCGCCACGGTTTTTGCCCAGGATGCAGCCCCTCCCCTTCGCCTCGCCATCGCCGGACTGGTCCACGGCCACGTCGATGGATTCCTGCGCAACGCCCGCGGCAAACGCGTCCAGATCGTCGGACTCTACGACCCCGACACCAAACTTCACGCCAAATACGCGGAAAAGTACCACCTCGAAGCCAATCTGTTCTTCACTGACCTCAACGTGATGCTCGACAAGACGAAGCCGGAGGCGGTGGCGTCGTTCACCTCCACCTACGATCACCCGGTGGTGGTCCAGGCCGCGGCTGCCCGAAAGATTCACGTGATGATGGAAAAACCGCTGGCCGTGAGCACGGATCACGCCCGCGCCATCCAGAAGGCCGCCGCCTCGTCAGGCATCCACGTGATCGTCAATTATGAGACCACGTGGTATCGCAGCCATGGCGCGATCTACGATCTGGTGAAGAAGCAGAAGGCGATCGGCGACATCCGCAAGATGGTGGCGATGGACGGACACCAGGGTCCGAAGGAGATCGGGACCGGGCCGGAGTTCTTCGGCTGGCTGACGGATCCGGTGAAGAACGGCGCCGGCGCCCTGTTCGATTTCGGCTGCTATGGTGCCAACCTGATGACCTGGCTGATGGACGGCCAGCGGCCCATCGCCGTCACCGCCATGACACAGCGCATCAAGCCCGCCATCTATCCGAATGTGGATGACGAAGCCAATGTGCTAGTGGAGTATCCCAAGGCCATCGGCATCATCGAAGGCTCCTGGAACTGGCCCTACAGCCGCAAGGACCTCGAGGTTTATACGGAGAAGGGCACCGCAATCGCCGTGGGCGGCAACATCCTGCGGACGCGGCAGCCAGGCCATAACGACGAACGGACAGAAACGCCCGCGGCCCTGCCGGCCGACGAGAGCGATTCGATCTCCTACCTCACGGCGGTGGTGCGCGGCACCCTCAAGCCCTCCGGACTCTCGTCCCTCGAGAACAACATGGTGGTGACCGAGATCCTGGAGGCCGCCCGCGAATCAGCCAAGACGGGGCGCCGCGTCACCTTGAAGTAGCGCTATTCCAAGGGCCGGTACCAAAGGTTCCGGAACTTCATCGTGGTATCCGGAGCCCCTGGGAAGCCCGAATGATCCTGCAGCATCAGCGGAGCGGCGTCGCACATGCCGGGCCGGAAGCGCAGCTCGCTCCGCTCCTGCACCAGGACGCCGTTCAGGTGCACCGTGACGAAGCCCGGCTCCAGTTGCTGCTTCCGCTCGTTGCACTTCGGCAGGCGCAGGACGATGTCGTAACTCGACCACTCGCCCGGCTTGCGTGACGCATTCACCAGCGGCGGATACTGGTCGTAGACCGCCCCCACCACGCCCGTCGCGTACGTCGGATTCTGATACCCGTCCAACACCTGCAATTCCGTCAGCGATTGCAGATAGACGCCGCTGTTGCCCTTGAGCTGGCCCTTCTGGTCGGGCATCGACGGGATCTGGAACTCCAGGTGGAGCTGCGCACTGCCGATCTTCGCCGCCGTATAGGCATCGCCCGCGCCCGTCTTGCAGTGCATCTCGCCCTTCACTGCCTTGCAGCCCGAGGGGGTTCCGTCCTTCTTCACCCAGCCCGTCATGTCCTTGCCGTTGAACAGGACTACCGCATCCGACGCAGGCGCCGAGCCGACGCCCGGTGTCACTACCCGCGGCTGAGTCTCTTCCACTTTGGGCCCGCCCACCAGCTTGGGAGGAATGGACGTAGTCACTGCGCCAGTGGCCGCCCACTCGGCTCCACGGACAAAGGTCGTGATGAACGTGGGCGTCTTCACGGCCGGACCGTCATGCCCCAGCGCCGTGCCGAACACTCGACCTTTGCCGTATTCCAGCGTCCACAACATCGGCTGATTCAGGCCATCGCCCGGTTTCGGCTGCTTGTCGTTCGCGTTGTAAAGTTTGTGGTCGTCCCAGGCCGTGGCGAGTACGTGATAGGTGCCCGTCGGCTGCCAACGCAGGTTGGCATAGAGTTCGTCATTCGGCTGCCGCAGTTTCTTGGTCAGCCCCATCGTGATGGGATGATTCGCGTCAGTGATGTCGACCGTGAAGTCATGTGCCGCGGAGTGGTGGCCGTTGTTGGGACGCCAGTTGCCGCCCGACATCTTCTCGTACTCCGTCCAGCCGTCGAACGCGGCGGTGGAGAAGTGGTACATCACCAGACCCTTGCCCTCGCGCACGTAGTTCAGCAGGGCGTTCTGGGCGCGGTCGCCCCACCACAGGTCCTTGTTGCGGCCGTCGTAGAAGTTCAGGACCACCAGGTCATAGCCGGCCAGCGTCTCGTCGCCGGCGCCTTTGAACTCCTCGGTCACCCGCACATCGAAACGGCCCGTCTCCGTCAATGCCTTGGCCAGCAGGGGCGACACCGTCTTCCAATCGTGACCGCCCACCGCGCCGCCCGTAATCAGCAGCGTCTTAATCTTTGGCGGTCCCGCCGGAGCCTGCGCCAGCACCGCCTGCGCCAGCACCGCCTGCGCCAGAATACAAAGGAGAGCAAACCATCTCATAATCCGGATACCTCGGTCACATTCTATCCGCATGGGGAACAGGCGTGCCGATCGTGTCGAGGGATCATTGCCGGATGGCGGACGGCGGGCTGCCGGTGAGAACCGGTCCCGTTCAGACCGGGCGGGCGATGCCCAGCTTCTTCATTCGCGATTGCAGGGTGGTGCGCTTCATCCCCAAACGAGCGGCCGCACCGCCTTCACCGCTCAACTGCCACTTGGACTCCCGCAGGACTTGCAGGATATGGACGCGCTCGGCTTCCTCCAGCGTCAGGGAGGCCTGCACCGCTGCCGAGGGCGATGCCCCGTCGGGTAGAGCCGCATTCTTCAGCTCACTCAGGGGCACCCGCAGCAGTTCGTTCGGCGACAGGATCACCGCGCGCTCCATCAGATTCTCCAACTCGCGCACATTGCCGGGCCAGTCGTAGCGGGTCAATGCCTCCATGGTCTCGCCGGGAATCCGCTCGATCCGGCGGCCCATGCGGCGCGCGAACTTCTGCACGAAGTGCCGCACCAGCAGCGGGATGTCGTCGCGCCGCGACCGCAGCGGCGGCAGCAGCACCGGGAATACGTTCAGCCGGTAGAACAGGTCCATGCGGAAGCTGCCATCGGCCACCATCTGCTGCAGGTTGCGGTGGGTCGCCGCCACCAGGCGTACGTTCACCTTCAGGGTCTTTGTCCCGCCGAGCCGCTCGAACTCATGTTCCTGCAGGGCTCGCAGCAATTTCGGCTGCAGCTCCAGCGGGATGTCGCCTACCTCGTCCAGGAACAGGGTCCCTTCGTGCGCCAGCTCAAACCGGCCCAGTTTTTGCTGGATCGCACCGGTGAATGCGCCGCGCTCGTGTCCGAACATTTCGCTTTCCAGCAAGCCCGTCGGGATCGCCGCGCAGTTCAGTTTGACAAAGGTGCGCTGCGCGCGCGGGCTGAGCTCGTGGATCGCCCGCGCAATCAGTTCCTTGCCGGTGCCGGTCTCGCCGATGATCAATACGCTCGCGTCGGTCGGCGCCACGGTCTGCACCTGTTGCAGGACGGCGCGGAACGCTGCGTTGTCGCCGATCATCTCGCGGAAGTCGTACTCGGTGCGGATCTCCTCCTCCAGGTAGAGCTTCTCATCGGACAGCTTGTCGCGCAGTACCTGGATCTCGCGAAACGCGAAGGTGTTGGACACCGCAATCGCGATTTGCGCGGCCACTTGCGTCAGGAACTGGACGTCCTCATCGTGGAACGCGTTCTTCTCGAAGCTGCTCAGGTTTAGCGTGCCGATCACCTTGCCGCGCACAATCAGGGGCACGCTGACAGCACTCTGGAAGCCCTCTTCCAGCAGCCGCCGGGAGACCGGGCTGTCGAACTCCATCAGCTTGGCGCGATCCGCGATCAGGGGCTTCTGGGTTTCCACCGCGATCCGGGCGGGGGAGAGTCCCAACGGGATATCCATTCCCTCCTTCATGAACAGTTCACCGCTGGGGTAGTCCAGCGCGTAGAGCTGCATTACCGCGCGATCGGGCGAAAGCACTGCCAGGCTCGCGTAGTCGTGAGCCACCACGCGCCGCAGTCCGCCGACGATCCCGGAGAAGAGCGCTCTTGGCTCCAGCGAGCCCATCAGCGCATTCGTGATCTCCAGTAGGACGTTCAGCCGGTCACGTTCATGCTCTAGCTTCTTCTGGAAGCAGAGGGCCTTCTCGTAGTTGAGGACGTTGTCGACAGCCACCGCCACCTGCGACGACACATGCTGCATGAACTCGATTTCGCGCCGCTCGAAGGGTTTCCGATGAGTCCGGCCGAAGCCAAGGGCGCCCAACTTGCGCTGGGCTGTCGTGAGCGGCAGGTAGGCGCTGGAAGCGACTCCGTTCTCGCGCAGCTTGCTCATCAGGTAAGGCCAGCGTTGCTCCTGGGCCAGATCGTCGATCAGCACTGGAGCCTGCTTCCTCCAGGACAAGCCCGCCGGCGACTCATCGACCTTCATCGCGGGGTTGGGTACTTCGGGGATGTGGCCGTCGCTCGTTTCCAGCCAGTGCATCCGCATCTCGTCACGCGCCGCATCGTGCAACACGATGGTGACGTAATCCAGCTCCACCACCTTGGGCAGGCTGTTGTACAGGTCGCGCAGTAAAGCCTGCATATCCTGATGCCTCAGAATGGACCGCGAGACATCGAGCAGGGCCAGGAAGCTGTCGTCCACCCTTATAGGGTAGCCTGTCGGCGCCAGCTCTCAGCGTGCAACTGATCGCTGCCAGTGCCCGGCTCAGTCGATGTGAATCGGTCCGGTTGTGACTCCGCTCTTCTTCAGGAAGAACGTCAGGGGCACGGCCGCCGCGAACAGCAATGCCAGCACCCAGAAGCCATCGATGAATGCCAGCAGTGTGGCATTCTTCACAGTCAGTCCGTACATCATGCCAAAGGCCTTTTGCGCCGCATCGGCCGCGCTGGACCCGCCCAGTTGCATGACGTGCTGCGTGGACTCCAGCATCGACCGGTAGGCCCCGTCCAGCGGCGTCAGGTGGTCCACCAGGCGATTCTGGTGGAACTGCGCCCGCCGCGCCAGCAGCGTGCTCGCCATGGCGATGCCCGCGCTGCCGCCTACGTTGCGCGCCAGGTTGATGATGCCCGTCGCGTAGCTCGTCTTCTCCTTCGCGATGAAGTTGAACGCCATCGCGTTGATGGGCACGAACAGGAAGGCCAGGCCGAGGCTCTGCACCGCGCGGGCCGCCGCGAAGGTTCCAAAGTCGGCCTGCAGGCTGAATCTCGTCATCATCCACAGGCCAATGGCCGAGATGCTGAAGCCTACTGCCACCAGGCGCCGTGCCTCGAACTTGCGCAGCAGAATGCCCACCACCGGCATCATCAGCAGGATCACCAGGCCGCCGGGCGACAGTACCTCGCCGCTCAGCGTGGCGGTGTAACCCATCAACTGCTGCAGGAACAGCGGCATCAGCATCGTGCTGCCGTAGAGCACAAACCCGAGGATGAACATAGCCACCGTCGACAGCGCGAAGTTCCGCTCCTTCAGCAGCCGGAAGTCCACCACCGGATTCTTCTGGCGCAGTTCCCACCAGACTACTCCGACCAGTCCCAGCACGGCCAGGAAGGCGGAACGCACGATGAACTGCGAACCGAACCAGTCGTTGCGCTGGCCTTCGTCCAGTACGATCTCGAGGGAAGCCAGGCCCACCGTCAGCAGGCTCAGGCCGATGTAATCCAGCTTCGATTCCTTCATGCTGACGCGGTGGAGGTAAGGCGGATCGTGGATCAGCCAGTTCGTCAGCGCCAGCGACAGCAGGCCCACCGGGATGTTGATGAAGAAGATCCAGCGCCACGAGAAGTTGTCGGTGATCCAGCCGCCCAGCGTCGGTCCGATGACCGGCGCCAGCACGACGCCCATGCCGTAGATCGCCATGCCCATGCCTTGCTTGTCCGCCGGGAAACTTTCGCGGACGATCGCCTGCGACACCGGCTGCAGCGCGCCGCCGCCCACGCCCTGCAGCACGCGGAACAGGATCAGCATGCCCAGGCTCAGCGCAAAGCCGCACATCAGCGAGCTGATGGTGAACAGCAGCACGCAGACCATGTAGAACCGCTTGCGGCCGAACAAAGCCGACAGCCAGCCGCTCAGCGGCAGGATGACCGCGTTCGAGACCAGGTAGGACGTCAGTACCCAGGTGCTCTCGTCCACCGATGCCGAGAGACTTCCGGCGATGTGCGGCAGCGCGACGTTGGCCACGCTCGTATCCAACACTTCCATGAACGTGGCCAGCATCACGACCAGCGCGATGGTCCACGGACTTGGCTTCTTCATGGCGCCCTCCAGATCCTCTCCGCGCTGCCCTTACTTCGTCACGATCGTAGCTTCCACATTCAGCCCGGGGCGCAACAACATGCCCTCCGGCAGCTTGTCGAGGACGATCTTCACCGGCACCCGCTGTACGACTTTCACGAAGTTGCCGGTCGCGTTCTCAGGCGGCAGCAGGCTCATGCGGGCGCCCGTCGCTCCGGCCACGGAATCCACCCGGCCGGTCACCTTGCGGCCCAGCATGTCGACTTCAATCTCGGCCTTCTGGCCCGGCCGCACATCGCGCAACTGCGTCTCCTTGAAGTTCGCCGTCACCCATGTGCCTTGCAGCGGGATCAACATCAGCAGGCCCTGGCCGGGCTGCAGAATCTGGCCCTGCTCCACGCTCTTGCGCGTCACCACGCCCGCCACCGGAGCCTTGATCTGCGTGTAGCTCAACTGCAGTTCGGCATAGGCCAGGTTGGCCTTGGCCTGCTCAATGGACGCCAGGGCCGACTGCGCTTCCGCCGACCGCACCGATACCTGCTTCTGCCCGGCCCGCGCCTGGGAGACCGCCGCCTTCGACTGATCCACCCGCGCCCGGGCCGCCATGATCGCCGCGCGTTTGTTCTCAGTGTCCTTGCCGGCCGAGTCCAGCTTCTCCTTCGCCGCCTGCCACTGGCTCTCGGCGACCCGCGCCGCCGCCACATAGGCGTCATATTGCTGCCGCGAGATCTCCTGCTTCTCGGCCAGCGGGCCCATGCGTTCGAGATCCGCCTGCGCCTTCTCGTTATTGGCCTTCATCGCCGCCACATTCGCCTTGGCGTAAGCCAGTTCCGAGCCGGCGGACTGTTCGAGGTTGACCTGTGCCCGCAGCAGTTCGGCCTCGGCCGTCTGCAACTGCGCCTGGGCTCCGGCTGTGTTGCTGGAGGTCGTCTCGGCCGTCAGGGGCACGCTCACCGCGGCCGCCGCCGATTGACTCTCGGCCAGCGCCAGCGCGGCTCGCGCCTGCTGGACTTTCACTTCGTAATCCCGCGCGTCGATCTCGACCAGGACATCCCCGGGCTGAACCGCCTGGTTGTCGTTCACCGCCACACGCGCGACGTTGCCATACACCTTCGAGGCCACCGGCACCAGGTTTCCATCCACCTGGGCGTTGTCCGTCGTCTCCCGGCCCTGCAGGCTCAGGAAGGCCATCGAGCCCAGCGCGATGGCGACCACCGCGGCGCTGGCGGCGATGATTTTCCAATTGCGATTCATGTGCGTGTTCTCCTTCATCCCTGTCGCTTAGCGTGCGTACATCAGTTCCATCTGGCCCGTGGCTCGCGCCAGTTCGGCGCGCGCCTGGTTGTAGCGGTAGAGCGCCGCGATCTGCTGGTCGCTGGCCCTCGCCAATTCGTCCTGCGCGGTGATGACTTCGATGTTGTTGGCCACTCCCGCCGAGAAGCGGTCGCGCGCCTGCGTGACCTCTTCCTTGGCCAGTTCCACGGTGGAGTTGGCCACATCCACCTGCGTCCGGGCGGCCTTGAGTTCCGCCTGCGACGTTTTCACTTCCTGCCCGATCTGGTTCTCCAGCTCCTGCCGCTGCTGCTGCAGCTTCTTGATCTCGATTTGAGCCTTCGCCGTGACCGCGCCAATGCGGCCGCCGGTGTAGATGGGCATGCTCAGCTCGGCGGCGTAGCTGTACGCCGGAATCGCGTTGTTCGGATGCGTGCCCTGCAGGCTGTAGCCGGCGTTGACGCTCAATTTGGGGAGATTCTCGGCCTTTGCGGCCTTCTCCTCGAGTTCCAAGCTCCGCATGCGGGCGGCCAGCACCTTCATCTCGGGACGTTGCTGCAGCGCCGAAGTCACCGCGCTCTCACCCGGGAATTCGGGGGTCTGGAAGAAGCTGCCTGCGTCGTCAAGTTCGACTGCAGGCACGTTCAGAATGCGTGCCAGCGCATACAAAGAGGTTTCAAACTGGGTCCTGGCCACGATCAGCCGCTGCTGCTCGTTCTGCATCTGGACCTGGGCGCGCAGGGTGTCGATCTTCGTACCCGCGCCGTTCTTCTGCAGGTCGGAGGCGAGATCGAAGAGCGCCTTCGCCAGATCGTAGCGGGATTGCGCTGCTGTGATGTCGGCGGAGGCCCGCAGACTGCCGAGGTATTGCGAGACCACCAGCAGGACATACTGTTCGCGGGTCGAGAGCTCCTGCGCCGTCTCGCTGTCCACCAACGCCTTCGATGCCTTATAGCGGTTCCACAGGCTCAAGTCGAAAACCGAGAGCGACGCTTCCGCGCCGGGCTGAAAGATGGGGAAGGGACCGACGTGCTGGGGGAATCCGGGGATCCGCTTGCCCAGGGTGGCTTCGATGTTGCCGCGCTGGACCTTCTCAGAGACCGCAAGACCAACCTGGGGCAGCAGCCCGGACTTCGCGATGACCGAGTTCTGCTGGCTCTCGGCGATGGAGAGCTTGGCAATCTGGATCTGGGGATTCTGCCGCAAAGCCAGATCCACTGCGCCGCGCAGGCTGAGCTTTACGGCCGGCTGCTGACCCTGTGCCGCCACCAGCGCCAGGGGGAGGAGCCAAACTACTTTGTTCATCGTCGTCATCTCCGTATGCCTCTAAGAAAGCAGGCCGGATGCCAGACGACCGGGTAAATCAAATCAAGAAGTTAACAGGAAGATCGCTCGCGTTGCCGATATTTCGGCGCCGAAATGTCGACAAGTGCCGAATTATCGGCAGGCTCGCTGGTGGAGAAGTCGAAAGAAGCTTGCCACTTGGGTGCATTTTCCGGCCAACGGGCGGACAAGCCGTACTCCGCCCTCAGCTCACGGAGGATCTCCTTGATCCGGTCGGGGTAGGCGCCGCGGATCGTCGCTTGTTTGTCGAAGTGGTCCCGGTATGACCGGGCCAGGTGCGGAAATGACCTCTCCAGGAACGGCACAAACACCGCTCGCGCGCTGTCGCGCAGGAAGACAACCTGGGCCCCAAAGTTCTTCGCGCCCGCCTCCACGGCCGCTTTGGCGACGGCGGCCAGGCTCTCCTTCGAGTCGTTGATGGCAGGCATCACCGGGCAGGCAAAGACACTGGTTTCAATGCCTTGTGAGCTAAGCAAGCGAAGTGCCGCCAGCCGCAGGTCCGGCCTAGGAGCCATCGGTTCCAGCAGACGAGCCAGGGCGGCATCAGTGGTTGTAACCGTCATGTTCACCCGGACATTGTTCGATCGCGCGATCTTCACTAAGAGATCCACATCGCGCGCCACGAGGTCGGACTTGGTCGTGATGGCAATGTTGAAGCTCTGCCGCCGGGCAAAGACCTCCAGCACCTTGCGCGTGAGGCCGTAGCGCCGCTCCGCTGGTTGGTAGGGATCCGTGGCCGTCCCGATCGCGATCCACTCGTCCGGCCGGACCGTGCGTAACTCGGCCGTGAATCCGGCGAGGTCAAACTGCTTGGCAAAGATCTTCCGTTCAAAGTCCATCGGTTCGCGATACTCCATGAATTCATGGGTATAGCGTGCATAGCAGTATTGGCAGCCAAACTCGCAGCCGCGATAGGGGTTGATCGTCCACTCGAAGGGCATGCGCTCCCCTGTGCAGCGGTTGAGCAGATGGCGCGTGTCCAGTTCCCGGTATTCGACCCGCGCCTTCTGCTCCAACTGCCCGCCAGCTCGGGCCAGTTTGGCGATGCCGGAGAACATGCCTCTAGTTTCGCTGTTTGTTCGCTATCTGTCAACCATTTTGTTCGCCAGGCTTGTCCGAATCCTCAGTTGGATGTACAGTTTCCATAACCGGGTAAATCTCGCTTCAATCGGTCCCGAATAAACCGCTAATTTGGAGGACGCATGAGGCTATTTGCAGCGATCGTCACGGAGGACACGGAGGTCCCCGAGACGCAGATGTTGGACGGGCTCGACAAAGCCAAGACGAAGATGGAACGCCTGGAACAGGCCGTTGCGGACTCGTACAGGGACATCCAGCAGTCCCTGCAGGCTCACCCCGTCATGTCCTGGCAGGCAGTATTCCTCGCGCCGGAGTACTACTTTTCCAAGCAAAGGGAGGTGAATGACCGTTTCTTTTCCCAGAACATTAAGCAGTGGGTGCTCCACCGGCTGGTGGCGCTGGCCAAGCAGTACCCCAAGTTCCTGATCATTCCCGGCACCGTGCTGTGGACGAAGAAGGCGTACACGACCACGAAGACCGTGACGCCCAGCGGTATGGACCAGGAGAAACATGCGGTCAACGCCAACCGCGTGGCCAAGGCGAAAACCAGGATCCAGAACGCCGCCCCGTTCGGGACCGAGACCCAGGCCAAGGGCTGGGCTTTCCAGAACAATTCCGCCTTCACCACCACCCCCGCCAAGATGCTGGACAAGGCGGACGTGATGGAGACTCGGATCGCGCAGAACGTGGCTTATGTGTGCCTGGGCGACCAGGTAATCAAGTATCACAAGGTCGGCAACTACAAGGAGGTGGAAGGGGAGCAGGGCAACATCGTCTTCGTGCCGGGCAACATCGTGGGCCGCTTCTCAGTGGGCGGGGTCAAGTATGGCCTGGAGATCTGCATGGACCATGCCCTGGGCGTGCTGGGGTCCACCATCAACGCGCCCACCGATAAGGTCCACATCGCGCTGATTGTCTCGTCGTACGTCTCGAACAAGGGGTCCACAAACGCCGCGGTGACCCTGCACTCCTCCACCATGGAGCAGCAGATGTTTGTCGATACCAACACGAACTATGCGACGACGACGGGCACCGCTCCGGTGCGGTTTGAGGGCGGCGGAACCGGGCGGCTGGCGCTCGGCCTGACCCACAACCCAATTCGCAAACCGTCCTATACGATCTGGGTCATCGATCTGGACGACAATCTGCTGGGGATCAACAACGTCTCCACTTACCAGTTGGGCGGGACCAACCTGGACAGTATCGGGGACAAGTATTTCTAGCCGCCTGCCGGAGCCCTGCAATTTGAGGTAATGTGGGGCGCATGCAGACCGATCGTCGTTCGTTCCTCAAGATCGCCAGCGCCACCCCCGCCGCTCTATCCGCCCAGATCGCACCGCCCGGCGCGAGTGGCGGGGTGCCCTGGCCTCGCAGGTTCGCCGGCGTCCAACTGCAACAGATCGCTTTCCCGCTGGGCGGCATCGCGGCTGGTTCCATTTCGCTGGGTGGCCGCGGCCAACTGCGCGACTGGGAGATCTTCAATCGTCCCGACAAAGGCAACGCGCCCAACTATGCACTGCCCGCCATCTGGGCTCAGGTGGGTGACCGCAAGCCCGTCGCCAAGATCGCCGAGGCGCGCTACCTGCCGCCGTACGAGGGATCGAGTGGATTGGGGTCCAACAATATGCCCGGCATGCCGCGCATGGATACAGCGGTCTTCACCGGTTCTTACCCCATGGCCCACATCGACTTCCGCGATCGCCGCCTGCCGGTGCGGCTGTCGCTGGAGGCCTTCACGCCCATCTTTCCGCTCGACGCGGATGAGTCGGGCCTGCCCGTAGCGATTCTGCGCTACAAAGTATCGAATCCGGCCAATGTGCCGGCCAAAGTGGCTCTCTGCTACTCGATCGACAATGTGGTGGATAAGGGCGACGGGCGGACCAACGAAGAGAAGACCTCCGGCGCCTTGCACGGCTTAGTGATGTCGAATCCAGGGCTTGCGGGTGACCACGAGCTCAAGGGCGACTTCACCCTGGCTGCTTTGGGTGACGGCGAAGTCAGCTTCTGGCGCGGCTGGCCGAAGGGCCGCTGGTGGAATAGCCCCATGCTGTTCTGGGACGAATTCTCCGCCAAAGGGCGCCTGGAGAAAGAACCGGATCCGCGCAACGCCGTGGGCGCCGTGTCGATCCGCAAAGAGATCCCGGCCGGCGGTTCCGCCGATTTCACTTTCATCCTGGCCTGGCACTTCCCCAACCGGACGCCGGGCCGCTGCGGCTGGCACTCCGACAAGGGCGACGAGAAGACGCTGATCGGCAACTACTACTCGACGCGGTTCAAGGACTCCTGGTCGGCGGCGGAGTATCTGGCGACCAACCTGCCGGTGCTGGAGAAGAAGACCCGGGCGTTTGTCCAGGCGATGCGCGATTCCACGCTGCCCGGCGCGGTGAAGGATGCCGCGATGAGCAACATCTCGACGCTGGCCACGACCACCAGTTTCCGTACCTCCGACGGCGAATTCCACGGCTTCGAGGGCGTCAACGACAAGCAGGGGTGCTGCCACGGATCGTGCACCCACGTCTGGAACTACGAGTCGACCACGGCGATGGTTTATCCGACGCTGGCGCGCAGCCTGCGCAATGCAGTGTTCGGCCACATGATGGACGAGCGCGGGGCGATCCACTTCCGCGAGACCCTGCCCACCAAAGGCGCGCGATCGGGCCTGGCGGCGGCCGACGGGCAGATGGGCCAAATCATGAAAGCCTACCTGGACTGGCGGCTGTGGGGCGACCGCGCGTGGTTGAAGAAGATCTATCCGGCGGTGAAGAAGTCCATTGAATTCTGCTGGGTACCGGGCGGCTGGGACGCGAACAAAGACGGCGTGATGGAGGGCGCGCAGCACAACACGTACGACGTCGAGTTCTACGGGCCGAATCCGATGTGCGGCATCTACTACCTGGGGGCCCTCAGGGCAGGGGAGGAACTGGCTAAGGCTTCCGGCGATGCGGCGTTTGCCAAGGAGTGCCGCGGCCTCTATGAGCGCGGGCGGCAATGGATCGAAGCCAATCTTTTCAACGGCGAATACTTCATCCAGAAGGTGCAGGGGACGAAGAAGTCGACCGTAGCGAAGGCCCTGATCTCCGACATGGGCAGCGAGGACACGGAAAACCCCGAATACCAGATGGGGAATGGGTGTCTGGTCGATCAGCTCATCGGGCAGTACCAGGCCGAGGTCTGCGGTCTGGGACCGTTGGTCAGCGAGGCGATGATCGAGAAGACCCTGAAGTCGATCTACCAGTACAACTATAAGCGGGAGATGTTCGATCACGAGTGCGTGCAGCGCACGTACATCCTCAACGACGAGGCCGGGCTGGTGGTGTGCGACTACGGCAAAGGGACGCGGCCGCATATCCCGTTCCCGTATTACGGCGAGGTCTTTACGGGGCTGGAACATGCGACGGCTTCCCACCTGATCTACGCCGGGATGGCGGCCGAGGGCATGGAGTGTTTCGTGAATGTCCGCATGCGCTACGACGGCCAGCGGCGCAATCCGTGGAACGAAGCCGAGTGCGGCCACCACTACGCCCGGGCGATGTCCGCCTGGAGCGGCATCCTCGCTTTGACCGGCTTTGTATACCACGCTCCGGAGAAGAAGCTGATCCTGAAGCCGCAGCATAAGTTGACGGAATTGAAGTGCTTCTGGTCGACAGCCAGCGGCTGGGGCACCTTTGAACTGGGCTCGGCCGGGCTCAGGATTAACGTGGAAGACGGGTTCCTGGATCTGGCTGAGGTGGAACTGGCCAAGCGGTCGGTCAAGCTGCCGGAGCCAGTCAGGATCGCCCCAGGCCAACCGTACAAGATCGCCTGAAATAAATGTCCCTTCATCCGGCTGAATTTCGCTAAAAGAACTAGGACCGCCGAGGCAGCCCATGAGTGGCCTGCCCGGCCTTCCCGGCACGGCTGGTTCACGTCTGCGAGCTCTCCCTCCGCAACATTTGTCCCGCGTGCCCTGGAGATTCCGTACTTGGCGCACCGTCTTGCAGCGCCGAGGGCGAAACTCAGCACTGGGGGAGCCGCCGCTACCTCGGCTCCCTCGCTTTTCCCCGTGCATCAATTTGCTGGCCCTCGTAACCTGCCAGGCCGGTTCGCGCATCCAATCGGGAGAGGGCGTGCACTGGCGCGCCTGTGCGGAGGAGGGTCGAGTTCATGTACAAGCTGCTGATTGGATTGCTGGCGGCAGTCTGCCTGTACGCCGGCGAACCGGAAGCGCTGAAAATTGACGCGGACATCCGGGATCGGCACATGCCGTACCTGATGGTGATGGATCCGGTCTTCGAGGCGGCGGACAGCACGAACATCGTGGGATACACGCGATGCGGCGACTCCGCGATCTGGACCGGCCACTACCTGGCGGCCCAGAGCTATCGCTGGAATGTGACGCGGTCGCCGGAAGCCCTGGCCAACGTGATGGACGCGTTGAACGGCATCCGCAAGCTGCTGGATGTGACCGGTGTGGATGTTCTCTCGCGGTGCGCGGTTCCGGCGGACTCGGACTGGGCAACCGGCATCATGAGCGAAGAGAGCGCGCATGGCATCCGGTCGGGTGTGGTGGATGGCCAGAGCTACCTTTGGGCGGGCAATACCTCCCGCGATCAGTACTCCGGGGTATTCTTTGGGCTCACGGCGGCCTGGAATCTGGTGGACGACCAACTGGTGCACGATTGGGTGTCGATGCTGGCCACCCGCATGTTGAACAATCTGCTGGATCACGGCTGGCTGGTGAGGATGCCGGAAGGGGACATCTCGACGACGTTCCTGGCCCGGCCGGACCAGCAATTGAGCCTGCTGAAGCTGGGTCGGCGGTGCAACCCGAAGCGGTTCGAATCGGCCTACAAGTCGCTGGCGAATCTGGCGGGGTACACCACGGTGGTGCCCATCGCCCTGGAAGTCCAGGATCCCTATAACTCGTACTTCAAGTTCAACCTCGATCACATCAACTACTACAATCTGCTGACCAGTGGAGACAGTTGGTGGATCCGGCAGAACTATGAAAACGGCTTCGATGTCCTGCGCAAGACGACCGACGACCATGCCAATCCGTTCTTCGACATCATTGATACGGCCATCAACGGCCGGACGGAGCAGCGGGACGAGCATGTCAGAACGTATCTGGAGCAGTGGCTGCAGCGCGGACGCCGCGACACCTGGACGGACCTGAGGCCCATCTACCCCAGTTGCGGCGGCGACGAGAATCGCGCCTGCGAGGTGATTCCGGTGACCGAGCGCCCGCCAACGGACTTCCTGTGGCAGCGCAGCCCGTTCCAACTCTACGGCGGCCTGTACGGGACCATCGAAGGTGCGGGGATCGACTACATCCTGCCTTACTGGATGGCCCGGTATTACGGCGTGCTCAGCGAGTAGAACTCCGCCGCGCCTCCGGATTTGCGGTAATCTGGCGCATGAGGGGGCTGGATTATGCCGTACGCCGCGCGAGTGTGCCAACACGCAGTCCAGGGCCAAGGATTGCGCTGTTTTCTAAGCCTGTGGATCTGTGCGATCGCATTGCCGGTGTTGGGTTTAGCCGCTGATCCGGCGGTCAAGCAGATCACCGTCGACGGCAAGCAAGCGTGGGTCGATACGGGGATCGACGTGCAATCCGGCGACATGGTCAAGATTGAGGCCGAGGGCTCCCTGAAGTATGCCGATGCGGCGCAGAGCTCCAACCCCGAAGGGCTCGCCCGCGGTTGGAAGGATCTCATTCGGGTACTGCCCGTGAATGACGCCGGCCGCGGCGCCCTCATCGGCCGCATTGGTTCCGACGATTCCGCGCGGCCCTTCTTCATAGGCGCCCGGCGCGAGAGCCGCATGCCGGTCCCCGGGCGGCTGTTTGTCGGCCTGAACTCCGGCAGTTCGACGGCGGAAGGCGAGTATAAGGTGACGATCCAGGTCACCAGCCGGGCCAAGGATACGGAAACCGAGTTCAAAGGAGTGCTGCCGCCGGTCACGGATGCCGACTTGGCCAAGATCCCGCGGCGTGTCGTGGACAAGGACGGCAACGAAGGCGACCGCGTCAATTTCCTGGTGCTGGGCACTGAGGAGCAGGTGAAGCAGGCGCTGCAATCCGTGGGCTGGGTGACGGTGGATCGCAGCGTGAAGGATACGCTGCTGCGGGGCGCGCTGGGCACGTTGTCCAAGCAGGCCTACCTGACCATGCCGATGAGCGAACTCATGGTCTTCGGGCGCGCGCAGGATTACGGCTTCGCCATGTCGGATCCGATCAAGACGGTCATGGCGCGCCATCATTTCCGCATCTGGAAGGCGCCGTTCGAGGTGGGCGGGCTGACGTTGTTTGTCGGCGCGGGCACGCACGACATCGGTTTTTGACAAGGACCAGCGCAACGGCAATTATCACCCACAAGATCGATCCCGATACCGACCTGGAGCGCGAGTACATTGGTGAAACGCTGAAGCAGAGCGGCCAGGTGGTGAAGCTCGACTACGTGACGCCGAAGGATACGGTGACGAAGGCCAAGACCGCGCATGGCGAGGAGTTCCACCGACGGGCGGGTCCTGGTGGTCTACCTGAAGCCGGAGAACGGCGACGTTTCCGAGCAGTTCAGCGACTACTTCTGCTCCGTGCTGGCGCAGAACAACCCGGATGGGGACCTGGGGCCGTGCAGCGAAGTGGCTGCAGACGCCGGGCAAGAGCGATATGAAGCTGGGGGAGATCTCGAAGGACTACCGGATTCTGATTGTGCCCGGCATCATGAACACCTGCGTCGCCGATACTCCGGCCTACGACAAGGGCCGCAAGGCGCTGACAGACAAGTACGGACTGACGACGGAATTGCTGTCCGTTCCGAATGATTCCAGTGAGGCGAACGCCAAGGCGATCGCGTCGTTCATCCAGGAGAAGATGAAGGACGACAAGCGCAAGTTCATCGTGGTGGGGTACTCGAAGGGCACGCCCGACCTGCAGGTGGCGCTGGCACAGGAGGCGGGCGTGAAAGAGAACGTCGCGGCGTTCATCAGCACGGCGGGCGCCTCCGGCGGATCGCCCGTGGCCGATTCGTTGCCGATGCAGCTCGACGCGTACCTGTCGAAAGTGAAGCAGGGCAAGTGCCAGGGCAACCTGGCCGAGGGCTTCAAGAGCCTCAAGAAAGATGTGCGGCAGCGCTTCCTGTCCTCCTATCCGCACCCGATGGTACCCACCTATTCGCTGGCCGCCGTGACCACGGCGGAATCGGTGCCGAAGACCGCCGCGCAGACTTTCAAGATGCTGTCGGCGTGGGATAAGTACAACGACAGCCAACTTCTGAAGCTGGACCAGATCATCCCGGAGTCGAAGTACCTGGGCGTCGTGAACTCCGACCACCTGAACGTCGCCCTGTCGATGGGCAGCACCTTTCCGCGAGCCGCGCTGCTGGAAGCGACCGTGCGCTTCGTCATTGACGACCTGAGCAAGAGCGGAGTGATCAAACCCGCCGAGACGACCAAGACTGAACCCAAGAAGAAGAGTTGGGCGGATGGGTTTGGGAATTAGCGTCTGGGCCGGATTGGTTCTGGCTGCCGCGGCCTTCGCGGCGGAGACTCCGCCCGTGGGGCAGGTGATCGAGCGCGTGAGCGTCGTGGGCAACGACCGGCACAGTTACGCCTTGTACCTGCCTTCCCAGTACACGCCCGAGCGGAAGTGGCCGCTGCTGGTGTGTCTGGATCCGGGCGGGCGCGGCAAGCTGCCGGTGGAGCGTTTCGCCGCGGCGGCCGAGAAATACGGCTTCATCGTGGTGGGTTCCAACAACTCGCGCAACGGCCCGATGTCGGTGTCGGCCGAGGCGATTATGGTGTTGGGGGAGGAGTTGCCGCGGCGCTACTCCATCGATGAAACGCGCCGGTTCGCCTGCGGGCTTTCCGGAGGGTCGCGCGTGGCCCTGTCGTGGGCCCAGGCCGCGGGCCTGAACGGCGTCATCGCCAACGCGGCGGCATTCGGTCCCAGCGGCATCCCCAAGCAGAAGCCCTTTTCGATCTATGCCGTGGCTGGCGTCGACGATTTCAACTACCACGAGGTGTACGCGATGGCGCTGGACCTGGGCCAGCGCGGTTGGCCTGTGAGATTTGCCGAGTTTGACGGAGGCCACGAGTGGCTGCCTGCCGCGAGAGCCGATGAAGCATTGCAGTTCCTGTCGGGCCAGGTGGGTCCGCAGGCTCCGCCCGACTCGAAAGAGGAGCGGAAGGCGGCCGACCGGTTTGCGCGCATGACTGCCGAGCTGGCGAACGGCGATGAGGGTTCGCAGAAGTCGATTGTCGGCAGTTGGAAGAAACAGGCGGAGAAACCCGATGGCCGCGTGGCCCGGCAGGCGCTGGCCTGGGCATTCATCCGCTCCATGGAAGAGGGCCGCCAGTTGCTGGCCAGCCACAAGTACCTGGAGGCGGCGGCGATGGCGGACATCGGCGTACTGGTGAGACCGGAAGCGCCCAATGCCTGGATGGCCGTGGCTGAGGCGCAGGCCGCGCTGGGCGATAAGAAGAAGGCGCGCTTGGCGCTGGGTAAGGCGGAAGAACTGGGGTTTCGCGATCAGGAACGGGTAGCCGCCCTGCGTGAGCGGCTGGGCCGTTAGAAAGACGAGTTATGGAGTACACCATCAGGCCGGTGGCCGCCAGCGAGCTGGAGCTGGTGCTGCGTCACCGGATCGGGATGTTCCGTCAGATGGGTTACGAGTCGGAAGCGGAGTTGGCCCGCATTCGCGGTCTATCCGAGCCTTTCTTCGCAGCCGCGCTGAGCAACGGGACTTACAAAGCGTGGGTGGCGGTGGATGAGAGCGGCGCAGCAGCCGCCGGAACGGGTGTGCTGTTACTGCCGTACCAGCCGGGCCCGAACGACACGCGGGCGGAACGCGCTTTCATCATCAACGTCTACACGGAGCCGCAGCATCGCCGGCAAGGCTTGGCCCGGAAACTGATGGGAGTCGCTGTGGACTGGTGTCGCGAGGCCGGGTTCGCCATTGTCTCGCTGCATGCCAGCAATGAGGGGCGGCCGTTGTATGAGTCGTTAGGCTTCCAGGCGACCAACGAGATGCGTCTGCCGCTGCGAAAGGATCGCGCATGAGTCTGCTGAGACACGCACTGGCCACACTGGCATACAGGGCAGGGAAGGCGGTCAGGGACTTGCCCGCGGAGGCGGCGGAATACCGGGCGTACCCGGGCAGCCGGTCTCCGGTGGAGATCCTGGCTCATATGGGCGACCTGCTGGATTGGGCGTACGCGATGGCGAGCGGTGCTCCGGTGTGGCGGAACTCCGCGCCGCTGCCCTGGCCCCGCGAGGTCGAGCGCTTTTTCGCGGCACTCGGGAAGTTCGACAGCTACCTCGCCAGTGGAGCGCAGGTGCATGCCACGGAGGAGCGGCTGTTCCAGGGGCCGGTGGCGGACGCCTTGACGCATACGGGGCAGCTTGCCATCCTGCGCCGTTTGGCGGGACACCCGATGCGGGGGGAGAACTATTTCAAGGCCGAGATCACGGTGGGCGTGGTGGGGTTGGAGCAGCCTCCTCCTACCTTGGAATTTGGGTGAAGGGCCGCCCACAGGTCCGGATGGCTTCGAATCAGTGCTGGATGCTGCCGACCAGGCCGGCCTCGAACAGGCGTTGATCCATGCGGGTGAGGCGGCGGACCTGTTTGGGTGTAACCACTTTGGTGTGCGGCACCCAGCAGAGGTGTTCGGCGATGTACCAGACGGGCTCCTCGTCGGCCATCCATTGGCGGTTGTCGAAACGGGCGAGGTCGATGGGGCGGGTGGAGTAGGCGCGCAGCGTCCGTTCGCCCTGCAGGTTGAAGTAGTGCGGGAAGTAGGAGAGCACGAGCTCGCGCAGTGTGCGGTAGACGGGCTCGCGGTAGCGCAGGCCGGAATAGTTGGACTTGGCCACGGAGCCCCAGCAGCCGTCCACCTGGAACAGGGCCAGGACGTGGTCGTCGTCACGGATCGCTTCCAGGTCCAGCAGCAGCGCGCGGTGGCCGTTCACGCGCAGGGCGGCGGCGGCCAGCAGGGCGCCTTCCATGCAGTGGCCGCGGCTGTGGCGCAGCACCATGCGTGGTGAGAAGCACGAGGGCCCATCCGGCTCAGTGTTGTAGGCGATCTCTTCGTCGAGAAAGCGCTGCAGTTGCTCGGGCTTCTTCAGGGCGCGCAGGGCTCGCAGTTCCGCGGGCGTGAGTCCGCTGTGTGGGATCATCTCGGGAGTAGAGTAGCGCATCGAACACATATGGCGAAGATAGCTTTCGATCCAGGCATAACAGAGCGTTTTTCGGGACGGCTCCGGCGGATCATCGATGAAGACGGATCGTTCAACGTCCGGCGGGTGGGCGGCCATCTGCGCGACGCCGGGTACTTTCTGTACTTCATGAACCTGAGCTGGCCGGCGTTTCTGGTGCAGGTGCCCCTCATCTACCTGGGCATCGAGTTGTTATTCGCGATCGCCTACTACCTGGTGGGGGTGGAGAACCTCTCGGGCGCGCCGCACAATACGCCACTGCAGTCGTTTGCCAGCGCCTTCTTCTTCAGTATTCAGACGTTTACCACGGTGGGCTACGGCCACATCGCGCCGAACAGCCTGATGGCCAGTTCGGTGGCGGCCGTGGAAGCGATGTCAGGCATCCTGAGCCTGGCGATTGCAACCGGCTTGATTTTCGCCCGATTTTCGCGGCCCTCGGCTCACATGGCATTCAGCGAGAATGCGGTGATCGCTCCATTTCAGGACGGGCAGGCATTGATGTTCCGGGTGGCGAACCGGCGTCCCAATGTCCTGTTGGAGTTGGAGGCGCGCATCCTGCTGATGACTGTCGAGAACGTGGACGGCGAGTTGAAGCGGCGCTACGCTCCGCTGAACCTGGAACGGCCGGGGGTCCTGTTTCTGCCTTTGGTGTGGACCGTGGTGCACCCCATCACGATGGACAGTCCGTTGTGGGGCCGGACGCCGGAGGACCTGCAGCGCCTGCAGGCTGAGTTTCTGGTGATGATCAAAGCGTTTGACGACACCTTCAGCCAGTCGGTGCATGCGCGGCGCAGCTACCTGACGGAGGAAGTGAAATGGAATATGCGGTTTGCGCAGTCGTTCCGGGCGGGTAGTGAGGGCGAGATGGAACTCGATCTCGCCCGGTTGAACGATCAGGTGCCCGCGTAGCGGAGCTTACTGGAAGCGGCCACGATAGGCCCACAAGCCCAGCGCCGGATTGGAGATGTAGAAGATCTCCTCGCCGTCGACGTCGTTGAAGCCGTCCTGCAGGCTCTCCGGATTGTACTTCTGCGTCATCTCGGCCAGATTGCCGTACTGGTAGTGGACGCTCTCCACCTCTTCGCGGGTCAGGTAGCCGGGGCAGTAGGTGATGCGGAAGCGGCCCTCGGACGTGCCGTGGATCAGGTGGGCGGCGGCGCTGAGATTGCCGGCAAGGTCCGGGTTGTTCTTCACCGCTTCAAGCACGTCCGGCGTGTTGCGGTAGCCGTACTTGCGGATGAGCTTGTCGATGGTGGGGTCCTCGCCAAACTCCTTCACGCCCGGGGCGAGCACGATCAGGTCGCCGCCATCGGCCAGGGCCATGCGGGTGCGGTAGACGCTCTTGTTGCCGAGCCAGGTGCTGCGGAATTCGCTGGGATCCAGGAAGACCACGGCCTTTTTGATCTCGCGCTCCATCATCACGAAGTTGACCTTCAGGCTGAGGGCGGAGGCCTTCTCGAAACACTCCACGTCATCGCCGACGTAGAGGCCGCGCAGGGCGAGCTGGCCGGCGTTGTTCTTGCCGACCACGGTCTGTACATAGACGATGGGCAGGTGCTGGGCGAAATGGTCGGAGGCGTAGTTCAGGACGCGGCGGACGGGCGTGTCGGCGCGGCCCATGATGCGTTCCATGCCGTACACTGCGCCGAGGAAATGGCTTTTGTTGATGCCCTCGCTGCCTCCGGTGCCGACGAACACGTTCTTGTTGTAGTTCGCCATGCCGATGACTTCGTGGGGGACCACCTGCCCCAGCGACAGGATGAGGTCGAAGCCGCCTTCGGCGACGAGGTTGGCCACCTGGGCGGGCCAGGTGAAGTCGAGCGCGCCTTCCGAAACTTCGCGGATGAAGGACGCGGGCACTTCGCCGAGCGTCGTGATGCCGTTGCGCCAGTCGTGCACCTTGAACAGCGACACGGGCATGTCGCCGAACATATGGCCGATCTCGGCCTCGGTCATGGCCGTATGCGTGCCGAGGGCGGGCAGGACGGCGGCCAGGCTGTCGCCGTAATACTCCCAGGCGAGCCGCGTGAGTTCACCGGCGCGCGAGTGGAAGCGCGTGATGTCGGGCGGCAGGCAGAGGACTCTCTTGCGGGGGCCCAGGGCGTCGAGGGCCTGGTAGAGGGCGGTTTTGAGCTCGGCGGAGGTGAATTCCGTGGTCTCCGAGCCGGCGGCGAAGTACAGACTCATGCACCCTTAGTATATTCCGATTGACATTTCAGTCACGAGCCGGCGCCGCGCTGGCACAATGGAATCAGGAGCACCGGCTGGCTTTGATCACTACTTCCCTGCTGTTGGCTGTGCAGTTGTCCGCCTGCGTCCCGGCCCGCTGGCCGTCGGCGGATGTCGAATCGCTATCGCTGTTGAAGCAGTCGCCCATCAACTGCCTGCTGGTGGACTCCGCCGTGTGGAAGAGCGAGTTCGCTGCGGCAGCCAAGGGGCAGGGCATTACCGTGCTGGCGACGAAGCAGGACGGAGCCTCGCTGGCTGTTTTCGAGGCGCCCGGCGGGGCTGCGCTCTTCACGTTGACGGCTCGCGCCAAGATGCCCATCGAGCATCCAGGCGAAGTGTTGGGGACGACCCAGGGCGTGTGGCCCGGCGTGCGGGCCGAGGAGAAGGGCGCCGTGCAGGCGCGGCCCAGCAGTTCTCCGTGGGTCGATACGAATTCGGGCTTCCTGCGGTTCACGCGGTCAGTGACTCCGCCGGCGACGGCGCTGTGGCTGGCGAATACTCCGCCGGAGAAGACCATTCTGGGCGCGGAGCGCTATATCCAGGCGGTTGCGGACGCCGCCATGGCCGGCGCGCGCTGGGTGGTGGCGCTGGATCCCGGCTACTGGGACCTGCTGCGCAAAGGCGACGAGAAGGCCGTGGCCGGTTGGAGGCGGATCAACGCAGTGCTGAAGTTCTATGAAGATCACAAAGACATTGCCACGTGGCCGGACTTCAGCGGGCTGGCGGTCCTGCAGGACGCCTCGTCGGGCGCGCTGATGTCGGGCAGCATCCTGGACATGATCGCGGCGAAGCACATTCCGGCGCGGGTCGTGACTCCGGAACGCCTGCCCGTGGCCGCGCCGAAGGACGTGCGGCTGCTGCTGAATATCGATCCGTCGGCGCTCTCGCAGGAGCAGAAGGATGCCGTGCGCGGCGTGGCTCGCAAGGGCGCGACGGTGTTGAGCGGCCCTCCGGCGTGGAAGATGGCGATCCCGGAAGGCGACTCCATCACGTTTCCCGAGACTTCACTGAAGCAGATGGAGGAGATCTGGCGCGAGATCAATGGCGTGATCGGGCGGCGGAACTTCGCGGCGCGGCTGTTCGGCGCGCCCAGCATGCTGTCGAATCTGAAAGGCGACCCCACCAGCGGCAAGCTGGCCCTGCATCTGGTGAACTACTCCGACTACCCGGTGGAGAACATCACCGTGCACCTGCTGGGCAAGTACAAGTCGGCCACACTAATCACGCCGGCGGGTACGAAGAAGCTCGAGATCTACGACGCCGAGGACGAGACGGGCATCGACCTGGATAAGGTGACTGACGTCGCCATCGTCCTGTTGGAAGTGTCGACGGTGAACTAGTCGAGGTCGAACGGCTTCGGCGGCGGTTTGGTGGGATCCTCTTCCTTGGCCTGCTTCAGCAGTTCGTCGAATTTGCGGGACAGCACGTCCTTGTTCGACTTCACAGCCTGGAACGATTTCTGGAACGCGTCCTCGCGCTGTTGCTCGGCGTCCTTCAGCTTGGCGATACCGGTGCTGATGTCGTCCAGGGTACGGGCCGCGGGCTTGGCCTTGTGGCTGAGAACGGCCTTCACTTCGGGATCGATCTTCAGCGTGGCTCCGCAGCAGGGGCAATCCACTTCAAACGCGACGGACTTTGTCTTCGCCATGGCAATCCTATTGTAGTGCTCGATTACAGGCCCTGCAGCAGATCGTAACCGTGATCCGGGATGTGCGCCCATAGGATCTCGCTGCCGTGGCCGTGCTTCTGGAAGATGCCGCGCATCTGTTCGCAGACTTCCTCGTGACCGCGCTCATAGAACACCAGGACGCTGGGACCCGCGCCCGACAGCGCGCAGCCCAGCAGGCCCTCCACGCGCAGCTCCAGCATCTCGCTGAGGCCGGGCACGAGGCGCGCCCGGTAGGGCTGGTGCAGGCGGTCCATCAGCGCTTCGTGGAACGCGTCGGTGGTCTGCGTCAGCATGGCCGCGATCAGCAGGGCCGAGCGCTGGATGTTGAAGACCGCATCGGCGCGTGAGTAGCTTTGCGGCAGCACGGCGCGCGCTTCCGAGGTGGGCAGGATGAAGTCCGGCACGATGATGGCGATGCCGTAGCGGGCCGGCAGCTGCATGCGCACGGCGCGCGTGATGCCGTCCGTGTCGATGGCGCTGGCGACGATGGAGCCCAGTGCCGCGGCCGCCACGTTATCCGGGTGTCCTTCGATACGCGCCGCTTCATCCAGGATCTTGTGACGATCCCAGCCCAGGCCCAGCACCTCGTCGGCGATGACGACGCCCGCCACTAGCGCGGCCGCGGACGAGCCGAGGCCCTTGCCGATGGGGATGTCGTTGTTCACCTGCAGCTCGATCATGGGCATCGGGCGTCCCGTATGCTCGCTCACCTGCAGTGCGGTCTGCCAAATGAGATTCTCCGGGCCGGGCGAGATCATGTTTGCATCACGGCCCGAGGGGGTGATGATCAGCTTCTCCGACCGCCGGAAACGGCACTCGAGATAGATGCTGAGCGCCATGCCCAGGGCGTCAAAGCCCGGCCCCAGGTTGGCGCTCGTCGCCGGAACACGTACTTCGGTCCAACTCATGTTGCTAGAACTTCACCGGCAGGCCGCTGCGGCAGCTCTGGTAGACACCTTCCACGATTTCCAGTGCCTTCAGGCCTTCTTCGCCGGAGACCAGCGGCGTCGTGTTGTTCTTCACCGCATTGCCGAAATCGAGGAACTGGCGTTCGAACGGCGTCAGCGGGATGGCCATGGGGTCGGACGAGCCGCTCATGACTTCCTTCTCCACCGGAGCCGGATCGCCCGAGTCGCCGTCCACATCCCACGTGGTGAGCTTGTCGCCCGTGAAGATGCAGGTGCCCTTGGTGCCGTGGATCTCGATGCGCTCGGAGTAGCCGGGCCAGAAGGCGGTGGACGCCTGGATGACGCCGGTCGCGCCGCTCTTATACTTCAGCAGAGCGTTGATGACGTCTTCACTTTCGATCTTGTGACGCGCGGCGAGTTGCCACTGCCCGTAGAGTTCGGCCACGCCGCCGACGAGGTAACCCAGCACGTCCACCTGGTGGACGGCCTGGTTGATCAGCGCCCCGCCGCCTTCCACGGCCCAACTGCCCTTGATCGAGCGGGAATAGTAAGCTTCGCTGCGCCACCACTTCACATACGCGTCGGCCTGCAGGATCTTGCCCAGGCGGCCGTCTTCGATAGCCTTCTTCACGAAGATGGTGGAGTCGTCGAAGCGGTGCTGGCTGACCACGCCGAGCACGACGCCGCCGGCCTTGGCCGTCTCGATCATCTTGCGGGCGGTCTCGACGTTGGTTGAAATCGGCTTCTGTACCTGGATCGCCTTGCCGTTCTTGGCCGCGATCTCGATGGGCTGCAGGCGGAAGTCGGGGAAGGTGCAGACGTCGACGTAATCCACGTCGGGATGGCTGCAGACCTCTTCGTAAGTGGGCACGAACTCGCAGCCGTACTGCTGGGCAAAGCGTTGACCTGCCTCCGGAAACACGTCCGTACAGACAGTGATCCGGTATCCGATGTTCTTGTAAGCCTGCGCGTGTTTATGAGAAATCGCGCCCGTGCCGATCATGCCGACTCGCAAAGGAAGTACCTCCAGAATGATGAATTTTCTAGCATATCAGAGGCGCTTTCACCGGGTCATCGCAAGCGCCAGCAGGCAGGACGAAAAACGCGCCGGTGCTCGCCCGGCGCGTTTCGAGTTCGTTGACTGTAGGTGGGCGCTATTCGCCCAGCCCGTGTTGGGTGCCGCACACATGGACATCGATGCCCAAATCGCGGAACATGGCCGCCTTCACGGCGAGAGCCTTGTTGGCATCCTCGGCCGTGGGTGCATACGCCACGTTGATGTGGTTGGACTTGTGACGGCCCATGAACTGGTCGCGCGAGACCCCGTGCAGCACGGCGTGCATGATGGGCCACGGCGGGGTGGTGAGCTTCCATCGCCGGTCGGTCTCTTCCGCCGGCAGGTCGATCGCCTTGGCGCGTCCGATGTCGGCCTTGAGGATGCCGGAGTCGATGTAGATGCGGCTCCAGACCAGTTCGCCGGCCTTGGAAATGCCCTTCACCGTGCCGCCGCCCTTGCGGAAGTACATCGGCGGCTGGCGTTCGCTGGTGGTGCCGGCGTACCCGCCCTGGTTGTGGGCCGGCGGGACGGCGCCGGAGATCAGATACACCCAGACGTACTCGCCGTTGTACTGTTCGCCGTAGCGGACGTCGTGCAGCGTCGTCTCGGGATCGTAGCCGAGCTTCGTCCAGACGCGGTTGGTGATCAGCGCATCCAGGCCGCAGCACTCGTCCACTTCGTTGAAGTGCGGCAGCGCCTTGCCCTCATAAAGGACCCGCGAGCCGTCGCGCGAGGTGACGGGCGGCCGGTCGACGTTATTCAGCAGCCCTTCCACCAGGTCAGAGGCTGGGGCGAGGTCCTTAAGACCCTGCTGATATTGGATGCCGATGGTGGCGCAGCCGAAGTCGTCGGCGATGCGCAGCGCGGCGATGTACATCTTGCACTGGTCGAGAATCTGGGCGTCGGTGAGGTCGGTGTCCGGATTCGGACCCGTCAGGAACTTCATGCCCTTGGCGTCGAGCCAGTCGCGGACAGCCTGGGCTTCCGCATCGGCAACGGTGAGCATCTCGGCGTAAAGCGCGCTCTGGCTGAGCCGCTCTTTGAACACGCCGGTGCGGTGCAGCAGTTCGTCGGGGATGATGGCGTTGTACATGCCCATGCAACCCTCGTCGAAGATGCCCATGATGGCCTTGTCGCGATAGAGTTCGCGCGCCATCGCCGAGCCGGTCTCTTCGGCTTGCTTCGGCAGGCGCAGCGCGCCCAACGGACGGACATGGCTGTTGTCGTGGATGACTTTCTCGCCGTTGAGCCAGCGCTTCAGGCCGCCGAGGAAAGCCTCGTCCTTGAAGTCTTCCGACCACAACGTGGAGTAGGGGACGCCCGCCTTGGTTAAGCTGGCGTTGAGATTCAACATGCCCACCAGGCCGGGCCACTGCCCGCTCCAGTTGGCGATAGTCAGGATGGGGCCCTGATGGGTATAAAGGCCGTGGAGCACGTGGTGGCTGTACTGCCAGACCGCTTCGACTACAATCAGCGGCGCGGTGGGAGGAATCTGCCGGAAGACCTCCATGCCGTGCTTCTGGCTGTCGATGAAGCCGTGCTTCTTGGTCTCATCGTATGGATGGCCGCGTTCGATTTCATGACCGAAGGCACGCACCGCCTCGATGACCATCTGCTCTACTTCTGCCTGCGCCGCCCAACACGTCTGGTTGGCTGAAAGGCGCAGATCCCCATTAGCGATTAAGATGACCGGGTCTGCCATGCCCCTATTCAATCACAAACAAAGGTGCGATTGTGAGCCACTTTAGCGGTAAATGTGATTGGCGGAGGACCCAAGGGTACTGATTGTACGATGTTTGATTGTACACCCAAGGGGTACCCTTGGTATCCTAATCAAAGGTGCCCGCCCGCCGGGTATCCCAGAGTGGGCCGGTAGCTCAGTGGTAGAGCATCTGACTTTTAATCAGGTGGTCGCGGGTTCGACCCCCGCCCGGCTCACCAGTCTGCCCAAACAGGCAGATCAGGCGTTCGCAGCTTCCACTCTGCTGGCGAAACACACGGCGAATCCGCCCGGCTCCCGCACCACGATCTCCCTCATTCCATAGAACGCCGTCCGCTCCGGCATCACTACTTCCATCCCGGCCACACGGCTCAGAAGCTCGTCAAAATCCGGCACCTCGATGAACAGGCCAATGCCTTGCCCGGTCAGCCCCGGAATCATCTCCGGAACATCCTTGCCCACACTCTCGCGCGTCTGGAACATCAGCTCCGCGCCGTGCTTCTGGAGGATCACGAAGCCCAGGCGATCCCCTTCCGGTACTTCCACGGTCTTGTCAAACCCGAGCCTGTCGACCCAGAATGTCAGGCACGGCTCAATAGCTTCCACGATCAGTACGGCTGTAATCTTCATGCGGTCATGTTAGCCGCGGCGCGGAGGTTCCGTCTTGGAAAAAACGGTCATGGCCGCGCAACATAGCTGGTGGGCGTCACCCCGCTGAGCTCGCGGAACTCGTTCACCAGATGGCTCTGGTCATAGTACCCGTAGTCCAGCGCCAGATCCGCCCAGTTCGCCTCGACGCCTTGAGACAACCGGCTGACCAGGCTGCGGAATCGCACCACCCGGCAGAATAGCTTCGGCGATACCCCCGTCTGCTCCAGGAACACCCGCCGCAGATGCCGCTGGCTGAGCCCCGCGAAACGGGCCAGGTCGTCCAACCGGACGCGTCCGGCCTGCTCCACCACCCACAGCACCATCTTTTGGGCCGGAGTCTCCTCCCCGGGCCGCAATTCACCGGCCAGCAGGGAAACCGCCTCTTCGCCCGTCGCCGCCGAACTCATCCGGCTTCGCAATTGCTCCCCCCGCCCGCCCCACAGGCCGCTCAAGTCGACCAGTGAGTCGGTCAACTCGTTTGCCGCAATGCCCAGGAACTGCCTTGCCATCGAAGGATGAAACCGCACGCCGACCAGGGTCTGGGGCTGGGTGTGCGCATAGACTTGCGCCCTGGTCATCGTACCCACCGCCGCCAGCAGGCCGCTGTCCGGCATGAAGACGATGTCCTCGCAGGCGTCCGGCAGCACGCGTTGGGGAGAATTCGCGCTATCCGCGTCGTAGGTCCAGAAACACTCCACTGAACCGGCGAGATGGGCGGGCGGAGCGTGTTCCCGGTAGCGCACCATGCCAGCTTAACCTGAAACGCGCGCGCGAGCCATACCTACAGCCGATCCCACCCGCAAACAACGCATGTACGCAATCCGAACCTCCTCCGGATTGAGATTTTCCGACTTTATTTTTCGTTCTAGCATTCCGCGGGAAAATCGCGAAATTCCCTCGCAAACGAAATCCGTTCCCCGCGCGTTGCCGTAACTCCACATGAACAACGGCTTCACAATTCCGCGAGGTAACACTGATGACACTCAGATCAAAGACACTTCGAACGTCACTCGCCATGCTCATGGCGACCCTCACCATCCAACAGCCGGCGGTGTTTGCCGCCAGCCATCGCGAGGCGCCCATCACGGCCCTCGACCAGAAAGCCGACATCACGGACTGGTACACCTTTGTCAGCCCCGAACGGGCCGACAAGGTCATCATGATCCTGAATGTCGACCCCTTCCTCGAACCGTCAAATGGTCCGAATTACTTTCCCTTTGACCCCGGCATCCTCTATGAGATGAAGGTCGATAACAATCACGATGGCGTGCCGGATGTCACCTTCCAGATCCGCTTTAAGACCGAGATCCGCGCCCCTGGCGTCTTCACCGGTTTCGTCGGCAACCTGGCCGGCATTCCGGCCATCACCGCGCTCGACGGCGCCGGCTCGGAAGGCTTCAACCTGCGCCAGAGCTACACCGTCACCATGGTGACCAAGGCCGGCTCCCAGGAACTGACGGCCGGGATGAACACCTACGCCGTACCCGCCAACGTCGGCCCCAAGACCATGCCCGACTACAACGGCCTGCGCGCCCAGGGCGTCTATAGCCTGGGCCAGGGCGTACGCGTCTTCGCCGGCACCGTGGCCGATCCCTTCTACATCGACCTCGGCGGCTTCTTCGACTCCGTCAACCTGCGCAAAGCGGCCGGCGGCGGCGTGCTGCCCGCCATGGCCGAAGGCGACGATCAACACAACTACGCGCCCAACTCCCTTGCGGGCTTCGACGTGAACACCATCGCACTGGAAGTGCCCATCAGCATGCTCACCAGCGACGGCAAGGTTCACGCGGCCGGCGACAAGGAAGCGGTCATCGGCACCTACGGCACCACCTCGCGGCATAAGACGACGGTGATGGGCGACGCGGGCGCCGAAACCTGGGCCCAAGTCCAGCGCCTCGGCAATCCGCTGATCAACGAAGCCATCATCGGCACCGGCTCGAAGGACAAGTTCAGCATGGACGATCCGATCAACGACGCCCAGTTCGCCAACTTCGTGCTCGACCCGCTGGCCGCCAAGATCCTCGGCAGCATCGGCGTGCCCGTGGCGCCGGCTCCGCGCACTGACCTGCTGCTGCTCGTGCAGTATGCGGCGCCCATCTGCCCCGGTTGCGGCGCTGGCGATGCCGGCCCCGTGGCTGACCTGCTCCGCCTCAACACCGGCATCCGTCCCACCGCCTTCACCCAACAGAAGCGCCTGGGCTTCCTGGCCGGCGATCTCTCCGGCTT
The DNA here is from genome assembly GCF_015277775.1 of Paludibaculum fermentans. NCBI lineage: Bacteria > Pseudomonadati > Acidobacteriota > Terriglobia > Bryobacterales > Bryobacteraceae > Paludibaculum > Paludibaculum fermentans. Next base: position 1,144,809 of record NZ_CP063849.1, read on the forward strand.
CCCGAATGGCCGCCGTTTGGGCGATGACGTGTTCGACATCGCACTGCGCGCCGTGGCCGGCATCCTGGTGGATGGCAAGAAGTACGGCACCCCGCTGGGCGATGGCGTCAACACCGGCACCGCTCCGCTGCAGCCCTCGTTCCCGTTCATGGCGCCTGCCTACAGCGGCCGCGACAGCGTTCACGCTGGCCCCGGTCAGCCCGGCTGCGCTTACTACGAGAGCGGCATCTGCCCGAGTCTCTAACACCTGAAACGGGGCGGGCTCAACCGGGCCTGCCCCAACCCTTGATCCAGATCCTCAGACCGATAGTTGGACGCCTCCATGAATAAAACACTCTTCGCTTCCCTCGCCCTTATTGCCACGGTGGCGCTCGCGGGCACTCCGGCGGAAAACGCCATCCAGAAGGCCCAGGCCGGCCTCGCTGCCCACCCGAATCATGTGCCCTACCTGAACAGCCTCGCCATGGCCTACGCCCGCCGGGCCCGCGAAACCTCCGACGTCGCTTACTATGCGAAGGCCGAGGAGACGCTGAAGCAGTCGCTGGCCGCCGCGCCGGCGAACTTCGAGGCAGTGAAGGTGGAAGCCTGGCTGCAACTCGGCCGGCACGAGTTCGCCAAGGCCCTGGAAACAGCCACCAGGCTCAATAAGCAGATGCCCGACGACGTGACCGTCTATGGCTACATGGTGGATGCCAACGTGGAACTCGGCAACTACCCCGATGCCATCAAGGCCGCCCAGTGGATGCTCAACCTGAAGCCGGGCAACGTCGCCGGCCTCACCCGCGCCGCTTACCTGCGCGAACTGCATGGCCGCCTGCCCGGAGCGATGGAGCTGATGCAGTCCGCCTACGACTCCACGCCCTTCTCCGAATCAGAGGATCGCGCCTGGCTCCTCACGCAGATGTCCCATCTCAGCTATGTCAGCGGAGACCTCGCCAAGGCTGAGATGTACGCCACTGGCGCCCTCGGCGTCTTCCCGAACTACCACTACGCCCAGGCCGCGCTGGCCCGCGTTCGCAGCGCCCAGAATCGCCACCAGGAAGCAGCCGCCCTGTTGCAGCAGCGTTACGCGGCCGCGCCGCATGCGGAGAATCAGTTCGCATGGGCCGAAGAGCTGGCCCTCGCCGGCAGGAAAGACGAAGCGGCCAAGGCCTTCGCCGAGTTTGAACAGAAGTCGTTGGCCGAATCCATGTTGGGCGACAATTCCAACCACGAGCTGATCGCCTACTACATCGACCACGCCAACCAGCCCGCGAAAGCGCTGGAGATCGCCAAACGCGAGATCGCCCGCCGCCAGGACGTGTTCACCCGCGACTGCTACGCCTGGGCGCTGGCTGCGAACGGCGAATACGAGCAGGCCGGCATTGAAATCCAGAAGGCGCTGCAGATCGGCGTGAAGGATCCCAAGCTCCTCTACCATGCCGGAGCCATTGCCCATCACCTGAACCGGCCCGACCAGGCCGCTCTGTACCTGAAAGACGCGGCGGCTCGCAATTCCTCGGAAGCCGCCGTGTTGCTTAGGGAACAGTCGCAGACGGCAGCCCGCTAACCTGGGAGGCCACTTCCGTCCGCACACAACTCGGGCCGGCTCAACCGGCTGGGATGCTGCTTTCGCAAGCGCCCAGCCCGCGGGCCGGCCCGAACTGCGTCTATTGCTCTTCCGCTGCGCCGCTCATCATCATTGGTCCAAACCCCCGGCCCGCTGCCGGAGGATGCAGTTCATACTCCTTGGGCGGCTCGGCCCCCATCAGCCACTTCACGAAGTAATCCCAACGCCGCCGGATCATGTACGGCTCGGATGCAAATCCATGGCCTCGATTCGGCAACATCAGCAGGTCGAAATCCTTGTTCGCCTTGATCAGCGCGTCCACCACCAGCAGTGTGTTGTTCGGAGGAACATTGCTGTCCATCGTGCCGTGCGCCAGCAGCAGCTTGCCCTTCAGGTTCTTGGCGTGATTCTGATTCGCCTGGTCGTCGTAGTTGGTGGTGCCGTCCGGATTCTTCACCAGCAGTCCGTGCCACTTCTCGGCCCAGTCGTCTTCGTACACGCGGTTGTCGTGGTTGCCTGCTTCCGAGATTCCCACCTTGAAGAAATCGGGATAACGGAACATCGCGTCCGCGGTCGCAAAGCCGCCGCCGGAGTGGCCCCAGATGCCGGCCTTGTCGATGTCGATCCACGGATACTTCGCGGCCAGTTCCTTCATGCCCGCGATCTGGTCGGGCAGCGTGTTGTCGCCCATATTCGCGTAGTAGAACTCGTGGAACTTTTTCGATCGCCCGGGATTGCCCATGCCGTCGATCTGCACCACCACGAAACCCAATTCCGCCAGCGCTTGCGTGTCGCCGCGCGTCGGCTGGAACGAACGGCCGCCCACGCTGCCGCCCTGCGGTCCAGGGTAGATCTGGTTGATGATCGGGTACTTCCTGGCCGGATCGAAATTCAGCGGCCGGAACATCAGGCCGTATAGATCCGTCACTCCGTCGCGCGCCTTCACCGTGATCGGAATCGCCGGCTTCCAGCCCGTCTCCACCAGTTTCGAGATGTCGGCTTTCTCCAGCGTGTTGATCAGCTTGCCATCGGAGTCGCGCAGCACCGCCACCGGAGCCACATCCGGCTTCGAATAGCTGTCGACGAAATACGCGCCATCGGGTGAAAGCGCGATCTCGTGATTCGCATCCTCCGGCGTCAGCAGCTTCAAGCCCTTGCCATCGAAGCCGACCCGGTAGAAGTGCGTGAAATAGGGGTCGCGGCCCTTCTCCTTGCCGACGCCCAGGAAGTACAGCAGCCGGTTCTTCTCGTCCACCCGCAGCAACTGCGTGACGTTGCCCTCGCCCGTGGTGATTTGATTCTTCAGCTTGCCCGTGGCCATGTCGTGCAGATACAACTGGCCCCAGTTGTCGCGTTCCGAGAACCAGATCATCTCGTTCGACGCGCGCAGGAAGCGCCAGTTCACTCGGCCCGCGCCGGACTCGAAGAACGTGTCGACCTTCTCCTCCAGCACTTCGCCGATCTCACCGCTCTCGGCATCGGCCAGCCGCAGGTTCTCCTGCTTATGGTCGCGCGAGGTGGAAACAAACGCCACCTGCCGGCTGTCCGGGCTCCACTCCACATCGGCCCATTCGCCGCCCCGGCACGAGATGTCGTCGCACAGCGTCGAGCGGTGCTGGTCGGGCGCCATCTTCAGCCGCACCACCTTGGGCTGCTCCACTTCAATCACTACACGGTGGATCATCGCCACCGTCGTGTCGCCGGGCAGCGGATACTTCCAGGCCTGCAGCGTCGGGTGACCTACCTTGGTGTCGACGAGATACATCTCGCCCACGCCGCGCTGATCCTGCTGGAACGTCGCGATCCGCTTCGAGTCGGGCGACCACAGCAGGATGGGCCGGTCGCTCTTCGTCCAGCCGGCGTTGTCCGTGGCATAGCCGAAATCCTTCACACCGTCCGTGGTCAACTGCGTCTCTTTGCCGGTGGCCACGTCACGCACCCACAGGTTGTAGTCGCGGATGAAGGCGGCCTTCTTCTTGTCGGGCGAGGGCACGTCATTGCGCATGCCCCGCATCCCACGCGGTCCGCCGCCCGCCTCGGCTCCTGTTTCCGGTGTGCAGGCCTGCCCCTGGACGTCGCAGCGGAACCGGCGGGGCCGGCCCGCATTGGGACGCCCGCCCATCGGATTGGCGGTGGCCGCCCCGGCACCGGCCGGCGTCACAGTGAAACTTAAGCTTTGGCCGTCGGCCGACAGCTCGAAATCGGTGAAAGGCAAATGTAGCGCGTCATACTTTGTACCCGCGGCGTCAGACAGCGTGGCCGCCAGTTTCTCGTGATCGAAGGCCGGGGCCTTCACTCCAGACGCGGCGGTTACCATGACGAACTGGCTGCCATCCGGACGAACGTCCCGATACCAGAACTTGTCGTTGCCGGCCCACGTCGCCCGCACGTTTGAATGAAACACCAGCGGAGTGGTGTTGTAGTTCATCATCTTCTCGGCCCGCGCATAGTCCGCGGCGCTCAATGCAGGCACCTGTGCAGGTGCCGGAGCTAGCGCGGCGCACGCCGCGGCAGCGAGTAATCGCAGTGTGATCAAGTGAAGACGCCCTGGCATTCCATTCCTTCCCGAAGTCGGTGGCAGTGATTTTATTCTAGTGCGCCCGAGTGGACTTTCTTCTTGGCGTAGACGGCGAGCCCTCTAGTTACAGTCAGATCGAAGCCTGTATTACGGTGCCTCCAGCCGTTCGCACGCTGTGCACAGAGGCCCGAGCCCTGGAACAACTATCGAACGACTTGATTTTTGTTAACCCAACTCAAATAATTGTTCCAGCCCCCACGTTCGGGACTCTAGACGGTAGGAGTGGAACGATGGTTTGTCCGGCGTGCCGGAGTAGCCGAATGCTCCGGCAACGGAGAACGCTATCCGAGCGATTCAGGTTCGCGGCGGTTTATATCTGCCTGGACTGCAAGCAAACCCACAAGGTTGCGTTACGGCGGCGCTACCCCATGCTGTCGCTCCATGTCTGCTGCCCCCGTTGCGGCACGCGCGACCTGCGCATCTTCTCCAAAATCGATCGCATCGAGGGGCTCTACAACAATCCCATCAGCCGCATCCAGCAGCTCTTCGGAGCGACTTTGTGGTACTGCCCATGGTGCCGCCTGCAGTTCTTCGATTGCCGGAAATTGAGCCGCTGACCCGCCAGCGGAATGCGGTAGGATAAATGCCTCGGAGGAGGTTCCCGCCCATGCGGCCACTGCTTTTTCTGCTCGCTCCCGTCCTGATTGCGTCCGCGGCCGACCGCCGGAATCTGGAGTGCCCCAACACCGACACACACGTCACTTTCCAGGCGCCGGCCAACCTCGAAAAATGGGAGCAGCGCAAGAAAGATCTGCGGCTCCAGATCCTGTCCGCCTCCGGGCTTCTGCCCCTACCCGAAAAGACTCCGCTGAAGCCCCTTGTCTACGACCGCCTGGACCGCAACGGCTACTCCATCGAGAAAGTGGCCATCGAAACGCGCCCCGGTTATTGGCTGGGTGGCAATCTGTACCGCCCCAGGGGAAAGAGCGGGAAATTCCCCGCGGTATTGCATCCGCACGGGCATTGGAATTATGGACGGCTGGAGAACCAGCAGCTTTGTTCCACGCCGACGCTGGCGATTAATCTGGCGCGCCACGGGTTCGTCGTCTTCGCCTACGACATGGTCGGCTACAACGATACCGCCCAGACTCCCCACGATTTCAGTACGCCCGAGTTCCAACTCTGGGGCTTCACCCCGCTGGGCCTCCAGCTCTGGAACTCCATCCGGGCGCTCGATTTTGTCGAGTCACTGCCCGATGTGGATGCGGCGAAGCTCGCCATCACCGGCGCCTCCGGCGGCGGCACCCAGGACTTCCTGCTGACCGCCGTCGACCCGCGCGTCGCCGTTTCCGCGCCCGTCAACATGGTGTCCGGTATCATGCAGGGCGGCTGCGTCTGCGAAAATGCGCCCGGCCTGCGCGTGGGTACCAACAATATCGAGATTGCGGCCATGGCCGCGCCGCGACCCATGCTCATGGTGGCCGCCACCGGTGACTGGACCCGCAACGTCCCCAAAGAGGAGTTTCCCGCCGTCCGCAAACTGTACGATCTCTACGGGAAATCGAATCTGGTGGAAAACGTCCAGTTCGACGCGCCCCACAACTACAACAAAGACAGCCGCCAGGCGGTGTACAACTTCCTGCGCAAGCACCTGCGGCCCGAGGAACCGGAGTTCCAGGAGCGCGGAGTCGACGTGGAAAACCTCCAGGACATGCTCGTCTTCTATGGCCGCAGCAGGCCCGATCATGCCCGCTCGTTCAATCAGTTGTTCGACGAATGGAAGGCTGAGGCGGTGAAGATGGAGCAGTCGGCCACCCCGGCGGAGTTGAAACAGCGGCTGCAGCTTGTCTTCCACAGCCCGGACCCGCAGCCCGCGCTGGGTGACTCGATTCCGTACAAGTTCGTAGACGGCAAAGCGCCCGCGGTCCTCTACCTGCACCCGGACGGCATCGCCGCCGCCGAGGCCAGCGCCGGTTTCCTGAAACTCAAGGCCCAGGGGCGGGCCATCCTGCTGATCGACGCGTTCCAGACTGGCACCGCGAAAGCCGCCCGCGACCGTTCGCACCGCCACTTTCTCACCTTCAATCGCAGCGACTCCGCCGCCCGCGTCCAGGACGTCCAGGTGGCTTTGCAATGGTTGGCGGCCAAACGGCCATCCGAAACAGTCGAACTCGCCGCCGAAGGTGATGCCCAATGGTGGGCGCTTTTCGCGGCCGCCACTACCACGTCGCCCGTGCGATACAACCCACCCTCGCTCGGTCTTAAGGTTTCCGACGGAGAATTGGCTAAGGTGTTCTTCGTACCAGGCTTACAGCGCGCCGGTGGGGTGGAAGCTGCGGCGAAAATTCTGAAAGTCAGCGCCCGCTGACGGCATTCCCAAATTCGAGGTACCAATTTCGTGGAATGGGTATTCATCTTTGGGCTGGCGTTCGCGCTCTGGATGAGCCGCCGACGCGTCTCCCGTCTCGAAGATCTGCTTGCTGAACTGACGGCCCGCGTTTATGCGCTGGAGCAGAAACCGGTGGAGCGGCCCGCGCCCGCCGCCGCGCCCGTCTACACACCGGTGCCGGTGGTGGTCCCGCCGCCCCCGCCCGTAGAACAGCCGCAAGTATCTGTCCATGAGGAACTTGCGACTAAAACAACACCTGTCGTTTTGGCCCCCGAGCCGGAACAGCCCGTCAGCCTGCCGCCACCGGCGTTCGTGGCGGAAACGCCGCTTTCCGACCGTCTGCGCGAGATGGTCGGCGACGACGAGTGGGAATCGCTGGTCGGCGGCAGCCTCTTAAACAAACTGGGTGCTTTCGTACTGGTCATCGGCCTCGTGCTCTTCCTGGGCTACTCATTCACCCAGATGGGGCCCGCCGCCCGTGTGGCGGTTTCTCTCGCTGTCAGTGGCGGACTGCTCGCCGCGGGCTTCTTCGTGGAGCGCCTGCAGCGCTACCGCGTCTTCGCATGGGGTCTGCTGGGCGCCGGCTGGGCCTGTTTGTATGCAACGACTTACGCGATGTTCGCGGTCGATGCGGCGCGAGTCATCTACAACGACACGCTGGGCGGCCTGTTGCTGGTGGCTGTCGCCGGGGCGATGATCGCGCACTCCTTGCGGTATCAAAGCCAAACGGTCACCGCCATCGCCGCCGCCAGCGCGTATGGCGCCCTGGCGCTATCTCCTTCAAAACAGTTGGGCGTGGGCGCCCTGATCCCGCTTTCCGGTGCGCTGCTCTATCTGGCCGATCGCCTGCGCTGGCACGCCATCGGCGTCCTGAGCGTTGCCGCCACCTACGGCATCATCATTGCCCACGGTGACCAGGGCTCCCCGCTGTTCACCACCCAGGCCTTCCTGTTTACTTTGTGGCTGATCTTCGAAGCCTTCGATATGGTGCAACTGCGGTCTGAGCAGCCGCGCCCCGGCTACGCGGCATTGATCTTTCCTATCAATGCGTTGGGCTTCCTGCTGCTCTCCGCCGCCAAGTGGGAGAAGGTGGATCCGGCCCACCTGCCGCACTTCCTGGCCGCGGCCGCGCTGCTCTATCTCGGTGATGCGGTCCTGCGCGGCCGGATGCAGTCGAATGCCTACCAGTACTCTATTGTCCTGGCGTCCGGGTTGGCCGCCCTGGCCGTCGTTCGTCATGCCGGCGGCGCCTGGGCCAGCGTCATGTTGGGCGTAGAGGCCGAACTGCTGTTTCTCGCCGCCTGGCGATGGCGCCTGCGGTTCCTCGAATGGCTGGCCGCCATCGTCTTCGGCGGCGCTCTGTTGCGCATGCTCTGGATCGCGGCGGATTCCTCGGCCATGGTCACCTGGGCCGGGCTCACGTTCCATAACTGGACTCCCGCCGCCATCCTGCTGGCGGTCGTCGCCTATACCAACCGGGAGCTGCGAACCGTCCCGATTCCCTACGGTTACGCCGGATCTGCCTTAGTCCAACTGGTCCTCGGCGCGGAGTCTCCCAAACGCTGGCTGGGCTTGGTCTGGACCTCGTGGACCGCCATCCTGCTGGAGCTCAGCTTCTGGCGCAAAGCCTCCGACTTCCGCCGTCAGGCCTACTTCGCCTGGGTGTTGGCCGTGCTGGCAGTGTCGTTCAGCTTCTTCGACCATTTCAGCCGTCCGGCGGCCGCCAGTGAGTGGGTTTCCCTGGCCGGCGCCTCCGCGCTGGGATACTGGATGACCCTCCGCCTGTGGACCAGGGAAGGAAAGCTCTTCGTCAGTAGCTTGGCTGCCCTGGCCGCCACCGGTTTCGCCATGATTGTTTCATGGCTGCAGTTGCCCGATGTGACGGTGGCCGTCGCATGGATGGCGCTTGCCGTCCTGCTGGTCGAGGCGGGGTACCGCTTTCAACACAATCATTTGCGGATGATCGGCCACAACGTGGGAGTCGGTGCTTTCACCCGGCTATTTTTTGCGAACTTCACAAATACCGGCGTCACGGGCGGCCTCTCGCACCGCCTGGTGACCGTGCTGCCCGTCTCCGGCTCGTTCCTGTATCTGTACCGGCGGAGCAGGGAAGACGCGTGGCCCTGGCTGCGCCTGCACCTCTGGCTCGCCACCGCCGCCATCGCGATCCTGATGCGCTTCGAGATGGGCCATGTGTTCACCGTGGTCGGCTGGTCGCTGCTCGGCGTGGGTTTGTTGGTGATCGGCCAGAAGTTCGAGCTCGAGGACTGGCGCTGGCAAAGCTACGCGCTGGCGCTGATGGCGGCGGTCCGCTGCGTGGCATCCAACTTCGACGATCCGCAGAGCTTCGCCGGCCTGCCCGGCCGCCTGCTGACTGCGGGCCTTGTGATCAGCGCACTCTATGTGCAGGAATTCCTGGCGCCGCGCGAGGAACTGCCGCGCACCTACTACAGCCTGCTGGGCAGCCTGCTGCTGGCTTCGCTGCTCTACCGCGAGGTCTCGGGCAGCGGGCTCACGGTCGCCTGGGGCCTGCAAGGCGTGCTACTGCTGGCCGCCGGTTTTCCGGCCCGCGAGCGGGTGCTCCGGCTGACGGGGCTCGTCCTGCTTCTGGGCTGCATTTTGAAGTTGTTTATCTATGACTTACGGAATCTTGAGACTCTGCCCCGGATTCTGTCTTTCATGGCACTCGGCGTCATCCTGCTGGGTGTTTCGTGGGTCTACACCCGCTTCCGGGAACGGCTGAGGAAACTGTTATGAGCGACCGCATTCTGTTGCTGATCACCGTCGGCGCCCTGGCGCTCTCCGGCATTCTGGTCCGGGCCGGGAAGATTGACGACAAACAGGATCTGGAGTCGGTGGCGCGGCTGTGGGGCGATCTGTTCTTCGATGCTTCGCGGACCACTGGTTCGCTCGTCCACGTTTCCACCGCCGACGAGGTCATGCTGGGCAACCGCCTGGCCGCCTCCACCTATGGCGTATGGGCCGAGGACCCGGCGGGCCTGCAACGAATCGAGGGCATGACCGCCCGCCTGAACCGGCATGTGCGCAGAATGATGCCGTACAAAGCGCACGTCATGGCGGGCTCCGAAATCAACGCCTTCTCGCTGCCCGGCGGGCATATCTTCGTCACCTCCGGCCTGCTCGGATTCGTCAAGAATGACAACGAACTGGCGGGCGTCATCGGCCACGAAATGGCGCACATCGACCTGGAGCACTGCCTGGACCGGCACCGTTATGAAGCCGCATTATCCCGCCAGTCCATTCCGAACGCGGGTGTCCTGTTCGACATGGTCCGGCAGGCCGCAGCCATGACCTACAGCCAGCAGCAAGAGTTCGACGCCGATGCGCGCGGCGCTTACCTCGCAGCCTTGGCTGGCTACGACGCCAAGCAAATGCCGGCCGTGTTCCGGCGTCTCGACCAGTTGACGCGCACCAATCCCCGGCAAGGCATCATTCGCCCGTATTTCGAGTCGCACCCCAGTTCCGCCGACCGCGCCGCCCGGCTGGAGCAGGTGGTTGCACAGCCGGTGGGTCGCTAGATTCCGCCGCAGTCTGTCCGGATTCGGATTTCGACGTAATTCTTTCCGGGCGTTTCCGGCACGTCCTACCCATCAGGTAAATCTTACTTGATCTTCGCCTACGTCCATAGGGCGTAAGATGCTGAAAATAAAGAGGCGGAGGGTTTGGCTAGGCAGGTGCATTGTCTTGTGTGAAGGCAAGCACGTCATGAGCAGTGAAAACGCGACTAAGAATGTGACCGGTGACGGCGACGAAGAGTCAAAGGGCCGCAACTTCCCCTGGGCGACGGCTGCCTTGGGGGTAGGACTGGCGGCGAGCCTGGGCGTCGGAGCCTACCAGCACATGAATCTGGTGAATACGCGGATGCAGACCGCCGCGCTGGAGCGCGAGGTCGCAACGCTGCGCCAGACCCTGAATTCATCGGATTTGAACGTGACGCAGACGCTGGGCGCCCTGCGAGCCGAGTTGGACTCGACGCGCAAGGAAAGCGCCTCCAGTACCGAGCAGGCCAAGGAATCGGCCCGCCGCCAGGCTGAGGCGATCGCGGCCCGCGTGACCAACAAGCTGGCGCAGCGGCAGGACGAGCACCAGAAGGTGCTGACCGAGGAATTGGACCAGATCAAGTCGCGGACCGACCAGGCGACCGCCCGTTTGACGGACATTACCACCGAAGTGGGCTCCGTGCGGACGGATGTAGCCTCGACGCGCAGCGATCTGGATCGCACAGTGGCTGAGCTCCATCGCACGACCGGTGACATGGGCGTGATGAGCGGATTGATCGCCACGAACAGCAAAGAGCTCTCGGCGCTACGCGAACTGGGCGAGCGCGAGTACTTCGAGTTTACGTTGACGAAGACGTCGGCGCCCCAACGGGTAGGCGACATCCTGGTGCAGCTCAAGAAGGCTGATTTTAAGCGGAACCGCTTCACCATGGAGATCGTGGCCGACGACAAAAAGGTTGAAAAGAAAGACAAGAACATCAACGAGCCGGTTCAATTCTATGTGGTCTCGAAGGCACGCCAGCCCTACGAACTGGTGGTGAACGAGGTCAGGAAAGATCAGGTTATCGGCTATCTGGCCACCCCAAAAGTAAAGGTGGCGGGCCGGAAGCTGTAAGGGTGCATCGATGACGAGGCGATCAAAAGTGTGTCAGGTTTTGTCACTCACCCTGGCACTGGCTCCCGGGCTCGGCGCGGCCACCGCGCGGAGGGGATGGAGCCTGACGCCCGCCATCAAGGTGCGGGGCGCGCTATCGGAGGGCTGCCCGAGGTCCTATGCAATGGAACCCCGGGCAGCACGCGCCACGCGGCTATTGTCATCCAAACGAATTTTAACGACCTTCCCCGCAGCGAAGGATTTATCGAATCATCCGGTGCGAATCCGAGGCCGCATCGGGTGCGGAGTAACGGCACCCTCCTCCAGCCGTTTACTCCATGCTCCTTGGCATTCCCCGTCCTACTCCCCTCGTCTCGAGACGGCCGAAGACTTGACCGATCTTCGACCAAGCCGTGGCGGGGCGGACGGGGAAGCCATGGAGGTCGATAACTCCGCGATTGCAAACGATTGGAAGGTGGAACCGAACCGGGCGAATGCCTATTCACCCATTCAGTTCCTCAAGCCTTCCTTTCTTCCCTAGCCCGGCGATCCCCAATCGCCGTTCCGGCGGGCCGCGCCCACACGGCCCGCCGAATTTTTCCCCCCTCTGCCGGTGCCCCTTCCTTAGCCCGTTCCACGCCCTCCCATTTTGGATGAAGCTCTCCTAATTGACTCGCCCGCACACGGAGCCACTGTCTACTATGTGATTTGCTTCTAGTTCCTATCCTGTTTATTTACTGTAGCTTGCATGGAAAATAGGAAGTTGCGGCGAGTTGGATTGACACGCCGGACACGGCGCGCTGCCACATTTGAAACCTTGACAGCCCCGGCATTGGTTGTTAACGTAGGATTTGCGTTCGGGTGATGTATCCTGCCGAACGCGAAGGCGGGCCATTGCAGTTCGCTTTGGCTTTCAGATTGGAAAGGCAAATCGAACCGGACCGCTGCCCCGTTGTTGAACACAAGTCATGAATCAGCCCTACTTCATCGTAGTTCTGGCTCACTCCCTCCATGGGCGTCTCCGCCGTTTCCAAATTGACCAAAAGGTGATTTTTGCCGTCCTGGGCCTGGCCCTGTTGGGCGGCTTCACTTTGTTTGGGATGGTCTCGAGCTATCTGCGGATGGCGTGGAAGGTAGGCAACTACAACAGCCTGCGGGAAGAGACTGAGTTTCTGCGAGCCCGCTACCAGAAGTTGCTGACTGAAGCCAATCAGACCAACGAGCAGATGGCGCGGCTGCAGATGTTCGCTTCGGAAGTCTCCGTCGCCTACGGCCTGAACAAGCGGGTGGATGCGGCACCGGATACCGGCCTCTCTTCAGTGGGCCAGATGCCCCTGATGCCCACCCTGCGCGACACCCTGGAAGAGTACAACCGCCTCAAGACCGCCTCGCTGGGCACCGGCGGACGCATGACCAGCCGGCGCTGGCTCGTCAACACCACCCCCGGCCTCTGGCCTGTCATGGGCCGGCTGCTGAGCAGCTTTGGTACGCGTGAAGATCCGTTCTTCTCCCACCAGGCCTTCCATACCGGCGTCGACATCTCTTCGCCCCAAGGCACGCCCGTTCATGTGGCGGCTGATGGCATCGTGACGGAAGCTTCATGGGGCGGTGCCTACGGCAAGCTGATCGTGGTAGACCATGGCAACGGACTGCAGACCTACTACGCCCATCTGTCGCGCATCGACGTCATTCCGAACCAGGAAGTAAGGATGGGGCAGGTGATCGGCGGCACCGGCATGACCGGCCGTGCCACGGCACCGCATCTGCACTACGAAGTACGCCGCGGAGGCGCGCCGGTGAATCCGCACTACTATCTGGAAAAGTCCGCGCTGGCCACCTCGAACACGACGCGCGACTTCGGCTTCTAGTCTTCCTGCCCGCACCCGTCCGACTCGTGTAGAATCGTCCCATGCGTTTCTGGGCCGCGCTTCCCCTTTTCCTCGTGGCGTCCATGCTGTGGGCGCACGACGAACACGACCACGCCTTGCCGCGAATGGTCTCCACCGCAAAGAACTTCCTGGCTTCCCTCACCGCTGAACAGCGGGCCAGCGTGGTGTTTCCGTTTGAAGACGACGAGCGCTTCTTCTGGCACTACATCCCCAGCGCCGACATTCCCAAGCGCTACGACCGGCCCCGCAAAGGGCTGACCCTGTCGGAGATGACTTCGCACCAGAAGGCGCTGGCCTCGGCGCTGCTCAGCGCCGGCCTCAGCCAGCAGGGCTTCATCAAAACCACCACCATCATGAGCCTGGAAGACATCCTGCGCATCATGGAGAAGGACACCGCCGGCCGCCGCAATCCGGAGCGCTACCACTTCAGCATCTTCGGCGAACCTTCGGCCGAGGGCACCTGGGCCTATCGCATCGAAGGCCACCATGTGAGCCTGCATTTCACCGTCGTGAAGGGCAAGGCAACCGGCAATCCGACGTTCCTGGGTTCCAATCCGGGAGAAGTGAGGGAAGGACCCCGCGCCGGGCTGCGGGTGCTGGGTGCTGAAGAGGACAAGGGCAGGGCACTGATGACCGCCCTGACTCCGGAACAGCGCAAGGTCGCGCTGGTGGCCGAGAAGGCTTACGCCGACATCCTGACGGAACGAAGCCGAAAGGCGGCCCTGGCCGGACAGCCCAGCGGGCTGCTGGAGTCCAAGATGACGCCGGCGCAACGTAAGCTGTTGGCGGTATTGATCGATGAGTACATCGAGAACCTGCCCGGCGAACTGGCCGAGCAGCGCAGGCAGAGGGTGAAAGAGGCCGGGCTCAACGTCTACTTTGCGTGGGCGGGTGTGATTGAGAAGGGCGGTCCGCACTACTACCGCGTCCAGTCACCCACCTTCCTGATCGAATATGACAACACCCAAAACAACGCCAATCACATCCATAGTGTATGGCGGGATTTCGAGGACGATTTTGGCGTGGACCTGCTGAAGGAGCATTACACGTCGGCGCCGAAGGAGCACGGGCACGATCCGCACAAGTGAGCGGCGTGGATCCCCGTGTCCTGCCTGCTAAAATTCTGGATATGCAGCAGTCGCGGCGATCCTTTCTGGCCGGCGTGGCCGTCGCTTCGCAGGAATGGGTGCGCTATCAGGATCCGGCGACTGAGTTCGATGTCCGCCGCCTGACCAGTCCGGAGCATGAGAGCGCCCTTGCGCCCCTGCCGTCGCGCTGTGTCGACCGGCGCAGCCGCACGCTGCTGTTTTCGGCCATCTCCGGGGAGAAGTGGGCTCCGTTTGTCATCGAGTTGTCGAACGGCCAGATCAAGCCGCTGGCCGTGGCCGAGGACTACGCGCCAGAGACCCTGACGTTCTCGCCGGACGATCGGTCAGCCTTGTTCTTCGCTGGAGCCAAGCTGGTTTCGATCCAACTCACCAACCAGCACCGGTTGGAACTGGCTGAAATCCGGGACGGTTGGAAGCGCTCCGGTCCGGTTGCCGCCACTGAAGACGGTCAATCGCTGTTTTTTGTGGAGACGCAGGGCGGAAACTCCAACATCCGCCGCCTGCGGCAGCCCAAAGGGAGCCCCGAGACCGCGGTGGAGGTGCGAGGCACCGCCCAGAATGTGACGCCCAATCCGAAACGGGCTACGCTGCTGTGGCTGAATGAGGCGGGCGAGTTGTGGGTAGCGGGCTTTGACGGGGCGGGGCAGCGGCGGGTGGAGACTCCGGCCGGGCGCGTGCTGCAGGCGATGTGGTCGCCCGACGGGCAGTCGCTGCAGTACCTGCTGGAGCCAGCCGAATCGAACCAACTGAATGCCATCCGCGAACAGGTCCTGGACGCCCGCACGGACACGCTGATTGCCAAGACCAGCCAGTTTGTGGCTTTCTCGCGCAATGCCAATTCCAGCGTCTTTGTGGGCGCCAGCCGCAGCAAGGCATCTCCCAATATTTTGTTGCTGTTGAGGGCGACAAGGCGAGAGTTTACTTTATGTGAGCACAAGGCCAAGGACCCGGGCCTCGCGGAGCCCTTCTTCAGCGCCAACAGCCAGCGGATCTTCTTTCAGAGCGACCGTCACGGGAAGATGGCGATCTACATGATGAACGTCGAAAAGCTGATTGAGAAGACCGATTCCTAGGCCGCCCGCCCAAGCCTGCGATAATGGGAGTTGAGCCCCGGATCAGGGGCCCATTCCTTTCACATGACCTACGACTGCGACGCAATACTCTTTGATCTTGACGGCACCCTTGTCGATTCCCATGAGGTAGTGGTGCGCTATTGGCAGCGGTTCGCTGATCAGCACGGCATCGACGTGAACAGGATCCTGGCTGTCTCCCACGGACGCCGCACCGCCGAGACAATCCACATGTTTGTACCTGGGATTGACGCCACGGCGGCCGCGCTGGAGTTCAATCGTGCGGAAGAGCTCGACACGGACGGCGTGGTGCCGATTGCGGCCGCTGCCGCCCTGCTGGCGGGGTTGCCGCGGGAGCGGTGGACCATCGTCACCTCCTGCCCCCGCAAGTTGGCGGAGGTCCGGCTGCAGGCAGCGGGCCTGCCTGTGCCCGCCGGCATGGTGACCTCGGAAGAGGTGGTGAATGGCAAGCCTGATCCCTACTGCTTCCTATTGGGCGCCGAACGCCTGGGGATTCGTCCCGAACGCTGCCTGGTCTTCGAGGACGCGCCGGCGGGTGTGCAGGCGGGCCGCGCGGCCGGCATGCAGGTGATCCAGGTGGGGGTGGATATCCAGGACTACAGCGGATTGAGCATCAGCATGCCCGGCGGGGGTGATTTCAAGCTGGGTGTCTCGTACGGCCCGGCTGGATTGTAAACCCGGAGACGGACAAGGTCCCTTGTTTCTGTGGCTTAATAAATTAAACTTAACTTTCTAATTGAGATTGTAAGACAATCGGCATACACTCCGAAACCAAGGAGTGCAAATGGTCGCTAACTTATTGCGTTGCGGCGTGTTCATCCTTTTGGCCATGGCGTTTACGCCTGTTGCCACCGCAGGAGGACCATTGGATCCGGCCCCGGGTCCGTGGAGTTTAGCCAGGGAGCAGGGTTGCGCCAACGGCAACATCGCAGACTGCTACCTGTGGGTGTTGGATCCCCCGTACATCCAGTCGATCACGGTCGACCTCCTGTACGATCCAACAAAAATGACGATCATCGATACGGGCTTCCTGTGTGACTTTGCCAAGCCCGGCACCGGTTCCTGTCCCACAACCCTGCCGGGGACGACGGGCGACGGTACGTCGACGATTCTCGGCGACCCGATTGACGGCTCGTTTGTCTCGCTGGTGATGGGGCCGGGGTCCCTCTCCCTGACGTACACTCCGCCGCCCAATGCGGTGCAACCGGGACCGGACCGCAACTTCTTCGGGATCATGTTCACCAGCCCGTATCAGAATGTGCGGTTCGAGATGACGCCTGGAGTCTACGACTTCTTCCAAGCATCGACCAGTTGCACGGTTGCCGATCCGCTGGGCACCTGCGGCAGCGACTCTCCGATCTACGGCGCGACCTTCCTCACACCGGAGCCGCAAAGCTGGGTCCTGACTTCGGCCGGATTGCTGCTGCTGCTGGGCCTCACGCTCAGGCGACGGGGTCTTCCAGCACGCTGACAAATTGGGCGATGGTGACCCAGCGGTCCTCTTCCCGCAGTTCCCAACTGGAGAATTCGGGATTGCCGGGCTGCATGCGGATGCTTGCATGGCTCCAGCCTTCGGCCGTCACCTGCTTGGTGCTGTCATAGCGCTTCAGCGTGAATTCGCCGCCTTCGTCCATGGTGGCGATGCGCTGCACGATGAAGATGCCGCCCCTGCGCGAGCCGCCGTAGTAAGAGCGGAAGACGCAGATGGAGCCATCCGGGATCTCTGGCTCCATTGAGCGGCCGTGAATCCGCACGAGGAAGAAGTCTTCGGACAGCCCGCGGCGGCCGGGTACATCGGCCTCGATCCATTCCTTGGCGCCGGCGGCCCGGTCCTGTCCCAGACCGCCGGCGGCGAGGTCGATGGGGATCAGCGGCAGGTGCGTCTGGAAGCGATGCACGGTGGAGCGGACATAGCGCCGGTAAAGCGCTTGCGCGGTCCGTTCCAGGTCGATGCAGAGAGCCTGGGCCGGCGGCTCCACGCTGAGAGTATTCGAAAGATTTCCGTCGATCCAGTGCAGGAACGCTTCCGTGCCCATCTCCTGCTGCTTGAGCGGCAGATCCTCCGCCAGAGACTGCAGAACCTCGGCTTCGCCGTTCGCAAATTCGTCCCAATCGCGGCGGAAACGCATCGCGCAGGCTCCGGTTTGGGGATCGGTGACGACGACACCGCAATTCTCACCCAAAGCCTGGAACACGCGATATTGCGCGGTGTGGGTCTCCAGGGGAGCGGAGATGTCGGATGGCAGCGACATGGAATCGTTCTTATCGGCTGTTAGGGGGCAAAAGGATAATAACCTTCTCGCGCCCTGACCTTTACGTTGGCCAGATTCACCCTGACCTCGATCTTACGGAATTTCTTGGCCACGTCGGTATTGTCCGGCGTATACCTCATGATGTACTGGGTGGTAATTTCGCCGGCCGTGGCGGAGATGGCATTCACGATGCCGCGCATGATGGCGGCGGCGTACCCGCCGGTCCCCACTTTATAGGCGAAGTTGCCTTCGTCGGAGGGCGTGGAGAGGTAGCCGGAGACGTCGGAGTAGAGGTTTTCGAGCGGATAAACCACGCGCCCGCCGGAGGATTCACAGAGCCGCTTCAGGTTCGGTTCGCCGTCATTGCGGAAGCCGAAAGCGACGGTGGACACGCCGTAGATCGTCACCAGGTTGCGCTGGGCGATTTCGACCACTTCTTCCAAAGTCTTCTTGCTGTTGTTGTCGTGCCCGTCGCCGACGATGACGATGACGCGCCGGGGTTCGATGGGCTCACCCTTGACGAGGGTGCGGCTGGTGCACGACTGGTAGACGGCATCGAACAGGGCCGCGCCGCCGCCCGGCTTCGTTTTGCGGAAACGGTCGAGGATCTTTTCCGGATCGCCGGTGGTGTTCATCAGCAGTTCGGCTTCGGTCGAGTAGCCGATCAGGTAGCCCGAGAAACGTGGATCCGGCTTGCCATCCGGCTCCATCGTGGCCAGCACGAGATCCTGGATGGCTTCCTTGAACTTGTCCCAGTGCAGGCGGTTGGAATTGGACAGGTCGACGAGAAATCCGATGACGACGGGCTGATTGCGCTCCCTGGTGAAGTAAGTGATCTTCTGAACCTTGCCTTCGTCCCGGAGTTCGAAGTCCTTCAGGTCGAGATCGCGCACGAAGCGGCCTTTGTCGTCGGTCACGGTGACCGGCACAATGACCTCGCTGACGGCGGTTTTGAAGGCTTCGGCCGAACTGACGGCCGGCTGCTGCGCCAGATTCGGCGCCGGCTGCTGGGCCGTGGCGGCGGCGGAAGAGAGCGCGAGTGCGGTGCTCCCCAGAATGACTTGCCTGCGTGAGTACATGAGTGATTCTGACCTTGATTATAAGGGGACGCGGCATTCCGTTGCGGCGTTTCTTTCCGGAGGCGCCTGCGCGCGCTGTTCGCGCTGCCTGAAAGGGAGGCTGAAACCTGCCGAAAAACGGGGGTGTAGCCCGGCTTGCGGCTGGATGGGTAGCTACCCCCTTTGCGGTGTACCATGTCCTGAACCTATGATGATGACTATGCGGGCGGGCCGACGGTTTGTATGACGCGGCCTGGTCAGGCACACGGAGACTGAAAGTCATGAAACTCGCAACTGTCCTGCTGCTCAGTGGTTGCCTCTCGCTGGCCCACGCGCAGAACCCCTATCTTTTCTTCTCGCCGCAATCGGCGAACCTGAACGCGGACGCCGGGGCCGGCGGGAAGGTGAACACTTCCGTCCGGATGATCAACACCGGGCCCGGGTTCAATTTTTCCGTGCAGGGCAATCAGGGGTGGCTGGAGGTCTTCCCTACCAGCGGAGCAGTGGCGGCGGGCGGCACCTTCGACATCCAGGTGACCTGCAATCCTTTCCAGATGCAGACCGGCACTTATTCAGGCAAGGTCACGATCACGCCCACCGCCAATACCGGCCAGTTGCCGACCACGTTCGACGTCTTCTTCAACGTGAAGGGCATCGCCTTCCTGCTGAATCCGGCCAGCCTCGACCTCACGCTGGGGCCGGAGTCGTCCACGACCTCGAGTTTCAATATCGCGAACTCGGATGGGACCGTGCGCGAGGTTCAAATCACACCCTACACTTCGGACGGCGCGAACTGGCTTTCCGTCACCAACGCCTCGCCCATCCTCTCGCCCATCACCGTGGGCATCCGTGTGAACTCTTCGGGGTTCGATATCGGCACGGTGCTGACGGGTGAATTGCGGATCACGGCTCCTTCGCTCTCGGGCGTCACCGGCGTGGTGCCGGTGAAGGTGACGGTGGTGGACCAGCCGCCGGGCTTCACGGTGGTGCCCTCGCAGTTGACGTTCTACGCCTTTGGCACGGTGGCCGCGCCGCCGCAGCCGGTGCAGGTTGTCGCCAATGGCGGACGCCTGGCCTACTTTGACGTCACGGAAGTGGTGCCGACGCCGGAATTGACTGTATCCATCAATCGCGGCCTGACGCCTTCGACTTTCGCTGTCCAGATGGACACGCTGGCCGCGGTCCAGTTGCCGCGCGATGACAGTCTTCTGATCACGCCCACCGACACGACTCCGGTGGTGCAACTGCCCGTCCGCACGCAGTTGGAGCCCAACCGGGTCTACTCGCTGCCGCAGGTGGCAGATGGCGGCGATTTCAAGACGTCCATCACGTTGGTGAACAACGACACCACGCCGGCCTATGTGACGGTGAAGTTCTACAAGTCGGAGCCGACCACGCATGCCACGGTGGCCTGGAATCCGCCCATCGAGAACGGCGACAAGGTGGAGAATGTGGTCATTCCTCCGAATGCGAGCTGGTCCGTGCAGACGGCCGGCACGGATGCGGCGACCTCCTCCGGCTGGGCGGAAGTGGTTTGCAAAGAAAAGATCAGCGGCGTGGCGGTCTACCGCCAATCGCGGCCCGACGGCCGGTTCCAGGAGGCGGCGGTCCCGCTGAACTCCACGCTGATGCAGCGCAGCCTGCTGCCGTTCGACAACGCCAACGGGTTCGTTTCGGCCATGGCGATCGCCAATGTGAGCCAGACGGAAGTGGCCAAGGTGCGCGTGGCGTTCCGCGACGAACTGGGCCGCATCATCAAAGTCGACCGGTTGCCCGACATTCCGGCGCGCGGTCACTACGCCTTCACTCTCCCGTCCCAGTGGCCCTACCTGGGCGACAAGCGCGGCACGGCCGACTTCTGGATCACCACGGGCCAGATCTCGATTCTGGGCCTGCGCTTCAATCCGACGGGCGCGTTCACCTCGTTCGAAGCCCAGACGTTCAACCGCTACACGCGCGGCAAGCGGTCCCTGCCGCAGATCGCCGATGGCGGTGATGCCTCCACCTCGTTCCGCACCAGCATCACGCTGGTGAACAACGACGCGACCCAGGCGAACGTGAACCTGCGCTTCTGGCGCGACACGGGCAATAATACGGCCGCCGCCTGGCCGCTGCAGTTCCTGAACGGCGTGGATCCCACCAACGTGACGATCGCGCCGGGTGCTTCCGTCACCCTCGAAACCGCGGGCAGCAGCCCGTCCGTGCAGAGCGGCTGGGCCGAGATCCTCAGCGGCCAGTGGGTGACCGGGTTCGCCGTCTTCAAGCAGATTGTGCCCGGCCGTCCCGATCAGGAGGCGGCGGTGCCGATCAATGTGGCCACGCCAGGGCGGACTATCATGCCGTTCGACAACACCGGCGGCTTCACCACCACGGTGGCCGTGGCGAACATGAGCGCGGACGTGGCTTCGATCGTGAACTTCACGTTCCGCGACCTGCAGGGCCAGCGCATCGTCCAGGTGCAATTGCCCGAGATTCCTCCCAATGGCCATGCCGCCTTCCGGCTGGTCGATCTGAACGGGATCGTGGACGGCAAGAAGGGCAGTTTGGAGATCTCGTCGCTGGCCGGTGAGATGACGGTGATCGGGCTGCGCTTTGCAAGCAGCGGCGCCTACACCAGCTTCAAAGCCACCGCGCTGCAGTAACTGTAAAGAGAAAGGGCCACCCGGAACGAATCGCGTTCCGGGTGGCCCTTTTTGCGTTTGGGCAGGGTGCGCTTAGCGCTGCACGCGGCCGCTGCCGCCTTCCTTGATCAAGGCCTCCACCTCGGCCTTGGTGAAGCGGTTGAAGTCGCCCGGCACGGAGTGCTTGAGGCACGAAGCGGCGACGGCGAACTCCAGTGCGTCCTGATGCGTGGGCAGATTGATCAGGCCGTAGACGAGGCCGCCGGCAAAGGCGTCACCGCCTCCAACGCGATCGACAATGTGCGTGATGTCATAGCGGCGGCTCACCAGGAACTGCTCGCGGTTGTGCAGGCAGGCCGACCAGCCGTTGTGCGACGCGCTGAAGCTCTCGCGCAGCGTGATGGCGATGGCCTTGAGGTTCGGATAGGTGTCGAGCACCTTCTTCGCCAGCGCCTCGTACTGAGCCTGGTCGAGCTTGCCGGAGTGCACGTCGACGTCGATCTTGATGCCGAGCGCCTTCTGGCAGTCTTCCTCGTTGGCGATGGCGTAATCGACATACTTGACCAGTTCCGACATCACTTCCTGCGTCGATTTGCCGTACTTCCAGAGGTTCTTGCGGTAGTTGAGGTCGCAGGAGACGGTGACGCCCAGCGCCTGGGCGGCCTTGGCGGCTTCGATGGAAAGATCGGCGGCGGACTGCGTCAGGGCCGGGGTGATGCCCGTGATGTGGAACCAGCCGGCGTCGGCGAAGATCGCGTTCCAGTTGAGATCGCCCGGCTTGGCGAGCGCGATGGAGCTGTTGGCGCGGTCGTAGACGACCTTGGAGGGCCGCTGGTTGGCGCCCGGCTCGACAAAGTAGATGCCGAAGCGGCCGGCGGCGCGCCGGATGAAGCTGGTGTCGACGCCGAAGCCGCGCATCTGGTAGACAAAGGCTTCAGTGATCGGGTTGTCCGGCAGCACGGTGACGAAGCGCGCGGGCTGGCCGTAGTTGGCGACAGACACCGCCACATTGGCTTCGCCGCCGCCGTACGTGGCGACCAGCAGGGGCGACATCATCAGGCGCTCATAACCGGGAGGCGCCAGCCGCAGCATGATTTCGCCAAACGTGACAACTGGTTTTTGTGACATGAAGGAAGACCTCGTGGACTGTATGAATCAGGGAGTGGGCGAACCCAGGGTGATCGCTTCCAGGCCGAAGCTGGCGTCCATCGACGGCAGCCCTTCGTACGGCAGCGACGTGCCGGACGGCAGGTGGTCGCGATCAAGAAATTCGAGGCGGACGCGGGCCACCAGGTCGGCCAGTTGGGGCGAGAGCGGGTAGGCGTTGAGCGACACGGTCCGCTTCAAGGACCCGCCCAGCGACTGCAGCGTCTTCTCCAGCCGCTGGAAGGCGAGGCGCGCGTCGGCTTCCTGGTAGCGGAACGCCAGTTGGGCTCCGCTGAAGATGAGGCGGGGCGATGAAACGGCGACAGCGCCTTCCTGGAAGCGGGCGCCTCCATCCGGGGGTTGCGCCAGCCGGGCTACCCCTTCGCAGGCGGCCACAGGCTGGCTGACTGAGCGCTGGGCCTGGTAGAACACGAGCTGTGCCCGGGGAAACAGCGTGGTGGCGGCTGTGCGCGCCGCCGTCACCTCTTCCAGGGTCGGTGCGGCGCAGGCCAGCATTTGTACCTCGCTGTTGCCGGCGCGGGACCTCAACTGTTCCATCGACTGCTGCAGGGACGGCTGTTGGGCGGCGAGGAAAAGGACACCGCCGGGATTCACCGTCTTGCGGTCCTGCACCGTGGCGACCAGTTGGAGTTGGGCCGCTTCCAGCGGGAGACCGCCCACCTGGACCACCGTGACCACCGGCAGGGCGATCTTCTTTTCAGTGAACATCTCGCTGACCAGCGAGGGGATGCGGCGCAAATCGCCGGTACCGGCGACATAGGCGCGAATCCGTACAAACTGGGAGCCCTTGCTGTTCTGCATCAGCCACTTGAGCGCGTCGCGCGTCTGCTGCGACAGCAGGCCCTTGGCAGACAGGGGGGCGATGAGGAAGGACAACTTCGCGGTATCCGCGGCGACGGCCGACGGGGGATCGGGCGCCACCGCCAGGGTCTGCGTGAAGTCCTCATCCTTCTTGTTCTTCTTCTTCCCTTGGGAGAAGGCCTGGGACTGCAGCAAGGCCCCCAGGCAAGCCAGTACCACAGCCGCTCGAAGCATGCGAGTCATGGCAGTGAACTTGTATCGTATCAGACCGGGACGCGTGCCCGGCCCCATTTCGGGCGGGGCTTGACTTCAAATCGGATATCTCTATCCTCAAAGACGGATTGATCCGCGGTAGAAAGGAAACCGCTGTGAATAAGTTTCTCTTGATCGTGGTGATTCTGGCCGGGTTTGTCATCCTGTTCGGGGTCGGCCAGGCTTGGAAGCTGAAGCCCGAAACTGCCGAGAACCATATGTTGCACAAGGGCGAAGTGGCGGTGCTGACCAACACCACCGGGCAGGCGATCTGGCTGGCGCAGTCGCGGGAAGATACGCGCATCCTGCAGAGTGCGATGGGCAAACAGGATCGGACGGCGCTGGAAAAGGCCGAAGCCGAGCAGACCGCCCTGCCGATGACGACGGGCACCCAGGTGCGCGTAAAGGTGGACGACGGCAGCCGCTACCAGGTGGAGATCCTCGACGGGCCGGAGGCGGGCCGCCTGGGTTGGGTGGAATTTGAGTATCTGCGGCCCATCCGGCCGTCCGAAACTCACTAGCAGGATGGCGGTTGCACGTTCCTGCCGGTGCGGGCGCCGATTCCTGCAGCAAGGCACTTCGCGCAAGCGGTGAGCTGTCTTCGCTGAAGAATCGCTATCATAGAAACAACATGCACGGCCCTGAGGCCGCGGTCTCGGCCGCAACCAGATTGGCAGAACTCGAAGCGTCGCTGAACGCGGTGATCCGCGGCAAGGCCGATGTCATTCGTATGTCGGTAGTGTGTCTGCTGTCGCGCGGGCACCTGCTGATTGAAGACGTCCCCGGTGTCGGGAAAACGACGCTCGCCCAGGCCCTGGCCCGCACGGTGAGCTGCGGCTTCCAGCGCCTGCAGTGCACGGCCGACATGCTGCCCGGCGACATCCTGGGCGTCACCATTTACAACGCCCGCACGGGTGAGTTCGAATTCAAGCCCGGCCCCATCTTCACCAGTTTCCTGCTGGCCGACGAGATCAACCGCGCCACGCCCAAGACGCAGTCGGCGCTGCTGGAGGCGATGAACGAACGCCAGATTTCGATCGACGGCCACACTTACCCCATGGCGGAGCCGTTCCTCGTCATCGCCACGCAGAATCCGGTGGAGCACCACGGGACTTACCCGCTGCCGGAATCGCAGCTCGACCGCTTCCTGATGCGGTTGCGCATCGGGTACCCTGACCGCGCCAGCGAACGCGAGATCCTGCGCCAGTCGCCTGGCGTGAACGGACCCGCTCCGCAGGCCATCCTGACGCCTGAGGAATTGCTCAGCGCGCAACTGGCGGCGGAGCGCGTCAGCGTGGACGAATCGCTTGTCAGCTACATGCTGAGCATCGTCGAAGCCACGCGTTCGCACGAATCGCTGCTGCTGGGCGTCAGCCCGCGCGGCGCGCAGGCGCTGTATCGCGCCGTGCAGGCCCTGGCCCTGCTGGAGGGCCGCGACTACGTTCTTCCGGACGACATCAAACGCCTGGCCGTGCCGGTATTTGCGCACCGCGTGGTTCTCAACCAGCGGGTGTCGCTCTCCAACCGCTCGACGGAAACGGCCGAGCGGCTACTGGCCGAAATCCTGAACCGGGTAGAAGTTCCCCTATAAGTTTTATGAAAACAGCCATTCTCGGTCTCCCCATGACGGGCAAGACCAGCTTGTTCACTATCCTCACGGGCGTACACGAAGCCACCCGCGTGGGCACCATGGAAGCGCGCGTCGGCATGACCAAGGTGCCAGACCAGCGCATCGACGCCCTGGCCAAGATCTTCCTGCCGCCGAAGATCACTTACGCCACCATCGAATTCCTCGACTTCCCGGCTATCTCCAAGGAAGCCCTGCGCGACCCCAGCTACCTCGCCAGCCTGCGCGTGGTGGACGCCATCGCCCACGTGGTCCGCGTGTTTGAAGACGACACCGTGCCGCACGAGAAGGGCAACGTCGATCCGCGCCGCGACATCGAAGACCTCGACATGGAACTGATCCTCAGCGACCTGGTCGTCGTCGAAAAGCGCCTGGAACGATTGGAAAAGGAACGCAAGAAGATCCGCGACCAGTCACTGGACCGCGAATTCGAGCTGCTGGAGATCGCCAAGGGCAAGCTGGAAGCGGGCGAACCGCTGCGGGCCTGGGAACTCGAACCGGCCGACGAGAAGCTGCTGCGCGGCTTCCAGTTCCTGTCGCAGAAGCCGATCCTGCTGGTGATGAACCTCGGCGAAGCCGATGCCGCCACCCTGCCCGAGAAGGAAGCCAGCCTGCGCGAGCAACTTCTCTCCGGCAAGGCCAACGCCGAGCTTTGCGCGGTCTGCGGCAAGATCGAGGCCGAACTGTCAGAGCTTTCGCCCGAAGAGGCTGCCGAGTATATGACCAGCTACGGCCTGCCCGGCAGCAGCCTGGGCCGCCTGATCAACGTCATGTACCGCCTGCTGGGCCTGATGAGCTTCCTCACGGCCGGCGAGACGGAAGTGCGCGCCTGGACGATTCCGATCAACTCCACCGCCGTGAAAGCGGCCGGCGCCATCCACTCCGACTTCGAAAAGAAGTTCATCCGCGCCGAAGTCGTGAACTGGCAGACGCTGGTCGACCAGAACGGCTATGGCGGGCTGCGCGAGAAGGGCCAGCTCCGGCTGGAAGGCAAGGAGTACATCGTCAAGGATGGCGATGTGCTGGTGATCCGCCACAGCTAGGCAAACTCGTGGTCCGCCCGCCTTCGGGTAGGGCGGACCGCCCGATCCCGCTCTGCCACCCTCGTCAGCCTGTTACGGAGGATCCGCATGAAGCAGCTCCGCACCGTCCTGTTGTTGCTGACGGCCCTGTTCAGCGCCGCCTGCCAGGCCCAGCCACGTGTCGAAACCGGCACGTTGAACGGCGCCAGCTACCGCATCGACGTCCCGGCGCGCTGGACCGGCGTCCTGCTCGTCTACTGCCACGGCTACGACGGCAACCCCGTCAAATTCGCGCAGAACGAGAAGCCGCAGTTCTCGGGCTTTCTCGACAGCGGAGTGGCCGTCATCCAATCCGGCTACGCCGCTGGAGGCTGGGCGGTCGAGCAGGCCATCCAGGACACGGAAGCCCTGCGCCGCTATTTCACCGGCAAGTACGGCAAACCCGTCGAGACCTTCGTGATGGGCCATTCCATGGGCGGCTTCCTCACCATGACCCTGCTGGAGAAGTACCCCAGCGCCTACGATGGCGGCCTCGCGCTGTGCGGCCCTCTGGGCTCCGCCGAACAGTTCGTGCAACACCGCGTCTTCGACATGCGCGTCGTCTTCGACTTCTACTTCCCGGGCGCCTTGCCCAACCCGGCCAAGGTGCTGGCGTCCTATCGCATGACGTCCGAGAAGACCGCCGAGATCGAAGCCTTACTGAAGTCAAAGCCGCAGCAAGCCGCCGCGGTCCGCCAATGGGCCGGCATTCCTACTGACCACGACCTCGCCGATACGCTCGTCTTCTGGACCTACGTCCTGCTCGACCTGCAGCAGCGCGGCGGCGGCAACCCGTTCGACAACCACGACACCATCTACAGCGGCTCGCCCGACGACAACAAGCTGAACGACGGCGTGACGCGCTATACCGCCGATCCCCGCGCCGCCGAGTACGTCCGCACGTATTACACGCCCACCGGCCGCCTCACGCGCCCCATGCTCGCCATCCACACCACCTACGACCCGCTAGTGCCGCCCGCGGTGCCCAACGCCTACGCCGATCTCGTCCGCTATGCCGGGGCAGGGCAGTGGTTCGCGCAGCAGTACGTCCGGCGCGGCGGCCACTGCTCCATCACGCCGCAGGAGACGGAACGAGGCTTCCGCGCGCTGCAGATGTGGAAGTCGTCCGGCAAACGCCCCGTTCAGCCCACCAACTGAAACACCCGCCCCGAGTGCGGCGGCATGTCCGGCACCTCGCAGTCGCCCTTGTGCCTGCCCATGTCCTCGCCGGTAAGGAAGTCCTTCACCTGCACAAGGCCCGGCAGCAGGAACGACTGCGTCACCGTCTTGTCGGACCAGTTCAGCACGAACACCAGTTCGTGGCCCGGCCGCTTCATCCGGCCGATTTTAAACTCGGGATCAAACGCCGCCGCCTGCCCCGTGGGCCGCAGCTTCAACAGCAGCGCCTGGCGCTCCGGCGTCATCTTCGTCAGATCATCGCCCGATAGCAGCATGCCGCCCGTGGCGTAGGTCGCCGCGGCATGGAACATGAATTCGTCCTCCGGCAGCCCACCCAGCAGCACCAGCGCGTCGGGATCGTTCCACCACAGCCGGCCGTTCTGCCAGGCGCGGTTCAGATTCTCGCTGGCGACCATGCTCACCGTGCTCCACTTGCGCGAGATGTCGCCCGACGATCGCGACCCGTGAATTAACCCCAGCGACGGCCACATGGGATGGTTGCAGCCCAGCAGGAAGCTGCGCCCCGCGCCTTCGATGATCGCTTCCATGCCGCGCCGGTAGGCCTCGACGCGCGTCGCCTTGCCATCCGACAGCCGGCCGCCGTGCATCGCGCCCCAGAAGTTCGCGTCCATCTTGAAATAGGTGACGCCCCACTCCTGGTTCATCGTCCGGAACACCGATTTGAGATGCTGCTGCACCGCCGGCTGTGTCGCATCCAGCGCGTACCACGGCCCTCTCCGCCACCCGCCGAACGTCACCTTGTTCGACGCCAGCGGCGCGCCCTGTTCATCCTTCATGAACCAGCCCGGATGCTCAGTGAACAGCTTGGACTTCTCTTCCGCGATGAACGGAGCCACCCAGATCGCCGGCTCAAACCCGCGCGTCTTGATCTCCTTCAACACCGCCCGGATATCGCCGCCGAACGCCGTCCCCGTCTCCAGCCAGTCGCCCATCGCTGGCTGATACCCGTCGTCGATCTGCACGTACTTCAAATTCGGAGCGTTTTTGGCGATCCACTCCAGGTTGTCGCGCACCTGCTGCGCCGTCACCTTCGGTCCGAAGCAATACCACGAGCACCAGCCCTCCGGCGGAGTGGCCCACTTCAGCGGCGGATGATTCTTCGCGATCAGCCCGCCCAACTGCTCGAACAGCGCCGCGCGGTTAGTCCCTTCCAGCCGGACAAACTCCTCCAGCGGCCACGTCTGCCCCGGGGCCAGCTCCAGCCCCTCGCAATCCAGCGTGACCTGCAGCGTCGACGCCCGGAAATGGAACCGCCCCACGTACCGCCGCGACGACGTGAACGCCATCAGCTCATGCCGGTTGGCCGCCGGCGACAGGCACGCTACGCTATACACGGTGGTCGCGTCCGCCGGCTCCGGGATCCGGTAATGCTTCCTGTCGAGATATCCGCCGATGGCCGTAGGCGCACCCAGCGTGCCGCCAGTCTGGCTCAGCATCGTGAAGCCTTCGCCGTACAGCTTGGTCTCCGGTCCATACCCGTGCGGACCCTCGAACAGCACGATCTCGCGCAGCCGCACCGGTTGTGCTCCGCTATTCGTGACGCTCGCGCGGCACACCGGCCCGGTCCAGCGCCGTGTCACTTTGCAGGCCGCCGCCTCGGCTCCGTCCAGCCCGATGGCCCGCGCCGGAGTCTTGTCCAACGCAGTGCCCACGACGGCCGGAGCCGCCAGCATCGAAAAGTTGAATTCGCGTCGAGTCAGCATGGCTAATTCATCGTCCTCAATTCGGCGAAAAGGGCGCGGAAGCACTCCACCGCCTCCGGCACGCCCTGCTTCGGCGGCTCTCCTTCTCCAAAGTACGCGCGGACAAACGGTCCGAAGCCCACCCACGTCGTCTGCAGCATGCCCAGCATCCGGTCGCCCACCGGTTTGGTGGAATGCGCGCGGGCGTCGCGGATCTGCGCCAGTTGGCCCAGCGCCACCGGCGTCTTCTTCCACGGCGAACTCACTACGCGAAAGCCCGACAGCGCGAAGTAGGTGCCCGTCGCGTGCGGAGCCTCATAGTGCCAGTCGTTGATCACCACGTCCTTCGGGATCAGCGCCAGCGCCGCAGCCGTGTCGTTCACGCTCGCCTCCCACTTGCCAATGCCCGTCACCTTGCCGTCGATCAGCCGGTCGCCCCAGATCCACAGCTCCTTCTTCTGCTTCGCCAGGTGCGCGTGGATCGCCTTCACCTCATTCGCGAAGAGCTCGGCCTTGTTGCGGCCCCGGCATCGCTTGCACTCCTTCTCGCCCAGCAGGAACACTTCGTCCATGCCGGCGTGAAACGCATCGGCGCCGGTCACGGCCATCAGCTCGTCGATCAGGTCGAACAGCACGCCGTGTACCTTGGGATGCCGCGGGCAGTAGCTGCGGCAGTAAATGTCCTTGTTCTCGGGATACATCTTCGGCGTCTCATCGAACTCCGGATGAGCCCGCAGCAGGCCGAACGTCGTCTTCGCCCACGACTGGTGGCCCAGCAGGTTGATCAGCGGAATCAGCCGCACATTCGCCTTGCGGCACGACGCGGCCAGTTGGCGCACCTGATCCGCCGACAGCGCGTTGGCGTCCACCACCTCCGGATGGCTGGCGTACTGATAGCGGTAGTTGAACTCCAGGATCAGGACGTTCACGCCCTCCTTCGGCAGCGCCTCTTCGATGAAGCGGATCGCCAAGGGCATCTCTTCCGGCGAGGGGGCGCCCAGGTGGATGCCGCGCACCGGCAGCGGAGCCGCCTGCGCGCACAGCACCAGAATCAGCGGGAGAAACAATCGAAGCATGGCGCGCCCATTTTACTGCGCCAGGCGGTTACTCCGCCGGACGATAGGTGGGGAGCTGCGTGTAGACAACTCCAGCCAGTCCGGCAGCCAGGCACAGCCACGCGAACCAGTCGCCATATTCCGTGTAAAGCGTCTTTGTCCGGTTCCAGCCAAAGCGCAGCCGGCCGCTGGTGAGCTTGAACTCGGGCAGCCGGTCCCAGATGCGTCCCGCCGGGTCGATTGACGCCGTAATACCGTCGTTGGCCGGCCGCAGCACCCAGCGCTGGTTCTCCACCGCCCGCATCCGCACCAGTTGCAGATGCTGCTGCCGCGCGATGCCGCGTCCGAAGTAGCCGTCGTTCGTCAGGTTGATCAACACTTCCGCGCCGCTCCTGGCGAACTCGCGGATGTAGCTGGGGAAGGCTGATTCGTAGCAGATGAACGCGCCCAGCGTATGGCCTTCCGTGATAAACACCTTCGGACCCGGCCCGGGCGCGTAGTTGCCCGCCTCGCTCGAGATCTTCTGGATCCAGCCAAAGCCCGCCGGAATGTACTCGCCGAACGGCACCAGGTTCACCTTGTCATAGCGCCCCAGCAACTGCCCTTCCGGACCCAGCAGAATGGCCGAGTTCAGGGGCTCTTTCTGGGCCGAGTAGGCCACGCCCGTGAACAGCAGCGGAGCCCCGGCCAGCCGCGCCGCGCCGGTCACCTGCTCGCGGAACGCCGCATCGTCGTAGTAGTAAAACGGAGCCGGAGCCTCGGGCCACAGCACCAGGTTCGGCTTGGGCTTGGACACGTCCAGCGACTCCTGCAGCGTCAGCAGGGACAGCCGCTTCACCACCCGTTCCTTCTCCTCGGCGGTCCACTTCACGTCCGCGCCAATGTTGGTCTGGATCGCCGCGGCCTGCGCGTCGGGCGCCTTGGTGGGGCCGGCGATCGGCAGGATGTACAGCAGCACCAAAGGCAGCAGCCACGCCAGTTGGCGGCGGTCGCGCCGCAGCGCCACCATCGTCAACCCGGCGGCCAGCAGGGCGAAGATGAATGATAAACCGTATACTCCGAACACCGGCGCCGCCCGCAACGGAGCGGCCATCTCGATGCCCGCATTCCCCAGCGTCAGCCAAGCGAACCCGAGAGTGCCGTGTGTGCGCTCAATGCCGGTCCACAGCGCCGCGACGGCTGGAATGGCCCACGAGCGATTCAGGACGAACCCGGCCAGCCAGGCAAAGACCGCCATGTGGAGTCCCTTGGCGGCGGCAAACAGCACCACGGCGAGCCAACTGAGCGGTCCGGTCAGTCCGCCATAGGCCGCCAGCACATCGCGGATCCAATGGCACACGATCACCCAGTAGAGGAACCCGCACAGCCAGCCCCACAGGAAACGATGCTTGCCGTCCGGCTCCTGCGCGAGCGCATACAGCAGCGGCGTCAGCGCGACCGGAGCGAGCAGGGGGATCTGAAACGGCGGGAAGAGAACGATGAGAAAAACGGCCGTCAAAATGGAACCGGCCAGGGACAACTGCCAGCGGTACATTACACCTGCGCCTCGGGGCGCGCCTCCCGGGCCGAATGGTTCACCAGGTCGGCCATGTAACTGGAACGGACGAACGGTCCGGCGAAGACCTTCTTGAACCCGATCGATTCGCCGTACGCCTGCCAGCGCTCGTAGCGGTCCGGCGTCACATGCTCGGACACTTCCACATTGCGCCGCGTCGGTTGCAGGTACTGCCCGATGGTCGCCACATCGGCGTGCACGCCTCGCAGGTCGCGCAGCAGCCCGTTGACCTCGTCTTCCGTCTCACCCAGGCCCACCATCAGGCCCGATTTGGTCAGGACGTCGGCCCGATAGCTCCGCGCGAAGCCCAGCACGTCCAACGACTGCTGGTAGTTCGCCTGCGGCCGGATCCGGCGGTAGAGCCGCGCGATCGTCTCCATGTTGTGGTTGAACACATGCGGCCCGGCGTCCAGCACGCGCGCCACGGCGTCCAGGTCGCCGCAGAAGTCCGGAGTCAATACCTCCACCGTCGCCTCGGGCAGGGCTGCCCGCACGCGGCGCACGGTCTCGGCGAAATGGTGCGAGCCGCCATCAGCGAGATCGTCGCGATTCACGCTGGTGATCACCACATAGCGCAGGCCCATCTGCGCCGCCATGCGGGCTACATTCTCAGGCTCCAGCGGATCGATGGGCATCTCCTGCTTTTCCGGCGAACCCTTGGGCACGGAGCAGAACGTGCAGCCCCGCGTACAGATATTGCCCAGGATCATGAACGTCGCCGCGCCGCGGTGGAAGCATTCGTGAATGTTCGGGCAGCGCGCCGACTCGCACACCGTGTGCAGGTTGTGGCCGCGCAGGTCGTTCTTCAGCAACTGCACCGAATGGAAATGCGTATCCGGCTTGCGCAGGAACTCCGGCAGCCGCAGGCGCTGCTTCTTGGGCCGTGGGTCCAGCTGGACGAGGGAATCCATCAATATTTCACGACGTACGGAGATTTGACACCCAGTTCAATCAGCTTCAGGCGCGCATTGGCCACGGCTTCGTTGCCGCCCAGCGGTCCGATGATGACGCGGAACAGCTCACTCGACTTCGGCGAAGGCGTGACGAAGCCGTGCAACCCGGTCTTGCCGCCGATCGCGCCCAGCATCGATTCCGCCTCGGCCCGGCGCGTCGCCGCTGCCTGCAGGTACATGCCCGCCGGCGGAGCCTGCACGAATCCGCCCTGCGCCGCACGGGTCGGCTCCGGCTTCGGAGTCTCCTTCTTGGCGGCTTCCTTCTTGGGCGTTTCCTTCTTCGGGGCGGGCGGCGGTTCCACCTGTTTCTTGGGAGCCGGCTCGGGCTGGCGCTCAATGGGCTGCTCGGCCGGTTTCTCCAGCGGCTTCTCGACCGTTTCCGGTTCAGTAGCCGCGGGGATGGTCTCCTTCGGAGGATTCGGCGCGTCGACAGACAGCGGAGCCTTGTCCACCGGCTTGTTCTGCGCCACCGTCGTCCCGGCGCCGGTGCTGCGGCCGGCCAGGAATCCCATGGTGAAGAAGACGCCCAGCAGTACGATCACGATGAACAAAACGCTGAGCAGTTGTTTGTTTCCAAGGATGAGTTCAAACTCGCCGTCGTCTCTGGCTGCCATAAACTAACCGCCGTCTCCCTAAAACATCCATCCGGCAAAATGTTGCGCGAATCGCTCGCGCACAATGCCTTATTGTCGAGAATACCCCCCATCGCCCGGCCGGCACAACCGCCATCCCGGCAGAACCGCTATCCTGTCCGGTATGGAAGGCGTGCGTTTCACCTGCCAGCCCGGCTGTACCCGCTGTTGCGATATGGAAGGCTATGTCTATATCACGGAACAGGATCTGAAGAATGCAGCAGGGCAGTTGGGCCTCACTCCTGCCGAGTTTGAGAAGAAATACGTCTATCGCACCCGCCACCTGCTGCGCCTGCGCAAACCGCGCGACCGCCAGTGCCATTTCCTGCTGCACGGCGGCTGCTCGATTCATGAGAACAAACCCACCCAATGCCGTCTCTTCCCCTTCTGGCCGGAACTGCTCGAGAGTCGCAAGGAATGGGAGAAAACCGGCCGCCGCTGTCCTGGAATCGGCAAGGGCCGCCTGATCCAAATTGGTACAGCGCATGAAACCGCTTCCGAAATGAAACTCGCCTACCCCTCGATGTACGAGGACTAAGCCCTTTCCCTCGCTCCTTCCAATTCAATCATTCTAAAGGTCCGATTCTCCTAATAGCGGCCCACCCGCGGCCGATAAGCCCTTGGCCACACATCTGCATGGGATCCATCAACATGCTACCGGCCATCACCGCCCGCCTCGAAGGCTACATGGACCTGCTGGCAGACCGTCAGAAGCTCGTCGCGGCCAATCTGGCGAACCTCGATACCCCCGGCTATCGCACCAAGGATCTCGACTTCCAGTTCGAATTCCTTTCGCAGACGCCCGGCGGCACGCCCAACGTGATCGAACCCACGGGTCTCACCATGAAGAACGATGGCAACAACGTGAGCCTCGACCGGGAATCGCGCCTGCTGGCCGAGAATGCCCTGCGCTTCAACGTCGCCACCAACCTGCTGCGCAACGAACTGCGCACCGTCCGCAAGGCGATCGAGGAGGGCAAGGGCGCATGAGCCTCTTCAACCTCTTATCCGTCAGCGCATCCGGCATGGCCGCCCAGCGGGCCCGCGCCGAAGTCATCGTCGAAAACCTGGCCAA
Source organism: Paludibaculum fermentans (assembly GCF_015277775.1). Classification (NCBI taxonomy): domain Bacteria; kingdom Pseudomonadati; phylum Acidobacteriota; class Terriglobia; order Bryobacterales; family Bryobacteraceae; genus Paludibaculum; species Paludibaculum fermentans. The sequence goes on from NZ_CP063849.1 coordinate 1,178,959, forward strand.
CTCCGAGACCACCCGCACGCCCGATGGTGGTCCCTATCGCCGCAAGGACGTCGTCTTCGAATCCGAGGCCCAGGCATCACCCTTCTCCGCCGTCTTCCAGACCGAGATGTCCGCCGGGTCGATGGGGGTCGGGATCTCGCAGGTCGTTGAGGACAGCCGTCCGCCGGACATGCGCTACCAACCCAGCCACCCCGACGCCGACGCCCGCGGCTACGTCGCCTTCCCGCATATGAGCCCGGCCGAGGAGATGGTCGACCTCATGGGCGCCACCCGCGGCTACCAGGCCAACGTCGCCGCCATCTCGGCCGTGAAAGACATGGTTTCCAAATCCATCGACCTGATGAAGTGAGCCGCCCATGACCATCCCGCCCATTTCTCCCATTCAACTGCCGCCCAGCATCGGCCAGATCCGGGTGCAGGTGCCCGGCGGCGGTGAAACGTTCCGCTCCGTCATGAATGGAGCCGTCGAGTCGGTGAATGCCATGCAGAACGACGCCCACGCCAGCATGGAGAGCTTCCTGAACGGAGAGGGGCAGGACCTGCACAAGGTCGCCCTCGACCAGCAGAGGGCCGGCATCGCCTTCGACCTCTTTCTCCAGGTTCGCAACAAGATGGTCTCGGCTTACCAGGAAGTGATGCGCATGCAGGTCTGAGCGACTGCAAGTGTAAGAAGCGATGGGCCAGTTCAAGCAAATCCTCGCCGGTCTGACGCTGCGCCAGCGGCTCGTCATCCTGGTGGCCACCGCCGCCGTAGTGGCCGGCATCGTGTTCGGCATCCACTGGAACAAGGAACGCGACCTGCGCCCGCTCTTCACGGAAGTCAGCGCCGAGGATTCCGGCGCGCTGGTGGAACGGCTCAAGGCCGCCAACGTCGCTTACAAAGTGGCCGACAACGGTACGATCCTCGTCCCGTCGGCGCGTGTGGCGGAGCTCCGCATCGAGATGGCCGCGGCCGGCCTGCCGCGCACCGGGCGCCTGGGTTTTGAGCTCTTCGACAAGACAAACCTCGGCACGACAGACTTCGCCGAGCATGTGAACTTCCGCCGCGCCCTGGAGGGTGAACTCGAACGCAGTGTCATCTCCCTGGCCGAGGTCGACCGCGCCCGAGTCCACGTGACGTTCGCCAAGGAGTCGGTTTTCGCCGATACGCGCCAGCCGGCCAAGGCCAGCGTGATGCTGCGGCTGCGGCCCGGCGCGAAACTCTCGGCCGCCAATGTCGTGGCGATTCAGCACCTGACGTCCAGCGCCGTGGAAGGGCTGGCGCCCGAGTCCGTCTCCGTTCTCGACATGAGCGGCAACCTGCTCAGCAAGCCGCACCGCGATGCCGATTCGGATACAGGCAACTCCAGCGCCATGTTGGAGTTCCGGCAGGGGCTGGAGCGCGACTACCTGGCCAAGATCCGCTCCACGCTCGACCCCCTGCTGGGCTCAGAGAAGTACCGCGCCGGTATCAGCCTGGAGTGCGACTTCACCAGCGGCGAGCAGAGCGAGGAGGTCTTCGATCCCAACCGCTCCGTCATGCTCACGTCGCAAAAGACTGAGGACGCCAGCGGGCTCGCGGCCACTGCCGGAGTCCCCGGTGCGGCCTCCAACTTGCCCCGGCCGGTCCCTCGCGCCGGCAGTTCGGGTGGCGGCGTCTCGCGCAAGACGGAAAACGTCTCCTACCAGACAAGCCGCACCATCAAGCATCTGAAACTGCCTCTCGGCACGGTGAAGCGGCTCTCCGTTTCCATCCTGCTGGACCAGGCGTTGCGCTGGGAGGGCACCGGCCCCAAGGCGCGGCGTGTGCTGGAGCCGCTCTCGCCCGACACGCTCAAAATCGTCAAGGACGTCGTCGCCGGCACGGTCGGCTTCCAGGCGGAGCGCGGTGACGCGCTGCTGGTGGAAACCCTGCCCTTTGAAGCGACCCTCGCCCTACCGCCGCCCGAGGCGCCCCCGTCCCGCCAGGCGCCCGCCGTCGGCCCCAGCGGCTACAGCATGCCGGCCTGGATGAAGCCGCTGCTCGACAAGGCGCCGCTACCCGTCTGGTTGGGCGCTGCGTTCGCCCTGCTGGTAGTACTCGGGGTTGTGATCTTCATCGTGATGCGCGGCTTGATTCGCAGGCGCCGCCCGACGGTGCACGCGGTCGAAGCGGGCGCGCCTCAGCTTCAAGGTTCGCCGCCGAAGGACGAAAAGAACTTCGAGGAGCAGGCGATGGCGGTCATGGCGGGCAACCAGTCGGAACAGGATCGCGTGGATCGCGAGGCGCTGCTCTCCCTGCAGATGCCTCCGCAGACCAAGAAGGCTGAGGTGTTGAAGAAAGTGATCATGGAGGAGTCGAAGAGGGATCCCGCCGCCACGGCGCAACTCATCCGGACCTGGTTGTCGGAGCAGCGTTCATGATCACGAACATGACGCCCGACAAGGAAGCGGCCGCTCCGAAGTATTCGGGCGCGCAGAAAGCCGCGGTCCTCATGCTCACCCTGGGCGACCAGCTTGGCGGCGAAGTACTGAAGCATATGGAGGAGGACGAGGTCGCCGACATCGGCAAGGAACTCGCCCGAATCCCCACCATCACCGCGGAGGATGCGGAGTCGATTCTGGAAGAGTTCTACCAGATGTCGATGGCCCACGACTATGTCCTCAAGGGCGGCATCGACTACGCGCGCAAGATCCTCATCAATGCCTTCGGGGCCGAGGCCGCCAAGAAAATCCTGGATCGGCTGGTAAAGATGTTGGGCCACGAGGCGGCCAGCTTTGATGCTCTCCAGAAGGCGGACCCGCAGCAACTCGCCAAGTTCATCCACAGCGAGCATCCGCAGACCATCGCCCTGATCCTGAGCCACCTGAATCCATCGCAGGCGGCGGGGCTCCTCTTCTCCCTGCCGGTCGACCTGCGGGCCGATGTTTCGTTGCGCATGGCGAGCCTGGATCAGATTTCGCCGGAGATTATCTCCAAGATTGCCATCATTATCGGGCAAAAACTAAAAGCATTGGGTGAACTCAGTCGTGAATCCTATGGCGGTGTTCGCGCCGTGGCCGAGATGTTCAACCGTCTCGACTCCTCCTCCAGCAAAGAGATTCTGGACAACATTGAACACAATGACGCGAACCTGGCTGAGACGATTCGCCACCTGATGTTCGTGTTTGAGGACCTCCTGCTGATCGACCAGAACGCCATCAAGGAGGTGCTGGGCCGCATCGACCGCAAGGTGCTCACCGTCGCCTTGAAGGGGACCAGCGAGCAGCTGAAGAACCACTTCCTGCAGAGCATGTCCCAGCGCGGTGCCGAGATGATGCGCGAAGACATGGACTCGCTGGGCCCGGTCAAGATCAAGGAGGTCGAGGCTTCGCAGCAGCAGATCATCTCCATCGTGCGCCAGTTAGAGACCGAGGGCGTCATCAGCCTGAAGGGTACTGTTGGCGAACAGTATGTCGTTTAAAGCCATGGCGTCGAGAATCCGCCCGGCCGGCGCGGAGTTGCTTCTGCCCGTGGTCGAGTGGCCTCGTGTCGGGGACCCCGTGGCCAAGCCGGAAGTTCTACCCGGTCGTCCGCAGGAGGCGCACTCGCAGGCCGCGCCTCCGCAGTCCGCGCCTCCGCAGTCCGTTGAGAAGCAGAAGGCGGAGATCCAGAGGATGGTCGACCAGCAGGTCCAGGCACGATTGCAGTCGGAACGGCAGGAGTCGTTCCGGCAGGGCGAGGCCGCGGGCCGGCAGAAGGCTGCCGCTGAAACGGAGGCGGTGGTGGAGCGCATGGCCCGTTCCATTGAGGAAACTGCCGGCATGAAGGGCCGCCTGCGCCGCCAGGCTGAGCGCGATGTGGTGGCTTTGGCACTGGCGATGGCGCGGCGAGTCCTGCGCCGCCAGATCGTGATCGACGAAGAGGCGCTACTCGGCCTGGTGAAGGCCGCGTTCGAGAACGTCTCGCTGCGGGAAGTGACCGAGGTCCGCGTCCATCCCCAGTTTGTCGCCCGCCTTCAGGGCCATTTGAGCCGCATCGGCGCACCCGAGGCGATCCGCATTCAGGGCGATCCGGGGCTCGAGATTGGAGGCGTGATCGTCGAAACGGGGCGGGGCAGCCTCGACGCCTCCATTGATACGCAAATGGACGAGATCGCCCGCGGTCTCTCCGACGCTTTGACTTTACGGGAGGGTGCGGCATGAGCGCCCCCTGGATGGACGTGGCTCGCCTGGAGCGTGCCATCGCCAACAGCAAACCCGTGCGATCCATCGGCACCGTCACTCGGACCGTCGGCCTGCTGGTGGAATCGCGCGGGCCCGCTGTCGGGGTGGGCGAATTCTGCGAGATCCTGACCCGCGCCGGCACTCAAATCCGTACTCAGGTGATCGGATTCAGGGACGGCCAGGTTCTCTCGATGCCCCTGGAGGAAGTAGCCGGTCTCCAACTCGGAGACACGATCGTGGCCCGGGCAGGGGAGTCGCGAGTGGCCGTCTCCGACGGTCTGATCGGCCGTGTTCTGGACGGTTTTGGCCGGCCCATGGACGGTGGACCGCCGGTCGAGCCGGAAGCATGGTACGACATCTATGCCGCGCCGCCCGGACCGCTGGAACGCGAATCGATCACCGACCCGCTCGTCACCGGCATCCGGGCGTTGGACGGTTTCCTCACCTGCGGCCGCGGCCAGCGTGTCGGCATCTTCGGCGGCAGCGGCGTCGGCAAGAGCACTCTCTTGGGAAGCCTGATCCGCCATCACAATGCCGATGTGGCGGTCCTGGCGCTCGTAGGCGAGCGCAACCGCGAGGTGCGCGACTTCATTGAGCACGAGATCGGGCCGGAGGGCATGAAGAAGACCGTCCTGGTGGTGGCGACCTCTGACCGGCCGTCGCCGCTCCGGGTTCGGGCCTGCTTCCTGGCCCTGGCCGTCGCCGAGTACTTTCGCGACAAGGGGAAAGATGTCCTGCTGATCGCCGACTCGGTCACCCGCCTGGCCATGGCCCAGCGCGAGATCGGGTTGGCGGCCGGAGAGCCGCCCAGCCAGAAGGGCTACACCCCCAGCGTGTTCCAGATGCTGCCGCGCGTCTTTGAGCGCGCCGGCCGGTTCAAACACGGCTCCATCACCGCGTTTTTCACCGTACTCGTGGAGGGCGACGACATGAACGAGCCGATCGCCGACGCGGTACGCGGCATTCTCGATGGACATATAGTGCTATCCCGCGCGCTGGGCCAGAAGGGGCACTATCCGGCAATCGACGTCCTGCAATCGGTCTCGCGTTTGGCTTCGCGTGTCGCAAAGGGTGAGCAGAAGGACGCGGCGAACCGGCTCAGGGAGACCCTTGCGTTACTACAGTCGTCAGAAGATCTCATCCGCATCGGGGCCTATATCGGCGGCAGCAATGCGCAGCTCGATTCGGCGATCGCGCGCCAGAAGGAAATCCAGGACTTTCTCCGGCAGAAACCGGAGGAGCACACGCCCATCGGGGAGACGCTGCAGCGTATGAGACGGCTTGTCACAGGAGAGTAATCCATTACATGAAGAAATTCCTGTTTCCGCTTGAAAAATTGAGAATGTTTCGCCAGTCATCGCTCGATCAGCAGCTCGTCGCGCTGGAGAGCGCGCTGGCCGAAGCGCGGGATCTGGAGGAGCGGCAAGAGGCGCTTGCCCTGGAGGAGCGCCGGGCGACCACCGCCGTGCGCAGCTTGAAGATCGTCCCGGTTCAGGAATTGGTGGCCCTGGAGGCGTTCCGGCATTGGACGGAGAAGGAACTACTGAAGCTTCAAGCGGATGCCGTTCGGATCGAGCAGAAGATCCAGGAGCGGCGGGAAGCGGTTGTAGCGGCGCAGATCGAGGTGGAATCGCTGACCACCCTACGTGAAAGCCGGCTGCACGCCTGGCGCGCCGAGGTGGATCGGGAGACCGAGGCGACCGTGGCCGAACTGGTCGTGGCGCGATGGGGGCGCGATGAGCGCTAAGTGCTGTTTAATCAAGAGCCGCTAGAGCTAGAGTTCAAGAACTTCAGGAACTCTTGCGGGTCCTTGGTCAGGCCGGCGTAGGAGCCCTTCGGCTGCTGCTCGGCATCGAAGATCGCATAGTACGGAATCGCGACCGTCTTGAAGAGGTTGTCCTGCCGCTGCTGGTTCTGCTCGCTGGCGGCATCGGTCCCGTCGGTATAGAGTTCGACCAGCACGAAATTGCCGAGCGCTTCGGCGATCTCGGGTCGCGGGAACATGTTCGCCTTCATCCAATGGCAGTTGGTGCAGGCGTAGCCGGTAAAGGCAACGAGCACCTTCTTGTTCTCGGCCTTGGCTTTGGCAATCGCGCCATCGAAGTCATTTTTCATCCACTTAGAGGAAGTAGTTCCAGTAGAACTTGAGGCCGAGCCTTCCGGCGGTGCGGGAATGTAGGCCTCGAGTTCGCCCAGGCGGCCGCCGTTCATGCCGGGAATCAGGCTGAGCGCGAAACCGAGCAGCGCAATGCCGACTAAAAGCCGGGAGGGCGTGACATCCTCATCAGCGCGGATGCCTTCCATTCTGAGGAAGCCGAGCAGGTACAAGCCGGGTAGGGCAAACAGCACCACCCACAAAGCGAGAAAGCGTTCCCGGGTCAGGAGCCCCAGTTGCAGCACCTGGTCGACATTCGACAAGTACTTTAACAAAGCGGCCATAACCAGAAAGCCCAAAACGATTTTGACGCGTGCCATCCAGCCGCCGCTGCGGGGCATCTTCTTCAGGAAGGACGGGAAGAGCGCCAGCAGGAAGAATGGCGACGAGAGGGCGCTGGAGAACGCCAGCATGCCCAGGATGGGCTGCATCTTGTCACCGCCGACCGAGGCCGCGAGCAGAGTACCCATGAACGGTCCGATGCAGGCAAACGACGCCAGGCTGAACGTGAGCCCCATTAACAGCGTCCCGACGATGCCGCCCTGATTGGAGGCGATGTTCAACTTGGTCAGGAGGCCCGTGGGCAGCGTGATCTCGAAAGCACCTAAGAGGCTGAGGCCAAAGGCGAAGAAAACAAGACAGATCAGCCCATTGACCCAGGGGTTCGAACCCAGCTGGACCACGGCGAACGGGCCCAGGGCCGCGCTCAAGCCGAAGCCGATGCCAGTGAACAGGACAACGATCCCCAGGCAGAATACGATGGCCTGCGTGAGTGCCTGCCGGCGCCCGCCGCCACCCTGCTGGTTCAGAAAGAACGACATGGTGATGGGGATCATCGGGAAGACGCAAGGTGTGAAGATGGCTGCCAAGCCGAAGCCGAAAGCCAACAGCAGGAACGATCCCAGATCCTGTTTCTGGCCGCCTGCAGGCGCCTGGCCGGCCGGAGTCGCCGCCGCAGGGGTTGGCGCCGTGGCGGCTGGTTCAAACTTCACCAGACCTGCCGGAATGTCGCTCTTTGTGGCTGCGGCGTTCGCGGCTACTTCGACCTTTGCGATAGCCGTCACCTTCTTGGGCGGTAGGCATTCCTTCTCGGTGCAGAGCTGATAGCGCATTTGCGCCGTGAGTTCCAGCGGACCCGCCGGAGCGTCTTTCGCCAGCTCGACCTGAACCACAAAAGTCTTCTCGCCTGAATAGGTTTCGGTGTCCAGGTTAAAGTTAGGGTCGAAGTGACGGACGGGCTTCGGAGTCCAGATGTCGAACTTGGCGATGGCCGGGGACTCTGCCAGTTTGACGGTTGTCGTAGTAGGGCCACCCGTCGGTCCCGGCTTCGGCGTCGTCAGCGAGTACATGTGCCACGGTTCCTGAAGTTTTAGTTTCAGTTCCGCGGTGAAGGTGCTTCCAGGGGCGACCCGAGGAGAAGACGGAGTGAGGGTCCAGGTGGCGGGGGTAGGCCTCTGGCCGAATGCGCAAAGGGTGGAGAGGAGGGCGAGAGCGAGGAGGCGGCTAGACTTCGGGGTCGTTTGTGGAGCTGGCCTGCCAACGCTGGATTTCGATCTCAATCCTATCGTTGACGTGTTCCGTAGCCGACTCAGTGGCCACCCGGATTGCATTGCGAATCGCATTGTCATTCGACCTTCCATGGCAGATGATGACGACCCCTTTGACGCCGAGCAGTGGAGCTCCTCCGTACTCGGAGTAGTCCATGCGCTTGCGGAAGTCCTTGAACGCCTGGCGGCTGAGCACGTAGCCAATCTTGCTGGCAATCGTTGATTCCAACGATTCCTTCAACATGTGCTTTATGACATCAACCAGACCTTCACTGACCTTCAACGCCACATTGCCGATGAAGCCGTCGCAGACGATGACATCGGTGAGCCCGGTGTACAGGTCGCGGCCTTCCACGTTGCCGACGAAATTCAACGGCAGCGCCTTCATCAGGGAAGCAGCGCTCTTTGTGAGCTCGTTGCCTTTATGATCCTCTTCCCCAATAGATAAAATCCCGACGCTCGGCGATTCGGTATGAAAAACGAGCCGGGAGTAAATCTCGCCCATGACAGCAAATTGGGCGAGCATCTGTGCGGAGGAGTCCACATTGGCGCCCACGTCGACCAAAACCGCGGGTTTGCCTTTGATGGTGGGAAAGGCTTGCGCCAGCGCGGGCCGGTCCACGCCGGGGATCATGCCAAGAACGGTCTTCGAGATTGCCATCACCGCGCCCGTATTGCCGGCGGAGATCCAGCCCTGCGCTTCGCCGTCCCGTACGAGACGTGCGGCCACACGCATACTGGAGTCCCGTTTGGTGCGGAGCGCCTTGGCCGGATTGTCCTCCATAGTGACAACCTCAGTGGCGTTCACAATCCGGATGGGGAGCTTCTTCCAGCCGTCGAACTTCTTGAGTTCGGCCTGGAGGACCTGCTCTTTTCCAACCAAAAGAATGTTAACGTCCTGGGTGCTGGCAGCCTGAACGGCTCCGCTCACTTCGGGGACGGGGGCGTGGTCGCCCCCCATGGCGTCGACAGCGATGGTGATCATTCAATCGACAACAACTGTGGTATGTACAGGAGAGCCGGAGGCTACTCCTGCACCACTTCAATCACTTCCCTGGTCTTGTACCAACCGCAATGGGGGCAGGCACGGTGGGGCAGTTTCATCTCGTGACACTTCGGGCACGAGCTCAAGCCCGCGGCCTTCAGGGAGTCGTGCGTGCGGCGCGCGGACGTACGGCGCTTGGAATGGCGTCGCTTCGGATTCGGCATGGCTTCCTTCCTTTGGAGGCTATCCGTCTGGTCGAAAAGCCAGAATCGGATGAAAGATAAGACCCTTACAGTATAAGTGATCGTGGGTTGCCATGTCATCCCATGGAGGCTGTAGGGAGCAGATTGCGGCTGTCTCAATCTGGGGCACAAGGCGGCGGCCGAAACCCGCGGCCAACTCCCTCCCTATTAGCGATAGGATGGCTGCATGTGGTACGCCTGCGTCCTGGTCTCGCTGCTGACTACTTCATTTGTACAAGCTCAGCCGGCGGAGGACCGTTTCGCGGCGGTCCGGTTCCTGGAGGGCCATTGGAAGGGCACCGCCACCGGAGAACCCGGGCGAGGCGTCAGCGAGCGGGAATACCGATTCGAGATGAAGGGCCGCTACCTTTCCGTAAAGAATAAGTCGACGTGGGAGATCGTGAAGGGCAAGACGGAGCCGGAGATCCATGAGGACTGGGGCCTATTCAGCTATGACAGGAATCTCAAGGCGGTGGTCCTCCGCCAGTTCCATATAGAAGGATTCGTGAACGAGTACCGCCTGACCGCCAACGAGGCGGACCGCCGCGAGTTCACGACGGTCCAGATCGAGAACCTGCCTGCCGGGTTCAGGGCGCGCGAAGTCTACCGGATCGTCTCCAAGGATGAGTTCATCGAGTCGTTTTCGATCGCCGAACCGGGCAAGGAGTTTCAGCCGTACTCGGAGACGCGGTTCCGGCGGGAGCCCATGCCGGCAAACTGAGGCGGTTGGGTTTCCGGCTCCGGCACTTTCCTCGGCGCGCCGGCGTCTATGAGCGGCAGGAAGTGACTTGGGTAGAAATGCAAAACACGGTTGGAGTCCCACAGCGGAGCCATATCTCGTAGCCTCTTCCCAAGACCCTCGACCAGGACAAATTCGAGCATCAAAGGACCAGCCGCCTGTGCGACGCATTCTCCCACTCTGGACGATACTCTTCGTGGCTGTCGGACTTCTACTCGTCATACGGGATGCACCCGGTTGCTCCTGGCGCTACCAGATCTGGGCGCTTCGCTCCCCCTCGGCCGATCCTCTGTTCCGATTTGAAAGAGACGGCAAGATTGGCTACATCGATGCGCGCGGTGCGATCGCCATGCCGCCCACACTTCCTGTCGGAGGGATGTTCGGCGGTGAGTTCCACGATGGGCTTCTGCTCGTGCGGGACAGTCTGGGGCAACGGTTTATCGATAAGTTCGGAGCGACCGTGCTGCGACCGGATGCCCTGATGGCAAACGATTTCTCAGAAGGACTGGCGGCCGCGGCGCAGGAAAGCGGCAACCCCCGACGAGACAAGTGGGGCTTCATCGATCGGACCGGCCGGTTTGTCGTGGAACCGAAGTTCCGCGGGGTCTCCAGCTTTTCGGAAGGACTCGCTCGAGTCTCCGTCGATGGCGAATTTGGTTCCACCGGTTACATCGACAAATTCGGCAACTTCGTGATACCCCCTCGTTTGTCCACTGGCTCCAGTTTTCACGAAGGCCTGGCTGCTGTCATACTCGACGGACCATGCAGAATCATCAACGGAGGTTCCTGCAGTCGCGCGGAGTACCGGCCGGCAACCCCTAGTGCCAACTACGACTGTAAGTTCAGTTTCATCGACAAAACCGGACGGCCGATCTCCGATTTGCGATTTGACGACGCGAGCGATTTTTCTGAAGGACTCGCGCCAGTGCGTTTGCGTGGAAAGTGGGGCTACGTCGATAAATCCGGCCGAATTGCCATCGAGCCTCAGTTCGAGGTGGCGAGTGCGTTCTCTGAGGGGCTGGCGAGTGTCCGGTCAGAGGGCGGCTACGGATTCATCGACCACTCTGGTGGGTTCGTGATCCGTCCTAGTTTCAAGTTCGTCGAATGCTTCTCCGACGGGCGTGCTCTTGTTTATGAGCTCGACGAGAATAAGGCCGAGGTCTACCACTTCATCGACCGGACTGGTGCTCCCGCCTTTCCAGCCGTGTACACCATCGCTGCATCTTTCCGACATGGCCTTGCGCCTGTCGTGCTGGACGGACCACCGCGATCAGCCAGGCAATTGGCCTGGATCAACACTGCAGGGCAGATCGTCTTCCGTTTCTCAGAGAAATAGCGCCGGCGCAACATCGAGACGGCAAGGCAATTGCCGGATTCCCCGCTCTCGAAGCCTGGTAACATCGGCTGCTCCAGCCTTCCGGCACGTCAGTCTGGTCCAGCGTACTGCTTTGACGCGGTGTTCGCCCGTTCTTGGCCCCCACTCGGTGATTCCCCAAGTCATTGGAAAATATACAGACGTTCGATGGGTCTCCGCCCTAGTACCGCCCGTACCGGGATTCCGTGACGCCCGTACAGTGTTCCTGGGATATGCCCAGGACGCGCCCGCCCCTACCCTGGAATGGAAGGAGGCAAGACTGCATGGCGGACTTCTATCAAACTGGATTGGTTCCTACGCTTCACAGCCTGCGGCGGGACGCGGCGCACCATCTGGACGCTGAACTCAACCGGCTGGGCCGTGAAAAGTCCATCGGCCTCGTTTTGCCGGCCCTCTACTCCGAGTTCGAAACTCCGGCAATGCACGGCATTCTCGATCAACTGCAGCGCGTTACCTGGCTGCGGCGGATCGTCCTGGTGCTCTCGCGCGCCGACGAAGAACAGTACGAGCAGGTGCGCCGCCTGTTTGAGCGCCTGCCTGTGGAATCCACCGTCCTGTGGCTCGACAGCGAGCCGATCCAGGACTTCCTGCGCACCTCGGAAGAGGCTGGCCTGCGCGTGCAAAGCCCCGGTAAGGGCCAGGCCTGCTGGCTGGGTACCGGCTACCTGCTGGCGAAGGGTGACTGCGACGTCATCGCTTTCCAGGACTGCGACATCAAGACCTACCACCGCCACATGTTGTCGCGGCTGGTCTATCCGCTGGTCGCCGAGGATTGCCAGTTCGAATTCGCCAAAGCCTTCTATCCACGGTTCACCGCCCAGTTGAACGGACGCGTCACCCGGCTGTTCCTCACGCCGCTGGTGCGGGCGCTGCAGGATGCCGGAGTCCAAAGTGGATTCTTGCGCTTCCTGGACAGTTTCCGCTACGGCCTGTCCGGCGAGATCGCGATGACCAAGGCTCTGGCGCGCAACCTGCGCGTGTCGCCCGATTGGGGCCTGGAAGTATCGACGCTTTCAGAGGTCTGGCAGAAGGTGCCGGCGATGCGCACCTGCCAGGTGGATCTCACCGACTGCTACGACCACAAACACCAGATCCTGTCGCCGGCCGATTCGTCGCGCGGCTTGAACAAGATGACCCGCGACATCGCCAAGGCGCTGTTCACGGCCGTCTGCCGCGACGGCGCCGTCATGCAGGATGAACTGCTGAAGGCGACGCTGCCGCATTCCTACGCGAAAGCGGCGGGTGAAATGGTGACGCGCTACGCCGCCGACGCCCAGTTCAATGGACTGGACTACGATCTGCACTCCGAGGAGTTCTCGGTGGAACTGTTCAGCGAGTCGCTGGCCGGCGCCGCTCGCGAATTTGTCGAGAATCCGATGGGTGTGCCGGCGCTGCCCAGTTGGCTGCGCATGGAGCACGCCGTGCCCGAGGCCCTCGCGCGGCTGGTCACGGCCGCTGAGCGGGATCCTGCCTGGTTCCAGGTGGCCACGGCCTAGTCAGCCGTCCTGTGTCTTCAAACCAACAAGCGGAGCGAATATGGCGGATACTGGTTTCACACCGGTCAGACCATGCTCCTCCTCTGGTACCTTACCTCCCTCCTCATTCTGGCGGTTCCGGTATGAGCCCGCGCTTCGGCTTCGCGCTCATCGCCGGATTCGGCTCCATGATGGTGCTGACCGCGATTCTGGGCTTCTCCCAGATCCGGCGCACCTCGCAGAGCCAGACTGAACTGATGGCGGCCCAGGAGGCCTACGCCGGAACCGAAGCCCTGCTGTCCCAAATGCGGGCGGATCTGTACAGCATCAACATCGACGTCCGCGACTACCTGCTGGATCGCAACGCCGCCAACGCGGCCGAGTTGAAACAGCAGGTAGTCAGCAGCCGCGAACGGATCCTGAACACCCTCTTCCAATTGGAAAAGCGGCTGGGGCATTCGGTGGATGCCGATACCCTGGCCAAGCTGCGCGACCAGGTGGAAGACTACATTGCCGTGCTGCGGCCGCCGCTGGAATGGTCGTTGGACGTCAAAAACGCCCTGGCCGGCAGCTACACCCGCAACCTGTTGAAACAAAGGCACCAGATCACGCAACTGGCGGCCCGCCTGCAGACCATCAATACCGGCAACCTGCGGCAGGCCGAGGATCGCCTGGAAGAGTCGCAGCGCGAGTTCCGCTACTGGCTGCGCCGCCTCACCTACAGCATTCTGTTCCTCAGCGCCCTGGTCGCCGCCTTGAGTGTGTGGTGGATTGTGCGGTTGGAGCGGCGTGCCCGCAATGCCGAGCGCGCGCTGCGCAACCTGTCCCAGAAACTGGTGCGGGCCCAGGAAGAGGAGCGCAAGGCCCTCTCGCTGGAACTGCACGACCAGGTGGGCCAGATGCTGACCGCGCTGCGTGTGGAGATCTCGAATCTGGGCCGCATCGGCAACGGCGACGCGGAGAAGTTCCAGACGCACGTGCGGCAGGCGAAGGACGTGGCGGAAGGGGCGATGAAGACCGTCCGCGACCTGGCAATGGGCCTCCGGCCATCCATGTTGGACGATCTTGGGCTGGGTCCGGCGATCGGCTGGCAAGCGCGCGAGTTCTCGCGAGTGAGCGGAGTTCCCGCGAATGTACAGATTGATGGAGCCCTGGACGGGCTGACGGAACCGCAGAAGACCAGCCTGTTCCGCGTGGTGCAGGAGGCGCTGACGAACATCACCCGGCACGCCTCGGCCAGCGAAGTGAACATCCGGATCAAGCCGGAAAAGGACCGCGTCCGCCTCAGCGTGAAGGATAACGGCAAGGGCATGGACGTAGCGGCGACACGGCGGCGCGGTCTGGGTATGCTGGGGATGGAGGAGCGCATCCGCGAGCTGGGCGGCGATCTGCAGATCGAATCCGAGCCAGGGCGGGGCACTGAAGTGCAAGCCACCATCCCAAGAAAGAGCGCATGAGCAACATTCAAGTCCTGTTGGTGGACGATCATGGCGTGGTTCGCAAGGGCCTACGCTTTTTGTTGGAGCAGGAGCCGGACCTGGCCGTGGCGGGCGAAGCCGGCGATGGGCGGGAAGCCGTACGGCTGGCCAAGGAGCTGTCGCCCCAGGTCATCGTCATGGATATCGCCATGCCGCAATTGAACGGCATCGACGCGACGGCGCAGATCGTGAAGCAGAATCCAGCGATCGGGGTGTTGATCCTATCCATGCACAACGACGAGGCCTATCTGCTGCGGGCGCTGGAGTGCGGGGCGCGCGGGTTCCTTCTCAAAGACAACGCGGAAGAGGATCTGGTGCGGGCGATCCGCATCGTGGCCAGCGGCAAGCCTTTCTTTAGTCCGGCGATCGCCCAGGCGCTGCTTGAGGACTATATGCGGAACCTGCAGCAGCGGAACCTGCAGGACAGCTACAGTCTGTTGACCGACCGCGAGCGGGAGATCCTGCAACTGCTGGCCGAGGGCCGGTCGAACAAGGATGTCGCGAACCTGCTGGACCTGAGCGTGTACACGGTGGAGACGCACCGCACCCGGATCATGCAGAAGCTGAACCTGCACAATACGGCGGAGCTGGTGCTGTACGCGGTGCGGAAAAAGATTATCAGCTAATATTCTTCAAAGCCGCCAGGCGCGGATCAGTGCGCTTGGCGTGGCAGCCGCAGGGGCCTTCGTTCCGATTCCGGCCGCAGCTGGGGCAGAGGCCCTTGCAGTCTTCCTTGCAGACCGCCCGCATCGGCACGCTGAGCAGGATGAACTCCCGCAACGCGTCCCGCAGGCCCACACCGTCGCCCTCGTAGAACGAGATTTCGACTTCGCCTTCTTCCAGGTGGATTTCTCCCTTCGTTTCGGCTGTTTCCACGGGCCGGTAGAAGAGGTCGAAGTCGTTATCAATGTGCAGGTTAGCCGGATCGAGGCAGAGATCGCAGTTGGTTTCCAGGATGACTTTGGCGTGGCCGCGCAGGCGAATCTCGCCCAGGGTATTGCGGAGCAGTTCGGCTTTCCCGCTGACCTCGAGCCCGCCCAACTGCTGCAACTCCTCGCCGAGCTGCACTTCACCTGGTGCGTAGGTGACTTCAAATAGGATTGGGTGGTGTTCAAGTTCGGTGAGTGTAAAGAACATGGAAGGATCCAGCTCCCTCCATGATACCGCCCTCACCCGGTAGACTTCGAAGTCCGGATTAATCCCGGGGCAGCCAGCGCCGGATGAGCAGGTCGTAGCAGCCCGCGCCGACCAGTCCGCCGGCCATCGGCGCGACGATGGGAATCCACCAGACTCCGGTGTTGTCGGTGAGCCCGTTGTTGCGGAATCCGGCCATTACCGTGAAGAGGCGGGGGCCGATGTCGCGGGCCGGATTGATGGCGTAGCCGTGGAGCTTGCCGAACGACATCCCGATAGCGACCACGATCAAGCCGACGACGATGGGCGTCAGGTTGCCGGAGATGGGCTGGTTGCGCTCGTCGGTGACGGCAAAGATCAGGAACAGCAGCAGCGCGGTGCCCAGCACCTGGTCAAAGAAGCCGGCCGAAAGCGCCTGAGGGAAGGCCGGGAAGGTGGTGAAGATGCCGGCGGTCTTTTCGAGATTGGGATCGAACTGGAGGAAGGCCAGGCGGTAGTTGAAGAAGACGATGGCGGCTCCGGCCATGGCGCCCAGTGACTGGGCGATGCTGTACGGAATGACCTTGGCCCACGAGAAGCCGCGGAACACGGCCAGGGCCAGGGTGACGGCCGGATTCAGGTGGCCTCCGCTGATCTTGCCTGACACGTATACGCCCATTGTGACGGCCAGCCCCCAGGCGAGGGTAATGTTCGTGTAACCGCCGTTCACCACCTCATTCGGGGTGCCGGTGCCGAACAAAACCACCATGGCGACCACGCCGGCGCCGAACAACAGGATGATCATTGTACCGATAAACTCGGCCACCAATTCCGCGAGCAAGCCAGTGCGCATGGGCTAGAGCATACTACTCCGGCAAGGTCCGTTCCAACCACGCCATCATTTCTTTTTGCTCGGCCAGTTTTCCGATGGCGACCTCGAGATTCACATAGCGTACGCCGAGGCGGCCGCACAGGCGCGAGAGCGAGCCGTCGTCGTCGCCTTTGGGTTCGTTCTGCAGCAGGACGTTGTAGGGACCCTTGGCGAGCAGGGCGTAGTCTGCCGGATCCGTCGTGAGGAAGAACTCATGCGGCGCATCACGGCGGGGCAGGCTGGTCTGCTGTGAGATGGGGATCTCCTCCTCCATCGAATAGCCGCGGGCGTTGTTGTGGACGGCGAACAGCAGGCCGCCCTTGGGTGGCAGCAGGGTGCGGATGAGCTTGGGGCGTTCGCGGTCGAGCCAGGCGAGCGCGGGCGTCAGTTCAGCCTCGGTCCACTTGGGATTCAGGCGGCGGTAGCTGCGCTCGGCCCCCTCGCGCGAGAACATGCGATTGGGATCCAGCAGTCCGCCGGCGATGAGGATGTTGCGTTTCGGGTTCGTCACGATGAAGCCGGTGCCGCGAGCGGTCCTGAGGTGTTCGCGCAGGGCTTCGGCTGCGGTGGTTTCGTCGCCGTGGATCCGCAGGTAGCGGCGACGGCTGCGCCCGTGCTTGAGGATCTCCAGCGGGACCCCGCAGAGCGTTTTCGCAGCGGCTTCGAGCGGCAAGGCAGAGAGGGCGGCGGCGGTGAGGAAGGCCCGCCGGGAGAGCTCAGGACGCATACGTTCGAGTTTAGCCGGTTGGCTTGCCCGGCTAATGCGAATGCCCGATGCGGCCGATAGTGTCCTCAGGTAGCAGTGTCCTTCCTCATCTCATCCGTCATCGCCAGCGCCTTCTGCCTGTTTCTGGTGCAGCCGCTGCTGGCGAAACAGATTCTGCCGTATTTCGGCGGGACGGCCTCGGTGTGGGCGGTGTGCATGGTTTTCTACCAGGGAGCGCTACTGGGCGGGTATTTGTACGCCCACGGGCTAGCGCGGTTCCTGGCTCCAAGAAGGCAGGCGCAGGTCCATCTGGTGGTGCTGGCCGGGAGCCTGTGGGCTTTGCCGGTGGGCCTTGGCCAGGTGGATTCTGTCGGGTCCGGCCAGAGTTGGAGCATCGTGTGGATGCTGGTGCGGGCGGTGGGCATTCCTTACTTTGTCCTCAGCAGCACCAGCCCACTGATGCAGGCTTGGTACGCGCGATTGGAACCCAAGGGACAGGCGTACAAGCTGTTCGGGTGGTCCAATCTGTCGTGCGCCCTGGCCCTGCTGAGTTTCCCGTTTCTGCTGGAGCCGTGGCTGTCGTTGACGCGCCTGAACCTGTACTGGTCCTGGGGCTACGGTCTGGTTGTGCTGCTGCTGGCCGCGTCCGCCGTGATCGTCATCCGCCGCAGTCCTGCCAACGAGGCCGAGGAGCGGCGGGAGCCCGTCCGGCCCGGCCTGTTGTGGCCGAAGTGGTTATTCTTCTCCGCGCTGGGGTCGCTGGTGCTGGTGAGCGTGACCAATCACTTGTGCCAGTCAGTGGCGCCGGTGCCCTTCCTGTGGACGGTGCCGCTGCTGCTGTATTTGCTGACCTTTACGGCAGTGTTTGAACGCGAGTGGTATTCGCGCCGCTGGGGCATGCCGCTGGCCGGAGCCGCGCTGCTGGCCATGGCCGCGGCATATGTCTACATGCAACCCGGACGCATGCTGGCCGTGGGGATCCCCGTCTTCACCATCGGCTGCTTCCTGGCGTGTTTCTACTGTCACGGCGAACTGGCTGCGTTGAAGCCGGAGCCGGGGCGCCTCACGCAGTTCTACCTGGTGATGGCCGCGGGCGGCACCTTGGGTTCGCTACTGGTGGCCTTTGTCGCACCCAGGATCTTCCGCGGATATGTCGAATTGCCGGTGGTGCTGTGCGTCACGGCGATGGCGATGCTGTTCAGCGTCTATGGACGCCACCTGGCGGTGGACCTCGCGGCTGCGGCCTGCGCGATCCTGGTCACGACGCCGGCCCTGGCTGTGTTCCTGACGCCGCTGCGCGAGATCGACGCAGGCCGCAATTTCTATGGCAGCCTGCGCGTGGAGCAGGCCGAAGGGAAGCAGGGACGGCCGCCGATCCGCAGCATCATTCACGGCGCCATCTCGCACGGCTCGCAGTTCAACGCCGATGGCTGGCGTATGCGGCCCACGGCGTATTACGGGCCCAACAGCGGTCCGGGTAAGTGGTTCACCCACACACCGGGCGCGCGGCGCGTCGGTGTGGTGGGGCTGGGCGCCGGCACGCTGGCCGCCTATGGCCGGCCCGGAGACGAATTTCGGTTCTATGAGATCAATCCGATGGTGGTGCAGTTCGCCAAACAGCACTTCCGTTATTTGAGCGACACGCCGGCGCGGGTCGACATCGCCGTGGGCGACGGACGCCTGCTGCTGGAACACGAGGCCGACCAGAACTTCGACCTGCTGGTGATCGACGCGTTTTCCGGCGACTCCATCCCCGTGCACCTGCTCACGCGCGAGGCCTTCAAGACCTACCGCCGGCACTTGAAGCCGGGCGGGATTCTGGCGCTGCACCTGTCGAATCTCTATCTGGACCTGATGCCCGAGGTGCGCGTGCTGGCCGCCGATCAGGGCTTTGCCTGCAAGCCTGTACTGGATTCAGGATCCGAGCCGGATGACGTCCGGCCCAGCATCTGGGCGCTGGCCGGGCCGGCGGCGAGCCTCGATTAGGGTCCCGCCGCAAGCCATGCAAAGCAGCAAACCGCCCCGCATCTGGAGCGACGACTACTCCACCCTGCTGACCGTGCTGCGTTAAGCGCCGAGGACAGCGCGCACGCCGCGCATATACGACAACGACCGCTCCATGCCCGGATAGGGATCGTCGGCGTTGATCTCGTACTCCAGCATCACGCCGCCCTTGTACTTCAGCGCGTGCAGGGTCTTGAACATCTCGACAATCGGGATGTTGCCGTCGCCCACGGCCACCTGCGTCCACTTGCCGTTCTCGAAGACGAGATCCTTGGCGTGCATGTCGAACAGGCGCGGGCCGGCTTCCTTGATGGAGGCGACGAGATCCGCCTTGGCGCGCGTGGTGTGGCCGATGTCGATGCACAGGCCCATGCGCGGATCCATGCCTTTCACCGCGGCCAGCACGCTCTGCGGGGAGGGGAAGTGCTTGTCCTCGGGGCCGTGATTGTGGATGGCCGCCTTGATGTTGAACTCCTTCACCAGCTTCTCGACGGCGGGCAGGGTCTCGTGGGAAGGGGCGCAGACAATCACCGGCATGCCGGCGGCTTTGCCGTACTCGAACATCTTGCGCAGCTCGTCGGGCTTCGTGAGGGCGATGTTGCCGCCGCTCAGGATCTGGAAGCCGGCGTCTCGGAACTCCTTGGCTCCGGCGGCGGTCTGCTCCGCCGTGTCGGAGTACTTCAGGTGGAATTCCTTGATGCTGAGGGCCTGTACGTTCAGCTTCTTCAGCGTTTCGATCGCCTGTGCGCGGGAAAACTTGCGCAGCGAGTAGGTGGCGACGCCGATGGTGATGCCCGGCGCCGCGCCGGCGGCTGCCTCCAGGGTAGCGGGCAGCGTGGCGGCCAGCGCGGCGGCGCCGGCAAACATGGTTCTTCTCGTGAATGGAGTCATGGTCCCAGATCCTCTACAGTTTCGTTGCTGGCAGTATATAACAGCGCCCGGGCGCTAGTTCTTCAGCCCGATCGCCTGGCGGATGGCCGCCACGGCCTGCTCAATCGGCGTGCGCGTCAGGAAGTTGTATTTCTTGCCCGATTGCAGGCGGATCAGGAACACGCGGCTGCCGCCCATGTTCACATCCGGGTTGACCGACACCTCGGCCACCTCGGAGTAGGGCACCGAGAAGCCGTCGTTGTTGGAGCCCCGGAACGTGAGGGTCCCGTTGGCGGCCACGATGAAGCCGCGGCAGACATTGGTGCGGCCGGCCGCTTCCCAATGGAAGTTGCGGAGGTCGAAACGCCAGCCGCTGTGGTGGTGCAGAGCTTCCAGGCTGAGCTGGCGCGGCTGCGGCTGTGGCTGCGGGGGCACGTCGCCCTGTACCACGTTGACATCCACTACGCGCGTGGCCTGCTGCCCCTGCGCATTGAACGCCGTCAGGATGAAGCGCGTGGACTGCTGCACGACGACCTGCGTCTGGCCGCTGGCCTGCGGGAACGAACCCACTCCGGGCTCGATCCGAACGCCCGTCGCGTTGGCCGCCTGCCAGCTCAGCGTCACGCGCTGGCCGGCTTGCGGCCGGAACGGGAACGCATTGAAACTCTGGATGGATACCTCGCCCGCGGGCTGCGGCGGCGTCTGACCGGCCTCGACAGTCACTGAGGCTGTACACGTCGCCGAAGCCTGGCGAGCCTTGGCGACAATCTGAACCGACAATGAGCGCGACGGCCGGAAGTCGATCGAGCCGCTCAACTGCAACTGGCGATGATCGGGCTCCACCCAGACGCTGTCGGCGCCGCGCGTCTCCCAAACCAGTTTGGCCATCTGTCCAGGCCGCACTGAGGCCGGTTGGATTTCACAGCGGGTGACCTGGACATGCGAGGCCGGCGGTTGCGGCTTGTCCTGATTGTCGGTGACCGGGCCGGGTGTGGAACCGCCGCCGCCTGCTCCGGTGCCGCCGCCATTGCCGGAATCCGGATTGTCCACCGGCGGAGCCACCTGTGGCGGCTTCACCTTCACTTCCACCCAACTGTCGATCAGGCCCGCGATCAGCCGGTATTTCGTGGTCTGCGCCGGCCTCACGATGAGGCTGCCGCGTACATCCTGCGGCCCGATGCCATCCAGGATCACGCGTTTTACACCCACTGCCGCCCAGGTGAGCTTCACCTCCTGGCCGGCCTCCACCTCTGTGGGCTCGGCATCGAAGCGCTCGATCTTCTGTTCCGGATTCAGCAGCTTGTACACCACCGTGCCG